>NZ_BCVE01000059.1 GCF_001591585.1 Niallia circulans NBRC 13626 | reverse complement strand
AAGTAGAACAGGCAGTAAGAGAAGCGACAATAAGCCAGCGTTTAGGCCAAGAAAGTGCTGGCCGCGAGAAATTAGTACAAGCACTCACAAAAGCAGAACAAGAAGTAACGGCCCAACAATCCAAACCAATAGCAACAGAGCAAAGCAAAGCCGTACAAGACCAATTGACTCAAACGAAAGACCAAATAAAACAAGAGCCTAATCTACAAAAGGCAATCCAAACAGTAAAAGAAACAATTGTCAATAATCCAAAAATGCCGCCAGAAGTAGTAAAACAGGTAGAACAGGCGGTAAGAGAAGCGACAATAAGCCTCCGTTTAGGCCAAGAAAGTGCTGGGCGCGAGAAATTAGTACAAGCACTCACAAAAGCAGAACAAGAAGTAACGGCCCAACAATTCAAACCAATAGCAACAGAGCAAAGCAAAGCCGTGCAGGATCAATTAACTCAAACGAAAGACCAAATAAAACAAGACCCTAATCTACAAAAAGCAATCCAAACGGTAAAAGAGACGATTATTAACAATCCGAAAATGCCGCCGGAAGTAGTAAAAC
>NZ_BCVE01000058.1 GCF_001591585.1 Niallia circulans NBRC 13626 | reverse complement strand
CAAAAAATAAATAGCATTAAGTAATGGCTCAGTAGCTCAGTCGGTAGAGCAAAGGACTGAAAATCCTTGTGTCGGCGGTTCGATTCCGTCCTGAGCCACCTTTTATGTCGGAGGGGTAGCGAAGTGGCTAAACGCGGCGGACTGTAAATCCGCTCCTTCGGGTTCGGCGGTTCGAATCCGTCCCCCTCCACCATTCATTTAGGGGTATAGTTTAAAGGTAGAACGAAGGTCTCCAAAACCTTTGGTGTGGGTTCGATTCCTACTACCCCTGCCAATTTCAAATAAATATTATGGCGGATATGGCGAAGTGGTTAACGCATCGGATTGTGGCTCCGACACTCGTGGGTTCGATTCCCATTATTCGCCCCATTTATTTTTGACACTTTTTTTATTTTATTGCATATATATAGTATTGGGCTATAGCCAAGCGGTAAGGCAACGGACTTTGACTCCGTCACTCGTTGGTTCGAATCCAGCTAGCCCAGCCATTCGCGGAAGTAGTTCAGTGGTAGAACACCACCTTGCCAAGGTGGGGGTCGCGGGTTCGAATCCCGTCTTCCGCTCCAATATATTTATGGCGGCATAGCCAAGTGGTAAGGCAGAGGTCTGCAAAACCTTTACCACCGGTTCGAATCCGGTTGCCGCCTCCATAATCGTTTATAATTTAAATTTGTTTCATATCATGCCGGGGTGGCGGAACTGGCAGACGCACAGGACTTAAAATCCTGCGGTAGGTGACTACCGTACCGGTTCGATTCCGGTCCTCGGCATTACCCAAACAAATTATAAAC
>NZ_BCVE01000057.1 GCF_001591585.1 Niallia circulans NBRC 13626 | reverse complement strand
TTTTAGTTAAGTCCTCGATCTATTAGTATCAGTCAGCTCCACATGTCGCCACGCTTCCACCTCTGACCTATCAACCTGATCATCTTTCAGGGATCTTACTAGCTTGCGCTATGGGAAATCTCATCTTGAGGGGGGCTTCATGCTTAGATGCTTTCAGCACTTATCCCTTCCGCACATAGCTACCCAGCGATGCCTTTGGCAAGACAACTGGTACACCAGCGGTGCGTCCATCCCGGTCCTCTCGTACTAAGGACAGCTCCTCTCAAATTTCCTACGCCCACGACGGATAGGGACCGAACTGTCTCACGACGTTCTGAACCCAGCTCGCGTACCGCTTTAATGGGCGAACAGCCCAACCCTTGGGACCGACTACAGCCCCAGGATGCGATGAGCCGACATCGAGGTGCCAAACCTCCCCGTCGATGTGGACTCTTGGGGGAGATAAGCCTGTTATCCCCGGGGTAGCTTTTATCCGTTGAGCGATGGCCCTTCCATGCGGAACCACCGGATCACTAAGCCCGACTTTCGTCCCTGCTCGACTTGTAGGTCTCGCAGTCAAGCTCCCTTGTGCCTTTACACTCTACGAATGATTTCCAACCATTCTGAGGGAACCTTTGGGCGCCTCCGTTACTTTTTAGGAGGCGACCGCCCCAGTCAAACTGCCCACCTGACACTGTCTCCCACCCCGATCAGGGGTGCGGGTTAGAATGTCAATACAGCCAGGGTAGTATCCCACCAATGCCTCCACCGAAGCTGGCGCTCCGGCTTCCAAGGCTCCTACCTATCCTGTACAAGCTGTACCAAAATTCAATATCAGGCTGCAGTAAAGCTCCACGGGGTCTTTCCGTCCTGTCGCGGGTAACCTGCATCTTCACAGGTACTATAATTTCACCGAGTCTCTCGTTGAGACAGTGCCCAGATCGTTACACCTTTCGTGCGGGTCGGAACTTACCCGACAAGGAATTTCGCTACCTTAGGACCGTTATAGTTACGGCCGCCGTTTACTGGGGCTTCAATTCAGAGCTTCGCACTAACGTGCTAACCCCTCCTCTTAACCTTCCAGCACCGGGCAGGTGTCAGCCCCTATACTTCGCCTTGCGGCTTCGCAGAGACCTGTGTTTTTGCTAAACAGTCGCCTGGGCCTATTCACTGCGGCTCTCGCAGGCTTGCACCCGCAAGAGCACCCCTTCTCCCGAAGTTACGGGGTCATTTTGCCGAGTTCCTTAACGAGAGTTCTCTCGCTCACCTTAGGATTCTCTCCTCGCCTACCTGTGTCGGTTTGCGGTACGGGCACCC
>NZ_BCVE01000055.1 GCF_001591585.1 Niallia circulans NBRC 13626 | reverse complement strand
TGATCTGAACCCAAAAAGTTAGACACGGGATTTAGGCAGCTACTAGGGCATGAGTTCGATATTGCACCGGACTCATGCCTTTTAATTTTGTCTTAATCCGTTTGTGGTTATAGTAGTGAATGTAATTCTCTAATTCTTCTTTAAAATGCTCCATACTCTCAAATTCTTTTAAATAGAGTAATTCAGACTTTAATAAGCCAAAGAAATTCTCCATGACTGCGTTATCTAAACAATTCCCCTTACGTGACATACTTTGAGTAATCTCATGTTTCTTTAAAGCATGTTGGTACTTCTTCATTTGATAATGCCAACCTTGATCCGAATGGAGGATAGGGGTGTCACCCTCTTTCAAATGCTCAAAAGCTTTGTCCAGCATTTTCGAAACAAGTAGATAAACAGGACGCTTTTCTATGTTATAAGCGATGATTTCTCCGTTGAATAAATCTAGAACGGGGGACAAATATAGCTTCTCCCCGTGTAGATGGAATTCTGTTACATCCGTTACCCACTTTTCGTTTGGTTTCGATGCTTTAAAATCACGTTCCAAAATATTTGGGGCTATTTTCCCTACTTGCCCACGGTAGGAACGATATTTTTTCATACGCACAAGACACTTTAATCCCATCTCATTCATAAGACGGCGGACTGTTTTATGATTTATTTTGATGCCTCGGTTATGTAATTCTAATGTGATCCGACGATATCCATATCGTCCCTGATGTTCATCAAAAATCTCCTGAATTAACTCTTTAACTTCCTTATATTTATCTGGGCGATCCATTTGTTTTACCCAATAGTAATACGTACTACGCGCAATACCAGCGACCTTTACTAGATCAATCACTTTAAATTCTTGCCTTAATTCATAAATTATTTGCGCTTTGTCCTGTTCTGTAGTTTTTCCTTTTCTTGAATTAAGGCATGTAACTTTTTTAAGTAAGCATTCTCCATCCGTAAACGTTCATTTTCAGCTCGTAATGCTTCTTCAGACCCTTCTACTGGTTGAGGTTTATTCGTTTCCTTTTTCATTGGTGGGCGCCCCTTTTGTGTTGGTTTCAGGGCGTCAATTCCATGTAATTCAAAACCTTTTTGCCATTTTAGAATGGTACTATGTGTTGCAATGTTAAATATTGCAGCAGTTTCCCTTATAGACGTCCCTGTCTCTCTCATATAATTCAGTACGTCTAGTTTAAACTGTGTTGTATAAGATGTATAGGGTTTTATTAAAGCATCGGCACCATGATATTCATATTGTTTTATCCAATTTAATAAGACTGTATGATGTACCCCTATGGATTTCGCAATAAATTTTACCCCCTCCGTTCCCTGTAGATAACGAATAACTGCTTCTATTTTTTCCTCTATATTAAATTTAGACATATAAAAACTGCACCTCCAACTGTTAGTTTGTGTCTAACAATTGGGGTGCAGTTCA
>NZ_BCVE01000054.1 GCF_001591585.1 Niallia circulans NBRC 13626 | reverse complement strand
TTTAATTTTTATGGAGGAGGAAGGGGGATTCGAACCCCCGCGCGGTTTGACCCGCCTGTCGGTTTTCAAGACCGATCCCTTCAGCCGGACTTGGGTATTCCTCCTCAATAATATGGTGGACCTTGTAGGACTCGAACCTACGACCGGACGGTTATGAGCCGTCTGCTCTAACCAACTGAGCTAAAGGTCCAAGATAATATGTATGGTAGCGGCAGAGGGGATCGAACCCCCGACCTCACGGGTATGAACCGTACGCTCTAGCCAGCTGAGCTACGCCGCCATCATATTAAGAATTATAAAATTGGTGGAGCCTAGCGGGATCGAACCGCTGACCTCCTGCGTGCAAGGCAGGCGCTCTCCCAGCTGAGCTAAGGCCCCATATAATGAGAATAATGGTCGGGAAGACAGGATTCGAACCTGCGACCCCTTGGTCCCAAACCAAGTGCTCTACCAAGCTGAGCTACTTCCCGAAATATAATGGCGCGCCCGAAAGGAGTCGAACCCATAACCTTCTGATCCGTAGTCAGACGCTCTATCCAATTGAGCTACGGGCGCATTAATATAAAAACAATGGTGCCGAGGACCGGAATCGAACCGGTACGGTAGTCACCTACCGCAGGATTTTAAGTCCTGTGCGTCTGCCAGTTCCGCCACCCCGGCATTGTTTTATGGAGCGGAAGACGGGATTCGAACCCGCGACCCCCACCTTGGCAAGGTGGTGTTCTACCACTGAACTACTTCCGCATCTATTTAATTGATAGTAAATTGGTGCGGGTGAAGGGAGTCGAACCCCCACGCCTTGCGGCGCTAGATCCTAAGTCTAGTGCGTCTGCCAATTCCGCCACACCCGCTTAATACTATTTTAAATTTTCTAATGGTGAGCCATGGAGGATTCGAACCTCCGACCCTCTGATTAAAAGTCAGATGCTCTACCGACTGAGCTAATGGCTCATTAGATGGTGCCGGCTAGAGGACTTGAACCCCCAACCTACTGATTACAAGTCAGTTGCTCTACCAATTGAGCTAAACCGGCGTAAATATAGTTGTCCAATAATAAATGGTGGAGGATGACGGGATCGAACCGCCGACCCTCTGCTTGTAAGGCAGATGCTCTCCCAGCTGAGCTAATCCTCCATAAATAAAGCCTGGCGTCGTCCTACTCTCACAGGGGGAGAACCCCCAACTACCATCGGCGCTGAGAAGCTTAACTTCCGTGTTCGGTATGGGAACGGGTGTGACCTTCTCGCTATCGCCACCAGACTTTTCTCAAGACATATTTTATTATACATGCTTTTGAGATTTTTTCAAGTATAATTTTAGAAAATTATTCCCTGAAAACTAGATTATGGTAAGAAGAAAGAAACAAGTAATCATTATTGTCCAGCTCCAACGCCTATCGCCTATCAAATTTCCGATCATCTCCCTACGATAAGTCCACATCGATTCACTTACGTTCATCGTGTTTCCTTTATCTCAGTCGA
>NZ_BCVE01000053.1 GCF_001591585.1 Niallia circulans NBRC 13626 | reverse complement strand
AATGTAAAATATTTTGTGTAAATGATTGAATTACAATAAATGGTTAATACTATAACTATAAGATTCTTACCTACTAGGGGGATAGGGCAATGCTGGGGAGCACCCCGAGCACCTAGTAGGGTTCTGTACAAAAGTGGAGAGGAGTTATCCTCTCTTTTTCTTTTGGGAGAACCAAAGCGATAAACCCTTAGGGCATAGCCCTAAAGCGTAAGAAAATAATAAAAAATGATTATTTCCCAAATCGCCCCTCAAACATTATTTCAAACTGTTGTTTACATTCTAACCATCCAGACACAGGAATAGTCCATTTATCCGTTACACCTATAGTCGCTAGATAAACAATTTTTCTTAAAGCATTATCCGTAGGATAAGCCGTTTTCGTTTTGGTGACTTTTCTTAGTTGTCGGTGAAAGGCTTCCATAGTATTTGTTGTATAAATTAATTTTCTAATTTCCACTGGATAAGAGAAATAAGTGGTAAGTTCTAACCAATTATTTTCCCATGACTTAATAACAGATGGATGCTTCTTTTCCCATTTTGCTTTAAATTCTTCAAAGGCCATTTCCGCCTGTTCAATGGTAAAAGCCTTATAGACATTCTTTAAATCGTTCATAAATTCTTTACGATTTTTATTGGGAACAGTCTTGGAATTATTCCGTAGTTGATGAATAATACAAGATTGAACATCAGTCTTAGGAAAAGTAGCGTTAATGGCTTCAGTAAAACCAGAAAGCCCATCTTTACAGGCTATTAGGATGTCTTCGACCCCGCGACTTTTTAAATCTTGACATACATTTAACCAAAAACTAGCACTTTCTTCTTCGCCAATCCAAATACCTAAAATATCTTTTATCCCATCAGTATTAATACCAAGAACGGTATAAGCAGCTTTACTCACAATCCTATTTTCATGCTTTACCTTAAAATGAATAGCATCTAAAAATACAATGGGATAAACAGGTTCTAGTAGACGGGATTGCCATTCATAAACAAGCGGCAAAACCTTATCCGTTACCTTACTAACTAAAGTCGGAGAAACGCTAATTCCATATATGTCTCTCATATGACTTTCTATGTCTCTAGTAGACATTCCCTTGGAATAAAGGGCGATAATTTGATCCTCTAAGCCATTGATGGAGGTCTCATACTTTTTAATAATCTGAGGCTCATATTCTCCTTTACGATCCCTAGGGATATTTAATTTAGTTTCACCCAACTTAGATTTAATGGTTTTTTTACTATATCCGTTTCGACTATTTCCCGAGTTAATACCATTAACATTGTGTTTAGAGTAACCTAAGTGTTCCTCGATTTCAGCTTCAAATACTTGTTGAAGAGTTTCCTTAAAAAGTTCTTTTAACATCATGTGGATATCATCCACTGTTTCACATTGACTGGCCAACTCTCTAATTGTCATATTCCGTAGATCTTGCATAAATGATCATCTCCTTAATTGGTAAGTATAACCATTTACACAAAATTATAGACGCTCTCC
>NZ_BCVE01000052.1 GCF_001591585.1 Niallia circulans NBRC 13626 | reverse complement strand
TAAATCTCGCTAGAGGCTTTTCTTGGCAGTGTGGAATCAGGAACTTCGGTACTATATTTCCCTCGCCGTCACAGCTCCGCTTATGTGGTAATGGGATTTGCCTCATTACCAGCCTAACTGCTTGGACGTGCTAATCCAACAGCACGCTTACCCTATCCTCCTGCGTCCCCCCATTGCTCAAACGATTTAAAGGTGGTACAGGAATATCAACCTGTTGTCCATCGCCTACGCTTTTCAGCCTCGGCTTAGGTCCCGACTAACCCTGAGCGGACGAGCCTTCCTCAGGAAACCTTAGGCATTCGGTGGATGAGATTCTCACTCATCTTTCGCTACTCATACCGGCATTCTCACTTCTAAGCGCTCCACCAGTCCTTACGGTCTAGCTTCAACGCCCTTAGAACGCTCTCCTACCACTGACATCATAGATGTCAATCCACAGCTTCGGTGATACGTTTAGCCCCGGTACATTTTCGGCGCAGAGTCACTCGACCAGTGAGCTATTACGCACTCTTTAAATGGTGGCTGCTTCTAAGCCAACATCCTGGTTGTCTAAGCAACTCCACATCCTTTTCCACTTAACGTATACTTTGGGACCTTAGCTGGTGGTCTGGGCTGTTTCCCTCTTGACCACGGATCTTATCACTCGTAGTCTGACTCCCAAGAATAAGTATTTGGCATTCGGAGTTTGTCTGAATTCGGTAACCCGATGGGGGCCCCTAGTCCAAACAGTGCTCTACCTCCAATACTCTAAATCTTGAGGCTAGCCCTAAAGCTATTTCGGAGAGAACCAGCTATCTCCAAGTTCGATTGGAATTTCTCCGCTACCCACACCTCATCCCCGCACTTTTCAACGTGCGTGGGTTCGGGCCTCCATCCAGTGTTACCTGGACTTCACCCTGGACATGGGTAGATCACCTGGTTTCGGGTCTACAACCACATACTATTTCGCCCTATTCAGACTCGCTTTCGCTGCGGCTCCGTCTCTTCAACTTAACCTCGCATGTAATCGTAACTCGCCGGTTCATTCTACAAAAGGCACGCTATCACCCATAAATGGGCTCTAACTACTTGTAGGCACACGGTTTCAGGATCTATTTCACTCCCCTTCCGGGGTGCTTTTCACCTTTCCCTCACGGTACTGGTTCACTATCGGTCACTAGGGAGTATTTAGCCTTGGGAGATGGTCCTCCCTGCTTCCGACGGGATTTCTCGTGTCCCGCCGTACTCAGGATACACTCAAGAGGGAACGAAGTTTCGACTACAGGGTTTTTACCTTCTACGACTGACCTTTCCAGATCGATTCGTCTACCCCGTTCCTTTGTAACTCCATATAGAGTGTCCTACAACCCCAAGAGGCAAGCCTCTTGGTTTGGGCTAATCCCGTTTCGCTCGCCGCTACTCAGGGAATCGCGTTTGCTTTCTCTTCCTCCGGGTACTTAGATGTTTCAGTTCCCCGGGTCTGCCTTCAGTACCCTATGTATTCAGGTAAAGATTCTATCCCATTACGGATAGAGGGTTTCCCCATTCGGAAATCTCTGGATCAAAGCTTACTTACAGCTCCCCAAAGCATATCGGTGTTAATCCCGTCCTTCATCGGCTCCTAGTGCCAAGGCATCCACCGTGCGCCCTTTCTAACTTAAC
>NZ_BCVE01000051.1 GCF_001591585.1 Niallia circulans NBRC 13626 | reverse complement strand
GAACTGCCCCCTGTCAAGTAGACAGTGGAAATAATAAAAAAGATCTAAGCGGCTTTAACTCTATATTCCATAGGGCTAAGGCCGTTTAATCGTTTTTGATATCTATTGTTATTATAAAATTGGATATAGTCATCTATCGCAAGAGAAAGTTCCTCAAAGGTCTTATATTTGTGTAAATAATACTTTTCGCATTTCAGTGTCCCCCAAAAAGACTCCATTGGACCATTATCAATACACTTTCCAACTCGTGACATACTGTGTGTTATCTCTGCCTCGTCTACTTTAAGCTTAAAACCTTTTGAAGTATACTGATACCCTCGATCACTATGGATAATTGGATGTTCTTCCTCCAATAAAAGTACGGTTGCTTGATCAAGCGTTTGGAATACAAGTTCATTATTATTCGAATGTCCTAAAACATAGCTAACAATGGATCCATCATAAAGATCCCGAATGGCACTTAAATATGCCTTCTTTGATGAACCATACTTAAATTCTGTCACATCCGTCACCCACTTTTCATTTGGTTTTGTTGCGGTAAATTCCCGATTTAAGATATTCTCTGCCACTTGTTGGGGAACGGAGCGTTTATAACGTTTTTTCTTGATACGAATGATCGAGCGTAAGCCAACCACTTTCATTAGTCGATAAATTCTTTTATGATTCAATCTTTCTTTAAACTGTCTATTCATGTGAAGGGTCATTTGGCGATAACCGAAGATGCCCTCCACTTTTTCATGGAGAATTTTCATCTCTTTCATGATTTTCTCATTCAATAGCTCTTGAGAAGAAGGAACGCGATGAAGCCACTTATAATAGGCGGATCGTGCAATTCCCGCTATTTCACTCAGTAAACGAATGCTTATATTCTCTTCCTGATGGATCTCTTGAATAGCGATATACTTATCCTCCGATTGGATTTGACTTATTTTTGCCTCCTTTCGATCTCCTCTAACTTTTTTAAAAATAAGTTTTCTGCACGTAATCGCTCATTTTCTCTTTCTAACTTCTTCATTTGAAGAGTTATTTTCTCCTCTTGAGTTAGCTCGGATTCCTCTTTCGTAGAACCACGCCTATCTTTCAATGCATCTACTCCGCCATCTTCATACTTCTTAACCCATTGATAGATTTGTTGATAAGAAACCTGATGAGTATTAGCTGCTTCTTGATAGTCTTTTTTGTTCCCTAAACAATCTAGCACAATTTGTATTCGTTCTTCCCAAGTCGTTTTTCTTCCCTTAGTCATAGAGCTCGTCCTTCCTTGTGACGTATCTTTTATTTCACTATGACTATTATACTTCTTAATCCACCTTCTAAGGACAGATGGATCTGATATTTCATACATTCTCGTAATTTCACGAATCGAGTAATTTCCAGAGGCATAATCTTGAATAGCGGATAACTTTAGTTCTTTAGAATACTTTTTCCAGGAAGAAGTCTCTTTTAGTCCTTCTAAACCGAATGTATCAAATTTATATTTCCATTCCAAAACGGTAGAAAAGTGCACCTTATAAATCGATGAAACTTGGAGTGACGAATTTACTTCCCCTAAAGCTTTCACTATTTGATATTTCTCTTCTACAGAATAAGATTTTCTAGGCATAAAAATACTCCCCTATAAGTAACCAGATTTTTATTTTTTAATCTGTCTACCTA
>NZ_BCVE01000050.1 GCF_001591585.1 Niallia circulans NBRC 13626 | reverse complement strand
GTTTGTTGCTATCAGATGCAACTTTTATATCATATCATATTTAATAGTTACTAGTCAATAACTTTCTTAAAAACTTTTAACTTATTAAATTATCAATTATCGTTGCCGTTTGAGGCAACTTTTATATAATACCAATTATTCATTTAATAGTCAACTATTTTTTTCATTCTAGCATATATACGCTTACCTTAAGCACTCTTTTTTCTTAATCCTAATTGATAAAAGCATACTGATCTCTTAAATTTTTAATAAAATCTCTATTTTGAGATTAACAAAATATTGAGTACAGCAGGAAATCACGATTACCTTATTAATTTACATAAGTAAAATTTCCCTTCTTTGATTATTATAGTCTTATCTTACAACAATCTATAGGGTACTTTGAATACTCATCGCCAACCTCTATTGCCTTCTCCCAAAAAACCATAATAATTTTTTCTCGTTTCTTTCTATTGAAATTTTTATCATCGTCCTTATACTTGCGAAAAGGAATTAACCCAAGAATATTCTTTTGGTTCATTTTTATTTTCCCCACTATATTAACTTTTACATGAGAGAAACGTGTTATTTTGTTCCATACAAAAATCCGTATTTAATTTCCAAAACCCGAATGATACTTCAATGGCTCTTTTGGAAATAAATTATATGGTACAATATGGATGGAGTTAAGTGAGACTAAAGATATACTAACTAGAAAGCGAGAGATGCAATGGAAACTAGTTTAGAAAACCAAATAAAAATTACAGTAAATAGAAATAAGTTTTCAGGAACCATTCTTATAAAAAAAGCAGAAAATATTTTATTTTCAACCAGTTATGGTTACGCAAATCGTAGCGATAACATAAAAAACACTATAGATACACGCTTCGGCATTGCATCAGGATGTAAATTATTTACGTCAATCGCTATTTGCCAACTTGTCGAGAAAGGTAAACTATCTTTTGAATCAAAATTAGAAGACTGTCTTCCTATTATTTTTCCAAATTTTAATAAAGATATTACCATTCATCACCTTTTAACACACACAGCAGGAATACCCGACTATTTCGACGAGGAAATAATGGATGATTTCGAGGAGTTGTGGATAGACCTTCCCATGTATCACATAAGAAAGTTAACCGATTTTTTGCCTCTTTTTCAGAATAAACCAATGAAATCAAGTGCCGGTGAAAAATTTCATTATAATAATGCAGGATATATTTTGCTTGGATTGGTCATCGAGGAAGTAAGTAAAATGTCATTTACTGATTTTATCGAAGAAAATATTTTTAAAAAGGTCGGAATGCAAAACTCTGGTTATTATGAATTAGATGCTCTTCCAAAAAACACTGCTTTAGGTTATATCGATTTGCCGAACAATAAATGGAGAACAAATATTTACTCATTGCCTGCAAAAGGCGGTGCAGATGGAGGCGCATTTGTAACTGCACTTGATATGTCAAGTTTATGGAATGCACTTCTAACTAATCAATTATTAAGTGATGAATATACTTCCAAGTTACTTACTCCATTTATTCAAACAAAGAAATCAACCGGATTTTATGGTTATGGGTTATGGATAGAGAAAAAGGAAAATGCTATTTTTAAATATCATATTATGGGTTACGATCCTGGAGTTAATTTTCATTCTGCCTTTTACCCCAAATCACAAATTCATACTGTTATCTGTTCAAACAAATCTGAAGGTGCGTTTGAAGTTTCAAAACTCATTGAAGATCAGCTAATATTAAAAATGGAATAAGTCTGTCCCTTACAATAAATTAAGCCAGCACTTTTCTCCACAAAAAAAGACCAAAAAGCATATTGCTTTTTGGTCTTTTAGCGCCTGGCGACGTCCTACTCTCACAGGGGGAGAACCCCCAACTACCATCGGCGCTGAGAAGCTTAACTTCCGTGTTCGGTATGGGAACGGGTGTGACCTTCTCGCTATCGCCACCAGACTATTTATTTGTGAGGTTATT
>NZ_BCVE01000049.1 GCF_001591585.1 Niallia circulans NBRC 13626 | reverse complement strand
AAGGATGTACAAAATCACTCGTTTTCTTGCACTAAATGATCCTTTAAACGATAGGAATTTCCCACCATTGTCACAACCTTCGCATGGTGTAAGATGCGATCTAAGATGGCATTTGCCAGCTTAGGCTCCTGAAATACTTCATCCCATGCCTTAAAGTTTACGTTCGTTGTTAAGATCGTACTGCGCTTTTCATATCGCATGTCAATCAGTTGGAAAAATAATTTCGCATCTTCTTGATCAATTGGCAAATAACCAATCTCATCAATGATTAATAGTTTATATTTTGTATAATGTTTTAGACGAGTTTCTAAGCGGTTCTCCAATCGTGCTCGTCTTAAATTCTGAATTAAATCATGGCATTTAATGAAATAGGTACTTGTTCTTTTCTTTGCTGCCGCAATCCCTATGGCGGTGGCCAAGTGTGTTTTGCCAACACCACTTGGTCCTAAGAAAACAATATTCTCGTTCTCTTCAATAAAGCGAAAGGTTAGAAAATCTTGAATCTGTTGCTGATTGACTGAGGTTTGGAAAGTGAAATCAAAATCTTTTATTTCTTTCATATGTGGAAATGCAGCCACCTTTACCATCGACTGCGTCATATTTTGTTCTCGCACATCAATTTCATAGTTGGTTAACTTGATTAACGTATCAATAAATGACAGCTGGTTCTGGACTCCGAAATCAATTACTTCATTTAAATGTAGAGTCATTTGCTTCAGCTTTAGATACTCTAGGTTTCTTAATAATTGTTGATAATTAGTGGATAGATTCATTATTTATACACTTCTCCAATCGTTGCTAGATTTTTCTTTGCCAAATCATCGATTTCCGGATAGTTATAGTAAGGGGCTGAAACAGCCAAACCTGCTTTATAATGTGCTTCCTGATAATTTAGCTTCGCTTTGCTGATTGGATGCTGTGCAATAAGTTTCATGTTATAATAAATCCATAAGTTGTTATCATACACTTGTAAACCTACTTTCTTTCCTTGATATTCTGGTGGTACGGAATACTGGTTTGATTTGTAGGAGATCATGTTGGATGCATTGACTTTTACTTGTGTGTGCTTAATGCGATAGGAATCTCTTACTTTATCAGTTGGTAGCTGGAGTAAGTGGTTCCTTTCTTTTTTATATTCAATCATTGGTATTCTTCCTGTCCCTTGGTGAATCTGGTGATTCACTCTGTTGGCTAACTCTTGTATAAATTGATGCAGTTCCTCTAAAGAGAATTGTCCTTGATAGGCATGAATTTCGTCTAACAATTTCATTGTCGTTTCGACTTTTCCCTTTGTCCTTGGTCTGCCAGCGATACAGGCTTTCACTTTAAAGCCAAAGTCTTTTGCGAATTGCTCAAACTTTGCATTCACTTTACCCGGATAATGTTCCGTTCTTGCTTCATCCATCACTGTTTTCATATTATCCGTAAGGAGTTCCTCAGGAACACCGCCAAACGTTTCAAAAGCTTCTGTTAGAAAGGAAAACAGCGTACTTTGTGACTTGGAAATACTCAAGTGGAATACTCGCAATCTTGAAGTAGATAGAATAAGCGCAGCTACATTGATCTCGACCTGCTCGCCATCTTTTGTTTCATATTGAATATTTTCCTTCCAATCTAATTGAGCTTGTTTACCTGGCGGAGTTTCATAGCGAACCGTCCCCTTCGGAGAAGCAATACGTTTGTCCTCCACAAAGTAAGCATTAAATTCAGGTATTCGAGCGATATAGGCTCGAAAGGTCGAAGCACCACAGTCTAAACCGTGATTATCCTTTAAGTACTGCCAAAGCACCCGCCGATAATAAAACACCTGTTTAGAATCCTCAGATAAAAGAGCAGCGATCACTTCATAATATTCATCAATTTTTGAGGACTTTTTTCTTGTCCTCTTGGGGACAAAACCATTTAGATATTTCTCAACTGTTCGTCGATCTACTCCAAGTTCTTCAGCCAATTTACTCTTATTAATTTTCATTTTCATATGCTCCATTATTTGTTTGAATTTTGGTAAGTCTGAAAGACTATTAATCTCAAAATTAACATCGACATTTAATGATATATACATGACTAGTCACCTCAAGACTAGTATGTAAAATGAAAGCAAATTTGTACATATTTATCCAAGCATTATTGTACATATTTAAAATAGCATTTCT
>NZ_BCVE01000048.1 GCF_001591585.1 Niallia circulans NBRC 13626 | reverse complement strand
GTCTGGTGGCGATAGCGAGAAGGTCACACCCGTTCCCATACCGAACACGGAAGTTAAGCTTCTCAGCGCCGATGGTAGTTGGGGGTTCTCCCCCTGTAAGAGTAGGACGTCGCCAGGCACTAAAAGACCTAAAAGCAATATGCTTTTAGGTCTTTTTTTGTGATAATTAGAAAATTGTAGTTTGTATGTAAGGAAGTTTCCATAATTAAAAACGCTCGAACCGCCTAAAAGCAAATACTGTTAGTGTGTAAAAAATTGATGATAATGTAAAAAGTTGAAATAAACGGTAATTGGAGTTTGTCAAAATTTTGGTCATCATTAAAATAATGGTTGCTTCATTTCGGAGTGTAGCAAGACTCCATTTCATATATTTGGATATAACCATGAACAGCAGATAGTTTTCCGACGAAATATAAAAATTCCATGGGAGTAATCCAATTGAAGAAACTAGGATGCTGGGGCATAAAGCCAATAAGTTTACGATAGTCTTTTTCTCCGTTGTAAGAGATGGAATCTTTTGTTGGGGATAGCAAACCAGCGAGCATATGAAGAGTGGTTGTTTTTCCTGCTTGATGGTCTTTAAATTGTTTTTCTAATTGATTTACTTGTACGAATATTTTAGTATCTCCTCAATTATTTTTTCTTCCTATGACAAAATATAAAATAGGTTCCGAATGAACTAACAAACAAAATAAGTGAAAACCATAGTTACTTTGGTCCGTTAGTTTCTTCTTGTTTGGTGCAGTTAATGACGGCTGTCACCATTAAAATGACTTGGAGTATAAGAATAAGAGCTAATAATGACCAGTTTACTTTTCATAATTCATCCAAAGTTATTTCCCCTTTCGCATTTTTCTTAATTTAGGCAAGATAATAAGCAGGTAGTAAAGAATGGATGGGAGTGGAAGAGAAATCAATCCCCATATTCCCCATATTC
Source organism: Niallia circulans NBRC 13626 (assembly GCF_001591585.1). GTDB lineage: Bacteria > Bacillota > Bacilli > Bacillales > Cytobacillaceae > Niallia > Niallia circulans. The sequence continues at coordinate 1,499 of NZ_BCVE01000048.1, read as the reverse complement.
CCCAAAACCATGCGAAGCTTGTTTTTTCCTTGGCGTGGATAAACAAAAACGTTCCCTAAGCTAACAGAGCGAGATCAGTAAGAATAATAAATAGGAATTAATTTCTGTCATTAAATACTTTTCTTTCTTGTTTTCGCAATTAGTCGATGAGGGCATCTTCATTTCCTTCTTTTGCAAGTTTAATAAGTCTTTTCTCGTTGTCTAAAGTAAAACCGATGCCTCTTTTTTCTTTTTCAAATCATAAGACGGTTAATCGCTGCGAATCGTTTATTAAATTTTATTTTTTAGATTATATCTATTATTACTAATAAAATCCTTAGGGCATAGAGACATTATAGGTGTACATAAAAAGAATGTATGTTAAACTTCTGTTACCTTAATTTAATCTAAGTGTTTTGAAAAGAGAAATGTTTAGGTAGTAAATGGAAAATGTGATAGGCGAGATAATAAGAAAAGCAAAAGATTTACTTATGCAAACAAATAAAGGTGACTTTAAGTTTCCGGGAGAAGGGGCTTGTAGAAGCGTTATGGAGGGAAGTGAGGGGATATCGTATATTTTCAAATGATATCTCATTATTACTTGGGTGAGCTGTGAAGGACGAAAAGGTAGAGCGAGGGTTAGATGCTTAAGAGTCTAAAATTGATTTTACGCCAGTATAGATATTTGTTGAAAAGACGATTGAAGGAAATAAATATGATTATCTCATTTAAATTACAACCCGTGGATAGCTAGAGAAAATTTGGTTTTTAGAAAAAAAGACACTATATACTAAAGGAGAAGAATGCGATGTATGCAGTAGTTGCATTGTTTAATCCAGAATTAGAACAAAGTATAAAAACGATATGGGAAGGCTTGGAGAGTAATGGCATCTCTTATTATGCGAGGGAAGTAGAAGATAGAGTACCACATATTACAATAGCAAACTATAAGGAAATTCCCGTTAGGAACTTTATAAATAAGATGAGGACCTTTTATAAAGATAAAGAAAAAGTACGACTTGACTTTCAAACAGTAGGATCTTTTATAAATACAAAAACGTTATTTTATTCCCCGACTATAACTGAAGAGTTACTTGATTTACATTCTAATCATCATAGAAATTTTGCTTTCTTTATTGATGATAAAGAGTCAGTATATCTTCCGGGTAAATGGATTCCACATTGTACTTTAGCTAATAGACTTTCTGAAGAAAAGCTTCAGGATGCATATAATTATTGTTTAAAGATAAATGAAAAGCTAAAAGGGGAAATAAACCGAATAGGATTAATTAGAATAGATAGTAAAAAGCATGTTCCGCTTATATATTCTGAGAGTTTAATGTGATTGAAAAAAATATAAAAAAACAGTTGACGGTTAAATGGATATTTGTTAATATATAAAAGTTGCCTCGAACGGTAACGATAATTGATAATTTAATAGTTAAAAGTTTTAAGAAAATTATTGACTTGTGACTATTAAATGTGATACGATATAAAAGTTGCATCTGATAGCAACAAAC
>NZ_BCVE01000047.1 GCF_001591585.1 Niallia circulans NBRC 13626 | reverse complement strand
TTTCGTTCTTGATTACAATAGGGTACTACATTAAAAAATTTGTATATTTATAGTCTCACTGTCTACAACAATTACTTCTTTAATTACCCTTCTCAATATTTCTTGTTTATGCTCAAAAGTAAATTCGTTTTTCTTATTCTTCATAAACATATTGATCGCAGATTCCAAGGCAACCACACTTGGTTCTTTACCTGCAGCTACTTCATTTTCATTTAACATTTCGTTATACTTATCTTGTAACTTCTTTTCTTTTAGTTGAAGATTTCTTATTTGTTCTTTGATTTCTTCCAGATCCATATCATCATCTTCACTTAGGCTGACAAGTTGAAACAAACGCTTGCGGCCCTTTTTAGCTTTTTCTATTTCTGCTAAGACATATTCCATTTCTTCTTTTAAATAGGTCTTTTCATCTTGTTCTCTAAATTCAGCAATTTTCTTTGGATCGCTGAGTAAATCCACTATAGTGTCCCACACATACTTATTTAATTTGTTTTCGCTTATCTGTTTACCGCATCCCTTTGATTTTGAACCAGCATAGTTTTTGCGACATGTGTAAATAAAAAAATCTTTACCATGCGATTTCGTTTTTTTGCCTGTCATTGTTCCTCCGCAACGATCACATCTTACTAAACCAGATAATAAATACTGATGAAAGCTTACTTTTGTTTGGCGTCTTCTCCCCTGCTCTAATAGGGACTGGGCATATTCAAATTGTTCTAGTGAAATAATTGCAGGTATCTCTGTTTTTAACCATTCTTCCTTCGGCCTGATTTTTCCATATTCCACTTTTTCCCCTGCTTGTTTTTTTACATAATTACCAACCGTATCATATTTGTTTTGATAATAATTACCTGTGTATGCATCATTCATCAATATTTGACGGACTACTTGCCGATGCCAGACCTTTGCACCACGTTTTGTTGGAATACTTATATCTGTTAGGTGTAGAGCAATACCATTTATCCCCTGAAATTTACTGTTAGGATTGGTGTAATAGTCAAAGATCATCCTGACTACCTTTGCTTCCTCTTCATTTATTTCGTATGTTTCTTTCTCTTTATTATAATGGTATCCATATAAATGATTGTTTTTAACAACCTTACCAGACTTGGCTTTTCGATATCTTCCTGTCATAGTATTATGTTTAATCTTAGCTTTATCAAATTCAGAAAAGGCACCCCTAACTTGGAAATACAATTGTCCTTCAGCATCGTTTTTGTAATCGCTTCTGACAAACTGCAACTCTACGTTATTCTTCTGCAGTGTCTCCGTAATCATTAGCTGTACTAATAACTTTCTAGATAATCTGTCAGGATCATAACATATCACTTTATGAATAAGTCCATTTTCAATATCGTCTTGTAATCTAGTCAAAGCAGGTCTATTCATTATTTCGCCAGTTATTCCTTCATCAACATATTTAAGGTATTCTTCATTTCCAGCCAATTGAATACACTCTTCAATCTGGCCGTTTATGCTGAATCCCTTTAATTGTTCCTCTGTCGACACCCTTGCGTAAATCCCTATCAAGATTATTTTGCTCCTCTCTATATTTCTTTACAATATAATGATAGCAATCTTGTATAACTTTGTCAGTATTAGGACCCTTGATAATGTTGACCTTCATGTTGTCATCACCTCATTAATCTATATGAAGTGATGGCTCGTACTTATTAGTCCAAAAAAATTCATATAAATAATCTTCAGCTTTGCTTACTTTGATATCTAGTACTCCGAGTTATATTTAAACTACACTTAAATAACTATTGGAGCCTTTTTCCGTATATTCTGTTGAGATTGTTTTATTATACAACCGGGGAAGATAGGGAAATGTCTTAAGTGAAAATATTTACCAGTAATAATGCTCTTGAAATAAATAAAATTCAGTTCTGAGGAAAAGATAAAAATAAAAAGGAAAAATAATATGATTTTTAATGTCATGATGGTCTTTATATTGCCTTGGATTGTTGGGTGCTTTCATCTTTACAAAAAGGATAGATTGATAATCCCACTCATTGGCCCATTTTTTTCAGTAATAGCATTTACTGTAAATGAGTTAGGTTTTTATTTGAACTTTTGGAAGGTAAATTCCTCTAATAATACATTTTCCTTTCTACCATTTAATTTAGGTATTTATCCAATATTAGCAAGTTACTTAATATTTTTTATTAAAAGAAGGAAGAGTCCTTTTCTTTATATCTTTTTAATATCATTATTTACAACTTTACTTGAAGTGATATATGTCTTAACTGGAAAGATTATTTACGGAAATGATTGGAATTTTATGTTTACCTTTTTTTCCTATCTGTTTCCCTATTATCTCGTATATAAATATTATGTTTTTCTTAAAAGGAAGAACGTTTTAAAATAAAAAATTTAAAGACCGTATGCTTATTTTAAAACTATACGGCAGTATTCCTTTAACTATTTATTTGAGTTCTTCTGGTAATACCGGTGCAGTTTTATTGAATAGGAAACCTAGGAAATTGAGCTATTTAATTCTAGTTTAATTAGTTATTTAATTAAAACAATTATGTATTGTTAGATTCATTCAGAAAATCTACTATAAAAAAGGAAGAAAACAATTTATGGTCTTGCTTACTATTTCAATAATCTTATTTAATTTCATTGCATATAAGAAAAATAAAATACCTACAATGAACAGAAAAGTAAGTCTATGGACTTTTACTATTGCCTTTCAGATCAGTTTTGATATGATTATTGAATTTAAGTACGGAGGGTATTGGTATTTTGATAAAGGTGTAGATTGGTTTGGAGTTTTTGCACACACGATTTTAATTCCTCCAATCAATATACTATTTATAAGCTACTTTCCATTTAACCACAGTATTATTAAAAAGGTATTATATATTGCTTACTGGACAGCAGGGATTACAATGTATGAAGCACTGACTTTACTCCCTGAACCTTTGGGCTATTTTCATTTAGGCTGGTGGAAATTGTGGTTCGAATTTATTATTGTACCTATTCTCCTACTTATGATATTGGGTTATTATAAATGGATTAGTAAGTTAGAAATGATAGCATTGAATATTAACAAAAGGAGCAATAAATAATATATTCTTTAGATTCTTAAAAATATTCCTCTGATTCAAACAAGTATTATTTTTTGCGTCCGGTGAATATAGCTTAGTTCTTATTATTCCAAAAAAACTCCTATTTAAGGAATGTACTACATCGTAAGCTTTGCTTACTTTACCTATCTAGTACTCCCGTATATATAACTTTGCTTATTAAATAATTGATGTAATTCTCTATAAAATGTGTTGAGTTTGTCTTATATAACAAACGGGGCAGCATTCCTGTAATAAGTGAAACGTTTATGGTAGAAAAGTGGCAGGTTAACGTAAATAAAGTATAAATCAATTAAGGGAGTTTAGGGGGAACTTATGTTAATTTCTACAATAATTATGGGCTGGATAGGAATTATAATTTTCTTAATTATTGTTTTTACATTTCAAAAGAAGGCTAAAAGTAACGAGTTTGCTTTTATGCACATATTGATGGCTTTAATGTATGCAATGTGGTTACCTTTACCATTGGCATTAAATCAATTATTAAATTCGGAGTCCCTACAAGTAGGCTCTATATTTGGATTAGCATATTTATTTATGCTAATTATTTCAATGTCTCTTCAAACAGGACACATTACATATATGGTAAAACATAATGATGATAAATCTATTACAGAAAGTCAAGGTAATTATATGATGGCAACATTATCTAATCCATTTGAACTAGTAGCTAATATTTTTAAATGTATTTGGTCAGTATTTCTATGCATCACTTTCTGGAAAGATGAACAAGTGATAATGACAAGTCTTATGTTTTTATTTAGTTTACTACTTTTTTATTATTTATTTATAATGCTAGATACAAGTTTATTAAAACGAGTTAAGGTTTTATCAAAGGTAAAAGCGAATCCATTTATTATTAATCTTGAAACACTATTTTTCTTCATTATTTTAATGAGTTATATTACATTTTAAATCTTCAAGGAATGTGAAGTGTTACACTTAAACGAAACGGGTTCGTTTGTTAATTAAAAGAAAAGCCCCCCTCTATTGAGTAGGCTTTTCTTATGCGTGCAGCTTATAGTGTTTAGTAATGAAGGAGGCAGCTATATAGAATACATTAATCTCCTTATTATCCCGGTCTATAAATCCCTTTATTCTTAAGTATGAAAAGTGGTCAGAATTCAGAAAACAAACAAGAAATTGATACAGCAAGTGAAATTTGCAAATTTATAGAAGTACTAGTTGATGGTATATTACTGTAGAAGAATTTGAGAATAAAAAATAACTATTAGTTTTATATATGATATGCTCCCCTATAGGTAGACAGATTAAAAAATAAAAATCTGGTTACTTATAGGGGAGTATTTTTATGCCTAGAAAATCTTATTCTGTAGAAGAGAAATATCAAATAGTGAAAGCTTTAGGGGAAGTAAATTCGTCACTCCAAGTTTCATCGATTTATAAGGTGCACTTTTCTACCGTTTTGGAATGGAAATATAAATTTGATACATTCGGTTTAGAAGGACTAAAAGAGACTTCTTCCTGGAAAAAGTATTCTAAAGAACTAAAGTTATCCGCTATTCAAGATTATGCCTCTGGAAATTACTCGATTCGTGAAATTACGAGAATGTATGAAATATCAGATCCATCTGTCCTTAGAAGGTGGATTAAGAAGTATAATAGTCATAGTGAAATAAAAGATACGTCACAAGGAAGGACGAGCTC
>NZ_BCVE01000046.1 GCF_001591585.1 Niallia circulans NBRC 13626 | reverse complement strand
TCACGGGTGGTCCTTATTTGTTGTTAGAACTGATTTTAGCAAGAATCATGTTACTACAGAAAGCAATCATTTCTATGCTATAATAGATGGAAAGGTTTGTAATAATAAAGGGGTAAGAATAGAGATGAGCGAATTTAATGAGAAAAAGGAATCAATGAGTTCCATAAATAAGTTTGAATTGGATGAAGAAACATTATTTATTGTTTCTCAAACATTTAAAGCATTATCAGACCCTACCAGAATAAAAATTCTCCATCTATTATCAAAAAAACAACATTCAGTTAATGAAATAGCAGAAAGCCTAAGTATGCTCCAATCCACGGTTTCTCATCAGCTTCGCTTTCTAAAGAATTTGCGTTTAGTTAAATATAAACGCGAAGGAACTACCATGATTTATTCATGTGATGATGAGCATGTAATGGGCGTGTTAAAACAAATGATTGATCACGCAAGACATCATTAAAAAAATACCAATTAGATGGACTGTAGAAGCTTCTATAATAGATAGATGAATTCTACAGTTTTTTTATAGCCATTTCTGATTAAAGTGTTTTTACTCTAAATTTTAATGGTATTTTTTATACAAAAAATCTGAAAATGGATTGACACTTTTATTAGACTATTCATATAATATAAATATGAGTATATGAATATTTGTGCATATATTAAAAGTAGAAGTAATTGTATATAATAGATCAAAATTAAAGGAAAGAAGGGAAAGGAATGGAGGAAGAGAAGCAGCTGCGGAAAAAAGAATTTATATTAGAAGGCTTGGACTGTGCAAATTGTGCAATGAAAATAGAAAATGGAATAGCATCCATTAATGGAGTCAGAGAATGCACGGTTAACTTTGCTACACAAACATTACATTTACAGGTCGATGAAATAGAAGAAAAGAGTATTTTAGCAAAAGCAGAAAAAACAATCACAAGACTAGAGCCACATGTAAAGATGGTAGAAAAGAGGAAAAAAGCTACTTCTCCATCTCCTGATCATCCGCATCACCACGATCACGCTCATGGTCATGACCATGACCATGGTACAGAGAATACAAAGAGATTAATTGGAAGATTAGCAGCTGGAACGATTGTTGCAGCAATTGGATTTTTTGCTCCTTTAAACGGAATATCGGAATTTGCTCTTTTCTTTTTGGCCTATTTAATTGTTGGAGGAGACATTTTATTTAGAGCGATAAAAAATATTTTACGTGGGCAAGTATTTGATGAGCATTTTCTTATGTCTATCGCTACATTAGGAGCTTTTGCTATTCAGGAATATCCTGAAGGAGTAGCTGTTATGCTTTTTTATCAAATAGGCGAGTTATTTCAGGGGATAGCTGTCAATCGTTCTAGAAAATCGATTACTAGCTTAATGGATATACGACCAGACTATGCCAATGTAAAAGTTGGCTTTGAACTGAAGAAGCTATCTCCAGAGCAAGTGAACATCGGAGATATTATTATCGTAAAGCCTGGAGAGAAAATTCCGCTTGATGGGCGAGTGATAGAAGGAAGCTCTTCTGTCGATACATCCGCTTTAACAGGAGAGTCCATTCCGCGAGATATAGAAATCGGCAATGAGGTGCTTAGTGGTTATATTAATAATCAGGGTGTATTAACAATCGAAGTAACAAAGGACTTTGGAGAATCAACTGTTACGAAAATACTGGAGCTTGTTCAAAATGCCAGTAACCGCAAAGCTCCTACTGAAAATTTTATTACTAAATTTGCAAGATATTATACACCAGTAGTAGTAATAACAGCTGCATTATTAGCTATCGTACCACCACTCTTAATAAGTGGTGCTACTTTCTCAGACTGGCTGTATCGGGCCCTTGTCTTTCTTGTTATCTCTTGTCCTTGTGCGCTTGTTGTTTCTATTCCATTAGGATTCTTTGGTGGAATTGGCGCAGCATCTAAAAAAGGAATTTTAGTAAAAGGAAGCAATTATTTAGAAGCTTTAAATGATGTGAAGTATGTTGTTTTTGATAAAACTGGTACTTTAACAAAAGGAGTATTTGAAGTAGATTCCATTCACCCAGCACCTAGATTTGCAGAAAAAGAAGTGCTGGAATATGCAGCATATGCAGAAGTGCATTCTAATCATCCAATTGCTGAATCCATTCGCAAAGCATATCAGGGACAGATCATGGAGGAACGCATAGGAGAATATCAAGAATTATCGGGTCATGGAATTATGGTAGAGCTAGATGGAAAAAAAGTGTTAGCAGGTAATCAAAAACTGATGATAAAAGAAAATATCAGCTATTTACCAAACGAAGAAGTCGGAACAGTTATTTATGTGGCAGCAAATCAAGAATTCATCGGTTCTATTGTTATTTCTGATCAGATAAAAGAGGATGCAGAGAAAGCCATCCAACTATTAAAAGAACAAGGAATTAAGAAAACGGTGATGTTAACTGGTGATGCTCAAAAGGTTGGCTCTAAGATTGGGACTCTTTTAAAAATAGATGAAGTTCATGCAGAATTATTGCCACAGCACAAAGTAGAAGAAATCGAAAAGCTTGATCAGCATAAGCAAGCAAAGGAAAAAATTCTCTTTATTGGAGACGGCATAAATGATACACCTGTTCTGGCAAGAGCAGATGTGGGAATGGCAATGGGAGGTTTAGGTGCTGATGCAGCAATAGAGGCAGCAGATATCGTCCTTATGACAGATGAGCCTTCTAAAATAGCAACAGCACTGTCTGTTGCAAAACGGACACGCCGAATCGTGTGGCAGAACATTATATTTGCTTTAGGAGTTAAAGCAATCTTTTTACTACTAGGCGCATTTGGGATTGCAACGATGTGGGAAGCAGTTTTCTCTGATGTAGGTGTTACTGTTCTTGCCGTTCTTAATGCAATGAGAGTATTGCATGTGAAAGGGTTATAAAGAGAGAATTTCCGAGAGGGGACTCATTTCCAAAGAAAAAACGGAGCTAGTATACTTACTACTGGCTCCGTTTTTATTTGAATGAAATTGACCCCTATTTAACATTAGGAGGAGTATTATGTTCAGCTGGAGGAGCAGGCTTTAATTTAGGTGCAGAGCCAAATGGTGGTACATCTCGGACATATTGGAATGTTCCCATACCATCCATGCTTGGTCCCGATGCCCATCTCCCCTTACTGCTTTCATCTCCCATTGAATGATTAAGAAAGAGATAAGATACTTCTGTCTTTTCTAATTTTCTAGGGAAAGTGTTTGGTACAACTACGCCTTCTTGTTGCTCTAATTCGTAAATAGCGGCAAGCCATTGGTTTTGATGCATCGTGTCCCGTGCAATTAAATACGATAACATATCTTTAATGCCTCGATCATCGGTCTGCTCAAACAACCGGACTGCTTGGAGCCTGCCTTGCGATTCTGCATTTAAATTTGCGCGCATATCAGCGAGTAGATTTCCGCTTGCAGCCACATATCCTCCATTCCAAGGTACACCTACGCTATCCTTTGGCATTGCGGCAAGTCCTGAAACGATCGCATGCTGTGGATTAGTTCCACCAATAATAGCCGCCATTGCGGGATTACTTGCAGCTGCTGTTTCAAGCTCGGTAACGGGGGCATCATCTAATAACCTTGCTACCATGGTTGATAGTAATTCAATATGGCCAATTTCTTCTGTTCCAGTATCTAATAATAAATCACGATATTTATCATTTTTTCTTGTTCCCCAAGCTTGGAATAAATATTGATTCATGACCGACATTTCTCCAAATTGTCCACCGATTAGTTCCTGTAAATTTTTAGCGAAAACGGGATCCGGCCTCTCAGGTTTTGCTTCATAGGCCAGCTCTTTGATGTGAAAAAACATTGGTTCCCCTCCTCATAATCCTTTATATACTATACATGCTTTCTTTATAGGTACGTGTCCAGTTTGAAAAATAGTTTCAATCATAAGTTGTCCGAGCCCTTCATATACATAAAAAAAGGATAAATACATCGTGGCAGAAGAAGGGACGATTGCAATGAATCGGAAGTGGTTGGCTATTTATATGGCAGGCTCCTTATTAGCAGGATCAGGAATGACATATATAGGAATAAACGTGTTGGAAAAAAGACAGGAGGAACAATTAAATAATCAATCAATGGAGGCTGGTTCGCTTGATAAATTGGATAAAGCCTATCAAATAATCTTGCAAAACTATGTGGAAAATGTAGACAAGCAAAAGTTAGAAGATGGTGCAATAAGAGGGATGCTGGCTACATTGGAGGATCCATACTCTGTTTACATGGATCAAGAAGCCGCAAAGCAATTTGAACAAGCTCTTGATTCTTCTTTTGAAGGAATTGGTGCAGAAATTAGTATAGAAGAAGATAAAATGATCATTGTGTCACCAATAAAAGGGTCTCCAGCAGAAAAAGCAGGTATTAAACCTCAAGATCAAATAATTTCAGTAAATGGAGAAAACGTAGAAGGAAAAGATCTTAATGACGTTATCAGCCAAATCAGAGGGGAAAAAGGATCAAAGGTAGAATTAGAAATAAAGCGAGCAACAGTCGATAAACCATTAAAAATGGAAATTGTCCGCGATGAAGTACCCCAAATAACAGTTTATTCTGATATCAAAAAAGATGGCGGAGAAAAGATTGGTTATATAGAAATTACATCATTTTCTAAAGATACTGCAAGTGAGTTTGAAAAGGAATTAAACAAATTAGAGAAAAATGGCATTTCAAGTCTAATTTTAGACGTACGTGGTAATCCTGGTGGCTTGCTAACAAGTGTAAATGCGATCGTAGAACAATTTTTAACAAATAAAAAACCTTATGTGCAAGTAGAGAATCGAAATGGAGATCGTGAACAGTTTTATTCTGATTTGAAGAAACAAAAGGAATATCCAGTTGTAGTATTGATTGATAATGGAAGTGCATCGGCGTCCGAAATTTTAGCTGCTGCCTTAAAAGAGGGAGCTGGATATCCGCTAATTGGCGAAAATTCATTTGGAAAAGGAACCGTCCAACAGCCTATATTAATGGATGATGGCAGTGAAATCAAACTAACGGTTTCTAAATGGCTTACTCCTGATGGAAATTGGATTCATAGACAAGGAATAAAGCCCACTATCGAAGTCGAGCAAACGGACTTATATCATACCCACCCATTGCAGATTGTAGATTCACTTAAGCCTGAGGATAATGATGAACAGGTCCAATATGCACAAGAAATTTTAACAAGCTTAGGATTCACAACAGATAGGCAAGATGGCTATTATAGTCCGCAAACAGAAGTAGCTGTAAGAGCATTTCAAAGCAAAAATGCACTGGAGGTTACTGGTGTGATAGATGGAAAAACAGCTGCAAAGATGGAGGAAGCAGTTAGGATAGAAAAACAAAAGGACGAAAACGATATTCAATTACAAACAGCTATCCGCTATTTAGTTCATTAATAAAACGTAGGGCACAAAGAATTCAACCATATAAACCCGAGCAATTATCCTTGATATGCTCCCCTA
>NZ_BCVE01000045.1 GCF_001591585.1 Niallia circulans NBRC 13626 | reverse complement strand
GATTTATCAGCCAAACTTCGGCTCTTTTCAGCCAAACTTGGGATTTATCAGCCAAACTTCAGCTCTTTTCAGCCAAACCACATAACTTATCAGCCAAAGTATAAGAAATTAATTATTGCTTTTATGTTATCAATCTCCGTCATTCAAAAAAGACTGGATTAATGCTCCAGTCAAATTCTGTTTTCTCTCCATATAACTAGACTGTCATTTTCCAATTAGATAAAGCTAGCCACTTCTCTTTCTCCTTGTAGTCAGGCATTAACTTCCCAACAAGTCTCCAAAAAGAGCGATCATGATTAAGATGAACCATGTGACACATTTCATGAACAACAACATAATTAATTACCTCAAGTGGAGCCATCGCTAACCTCCAATTGAAGGTTAATTGAAAATTAGAATCACAGGTGCCCCAATTGGTTTTGCTATCCGTAATCCTTATGGATCGAGGCTTTGTTTTAAAGTTACTTTGATAGAAGGAGACCCTCTCCTCCACTAAAGACTTACTTCGCTGATAATAATACCTTTTTAATAATTTTTTTATTTGTTTCTTATCATACTCTTTTATATAGATACACAGCTTGTCCACTTCGAATTTCACCTGTTCTTGAACAACCGTTATATCTTGGATAATGTCAATAGGATAGCTATTACCTAAATAAAGAAATCTCTCCTTATTCTCATATACCTTTTCCTGCGGGCCTGCCATTCTTGTCTGCATTTCTTTTATTCTGGTTTGAATTTGGTTCCAATTTTGCTCCAGTACTTGATGGACATAATCGTCTGATGTCTTTTTGGGAGCCAAGATTTCAATGTTTCCATATCCATCTAATGTTATTCCAATGGAAGTACGATTTTTATACTTTATTTCATAACGAATTGTTTCACCTAAGTAGGTATGCAGCATATCGTCACCTACCTTTACTTATCCTCTATATTTAATAGCTAATCCCTTTAAGAAGTTTCTAGCGAAATTATCTAAACACACCTTATAGTTTTTATGGCCTTCTTTCCTTAAAAAAGCTCCTAATTCCCCTTTAGACACATTTAATCCTGCTTTTTTAAATATATCAATCATATCCTCTGTCGTTAATGACAGCGCAATTTTAACTTTCTTTAATAAAATGTTATTAACACTCGTATTGTTTTTTATCGATGATTCAGGTGCGCTGGATTGTCCTGGTTTTGGCTCCTGCTTTCCTCTCTTATAAATAATAAAGCCATTTAGAAAGGAATCTAACATACTATTCGTCAATTTGATTTGATCATCATTTTCTGCCTCTTCATCTGCCTTCTTCAGTATTCTTACTACTTCAGGCACAGATACCTCTTTTCCCCCAAGCTTAAAAATTTCAGCCATTTCACTATTTTTTATTTCTAACGCGTATCTTAAACGAATTAAAATATCATTATTCTCCATGATTTTCCCTCCAATTTTCAAAACAACTATATACTTTTCATCTACCTTCAGTAGAGTTCTAGTGTTAATCATAAATAATTATCCTCAAAAAGTATAGTACCTCTAGATCGCAAAGGATCTTCCACTAATAAATTCAATATATATCCATATAAAAAAGGAATGAATACTGCTTCCTTTTTCCTTAAAACAATCAACCTTTCTAACAAAAATAACCCAACTTCTTGGGCTAAATGAATTTTAATTTAATTAGGGAGATTATCTGACTTAGATATCCACGTATAATACAGTAATAAAATATCCAAAAGAACCGATCAACGATTACAGAAATCCATAAATTCCAACCTTCATAATGAATCCCATTTCTATTCGTTTTACTATACCATTATATGTTTTGGTCTTGCTAAACTCGTTTACTCTTTATGTTTTAGTTTCCATCTATTAAACTGAATCTTTTCATATAAAAATTGAAAGGCATATAAGATTAAAGCTAAAACCGTAAACACATACATTATCTGCATTTTGGATAATCGCACCAACGATGCTATCCCAAATTTAGTTAAGTAAGGTACAATAACATAGGTAAATATAGAATCAATAACCATGTTGATCCCCATATAAGTAAAGAACTTTCCGTATGTCCATTTTAATATCCAAATGGTACCCACAAAAAGGATCCTAACATAAACGGAATGTCTCCAGGTATTCTTGGATGGATTTTTTCATACCACCACCACCATTTACGTCTTTTAGCAACGATATTTGTCAATCTCACCATCAACGCAATAAACGTGCTTGCAGCTATATATCGTTTAAGTGTATTTTTACCTAATAAAGGTACCGTCACCCAAGGTACGATCATCGACAAAATCAACAGCGTCTTGGAATATTTCATTATTTTCATCGTGCCCACCCTTTATCATTAATTAAGATTACTATTCCCAAAAAGTCGGATTTTATCTTAATTAAACTTTAAGATAGAATAGAAAATCACTCTAATAAAGATAATGAGCTGGTTATTAAATTGCCCGCTGGTTAGTTAGGACTCCTATAAAATTCCTATTGCTTTATATTTATTGCACGGTTTTTCTTTATTCTGTAATTAGTTCATATGCAGATATTTTCTTAATCCTAAGCGAAATAATCATAGAAACAATATAAGCTAAAACCATGATACAAGCACAAGTGATTACCATACTAAGCAAATATTACTCAATCCTGGCTTAATGGTTATTATTCAACTTAGTGCATTTTTTGATCGAAAAGCAGAGCGATTAAGAGATCCTCATGTAGCGATTGCCTTTGATAAAGAAAGCTATAATACGATCTATGAGGAATCTTCAGCAAACTATCCAGGCGTAAAAGAACAGAGATAGAAGAGATTATCAACATGAACCTTACTAATTATCATTTTGGCAATCGGGAATTATAGATTAACCACTTCTCCTTAAAACTATCTCTTGTAAACTGCTTTTTTCCCATCTTTTTTTCTTACTATTCCGACTTTTTACTCATTTCTACTATTATTAAAGATTATTAAATAAATTTATGCTATTATATCCTCGTACCAACATTGAAATCGTTTGCATAGTTAAAACTTAATACCTATTAAAAAATGAGGAGGTGAACTTTAATACTTGGTGCAAACGTTTTTACAAATATAGGAGGGATCAAATGATTTTTTTCAAAAAACTAAGTTACTTATTCTTAATTTTCCTTACTATCTTTTCTGGATTAACGTTTCAAGGTTCAAATGAACAACATCAAGTTAAAGCAGAGACTATTAATTTAGAAGAAAACGACTTTTCCTGGGATAATGCAACAGTCTATTTTGCTATGACAGACCGTTTTGCTGATGGGAACACCGCTAATAATAATTCCTATGGAAGACCGCAAACAGATGCAAACGGAAGTAACATCGGTACTTTTCACGGCGGTGATTTGAAAGGGCTTACAAATAAGTTGGACGAAGGTTACTTTACAGATTTAGGAATCAACGCAATATGGATTACTGCTCCCTATGAACAGATCCACGGCTGGGTTGGCGGGGGTAATAGCGGTGATTTCGCTCATTATTCTTACCACGGATATTATGCATTAGATTACACCATGGTAGACCAAAACATGGGAACTGTAAATGAAATGAGAGAGTTTGTTAATAAGGCTCATGAAAGAGGCATTCGAGTAATTATGGATGTTGTAATGAACCATGCTGGATATAATACTATTAAAGATATGCATGAATACAATTTTGGTAATCCAGGGGTACCTGAAACTTGGACACCAGGTTCTGGACAATCCTGGCATGATGTTCATAATTATATCAATTATGACGATGCGAATGCATGGAAAAATTGGTGGGGAGATTGGGTAAAAGCTGGGATTGGCGGCTATACTCAATGTGGGAATGATGATAAAAATATGTGTCTTTCTGGACTTCCTGATTTCCGTACAGATGTTACGCAAGACTTAGGTCTACCTAACTTATTAAAAAATAAATGGAATAAGGAGCAAAATGGATCATACGATTCTTGGATTGTTCCAGCTGCAAAAGATTTACGTAAAAATTTGGGAGTTGCCCCTGCTGATTACATCACTAAATGGTTATCCTCATGGGTAGAAGAGTTCGGAATTGACGGATTTAGAGTTGATACAGCCAAACATGTAGAAGTCCACCGGTGGAAACAACTAAAAGAAGAAGCCAATGATGCACTTTGGAAATGGCGGGCCAATAATCCAAATGCCCCTGGTGCGCAATGGGATGATGATTTTTGGATGACAGGTGAAGTTTGGGGACACGGAGTAGGAAAAAGTGAGTATTTTTACAATGGTTTTGACTCTATTATTAATTTTACCTTCCAAGGAGAAGGTGCAAATGGTCCAGCATACAATCTAGCATCAATGGAAGATACGTTTTCACATTATGCAAGCAAAATCAATACCGATCCAGATTTCAATGTACTGAGCTATCTATCTCAACATGATACATCGCTTTATCCTAGAGATCGATTAATTGATGGTGGAACTTATTTAATGTTATTACCTGGTGGTATTCAAATATTTTATGGAGATGAAACAGCCCGACCATTCGGTCCAACAGGGTCGGATCCTAATCAGGGAACAAGATCCTCCATGAATTGGGATTCAATTAACGAACAAGTTCTCACTCATTGGCAAAAAATGGGGCAGTTTAGAAATAGGCACCAGGCAATTGGTGCAGGTGAGCATAAGCAAATTGGAAATAGCCCTTATACATTTAGCCGTACCCTCAGCAGCAATGAATTAGACGATCGAGTTGTTGTTGCAGTAGGAGCTAGTGGCAAAACAACGATTGACGTTTCATCTGTATTTAATGATGGAGATAAACTGAAAGATTTCTATACAGGCAATACAGCTACTGTTCACAATGGAATGGTTACGTTTACACCACATAAGAACGGTGTTTTATTAATAGAACGCGAAGGAGAGGCTCTTCCATCCATTTCCGTAACTCCTAATAGTAGTGAATTTGATACAGAAGAGTTGGAAATATCCTTTAGTTTAAAAAATACAGCCGAAGGCTACTACACAGTAGATGGATCTGATCCTAGTGAAAATGGTACTGCATTTGTTGATGGAGATAAATTATCGATCGGAAAATCTCTAGAAATAGGCGAAACACTTGTCCTAAAACTCTATGCCGAAAATGACTCAGGTCCTGTTGCAAAAGAGTATACTTATAAAAAAATCGCTCCATTGCCGAAAGTCTCTGCTAATCCGCCTGGTGGTACATTCTATGACGACACAGTTGATGTAACCTTGGATTATCAAAATGTTGAAGAAGCATTTTATAAAATTAACGAGGGAGAGCCAGTTGCATATACAAAAGGGAAAACCATCTCATTGGGTGCAGATACCGCGGTTGGGGATGAAATTATTCTTACCTTAACGGCCAAAAATCAATATGGAGAAGCAGAGAAAACCTATACTTTCACAAAAATTGATGGCTTAACTATTTACTTTAAGAAACCAGATAACTGGAGTACACCTCATCTTTATTATTATGATACGGAACCAAAAGTTGATGAACCTTCTTGGAATAACGCACCAAAGATGGAGCATTATAAAGATGATTGGTATGTATATACCGTTAAAGGAACCGAGAGTATGAATGTAATTTTTAAGGATGCTAATAATCAGTGGCCTGGTCCTAATCAGCCTGGATTCATAAGAAGCACAAGCGGATGGTTTGATGGAGAATGGCATGATAGTGATCCAACTACTCCAGTTGTCCCTTCAGCTCCAAAAAATTTAAAAGCAACGGAAGTGAATGCTAGTTCCGTAACACTAAATTGGGAAGCTTCATCAGCTAACGTGTCTCATTATGCTGTATACCGAGATGCAGAAAAAATTGGAGAAACATCTACTACCTCCTATAAGGATACTGGTGTCAGTCCACAGACAGAATACGAATATTATGTAATAGCCATCAATGATATAGGGAAATCAAAAAGCAGCAATATTATTTCTGTTACAACAACAGAGGTTCGCACAAATGAAGTAACGATTTATTATAAAGGTGTTGAGAATCCTTACATCCATTATCAAGTTGGCGATGGAGATTGGACACATCTACCTGGTAAGAAAATGGAGCAATCTAGTATTCCAGCTTACTATGTAACAACCATTCCCTTAGGAGAGGCCGATAAAATAAATGCAGCCTTTAACAATGGTAAAGGAAAGTGGGATAATAACAACGGGAAAAATTACGCTTTTACAAATGGCACCTTTACTGTGGACAATGGACAGCTTTTAGAAGGGGAACCTCCGTCCACTAATAAAGTAACCATTTATTATTATACTGGATGGAATGAACCTCGGATTCACTATTCACCATATGACGGGCATTGGAGTACATTACCTGGAACACAAATGTCCAAAAGCGATTATCCAGGCTACTTTGTGATTACATTGGATATTGGTACAGCAGACGGTCTTGAAGCTGCTTTTAATAATGGAAATAATTCATGGGACAACAATCAAGGTAGTAACTATCACTTTAAATCAGGGGAGTACATTCTTAAAAATGGTCAAGTAACAAGGGGACACCCATAAAGAAGTACTATATAACACAATAATGAACTCTATAGATCCAATGACTAAAAAAAGAGGCTAGCATCTATAGAGTCTTTATTCAAATTATAGAAATCAGGAAAAACTTCCAAGAACCGCACTTATTGTTAAATTTTAGTTTCTGATTTTCTATTAAAAAGTAAGAAGTAAAAAGATGATCCCCTATTCACGGAGATCATCTTCTTTATCAAAGTTATCTTATTTTTAAATACCTTAACGAAAATGTTTAAAAAAACGCTATTTCTTTATTTTCTAATATTAGGGGATTCTGAGTTCTTCCCCTTCTACCTAGTTTTGCTAAGGATGATAAAAATCACTCGATTAATACCAATTAATTTGTTCTCGAATTTCTTCTCTTCCCAAAATACAAACCAATACCAACTATAAGTAATATAAACCCTACAACTAAAATATTAAAGTTGTTTGTCGCTGTATCTGGAAGCTCATTAGCTTGAGTTGGAATATTAGAAGACTGCGGCTGTCCTTCAAATACGCCATACGTACTGAAGTGATCCGTATAAACAGACACCTTGCCGTTCTTATATTCTCCACCAATCAATTCCCATTTATTTGCTTTTTCATTCCAATAATAAACTTTTACAGTTTTAGGGTTTTTAACTTGTTTTGGATCAACTTTGAATGTGAGTTTCACTTTATCATCAAATTCATGGTGCGTTTTTCCATTCGCTTCTATTGTAAAGTCATAAGCAATAAGAGAACCTTTTACTTTCATTTTCTTCACGTTAATATTTACGTTTTCAGCTAACGGCAGAATGGAAGCAGGGATTTGTACATCTACATTTCCATTACTTATTACAATCGATGCTCCCGCACTCTGTAAAGCTTGGATTTGCTCTTTTGTTAATGTAAATGTTGCATTGATTTTGTTATCGACTTTGATAACAACTACAGCATTATCCGCAATATTTGCAAGAGCTGAGTCATTAATCTTATACTTGTTACCATGCTTTATTACTTTCGGTTTAATTTCTTTTATTTTATTTGAGTTACCAGGTTTTTCACCTGGCTTATTGCCTGGTTTTTCTCCTGGCCCTTGTCCTGGTTCTTCTCCTGGCCCTTGTCCTGGTTCTTCTCCTGG
>NZ_BCVE01000044.1 GCF_001591585.1 Niallia circulans NBRC 13626 | reverse complement strand
CATAAATACAAGCGAATACCCATAATGGGACTTTAGGAAACCAGAATTGAGATAACAAGGAGAGAGCGGTTAATTGGCTTCCCATGATTAGAATGTTAGAAAACCAATAATTCCAGCCACAACTAAAGCCAGCCCATGGGCCAAATGCTTTATTTGCATAATAACAAAATGACCCTTCCTGTGGATCCTCCGCAGTCATTTTTGCCAATTGATTAAAAACGATATACGTTCCAATCGCTGCTAAAATGAAGGTGAAAACAATGGAGGGGCCTGTTTCCATAATTCCAAGGCTGGAACCAAGAAAATATCCCGTTCCAATTGTACAGCCCACACCAATTAATGATAACTGCCACCATTTAAGATTTTCTGTTTTTGAATCTGCTTTTTTATTTGTCATTGTGTTCTCCTCTTTAAGTAATAATGAAGGGATTACAAAAAAGATAATGTTAATCTCTATTAGTATGGCAGCTTTTTCTGCAATTATTTGTGTAACTAATAAACATTAAAAAATAGATTGGAACTATAGCACCTATGTAATAAAAAGAAAAAATATTTACTGATGAAATAATGGTGAAATGATGGTATCTCAGATAACAGGGAGATATTATTTTAGAGGAGAAAAAATGATTGGATTTGCCAATTGTTTATTTGTTTTATTCAACTTTGAATGGCAAAATGAAAATCAAAACTAAAGTTAACAAGGGAACGACTTGTTCTGTATTTTTTTCACTTAACCATAAAGAAGAAAATAGGAATGGGCAGAGATTAAAAACCTGCCTCTATTTTTGATGAAAATAAGTAACGTTTACAGGGGTTTATAAGTCGTTTGGAGAAGTATAAAGGAGTAATAGATACAGTTTGTCGACATAAAGAGTTTTTAATCTGCTATGTAAACTTTCGATTATCAAGAGAGGGGGGGACAGACTAAATGAATAGTAACTTGTTTTTTTAGCATAATAGTTTATAGAGTAAAAAATAAGACAATTTTGATTAATAATTTATTTTGTTGGTTTTATGGCTTTATACTCTCTTTTCGTGATAAATATCACTTTTCTTGAAAAAAACTCTGATTTTTTGTCAAACTTACATTTATTTTTGTTCAAAAAGTGGTATTATATTAAAGGAGTTTAATGATGGAGAGGTTGTACATCTTCTTTTAGTATGTAGAAAAAGAGTTTAAAAAGTTTTGTACATACCTTCATTCATTTTAACTAGAGTTGGTTAAAAATTATCTTTTGCAAATTTTTGTGCATAGAATCACAAAACATTTGTTAATAACATTTAAGCTAAGTGCTTATAGTAAAGGAGAATCAGTTATGTCAGAAACTACTGCGCAAACCAATGCTGAAAAACAACTGACTGCAACAAATCAAGATTTATTGGATCAGTTGCTAAAGCCTGAGGTACAAGAATCATTGACAACATTAATGGAACAACTACCAAAGTTAACTGAAATGATTAATGGTCTATCTAAAACTTATGATGTTGTTCAATCATTATCCCAAGATGATGTATTTAAAAACGATATTGTTGGGGCAACAACGGAAATGTTCGAACCAGTTATTCATTCTGTTAAAGGAATGGCATCCGCTGCTATCGAAGCCAAGGATCGTGCAGATGCAAGCAATGAAACAATTGGTGTATTCGGTTTAATGAAAATGTTAAAAGACCCACAAGCACAAAAGATGTTCCGTTTTTTACAGAGCTATCTTCAAATTATGTCAGAACGCAATAATAAATAATCTTTCAAGTAGTCTTCCTCAGTCAGTAATGACGTTAATAAAAGAATTTATTTATGTGAAAACTAACAGGGAAGCTTGCCAATACTTTTAAATGTAATAAGGACGGGGGATTTACTATGTCAAAACATATTGTTATTTTAGGTGCTGGATACGGTGGCCTGCTAGCAGCTTTAAATGTTCGTAAATTTTACAGTAAAGCGGAAGCTACAGTAACCGTTATTAATAAATATCCAACACATCAAATCATTACTGAATTGCATCGCTTAGCAGCAGGTAATGTTTCTGAAAAAGCTGTTGCTATGCCACTAGAAAAATTATTTAAAGGCAAAGATATCGACTTAAAAATTGCTACTGTTGATTCTTTCAATGTAGATACAAAAGAGGTTGCTTTAGGCGATGGAACTAAATTATCTTATGATGCATTAGTAGTAGCGCTAGGAAGTGTAACAGCATACTTCGGTATCCCTGGTCTTGAAGAGAACAGCATGGTTCTTAAATCTGCAGATGATGCAAACAAAATCTACAATCATGTAGAAGAGCGTATTCGTGAATATGCTAAATCAAGAAAACAAGAAGATGCTACTATATTAATTGGTGGCGGCGGACTAACAGGTGTAGAACTTGTTGGGGAACTTGCTGATATCTTACCAGGATTAACAAGAAAATACGGTGTTGATTTCCGCGATATTAAATTACTATTAGTAGAAGCAGGTCCGAAAATTCTTCCTGTTTTACCAGAAGACTTAATCGAACGTGCTACTAAGAGTTTGGAAAACCGTGGCGTTACTTTCTTAACAGGCTTACCAGTAACAAATGTGTCTGGCAATGTAATTGACTTAAAAGATGGTCAACAAATTGTTGCTAATACATTTGTATGGACTGGCGGCGTACAAGGAAATCCGCTTGTTGGTGTTTCTGGATTAGAAGTAAATCGTGGTCGTGCAACTGTAAATGAATTCCTACAATCTACTTCACACCCTGATGTATTTGTAGCTGGTGATAGTGCTGTTTACTTCCCAGCTGATGGGGATGGTCGTCCAGCACCACCAACAGCTCAAATTGCTTGGCAAATGGGAGAATTAATTGGATATAATCTATATGCTTACCTTGAAAATAAAGCATTAGACACCTTTAATCCAATTAACTCCGGTACACTTGCAAGTCTTGGTAGAAAAGATGGTGTAGCAATCGTTGGAGGCAGCTCGACTCCATTAAAAGGGTTACCTGCTTCCTTAATGAAAGAAGCAAGTAATATTCGTTACCTATCACATATTAAAGGGCTATTCAGCTTAGCTTACTAATAATAAAGAAGGAAAAGATGAGGACAGGGCTAATACACTGTCTCTCATCTTTTTTTATTTGTATCCACTTGAGAAAGAGAGACTTATCATATTATTGCCAGCTATCCCTGTCATTTATGTCATTCCTCAATAGAATTGTAAGGAGATATAGGATAAATTTCATTCTTTTTCACAAACTATTATTATCTTTGAAAAAGATGTAATGTCTGTTTTCCAGATTCTCTATCATACCAATTAGTGATGGAGGAAGGAAGATATTGACGATACAAAGGGAGTAGTCTAAAAATATGAAGCGCTGTTTATTATGTATATCTATTGTATCCATCTTGTTTTTAGCTGGTTGTTGGGATCATTCGGAACTAAATCAAAATTCGATTGTAACGGGGATAGCAATGGATAAGGGGAAGGAACATAAATACAAACTTTCGATAGAGAGTACTTCTGCTGCAGAATTAAATCCTAGAACTGCTCAAGGTTTGGCTCCTGCGATTGTCTACTCTATAGAAGGGGATACGGTAGGGGAGATTATCCATAAGTTTAATTCTGCAATATCAACTCATTTGGTTCTTTCTCACATGAGAATCCTTATTATCGGAGAGGATATGGCGAAAGAGGGTATTTTAAGTTTTATGGATTATTTTGATAGGGATAGAGAGATAAGAGACGACTTTAATATAGTTGTTGCAAGGGATACGGAGGCCGTAGATTTTTTACGAGTAACGAACGATTATCAAAAAGTTTCATCTTTGAAAATATTTCCCCAACTCGATAATATGTTAGAGGAATGGGGAGGAACTCCAGGTATTAAATTAAATGATTTTATCCGTACCTATTCATCATCTGGTCAAGTTCCAGTTTTGTCCGCTATGAAAATTCAAGGCGAAAAAGAAAAAGGGTGGGACCTTGATAATATTAAAACAACAGTGCCAGGGGCAATAGCAAAAATTGATTCATTGGCTATTTTTAAGTATGGAAAGCTGCAAGGATA
Source organism: Niallia circulans NBRC 13626 (assembly GCF_001591585.1). GTDB lineage: Bacteria > Bacillota > Bacilli > Bacillales > Cytobacillaceae > Niallia > Niallia circulans. Next base: position 3,929 of record NZ_BCVE01000044.1, on the reverse strand, counting down.
TTTGGATTTAAATGATACAAGAATGTTATTATGGATTCAAAGTAAGTTGGAACAGACCTCGTTGAGTATTCCATACAATGATAGCAAATACTTTGGGCTGCGTGTTAATCATTCTAAGACAAAGATTAAAGCTAGACAAGTGAACGGCCGACCTAAATTTGATATATTTATTCAAGCTGAATCGATTCTAGATGGATCCGAGAAAGGGATAAAAGCTGCAAAAGTAAATGCGTTTGAAGATTTTGAAGACAAAACAAACCGTTATCTTGAAAAAGAATTTAATAAGTTGATAAAAAAAATGCAGAAAGAATATGTCGCAGATATATTTGGGTTGGGAGAAATATTTAGAGATCAAGATTACAAGCATTTTAAACAATATGAAGATAATTGGGATACAGGTTTTAAAGATGCGAAGATTAATGTGCATGTAAATGTAGAAATAAAGAGGAGTGGGTTCCGCAACAATAGTAATAATATAAAATAAGCAAATGGCAAACTTGTTCAGGGGGCGACTTAAGAAACGTTTCAGTTACCATTAGGATAGTTATCAATGTTCTGAAGGTAATTATTTTGTATTTTAGAAAGAGGCATTATTTAAAAAAATAGAAAATAGGATTATTATAATAAAGAGAAATAAGCAATAATTCATAATAAAGGGGAGAGTTAAAAGTGAATATAGCTGAATTAATTACAGGGAGAAGAACAGTAAAAAAATTCAAAACGAAGGATGTAGAGAATGCTATTATTATCGAATGGCTCCAACAGGCGAAATTTGCACCAAATCATAGGATGACAGAACCATGGAGAATTCTATTTGTTGGTGAGAATACCCGAGCGGAACTAAAACATAAAACAAATTTTGGCGGGGCTTCTAAGGTTATAGCTGTTTTATCGCATAAAGGAAGAAACCAAGTCGAACGGGATGAAAATTTAGCAGCAGTATCCTGTTTTATCCAAAATTTTATGCTGCAAGCATGGGACGCAGGAGTAGGTACGTTTTGGAGTTCTGTCGGATCTTCGGCTTTAGGGAGAAATACGTTAGGAGTAAGCGAGGATTATGAAGTGGTCGGAGTTCTTGCTATTGGTTACCCAGAAGAAATTATGGAACCAAAAGCGCGCACGTCTATTGAGGAGAAAATTACCTATTTAGATTAAAACATGATCTAGTAATTTTGCAATAAGCGAATAAAAGGCTCAAACAATCATACGAATCTGTTTGGCTTTATTTTTGGCCGGACATCTCTGTTCCGGCCTTTTTTATTTTGCTTTCAGCTAAGAAAATAGAAATAGAGAGAAATAAATTCTTCTGAAAAAATGGATAGAATCCTCTTATTGCGGAAACTTCTTTAAATATATATAATAACGTGGTGTATACCGAAAATAGGTATATTTTTTAGGAGTATGGCATTTAGGAGGACTGTAAATGAAAAAATTGCTTTTACTTGCAACCGGCGGGACAATTGCTTCAATAGAAGGAAATGAAGGACTTGTTCCTGGTTTGTCTGCAGAAGAGCTCCTTCAATATTTTAAGAATGATATTTTAGAAGTTGATGTAACTTGTGAGATCATTATGAATAGAGATAGTACTAATATGCAGCCGGAACATTGGGTTATGATGGCTGAGATCATTGCTGAGCGGTATCATGAATTTGATGGTTTTATTATCACACATGGTACGGATACATTAGCGTATACATCAGCTGCACTTTCTTATATGCTTCAAGGTCTCAAAAAGCCTGTTGTAATTACTGGATCACAGGTCCCGATTAGTTTTAAACAAACAGACGCTAAGAAAAATGTTATAGATAGTATTCGCTTTGCTAAAGAAGAGATAGGTGGAGTTTTTGTCGTTTTTGATGGACGAGTTATTATTGGTACAAGAGCAATGAAAATGCGAACAAAGAGCTATGATGCATTTGCGAGTATCAATCATCCATATGTAGCGACGATTGAAAAAGACCAAATTCACTTTTTATGGAAGCCTGATAAGCCGACAACTGAATTGCTGTTGGATACAAGCATATGCCCTGATGTCTTTTTATTAAAATTGCATCCAGGCACAAAGCCTGAGATCTTTGATTTTATTAAACAACACTATAAAGGGGTCATTATTGAAAGCTTTGGTAATGGGGGATTACCTTTTGAAGAAAGAAATCTATTGCCGAAGATTGAAGAAATGGTAGATGAAGGAATTGCTGTTGTTATCACAACTCAATGTTTGGAAGAAGGACAAGACCTCTTATTATATGAAGTAGGAAGAAAAGTGGCGCAATATAATATTATATTATCAGCAGATATGAATACAGAAGCAATAGTGGCAAAATTAATGTGGGTATTAGGAAATGAATTAACATTAAATGAAATAAAGAATCGCATGGAGAGCCAATTAGCTTATGATTTATCAGTTGATTGGGAAGGATAAAGATCCAACTACTGAGTGATGAAGCTTCCAATCTATCTTTTTGGTGATAGATTGGAAGCTTTTTTCATTCAGTTTTGCAGAAATAAGGTGTCTCAATTTTAAGTAGTCTAAGATACCTGTTTTTGGTCTCTTTTATCATATCTAAATCATCGTGACTATTTATTTCTAGTGAGTAATGGTACTATTAGAATAGGTGAAACGTTTATATTTTGTGCTGCTATGAAACGTTAGACCTAGTAAAAGAGGCGATAACAAAAAAACGTGACTATAGGATTATATACTAGTAGAATAATAGATAATATCATAGGTACTAAAGAATATATAATAGGGGTTTAGAGATTAGTAGTAACAAGATGATAGATGCAAGAATAACCAAATAATGAACTAAGTAAATAGATCTAGGAGGTATGTAGTGGTGAAAAAAGTAGTTGTACCTGGAATATTTTTAGCAGCATTATCTTCTCCACTTTTTATGGAAGAGGCTCATGCAGCTTCCGTCACGAAGTATGTAGAGGTGAATAAAGGCTCGGTATTGAATGTAAGATTCGGTCCATCTATTAGTACAAGTGTTGTAACCATATTAAAGGCAGGAGAAAAGGTTAATGTCCTTTCGGAAACGAATGGCTGGTCAAAAGTGGAAGTGGATGGAAAGATTGGATATGTATCATCAAGTTATCTGATAACAAAGCAAGTAAGTTCCGTAAAATATGTTTCCGTTGATCCTTCTTCAACTTTAAATGTAAGAGAGTCAGCTTCGACAAAAGCAAATGTAGTAACAAAGCTAAAAAACAATACAAAAGTCGAAGTAGTTTCAGAGTCCAATGGCTGGGCGAAAATTAAAGTAAATGGCATAAATGGATATGTATCATCTCAATACATAAAAGCTGTTCAAACAGAGGAAAAGAAAACAACCAATAGTTCAAACAAGCAACAAAAAGTGACTAAATACGTTAATGTTAATACTGGTTCCAGTTTAAATTTAAGAAACAGTCCCTCCAATTCAGCTTCCATTATTGTAAAATTGGCTAAAGATGTGCCTGTAACGGTTTATTCAGAATCCAATGGCTGGTCAAAAGTAGAAGCGTATGGAAAACAAGGATATGTAGCAACACAATATCTAACAGAGAAGAAAGGAACTGCTAGTCCTGAGAAAAAAGAAGAGACAAAAACAAGTACTAGTGAAAAGGCAGCGGCGAAATATGTCAATGTGGAAAAAAACTCTTCCCTTAATGTTAGAAAGGAAGCAAGTACTAATAGTGCTATTCTAACAAAACTTTCAAGAGGAACAGAGGTAAAAGTTCTGTCGAGTGCAAATGGATGGGATAAAGTAACTGTATCTGGAAAAACAGGTTATGTAAGCAGTAGTTATTTATCGGTGACAAAAATTACAGAAACAACAACTAATAATAAAGGGACCGATAAGAACGAAGCAAAGCAGTCGGAAAAAGCACCAACCGGAAAACAAATGAAAGTGAACGTTCAGGCAGGATCTAATTTAAATGTAAGG
>NZ_BCVE01000043.1 GCF_001591585.1 Niallia circulans NBRC 13626 | reverse complement strand
GAAGTTTGGCTGATAAGTACTGAAGTTTGGCTGATAACGCCCCAAGTTTGGCTGATAAGTACTGAGGTTTGGCTGATAAGTACTGAAGTTTGGCTGATAAATCTGAAGTTTGGCTGATAACGCCCCAAGTTTGGCTGATATCCTAAAATCCCTTCCCTTAATTTTGCTCTTGTCTCAGTGTTTCTAGCCAATAATTCCAAATTTCTGCCCGAATCGACTCCATCATTAGAAGGATAATCACAAAAACGGCACCCAAATCAACTCCATATTCAATCACCACTGCAAAATCCCTTCCTTCATTTAACATTCTACACGCATCACGCCCTCCAAACTAAAAAAAAGCTTTATCACTTGTCCTCAATAACAAGTAATAAAGCCATTTCCAAAAGTTAGTTCACTTCGCTCTTCGCTGAAGTCCGACTCTTCTTTTGCCAAAACTCCCTTACTTTAATGATCGCATCCTCTGTGTTTTGCACATATAAATCGATAGTTTGCTCATCTTTATATTGTAAAGCCGTTCTTTCATAAAGCGGATCATAATAGTAGGTTAACAGCAATTCAACAGCTTCAGCATAGTTTCTAGTCTGTAGAGATTCTTCAATTTTAGCAGCCGCGGGTGTGTGGATGCGCCGCTTGATTAATTGGAATGCTTCTACACATTCATCATGATGATTGGCTGGAGAATAGTCAGTCAATATATGCTGAACTCGTTCCTCGATTGGCATATGAATAAATAGCTGAAGGCCAGCCTCCTTTTTTTTCAAAAGAAAGTTAGGCAGCAGTACTTTGCCAATTCGCTTACTTTCACCTTCCATTAAAAAATAGGGAGAAGCAGGCAGCTTTTCGATTTCGCCGACAAGCAAGGAGTCGAAAGTCTTCTGATTATGGGGCTTGAGTCCAATTTGGCCGAAGATGGAGCCGCGGTGATTGGCCATTCCCTCCAAGTCCAATACAGGAAGTCCTTCTTGTTTTAAATGCTGTAAAATAACAGTTTTATTGGAACCAGTGTAGCCGTTTAAGACAATTGCTTCCTGAGCCATTTCCATTGTATCTAATTGGTGGATAACCCATTGTCGGTACGTCCGGAAACCGCCTTGCAAGCGGTAGCTATGCACGCCCATTAAATCAATAACGGTTGCCGCTGTTTTACTGCGCATGCCGCCCCGCCAGCAAAAGACCACTACATCCCTTGATAATTCTTGGAATGACTGGATGAAAGCAGGCAGTTTAGCAGATACGATTTCCAAGCCGCGAGCTTTTGCCGCTTCCACACTTACCTGCTTATAAAGAGTCCCAACTTCTGCTCTTTCCTCATCTGTAAAAAGAGGGATATTGACACTGCCAGGAATTGTATGCTCGTTAAATTCAGAAGGAGAGCGAACATCTACTAAAGAAAATTCTTTTTTCTCCCGTAATTCAAATAATCGTTCGATTGTTATATCTTGAAACAAGGTAGCTCCGCCTTTCTCTTACCCAACAAAAATATGGCCAGGGCTCTCTTCTGTGACTTCTCCAATGATCGCAGCTTCTACACCGGCATCAACTAATTCTTGCAGCAATGCATCTGCTTGTTCACCTTCAACAGAAATAAGCAGTCCACCAGAAGTTACCGCATCGCATAAAATTAACTGATCAAGCTCATCTAATCTAGAAGCAAAAGTAACATCGCCTTCTAGGTGGGCAAAGTTATTTTTCGTACCGCCAGGAATTACCCCTTGTTCCGCTAATTCTTTTACACGTGGAAGAACAGGAACTTGATCGCGGTTAATATGGATGGTTGTATTGCTTCCTTTCGCCATCTCTGAAGCATGTCCAAGTAATCCAAATCCAGTTACATCTGTACAAGCATGTACATTATAAGACTCCATCACTTCAGCAGCCTTCTTATTCAGTGTAGCCATAACTTTTGTCACACGATCAATTTCTTCTGCTGTTAATAGACCCCTTTTAATTGAAGTGGTTAAAATACCGACACCGATTGGTTTGGTTAAAATTAGTTTGTCAGTAGGCTTAGCACCGGCATTTGTACGTACTTTATCTGGATGGATGGTTCCAGTGACAGCAAGACCAAATTTTGGTTCTTTATCATCAATGGAATGTCCGCCGACAAGGGTAGCTCCAGCTTCTTTCACTTTATCGCCAGCACCTCGCATAATATCAGCCAAAATTTCTTTTTCTAAAACAGAAATAGGGAAAGCCACAATGTTTAGGGCAGTTAACGGTTTTCCACCCATTGCATAAATATCACTTAAGGCATTTGCTGCAGCAATTTGTCCAAACGAGTAAGGATCATCCACAATTGGCGTAAAGAAATCGACTGTTTGCACGATTGCTAATTCATCTGTCAGCTTGTAAACGCCAGCATCATCGCTTGTATCTAAGCCAACAAGAAGATTTGGATTTTTCTCTGCTGGTGGTAATGTACGAATGACTTCAGATAAGTCAGCAGGACCGATTTTGCAGCCGCAGCCTCCTTTGGAAGATAAAGATGTAAGTTTAACGGAATAAGACTGTGTCATATGACACCAACCTTCTTTCTAGTAAATTAAATATTTTTTATTAAGTATTCTTCTCTATTATAAAGCAGTTAGCAGGACATTGCATGCTTAGCAGATTGGATGGGAAAAAAAGGAGATTAAATCATTTTCGGGTACCTAAATTTTAAAATATGATATAATTTAAAACGCAATTAATCTAATATATCGAAGGTGAAAGTAATGAGTACGTTAGCAGAGGAGCAATCAAGTAAAAAAAGAACGTTTTGGTTCGCTTTTCTATTTGTTTTAGTCGCAGTAATCGGTCTCACATATGTGAAATGGTGGCCATATTATCATAAAGCCATCCTTTCTTTTCAAACAAATTCTATCGGAGATTCGATTCTGCAAGATCAGATTTCCGGAACATTCACATGGAGTGCCGCAGTAGATTATACGGTTACTTACTTCCAATCTGTTTGGAAGGCAGCAATTTTAGGTATTCTGCTAGGTTCCCTTGTGCAAGTTCTTCTGCCGACTGGCTGGCTGTTAAAGGTGCTAGGGAAAACAAGCTTTGGCAGTACTGCAGCAGCAGGACTAGCATCTATACCAGGAATGATGTGTACTTGCTGTGCCGCGCCAGTCGCTGTGGGGCTTCGTAAAAAAAATGCCTCCGTCGGCGCAAGCTTGGCCTTTTGGATTGGGAATCCAACCATCAACCCAGCAACCTTAATTTTTATGACTTTTGTCCTTTCTTGGAAGTTTACTGTATTACGTCTTATCGTTGGACTAGTTTTAACCTTTGGCATTAGCTATTTTGCCAACCGCTTTGTCAAAAATCCAACTCCTGTTTCTATGGATAAATTAATAGAAGATGCGGAAGTAGATAAGCGTTCATTTTTAAATAGATGGCTTACTTCTCTTGGAAGCATGGTTCTTTATGTGGTACCGGCCTATGTTCTGTCCGTATTAATTCTAGGTGCAGCGCGTTTTTGGCTCTTCCCGCAGCTAAGTGACAGCATGTCTAATAGTTTGATTGCTATTCTGATTTTTGCAGTAGCTGGGATGCTTTTTGTTATTCCAACAGCCGCTGAAATTCCGATCATTCAAACGTTAATGGCAATGGGTCTTGGAGCAGGACCAGCTGCGGCCCTGCTTATTACACTGCCAAGTATAAGCTTGCCATCTTTATTGATGGTAGCGAAATCCTTTCCAAGAAAAGTACTCGTATTTGTATCCATATCGGTAGTCGTTTTAGGAATTATCAGTGGATTAATAGGAAAGTTAATATTCTAGTATGTTAAGATCCGCATGTGTTAAAACACGGCGGATCTGTTCTTTTTTACAACGTCAGTGGAGGAACGGATGACTAGTTCTGGTTCATAAATAATCGGGTCGTCCAAGGAAAGATTGTATTCTTTTCCTTCAACGGCTGCAATAATTCTTCTAGCTGCATCTATTCCCATATGACTTTTCGGATGGGCGATAGTAGTTAATGGAAGATTTGGTGAGTCAGCTAGTGCAGTATCATCGAAGCCAACAAGGGAGATATCCTCTGGTACAGATAAATGCAATTTTTGTAAAACTTTGTGAACGATAACGGCAACATAATCATTGTAGCAGACGATAGCAGTAGGCATATTCTTTCTATTTGTAAGCGTATTCAAAATTTTCTCCTCCAAACCAGCATGTAATTCTTCGGTAGTAAAAGTAACGACAAGCTCCGGTGCAATCGTAAGCCTCTCATTTCGCAGCGCCTGCAAAAAGCCTTGCATGCGATGAACGCCTTGTAAATCATCCGATTGAAAGAGACCAAGAATTGTCTCATGCCCAAGCTGGATTAAATGATCTGTTGCCATATATCCGCCTTTTACATCATCCATAATTAAATAGAAGGGAGAGAGCTGCGAATAATATTGATTAATCATTACATAGGGGATATGGCGTTCCTCCAGCTCCAGGTAATAATCTAGATTAGGATTGAAGTGACTGCTTTTTGTAGGTTCTAAAATGAGTCCGTCCACATTTAAATCAAGGAGCTTGCGGATACATAATCGCTCCTTTGCATGATCATTTTCCGTACAAACTAATGTTAAAGAATATCCCCTTTCTGTTAAATAAGTTTCCATTCCACGGATAATCGATGGAAAAATATAATCAGAAAGATAAGTGGTCATCACCCCAATGTTTTTCCCATTCGCTATTTTCTGGCCTTTTCTACTAGCAAAAGGTTCCCCGCAAAAGGTGCCAACACCCTGCTCCCGATAGAGCCATCCCTCATCGACAAGTTCTCCAATCGCTAATCGAACCGTATGCCTGCTTACATCAAACAGCTTCGAAAGCTCATACTCCGAATAAATCCGATCCCCCGGTTTCACTCGTCCATTGATTACCCAATCCTTTATCGATTCCATCACCATTACCTTTTTTGAATGTCGCCCCATTGTAACTCCCCCTTTAAATGCAAATCTGTTACTTCTAACAAATGCAGCCATTTCCGCAGATATACATTTTTTATTGTTTTTGTGAAAAGTTTATTGGATTGGAGAGGATGAAAGAATTCGCAAATAAAGGTGGAAAGGTCGCAAATAAAGTAAGAAAAATGCAACCAATGCTATAAAAACTGCAAACTCATTCTCCATCAGCCCCAACAAAAAAGCATAATCGGCAAGTATACAATGAAAATTATTCAATAAAATAACAATAACCGCATTTATAAACGAAAAAATACTACAACCAAATTTTGATTTTACATTAATATAAATAAATATAGACATTTACAATTTCAAGTATATACATTATAATGAAAGCGATAACAGTTCGGAGGTGTCCTTCATGAAAAAAGAGCAGGTAATCAATGAATATCGAGAATATAAAGGATCTGGTCGAAAGCCCGCGGATTATGATTTATATTGGGATAAGGCGTTACAAGAGCTAGACGAACAAAGCTTAGATTACGAGTTAGAAAGAGTAGAGATTCCTTCCAAAACGGCAGAATTTTTCAACTTATATTTTACAGGTGTAAAAGGTGCAAGGATAAGATGCCAATATATCCGTCCGAAAAAAATAGAAGGAAAGGTGCCTGGGATGCTGATGTTTCATGGCTACCATGGGGATAGCGGGGACTTTGGTGATAAGCTTTCCTGGGTAACAGAGGGGTTCGCTGTTCTTGCGATGGATTGTCGCGGGCAAGGCGGAGAGTCAGAAGATACGACAACGGCGAAAGGAACGACATTAAAAGGATTAATTATCCGCGGTGTCGAAGAAGGACCAGAGAGCCTTTATTATCGAAGCGTATTTTTAGATACTGCTCATGCAGCTAGAATTTTAATGAGCATGGAGGAAGTTGATGAAGAGGCTGTTTCTGTTCAAGGTGCCTCACAAGGCGGTGCTCTGTCATTAGTCTGTGCAGCACTGGAACCGAGAGTGAAAAAAGTAGTAGCACAATATCCTTTCCTTAGTGATTATCGCAAAGTATTTGAGTTAGACATTAATTCATCTGCATATGAGGAATTGGCATATTGGTTCCGGTTCAGAGATCCAATGCATGACAGAGAAGAGGAATTTTTCGATACATTAGAATACATTGACTTACAGCATTTGGCACCGAGAATTAAAGCAGAAGTAAAGTGGGCAATTGCCTTAGAAGATGGCGTTTGTCCGCCAGCAACGCAATTTGCTGTGTACAATCAGATTTCTTCACCAAAAGAGATGATTTTCTTCCCAGAGTACGGGCATGAATATTTGCCGAAGCTCGGAGATAGAGTCAGGGGGTTTTTGTTAAATCATGAGTAGAATGATTACATTCAATAAAGAAACACTAGAATTTCATTTATCAAACGGACTTATAAGTTATTTATTTCGTGTCATTGAAAAAACATCCCAGCTAGAGCATCTTTATTTTGGTAAGGCAATCCGACATCGTCATAATTTTCAATATTTACTAGAAAGAGAGATTCGTCCTTCTAATAATCAAATAGAGGGAGATCATACTTCTTCTTTAGAGCATATAAGACAAGAATACCCTTCTTATGGAACAACAGATTTTCGCACACCGGCACAGCAAATTCGTTATCCGGAAGGGGATCGGATTTCTGATTTCCGTTATGATCATCATAGCATCCTAGAAGGAAAGCCTGCATTAACGGGACTGCCTGCTACTTATGTAGAGGACAAGGGCGAAGCGGAGACATTAGAGGTTGTTTTAAAAGATACGTATTCAGACATAAGTATTCATTTATTTTATACAATTTTTGCGGGGAGAAAAGCAATTGCTCGGAGTGCGAAGTTTGTAAACAATGGTAAGCAAAGCTATGATTTAGAATCAGCGTTGAGCTTAAGTCTTGATTTTCCTGATAAAAATTTTGAACTTGTTCATTTACATGGAGCTTGGGCACGGGAAAATCAGATGGAAAGAAAGCCTGTGATGACGGGTATTCAAGCGATTTCTAGTGCAAGAGGGGCAAGCAGCCATCAGCATAATCCGTTTATGGCATTGGTGCGACCGGATACGACAGAGCATACAGGACAGGCATATGGCTTTAGTTTAATTTACAGCGGCAATTTTTTAGCACAAGTGGAAGTGGATACATATCAAGTAACAAGAGCGATGATCGGCATCAATCCCTTCGAATTCACTTGGCGCTTAAAGCCGAATGAAGCATTCCAGACGCCAGAAGCTGTTGTTGTATTTTCAGATGAAGGCCTGAATGGGATGAGTCAGACCTTCCATGAGCTATATCGTACAAGACTTGCTCGCGGTGAATGGCGCGATAAAGAACGTCCGATTCTCATTAATAACTGGGAAGCAACCTATTTCGATTTTAATGAGGATAAGATTTTGGATATTGCCAAAAAAGCAGCTGAAGTGGGTGTCGAATTATTCGTCCTCGATGATGGCTGGTTTGGGGAAAGACATGACGACACTTCTTCCTTAGGAGACTGGTTTGAAAATAAAGACAAATTGCCAAATGGCATTAAAGGTTTAGCAGAGAAAATTCATGCATTAGATCTAAAGTTTGGTTTATGGTTTGAACCAGAAATGATCAGCAAAGGCACGAAGCTTTTTGCAGACCATCCAGATTGGCTTATTCATGTTCCTGGAAAAAGAACATCTCATGGCCGCAACCAATTTGTCCTCGACTATTCTCGTCCAGAAGTTGTCGACGGAATTTTTGCTCAAATGGATGCTATTCTTTCTACCAGCAAAATCGACTATATCAAATGGGATATGAACCGTTATATTTCCGAGGTCTTTTCGATTGCTTTGCCAAAGGAGCAGCAGGGAGAAGTATTCCATCGCTATATTTTAGGTGTGTATTCTCTATATGAGAGACTGCTAGCTAAATATCCACATCTATTAATCGAATCCTGTGCTGGGGGCGGAGCTAGATTCGACCCAGGCATGCTCTACTATGCTCCCCAAGCGTGGGCTAGTGATGATACGGATGCAGTTGAGCGTTTGAAAATTCAATATGGTACTTCTATGGTTTATCCGTTATCTAGCATTGGGAGTCATGTGTCAGCTATTCCAAATCATCAAGTTGGCAGGATGACGAGCTTAGATACAAGAGCAAATGTTGCTTATTTCGGTACATTTGGCTATGAACTGGACATTACGAAAATGTCGGAAGAAGAGCATGCGAAGATGAAGGAGCATATTGCTTTCTTTAAAAAGCATCGCAAGCTAATCCAGCAAGGTACATTTATCCGGTTACAAAGTCCTTTTACGAATAACGAAACAGCCTGGATGGTCGTCTCCGAAGATAAGACAGAAGCAATCATCGGCTATTATGAAGTGCTGGCAAAGCCGAATCGACCGTATGAACGCTTGCGGTTAAAGGGCTTAGCAGTAGATAAATTATATACGATTAATAATGAAGTAGAGCGATATGGCGATGATTTAATGGAAATCGGGCTAATATTTGCGGGAAATTATATCGACCGTGCCAGCGATTACTGGTCAAGAGAGCATATTTCCGATTACAACAGCAAGATATTTTATTTAGCAGAGAAACAATAAAGGAGATTAAAATCATGAAAAAGTTCCCGGAAAATTTTTGGTGGGGTGCAGCAACATCTGGGCCGCAGAGTGAAGGTCGTTTTAATAAACAGCATGCGAACGTTTTTGACTACTGGTATGAAACGGAGCCAGAAGTATTCCATAATCATGTAGGACCAGATACAGCATCTAATTTTTACAATAGTTATGTAGAAGATATTGCGTTAATGAAAGAGATCAACTTAAACTCTGTTCGTACATCGATTCAGTGGACACGTTTAATAGATGATTTCGAAACAGCCAGCTTAAATGAAGATGGGGTGCGTTTTTATAACAATGTAATTGATGAATTTATCAGGCAAGGGATTACACCTGTAATGAACCTGCACCATTTCGATTTGCCTGTCGAGCTGTATCATCAATATGGCGGCTGGGAATCCAAGCATGTCGTTGATCTTTTTGCCAAGTTTGCTCGCCGCTGCTTTGAATTATTCGGCGATCGCGTGAAGCATTGGTTTACATTTAATGAGCCAATGGTCATTGTCGATGGGCAATATTTATACCAATTCCATTATCCAAAAGTAGTAGACGGAAAAAAGGCAGTACAGGTGGCATATAACTTAAACCTAGCATCTGCAAAGGCAATTAAAGAATTCCGCGACTTAAAAATGAACGAAAAAGGAGCAAAAATAGGCACAATCTTAAATCTAACTCCTTCTTATCCAGCAAGCGATAAGCCAGAAGATGTGGAAGCAGGGAGAATTGCAGACCTATGGCGCAATGAAATGTTCTTGCATACAGCCGTATACGGAGAATTTCCGCCTGCATTAGTGGAACTTTTAACAAAGGATAAAGTAATTTGGGAATCAACAGAAGAAGAGCTAGCGATTTTAAAAGAAAATACCATTGATACACTTGGGGTAAACTTCTATCATCCTTCGCGTGTAAAAGCGCCAGATGTAGCACCAAACAGTGTCGGCGACTGGATGCCAGATCGCTATTACGATCATTATGCTATGCCTGGCCGCCGCATGAATTTGGATAAAGGCTGGGAGATCTTTCCGGAGGCGCTATATGATATTGCCATTAATATTCGTGATAACTATAAAAATATCGAATGGTTTGTATCAGAGAATGGCATGGGCGTTTCCCGCGAGGAACGTTTCTTAAATGAAGAAGGTGTGATCGAGGATGATTACCGCATTGAATTTATTCAAGAACATTTAGAATGGGTTCATAAGGGAATCGAGGAGGGCTCTAATTGTTATGGTTATCATTTATGGACGCCAATCGATTGCTGGAGCTGGATGAATGCCTATCGCAACCGCTATGGATTTATTTCAAACAATATTCATACACAAGTGAAAACTATTAAGAAATCGGGTCATTGGATTAAAGAAGTAAGTGCTAAGAATGGGATTGAATAATTAGGAAGAAGATCATCGCTTAATTTTTGCGATGGTCTTTTCTCCAGGCATATAATTAAGAGTAAAAACGCACACAAATCGGGGGTGTTCAAATGTCCTTATTAGTAATGGATATAGGCGGGTCTTCTGTAAAGTTTGCTGTCTGGGAAAAAGAACAGCTAGTGGACAAAGGCTCTTTCATCACACCAAAAACTTGGGATGAGATGAAACAAGAAATGATACAGTTAAAAGAAAAAATGGACGCAAAATACACTATTGAGGGTATTGCATTTAGTGCTCCAGGGGCGGTGAATCAAAGGAAAGGAATAATTGAAGGGGCAAGTGCTGTTCCTTATATTCACCACTTTCCAGTTATTTTCGAGCTAGAGGGACTATTTGGCTGTCCAGTTTCCATGGAAAATGATGCAAACTGTGCAGGTCTGGCGGAAGTATGGAAAGGTGCCGCACGTGGAATGCAGAATGTTCTGTTCGTAGTTATTGGCTCTGGAATTGGCGGCGCAGTGATTGTGGATGGGAAAATCCGCCATGGAAAACATCTATTTGGGGGCGAGTTTGGATACATGCTGCTTAAAGAAGATAAAACCTTTAGTGACCTAGGGACGGCTGTCAATATGGCAAAACGCTATTCCAAGCGAATGGGATTAGAAACGCCATTAAGCGGCAAAGAAGTATTCGATCTCGCCGAACAAGGGGATAAGACAGCAAAAGAAGAAGTAAAAACGTTCTATCACTATTTGGCAACAGGCATCTATAATCTGCAGTACAGCTTCGATCCGGAAAAAATCATAATTGGCGGGGGTGTCTCTGCTAAAGAAGGCTTACTAGACGAATTGAACCTTCATCTTGCCAGAGTAGTAGAAAGCACAAAAATCGCTCCATTCATTCCCGAAGTAGCTATATGCGAATTTCAAAATGACGCCAATTTAATTGGTGCTGTTTATAATTATGAGCTTGCTTTTGGGAAGTAGGCAGTGGAAAGGGCGGAGTCACAAGTAAACTTGCAAGAAGCGCAAATAAATGGACAAAATCCACAAGTAATCTAGCAAATTGCACAAACAAGTTTTTGGATCTCTCAAACAAACAGACACGGTACCGCCGAAGTAGCGCTGACCATTAAACAACGATCAAAATTCAATATATTGCTAGTCCACAATATTATTTTTTGCAAAAAATAGCAGTTAAAATAATTGGAGAAGAGGGACAAATCATGTATACGGCTAATGAAAATAGGTATGAAAAAATGATTTACAATCGTGTGGGGAAGAGCGGATTGAAATTATCGGCGCTGTCACTAGGGCTGTGGCATAATTTTGGGGGTGTCGATTTATTTGAAAATAGTCGTGCTCTTGTAAGAAGAGCATTTGATTTGGGAATTACGCATTTTGATTTGGCGAATAACTATGGACCGCCTGCCGGCAGTGCGGAGGAGAATTTTGCGAGAATCTTAGAAAAGGATTTAAAGCCGTATCGGGATGAGCTGATTATTTCCACAAAAGCAGGATATGGGATGTGGGCTGGTCCGTATGGTGATGGTGGCTCGAAGAAATATTTAGTGGCTAGTCTTGATCAAAGCTTAAAGCGGATGGGTCTTGAATATGTGGATATTTATTATCACCATCGTCCAGATGAGGAAACGCCCTTAGAGGAGACGGCGGAGGCTTTGGATTTATTGGTCCGTCAAGGCAAAGCGTTATATGTTGGTGTTTCCAACTATTCACCGGAGCAAACAAGAGAAATCGCGCGGATTTTTGAAGATAAAAAAACGCCATTCATTATTCATCAGCCTTCTTACAGCATGTTTAATCGCTGGATTGAGGATGGATTGAAGGATGTTTTAGTGGAAAAACAGCTTGGAGCGATTGCTTTTAGTCCACTTGCTCAAGGATTATTGACAGACCGCTATCTAAATGGAATTCCTGAGGATTCTCGTGCCAATCGGGAAACGGGACTATGGCTGCATAAAGAAAATGTGGATCAGACAATAGATAAAGTAAGAGCTTTAAACAATATTGCGAAAGAACGAGGGCAAACCCTTGCCGAAATGGCAGTTGCATGGATTTTGCGTGATGGCATTGTCACAAGTGTACTCATTGGTGCAAGCAAGATAAGCCAAATTGAAGACAATGTGAAGGCACTGGATAATATTCATTTTAGTGCGGAAGAGCTCGTGGCTATTGATAAGGTGCTAAGAGGATAAAGAGAAAACCACTGCAGA
>NZ_BCVE01000042.1 GCF_001591585.1 Niallia circulans NBRC 13626 | reverse complement strand
ACCGTGTTTCCTATATCTCAGGAAAGGTCACTCCATTCCACACGCTCCTAACCGGGTGCCCTGCGCTTTTCTTGTCACTAAGAAAAATTTACAAGAAATTATACGGTAGGATTTCTTTTTTGATGGAATATCTAATGCTATAATGAAATGATGTAATGGTTAGAATGGAGGAAGTTTGCATGTATGATGTGCGCGAATGGCGTCATGTATTTAAATTAGACCCAAATAAGGAAATTTCAGATGAAGCATTAGAAAGTTTATGCGAATCTGGTACAGATGCAATCATCATTGGTGGAACAGATGGGATTACGTTAGATAATGTATTGAATCTCATGGCTCGTGTCCGTCGCTATACAGTTCCTTGTATATTAGAAGTGTCAACAATAGATTCGGTTTCACCCGGATTTGATTTATATTTTATTCCTACTGTTTTAAATAGCAGTGATACAAAATGGATAACTGGTCTTCATCATGAAGCAGTGAAGGAATACGGAGAACTAATGGATTGGGATGAATTTCTCATTCAAGGCTATTGTGTTTTAAACGAAGATTGTAAAGCTGCGAAATTAACGAGTGCAAAAACAAATTTATCAGAAGAAGATATTGCAGCCTATGCTTTAATGGCAGAGAAGATGTTTCATTTGCCTATTTTTTATATGGAATACAGCGGGAGTTATGGAGACCCTTCGTTTGTAAAAGCGGCTAAAAGTCAATTGAACGAGACGGTCCTGTTTTACGGTGGAGGAATTGAGACAGTAGAACAGGCAGAGGAAATGGGAAGATATGCTGATGTCATTGTAGTCGGAAACGTTATTTATAAAGACCTATCAGCCGCATTAAACACAGTTGAAATGAAAAAGAGCAAGCATTGAATAAACAATAAAGCTAGGTTAAAATAGAATATATGTTCTTATGGTGGTGAAAAGATGCAATTTTTAACAGATAAAATTTTAAATGGATTAAATCCTGAGCAAAAGGAAGCAGTAAAAGCAACAGATGGTCCTCTTTTAATAATGGCCGGGGCAGGAAGTGGTAAAACCCGAGTTTTAACACAAAGAATTGCTTATCTTATGGTGGAAAAGGGAGTCAATCCATACAATATCTTAGCAATTACGTTTACCAATAAAGCAGCGAAGGAAATGCGTCAGAGGATAGCAGCTGTTTTAGGCGGAGCAAGCGAAGAAATATGGATATCAACTTTTCACTCTATGTGTGTACGAATTTTAAGAAAAGATATTGATCGAATTGGATACAACCGTAATTTTACAATTTTGGATACAACTGATCAACAATCCGTTATTAAAGGTATTTTAAAAGACCGTAATATCGATCCGAAGAAATATGATCCCCGTGCTATTCTAGCAAGTATTAGTTCTTCCAAAAATGAACTTGTAACTCCAGAGGAATTTGCGAAGACTGCTGGCGACTACTTCTCACAAATAGTTAGTGATGTATATACAGAATATCAAAGACGTTTACGAAAGAACCAAGCATTAGATTTCGATGATCTAATTATGCAGACCATTAATTTATTTCAAAGAGTACCGGAAGTTTTGGAATACTATCAACGTAAATTTCAGTATATTCATGTGGATGAGTACCAGGATACGAATAGATCGCAATACATGCTAGTCAAGCTTCTAGCAAGTCGATTCCGCAATTTATGTGTAGTTGGTGATTCTGATCAGTCTATTTATGCATGGCGTGGTGCAGATATTTCAAATATCCTTTCTTTTGAAAAGGATTATCCAAATGCAAAAGTAGTAATGCTGGAACAAAACTATCGTTCCACCAAAAGAATTCTACAGGCTGCAAACCAGGTCATTGCTAATAACTCTAGTCGTAAAGATAAAAACTTATGGACAGAAAATGAAGATGGAAGCAAAATTTACTATTACCGAGCGGATAGCGAACAAGGGGAAGCACAATTTGTTATTGGAAAGATTCAAGAATTAAGAAGAGAAAGCTCTCTAAATTTATCAGATATAGCTATTCTGTATCGAACAAATGCACAATCTCGTGTCATGGAGGAAATGCTTCTTAAAGCCAATATTGAATATTCGATTGTTGGAGGTATAAAGTTCTATGATCGAAAGGAAATTAAGGATACGCTTGCTTATCTTCGCTTAATCGCTAATCCGGATGATGATATTAGTTTCCAACGGGTGATTAATGTTCCAAAACGTGGAATTGGCTCTAGTTCTGTTGATAAGATAGCCAATTTCGCAGCAATGCATGATATGTCTATGTATCAAGCATTAGAAGCTGTTGAATTAATTGGTTTAAGTCCAAAGATTACAAAAGCTGCCAGTGAATTCCGCGATTTGATTCAAAATTATACAAGAATGCAGGAATATTTATCTGTAACAGAACTTGTCGAAGAAGTTATTGATAAATCTGGTTATGTAGATATGCTAAAGGCAGAAAAGTCGATTGAGGCTCAAAGTAGATTAGAAAACATTGAAGAATTTATGTCCGTATCGAAGAACTTTGAGGAAGCTAATGATGATAAATCGTTAATTGCCTTTTTAACAGATTTAGCATTGGTTGCTGATATTGATAAGTTAGATGATGACGGAAATCAAGCGGATTCGGTTGTCTTAATGACCTTGCATTCTGCAAAAGGTTTGGAATTCCCGATTGTTTTCTTAATTGGTCTGGAAGAAGGTGTATTCCCTCATTCCCGTTCATTAATGGAAGAAACGGAAATGGAGGAAGAGCGTCGCCTTGCATATGTAGGCATTACGAGAGCTGAAAAGCAATTATATTTAACAAATGCACAGATGAGAACATTATTTGGACGTACCAATATGAATCCACCTTCTCGTTTTGTAAAAGAAATTCCAGAAGATTTACTAGAAGGATTAAATCCAGTTTCAAATAGGCAAAGAATGGCTTCTCCTCACAATAGTAGTCGAAGCTCTTATACACAACAACAGCCAACGAGAAAGGCTGTTATTCGTCCTGCGGCAGTTGCAACAGGTGGTGAAGGAATCGGATGGAGCATAGGCGATAAAGCGGTCCATGGAAAATGGGGCACTGGTACAGTTGTAAGTGTAAAAGGCGAAGGCGATTCGAAAGAATTAGATATTGCTTTTCCGAGCCCAGTAGGAATTAAACGATTATTGGCTAAATTTGCACCGATTCAAAAAGGATAAGGAAAGGAAAAGGATATATGGAACAAAACCTTGCAGAGAAGCGAGTAAAAGAGCTGCATAATTTATTAAATCAATATGGATATGAATATTATGTTCTGGATAATCCTTCTGTTCCTGATTCGGAATATGACGCATTATTAAATGAATTAATCCAGTTGGAGGAAAAATTCCCCAGCTTAAAAACTAATGATTCTCCATCCCAGAGAATCGGAGGAGAAGTATTGGATATGTTCTCAAAGGTTCAGCATCAAAAGCCGATGCTGAGCTTAGGGAACGCATTTAATGAAGCTGATTTACGTGATTTTGATCGGAAGGTTCGTGCAGTTATCGGTGATGACTTTTCATATGTTTGTGAATTAAAGATAGATGGGCTTGCTGTTTCTCTTCGATATGAGAATGGTTTATTTGAGCAAGGAGCCACACGAGGAGATGGGACCACTGGAGAGGATATTACAGCGAATCTCAAAACAATTCGCTCTATTCCGCTCCGATTAAATCAGGCGGTGAGTTTAGAAGTTCGCGGTGAAGCATTTATGCCGAAAAAGTCGTTTGAGGCACTGAATAAAGCGAAGGATGAAAATGGAGAAGAGCCATTTGCGAATCCACGGAATGCTGCAGCAGGCTCCTTACGCCAATTAGATCCTCGCATTGCGGCTTCTCGAAACTTGGATATTTTTCTCTATGCGATTGGAGATGCTGGACAGACTGGTATTCAATCCCATAGCGATGGCCTTGATTTATTAGACAGGCTTGGCTTTAAGACGAATAAAGAAAGAAAAAGATGTGCAACTATCGAGGATGTTTTACAATATATTGAAGGCTGGCAGGAAAAACGTCCTCACTTGCCATACGAAATAGATGGTATTGTGATAAAGGTAGACAATTTAGCACATCAAGAACAGCTTGGAACAACCGTAAAAAGTCCGAGATGGGCGATAGCGTATAAGTTTCCAGCTGAAGAAGTAATGACAAAGCTTCTAAGCATCGAACTAAATGTTGGGAGAACAGGTGTGATTACACCTACTGCAGTACTTGAACCAGTGAAGGTTGCGGGTACAACAGTTAAAAGAGCTTCCTTGCATAATGAGGACTTAATAAGAGAAAAAGATATTAAGCTTGGCGATATGGTTGTAATAAAAAAGGCTGGAGACATTATTCCAGAAGTAGTAAATGTTTTAGTAGAAAAAAGAACTGGTGAAGAAGCAGAATTTCTGATGCCAACTCATTGTCCTGAATGCGAGAGTGAACTTGTTCGTATCGAAGGGGAAGTGGCATTACGATGTATTAATCCAAAATGCCCAGCACAAATTAGGGAAGGCTTGATTCATTTTGTTTCTCGGAATGCAATGAATATAGACGGACTTGGTGAGCGAGTAATCAGCCAATTATTTTCCGAAAAACTAATCGAAGATGTGGCTGATTTATACACTTTACAATTCGACCAATTAATACAATTAGAAAGAATGGGCGAAAAATCTGTTCATAATTTATTAGAAGCAATTGAAGCATCAAAGCAAAACTCCCTTGAAAGGCTATTATTTGGTTTAGGAATTCGACATGTAGGAGCCAAGGCAGCCAAAACAATTGCGATGGAATTTAAAACAATGGACCAGCTTATGGAAGCTGCTAAAGAGGATTTAACAGCTATTAACGAAATTGGTGAAAAAATGGCTGATTCGATTGTTACTTTTTTCGAACAAGAAGAAGTAATCGAATTAATTACCGAGCTTAAAACGTATGGCGTTAATATGGAATATACCGGTCCATTACCAGTAGCAGTGGAAGAGACTGATTCAGCCTTTGCTGGCAAAACAATTGTATTAACAGGAAAGCTCGAGCAGCTTTCTCGTAATGAAGCAAAAGAACAAATTGAATTATTAGGTGGTAAAATAACAGGAAGTGTTTCAAAGAAAACAGATTTAGTAATTGCAGGGGAAGATGCAGGAAGCAAACTAACAAAAGCGGAACAGCTAGGCATTGAAGTTTGGGATGAGGAAAGACTTATGGAAGAATTGAAGAATAAAGGTGTGTTTAACGAATGAAGAAACACGTAATGATGGTGTTGGTACTAGTATTGGTTCTATCAGCTTGTGCACCAAACTTTAATAAAGAAGAAAAAGTAAAGACAGAGGATGTAGATAGTAATACGACGGAAACGGCTATTCTGCCGAACTATAAAATCTCTGATGATTATTATAAGGTAGTGGTCCCATTTAAGCCTTCAGAAGCAAGAGGATTAGTTGTAAATAATTTAAATACACGTTATGACATTGCTGAATTTGAAACAGGCCTAATGAGAATCGCACAAAATGCCTATGATCCTGAAGAATATTTTTTTCAAGAAGGTCAGTATTTAGATAAAGATACAATTTCCAACTGGCTAGGGAGAGAATCAGAAAAGAATCCTGATGGGCTAAACCCATCTGGCAAGGATAAGGGTAAAGTACCTGTTTATTTAGCTCATATACTGGAGCATGATTATTTGGTGAAAACGGATGATAAGAGCTTAAAGCTTGGTGGGATTTCCATTGGTTTAGCAATGAATTCTGTATACACCTATGAAGAAAATGGAGCGGCCAAAGAGCTTAAAATTGATCGAACAAAGCTTGAAAAAGAAGGAAAGAAAATTGCAGCAGAAGTAGTCAAAAGAATAAGAGGAGTAGAAGGCCTTGGGCAGGTTCCGATTATTATCTCTCTTTTTGAACAAAAGGAAAGCTCTTCAGTTGTACCTGGAAACTTCTTCGCTTACGCAAAGATAGCAGGAAATAGTAATAGTATTGGTGATTGGGAAAGTATTAATGAAAAATATGTATTATTCCCAAGCTCTGATACAAAATATAAATCAGAAGTAGATGCATTTTCTTATTTCAAGCAAGATATCGAGAAATATTTTCCTAACTTTAATGGTGTGGTCGGAAGAGCTTTCTATGTGAATGATAAAATGCAGAATTTAAGTATCGAGATTCCGATTCAATTTTATGGAGAAGCAGAAGCGCTCGGCTTCACACAATTTGTCGCAGGAAAGGTGATGGAGCATTTC
Source organism: Niallia circulans NBRC 13626 (assembly GCF_001591585.1). GTDB lineage: Bacteria > Bacillota > Bacilli > Bacillales > Cytobacillaceae > Niallia > Niallia circulans. Next base: position 6,520 of record NZ_BCVE01000042.1, on the reverse strand, counting down.
CCTCCAAATAATTCTTCTTCTGTACAGGTTAGCATTACATCTGTTTATGGCCCAGAAGCATTAATTGTTCGTGATGTAGATGCAGAAGAGCCGTATATTCATATTTATCAATAATGATGGAGAGTGTTAAGCATCATGCTTCCCTTAAAAAAGTGGAATGAATGATGCTTGTCTCTCCTTTTTTGTATGATGACAAAAAAAGTTCAAAAAGGTACAAGGTTTTTTACTAGCAGATTAGAGTATAGTATGGAAAGAGGAATCTATTTAAAGGAGTTGTGAGTATGTCATCAAACCCTAACTTAGATGAATATATGCAAAAGGGGATGTATGGGGCGAAGGAAACAAAGCCAGAAGAACGAAGAAAATTTCTCAGTACCCTAAGAGAAAGAGTGGTGATTGCATTAAAGCAATCACAAGTAATGGAACCAGCCCCCTATAAGGAAATATTAGATGCAATGAAACAGAATCCCGGTGCGAAGCTATATTTAAATGGTCATCTAGACTATTCGTACTTATCGAAGTATATCAAGGAAGCTAACGAAGCACATATGGAATACACGATTGTAACCAACAAAGAGGCAGACAGTGATATTGGTTTATTAATTGCTTATGATCATGCGATTAATAAAGAAGATATATATATCGGGGAGCAAAAAACAGATTTAGTTACAGGGAAATCTTCAAAAGCAGATCAGAAAAAGGGATTGCTTACGACGATTGGAAAATGGTTTAGCAAATAAGGGAATGGCCCAAAAAGAAAATCTTTTTGGGCTTTTTATTATGGATGAACATTACAGGCATGTTTACTTCTCTTGAAATAGGTAAATAAAAAAGAAAGAAAGTAAAAAATGTTTGTTTTGCGCAATTATATTGTGTACAATATAATTGTAATGAAAATATATTATTGGAGGAATGAATCATGAGCGATACAATTCTTACAACGTCTGTTACAGCAACTGGAGGAAGAGAAGGAAGAGTAGAATCTGAAGATTATGTTATTCAATTTGATACAGCTATGCCAGGTACACAAAGAGCGAAGGAATTGGAAGACGCAACAAATCCAGAGCAATTATTTGCAGCAGGATATGCAGCATGTTTTGATGGTGCGCTACAATTAATGGCACAGAGAGAAAAAGTTAATTTTGAATCTGAAACAACAGCTAGTGTCAGCTTATTAAAGGATGAAACAGATCAAGGATTTAAACTAAGTGTTAAGTTATCTGTAAAAGGAACTGGAATTGAAAAGACAGTATTAGAGAATTTAGTACACAAAGCTCATAATTTCTGCCCGTACTCAAAAGCAACAAGAGGTAATATCGAGGTACAATTAGAAGTTGTTACAGCTTAATGTTTTTGTAAAAGAGAGAAGAAGGAAGTTGAAATTCCTCCTTCTCTCTTTTTATATTTCCTTATGTTGTTTCGTTAAATTTTCCAAAAGCAATTGAAGGGATTGCTTTAAATCATTGATTTCCTTGCTCGATTTTCCGAAAAGTTTTAGGATCTCTGTTGGAATACACTCAGCTTTTTGTTGTAAAGAAGCACCTTTTTCCGTTAATGTAATTAGTACTGAGCGTTCATCTTCAAGGGAACGTTTGCGTTCTAGCAGCTGTTGCTGTTCCATTCTTTTTAGCATCGGTGTTAATGTACCCGAATCAAGATATAAATGATGTCCCATTTCCTTTACACTAAGGCCTTTATGCTCCCAAAGTAGTAAAAGTACTAAGTACTGTGGATACGTTACATCGAGTTCTTCCAACAATGGTTTATATTTTTTCGTCAATTCACGAGAACTTGCATATAAAAGAAAACAAAGTTGATTTTCTAATTTTAATGCATCTAATTCATTCATTTTTGGTCACCTAGCTTTTTAGTCTTCTTCTAAATATAAACTATTGTAGCGGATTTTGCTTCCTTTTCCTATCTATTTGCAGAGAATAGCCTGAAAAAGAAGGAGTTTATAAGTAATTAGCGAAATAAAACAGAAAAAGGGAAAAAATGGAGAGTGTACATGGATATCACAGCGTTAAGACCAAAAAAAAGATCAGCCTTTCGTCTTTATGTCGGAAAGAAATATTATACAACCAAAAGATATGTTCAATGGATACTAGCAAGAAAACGATATGCGAAGAAAAAACAGACCGTTTTATTACCCCATTCTTATTTTACCCATAAAACAATGCTTTTAAGAGAACTAAAAGATGTAGATATGAAGCTGCAATATAATAAAATTGTTAATTTAAAAATCGCTGTTTCCAAAATAAATCAGATTGTACTTGAACCAGGAGAAACCTTTTCCTATTGGAGAACAATTGGACGGCCGACATATAAAAAAGGTTACGTTGATGGCATGGTTCTTTTTGCAGGAAGTTATCGGACGGGCGTTGGCGGGGGACTATGTCAGTTGTCTAATCTTATTTATTGGATGACCTTGCATACGCCGTTAACCGTAGTGGAAAGACATCGGCATAGTTATGATGTTTTTCCAGATTCTAACAGGACGCAGCCGTTCGGAAGTGGGGCAACCTGTTCCTACAATTATTTAGACCTGCAAATCAAGAATGAAACAGATACCCCTTTTCAACTATACCTGAAAGTGACGGACTCTCATTTGATAGGAGAATGGAGAGGAGCATCGCCTAGTTTATACAATTATGATGTATATGAAAAGGCACATCAGATTACCCCCGCTTATTTCGGAGGTTATATCCGCCATAACCAAATTTACCGAAAAAAGTATAACAGGAGAGGAGTATTATTGGAAGAAGAGTATATTACAGAAAACCATGCATTAATGATGTATGAGCCACTCCTTACCTCTGATGAGGAAAATACTTCATAAAAAAGAAGAGAAAACCACTCTTCTTTTTTTGTATCTAAAGGAAGGGACAATCATCTTAGACAAGATGGTATAATAAGAGAAATGGTACTGTTTAAATGTAAAGATGGAATAGCTAATGGAAATTCAATTATGGTAGTGGAAAGACATTATTTTTTGTAGAAATCGCCTTCTGACAAGATATATTCCTTCTTTCGGTTGCTTTCCTATTGATTTGTTTGCTATTATCAGATTATTGTGTTGTACGTATAATGATGGAGGTGACATACATAATGTCAAGAATAACAAAGGAAGAAGTAAAACATGTTGCCAATCTTGCTAGACTTGAAATAACAGAAGAGGAAGCAGAGCTTTTTCAAAAGCAATTAGATGCTATTATTTCTTTTGCAGAAGAACTAAATGAGCTAGACACAGAGGGAATCGAGCCAACTTCCCACGTTTTAGATATGAAAAATGTGTTGCGTGAAGATGTACCAACAAAAGGTCTGCCTGTGGAGGAAGTTTTACGTAACGCACCAGATCATCAAGATGGGCAAATTAAAGTTCCATCTATTATGGAGTAAGGAGGGGAAACTACATGAGTCTTTTTGATCAAAAAATGACAGATTTACAAGAACTATTACATAAAAAAGAGATATCTGTATCAGATTTAGTGAAGGAATCGTATAGTCGCATAAAAGATGTAGATGAGAAAGTACAAGCATTTTTAACATTAGATGAAGAAAATGCTTTATCCAAAGCTAGTGAATTAGATAGTAAATTAGTGAACGGGGAATATTCGGGCAGCTTATTTGGAATGCCAATTGGTATCAAAGATAATATTGTTACGAAGAATTTAAGAACAACCTGTTCAAGCAGAATCTTAGAAAATTTCCAGCCGATTTATAATGCTACTGTGATCGACAAGCTGCAAGCAGCAGGAGCAATAACAATTGGAAAGCTTAATATGGATGAATTTGCTATGGGTTCTTCAACCGAGAATTCCTATTATCAAAAGACGAAAAACCCTTGGAATCTTGAGACTGTTCCTGGTGGATCATCAGGTGGATCGGCAGCATCTGTAGCAGCTGGTGAGGTATTATTTTCTCTTGGATCAGATACTGGTGGTTCTATTCGTCAACCAGCAGCATTTTGCGGAGTGGTCGGCTTAAAACCTACATATGGAAGAATTTCTCGTTTTGGCTTAGTAGCATTTGCCTCCTCATTGGATCAAATCGGCCCAATTACACGTACGGTAGAAGATAATGCTTTCTTACTTAATGCTATTTCTGGAGTAGATTCAATGGATTCTACGTCGGCAAATGTAGAGGTTCCTGATTTTACAAAGGGGCTTACTGGTGATATTAAGGGCATGAAAATAGCTGTGCCGAAAGAGTACCTGGCAGAGGGTGTCAGCGAAGTTGTGCGCCAATCAGTTCTAGATGCTTTGAAAGTATTGGAAAAATTAGGGGCAACATGGGAAGAAGTATCCCTGCCACATAGTAAATATGCCTTGGCAACTTACTATTTACTATCTTCTTCAGAAGCATCAGCAAACCTATCTCGTTTTGATGGAGTTCGCTATGGATATCGTACAGATAATGCGGAAACATTAATCGATCTATATAAGCGTTCTCGTGCTGAAGGGTTTGGAGATGAAGTGAAGCGTAGAATTATGCTTGGTACTTTTGCTTTAAGCTCTGGCTACTATGACGCTTATTACAAAAAAGCACAAAAGGTACGTACGCTTATTAAAAAAGACTTTGAAGATGTTTTTGAAAAATATGATGTAATTGTTGGTCCAACTACACCGACTCCTGCCTTTAAATTGGGAGAAAAGGTAGATGATCCTTTAACAATGTATGCAAATGATATTTTAACGATTCCAGTGAACCTTGCTGGAGTTCCAGGTATTTCTGTTCCTTGTGGATTCTCTAACGGTTTACCGCTTGGTTTACAAATTATCGGAAAACACTTTGATGAAGCATCTGTTTATAAAGTAGCGTATGCGTTTGAACAGGCTACAGACTATCATAAACAAAAACCAACGCTGTAAGGGGTGAAAAAAATGGAATTTGAAACAGTCATTGGGCTAGAGGTCCATGTAGAGTTAAAAACACAATCAAAAATATTTTCCGCAAGTCCTAACCATTTTGGCGCTGCACCAAATACAAACACAACAGTAGTAGATTTAGGATATCCGGGTGTACTGCCTGTTTTAAATAAAAAGGCTGTAGAATATGGCATGAAAGCTTCTATGGCATTAAATTGTGAAATAGCTACAGAAACGAAATTTGACCGTAAAAACTATTTTTATCCCGACAATCCGAAAGCTTACCAAATCTCTCAATTTGATAAGCCTATTGGTGAACATGGATGGATTGAAATTGAAGTCGATGGCTATAAAAAAAGAATTGGCATTACTCGGGTTCATTTAGAAGAGGATGCTGGAAAATTGAATCATGAGAAAGGATATTCGTTAGTGGACTTCAACCGTCAAGGAACGCCATTAATTGAAATCGTTTCTGAGCCAGATATTCGTACACCAAATGAAGCATACGCATATTTAGAAAAATTGAAATCCATCATTCAATACACTGGTGTATCTGACTGTAAAATGGAAGAAGGTTCTTTGCGCTGTGATGCCAACATTTCCATTCGTCCAGTAGGACAAGCGGAATTTGGAACAAAGACAGAGCTGAAAAACTTAAACTCCTTTAACTTTGTCCGCAAAGGATTAGAATACGAAGAGCAACGTCAAAGAGAAGTTGTTTCTTCCGGTGGTGTTATTAATCAGGAAACACGCCGCTTTGATGAAGCAACAAGTACGACATTGTTAATGCGTGTAAAAGAAGGTTCCGATGATTATCGCTACTTCCCTGAGCCGGATTTACCAGGTTTATATATTGATGAAGACTGGAAGGCAAGAATCCGTGCGGAAATTCCAGAGTTGCCAGATGCAAGACAGAAGCGCTATATGGAAGAATGGGGCCTACCTGAGTACGATGCAAAAGTATTAACTGTTACGAAGGAAATGGCTGACTTCTTTGAAGGTACTGTGGCAAATGGAGCCGAGCCAAAGTTAGCTTCTAACTGGGTAATGGGCGATGTCTCTGCTTATTTAAATGCCGAACAAAAGGAGCTGGCTGAAGTAAAGCTTACTCCAGAAAACCTTGCCGGCATGATTAAGCTGATTGGAAATGGGACAATCTCCAGTAAGATTGCGAAACAAGTTTTTAAAGAGCTGATTGAAAACGGCGGCGATGCAGAGGCCATTGTGAAAGAGAAGGGTCTAGTGCAAATCTCCGACGAAGGTGCATTGCTGAAAATTATTGGTGAAGTGTTAGATAATAACCCTCAATCCATTGAAGACTTTAAAAACGGAAAACAAAAAGCAATAGGTTTCCTTGTTGGGCAATTAATGAAAGCAACAAAAGGGCAAGCAAATCCACAAATGGTCAACAAGTTATTAGTTCAGGAAATGAATAAAAGATAATAATTAGATTTATCTTTCTAGCTGTCAGCAAATGTTCTTTGTTGGCAGCTTTTTTTATGGAGAAAGGAGGATAGTATGACAAAAATCGCATTATAAAGGTGGGATTAAGTAGATTTCTATAATAGCTGATGTTAAATGGCAGCTGAGTGTGGAGGAAATCAGCCAAAGCGAAGAGGAAATCAGCCAAAGCGAGTGGAGAATCAGCCAAA
>NZ_BCVE01000041.1 GCF_001591585.1 Niallia circulans NBRC 13626 | reverse complement strand
GAGCAGTGGTTTTCGTTTTAATTTGCTAAGCGTTTGATCATTTCTAAGCACATTCTTGCATTATGGTAGGGACATTTCCATGAGTCGACGATGTTTTCTTGTGTTTGGTACTTTTCATCGCGGAGAGAAGAAATAACTTCACCGTTTGTATCAATGCGGGAGTACCATTCGCCGCCCTCGCGCTTATCATGGATAGATGCTTGAATGTATTTCCATACATCCTCACTATATATTAAATAGTTTTGGATATTCGTTAATTCATAGGCATTGTGGAAGCCGATTACTGCTTCGGCTTGTCCCCACCAGACTCTTGTTGCGTGAATGGTGCCATTTGCCTTGTAATCCATAAGCGATCCATCTTCAGCAAGCCCTTCTCTAGCAACCTCCAATGCCATGAGCTTATTCATTTCTACTATTTCTGGTCTATCGAGCTTAGTTACATTCAATGCTTCTGATAAAAGCCAGCTCGTTTCAATATCATGTCCAAACGAGAAAGTATCTTTTATACTATTCCAATTTTGGTCAAAGGCAGCGTGGCAATAATGCTTTTGATGATCAAAAATATGTGTATGGAATAGCGTTAATAGATTATCAATTTTGCGTAATAGTCTTTCATCAGGCCAAATTTGGTAAAGGGTCGTGTATGCTTCGATAATATGCAAATGGCTATTTGTTGTAAAGGCAGCCTCCACGCCCTCATTTAATAGAACATTTTCCTTTTTAGTCCAATCGGCATTAAATTCTTCCAAATAACCGTTTAATGATTCAGAGAAGCAAATATCTTCTATAAGATAAAATAATTTTTGTGCTAAAGCTAATACTTCCATATCTTTAGACACCTTATAATATTCACTTAAGCCATAAAGCGCAAAGCTTTGGGCATAGACATGCTTTGATGAGATAACCGGATTTCCTTTATAATCAACAAGCCAATAGATGCCGCCGTTTTCCTGATCCCAGAGCTTATTTTTAAAAAATTCATAAGCATGATGGGCAGCTTCTAAATAGGCTGGATCTTGTTTGTATTGATACACAGCGGAAAAGGTCCATAGGTTTCTAGCACCTAAAACGCCACCTTTATGGGCTTCAGGATGAAGCTTTAAATGGTAATCAACCACCCCGTAGAATCCGCCGTTCTCCTTATCCATTAGATTTAACCAAAATGGCAAAATACGATTCTCCAACTCTTCCATAAACTCTATTTTCTTCATGGTAACTCCTCCTCTTTTTTACCTTCTTTACCCTTCAACAATATTGCGAATCCATTTTTTTGTATAAGTTCTTTTTAACCCCAAGAAGGCTCGAATAAAATCATGGGAGTTAGCAAGTGCATAGACAGCAAACAATGGCAGCTGGAAGTATACGCCTAATGCAGCAAGTGGAAGCCCGACTAGCCAAACACCGATTGTGTCTAGCCACATTACATATTTTGTGTCGCCTCCAGCACGCAAGATGCCGACATTGTTGATATAATTTAGATTTTTGGCAATGGAAAAGGGGATATAGACAAACATAATGCCATAAACAAGTTGTTCTACTTCTGGTGTAAGTCGATAAAGCGACAGCACATGCGGGAGTAGGATTAAAATCAGAATTCCGACGACAATAGAAGTTCCCGTAGTAATCCGGATGAAATTCTTCGCATACTGAAAAGCACCTTTTTTATCATTTGCACCAAGCTGATTTCCAATCATGACTGCCGATGCATCGCTTATCCCGGTAAAGACACAGGTGAAAATAAAAATAATCGGATCAATCATCGAGATAGCGGCAGTTTGATTTGTGCCCATTGTGGCATACAGCCAGAAAAAGAGCGTATCTCCAAGCGTCCATGTACCATGGTTAATGATGGATGGCATCGTGATTTTAAAATATTGTTTGCTTAAACTGCTTCGGAAAACATCGAGATTCTTTTTGATAATCGAAAAAGAAAGGAACTCTTTTTTTACAAGAAGCATGAAAAGAAGAGCAGTTTGAATGATACGAGCGATTAGTGTCGCAATCGCAGCACCTTCGACTCCTAATGCAGGTGCTCCGAAATTCCCGTATATAAGGACATAGTTTAATAGCGTATTCACTAATAAGGCAATTACGCTATAATAGGTTGGTTTACGTACTTCGCCAGTTGTTTTTAAAGCGATTACAAAAATCATAGATAAGGCTGTAAAAACATAGGAGTAACCGAGAATTTGCAGAAATTCACCGCCCAATTGCTTAACAGAAATATCCGAAGAAAAAAAGCTAAGAATCGGGTAGGAGAAAAACTGTGTCAAGAGTGTAAAGAAAAGGGAAAAAACTGCGGTGAGTACGCTTACAAAGATAACCGAGCGACTAATGCCGTTTTTATTTTTTGCTCCCCAGTATTGGGCACAGAAGATGGTTGCGCCACTTGCAAATCCTTGTAGAAGAATCGTCGGAATCTGCGTGAATTTATTGGCAATCCCCACAGCTGCAATACTGTCTACACCAAGTCTGCCGACCATAATGGAGTCAATAATATTAAGACCTGAAGTAATCAAAAGCTGAATAGTAATAGGGATGGTAAAATACATCATTTTCCTATAATATTCTTTCTTGCTATCTTCCATTCTGTCACTTTCTTTCTATTAAATTGTCTATTTTTTCTCCCGTTTTGTTCTTTACTTATTGGAAGTCGAAATATATAATTAATTTACAACAAAAGTATAGACAATTCAATATAAAACTTTATATTTATATTGATTTATTGATAAAGGAGGAAAGTGCGATGGAATTTATGAAAGGATTTAGCTTTGGATTTATGAGCAAAAGAGGAGAATGGCAAGAGGAGAAAACGATAGAATCACTGAAGCTGCTAAAAGAAAGATGTGCAGTTGAACATATTGTCCTAACTGTTGTTGCAGAGCAGGATACTCCACAATCCACCACAATTAATTGGAAGAATCATCCCGATGTAGTCAGTGATGAAGAAACAGTGCAGTTAATTGAATACGCTAACAAAATAGGTTTAGAGGTCACTTTAAAGCCAATGGTAAACGTGGCAGATGGTACATGGCGTGCCCATATTAATTTCTTTGATACGGATGTACCTTGTGAACCAAAATGGTCTGAATGGTTCGCTTCTTATAATGAGTACATTCTGCACTATGCAAAGCTAGCAGAGCAAATGAAGTGTCCGATGTTTGTAATCGGCTGCGAACTAGTAAATGCAGACAGAAGAGAAGCTGAATGGCGTCACCTTATAAAAGAAGTGCGCAAAGTATATAGCGGTTTAATCACATATAACTGCGATAAGTACCAAGAAGATGTCTTAAAGTGGTGGGATGCTGTCGACGTAATTTCTACTAGCGGCTATTACCCGATTGATGCCTGGGAAGCACAATTAGATCGTATCGAAAAAGTAGTACAGAAACACAAGAAACCTTTCTTTTTCTGTGAAGCTGGCTGTCCAAGCTGGGTAGGTGGAGATTTGCTCCCAAATGATTGGACAAAAAGAGGAGAATTCAGCGAAGAAGTTCAAAAAAGATGGTATGAAGCAATGTTTCAAGCAACCAGCAAACGCAGCTGGGTAAAGGGATTTGCCTTATGGGACTGGAAAGCTCATCTATATCCAATTGAACAAGCAAAAAGCAATCAAGATTACGCTGTATATGGAAAAGCTGCAGAAAAAGTGATTAAGGATTATTATTCTTCCGTTGGTGGAGAGTGAGGATGGAGGGTAGTTGTAGAGATGAACGTGAATAGCCGAGGGAATTGGAACAGTGGTGTTCATAAAGGAGATGAAGCCAAAAGAAGCGGAGGTACGCGGGAAAGTGGTGTTCATAAGAGAGATGAAAGCCTAAACCAGCCTAGGCAATCATAAAAATGGTGTTCATGAAGCAATAAAAGCGGTAAGAACAGCCAAAAGCAAACAAAGCAACAATATATCAAGTGTCCTAGCAAGCAATAAATCAAATCATTAAAATGTATGCGCTTAACATAACTATATCACCATAAAAATAATTGTCCTTACTTTTTCAACAAAAGACTATACAAATGGAAATGACCATGGTAGAATATGTTTGTAAGCGCTTAATGGTAAAGTTTTCAAAATATGCTTTAACTCTTTATATGACCTAATTATTTGGAGGGAAAATAGAATGGGGATTAAAAAAGGTAATAAACTATTTCGGTTTGGCCTGATTGCTAGTGCAGCTGCATTAATGCTTGGTGCTTGTAGCAGTGATTCGGAAAAGCAAGGGGGAAAAGGGGCAGACGGGAAAGAGACAATCACTTTTATTAACCACAAAACAGACTGGACTGGGAATGGCAAATGGGATGAGTACATTGCACAATTCAATGAAAAACATCCAGATATTGAAGTGAAAGTAGAAACAATTACTGATTATGCTGGTCAAATGCAAATTCGCATGAACTCAAAAGATTATGGCGATGTGTTAATGGTGCCAACAACGATTAAGCCAGAAGACAACGCAAACTTCTTTGAGCCGCTTGGTGATCAAAAGGAATTAGAAGAAAAATACTTATTATTAACAGACCGTGCATATGACGGTGTATCTTATGGTATTCCAATTGCCGTAAATACTACAGGTGTACTTGTTAATATGAAAGTATTCAATGATGCAGGGATTACTGAATTCCCTAAAACACCAGAAGATTTCCTAGCAGCATTAGGAAAAATTAAAGAATCAAATCCGGATATTACGCCATTATACACAAACTATGCTTCTAACTGGGCAATGTCGAATTGGGATTTCGTACGTGAATCTGCAGCAGGCGATCCAAACTTCACAAATGAGTTAACAACAGATAAAACGCCATTTGATGATGGAAAGCCTATGAATACTATTTACAAATTGCTTTATGACTCTGTAAAAGAAGGCTATACAGAAGCGGATCCAACGACAACAGATTGGGAACAATCTAAGCAAGATCTTGCTGATGGAAAAGTAGCAGCAATGGTATTAGGAAGCTGGGCAATTGAACAAGTACAAGCACTAGCGGAAAATCCAGAAGATATCCAATTCGCTGCATTTCCAACAACACACGATGGAAAACAATACACAGCGATTGGTGGAGACTACAATATTGGTATTAACGTAAATAGTGAGCATAAAGAAGCTGCCCGCACCTTCTTAGATTGGTTTGTTGATGAGTCAAACTATGCTGCTGACACTGGCGGAATATCTCCAAAAGTGGGAGCTGATTTACCAGCTGCACTTAAATCAATGGAAACTGCTGGAGTGGAATTCTTCCAAGCAACACCTGCTCCTGCTGGAAAAGAATCATTGTTTGCTGATATCAACAACAGTTCGGAAATCGGTTTAGGTACAACGGATGCAACCAAACAACGAATCGTGGATGCGGCAAAGGGCAACACAAAAGAATCTTTTGACGATATCATGAAAGAGCTTAACGAAAAATGGGGCAATGCAATCGAAGAAGTTGGACAATAATTAATTCACAAGTAACATATTCACGGGAAAATGAAAACGGGTAAAATAGTTCATGTGAAAATGGAGGGTTATCTTAAAAGAGAAAATCTCTTAAGGTAACCTTCATTACTATTGAGTTTTTGTAAAAATCAGTTTTCAGACGGGACACAGCAGAGAAAATCCTTCTTACTTTGTAGTCATTAACTATTCATTTGTACGATGCTATAACACAAGAGAGTTCCCGTTTGTAGTTTCATATTTTACGCCGGCGCCGATGGAGGTGAATGAGTTTTCCATAAAAGGCGTTAGTGAAAGAATAAGAGGTGTAGGCAAGATGAATAAAATGAAATTGGGGTATGACGGGCAGAGACGATTAATCATTGTTTTATTTTCCGCCCTGCCAGTTTTTTTACTTTTGTTATTTTCATATTATCCTTTATTTAAAATGGTACAGTATAGTTTTACAAACTGGAATGGAATAAGCCCGACAAGTGAAAATGTTGGCTGGGATAACTATATTCGCATTTTTACCACTCCTGAATATTTCTCTGTTTTTAAAGTAAGCTTATATTATTTCTTTGCAACATTTGTACAACTAGGAATCGCATTATATTTTGCGACCGTTTTAACGTTTAAAGTAAAATTCGCAAATCTTTGGAAAGGAATTCTTTTCTTCCCATATTTATTAAATGGGGTAGCGATTGGGTTCATTTTCTTATATTTCTACAAAGGTGGAGGTACGCTAGATACCGTATTGAATTTCTTAGGACTAGAAGATCAAATCCGTCTTTGGTTAGGGGATCGCTCCATTAATAACGTATCAATGGCATTTACTTCTATTTGGCGTTATATGGGCTTTAACTTTATCATCTTCCTTGGTGCTATTCAGTCTATTGATTCAGAAATTTATGAAGCTGCAGAGATTGATGGAGCAAATCGCTGGCAGCAATTCCGATATATTATTATGCCGAGTATTAAGCAGATTATTTTCTTAAATATTATCCTTGGTATCAGTGGCTCACTGAGTGTATTCGAAATTCCTTATATCATGACTGGTGGATCAAACGGTACGAAGACATTCGTTATCCAGACAATTGATACAGCCTTTAAGTTCAGCAAGGTCGGATTAGCATCTGCGATGGCGTTAGTATTACTTGTTATTGTTATTGTTGTGACATTGCTGCAGCAGTTCTTAACAAGAGAGAAAGGAGCGAAATAACATGAAATCACAAACTAGCTTGGAAAAACAAACAGGAATAAAAAGTGAAAATGGATTAACAACTGCGATGATGGTAAAGAATATCCTCGGATTCATTGTCAAATATGGAAGCTTATTAATCGGAGCCGCTGTTGCCATTGTTCCTGTTTTAGTTGTGATTATTGGCTCCTTTAAATCAAAGCAGGAATTTTTAACAACGGGTGTATTAGAACTGCCGAAGAATTTTACCTTTAACAATTATGTTACAGCCTTTGTGGATGGACAAATGCTGACTGGTTTTAAAAATACGATCCTTATCTTTATTGCATCCATCATCGGAAAACTCCTTTTAGGAACGATGATTGCCTATGTACTGGATCGCTTTAATTTTAAAATGAAGAAGGTTATTCTAGCATTATTCCTTCTTGCAACATTGATTCCAGGTATCACAACACAGGTTGCCACATTCCAAATCATTAATGGAATGGGATTATTTAATACCATCTGGTCTGTTATTGTTCTCAACTTAGGTACAGATGTTATTGCTGTTTATATCTTCCTGCAATATTTGAAAAACATCCCTGTTTCACTAGATGAAGCAGCGATTTTGGAAGGGGCGTCGTATTTTACTATCTATCGTAAAATCATTCTGCCGTTATTAAAAGCACCGATGATTACGATTCTAATCATCAGTGGTGTTGGAATTTATAATGATTTCTACAATCCGTTTCTATATATGCCTTCTCCAGATTTAAAGGTTATCTCGACAGCACTATTTGCCTTTAAAGGTCCGTATGGCACAGATTGGCCAGTTATCCTAGCTGGTGTTATCATCGTTATTCTTCCGATCCTAATTGTGTTCCTAACCTTACAGAAACATATTTATAATGGAGTATCTGGCTCTGTTAAATAAAGAAAAGGGATAGCATCCAAACAAGATGCTATCCCTTTTCCATTACACCGGCCGAGGCACAATATACTTTGTCAAAAAGATTGTCAACGGCGGGGCAAAGAAGATAAATACTAGTAAATTAATGCGGACGAGAAAACTAATCGCAATAATAGTGGCCAGTATAATTAAACTGTTAATAAAACGGCGAATACAGGTGTCAAATGCGATTGCATACAGCCATTTTTGATCATCCTTGCCTTTCGGAGGATCAGCTAGAAAATAAATACAATAAATGTAATAAATCCAAGCGAAAAAAGTGAAGAAAACAAGCGGGAATTGAAAAAAGCCAAGAACAGGACTAGCTGTAATGATCGAATAATAAACGGATAGTAAACTAGCCACAGTCAGCAAAAAGACTACAAAAGACAATAGTTTATTTCCCTTATGCTTCTGATAGGCCTCTTCAAAGGAAATGCGAATACTGTATTCTACCTCATTGTGAATACTTTCAATGCTATGAATCAGACCAATACCAGCAGGAACTAAGCCATATACAAGTCCCCCGCGCAAAAGATACATCCAAAAATAATACCCAGCAGTTGTATACTGAGCCACTCTGTTGATGAAAAGTATAATCTTATTATTCAATATGTTCACCCTTTTAATGTCTATATGTTAGTTATACATGTAAACGGAAACATTATCAATAGGGAGAATGCATAAAGAAAGGGGAAAGGATGCTATCCATGTTCCCCGTCAATTTATATATGAATAGTATTTTTTTTCAAGCGTGCAATCATATACTCTCCTTGCAGAAGCATAAATAGAAAAAACAACGGGATAGCAAGAAAGACAAGCTTGCGGTGCCATTGTAAGTTGCGATGAAGCAGGAATGCCGAAAATAAGTTAGTCAGCAGAAAATTAGTCATAAAAAAGTCACCCTTTTTTCTCTTAGTGTGATTAGAAAGGGTGATTTTTATTCAGGAGTCAGCAGCTGCAATAGTTTCAAGTGCGGACTGGCATGTTGGGAATACACGCATATTTAGCTTTTTCCCATATGTATATTGAATTTTATAACATAAATAGAACTTTATTGCATATTAGAGAAAAATATATATCTGGAATATCGTGACAAGAAAACTACCTTTATTACCATCTGTTTTTATCTTTTGCTTCTAAGTATAGTTAGGAAATTTCCTATTCTAATCAAAGAATCACTAGTCCAATATCAAAGCTCAAAGCTCAAAGCTCAAAGCTCTTTGGAAAACTTATCTGCTGTGCTGTAAAGGTATTTTGACAAAAGAAGTATTTACCATTCCAACCTGGTATCATCTGTTCATTTTAGCAGCCTCGCTATGGGACAGGCTTTTTGTTTAACTAATTTTGTTTTCCCATTTATTCATTTTTTTATCTAGTAAGTCATACAGCTCTTCTTCTCGATTAGAAAGCTTATAAAATAAGGATAATGCAACAAGGAGAGTATCAACACATTCTTCCTTAATGTCCTCTTTATTGAGCTGCTTATAGTCACTTCCGCTTGCATTTAAATAAGAAAGCACAGCCTGTGATACTTCTCCAGCTTCTTCTGATAATTTCAATGCCATTTGCTCCAGTGTCTTTGGCTCCAATTTACTCAGCTTCCTTAATCTCTCTAAGTAGGTGTTCATGGTCTTCTCTCCTTACTCTTATGTAACTTTAGTTATAGTAATAATCCATTAAGCAGTCTTCTACTTTATAAGAACATGTTTTTTGTTATTAGCCTTGAGAATCCTCAACTGTTCGAATATTGATAGATTCGGATTGTAATCCCCCTATGCATTTAGCATGAAGGTTTTATGAAATTTCAGCTATATTTCAACTAGTTAATTTCATGTATAAGCATTT
The DNA here is from genome assembly GCF_001591585.1 of Niallia circulans NBRC 13626. Lineage (GTDB taxonomy): Bacteria > Bacillota > Bacilli > Bacillales > Cytobacillaceae > Niallia > Niallia circulans. The sequence goes on along the minus strand of NZ_BCVE01000041.1, from coordinate 6,787 downwards.
GTCCAATGAAATGGCTGAAGTTCTTGTAACGAGACATACTTAATTTCATCTGTTTTATGCGTCACGGCTACTAATACTTCACCTCCCCAATACAGCAATCTTTCTTGACAAATACCACAAGGAGTAAGAATTTTGAAAGGGCTATTTTCATCATCTCTTACAACACAAATGGAGTGAGTAACTGTTGTTTGCTGTTTATGAGCTTCTAGGATAGATCCCACTTCTATACAAAGATTAGTTGCTGCATTCAGCACTTCTGGTGCTACGCTAGTAATAATATTTCCATCACTTGTACGCATTGCGGCTGCACCGCCCCAACCGGTAGGATAGCGCTTTTCAATTAGCTGCACTGCTGATTTATATAAAATGTCCATTATAATTGCCCCTCCAGGAAGTATTTAAAATAAGTTAATCTGCATTTGGTATGCGAGAAAAACAAAAGTGACTGTTACATATAAGATTGTTCATTTAACATTATTGATAAATATCTTTTTGTGTATGGATAATGTCAAATAACTCTTTCAATATATTTTGATAAACTAAATCTGTGGAGGAAGATAGTATCTGTAATTGACGAATAGCACCTTCACAAACACCCCATCTTGTATAAGAACTTTGAGTTTCTTCTAAAATAAAACTTATTAATTCTTTTTGTTCTTGTGATAATTGATCCGAACTTATACACTTGTCAAGTAATTTTCTTATTTCCCTAATAGCGGATTCTTGATCGTCGGCTGAGTTAGGTGATTTATACGGAAATAAAACTTGATTTGTTTGTTTTGTAATTTCAATGTTATTTTCTAAACGTAAAATATTGTAATCTAAAATATCAGAGCTATTTATATTCAGCTTTATTTGATCGGAATATCTAAACTGATAACCTAAACTCCCAATAAAATGAGTGGATAAATCCATTGCGCTCTTTTCGATATCTTTTCCATAAACGTCTATTAGGCGTTTTGACAGCCAATTTAGTTCTTTATAATGTCTTTCTTGCATGTAACTTTGTAATTCCTCATCATTTTCGCCCAAAGAGATATTATATAATTCTGAGATTTTCTCCGTTCCATAAATGGAATGCTTTACCCGAAGCTGGGTATAAAATAGCTGCTTATCGTATGGACTTCCTTCGAGCAACAACGTATTTTGTTGTTCGTCAACCTTTTCGTCAACTTTTTGAATAATATAAAGAATCAATTGTGATTTTGTAGAGAAGTAATTATAAAATGTGCTTTTGGAAACTTTGGCTTGTTCCAAAATATCTTGGATTGCAGTATCATGATAGCCTTTTGTTCGAAATAATTGTTTTGCTGCTTCAATGATTTTTTCTTTTTTACTCATACAATTCTAACTCCTTTAAATATGATGGATATCATTATAATACCAATCTATCATAAAAACAAACTCGAGTACAGAAAAATGAACTTAGGTTTAATTGAAAGGGGGGATGGAATGATTATTCCTTAAAGATTTAATATCTTAATCAAGGTGAAAAGTCCGTCAGCAAGGAGGTGATAAAATAAGTGTTCTATTGAATACAGCTATCAACTGAGGAAGAAGGTTCCTTATACTTTCTATATAATAGTTATTATATAGAGGCTGAGGAGGGTCCTAGAAGTTATAAAGTTTATAAGGGTGGTCTAAAACTATAGTGTTACTCACTAGAAAATCTTCACAAACTACTCTAATGTCACAAGATGTACTTTAATGGAATGAGGAAAGCCCTCATGCATTAAAGATAAGGGCTTTTATCTTTCTATTTATTAAAAAAGTTTAAGACACGATCATTAATTTGTTCTGGCTTCTCCATCGACATCAAATGACCTACCCCTTTTATAATCTCTGTTGTAATATGAGGAGAGGAGTTCTTGGCACGATTAAAAGCTTCCACAGGATCATACATTACTTCTTCTTCTCCAAGTAACAGAAGAATTTGAGTCTGAATTTGGGCTAATTCTTCATCCTCAAATACATAAGGGAATGCTTGTTCCACTTGAGTTGCTTTTGGTGGAGAAGACACAGTGTCCTTCATTCCAGCTATTAATTGTTGTTTTATAAGAGGGTCAACAATATAACGGTTATTAAAAATCCATTTTAAAAAGTTGTTAACTCCTGCTTCATTACTAACCAATCCGATAGCGTAAGAATAGAATTCAGGATTAAACGGAATATAAGTAGCGGCTGGGCTCATAATAACAGCTTTATTCACCTTATCAGGGAAGAAGGTCAAGAAATTAACCGTATGTAAAGCACCATAGGATAAACCTACAATATTTGTTTTAGCAATTTTCAGAGAGTCTAGCACTTCATTTAACCAAGAAGCATAGCTTAATCGATTTGAAAATGGTTTCTCCGCAATGCTTTTATTTGTATCCCCTAAAATATCTATACAAATGACTCTATAATGCTTACTCCATTCTGCCACATTTGGATACCACATGGTCGAACTCATTTTAGCACCATGCAAAAGGAGTAGGGGTGGAGACAACTTATCTCCACTCTCAATTATATAGGTGTTTCCATAAGACGTTTCTAAAAAGTAAGAGGAAAATTGTGTTGGCCATAGTGCTTTTAATGCGTTATCGTAAGATTGAATGTATGTACTTTTTGGGTCATCTGACTTTAAATGATTCATTTTTAATTCCTCCACATAGTTGTTTTTACTAAAACTCACCAATCGTTTTAGTTGAGTTTTAAGAAATAGATTACGCCTGATTTTAGATCACTGTTTGTTAAGAGTTCTTAAGTTACAAATAGATTAATAGATTGAACTTTTGTGAGTCGATTTAAATAGTCATAATAATTCCTCCCATATCTCTAAATTTCAAAGCCATATCGAATTTCTAGATATCCTTTCTCCTTCAACACTTAAAAGAGTGTCCGTAAGGGGGATTATTTAATAGAAGAGATACTGTTTATTCAGCTTTAATTGATGGAGACTTTATGAAAAAACATAATACAAATGCGATGGCGATTAGAATGAAGCCGGATATAAAGGCATTCTTAAGACCATTCAACAACGGAATAAAGGAAGAGTCTTCATAATAGCTTGAATATTTGGTCACAGTAGCTGACATAACCCCAACCATGACTGCAGATCCTAGTGAGGCAAACACTTGTCGAACAGTATTATTAATAGCAGAACCGTGACTTATCAAATCATTAGACAATGCATTTATTCCCGCAGTGGCTAAAGGCATCATGACAAATCCCATACCTAGCATTCTAAAAGAATAAAGACAAACAATCCACCAAGTAGCTGTATTGTTAGTGAGGTATAAGAATGGAAAAGTTGCTGCCGCTAGAATGAACATGCCTATTATTGATATTTTTTTAACGCCAAACTTATCAAATAATTTCCCTGATATTGGAGAAATAATACCCAGTACAATCGCACCAGGAAATAATATTAGCCCCGATTGAAGTGCTGAAAAGTTTTTTATAGTTTGTGTATAAATAGGTAAAAGAACTTCAAATCCAATCATAGTCATAAAAATAATAGAGACAATCATTGTAGACAATGTAAATGTTCTACTTTTAAAAACTTGTAACTCCAAAAAGGGTTGAGTGAGTTTAAATTGTCGATGGGAAAATAAAATTATGATTAGGAGGCCAGCTACGCAAGAGAACCCTGTAATTTTATTTTGCCACCCTATATTCCCTGCAACACTAATCCCATATAGCAGGGAACCTAAACCTAGGCTACTAAGCATAATAGAAAGGATATCAATCTTCGGTTTAGTTAAATTAATGACGTTTTTCAAATAGAAGCATGCCAGTAACATGTTAATCACAGCAATTGGGAGAATTATATAAAATAAGTATCGCCAATTAAAATAATCAACAATCCATCCAGATAAAGTGGGAGCAATAGCAGGAGCAAATGCAATAACAATTCCTACTAACCCCATAGCCTCTCCTCGCCGTTCAACTGGATATACTAAAAACATTAATGTCTGCATTAAAGGAATAATTAATCCTGAACCAACCGCTTGGATGATACGTCCTAATAACAGTATGTTATATGTAGGACTGAGTGCACAGATTACTGTGCCTATTACAAAGCTTACCATTGCTGCCATATATAATTTTCTATTATTTATTGTATTTAACAAAAATGCTGAAGTGGGAATCATGATGCCACTGATCAACATAAACGCAGTAATGAGCCATTGTGCATTAATAGCACTAATGTCTAGGTCAACCATTATCTTTGGCAAAGCTGTGACCAATAACGTTTGGTTTATGATAGTTAAAAAAGTACCAATCATTAAAACGAGGACAAATCCGGCTCTACTAAATTGATTTCCATTAATGTCGATGGGATGTGCTCTAATATTTGTCATTCTTCTTATCCTCCTGTTGTATAAAATAAAACTCGAGTATGTTTTTCTGAACTCTAGTACAATACCATGATAGAATTGAATAATAAAGATGTCAATATCCTTTTTGTTCCGGCACAACTACTTGATGTGCAAAATTAGGAATGGTTATGCTTTCCAGTTATGAATTATTCATACTCTTTAATGATTCTTAAATAGCAACAAAGAATAACTTCTTTTCCTCGCCAATATAGATAGGAGGAGGAAGAGATAGTTCACTTTTTTCAGATAATAGTTTCACTAAAGGACAACATGCATTTACAGATGGAAATAGTGCTGACCATTTATTTCCTTTTTTTCTATATAAAAAGAAAAGGAGTGGTTCAGAATGACAATGGGCTTTGATTGTGCTACCAAGTTAACAGAAAAAATGGCAAAAGACTTGTATGGAGCAGGGTTTCGCTATGCTGCACGCTATTTAGGAGATAGCTGGAAGTCCTTTAATAAGAAAGAGGCAGAAGTAATTCAAAAGGCGGGAATAAAGCTGATTAGTATTTTTCAAAAAAGCGCTAATAAGATTTCCTATTTTACAGAAAAGCAAGGAACAGTAGATGGGAAGGACGCAGAAAAGTGGGCAAAAGCAGTTGGGCAGCCAGAAGGAACTGCTATTTACTTTGCAGTTGATTGTGAGGTTACAGGAAAGCAAATGGCCCAGATCCAAGCTTACTTTTCAGCTGTGAAAAAGGAGCTGATATCTTATAAAATAGGAGTATACGGTTCCTATGCAGTGATGCATACCATGAAGGGGGAGGTTGATTACTTATGGCAGACCTATGCATGGTCACGCGGAGAAGTCGCTCCCTTTATTCATATGTATCAATATGAAAATAATATCATCCTAGAGGGCGTCAACATTGACCGGAATCAGATTATGCAAAATCCTGGGCATTGGGACACGGAAAAAGTGCAGGCGAATAAGTATACTGTTCAGCAGGAAACAGGTGCCTTTCTAACAGCGGCAGATGCTAAAGCTGGCCAAAATAAAAAGGGAATCGTCAAGCCAGGAATATACTCGATTTTTAACAAATCTCAAGGAATGATAAATGTCACGAAAATAGCAGGAAAACCAGGATCATGGATTAACCCGCAGCAAGAAACAGTACACATCGTCTCCAGTGGAGAAACGTTAACGAAAATTGCCAAAATCTATGGAATGAGCCTTTCATCCTTCCAAGCAAAAAATCCACAGATTAAAAATGTGGATCTCATTTACCCTGGGCAAGCGATAAAAATTTGAATTGACTAGACAAATTTTGAAAAAATGAAGGGTTTTCAAAGACGGAGAGCGAATAAGAAGGAGAGGTGAAAAAATAGATGAAAAAGATAGAAAACGAAGTTCGATGGGGAATTATTGGCTGTGGAGATGTGACAGAAGTAAAAAGTGGACCAGGCTTTCAATTAGCGGAAAATTCAAAGCTAGTGGCAGTTATGCGCCGCAATGGTGAATTGGCTAAGGATTATGCGGAGCGTCATCATGTTCCTAAATGGTATGACAATGGCGAAGCACTAATAAATGATCCAGATGTCGATGCTGTTTATGTCGCTACCCCACCAGCTTTTCATAAAGAATATGCACTTCTTGCCGCAAAAGCAGGGAAACCAGTGTATGTAGAAAAACCAATGGCAAGAAATTATCAAGAGTGCCTAGAGATGATTGAAGCATGTAAACGAGCAGATGTGCCTTTATTTGTTGCCTATTATCGTCGCGCACTTCCTCGTTTTCTAAAAATAAAAGAAATAGTCGACAGCGGTGTACTTGGGGATATTCGCTTTGTGCGGACAATCCAATACCAGCCGCCGCTGAAAGATGATCAAGCATGGAGAGTGCAGCCAGAACTTGCAGGCGGTGGACTATTCCTTGATTTAGCAAGTCATACATTGGATATTCTGGATTTTCTGCTTGGACCGATTAAGGAGGCAGAAGGATTTGCAACCAACCAAAATGGCAGCTACGAAGCAGAAGACATGGTGACCGGCAATTATCTATTTGAATCAGGTGTGCATGGAACAGGAACATGGTGTTTTGGCGCATATGACCATGTGGACGAAAACGAAATTGTCGGAAGCAAAGGGAAACTGACTTTTGCAACCTTTGGGAATGGTCCCATTACTTTAACAACATCAGAAGGAACGGAAGAGTGGGTAATTGAAAATCCACGTCATATTCAGCAGCCTATGATTCAATTGATGGTGGATGAGTTAACTGGAAAAGGCACTAGCCCAAGCACAGGCGAAAGTGGAGCAAGAACAAACTGGGTGATGGATCAGCTGATTAAAGGGTATTATGGGGAAAAGGCATCTCGTTGAGAGGTGCTTTTTCGTGTGGCAGCGATGACTTTGTTTTGGCTGATATATCTCCAGTTTGGCTGATTCCACCCTTACTTTGGCTGATATTTTCTCAGTTT
>NZ_BCVE01000040.1 GCF_001591585.1 Niallia circulans NBRC 13626 | reverse complement strand
GCCGAAATTATCAGCCAAAGTATGAAGGAAATCAGCCAAACGCCGAAATTATCAGCCAAAGTAAGAGGGAAATCAGCCAAACACCGAATTTATCAGCCAAAGCAAGGTGGAAATCAGCCAAACTACATATAATAAGTAGAGAAAATTTTTAAGCATTTAAGCACATACAGCATTAAACAGGGGAGAGTACAATTCATATGAGGGGATGATTAGGAGAATGCAAACTAATGAAATGCTGACTCAAACATTTTTAACCTTTGCAGAAAAGGAATGTAAGGGATCAAGCTTCATTTACGAACTTTTGTCAAAACAAATTGCAATGGATAAAACGCTTCTTAATATTGCTAAATGTGCTAGAGAGGGGCAGCCTGTCCCAAATCTATTATTTGGTGCAGTTCACTACCTACTGTTAAAGGGGACCAATCACTCGCTAAAAGATTATTACCCTAGTATCACAGAGAATCCCAAAACAGCTAAGGCTTCGTTTCCTATTTTTAAAGATTTCTGCCTCAAATATCAAAAGGAGATTAAATGGATTCTCCAAACGAAGTTAGTCCAAACGAATGAGGTAAGAAGATGTTCTTACCTTTATCCTGCTTTTTGTATGATATATAATCTAGCAAAGAAACCGCTAGCGTTAATCGAAATAGGCACTAGTGCAGGATTTCAGCTTCAGTGGGATAAGTATGCCTATTCATACGGTAAAGAATGGTATGGAAATTCAGAGTCAGAACTGCCAATTACTGCGACTGTAATAGGAGAAAATATGCCATTCTTTTTGAAAACTTCTCCTCCTGTTACGGCAAGGATTGGTTTTGATTTACATACGATAGATTTACATGACAAAGACGAAGAATTATGGCTAAAAGCATTGATATGGCCAGAACATAGAGAGAGATTATTCTTATTTGAAAAAGCGGCAGATTACAGAAGAGAAGGTGCTTTGAACGTAGTGAGCGGTGATGGAGTAAGCTTGCTGCCACATTATGCCGAAACTATTCCAGAGGGCAGTGCCATTTGCATCTTTCATACCCATGTAGCGAATCAAATACCAAGAGAAGGGAAGGAGCTTCTGTTACAAAGCGTGGAAGAAATCGGGAAGTACAGAGAAGTGTTTCATCTTTATAATAATATTCAAGATAGATACTTACACTTAGATTATTATATGGACGGTAAGAAGAGTGAAAATACCATTGCAGAAACAGACGGACATGGAAGATGGTTTAAATGGTTAAAACATGATATCAAATAAGGAAGTAATTTAGTTTTAGGATAAAGAGTTATCTCTACACTAGAATAAGGGAATATACTTCTAGGGCTTTTAAATGTGAAAAGTATATAATAAGGAGGCACTAAAATATAATGGGTTTACTGAATATAGGGAGCCTGGTGCTTGGTTTAATTGCTTGGATATTGCCGGCTACAAACTTAATGGGAAATAAAGAGAAAGTTCAGAGAAATGGGCTAATGATTTGTTTTCTTAGCATGAGTGCTTGTGCGATTTCTATCTCTTTTCAGATTATCTATAGCTATTATCTTGTAAAAATGGAGGATTGGAGTGCAATGATGGACACAACAGGTGGGGTAGTGGTTGCGACTGCAGTTCTACTTTCTGTAACAATTATTTTGAACACTGCGAATTATATTGTATATCGTAAAGTTACAGCAAAATAGCCTTTAAAATAAATACATATAAAGAAAAGGACACTTCTATTGGTGTCCTTTTATTGCAATAACAACATCTACTTAATGTAAAATCAACTTTAGTAAATATTTCTAGTTAATTTCAGAAAAAGAGTTATAATGTAGCTAGAATAAAAATTAAAGGAGTTTTTATGGAATTAATAACGTCAAAGGTCATCATTATTTCTATTTTACTATTAGTGATTACAATGGTAGAAACATTGGCCTATTCAACAAGAATATCTGGTACGAGAGTAAGGTTAATTGCTACTGCTATATCGTTATTTAGCACAATGGTTATTGTTTCGCGATTTTCCACTATGTTTCAACAGCCATTAACAGCAAAATTGATAGCAGAAGTTCCCAAAGGGGCAGACAAATTAACTTTTATTGCGGCGCAATATCGAATTTTGATAGGAGTAACATCATTGGGAGTATTATTTGGAATCCTGTTGTTTCCAACATTTATTAATATTTTTTCACGAGCCATTGTTCAATTAGCAAATGAAAGAGGGTCCATGCTAGCTCTTTTTTCTAAATTATTCAAGAAAAACAATTGGAAAAAGCTTGTAAAATGTCTCAAATTACCGAGAATTTCCTATTTTAGAGGAATTACCTTAAACACAGTTCCAAAGCGTTTATTTGTATTAAATGTCATTATTTCAGCTATATTTACGACGGGTGTCATATCCTCCATATATGCTTCCATGTTAGTTCCTGCAAAAGTTTCTCAGGCAGCTTTAATGTCCTCAGGGGTAATAAACGGGATTGCCACCATCATTCTGACCTTATTTATTGATCCAAAGGCGTCTGTGTTAGCCGATCGCGTCATGAAAAAACAAACGGACTACATCTATTTGAAAAGTTACTCATTAACAATGGTTAGTTCTAAATTTATCGGTACCATAGTAGCACAAATAATCTTTTTACCAGCAGCATACTATGTGGCTTGGTTTGCAGAGTGGCTTTAATCTAAAATAGGAGCTGAAAAGTAAATTACTGTCCTTTATATTATAGTCGTTAGGTCTATTAGCTTTTCAAACGACTGGATAAACAATTGAGAACTATCGAAATAGTTTTTTACTAAAGGGGGAAATAAAGTGACGGAGTCATTAGAGTTTAGGTTAGCAGTATTACAAGATTTAGATCAGATTGTAGCTATGCTTGCTGATGATGTTTTAGGCAGTAAGCGAGAGCGTTATGAACAGCCACTACCTGCCAGTTATCTGCAAGCGTTTCAAGCTATTGCAGAAGATCCCAATAATGAATTAGTGGTAGCATGTTTTGGAATTGAAGTAGTTGGGGTTCAACAAATTACATTTACTCCATATATTACCCATCAAGGAGGATGGCGAGCGACTATTGAAGGGGTAAGAACTGCCTCTTCTGTAAGAGGAAAAGGGGTAGGTACTCAACTAATTAACTGGGCAATCGAGCGTGCCAAAGAAAGAGGCTGTCATTTAATTCAGCTTACGACTGACAAACAAAGACCAGATGCCTTGCGTTTTTATGAACGATTAGGCTTTCAAGCAACACATGAAGGGCTGAAAATGAAACTATAGCAAGGAGGGAGGTGCGACAAAGTGGTTCGGGTGTTATCAATAGAGAAAGATGACATCATAATAGAACAAATCGAAGAGCTGTATAAAAGTGTATGGAATAGATCTATTAAGGAACCTTTAGTAAGACACAGCAAGTATAAAGGATTTAGGGGGAATAGGATAATTTCAACAGAAGGGAGACTAATAGGGTTTGTATATGGATATATATCTTTACCAGAACAATACTATCATACACTGCTTTCTAATGAGCTCAGTCAGGAAGAATACGATTTTTGGTTGAAAGATTGCTTTGAAGTAGTTGAATTAGTTATTCATCCCTTGCATCGAAAAAGAGGATTTGGAAGTAAATTAATAAGAGATTTGTTGCTTGGTGTAGACAATAAAACAGCTGTATTAACGACACAAGTAACGAATACAGCGGCACAAAGTTTATACACTGGCTTAGGATGGACTGTTATTAAGAATGCATTCATACTGAATAAGACTGAGGATCCTTTTATGATTATGGGGAAAGTATTAGGGAAGAAAAATGGATTATAAGAAGCATTAAGCAATCTGTAGGAGAATGTCTATAGTTGATGAACATTCCATTTAAAAGATACGGAGGAGAGACGATGTTTGAAATCTTGAATGTAAATGCTGAAAACGTGGATGAATACGGATTTTTTTGTATGAGAAGCAAACCAAAATCAAAAGGGTATCAAAATAAACTAGCATGGCTGAAGGAACGGTTTAAAGATGGGTTAAAAGTAAAAATCCTTCTAGAAGACGGTCGACAAAGAGGGTTTATTGAATATATTCCCGGTGAATTTACTTGGCGAGCGATAAATGCCAAGAAATATATGGTGATTCACTGCTTCTGGATCGTTGGCAAGAGCAAAGGAAAGGGCTATGGTAGCAAGCTCTTAGAGGAATGTATAACGGATGCGAGAGAATTACATTTAGATGGTATTACAATAGTCACTAGTAAGAAAAGCTGGTTACCAGACAAAACTATCTTTGAAAAAAAAGGCTTCAATCAAGTGGATAAAAAAGGGGATTTTGAATTAATGGCTTATGCTTTTCAAAATGATCGGAAACCTAGCTTTATTGATTGGCCGCAACTAGCAAACGAATATGATAATGGGATTACGGTGTTCAAATCAAACCAATGTCCGTTCACGCAGGATGCAGTTGATAATTTACAAGCTGCAGCAGATGAGCACGGCTTAAATGTAACAGTACTTGAAATGAACGATAATGAAATGGTACAACATCAGTCTCCAACACCCTTCGGCGTATTTACAGTTATATATAATGGTGAAATTATTACTTATCATCCAGAAACGAAGAATAAATTTCTACAATTAATAGAAAAACAGGATTTGAAAAGGAGTAAGTAAACATTGATGAAAGATATATCTATGTAAATAGATAATATTAGTAAATGCTTGACTCAAAGTATTAAAGAGGAAATGAAATAAAGAGCAATCTTCAAATGGATCTTAAAAATAGAGCAAAGCCTGTGAGACTATGCTCCATATATTTTTTTCCTAACTAGTAAATCTAGCAGTAAGAATTATTCTTTATTATTTGCTAAAGTCTGTCTGTTATCAGCTAACGGAGGTTGCTCTAGCCATCCATACTTTATTAATAATTCACATCCATACTTTATTAATAATTCACATCCATCTTCGGCGTATAAACCCACTTAAGCCATGAATTTCGTATATTCTGCGGCGATATCTCTCCTTTGAGAAACAGATAAGCCAGCACCATAATAGCCAACTGCAGAAGAAACCAATGTAACAATATGGTATAACATTAATTTATCAGAAAAAGGGGGAACGGTGGAATTTGTTACTTCCGACACCCATGTTTTCGGAGAAGATAAGTCTTCCTTTGTAAGGATAGTATTAAAAGTAGTGAAGTGGTTCAAACAAATTTTTTTACCTCTTTCAAAATATTTTTGAATTTCTTTTATTTGGCAAACTTGAGCAAATCCTAATTCTAAAACGGTTTTTACTATGTCTTTTTTCATGTTAAAACTCATACCACTTATTTCAATCGTATTTAATGGTCGTTTTTTCCCAAACCATCCAGCTAAATAACTCTGGTCATCGACAAATTTGACTTGCTCTGGTGTATTAATTCTAGCGGTTTTACTATAGAATCCTTTATTTAACATGATGGAAACGATTCGTTTATGTAACTCCATCGTTTCCTTGTTGCATTGAATAAAGTAATCTAACTGGTCATCTCTTGATGATGTAGAAACGGCACCTGCATATCCAGTTAATCCTAGTAAGGTCATAACATGTAAATACGCTATAATAAAAGCGTCAGTAAAGATAGAAGGAGCATTTAAATTAACATCTTCCTCCACTGAAAAACCTTTGGGAATGGGAAAGTTCTCTTGAGTAAAGAAATCAGTAATTTTAGTAATATGGGATTCAGCAAGACTAAGGGAAAAGTTAAGTACTTCTTTAATGTCTTTGTCTTTTGCCTTTTCAATTGAATGGGTAAGAATACATATGGATAAAGAATCATTTATGTATTGAGTCCAAAGGTTCGCTATTTCAGCTGTGGTTAGTTCTACATCATGACTGATTTTCTTCATAAAAACTCCTCCAACAAGTGCATATATCAAATACAATTTTATTTTTTTGATATTATATTAATATTTCATAGTTGCGCCATTTTTATGTAAGAAAAAAAAATGTTAAAGAAGCGATAAATAGGATAAAGTTAATAGACTGTTCTAGAATTTACCATAATAAATTCTTTTCTTAGAGGATTAACATAAAATTTCCGTGGTATTTATTAGGTATAAAAATCACGGAGGGATGTAGATGAATCATTTGAAGGCGGTTGTTATTAAGCTAATAATGATCCTCTTAGTATTAGGGATTATTCTTACTGGAATCTTTGATGGGGAATTTGGCAATACGCTTTGGATCAGCATTGTTCTGACGATTGCTGCTTACATTATTGGTGATTTGTTCATCTTTAGAAAAATCGGCGATGATGCAGCATTTGTAAAGCGTAACATAATAGCGACAGTTTCAGATGCAATATTGACGGTTCTTATCATTTATTTAATGGGTAAATCCATGTTTGCAGATGATAATAACCTGAGTGTTGCAGCAATTCTATCAGCTGTAGTAATAGGAATAGGAGAGTGGTTTTTTCATAAATATCTTAATAATAATGTATTTGAGGAGAAACCTAATCATCCAGAATCTACTTTTTAACTATTAATGAATAAAGGAAAGTTTTCAACAAAAATATATTTGAAAGCAGAATTGATATTGCATGTATTCCTTGAGAGTGTTTAATTTATGGACTAGGCCCGCTGCAAGCAATATTCCACCATTCAAGGAGAATGATAACTATGCTAATTTATCATTCTATTTCTAAAATACAAAAATTTGTCTAAAGTCTAAAAATCAGTTGACTCTATAGAGCCAACTGATTTTTTGCATAAGCATCTTTATATAAAGTGCATAAAAAGTAATTAATTCTTAATTATTTTATTGCAAATACAGCAAAAAAGGATTAAAATAAACTTAATTATTTTTATTGTAAATACAACAAAAAGGATTGAGGGTTGGAAAGGTGAAAGAAATTCTTCGAGAGATTGGAATGATTGGAAGAGCGCTAGATTCAATTAGTAATATCGAATTTAAAGAATATAATCTTACAAGGGGGCAATATTTATACCTTGTAAGAATTTTTGAAAATCCCGGTATCATTCAAGAGAAGTTAGCTGAAATGATTAAAGTAGATCGAACAACGGCAGCAAGAGCAATTAAAAAATTGGAGATTAATGGATTCATTACAAAAGAAGATGATCCACATAACAAGAAAATAAAAAAACTATTTCCAACAGAAAAAGGGGAAAAAGTGTATCCATATATCAAAAGCGAAAATGATTATTCAAATGAAATAGCATTAGCTGGATTGTCTAAGGAGGAGGTGGATATCTTGTTCAACCTCCTTCTAAGAGTAAGAAAAAATATAGAAAAAGACTGGGAGTATGTAAAAAAAGGCAATAAGCGCAATTATTAAGACGGAAGGAGAGCAGGTATTCTATGGAGACTTATATTGAAAAATGTACAATCGCTGATATACATAAACTGCAAGATATTAGCTTGGAAACTTTTGATGAGACTTTCAGAAATCAAAATTCACCAGAAAATATGAAGGATTATTTGGAAAAAGCTTTTAACTTAGAGCAACTGAAAAAGGAATTGTCCAATCTCTCTTCGCAATTCTATTTTGTCTATTTAAATAAAGAACTAGCTGGATATTTAAAGATAAATAGGATGGATGCACAATCTGAACAAATGGGAGAAGACTCACTAGAAATAGAAAGAATCTATATAAAAAGGAAATTTCAAAAACATGGTCTTGGACAAGTTCTAATGAATAAAGCTATTGATATTGCTAAGAAGGAATCCAAAAAGAAAATCTGGCTTGGTGTATGGGAAAAAAATAAAAAAGCCATTAGATTCTATCAAAAGTTTGGTTTTGTTCAGACTGGTGCTCACTCTTTTTATATGGGCAATGAAGAACAATCTGACTATATCATGATAAAGATTCTTTCTTAATTATGAAGAAATAATTTCGTTAAGCAATGGAAAGCCTAACATATCAGGGGTATGGCTTTCCATTAAAAGGTTACTTAGGAATTGAACGTTTTATTGCAAGTTGTTTAATCGTATTGGCCAAATCCCTTACATCATCTTCCTTGGTGTCTTTGCCCATCGATATCCGAACAAACTCTTTTGCCTCTTGAACTGCTAATCCAAATGCCTCCATTGTTTTGGAAGGGGCTTGTTTTCCGACCTGGCACGCACTCCCAGTTGAAATGGCAAATCCACGACGATTGCATTCAAGCATTAGCCATTGACCTTCTATCCCTTTAGCTCGTAATCCGATAATTCCTGGATATTGATCCGTGCATTCAAAAATAGTAACGGATTCTTTCGGAATCATCTTCGTAAATAATTTTCGGAACTTAGAAAGCTTCGTTTCGTTTTTCGAAATTGTAGAACATGCCTTTTGGGCAGCGACAGTCATACTTGCAATCCCAGCTGTGTTAACTGTGCCAGAGCGAAAGCCATTTTCGTGGCTGCCATTTAATACTATTGGAATCCAAGGAACATTCGGATTAATATAGGCAATACCGACGCCTTTTGGTCCATAAAATTTATGGCTTGAGAGGGATAATGCATCGACATAGGGGGTTACTTCTTTAACCTCTATTTTTCCAAAACTTTGCACCATATCACTATGAAAAAGGATGTGGTATCTTTTACAAATCGTGCTGATTTCTTTTATAGACTGGATCGCACCAATCTCAGAATTTACATGTTGGATAGAAACAAGCACGGTATCAGGACGAATTGTTTCTTCTAGTAACCGAGTATCGATTAAGCCAGTTTTTGATAATGGCAAATATGTAATTTCATAGCCTTTGTCAGCTAAGACATGCATCGCACTATGTATAGAAGCATGCTCTGCTGTTGATGTAATTAGGTGTTTTCCTTCCTTTTTTGTTCCCATTAGTAAGCTGTGCAAAATAAGAAAATTACTTTCTGTACCGCCGCTTGTGAAGTATATGCCATTTTTATCTACGTTTATTAATCTTCCCCATTCATCACGGCAATTCTCTACGATTCTACTAGCTGTATCTCCCATATCATGAAGACTATTCGAATTCCCAAAGTATTTACAAGCAATCTCGACATAAGTAGAAGCAGCATCGGGATCTAAAGAAGTAGTTGCTGCATAGTCAAAATATTTCATCAAAAATTCCTCCAAAAAGATCAGTAGTTTACAGGATTCAGATTCAAAGCTAAAAGTCTTTCCAAAAAAACCCTTGCCATAATTTTAAATCTATGTAAATATAGGTGTCAAGACACTTGTAAAATAGGATGGTGAAAAATGGCCATAGATGTATTGATTATCGGCAGTGGAATCGCTAGCTTGCAGCTAGCTAAAAAGCTTTCAACTGACTTCAATGTGATTATTCTCACAAAATCTAATATCGAAATCAGCAATTCTTATTTAGCTCAAGGTGGAATTGCTGCAAGCATGGGAGATTCAGATGATTATAGAAAGCACGCACTTGATACTTTAGAAGCTGGACGCTTTCACAATAATCCTGAAGTAGTAGCGGAAATTACAAATGCAGCACCCTTCTTAATAAATGATTTACGGCAGGGTGGATGCGCATTTGATGAGGATATGGCAGGAAATCTTGCATTAGGAATGGAGGGTGCTCATTCGGAAAACAGAATAGTTCACAGTGGCGGCGATACTACGGGAAAACAACTGATGCAGTATTTAGTGAAAACGAAGACTAATAATATTAAAATCATTGAAAATGTTTTTGTCTATGAATTAATGGTAAATACTAATACTAAACAATGCTTTGGCGCAAAAGGGATTTTAGCAGATGGCACGCGAACAGAATTTTATAGCGCTCATACTGTTATTGCAACAGGAGGCTGTGGAAATCTTTACACCTATGCGAGTAGTGCTTCCACCATTATGGGAGATGGAATTGCGCTTGCTTATTTAGCTGGGGCAAATATTAGCGATATGGAGTTTATACAATTTCATCCTACCCTGCTTTATGTCAACGGAAAAACGATTGGACTGATTTCAGAAGCTGTCAGAGGAGATGGAGCAAGATTAGTTACAGCTTCTGGTGAGTACGTGATGGAACATGTCCATCCATATAAAGACTTAGCGCCACGGCATATCGTCTCCCAAACAATTTATCAGTATTTATCAAGTGGGGAACCAGTTTATTTAGATATTTCAATGATTGCAAATTTCCAAGAAAGATTTCCTACGATTGCAAATATGTGTCGAGAAGCGGGCATTGATTTGCAGAAAGGGTTGCTTCCGTTTGCGCCAGGGAGTCATTTTTTAATGGGAGGAATTGATACAGACCTGCATGGAAGAACAAATATCAATAATCTTTATGCAATTGGTGAGGCAGCTTGTACAGGTTTTCATGGAGCGAACCGTTTAGCCAGCAATTCTCTCTTAGAGGGTTTATATATGGGGAAAAGCCTTGCGACACTCCTTCAAAAAAAAACAAAAATAAAAGCGAAAATGTTTCAATGCAAAACCGAAGAAAAGAAGGCAAATTTCTTTCCGATTTTGCCAGAAAGAGGAGAGATTCAGAATCGAATGATGGAGTATGCAGGCATTGTCCGTAATGGAATCCACTTACAGATGCATCTTGAATGGCTTGAAGGTTTCGGAATGACCAATCTGGAACAGATCTCTTTAGAAAATAAGTCAGTCGAGGAGATAGAAAAGTACTTTATGCTTTTAACTGCTTTTCTAATTACAAAATCTGCGTTGGAAAGAAAAGAAAGCAGAGGGGGCCACTTTCGTTCTGATTATCCTATGGAAAAGAATGAATGGATGAAGAAAAAGGTCTGCATGAATCGAGAACAAACAAAGGAGAATCAAAATGAACCAATTAAAATTGCAGAAACTACTGGAAGCATTTTTTATAGAAGATATCGGTGAACGTGATGTGACAACAGATGCGATTTTTCCACAAGAGCAGCAAGGAGAAATCGTATTTTTAGCGAAAGATAATGGAGTTTTTTGCGGGGAAGAGATTATTCAGGCAGGATTCCAGGTTTTAAATCCTGCCACAGAAGTCAGAATGCTTATCCATGATGGCGACCGAATGGAAGCAGGTCAAAAATTGGCGACAGTAAAAGGAAAGATTCGTGATTTATTAAAAGGAGAGCGAGTTATTTTAAATCTTGTCCAAAGAATGAGTGGTATCGCCACAAAAACACGTGAAGCAGTAGAAACATTAAATAGTGGCTATACAAAAATAAGTGATACAAGAAAAACGACCCCAGGATTAAGAATGTTAGAAAAATATGCAGTAACAGTTGGCGGAGGACATAATCATCGCTTTGGATTGTATGATGCGGTGTTGATTAAAGATAATCATATTGCCTTTGCCGGTTCGATCGCTAATGCTGTAAAAGCGGTTAAACAGTCAATTGGCCATATGGTGAAGGTAGAAGTTGAAACGGAAACAAAGGAACAAATGTTTGAAGCTTTAGCTGCTGGCGCTGATGTGATTATGTTTGACAATCGAAAGCCTGAAGAAATCGTGGAGTGGATTACTCATGTACCAGAAACTGTCACAACAGAAGCATCTGGAGGAATTACGTTAGAAAATCTTGCTTCCTATCGAGAGTGTGGAGTGGATTATATTTCATTAGGATTTTTAACCCATTCGGTGAAAGCGTTAGATATTAGTGTGAAAGTAAGCTTTGATTAAAGATAAAAAGGGGAGAGGAAAATGAATCTTTTAGAGGGGCTGCAAGCATCGAATACAATACCAAAGAAATACTTAGCCATGACAAACGCGGAATTAGAAGAGAGAGCTGTTTGTGTAAAGAATCGATTAGGCAAAAAACTATTTATTCCAGGTCATCATTATCAAAAGGATGAAGTCATTCAATTTTCCGATGCTACAGGGGATAGCTTAAAGCTAGCGCAAGTTGCGGCTGAAAATACTGAAGCAGAGTTTATTGTCTTTTGTGGGGTTCATTTCATGGCAGAAACAGCTGATATCCTTACTACAGTGAAGCAGAAAGTCTACTTGCCAGATATGCGGGCGGGCTGCTCGATGGCGGATATGGCCGATATTTATCAGACTAATCGAGCATGGACCAAGCTGCAGGAATTATTCGGAGACACGATCATACCACTAACCTATGTAAATTCAACAGCAGCCATTAAAGCCTTTGTCGGAGAAAATGGGGGAGCAACCGTAACCTCTTCTAATGCTGAAAAAATGGTATCCTGGGCCTTTACAAAAAAGGAAAGATTACTATTTTTACCAGATCAGCATCTTGGAAGAAATACTGCCTATAATTTAGGGGTTCCTTTAGAACAGATGGCCATTTGGGATCCGGCCAAAAATGAACTTGTTTATGAAGGCGTGATAGAAGATATTAAAGTAATACTCTGGAAAGGTCATTGTTCTGTGCATGAAAATTTTACCGTAAACAATGTCGAGCAAGTTAGAAAACAATATCCTTACATGAAAATTATTGTCCATCCAGAGTGCAGCAGAGAAGTTGTCGCGGCAGCTGACTTAGCTGGTTCAACCAATTATATTATTGATGTAATCGAAAATGCAGAACCTGGAAGTGCTTTTGCTATTGGTACGGAAATGAACTTAGTTAATCGGATTATGAAAGAGCACCCGGATAAAGAAATTATTTCCCTTAATCCATATATGTGTGCTTGTTTAACAATGAATCGGATTGATTTGCCTCATTTCGTATGGTGCTTAGAATCAATTGAAGACAATTTTGAAAGGAATCGAATTATTGTCGAAGAGCCTATAGCGTCTAACGCAAAAATAGCATTGGATAGAATGTTGGAATTATCCTAAGTTTTACGCAAAAAACTGCTTTGTAAAATAAAGGCAGTTTTTTGGTGCTTAAGTTTAGATGCCTTTACATATCTCAATAACAAATCCAAGTAAGTTGAATTTTCAAACAGTTGTTAATGACAAGCATTCTATCTTCCTTTAAAATATAGGTAATATATGGAGAATGACGAAAGGTGGAACATACCCTGAATAGACGCCATAGACAATGGAAGAAATATATACAAGCCTATATAAATGAATGGTATCTTCTAGCATTTTTATTAACTGGAAATAGAGCACTAGCAGAACAATTGTTAAATAGAGCGGTAGATCAAGTGAAGGGTAAGTGGTCCTTTCACCATTTTGAGCGTTTATGGGCAAAACCAATAATCAAGGAATATATTAAATACAATCGCACTAATCAATTTTATGAGAAATTCTTAGATTTTAGTACTCTCTTAAATCGATTAGGTTTGCTTGAGGTAAATGCCCGAGTTGCTTTTTTACTAAAGTATTACTACGGTTTTTCTTATAAAAAAATAGCGCGAAATCTACATATCTCTGAGAGAAAAGTGAAAGTAATTATTTATGATGCCATACTTGTATGGACAAATAATGGCAAGTTAATACCGATTGAACAAGTGGAAGCAGTTATAAAAGAAGATATAAAACTCGTGAATAAAAACTTACTGGATTCTTTCCGTTTTGAAGAGAAAAACCAATACATAGAATCAAGCATTAATGGTAAGCGAAAGACACTATTGCTAATCCTTATGATATTTATTTCTTGCTAATGGATCCATTAATCAAAAAACGTTAGGAAAGACGAGAGTCAGTCTCGGACCGGATATTTATAAAATTTATAAGGAGGGAGGAGTGTTACAGCTAGAAAGGGAGATTCAACAAAAAGGCTATACCGATATTTATACCAATCCAGAAAGGGAAACTAATATTTTATATGTCCAATTTAGCACAGCAGAGAGTTTAGAAAAGAAAGAAGAGGTAACAATGTTCATCGAATCTTATTTAAAGGATAGGGACCTAGATTACGAAATAAAGTATGAAGAGATGAACCAATTGAATGAAGTAGAACTAGAACAAACAGATGAACAAAAGGCAGAGAATAAACAGATGGAAATGGAACAAGAAATATTCGAATTACTTGCATCAAATACCTATCATTATAAACAAACCTATTCATCTGGCGAATCAACGGAAATCCTTTTATCTGAATCTATTCCAAAAGAAGAAGAAGCAATGATAAAGGAAGAAATCAAAAATATTATGAAAAAATTTGATAGTGAATGGAATTTCTCAATTGGAAAGGTTAGTGCAGACGTTGTAAAAATCGAAAAAGCAATGTGGGATATTGCTCCAGCTCTTTTGGAAGCCTATATATTTAAGGAGGAAAAATATAAAGTATATGATGTGTATCCAACATATGAAGATGAGCAATTGAAATTCGATATATTTACAGAATTAGCCTTCACAACAGATGAAGATCGAGCGAAAAACATCGAAACTGCCAAAGAGTTAAAAAGATCTATACAAATCTTTTTCCAACATGAAGACATTCAGAAACTCTTTAACCATGCTCCCTATATTATAAAAATCTATGGAGATAATAGAAAAGAAGTAGAATTAGATGCTTGACACAAAATAGTTAGGGAGGGGATCTTATTGAATAAATTGAGAAACTTTAAGCAATTAATTTTGTAGAATTGGAAGTTTATGTTGGTGTATTGGACGAAGCATGTAAGAATGAAAAACAAGATATCCTACATCGTTCAATTGGGGAGGAGGAAGAAGCTTATCAAGTATTTACAGAAGCCAAATAAAAGGGATAAAACTTTTTCCAGAGAATTTTTCTGAAAATGGGAAGTAACAGAATCTGATTATATCTTTTCCCAACACCATTGAACTTGTAACAGAACAGACTGATATAAAGAGAGTATATTCAATCTTAAAAAAGTATAATTATAGAGTTCCTTTGACAGTTTCCTATTATCATAAAGAAAGAGTCGAACGTAATAAAAGATGGTTAAATATAACTCCTTGTTTGGAGGAAGGATTCTTATGAGGAGTAAATTTTCATATAGAAAGATGTAGTATCGATTCCTCAGAGAAAGAAAATAGCTATTGAAATATATACATTTTTTGTAGTGGAGGATAAAGAATTAAGAAAGAGGCTGCTCAAGAGATTATACGTTCCATCAATCAATTTTTTCATAGCGAAGAAATAAACCAAATGATACATAACGATTCATATAATATAACTGTTTACTCAGAAGAGAAGAAAAAAATAAAGATTGATTGATAAAATTCTGTATATTTCATAAAGGATTGGTAATAATGCTTACAGGTTAAACTGCACGGAGGAATGTGATAAAATAATAATAATAGCTTATATATGATATGGCTAAATGTTGGCAAAAGGCAGTTGAATCATTTGACAATTAAGGAAAAAGTTGTGGTGCTAATTGGACCTACTGCTGTAGGAAAGACCAATCTTAGCGTTAAACTGGCGAAAAAATACGACGGAGAAATCATTAGCGGAGATTCCATGCAAATATATAAGGGGATGGATATTGCGACAGCAAAAATTTCTCCCGAAGAAATGCAGGGGGTTCCGCACCATTTAATTGATATTGTAGAACCAGACGAGAGTTTTTCCGTCGCCCAATTTCAGGAGCTTGTGCGCAAAAAAATAACAGAGATTACAGCAAGAGGAAAGTTGCCGTTTATTGTTGGCGGAACTGGCTTGTATATTCAAGCGGTTTTATATGATTATCAGTTTCAGGAAACAGCTTCAGATCCAGCTTTTCGGATGAAACTGGAAGAAATGGCACAGAGAGAAGGAAGCTTAAGGATTCATGACAGATTGAAGGAAATAGATCCTGAGGCTTCAGCTGCTATCCACCACCATAATGTACGACGTGTAATTAGAGCACTCGAGGTCTTTCATGTTACTGGCAGAAAAATGTCTGAAATCCAAAAAGAGCAGAAGCAAGAGGCGCTCTATGATGCTGCATTAATTGGTCTGACAATGGATAGAGAAATTCTTTATGAGCGAATTAACAAAAGAGTCGATCAAATGCTTGATAATGGATTGTTAGAGGAAGTGGAGCATTTTTATCATCAGGGCATAAGAGACTGTCAGTCCATTCAGGCAATCGGCTATAAGGAAATCTATAAGTATTACGATGGACTTCTAAGCTTAAATGAATCGATTGAAGAGTTAAAACAAAATTCAAGAAGATATGCCAAAAGGCAATTAACTTGGTTTCGCAATAAAATGAATGTACAATGGTATGATATGACAGATACCGTCAAAACAAATGACATTACAAAAAAAATACAGGAAATTTCGTCTTATTTAGAAGGAATGCTAGAGATTAAATCGAATACATAATAGTAGAGAGAAAAGAGGAGGATTTTCATGAAGCAATCAGTTAATATTCAAGATCAATTTTTAAATCAATTACGTAAGGATGGCACAAACGTAACGGTATTCTTATTAAACGGATTCCAAATACGTGGATTTATAAAAGGTTTCGATAATTTCACTGTATTATTTGAATCAGAAGGTAAGCAGCAGTTAGTTTATAAGCATGCGATTTCTACGTTTGCCCCACAAAAAAATGTACAGATTGATTTAGAAGGCACACAAGTTCAGTAAAAAAGATATTATAGAACAATTCAAATTCCTATTGTTTCATTCAAGTCAAAGATAGGAATACATAGGCATTTACAAGGAAATGAATATGGAATAGCTTAATGAGAAACAGACTAGATCAAATATAGGTTTAGTCTGTTTTTTATTGATGTATCTATAATATATGACTAAAGGGAGAGATATCATTGTTACAGAAAATAAAAAAAACTGAATTAATGAATAATCATGATATTTGGAATGTAATGGTGTCTATAATGGCAGAATATAATTTTCCAGCAGAAAATGAAACGGCCAATAAGGTATATATGGTTTACAATTATTATTCGGAAATGGAAAGCGGAGGACATGAAGGATTATTCCATTGGTTTTCTTGGTATATAGAAGAGGTCGGTGGACACCAATACTTTGCAGAACTGATAAGAATATTGAAAGACATAAACGCTGATGCTTATGCGTTAATCGAAGAAAAGTATGGAGAGAAATTATGGAATCTTTTTCAAGCATTAGAAAATGGAGAAATACCTGAAGAAGCATTCTATTCGTTAAATACAAAGGCTGATGAGGAATATAATCAGCTTTCTGGTAAACTAGAAGATTTATTAGAGAATTATTTTGTGGATATATACCGTGAATTAATCGAGGTTATGGAAGATTAAAGATAGGCTGAATCCACTGTAAAAGTCACCCATCAGTGGAAAGGAAGGAAGCCCCCGCTGATGGAGATTTTGCTTATATATGAAAAAAGAATATATTGGTCGTCTTTTAACCTAGTAATAGTGCTGTTTGTATCTCTTTCAAATTCCTTCAAACGATTCTCCATGCTCTTACCACTATTGTCTCTATAAATATCTTCTCGAACATAATGAGGAAAGATAGTTCTATCAGTTAACCCCCAAGACTTGAAGTTACTCCATTTCATTCTATATAATTCTGGTGAGAAATGATGCACCACGTTGATAGAAATTCCTAAAATAACTGCTCTGATTTTGTACGGATAAGAATTCAGCTTTAATTGTATCGGTAAAAAAACCGTTTGAAGTTAAAAATATGCTAGCCATTTAATCTCCTTTATCATTTAACATAATATTTGAAATATTTATTTATTTTAGCATAATAACATTCTCCATATATGGACTCACCAGAAGTCTCCTCGAAAGGACTTAAAAAATAATCTAAAATAGTTTAATGAATAGCAAAGGTTCTGAATATACATTAACAATGGGGAATAGTAGCAAACAGTATGAATCGATGTAAATGCTTATAAATAGTCATAAATAATGCTTTTGATGGGCAAGTGTTTGAGCGTTTTGTTTTAAGAGGAGGTGTGGCTTTTGGAGCATCCAATCCGGATGAAGAATAATGGACAGATCAGCGTAGTAATCAATTCACAGAAAAAGAAGGTTCTTCCAAAGGAAAAGCCAGAAGCTGAGTCAATCCCCAGAAATGTTCCGAGTGAACATGAAGCACTTAGGGAAATTGAAGCGGAATTAGGAAGC
>NZ_BCVE01000039.1 GCF_001591585.1 Niallia circulans NBRC 13626 | reverse complement strand
TTGATTACTCATTCTTTCTTTTTACTTCATAATCTAGTTTTGAGGGAACAACCTCACAAATAAATAGTCTGGTGGCGATAGCGAGAAGGTCACACCCGTTCCCATACCGAACACGGAAGTTAAGCTTCTCAGCGCCGATGGTAGTTGGGGGTTCTCCCCCTGTGAGAGTAGGACGTCGCCAGGCACTAAAAGACCTAAAAGCAATATGCTTTTAGGTCTTTTTCTATACTAAATATTATTTGAATTATAAATCTGATTTTAGGGATTAATTTAGATAGGAAATAAAAAAATCCTACTTTCTTCTATAATATATTAATTTTTCTGATTTATCTGTCTTCTAGATGTAGAGGTAAGATTGTTTACTTCTCTCTAATTAGGTAATTATAAGTATAATATAGGATTATTAATACATCTGGGAGTGAGAAAGTACATGCTTGAAAATAGTGTTACAATGATATTGATTATTCTTGTAATTAATATTGTTTATGTTTCTTTTTTTACGATACGAATGATTTTAACTTTAAAGGGACAAAGATACTTAGCTGCCTTCATCAGTATGATTGAGGTAGTCATTTATGTTATTGGATTAGGGCTGGTTTTAGATAATTTAGATCAAATTCAAAACTTGCTTGCCTACGCTATTGGTTATGGAATAGGAGTCATTGTAGGGATGAAGATCGAGGAAAAACTGGCTTTAGGATATATAACAGTAAATGTTATTACAAAGGAATATGATCGAGATTTGCCGAAGTCCTTAAGAACACAGGGATATGGAGTAACAACGTGGACTGCACAAGGATTAGAAGGCGACCGTATGGCTTTGCAGATATTGACTCCTCGAAAATATGAATTAAAATTATATCAAACAATTAAAGAATTAGACCCAAAGGCATTTATAATTGCATATGAGCCTAAAACAATTTATGGCGGGTTCTGGGTGAAAAGTGTTAAGAAAGGAAAGTTATTTAATGAGTAAGAAAAAAAGATTTGAAGTGCAAACAAATGAGTCGATTGATGACTGTTTAGACAGAATGAAACAGGAAGGCTATATGCCAATAAAGCGGATGGAAAAGCCTGTTTTTAAAGAAGTAAAGGTAAATGGTCAAATGTCTTATGAGCCTGTGTCACAGCAAATAATCTTTGAAGCTATCCAGTTAGAAGGTTAAATCACGAACAATAAAAATAAAACTATATTAATTGTTCGACATTTAGTGTTGACAATATATAAATATGCTTGTTAAGATGGTATAGTGTTAACTAACAGATAAACGAATTAATTGTTTAATTAAATAGCCCTCATATAATAATGGGAATATGGCCCATAAGTTTCTACCCGGTAACCGTAAAATACTGGACTATGAGGGAAAGTGAATGAAAAAGAGCTGAAAAAAGTAGAAACCTACTTTATTCAGGTTTATTTAAGCTCTGGACAGAACTTTCTCTCTTTTAGTGAAGAAGTTTTCTGTCTAGGGCTTTTTAAATAGGAATCAGGGGGGAGAGCATGACCGCATCAGTTGGTATTATCATGGGGAGTAAATCAGATTGGGAAACAATGAAGCATGCTTGCAGCATATTAGATCAACTGGAAGTAGATTACGAGAAAAAGGTAGTCTCTGCTCATCGTACTCCTGACTTAATGTTTCAATATGCCGAAAGCGCGAGAGATAGAGGAATTAAAGTAATTATTGCTGGTGCAGGAGGAGCAGCACATCTTCCAGGGATGGTTGCAGCTAAGACAACTTTGCCTGTTATAGGAGTTCCTGTTCAATC
This sequence comes from Niallia circulans NBRC 13626, assembly GCF_001591585.1. Lineage (GTDB taxonomy): Bacteria > Bacillota > Bacilli > Bacillales > Cytobacillaceae > Niallia > Niallia circulans. The sequence continues at coordinate 17,904 of NZ_BCVE01000039.1, read as the reverse complement.
AAGAGCTTTAAATGGGCTGGATTCATTATTGTCAATTGTACAAATGCCTGGAGGAGTTCCTGTAGCTACTGTAGCAATTGGAAAAGCTGGGGCAACTAATGCAGGACTTCTTGCAGCCCAAATCCTTGGTGCTTCAGATTTAGAATTAGCAGAAAGACTTTTTTCCATGAGAGAAAGAACAAAAAAAGAAGTGATGGAAAGTAGTGATGAGCTTGTCTAATCGAGTAATCTTACCAGGGCAGACGATTGGCATTATAGGTGGCGGTCAGTTAGGGCGGATGATGGCAATTGCGGCAAAAGCACAAGGGTTTAGAATAGCTGTATTAGATCCGACTGAAGACTCTCCTTGTGGGCAGATAGCTGATTATAAAATAGTAGATGCTTATGATAGTCTATCTGCTATTAAGAAGCTGGCAGAGATTAGTGATGTCATTACGTATGAATTTGAAAATATAGATGCGGTTTGTCTCAAATGGCTAACCAATAATGCGTATGTTCCTCAGGGTTCAGCTTTATTAGAAATAACGCAAGACCGGGTAAAGGAAAAAAAGGCAATCGAACAGGCTGATATTAATATAGCTCCATATGTTGTGGTAGAGAAAGCAAGGGATATTTATAATGGATTAGCAGAATTAGGCTATCCAGCTGTTTTAAAAACGGCTCGTGGAGGTTATGATGGAAAAGGCCAATATGTTATTAAAGAAAGCAGTCAAATAGCAGAAGCGGAAAAGCTTTTGAACAATGGAGTCTGTGTATTAGAAAAATGGATTTCTTTTAATAAGGAAATATCAGTTATTATCACTAGAAGTGGAAAGGGAGAAGCTACTGTTTTTCCAGTTAGTGAAAATATTCATCTTAATAATATTTTGCATGAATCAATTGTTCCAGCTCGCATTAGTGACTTAGCAAAGGACTTAGCGATAGAAAAGGCAAGTAAGCTTGCTGAAAATCTAGATTTAGTAGGAACATTAGCAGTAGAAATGTTTCTGACAGAGGATGAAGAGATTTATATTAATGAGTTGGCTCCTAGACCACATAACTCTGGGCATTATACAATTGAGGCATGCGAGACTTCACAGTTTGAGCAGCATATCCGTGCGGTGTGCAATTGGCCGTTAGCAAGCACTAGATTATTAAGACCTGCTGTTATGGTTAATATTCTCGGTCAGCACCAAGGAAAGGTAATCGGACAAATTCCTGAGTTACAGGATTGGAAGATTCATCTTTATGGAAAACAGGATCCTAAAGAAAATAGAAAGATGGGGCATGCTACTTTGCTTCGTTCTTCTGTTGAAATGGCTTTGGATGAAATCGAGAATACGCACATATGGAAGGTACAGAAAGAAAAAATCGGAGGATAAACAATGATTGATCGTTACACAAGACCCGAAATGGGAAACATTTGGACAGAGGAAAATCGCTTTAAAGCATGGTTAGAGGTAGAAATTTTAGCATGTGAGGCTTGGGTAAAGCTTGGTGAGATTCCAGAAGAGGATGTAAAAAAAATCCGTGAAAATGCTTCTTTTGATATCGAGCGTATTAAAGAAATAGAAATGGATACAAGACATGATGTTGTAGCATTTACTAGAGCGGTATCGGAAACGCTTGGAGAAGAACGAAAATGGGTGCATTATGGTTTAACTTCTACAGATGTTGTAGATACAGCACTTTCCTACTTAATTAAACAAGCAAATGAAATTTTGTTAAAAGACATAGAGAACTTTATTGAAATTCTGAAGAATAAAGCACAAGAGCATAAATACACCGTTATGATGGGGCGTACACATGGGGTGCATGCAGAACCAACTACTTTTGGTTTAAAGCTTGCTTTATGGCATGAGGAAATGAAACGTAACCTTGAGAGATTTAAGGCAGCTGCTGAAGGAATTGAATATGGCAAAATTTCTGGTGCAGTTGGAACTTATGCAAATATTGATCCTTTTGTAGAACAATATGTATGTAAAGAATTGGGGATTAAGCCAGCTCCGATTTCTACGCAAACATTACAGCGTGATCGTCATGCGGATTATATGTCAACACTAGCATTAATCGCTACATCTATTGAAAAATTTGCAGTGGAAATTCGTGGACTGCAAAAAAGTGAAACTAGAGAAGTGGAAGAGTTTTTCGCCAAAGGACAAAAAGGTTCCTCGGCTATGCCGCATAAGCGTAACCCAATTGGTTCAGAAAACATGGCAGGTCTTGCTCGTGTTATACGTGGCTATATGCTGACTGCCTATGAAAATGTTCCTCTATGGCATGAAAGAGATATTTCTCATTCATCTGCAGAGCGAATCATTATTCCTGATGCAACAATTGCCTTAAATTATATGTTAAATCGTTTTGGCAATATCGTGAAAAATTTAACTGTATTCCCAGAGAATATGAAACGTAATATGGATCGTACGCTTGGCTTAATTTACTCACAACGAGTATTACTTGCTCTAATTGATAAGGGGCTTACAAGAGAAGAGGCGTATGATACTGTACAGCCTAGAGCAATGGAATCATGGGAAAAGCAAGTACCGTTCCGTGAGCTGGTGGATAATGATGCAGTCATTTCTTCTAAGTTAACAAAAGAAGAGATTGATGATTGTTTTGATTATCACTTCCATATTAAACATGTTGATACGATTTTTGATCGTCTTGGCCTATAAAAAAATAAGAGCTGTCACATAAAATGACAGCTCTACTATAAATTATGAAAACAGAATATACCGAATTTTGAGTAAGGAATTACAAGTTAGAATTTTTCGTTTTATCCCTAATTTTTTTGATAAGGAGACTCTTCAAATGGAAAAGAGAGCTTTATTGTATGAAGGAAAAGCAAAAAGAGTGTATGAAACTTCGGATGAGAATATAGTTTGGCTGGAATATAAGGATTCCGCTACTGCCTTTAATGGAGAGAAGAAAGCAACTATTACAGGCAAAGGTCGATTAAATAATGAGATTACTAGTTTATTATTCTTAAAGTTAAAAGACTTTGGTATTCCATCGCATTTCGTGAAAAAATTGTCAGAAACAGAACAGCTTGTGAAAAAAGTAGACATTATTCCGTTAGAAGTAGTTGTTCGAAATTTAGCAGCAGGCAGTTTTTCAAAAAGATTAGGAATAAAAGAGGGGATTTCGTTATCAAAACCGCTAGTTGAGTTTTACTACAAAGATGATGCATTAGGTGACCCCATGATTACGGAGGACCATATCGAAGAATTAAAGCTTGCCTCAACAGAGGAAGTTGCCATTTTAAAGAAGAAGGCATTGGAAGTAAATGAAGTATTATGCAGGTTGTTTGGAGAATTGGGAATTAACCTAGTTGATTTTAAATTAGAATTTGGCAAAGACAAAGAGGGAAATGTTCTTCTTGCTGATGAAATTTCGCCAGATACATGCCGCCTTTGGGATAAAGAAACAAATGCGAAATTAGATAAAGATGTATTTCGCCGCGATTTAGGAAATTTAACAGATGCATATGAAAATATTTTAGGGAGACTAGGGGGAAGTCAATATGTTTAAGGTTAAAGTATATATCACATTAAGAGAAAGTGTATTAGATCCACAAGGAAATGCGGTAAAAGGATCCCTACATTCATTAAATTATAAACAAGTAGAAGATGTCCGTATCGGGAAGTACTTAGAATTAACGATTGATAAATCAGAACGAAATATCGATGAACTAGTGAAGGAAATGTGCGAAAAGTTACTTGCTAATACTGTGATTGAAGATTACCGCTATGAGGTGGAGGAGGTTGTTGCACAGTGAAGTTTGCAGTAATCGTATTTCCAGGGTCCAATTGTGATGTTGATATGTTCCATGCGGTGAAAGATGAGCTTGGGGAAGAAGTAGAATACGTATGGCATGATACAGACAGCTTAGAAGGCTTTGATGGAATTTTGCTGCCTGGGGGATTCTCATATGGTGACTATCTTCGTACAGGAGCAATTGCAAGATTCAGTAATGTAATGAAAGAAGTAGTGAAAGCAGCAGAAGCAGGCAAACCAGTTCTCGGTGTATGTAATGGATTCCAAATATTATTAGAAGCAGGTTTACTGCCTGGCGCAATGCGAAGAAATGAAAGCTTAAAGTTTATCTGTAAGCCAGTTGAACTGCAAGTAGTGAATAATCGTACAATGTTTTCTTCTGAATATGATGTAAATGAAGTAATCACAGTACCAATTGCGCATGGAGAAGGGAATTACTACTGTGATGAAAAAACATTAGCAAACTTAAAAGCAAACAACCAAATTGTCTTTACTTATAATGGTACAAATCCAAACGGAAGTTTAGAAAATATTGCGGGAATCACAAATGAAAAAGGAAATGTCCTTGGCATGATGCCACATCCAGAAAGAGCGGTAGATGAGCTATTAGGTGGAGCAGATGGTCTGAAAATATTTAAATCAATCGTTAGTCAGTGGAGGGAAGCAAATGTCGTTAATGCTTGAACCAAGTCCAGAACAAATTAAATCAGAAGAAATTTACAAACAAATGGGTGTGACGGATGAAGAGTTTGCGATGGTAGAAGGAATTCTTGGCCGTCTTCCTAACTATACGGAGATTGGGTTATTTTCTGTTATGTGGTCAGAACATTGCAGTTATAAAAATTCGAAGCCAGTATTAAGAAAATTCCCAACTACAGGATCTCAAGTGTTACAAGGGCCTGGCGAGGGTGCAGGAATTGTAGATATTGGCGATGGTCAAGCGGTTGCGTTTAAAATCGAGAGTCACAACCATCCATCTGCTATAGAACCATATCAAGGTGCTGCAACAGGCGTAGGTGGAATTATCCGTGATGTCTTCTCCATGGGAGCAAGACCAATTGCTATTCTTAACTCTTTACGCTTCGGTGAATTAGATAATGAACGGACAAAATATCTTTTTAGAGAAGTAGTTGCTGGAATTGCTGGCTATGGTAACTGTATAGGGATTCCAACAGTTGGTGGAGAAATTGCATTTGATGATTCCTATGCTGGAAATCCTCTTGTAAATGCGATGTGTGTTGGTTTAATTAATCATGAGGATATTAAAAAAGGCCAAGCGCATGGTGTCGGGAATACGGTGATGTATGTTGGAGCCAAAACAGGACGTGACGGTATTCATGGTGCGACATTTGCATCTGAGGAATTAACAGAGAACTCAGATGAAAAGCGTCCAGCAGTACAAGTTGGGGATCCATTTATGGAAAAGCTTCTTCTTGAAGCATGTCTTGAACTGATTCAATCAGATGCATTAGTTGGTATTCAGGATATGGGTGCTGCAGGACTGGCAAGCTCTAGTGCAGAAATGGCGAGTAAAGCCGGCTCTGGTATTGAAATGAATTTAGATTTAGTACCACAGCGTGAGACAGGAATGACTGCTTATGAAATGATGCTTTCTGAATCACAAGAACGTATGTTGATTGTCGTAAAAAAAGGAAGAGAACAAGAAATTAAAGATCTTTTCCATAAATATGATTTAGAAGCAGTAGCAATTGGTGTTGTAACAGATGATAAAATGCTTCGTCTTCTTCATAAAGGAGAAATAGTAGCAAATGTTCCTGCAGATGCTTTAGCAGAGGATGCTCCTGTCTATCATAAGCCATCTAGTGAACCAACATATTATCGCGAGTTCCAAGCAATGGAAAACTATATTCCTACCGTAAATAACTATGGAGAAACACTTCTTAATCTGTTAAAACAGCCTACAATTGCAAGCAAAGAGTGGGTTTATAATCAATATGACTATATGGTTCGTACGAATACAGTAGTGGCGCCAGGTTCTGATGCAGCTGTAGTACGTATTCGCGGAACGAAAAAGGCATTAGCGATGACAACGGACTGTAATGCAAGATATTTATACTTAGATCCAGAAACAGGCGGCAAGATTGCAGTAGCAGAAGCAGCACGTAATATTGTTTGTTCTGGGGCAGAACCACTTGCCATTACAGATAACTTAAATTTTGGAAATCCAGAGAAACCAGAGATTTTCTGGCAAATTGAAAAAGCGGCAGATGGAATCAGTGAAGCTTGCTTAGCTTTGAATGCACCAGTAATCGGCGGGAATGTCTCTTTATATAATGAAACAAATGGAACAGCTATCTATCCTACTCCTGTCATTGGCATGGTCGGATTAATAAAGGATACGAAAGACATTACTACACAAAGCTTTAAATCTGCTGGTGACTTAATTTATGTGCTCGGGGAAACAAAAGCAGAGTTTGGCGGAAGTGAGCTGCAAAAAATGCTTGAAGGAACTATTTCTGGCAAGGCACCTTCCTTAGATTTAGAGCTTGAAAAAACGTATCAGCAAGCAGTGCTGGAGGCAATTCGTGCAGGCGTTGTAGAATCTGCTCACGATTTAGCTGAAGGCGGGTTAGCAGTTGCTGTTGCGGAAAGCTTAATCAGCTCAAAAGGCTTAGGAGCAAAAGTAAATGTTACAGAAGATGCTGTAACAGCACTTTTTAGTGAATCACAATCACGTTTCTTGCTTTCAATTAAACCAGAAAACAAAGAGACTTTTGAAAAATTAGTTCCTGCTACACTAGTAGGAGAAGTTACAGATACAGCCGTTCTTACCATTAGCCAAGGGGAAACTATTCTAGTAAATGAGCAGGTTGATTCATTAACGAACGCCTGGAGAGGAGCAATTCCATGCTTGCTGAAATAAGAGGGTTAAATGAGGAATGTGGCATTTTTGGTGTCTGGGGACATGAGGATGCATCTCAATTGGCATATTATGGACTGCATAGCTTACAGCATCGTGGTCAAGAAGGCACTGGCATTGTAGCAACAGATGGTGAAAAATTAAAGGGAATCAAGGGAGAGGGATTAGTCTCTGAAATTTTCACGCAAGAAGCAATAAAAGAATTAAGTGGAAAAGCAGCAATAGGTCATGTGCGTTATGCAACAGCAGGAGGAGGAGGCTATGAAAATGTCCAGCCTCTTCTGTTCCACTTCCAAAGCGGAAGTATGGCACTTGCTCACAACGGAAACCTAGTAAATGCGACAGCTTTAAAAAGCCAGCTAGAAGCACAAGGAAGTATTTTTCAAACAAGCTCTGATACAGAGGTGCTTGCACATTTAATTAGAAGAGGCGGCTTTGCGGCTTTTAAGGAAAGAGTGAAAAATGCACTGACAATGATTAAAGGTGCCTATGCTTTTCTTATTTTAACGGAAACAGAATTAATGGTTGCCTTAGATCCAAATGGAATGCGTCCTCTTTCTTTAGGGAAATTAGGAGATGCTTATGTTGTTGCGTCTGAAACATGCGCCTTTGATGTCGTAGGAGCAGAGTTTGTTCGTGATATTTTGCCGGGAGAACTGTTGATCATTGATGACAATGGCTTTCGTTCAGAGATGTTTTCTGTCGCATCTAATATTGCAATGTGTACAATGGAGTATGTTTATTTTTCCAGACCTGATAGCAACATCAATGGGATCAATGTCCATACTGCGCGTAAAAATCTTGGGAAAAGATTAGCAATCGAAGCACCAATTGAAGCAGATGTAGTAACGGGAGTACCTGATTCTAGTATTTCTGCAGCAATCGGATATGCGGAAGCAACAGGAATACCGTACGAGCTTGGACTGATTAAAAATCGCTATGTTGGCAGAACATTTATTCAACCTTCGCAATCCCTTCGCGAGCAAGGTGTCAAGATGAAGCTTTCGGCTGTTCGGGGAGTGGTAGAAGGGAAAAGAGTAATAATGGTGGATGATTCTATTGTACGTGGTACAACAAGTAGACGTATTGTAACGATGCTAAGAGAAGCAGGAGCAACAGAAGTGCATGTATTAATCAGCTCTCCACCAATTAAAAATCCTTGTTTCTATGGAATTGATACATCTACTAAAGAAGAGCTAATAGCATCGAAATATTCCGTTGAAGAACTTCGTGAAATAATTGGTGCTGATTCTCTTATCTTCTTAAGCACAGAAGGAATGATTGATGCGATTGGCCGTACAGATGATGGAGAAAATAGAGGGCATTGTTTAGCTTGCTTTACTGGCAAGTACCCAACTGAAATTTATCCGAACGCTGATCATCCATATGAAAAAGTGTAACAATAACGGTAAATAAAAGAAAAGCGGCATGCGATGATGTCGCTTTTCCATTGAATTATCACAATTTAGGAGGCATAAAATGGCTGAGGCTTATAAACAAGCAGGCGTTAATATAGAAGCAGGCTATGAGGCAGTAACAAGAATGAAGAAGCATGTGAAGAAAACGATTCGCCCAGGCGTTCTGGGGGGATTAGGCGGATTTGGCGGCATGTTTGATTTATCTGTTCTAAATTTACAAAACCCCGTTTTGGTATCGGGGACAGATGGGGTAGGAACAAAGTTAATGCTTGCTTTTATGCTGGATAAGCACGATACGATTGGAATTGATGCTGTGGCAATGTGCGTAAATGATATCGTCGTCCAAGGGGCAGAACCAATCTATTTCCTTGACTATATTGCTTGTGGAAAAGCTGAGCCTAGTAAAATCGAGGCCATTGTCAAAGGAATTGCAGACGGTTGTGAGCAAGCCGGATGTGCGTTGGTTGGCGGAGAAACAGCTGAAATGCCGGGCATGTATGAGGAAGAAGAATATGATCTAGCAGGATTTGCTGTGGGAGCTTGTGAAAAAGAAAAAATTGTAACAGGTGAAAAAATCCAGGCAGGGGATGTCTTGATTGGTCTTGCTTCTAACGGTATTCATAGCAATGGCTATTCTCTAGTGCGAAAATTATTTTTCGAACAAGCGAATATGTCTTTATCTGATTATATCGAGGAATTCGGCTGTACATTAGGAGAAGAGTTAATCAAGCCGACTAGAATTTATGTAAAGCCCGTTCTTTCTGCTCTAAAAGAATTTGAAATTAAAGGTCTCGCTCATATTACTGGGGGAGGATTTATCGAAAATATTCCAAGAATGCTTCCAGATGGTTTGGGAATGGAATTGGACGAAGCTAATTGGGAAGTACCTGCTGTTTTTGAAAAAATGGAGAAAATTGGCGAAATCGATCGTAAAGAGATGTATAACATCTTTAATATGGGAACGGGAATGGTTCTTGCTGTAAGCAATGAGGACGAAGAACAGATCATTGATCACTTTACTCGAATAGGAGAAAAGGCGTATACAATTGGAAGAGTAACAGACGACGGGGAAATAAATATCATCCTCAAATAAAGGCGGAGGAATGTATATGAAGCGGATTGCTGTTTTTGCTTCTGGTAATGGATCTAACTTTCAGGCAATAATAAATGCAGTGAAACGAGGCGAATTAAATGCCTCTATTACTCTATTAGTTTCAGATAAACCAGGAGCTTATGTGATTGATAGAGCGATGAAAGAAGAAATTCCCACCTTTGTTTTTGCAGCGAAGAATTATCCAGAAAAAGCGGAGTATGAAAAAGAAATTTTAATGCATTTAGATAAGAATAAAATTGATTTAATTGTTCTTGCAGGATATATGAGATTAGTAGGCGACACACTTTTACAAGCTTATGCAGGAAAAATAATCAATATTCATCCATCTCTTCTGCCATCTTTCCCAGGCAAGGATGCCATAGGACAAGCAATAGAGGCAGGGGTCGAGCAAACGGGCATTACGATTCATTATGTGGATGCAGGAATGGATACCGGTCCCGTTATTGCGCAAGAATCCATTACCTTAACTGAAGAAGATACTAGGGAAAGCGTGCAAGAAAAAATCCAGGCGTTAGAGCACCAGTTATATCCAAAGGTAATTCAACAATTGCTCCATAAAGCAGAAGCATTTCATTAATAAGTACGTAATCAACAGGCATGAAATATCAGGAGGAATAATAATGAAAAAAAGAGCGTTAATTAGTGTTTCTGATAAAACAGGTATTACAGATTTTGCAAAAGAGCTTCATGAATTAGGTTTTGAGTTAATTTCGACAGGCGGAACAAAAAAGGCAATTCAAGATAGTGGGATTCCTGTAATGAGTGTTAGTGAAGTCACTGGCTTTCCTGAAATCCTAGAAGGTAGAGTGAAAACTTTAAATCCTTATATTCATGGAGGATTGCTTGCTAAATTCGATGAGCCTAGTCATGCTGCTCAATTAGAAGAGCATAAGATTGATCCAATTCAACTTGTATGTGTTAATTTATATCCTTTTCAACAAACGATTGCGAAGCCGGATGTAACAGTAGAAGATGCAATTGAAAATATTGATATTGGCGGACCAACAATGCTTCGTGCCTCGGCAAAAAATCATCAGTATGTAACAGTAGTGGTTGATCCTGTTGATTATCAAACGGTTATTTCGGAATTAAAGCAGAAAGCAGAAGTATCGTTTGAAACGAGACGCAGACTTGCAGCAAAGGTGTTCCGTCATACAGCTGCTTATGATGCGATGATTGCAGAATATATGACAGAGCTTACGGAAGAGGAAACACCAGAGAAATTAACGGTTACATATGAACTAAAACAATCTTTACGCTATGGAGAAAATCCACATCAAAAGGCAGCCTTTTACCGCAAGCCTTTAGGATCTGAATTTTCGATTGCAAATGCAACGCAACTGCACGGAAAAGAGCTGTCTTACAATAATATCAATGATGCAGATGCTGCTATCCAAATTGTAAAAGAATTTACAGATCCTGCTGCAGTTGCGATTAAACATAGTAATCCTTGTGGAGTTGGGACAGGCGAAGATATTTTCACAGCTTTTTCTAAAGCATATGAAGCAGATCCAGTCTCTATTTTTGGCGGGATTATTGCATTAAATAGAGAAGTAGATGCAGAGACAGCTAGGAAACTGCATGAAATTTTCTTAGAAATAGTAATTGCTCCTTCGTATTCCCAAGAAGCATTAGATATTTTACAAGCAAAGAAAAATATCCGTTTATTAACGATTCCTTTTGGAACAGGGAGCAGCAAAGAAATGAAATTCACTTCGATTGAGGGTGGATTATTAACACAAGATTTTGATCGCTATTCTCTAGAGGATGCTACCATCACCATTCCTACAGACAAGAAGCCTACAGACGAAGAGTGGGAAGCGCTGAAATTCGGATGGAAAATTGTGAAGCACGTTAAGTCAAATGCCATTGTAGTAAATAACAAAGAAATGACGCTAGGTGTCGGTGCAGGGCAAATGAATCGTGTTGGTTCTGCAAAAATTGCTTTAGAGCAAGCAGGAGAAAAAGCAGTAGGGGCAGTATTAGCATCAGATGCATTTTTCCCGATGGATGACACGGTTGAAGCGGCTGCAAAAGCGGGAGTAACAGCAATTATTCAAACAGGTGGAAGTATTCGTGACGAAGATTCCATCAAAAAAGCCAATGAATACGGAATTGCAATGGTATTAACAGGAGTAAGACATTTCAAACATTAATATCTTGAAAGCTTGGGGGATATAAAAGAATGAAAGTACTTGTTATTGGCCGCGGTGGTCGGGAGCATGCGATTTGTACAAAAGTAAGCGAAAGTGAAAAAGTTGAAACAGTTTTTGTAGCGCCAGGAAATGTAGGAATGACTGATGTGGCAGAGCGTGTTGCAATAGAAGAAACAGAGGTCGAAAAACTGGTTGATTTTGCACTTACGCAAAAGATTGATTTAACCATTGTCGGCCCAGAAGTACCGTTACTTCTGGGTGTAGTAGATGCATTTCAAGCAGCTGGCTTAAAAGTATTTGGTCCGAATCAACGTGCCGCAGAAATAGAAGGAAGCAAATCTTTTGCAAAAGATTTAATGAAGAAATATCAAATTCCAACAGGGGAATACCAAACCTTTTCGGATTATGAGGCGGCGAAAGCATATATTGAGGAAATGGGTGCACCAATTGTTATTAAAGCAGACGGATTAGCAGCAGGAAAAGGTGTAACCGTGGCTATGAACCTGGAAGAGGCACTAGAAAGCATCCAGGAAATGCTTGTTGGTGAAAAATTCGGAAGTGCATCTGCAACAGTCGTTATTGAAGAGTTTTTAGCCGGAGAAGAATTTTCTTTAATGTCCTTTGTGAATGGAGAAACTGTGATTCCGTTAGAAATTGCGCAAGATCATAAACGTGCTTTTGACGGAGATAAAGGGCCAAATACAGGGGGGATGGGGGCTTATTCTCCTGTTCCACATATTGATCCGGCAATCGTGCAAACTGCCATTGAAACAATAGTCAAACCAACTGCAAAAGCAATGATAGCAGAAGACAGAACGTTTACAGGTATTTTATACGCTGGCTTAATTGCAACAGATAAAGGTCCCAAAGTAATTGAGTTTAACGCAAGACTAGGGGACCCAGAAACACAAGTTATCTTGCCACGTATGAAGTCCGATTTAGTGGAAGTCATTTTATCTATTTTAAATGGAGAAACTCCATCGATTGAATGGTATGAAGAGGATATGCTAGGAGTAGTCATTGCGGCAAAAGGCTATCCAGGGGCATATGAAAAAGGTGCGGTTATCCAAGGATTAGATAAAATGGAGGATGTCTCTATTTTTCATGCAGGAACCGACCTAAGTGAAACTGGTGCATTTACCACGAATGGCGGACGTGTTTTGTTAGTTGCTGCTAAGAGCCGTACATTAAAAGCGGCACAGGATAAAGTATATAAGGAACTAGAGAAATTAGAAAGCGATGGTATTTTTTATCGAAAAGACATTGGCTTTAAAGCAATAAAATAAGAAGAAAACCCTGTATGCGAACTTTGTTGATTGCATATGGGGATTTTTTGTTATTTTAGTATGTTAATTGGATAACATACGTATATATAGTGAAAGGCAATAGAGAAAGGCTCTCTGTGCCCGGAAGCAGAAAAAGAAGGCTAAAAGGAAAAGAGGAAGCTCCTCTTAGTCCATTAACATAGGCAATGAAAGAACTTCCACTTTAAAATTTATGCTAATTCAATTCCGCCTGTTATACCGTATATTTGTGCGGTAACATAGCTAGATTCATCGGATGCTAAGAAAACATAAATACTAGATAGTTCGACTGGTTGTCCTGCTCGTTTTAATGGAGCTTGCTGACCGAACGTTGGGATGGCTTCACTTGGCTGTCCGCCTGTAATTTGTAAGGCAGTCCAAATTGGGCCTGGAGCAACGGAGTTTACCCGGATTCCTTTAGATGCTAATTGCTTGGCAAGTCCACGAGTAAAGCCATTGATAGCAAATTTAGATGGAGCATAATCTAGTAAATTTGGGCTAGGGTTATAGCCTTGAACAGACGTAGTTGTGATAATAGAAGCTCCCTTTGGTAAGTATGGAAGTGCTGCTTTCACTACCCAATAGAGAGAGAATACATTTACTTCGAAAGTTTTTCGTAGCTGCTCTGTAGAAAGTTCCATAATATCATCAACTGCTTGTTGTTTACCTGCAACTAAAGCTAATACATCGAGTCCACCAAGCTCATTATAGGCTTTGTCCACTAAGTCTTTACAGAAACTTTCATCACTTAAATCTCCAGGTATAAGAACAGCTTTTTGCCCTGCTGCTTCGACTAGCTTTTGTACTTCATCAGCATCTTCTTGTTCTTCTGGAAGGTAGTTAATCGCTACATCTGCACCTTCACGAGCATAAGCGATGGCAGCTGCACGCCCAATTCCAGAATCGCCACCGGTAACTAATATTTTTCGATTCTTTAATTTACCAGATCCTTGATAGCTAGTTTCTCCACAGTCAGGTTGGGGGTCCATTTTAGCTTGGACACCAGGAGGCTCCTGATATTGTTTTGGAAAGTTATCGTTATAGTATAGATCCAGTGGATTTTTCGGATTTGTCATTTGATCAGCTCCTTCGTTCATTTCTGTTATGCATTTACCACATCCAAGTAATCCTAAACCTATAATCAGTAAGAGATAAAGGCTATCCAATCTCTTGGATAGCCCATGTAGTGATTATTTTTTCATATCATCTGGGGAAAATATTTTCTCTGGACTAAATTGTTCCATCATCTCAGCAACTTCCTTAGATGACGAAGCAGATTTAGTGGTTTTACTATTACCAGATGAAGGTATATTGGAACCTTTACTTTTAGAATGGCTGTGCTCGGATTTTGGCATAATTGCATCCTTTTTCTCATAAAGAGCAACAATTGGACAATAACGAACAATCCCTTCTGCAATTTTCATTCCAGCAAGTAGAGCAATAAGTAAATAAGATTGTTTATAAGGCTTCTTGGCCATTTTTGCTGTGCTCCATGCGAGAAATGTAAAGCCGCAAGTAATTCGAATAAGCGCGTTAATCAAACTTATATTTTGTTTTGGATTCATAAGTTTCGTTCCTCCTACATAAATTTAACAAAACGGTAATATGAATTGTTACTTTATATGGTAAAATAATGTTAATCTTAGGAAATTCCATACAATTTCTTCATCAAATAAATAAAGAAAAATTGTTACATTTTTTTATATACAGGTTACAGATATGAAAAGGGAGGAAGCGTAGTGTTAGCTCAACGATATCGATGGAAAAACAAAGTTTTGCGTGACCATGTATCCATTTTGAATGGTGAAAAATCCCCTTCAATCGTTTTAAAGAATGCAACTTATTTAAATCAGGTCTTACGAAAGTGGTTTCTTGCTAATATATGGATATATCAAGATAGAATTATTTATGTGGGCAACGATATGCCCAAACAAATAGATCGAGCAGAAATTGTTGATTGCACTAATCTTTTTTTAGTTCCAGGGTACATTGAACCACATGCGCATCCTTTTCAAATTTATAATCCCCTAACATTAGCCCGATATACATCACAATTTGGAACAACGACACATATAAATGATAACTTAGTATTGGCTATGCAGTTAGAAAAAAAGAAAGCGTTTACTTTTTTGAACTTTATGAATGATATTCCTTCCACCATATTATGGTGGGGCAGGTATGATGCTCAAACAGAGTTACAAGAGGAAGAACTGGTATTTTCTCATGGGAATGTAAAAAGTTGGCTGGAGCATGAGGCAGTTATTCAAGGTGGAGAGCTAACGGGATGGCCGAGGCTTCTCGATGGTGACGATATGATGCTTCATTGGATGCAGGAGACGAAGAGATTAAGAAAAAGAATTGAGGGACATTTTCCAGGAGCATCGGAGAAAACACTGGCCAAATTGATGTTGCTCGGAGTGGATAGTGATCATGAAGCAATGACAGGGAAAGAAGTGTTAAATCGTTTGCTCCAAGGATACAAAGTTAGTCTTCGTTATTCGTCTATTCGCCCAGATTTACCGAAATTATTAAAGGAAATAAAAGAATTGGGAATTGAACATTATGATTATTTTATGTTAACAACAGATGGATCTCCTTCTTCCTTTTATGAAAATGGTCATATTGATCAGCTTATTCGGATTGCGATGAATCATGGCGTACCAGTAATAGATGCCTATAATATGGCAACCATTAATATCGCTAAATATCATGGAATGGAACATTTGCATGGGAATATTGCAACTGGAAGAGTCGCAAATATCAACTTTCTGAAGGATAAAAAAAATCCAACTCCTGTTTCTGTATTAGCCAAAGGAATTTGGGTGAAAAAAGATGGCAAAGAAATGAAAGAGGCGTATCCTCCTGTTGATTGGAAACAGTTTGATTTAAGTCCATTAGATATAAAGTGGAATGTAAATAGTCTTGATATGCAATTTTCGATGCCGTTTGGAATAAGCTTGGAAAATGCCGTCATTACAAAGCCATATTCCATTTCCATTAATGTTTCTGATACTATTCTGACAGAGGAACATGATGAATGTTATTTCATGTTGATTGACCGAGAAGGAGAATGGCGAATCAATACTTTATTAAAGGGCTTCTCCAATAGAATTGGAGGAATGGCTAGTTCTTATACAGGTGATGGAGATATTGTGTTATTAGGAAAAAGTCAAAAAGATATGATAACCGCATTTGAACGATTAAAAGAAATAGGCGGAGGGATTGTCTTAGTGAAAGACGGCAAGATTGATATAGAAATTCCTTTGCCATTAAGAGGGATGATGGCTTCCATGCCGATGGAAGAATTAATTGAAAAAGAAAAAGAACTATTCGAATATATAAAGGACAGAGGTTATCGTTATGAGGACCCAATTTATACAATTGTATTTTTTACCTCCACTCATTTACCATATATTCGAATAACCCAAAAAGGTTTATATGATGTAATGAATAAAACTGTACTCTTTCCAGCGATAATGCGTTAAAATATAAAAGAGTCCTGTTGTTTAATTAGAATATTCTGATATATTTAGTGGATAAAGTTCTATTCTCTTATAAGCAGAGTAGTTATATAGTCACAAACATTCCCATTGCACCGATAACAAAATAGGAGGGGGCTATGAAAAAAAGGTGGATTGTTTCTCTAATTCTGCTTTTTATCTTAACAGCCTGCAATAGTGAACCGAAAGATGTAGGAAAACATAATGGTAATCAGACCAGCAATGGAGCGAAGGATGAAGAGGGGATAACAGATCTTTCCACTTTGTATCCACTATCTGGGCTGCCAAGTAACACAGAAAGTACGAATCGTGCAGTTTCTGTTATGATTAATAATCATCCTAAAGCGAGACCTCAAACAGGACTGACAGAAGCAGATATTGTGTATGAAGTATTAGCAGAAGGAGAAGTTACCCGATTTCTAGCGATTTTTCAAAGTTCAAACCCTAAGCTTATTGGCCCTGTCCGTAGTTCCCGAGACTATTATATCGAGCTAGCAAAGGGTTATAATAGTTTATATATTGCTCATGGATATAGTCCAGAAGCAAAAAAACTACTTACAAACGGTTATATTGATAATTTAAATGGGATGGAGTATGATGGCACCCTCTTTAAAAGGTCCCCTGACCGAGTTGCACCTCATAATTCTTACATAAGCTTTGCTAATATTGAGAAGGGGGCAAATGCAAAGAATTATTCACTTAAGGGGGCACCAGAACCTTTGTTATTTTTAAATACAAAGGGGTTAGAGGAAATCGAGGGAGAAGAGTCAAGTTCGATTAGCATTAATTATGGGGAAAATCCAAACTATAATTCACAGTTTTTATATGATCAGGATGTCCAGAAATATATTCGTTTTTCAGATGGAGAACAAACAATAGATAATGAGACTAAGGCATCTGTTGCGGTAGATAATGTTTTTATTATTGAAACCAGTCATAAGGTTGTTGATAATAAAGGAAGGAAAGACATTGATTTACTATCTGGCGGCAATGCATATTTGTTACAGCATGGAAGATGGCAGGAAGTAAATTGGAAAAATATAAACGGGCGAATTCTCCCATTTAAAGAAGATAAACAAGTTGGACTCGTACCAGGAAAGACATGGATAAATATTATTCCTTCTACCCCAGGCCTAAAGAGTGCTGTTACGTTGAAAAAATGATTAAATAGTTTTTTAATCCATGGAGTAATTCATTAAGGAAAAAATGGAGGTTCCTATGCAAATAGATAAATTAAGAGGAAGAGAGTTGGATCAATTATTTGAGTCCATTCTCTCCCTAGAGAGTTTAGAAGAATGCTATCAGTTTTTTGATGATTTATGCACAGTGAATGAAATTCAATCACTGTCGCAGCGGTTAGAAGTTGCAAGGATGCTTCGAGAGGGCAATACTTATCATACAATTGAAAAAGAAACAGGTGCAAGTACCGCAACTATATCTCGTGTAAAACGATGCTTAAATTATGGTAACGACGCGTATGAATTAGCATTATCACGAATTAAGAAAGACGAACAGACCGAAACGGAAGAATAGGATAAAGGGGTGTCCCAAAAAAGATGAAGTCTAACGATTTTCTCTTTTCGGACAACCCCTTTTTTATTTTGAAAGAATAAACTTTCTTACTTGCTTTGTGAATCATGAAACAATTGCTTTGCCGATTTCGTCCAATAGTAAAAGTACTATAAATTCTAACCGGGTGCCCTGCGCTTTTCTTGAATGTCTAGCTCCGGCGCCTACCGCCTAGCAAACTTCAGGACACCTCCCTACGATAA
>NZ_BCVE01000038.1 GCF_001591585.1 Niallia circulans NBRC 13626 | reverse complement strand
TTTTTTTTAAATAAAAATTGCCTTTTAGTGGGCAAATATGTCTTGGACAGAAATTGGTAAGTCTTAGCTTATGGCTAGATTCTCTAAAAATTGATAAATTAATTCAGGACCTTTTTCTGCGGAAACTTGTATAAAAGACTCAATAAAGGGATAGTCTCTATTTGGCATCGTCTTTAATAGTTCACTCCACCATTCAATTTCATACCGTGCAATCATACTTAAATTATATAGGATTAAATAATGGCTTAATAATTCATTGGAAAAACAAGTTTTTTCTTTATCAGCAGAAACGGCATAAGATTCTTCTTTACTATCCCATTTAATAAAACTACCTTGGCTGAGCGGTTCTAACAGGCGAATGGTCAACTCGTTCTTATTCTCTTCTATTCCCTCTAATTGTATACTATGATTCCTTTCTAAATAATTTTTAAAGTGATTTATGTTCATATAGTATAAATCTAATATTTGATTCGAAATAATAATTTTATTACCTGTTTGATCATGTACTTTAAAAAAGGTTGGTCTTCCTTCTAATGCTTGAAATAAGTTAGATAATTCAGGGATATGACTTAAAAGATGCCCCATTTTTACTTTTTCCCCTTCTAAATTTTTGCAGGCAAACATTTTTTCAGCCATATAAGTGAAAAGTCCATTTTTTTGAATCTTTACTTCATCCTGGAAAAATAAATACTGTTGTTTTTTTAGTTTTCTTGTTGAAACTCCGTGGGCAAGAACAGAGGTGGAGTTTGGATAATTAGGGTCGATCGTAAGCAAACATGCTTTTATTAAATGAACAAGACCATAAAATAAGAGAATGGGCTGAATACTCATTGGAGCATTTATAGCTTGGTGATAATACAATTTGCCGTGTTCTAAAAAGTACATAAAGGGATAACAATTCTGATAACTTTTAGAGTCTATATCAGAAATATGTAAATTGCGATAACATTTTTTTAGAAAATTTTGGGTGTATTCTGCTGAAAAAAAACAACTATAAGAGCTCCAGCCTTTGTAGAATTTGGACATTTGTAAACCTCCTTAAATTTTTTGAAAAATTAAACATATTAAACTGACCTTGACAGTATTTTGTCCAATTGATAACCTACTAATAATATTTTTAACAATATGGAGGCGTTAAAATGTGGGAAAGTAAATTTGCTAAAGAAGGATTAACGTTTGATGATGTTCTTTTAATTCCAGCTAAATCTGAAGTTTTGCCTCGTGATGTAAGCTTAAAAGTACAATTAGCAAAAAATTTAAATTTAAACATTCCGCTAATTAGTGCAGGAATGGATACTGTAACAGAAGCAGAAATGGCTATTGCTATTGCTAGACAAGGTGGATTAGGTATTATTCATAAAAATATGTCTATCGAGCAACAGGCTGAACAAGTAGACAAAGTAAAACGCTCAGAAAGTGGTGTAATCACAGATCCTTTCTTTTTAACCCCTGAACACCAAGTATTTGATGCAGAGCATCTAATGGGTAAATATAGAATCTCTGGTGTGCCAATTGTTAATAACAACGAAGAGCAAAAGTTAGTAGGTATTCTTACTAACCGTGACCTTCGCTTTATTGAAGACTTTTCCATTAAAATTTCGGATGTTATGACCAAAGAAAATTTAGTAACGGCTCCTGTAGGAACTACATTAGAGGAAGCAGAAAAAATCTTACAACGATATAAGATTGAAAAATTGCCTTTAATTGATGAAGAGGGTGTATTAAAGGGATTAATCACCATTAAAGATATAGAAAAAGTAATTGAATTTCCACATTCAGCAAAAGATTCTCAAGGAAGATTATTAGTTGGTGCTGCAGTTGGGGTAACAAACGATGCATTAAAACGAGTTGAGCTGCTTGTTAAATCTAATGTCGATGTAGTTGTCATTGATACTGCTCATGGCCACTCACAAGGTGTGCTAGAGGGTGTCAGAGATATTAGAAATGCGTACCCTGATTTAACTATTATTGCTGGTAATGTAGCTACGGCAGAAGGAACAAAAGCTTTAATTGAAGCCGGAGCAGACATTGTTAAAGTAGGTATTGGACCTGGTTCCATTTGTACAACACGTGTAGTTGCTGGTGTAGGTGTACCTCAAATTACAGCAGTTTATGACTGTGCTACCGAGGCAAGAAAGCATGGTAAATCAATTATTGCAGATGGAGGAATTAAATACTCTGGTGATATTGTAAAAGCTTTGGCTGCAGGTGGACATGCGGTGATGTTAGGTAGTTTACTTGCAGGTGTTTCTGAAAGCCCTGGAGAAACAGAGATTTTCCAAGGAAGAAGATTTAAAGTATATAGAGGAATGGGCTCTGTTGCTGCAATGGAAAAGGGATCGAAGGACCGTTATTTCCAAGAAGATAATAAAAAGTTTGTTCCAGAAGGTATTGAGGGCAGACTTCCTTATAAAGGACCACTTTCCGATACTATTTACCAATTAGTAGGCGGTATCCGTTCAGGTATGGGATATTGTGGAACAAAAGATTTGTATGAATTAAGAGAAAATGCACAATTTGTAAAAATGACAGGTGCTGGTTTAAGAGAAAGTCATCCACATGATGTTCAAATTACAAAAGAAGCACCAAACTATTCTCTTTCTTAAACAAAGAAGGCTAGAGTTATATTAGTTTATGGAAAGTTTCCTTAATTTACTTTAGACAGTGAAGATGTCACTGTCTATTTTTTTTATTTTTTTTATGTTAAACTGTACAAGGGAAATAATTAACTTAAAAATAAAGATAGATTAATAGATAAAATAGTTTTGGAGGTTTTAATATTGAAACAAGTAAAAAAGTGGACGGTGTCATTCATCATTGCTGTACTTTTCCTAAGTACACTATCAACGGTTCTACCCTATCAAGCAAATGCTGCTGAAAAGGACGAACTAGGATTAGATACAGGAGCAGCTATACTGGTAGATGCTAAGACTGGGGAAATATTATATGAAAAAAATTCAGATGAACTCCTTGGTGTTGCCTCCATGTCAAAAATGATGACAGAATATATTGTTCTGGAATCGATAAAGAACGGGAAAATTTCTTGGGATCAAAAGGTAAAAATAAATAATTATATTCATAGATTATCTGGAGCTCCAGAGTTATCAAATGTAGGGTTAACTGAAGGAGAAGAGTATACAGTTAAAGAATTGTATGAAGCAATGGCAATCCACTCAGGAAATGCAGCTACTGTTGCATTGTCAGAATTAATTGCTGGTACAGAGAAAAATTATATTAGTGTAATGAATAAAAAAGCCGAGGAATTAGGGTTAAAGGATTTCAAATTTGTTAACTCTTCTGGTTTGAATAACAGTGATTTATTAGGGAATATCCCAGCTGGATCTGAAAAAGATGAAAATAAAATGTCTGCTAAGGCTGTTGCTAAGCTAGCATATCGTTTAATCAATGATTTTCCAGAAATACTAGAAACATCTGGTATGCCGAGCTTAAAGTTTAGAGATGGAAGAGAATATAAAAACTTTAATTGGCTAATTCCTTCTCTAATTTATGGATATGAGGGTGTAGATGGGTTAAAAACAGGTTCTACTGATTATGCTAAATTTAATGTTACCGCTACTGCAAAAAAAGGTGATCAACGATATATTGTCGTTATTATGAAAAGTGAAACAAAGGATTCTCGTTTTGCAGAAGCTAGAAAAGTTTTAGACTATGCTTTTAATAATTTTTCTACTGAAGAGGTACTTCCAGCAAGTTACGTAGACGCAAAAAATAAAACAATTGATGTTATAAAAGGAAAAGAAGATAAAGTAAGCATTGGAACAAAAGATGCCGTTAACTTAGTAATCAAAAACAATGAGAAAGAAAACTACGTTGCCAAGGTTGTACTAGATAAGAAGAAATTAAATAAAGATGGTGAACTAACAGCTCCAATTAAAAAAGGAGATAAGGTTGGTTATGTAACAGTGCAAACGAAGGACGGAAAAGATGTGCCATTCTTAACAAATGATGGAAAAGAGAAGGCACAAGTGGATTTAGTAGCAAACGAAACAGTTGAAAAGGCAAATTGGTTTGTTCTGGCAATGCGCGGAATTGGTTCATTCTTCGCCAATGTATGGGGGAGCGTTTCTGATACAGTAAAAGGTTGGTTTTAATTAAAAACCATTTAATAGCTAAGAACAATAATTTTGGAAATTGAAAGAAAAAGATACTTTACAGGGGGCAAACAATGAAAACTGGGACTGATAGAGTAAAACGTGGTATGGCTGAAATGCAAAAAGGCGGAGTAATCATGGATGTCATCAACGCAGAACAGGCCAAGATTGCAGAGGAAGCAGGAGCAGTAGCCGTTATGGCTCTTGAACGTGTTCCTTCAGATATTCGTGCAGCTGGCGGAGTTGCTAGAATGGCTGATCCTACAATAGTAGAGGAAGTAATGAATGCTGTAACTATCCCTGTAATGGCAAAGGCGCGTATTGGTCATATTGTCGAAGCAAGAGTGCTTGAAGCTATGGGTGTGGATTATATTGATGAGAGTGAAGTTCTAACTCCGGCAGATGAAGAGTTTCATTTAAATAAAAATGAATATACTGTTCCATTTGTATGTGGTTGTCGTGACCTTGGAGAAGCAGCAAGACGTATCGGCGAGGGTGCTTCTATGCTTCGTACAAAAGGGGAACCAGGAACAGGAAATATTGTGGAAGCAGTCCGTCACATTAGAAAAGTAAATGCACAAGTCCGTAAAGTTGTTTATATGAATGAAGATGAATTAATGACAGAAGCGAAGATATTAGGAGCGCCATATGAGCTTCTTTTAGAAATTAAAAGTCTAGGCCGCCTGCCAGTTGTTAATTTCGCTGCTGGCGGTGTTGCAACGCCTGCTGACGCAGCTTTAATGATGCAATTAGGTGCCGATGGTGTATTTGTTGGTTCTGGTATTTTTAAATCAGATAATCCTGAAAAATTTGCTAGAGCAATAGTAGAAGCCACTACTCATTATCAAGATTATGAGCTGATTGCGGAAATTTCTAAAAACCTTGGAACAGCAATGAAAGGGATTGAAATTTCTAGTTTAGCTCCAGAAGCTCGTATGCAAGAGCGTGGTTGGTAAGATGAGCGCAACAGCAAACATAAAAATAGGGGTCCTTGGTTTACAAGGAGCTGTTAGAGAACATGTTAATGCAATTGAAGCGAATAATGCAGAGGCAGTTGTCGTAAAGAAAGTAGAACAATTGGATGACATTGATGGTCTTATTATCCCTGGTGGAGAAAGTACAACTATGCGACGCTTGATTGATAAATATGAATTTATGGAGGCGCTGCAGGCATTTGCTCAGTCAGGGAAACCAATGTTTGGGACATGTGCAGGGTTAATTTTATTGGCAAACTCCATTAAAGGCTATGATAAACCACATATTGGTGTAATGGATGTACAAGTGGAGCGTAATTCCTTTGGGAGACAACGAGAGAGCTTTGAGGTCAACCTAGATATTGCAGGAGTCGCGGAGGATTTTACTGCTGTATTTATCCGAGCACCGCATATTGTTAGTGTTGGTGAAAATGTCGAGGTTTTAGCTAAATACAATAATCATATTGTAGCGGCGCGGGAAGGTCAGTTCTTAGGATGTTCTTTCCATCCTGAGTTAACGGAGGATCATCGCTTAACTGGCTATTTTATTAAGATGGCGATGGAAGCGAAGCAACACTTATTTGCATAAGCTGTTGAATTTCGGAAATAATTATAGTAAGATAAATGCAACTAATATATGGAATCTACTATGATAGGAAATAGTAACAGGTTACTTATTCTTTAAAGAGAGCCGATGGTTGGTGTGAATCGGTGAATAAAGCCTGCGAATCCATCCTAGAGTAAAAACAAGGAACGCACATGCTGCAAGTAATTGTTTTCGGCTGAAAACCGTTATGATCTTTAAGGTGAAAAGCAGTTTTATGCTTTTAACTAGGGTGGCAACGCGGGTAACTCTCGTCCCTTTTGGGGATGGGAGTTTTTTATTTGCAAAAAAGATTAAGATCACAGGGCGTTGTAACAGTAGATTGCATGTAGAAATAAAACATAGGAGGAATAATAATGTTAGATATCAAATTTGTTCGTGCTAATTTTGATTTTGTAAAAAGTCAGTTACAGCATCGAGGAGAAGATTTATCAGAGCTTGATAATTTTGAAGCATTAGATGTCAGAAGAAGGGAATTAATCGTTGAAACAGAGCAGTTAAAAAGTAAACGAAACGAGGTTTCTCAGCAAGTTGCTGTATTAAAGAGAGAGAAAAAAGATGCAGAAGCTCTTATTGTGGAAATGAGAGAAGTTGGCGAAAAAATTAAAGAATATGATAATGAGCTCCGTGATGTAGAAGAAAGATTACAAACAATTATGCTCGGTATTCCAAATCTCCCTCATGAAAGTGTTCCAGTAGGAGATACGGAAGAGGATAATGTTGAAATTAGAAAATGGGGCGAAATTAGAAAATTTGATTTTGAACCAAAACCTCACTGGGATGTTGCAACAGATTTAGATTTACTTGATTTTGAACGAGCAGCGAAGGTGACAGGAAGCCGCTTTGTATTTTATAAAGGATTAGGGGCAAAACTAGAAAGAGCGTTATTTAATTTCATGCTTGATTTGCATACAGAGGAACATGGCTATAAAGAAATTATCCCACCATTCTTAGTAAATCGAGCTAGCTTAACAGGAACTGGCCAATTACCTAAGTTTGAGGAAGATGCTTTCTTAATAGAAAAAGAAGATTATTTCTTAATTCCAACATCTGAAGTACCAGTAACGAACTTGCATAGAGATGAAATTCTGGATGGGGATCAGCTACCAATCAAGTATGCTGCATTTAGTGCAAACTTCCGTTCAGAAGCAGGATCTGCTGGAAGAGATACTAGAGGATTAATTAGACAGCATCAATTTAATAAAGTAGAGCTAGTTAAGTTTGTTAAGCCAGAGGATTCTTATGAAGAGTTAGAGTCTTTAACCAAAAATGCAGAAAAGGTATTACAGCTTCTAGGTTTACCATATCGTGTATTGAGCATGTGTACAGGTGATTTAGGGTTTACAGCGGCAAAGAAATATGATGTTGAAGTATGGATTCCAAGCTACAATATGTACCGTGAAATTTCTTCTTGCAGTAACTTTGAAGCATTCCAAGCAAGAAGAGCTAATATTCGATTCCGTAGAGAGCCAAAAGGAAAACCGGAGCATGTGCATACATTGAATGGATCTGGCCTTGCTATCGGAAGAACAGTTGCTGCGATTTTAGAGAATTATCAGCAAGCAGACGGTAGTGTGATAATTCCTGAAGTACTACGACCTTATATGAGAAATAGAGAAGTAATTGCACCCGAATAATAGGTTAAACAGTTAAAAAGGGTTGACCTCTTTAGAAGGATTGTATATCCTTTGGAGGTCAGCTATTTTTCCTAACTTTTTGATTAGAAAAATAAAAATAAAAAATATAGTTGACTTATGAATTAATAGATGATATATTATTACTTGTCTGATGGAGGAATACCCAAGTCCGGCTGAAGGGATCGGTCTTGAAAACCGACAGGCGGGTCAAACCGCGCAGGGGTTCGAATCCCCTTTCCTCCTCCATGATTTTATATTTTACATTGCGCATAATATTTGGAGATATATGTGACCTGCTACTACGGTAGCAGGTTTTTTATGTTTTATAAGGCTTTTTTATAAAAATTATTACTAGTAGCATCCATAGATTGAATAAATAAAAAAGGATTTTCCTTTGTTTTCTTTACAGCCAGACTTTTTGATGAACGCCTGGCTGTAAAAGGGAAAACATGGAAAGTCCTTTTACGCTTTTTTGCTATAGTTTTTATGTTGAAGAATAGTACCTATTTTTTCTATTATAGGTTCGATAGATTGGCTGCCAGCAATTGCATCATATTCGTTAATATTTAGACGAAGTACTGGACATGCTGAGAAAGAATCAATCCATTTCTCATATCTTCCATGCATCTCTTTCCAATAATCAATTGGCGTTTGCTTTTCCATTTCTCGACCTCTTCGATCAATACGCTGTAAAATGTCTTCGAGAGAGCCTTCTAGGTATATTAAAAGGTCCGGATGTGGGAAGTATGGAGTCATAACCATCGCTTCAAAAAGACTTGTATATGTTTCGTAATCTACTTCCGACATGGTTCCTTTTTCATAATGCATTCTTGCGAATATACCAGTATCCTCATAAATGGAACGATCTTGAATAAATCCGCCGCCATATTCAAAGATTCTCTTTTGTTCTTTAAATCGTTCTGCTAAAAAATATACTTGCAGATGAAAACTCCAGCGACTAAAGTCGTGATAAAATTTATCAAGATATGGATTTGTGTCAACTTTCTCAAAGGAAGTCCTAAATTGCAAGGCATCTGCTAGTGCATTTGTTAATGTAGATTTTCCTACGCCAACTGTTCCAGCAATTGTAATAACAGAATTACTCGGAATATTATATTTTGTTCGTAGATTCATGATTAAAGGCTCCTATATTTAAAGTTTCTTTTATTGCGTTTATAATTTTTATTAAGTCTTGTTTGTTTTGAACAAAGTCCAATGTATCACCATTGAAATCTAATACTGGGATCTGTGGGTTATTCTTTTTGAAGTCATTCATGACAACATCGTAATCAGAAGCTAGTTGTTCTAGATAAAGAGGACTAATATTTTTTTCGATGTCTCTATCTCTTTTTTTGATTCTTGCCATAAGCGTATCTAAACTTGCATGTAAATAAATAATAATATTCGGCATCGGCAGGTCTTCTGTTAATATGTCGTATATCCGAACATACTTGTCTAGATCACTATCCTGCAGGGATCTTTTTGCGAAAATGAGATTTTTTAATATATGATAATCTGCAACTACAGGTGTGTTTTTATTTAAGTAATGGTCTCTTGTATCGTTTAATTGCTTAAATCGATTACATAAGAAAAACATTTCTGTTTGAAAACTCCATTCATCAATGTTTTCATAAAATTTTCCGAGAAAGGGATTTTCCTCTACAATCTCCTTAAGAAGTTCGTATTGAAAATACTCTGAGAGCAATTTAGCTAAAGAAGTTTTCCCCACTCCGATAGGTCCTTCTACTGTAATAAAAGGGATACTATTCACACTTGTCCCTCCAGTTCTTTTATTTTAAGAAGCGCACTTTTTTAGGCTGCCTATTAATGGCTATCAATGGACAACAGCTTTTATAAGGATTGCTTCTTTTAGTAGGTAATAAAAATAGTACAAGAGTCATTTTAACACATGGAAGGGAATGTGGACATATGCTTGTTTTTTCCTGAAAAAAATATTTTTAGATTCTAGGAGTACTTTTTAAATAAATGATTAAAAAGTAAAAAAATTGAGAATTTTATTATTGCGAAATTATCAGTCTATGGTATTATATGGGTAAAGTTTATAATTGAATCACACTAGGGGATCCCTTGATAAGGGCTGAGAATAAAGTAGTTACTTTTAAACCCTTAAAACCTGAACAGGTTCGTACCTGCGTAGGAAAGTGGATACCTTTAAATATGTGTGCCTAATGGTCTTTTTTCATTAGGTGTAATTATTAACCACTTTTCTATTATGGGGAAAGTGGTTTTTTGTTGTTTTTTTAAAAATTTTAATATTAAAACGCTGAATTGATAGTTGGGGGTGATGAAATGAAGATAATGGCTGTAACAGATAATAAACATTCTTTTGAAAGACTCTCCTCCATTTTATTAGAAATCCACCCATATGTGGACTATGTGCAAATTAGAGAGAAAGCAAAAAGCCCAAAAGAAATTTATTTACTTGGTGAGAGGCTGCTTAAGGAAGGGATACCAGTCCGGAAAATAATCATAAATGACCGCCTAGATGTTGCAGCATTGCTCTCTTTAACACATGTGCATTTACCAGGCAATGGATTACCTATTCAACCAGTAAAAAATATTTATCCAACATTATCTATTGGTGTATCTGTTCATAGTCAACAGGAAGCAATTATAGCAGAAAATGCTCGGGCTGATTATGTGATATATGGCCATTGCTATCCAACTGATAGTAAAAAAGGAAAGATACCTATCGCATTGTCATCGATCACTGGCATAAAGAGAGATCTAACTATTCCTCTCTATGCTATAGGCGGAATAAATGAAGAACGAGTAGGTCAATTAGCAAGTTTAGGCGTAGATGGAGTAGCGATTATGTCTGCTATATTTTCAGCGTCTCAGCCATTAAGGGCAGTACAACGAATAAGGGAAAGATGTGAAGAGTGTGGAAACCAAAAAATTTGATGTTGTTATTGTTGGTGGGGGAATTATTGGTAGTTCTATTGCTTACTATTTAGCAAAAGAAAACAGGAAGGTAGCTGTATTAGAAGCAAATACAATAGGCGGAAAATCAACAAGTGCAGCAGCTGGGATGCTTGGTGCTCACTCTGAATATAAAGAGTTTAAGCAGCTTTATCCATTTGCAAGAAGTAGTCAGCTTCTATATAAGGAGCTTTATGAAGAGATAAGGGAGCTTACTGCTATTGATTTTGAGAAAAGAAATGGCGGTTTATTAAAGCTTGCTTATTCAGAGGAAGAAAAAAGGGAACTAGAAACTATTTTGGCTCTATCATCTGTGGAATGGCTGGATGCTGAACTAGCAAAGAAAATGGTTCCCCAGCTTTCTGGCAACATCATTGGAGCAGCATTTTTGAAAGAGGATGTACATATCACTCCATTGATAGCATGTAACGGTTTAAGTAAAGGAGCGCAGCTATTCGGAGCAGAGGTTTATGAATATACCCGCGTATTAGGAGTCAAAAAGAAGGGGATAGACTACGTAATAAAAACGTTGCAAGGTGATTTTTTTGCAGAAAATGTAGTCATTGCAAGCGGAGTATGGAGCAATTACTTCTTCCAGAAATTAGGATTATCACACCAAGTTATCCCGGTTAAGGGAGAATGTGTATCTGTAGAAAATGAAGGATTTCCCTTGCAGTATTCTGTATTTCATAATCAATATTACATTGTACCAAGAAACAATAAGGAGTTTATTATTGGAGCAACGAAAAAATGGAATGAATGGAGCGAGGAACCTTCAGTAGATGGGATAGAAGAAGTTATACAAAAAGCAAAGGAGATGATACCAGAAGTTGGAAATATGAAGTGGAAGAGAGCGTGGGCTGGTCTAAGACCACAAACATATGATGGTTATCCATTTATAGGAGAGCATCCAGAGATGAAAGGCTTGTATTTTGCAACTGGCCACCAAAGAAATGGGATTCTTTTAGCTCCTATAACAGGAAAGATGATTAGAGATTTAATGTTGGGTATGCCTGTAAAAAGTGAATGGCTAGATGCCTTTAAAGTTGAGCGTCCTATTTTAGTTTAATGGGGAGGGTAGTAATTGAATATACAATTGAATGGTAAGGAACAACAGCTGCCTAAAGAGGTTGTTACAGTAGAGGATCTCCTACACTTTTTTGAATTAAATAATCGTATTGTCATAGTAGAAATAAATCGAGATATTTTGCGAAAAGAACAGTACCAAACACATGTATTAAAAGAAAGCGATAGAGTAGAATTAATTCACTTTGTTGGAGGAGGATAAAAATGTTAAAAATAGCAAATCGTACTTTTCAGTCTCGTTTATTACTTGGAACAGGAAAATACCCATCATTTGAAATTCAAAAAAAAGCGGTAGAAGTATCAGAAAGTGAGATTCTAACCTTTGCGGTACGAAGGATGAATATATTTGAAAAATCACAGCCTAACTTCTTGGAACAGCTAGATTTAAAGCGTTATACTCTCCTTCCGAATACGGCGGGAGCGAAGACTGCAGAAGAAGCGGTAAGAATTGCTAAACTTGCGAAGTCATCTGGACTATGTGACATGATTAAAGTAGAAGTAATCGGTTGTGATAAGTCGCTGCTGCCAGATCCAATAGAAACTTTGAGAGCATCTGAACAATTATTAGAAGAGGGATTCATTGTGTTACCTTATACCTCTGATGATGTTGTGCTGGCTAAACGGTTAGCACAGTTAGGTGTACATGCTATTATGCCGGGTGCTTCCCCAATTGGGTCTGGAAAGGGAATTATCAATCCGCTAAATTTACAATTTATTATAGAGCAAAGTAATGTACCTGTTATAGTGGATGCGGGAATTGGCTCGCCAAAGGACGCAGCATATGCAATGGAGCTTGGCGCAGATGGGGTACTTTTAAATACAGCGGTTTCGAATGCATATGATCCAGTTACAATGGCTCAGGCGATGAAATTAGCTATAGAAGCTGGGAGATTGGGATATGAAGCAGGGAGAATCACAGAGAAGAATTATGGTGTTGCAAGTAGTCCGATTACGGGGATGATTCCATCTTGACTAGTCGTTTTTTAAAGCAGGAATTATTTATTGGTAAAGAAGGACAAAGAAATATTGAAGCTAGTCATGCCGTTATTTTAGGGGCAGGAGCCTTAGGATCAGCTAGTTCCGAAATGCTGGTAAGAGCAGGAATAGGAAGGCTGACTATTATCGATCGTGATTACGTAGAAGAAAGCAATTTGCAAAGACAACAGCTCTATACGGAAGAGGATGCAGCCGATAAACTCCCTAAAGCAGTTGCAGCAAAGAGGAGATTAAAGGATATTAGCAGTCATACGGTTATAGAGGCAGTGGTGGAGGATATAAACTGTCATACAATCGAAAAATTTATAGATGGTGCTTCTATTCTAATAGATGGTACCGATAATTTTGAAACAAGATTAGTCATAAATGATGCTGCAATTAAGCTGAAAATACCATTTCTTTTTGGGGCATGTGTAGGGAGCTATGGGCTTTCCTATCCAGTTGTTGGGGAGGATGCGCCATGTCTTCATTGTTTAATTGAACAGCTCCCTTCCCAGGAAATAACCTGTGATACCGCAGGGGTTATCAGTCCTATTGTTCAATGGGTTGCTGCTATGCAAGTATCGCAAGCCATACAGATTCTTTCCGGTGAAAAGCTGTTCCCAGTATTGCGCTCTTTTGATATTTGGAAAATGGAATATGCGGAAATGAATGTTGAAAAGCTAAAAAAATTAGAGTGTCCTACATGCGGAACAAGAGCAGATTTTCCGTATTTGTCTTTTCAAAATCAAACAAAGGCAGCGGTGTTATGTGGGAGAGATGCTGTTCATATTCGCCCAGCTATGCCAAAGGGGTTGGATCTCTATGTGCTTTCAAAGCAATGGAAGGCGCTTGTCCAAAACTTAATTACCAATCCTTACTTAGTGTCTTTTCAATACAATGATTATCGGGTAATTCTTTTTAAAGATGGACGTGCGATCATCCATGGAACATCAGAAATAAGTGTAGCAAAATCCATTTATTCGCGATTGATTGGATAGAGTTAAAAAAGAAAAGATCTTATCAAATAGATCTTTCCTTTTTTAATCAATATACTCCAATTGGTCTTGCTTGGTGTACAGGAGTTTAGCCGAATCATGCATGTTCTTTTAAGTGAAAACAAGTTGACTATGTTCTTTTGGTTATGTGAAAATTATCGGCCAGTAAAAGCCAGTTTTGGGGAAAGGCTAAACCTAATTTCCAATAACTAATTCCTCTTAAATTCAACTCTTTGATTAAATTAAATTTTGCTTGAATAGAACGAGCATCCTCAAACCATACTTCATGCAGTCTGCCTTCACTGTCTGTGTATTTAAAATAGGGAGCCTGTGCTTTTTGATCATATAGTATCTCCGCATTATAATCTGCTGCAAGTTGAATGGCGGCTTGAGGGCTAAGTGCTTTTGCTACTGTTCCTTCGACAAAGGGAAGGGTCCAATCATAACCATACAAATTTTGCCCCATCGTAATTTTAGAGGGAGGCATCTCCGTGATGGCATATTCTAAAACATCTCTAACGGGTCCAATAGGAGAAACAGCCATCGCGGGTCCCCCGCTATACCCCCATTCATAAGTCATGATAACGACAAAATCGACAATTTCTCCGTGTGCTCTGTAATCATGTGCTTCATACCATTTTCCTTTTTGAGCAGCGCTAGTTTTTGGAGCCAAAGCAGTAGATATTAACCAACCCTCTTGGGAAAAACGATTTTTCGCTCTACGGAGAAAACGATTATAGGCTTCCCGATCTTCCGGGCGTAAATATTCAAAATCAAAATGGATATCTTGAAATCCATATTTCTTAGCGGTAGTAACAATATTATGGAGAAAGTTATTTTGAATGGATTCCTCATTTAATAGGATTCGTCCGAGTTCATCACTGAATTGATCATTTTCTTGATTCGTAATTACCATCATAAGTACATTATTATTTCTCTGGGCAATTTCAGGGAAATTATTAAGAAGCGGTTCTTTTAAACTGCCATCTCGTAACGCTTGAAAACTGAATGGTGCAAGATAGGTTAAATAAGGAGCTGCTTCTCGTGCACTTGCCTCAAGATTAGGTGCGACATATGTACCACGTGGTTCTACATATGCATTAGACTCGACCGGTCTTTTCGGCCTCTCGGGGATGTATAAACGTAAACCAACTTGTAAAGGTTGGTTAACAGCAATAGAATTGATAGAAGCTAATTGTTCATAATTCAGCCGAAACCGTTGAGCAATAGACCAAAGTGTATCTCCTGATTGAACCCAATAAAAGCTGCCGATAATAGGGATAACGAGTGCTTGCCCTATTACTAATCGGTCTGGATTTGGTACATCATTCGCTTCTACTATATAATTAACCGTAGTACCGTATGCAGCTGCAATGCCTGTTAATGTTTGATTATTACGAACAACGTGAATTTGCATATTCTTCCCTCCTGACAGGATACATTATTATAGTTTATGAGGAAGAAAGAGCAGAAATGATTGTATTTTCATTGAATGTAAATATTTTCGCATTCATGACATTCTTCATCATGCGAATAGCATATTGATTATCCTCATTATCAACAGAAGTAATGCAATTATCTGGAATAAGAAGCGGGTACTCTCGCATATAGGCATCATTAGCAGTAAATAAAACGCAAATATTTCCGGCAATTCCAGTAAGAATAAGGTTTTTGACCTGCAATTGGTGAAGTAGTGTATATAAAGCCGTGCCATAAAAAGCAGAATGTCTCGGTTTGATTAAAAAATAGTCGGTATCATCAGGTCTGATTTTATCAATAATAGGTTCACTTTTTTCATTACTACAATAATCAATTACTTTATTCAATTCAGCTTGCCATAGATTATAATGGTCGTTGATATAAATAATCGGTATTTTTTCTTTTTTGCATTGTTTTTTTAGCAATTGAATATGTTCTGCAATTATTAATGCTTTTTCTGCTAAAATATTTCCATGCTCAAAGTGAAAGTCATTTATCATATCAATAATCAAGAGAGCTGTGTCAGATGATTTCATATGGTTCTCCTTTTCTATGTAAGATGGTAGAATAAAAAATTAGCTAGTGCGATGGAAGATAAACTAAATTCCAGCATAGGTTAGTTGGAAAAGAGGATTGATTTTCTTAGTTTAAGTAAAAGAAGAATTTTCATTACAAATTTTGTGTTTTTATATAGGTGGGCTGTAATTATGGAAGTAAATCAAGATCAATTATTTATGAAAATAGCTATAGAGGAAGCAAGGAAGGCTGCAGAAATAGGAGAAGTGCCGATTGGTGCAGTTGTTGCTTATAAAGGAGAAGTAATTGCTAGAGCACATAATTTAAGAGAAACAGACCAATCTGCCATTGCTCATGCTGAATTGCTTGCTATTGAGAAGGCATGCACAGCATTGGGAACATGGAGACTAGAGGAAGTTACGCTTTATGTTACGTTAGAGCCATGTGCTATGTGTTCTGGGGCTATCCTGCTGTCACGAATTCCAAGGGTGGTTTATGGTGCAGCTGATCCAAAGGGAGGATGCGCGGGTACTTTTATGAATTTGCTTCAAGATAACCGATTTAACCATCAGAGTGAAGTAATTACAGGTGTATTAGCAGAAGAGTGTGGACAGTTATTAACATCTTTTTTTCGGGAGATTAGAAACCGAAGAAAGAAGAAAAAAGAACGGAAGACAAGCAATTCGGATGCTTACAATAATTAACAAATGCTTTATGTTGATTTTTCCGTCCATTATCAGTATACTAAGAGTGTGTCTTAGGACACCTAATACTTCGGTATCAATTTTGTCGTGCTAAGCGGGGAGGTAGCGGTGCCCTGTACTCGCAATCCGCTCTAGCGAGGCTGAATTCCTTTCTGAGGCTGGTATCCTGTAGGGTCTGCCTTAAGTAAGTGGTGTTGACGTCCGGGTCCTGCGCAATGGGAATCCATGAACCATGTCAGGTCCGGAAGGAAGCAGCATTAAGTGGACACCCCCATGTGCCGCAGGGTTACCTGGACTGAGCTAACTACTTAAGTAACGCTTATGGGTGCCAGTCGATGAAAGGTGCACGGCAGTTATATTTATACATACAAAACTCATCCTATGTGGATGAGTTTTTTTGTAAGTTAAAGGGAGTGGCTGCATTCCTTTTGTTTGAAAATAGTTGTTCTCTTAGAAAAAGAGAATAACTATTTTCATGTCTTTATGTATGCTATTATGGATGTAAAAATATAAACGGATAAGCTATAATAAAAAGGAAAATAAAAAATGGAGGGTACTATGAACTATCAAGCTTTATATCGGGTTTGGCGTCCTCAACAGTTTATAGATGTAGTAGGGCAGGAACACGTAACAAAGACATTACAAAATGCCCTTCTTCAGCAAAAAATCTCTCATGCTTACTTGTTTTCTGGGCCGAGAGGGACAGGGAAAACAAGTGCGGCAAAAATATTAGCGAAAGCTGTTAACTGTGAGAGAGCACCCATTAGTGAACCTTGTAATGAATGTGATGCATGTAGAGGAATTACAGATGGTACTATCCCTGATGTAATTGAAATAGATGCTGCTTCCAATAATGGAGTAGAAGAAATAAGGGATATAAGAGATAAGGTGAAATTTGCTCCTAGCTCTGTACCTTACAAAGTATATATTATTGATGAAGTTCATATGCTGTCAATTGGAGCGTTTAATGCGCTTTTAAAAACATTGGAGGAACCCCCTAAACATGTAATCTTTATTTTAGCCACTACTGAGCCTCACAAAATTCCTTTAACCATTATTTCAAGATGTCAGCGGTTTGATTTTAGACGAATTACATCGCAAGCGATTGTCAATCGAATGAGATTGATTATGGATGAATCAGCGATCTCTTGTGAGGAAAAAGCATTACAAATGATTGCAAGAGCAGCAGATGGTGGAATGCGTGATGCTTTAAGTTTACTAGATCAAGCGATTTCTTATAGTAATGAAGTAGTTACGGTTGAAGATGCTTTGACAGTCACGGGTGCTGTTTCACAAAACTTTTTAAATACATTGTCGAGAGCTATTTTAGATGGAGATACGGTAAGAGGGCTCCAATCCTTAGATGAATTACTGCTTGCCGGGAAGGACTCTAATCGATTTATCGAAGATTTCATCTTTTTCTATCGCGATATGCTGCTTTATAAAACGGCCCCTAATTTAGAGGAATCCTTAGAAAGAGTTTTATTGGATGATGATTTTAAAGATCTTGCAGAAACACATTCACATGAACAAATTTATGAGCTCATAAATTTGCTGAATAAAACACAGCAAGATATGCGCTGGACAAACCATCCGAGAATATTTTTAGAAGTAGCCATTGTGAAATTATGTCAGTTGGAAGCACCAAACATATCTGGACAATCCAATGTAAACATCCCAGAAATCCAATCTTTGCTGAGTAAGATAACTTCTTTAGAAGAAGAGTTGGCGAATATTAAGCAAAAGGGTGTTACAGTAG
Organism: Niallia circulans NBRC 13626; assembly: GCF_001591585.1. Taxonomy (GTDB): domain Bacteria; phylum Bacillota; class Bacilli; order Bacillales; family Cytobacillaceae; genus Niallia; species Niallia circulans. The sequence continues at coordinate 2,563 of NZ_BCVE01000038.1, read as the reverse complement.
TCACTGAAGCACAGCCTACACAGAAAAAAACAAGAACAAATAGAAAAGGATTTCAAGCACCTTTAGGGAAAATAACAGAAACACTAAAAAATGCAACAAAGCAAGAATTGCAAAGTATAAAGAGTAATTGGGGAGCTATGCTGAATACTCTTGTGCAAAACCAAATGAGATCGCAAGCTGCATTGCTGAATGAAGCAGAACCAGTTGCTGCATCAACGGATTCCATCATTATTAAATTTAAATATGAAATCCACTGTCAAATGGCATTAGATAATGTTAAATTTATAGAGACAATCACTAATTCTTTGTATCAACTCCTTGGAAAAAGGTATAATTTATTAGGAGTCCCTGAAGATCAATGGCTCAACATTAGAGAAGAATTTCTCAATAGCTCCCAGCACTTAGATTCTTCTGAAGAAGGAGACGGTGAAGAGCGACAAGATAACTCCGTTGTATCAGAAGCAATAAAATTATTTGGTGAAGAATTATTAGAAGTGAAGGATTAATTTTGAACCTATTGGTTATATATGTAAGTAATCTATTATGTAAAAACCAATGGAAACTATAAATTGGAGGTAGTATATATGCGTGGAATGGGAAATATGCAAAATATGATGAAACAAATGCAAAAGATGCAAAAGAAAATGGCAGAGGCGCAAGAACAGCTTGGTGAAGAAAAGATTGAAGGAACAGCAGGCGGCGGAATGGTAACTGTTGTTGTATCTGGTCATAAAGAAATTATTGATGTGATTATTAAGGAAGAGGTTGTGGATCCAGAAGATGTAGAAATGTTGCAAGATTTAGTTTTAGCAGCAACAAATGATGCTTTGAAAAAAGCGGATGAATTAACAAATTCTACAATGGGTCAGTTTACAAAAGGATTAAACCTTCCTGGAATGTTTTAAGGGGGGAGATTATGCATTATCCTGAACCTATATCAAAGCTAATTGACAGCTTTATGAAATTGCCAGGCATTGGGCCTAAAACGGCCTCTAGACTGGCTTTTTTTGTATTAAATATGAAGGAAGATACCGTGCTGGATTTTGCGAAAGCACTAGTTAATGCGAAAAGGAACTTAACTTATTGTTCTGTTTGTGGACATATTACAGATCAAGATCCATGCTACATCTGTGAAGACAGTAGAAGAGATCGAAGTATTATATGTGTAGTACAAGATCCAAAGGATGTCATTGCAATGGAAAAAATGAAAGAATATAACGGGCTTTATCATGTTCTCCACGGGGCTATTTCTCCGATGGATGGGATTGGACCAGAAGATATTAATGTACCTTCGTTGATAAAGAGATTACAGGATGATGAGGCCCAAGAAGTTATTATGGCAACAAATCCGAATATAGAAGGAGAAGCGACGGCTATGTATATTTCTCGTCTGCTCAAACCATCAGGTATTAAAATCACTAGAATTGCTCATGGTTTACCGGTAGGTGGAGATTTAGAATATGCAGATGAGGTTACACTATCTAAAGCATTAGAAGGTCGAAGAGAAGTGTAGGGTACAGGAGGGCTAGCGATGTTCTTTCGAAGAAAGGGAAAGTTAAGGAAGGAATTTGATGAGAAGCTATTAGTTCAATTTAGCCATTTGAAAAAAGAATGGTTAAATGATAAAAGTTTGTTAGATAAGAGTTTTGATCCTTCCGATGAAGTAATTAGTGAGGCTAAATTATCAGAGGCAAAATATTTCTTTTTATTTAAAGAAGCAAAACAAAGAAAAATAAATTTATTGAAATAATAAGCAGACCGAGTGAAGAATGAACTGCTCCTCCATTAGATAACAGATTTTATCTGTCTACTTAATGAGGAGCATATCAGAATCGTGTACTCGGTTTTTTTGTTTTCGCATCATCTTTTCAACTTTGTTAAAGTAAATAAGCGCATGGCTGAAAAGTGCTAATTAAAATGAAAAGTTGTCCATCCTAGGTCTTATTTATCGAAATGATACATATTTATAAATACAAGCATAATAAGGGAGGATGGACAGTGAGCCCGGTTGTTATTATATCTATTGTCATTGGTTTGGTTATTTTGTTGTTAGTAGTTGGTACACCAATAAAACCACTTAGAATGATTGGACAAGGTATTATAAAAATTATGATAGGTGCGTTATTTTTATTTTTCTTAAATACGGTCGGTAATCAATATGGTATACATGTGCCAATTAATTTTGCAACCTCCACCGTATCAGGAATATTAGGGATTCCGGGAGTAGCAGCATTAGTAGCAATTCAATTATATATTATTTAAATGAAGCGTATAATTATACTCAATTGAGATTATCTAGATTCAGAACAAAGGAGAGAAAGCTTTGTGAGGATTTATAGTTAATCTCTTTTTATTTGTGAGCTGATTTTATTAATTAAAAACAGGGTTTGGGAATAAAGATAAAATACTATTAAAAAGTATTGACTTCATATATAAAGGGTGATAATATATAAAAAGTCGCCAGATTGGTTAGCTTAATCACTGGAAATGCTTTTAAAAAAGTATTTGACATATAATATGTTTTTGTGATATTATATAAAAGTTGCTTCTGATAGCAACAAAC
>NZ_BCVE01000037.1 GCF_001591585.1 Niallia circulans NBRC 13626 | reverse complement strand
GTGTTCCTTCTGGAGTGTCGGTTCGACCCCGACCACCGGTATCATTAGATTAATTTATGCTAAGATTAATCATTCGAAAAAGCTCATGAATCCTTGATATGAAAGGATTTGTGAGCTTTTTATTTTATTGTACTTTACGATAGAAATCGATAGAATTTCAAATTATTTTACACATTTTTTACACAATCATTTTCTCGAAAGTATTGATAGTTCCAAGCTCATCTTTTTCTCGTAACTCTTTAATGACGTGCGTGTATGCCCTTAACGTTGTATCAATGTCACTATGTCCAAGTCGTTCACTTACATAATAAATTGAAACCTTTTTATACAACAGAACACTGGCATGAGTATGTCGTAATCCATGCATGGTAATTGGATCTATCTTAAGCTCAGTTAATATCTTCCTTAGCAGCTTATTTGCATTCGTATTGCTGATTACTTTGTATTTGGAAGATGGGCTATAAAAGACTAACTGATGAATATTTGTAGGCATACTTTTAAATAGCATTTTAAAGTGCCCCATGGTCTTGGAATCCATTTTTATTGTTCGATTCGATTGCTCATTTTTTGTTGGCCCGAATCCTTCAGGATGCCTTTTCAAATAGCCCCATGTTTTATTGATTCTGATTGTATTATTAACAAAATCAAAATCGCTTCTCGTCAGTCCCACAAGCTCTCCAAAGCGCATTCCAGAAGTTAATCCTAGGAGTAATAAGGAGTAGCCTAATCCTTGACCAAGGCGATTCCAGATCTCTTTTAACAGCAATTCACTTTCTTTGTAGTGTAAGTGCTTTTCATCAGATTTTTTAGCAGGCGTTGTAAAGGTTATTTTAGCATTTCTCGTAAAGTCACGATGTATGATTTGTTCATCCACTGCATCCTTCACACAAGCCCGGATATGAGTATTGACTTTTTCTACGGTTTCCTTTGCTTTATTGGAACCGAACTCATTGATAAACATCTGATAACCATGTCTAGTGATTTCCTGCAATGGTTTACTGCCGAAAAATGTTCTTATTGCCCTAGATGTGTATTCATAATGCATACGAGTAGTAACACTTATATTTGTCTTATAAAGATTCACCCATTTGTCAAAATACTCATCTATTGGAACTGGAGTTAGATGTGGAAGCAAACCTTTGCTTAGTTGTGATTCTATTTCTGCAGCTGCTATTTGAGCTTCTTTCTTTGTGCGAAATCCTCCTTTACGAATAGGTTTCGATTTTCCATTTACAGTACGACTGACGGTGAACTGATATGTTTTACCTCTCTTTTGAATGCTAGCCATAATATCCCCTCACTTAATTGATAAGGGTGTCTGGCCGATAATAGGTCACCCTTATCTTAACAAGTTTTACTCAATTTTTGTAGTTATGAATGATTGCAATTAAATAGAAAATATTCGGTGAAAATTTTTCTCCAAAAAATCAGCCATTTTTGTTGCCTGAAAAGACCATGTTTGACCTTTTTTGGGGGGATAAAATACAAATCCGCCATATTCTACATCGAGCAATTTTCGGAACTTAGGTGAATAGAGAATATTCTCTTTAATCCATTCATGTTTTCGATTGATTCTTGCTTCAAGATCTTTCATTGACCAATAAACTCCGGTTAATTGTTGTTGTTTTAGTTCCTCTAGTTCAATTTTTGTAATAAGGACTGAATCAGATGGGATTGGGATTGTTAAGTTAACTGATAGTTGTTGCATATGGTTCTCCTCCAGATTTAATATGAATTTTTTTCAAAACGTTTTTATCTGAAATGTTTTAGGTTCCTTGAATGTGCATTAGAGAAACAATCAGAGTATCCAATCCTTGTCACATAACCATAAAGTTACTTATGTGTTTTTTATAAACAAATAGCGCATCCGCTGATAAGTGCAGACTCCAAGTAGGAAGTCTAACAGTGTCTTATCGCGAATGCGCTTTATCATAGTGTGTATTAGTTTTAGTGTCTAAGTATTATTCAGTTTGTAAATATAATTTATAGGATTTATTATTTTTTGTCAATACGGTTTGCTCAGAGGGATAATTAACACTTATATTTCAATTGTTCTAGAATATTAGCATTACAAGATGACGAGACTTATGAAACTTGTTTTGCTGCTGTAAGCTCTTGACTGTAAGACTACTATTACAGTTAAAATTAATTTATAGAATTCTAGAACAAATTAGAGGGTGAATTTATGTCTAAGAAATTAAGAATATCTGATGCTATGAGGATTACTGGATTAAAAAGACATCGAATAACTGAAATGAGAGAACGAAAAGTTATAATTCCGGAGAGAGAGAGTTGGGGGTATGGATATACTGATGAACTAATAGGTCTGCTCTCTATGTATAGTGGTTTAAAAGATGATATTAAGATGCCATACTCTACAATTAAAACACTTAATAAATTTCTTGAGGAATCACCTTCATTTACTGAGAGAATTCAAGAAATTTATAGGGTCTTTCAAAACTATGATTGTACAGAAAATTACATAGCTTCCAAGAAATACTTCTATATTTATTGCAGCAGTGTGCTAGAGTTGGATGACGAATTTGAAGAGTTACTAGAAGAAATAATTAGTGAAAAAATCGTATATCCTGAAAATGAAACTCTAAAATCTATGTATAATTATTATCTATACAAAGCGAATGTAATTGATGTATACAGGGATCTTTATAATATTGAACATGAATTTGAGTCGGAATTTTGGAGTTTAGATGTAGTGAAGGGTTTTGATGACTATATCTTCAATATTGTTTTAGATAAGCCTTTAATTACTGAAAGAATAGATGAACACCTCATGTGTATCTTGATGAAGGTTCAATATAATTCTGAATCAAAAAACAACCCTCTCATAAAAAAGTTGACTCTGTTGTTAAAGAAGATTAATAAATTCCATGATGAAACAAATAATGACTATGATACTTGTCAACATATATTTTTACATGCAATCATGTTATTAAGTTTTAATATCTTTGACAATCAGAAATTAATTACCCTTTGGAAAGACTGAGATCATAATGATCATTAGTATTGGAGGTTAAGTTAATATGTCAATAATTAAAGGTGGTGCAGCAGGGTTTAAAAGTGTGGCCTTTTATTCCGAGAATTTTAGTTCAAAAGCTATAAGAAATAAAGATGGAACAATTATTATAGATATATCTAAACGAAAGATTGCTTCTAAGTTCGAGGAATTAGTTAGTGTTGTACCGTTCCTTCGTGGATTATACTTATTTGCAAGGCCTATAATCGTTATGTGGAAAATTTATTTAATGGTATTTCTTCCACTTTTTATTTTCCTTAAATCGGTAAGTTATGATAGTGAAAAAAATTCAGAGGGTTCATCGTTTCTTCCGGTATCGATTATTGTTGAATGGATGCAAAATCACTCATTATTTCTAATAGCTATCATATTGGTTATTTTTACAATTGTTATCAAATTGAGTAACCTTGGGAAGTATCATGGAGCTGAACATATGACGGATACATCGTACAACAGATTTTCTAGCATTGCTTTGACTGATGTAGTTAAACAGTCAAGAATACATAAACGTTGTGGAACGCATCTTGCTGTTTTTATATTAATTACTTATTTTATATCTTCATTTTTTATCTCAGATATTTTTGTATTAATTATTTTAAGTTTCTGTTTGGGATTTGAAATCTTTCTTATTCAATCAAAATTTATGACACCTTTTTATTGGGTTGGAGGACTTTTACAGTATCTTTTCTTTACTTCTAAGCCGTCTATAGAACATTTAGAAGTTGCTATAGCATCATATAAAGCGCTGTTAGAAGCTGAAAAAAATTATAATATGTCATAGCTTTAAATTAAAAACAGTAAATACCAAAGGCTCTTAGAGGCTTTTAGTAATAAATAAAAAATATTGACCTTTTAATATAAACTTTGTATGCTATATTTACACGAATAGAAAAATGAAAAATATAAAACACTTTCAGATAAAACGCTCAGGCGTCAAGTATAGGTAGTTCAACTGTTTTGTTGTGCTATCGATTATATTTTGACGTACTGGGCGTTTTTTGTTTTTAGTAATTAAAAATCAAAAGGAGGAATATTGAAATGAAGAAAGCTTATCTACAATTTTCTGACGAGGAATCGAAAGAAGGGTCGGAATCAGTTCAAAGAACGAGACAAAAGTGGTTCAAAGAAGGTGATCAGCTACTAAAGTGGCGAGAAAAGTTAGGTTTATCAAGAGCATTTGTTGCTCGAGAAACAGGAGTGGACTATGGTAGATTAACCAGGTTAGAGCATGGGGAGCCGGTCAAAGAAGCGAAGTTAATAAGTCAAGTCTATAAATTGACGCTAGAAAAGATAGAAACATATAGAGCGCTTGATAGATTACTAGAAAGTATAGGTATCAGAAAGTAAAGGCAAAGCTGTTTTATCATTTCTATTTTCTCTTAGCAAAGTCAGGAGATTAATCACTGAACGACAATAATAAAAGTCTTTTACAAAATGAAACAGATATTAGTTCTAATCATATTCAAACTAGGTGTAAGCGAAGCAATTTATATCTTTTTATAAAAACGAAGAGAACATAATAAAATCAACGTTTTTATAAAGGGAGAATTCAAACGTTAAAGCCTTGGCAATAAAGGGATTAGAATCTGTTGATTTCTCTATATCTAGTAAATTCAAAAGTAAGTGATTTGTTGAAGATGTTGAGATAAGCAAAAATCAACGGTAATACTATTAATTTGCGATTCAACTACCATTTTTCAACAAAATATTATATATAGCTCAAAATCCAAGTAATGAAACTATTAGAAGTTAATGAAAGGATTTGATGCTATGAAATTTAATCACAACAAGCTAAGAGAAGCAAGAGGACAAAAGAAACTAACGCTTGAAGAAATGGCTAAATCTATGGATATGGATCTTTCAGCTTACTGGCGGTTAGAAACAGGAAAAACCAAGGTGAAAGCAGAGCAATTAGTCATGTTCATGGAGATCTTTGATCGACCATATGCTTATTTCTTTGAATCAAACAATTCTATTCGTTCCATTAAGGTAGAGGTGGAGTGCATACCTGATAGACTGCAGATAATGTATGATTTCCTAATAGCTCATCCAGGAATCATCAAGGATTGGGAGCAAAGTGTACTGAAAATGGAACAAGAGTTACATTCCATAAGCTTTTAAAAAATGAAAAAAATTATTATTAAGCACTGAATAAAGCAAAGAAAATGAGGTAAAGAAAAAAGAATCACAGTAGGTTGCACAAATTAACGACTACTTTATAGGGTATTATTGCTATTGTATCAAGTGTTACAGCGATAATACTCTTATCTGGATATATATACTAATAGGAGTGATTATATGGTCCATACATTTGAATTGACCCACATAACCAATGAAAAAAAGGTCATTAAGGTGCTTACAGACCACTATGAGCTGCATGAAATACCAGAATTGCTTGTTAAGTCAAAAATGAAAAAGGATACACTAGAAATACCTTTGAGCATACCTGGACTGATCATTGCATCCATTTCTTATATTGGGAATGAATACTTCAGATTCTACCTTAGAGTTGAGCCACAGGCTCTTATAATTGGCAGAAGAACAATAGATGTGTTTGATTGTTCATTTGGTTCGGTTGAAAAGTTGAGAAATGTATTGGATGATGCTATAGAAGGTTTATCAAGTACACTTCCTCAATCTGACAGATGGTTTGTATCACGTATAGACTTTACCAAGAACCTAACTTCTGAGTATGTAAAAGAGTGTGTGTCGCTAGCTAAGAAAGGAAAAGATCCATATCGCTATAAAGACACTATTAACAAGCCCGGCAGCTCTTACAGGGAGTCTAAGACTGTTGTATTAAATTATTATGACAAGTTAGATCATATTACAAAAAAGATAGATAACTACTTTTTTGATAAACATCTGTTAGAAGAAGCTCTGAACATTTATCGTATCGAAGTACAGTGCTTAAATCATAACAAATTAAAGCATATACGAAAAAAGTTTTATTTGCCTGACAAGAGTAATTTATATGATTATCTAAGACCAGATATTGCAGAATGGGCTTTTTTCTCTTACTACGACAGAGTTATTGGCAGAGGGGATTACTATTCATTAGCCGAGGCTTTAAAGATAGTGGAGGAGACTCAGTGGATTCGGAGGAAAAAGGAAAATATTAAAAGTTGGCTTAAGCTGATAGCTCAGGTTAAGGGTATGACAAATGCGAAGAAGCAGTTTGTAGAAGGAGCAATACTTACTAGCACACAAACAGTTGTCCAAGGAAATAGGAATACCTTTAGAAACTATGAAAATGCTTGTAAAGAAATAAGAATGAATCCTGTAACAATTCCAAAAGACTGGGGGATCGACTATATCCCTAATCCAATAAAATCAATAGATATTAGTGAGATGACTGAGGTTAAATAATGAGCGAAGAAAGGATTAATACAATGTTTGAATATTTAATTGAGAAGCATCAGGCGAATACGAAAAGGATTGTGAGCCGATGGTTGAAGGCATACATAGTAGAACCAACTCTACTGCAACGTACACTACCAGAAGCATATTTAAAAGGATTTGATCGCAAAAAAGCAGCCGAGAGTTGTTACGAGTATATGGTACTTACTAAAGAACTGAACGATTCTATTTTGCAAGTTGATAAGACGAAACTGGTTAAAGATATCTCCATGTATATCGATCTTCGTACGCCATTTATATATAGTCATAAACAATTTGGAACACTTGACTATCAAATTGATAAGCAATTACTTGAAGAGATGCCATTTCACTTTAAATCGAATAATCGTAAAGCTATATCATTAATACAAGAGGCTCAAAAGGGCATGGTACTTAACCATAAGACAAAATGGATTAGTGAGATGCCTTCTGTTAAACAGATAAAACTTATTGAGAATAAGCTAAAAAATAAAAAGCAAGTACTTAGTATAAATATCGAGGAAATTAATAAGTACCAAGCTGCTATTCTGATCCCTTATCTATTGGAGAAACAAACTTATGATCAAGAAGAGCTTCAAGGATTATTGGAGTAACTTGCTCATTGTGAAAAGAACCTAAAATTAAATTGGGAATAATATTCCCACAATTTTATAATGTATCAGTAAATAAATGGACTTAGAACGGGCATTTAGTGCCCGTTTTGTCTTTATTCTGTTAATCGAATATCAAAAGGTTCAATAAGTAATATAAAATCCTCAGTTGCTATCTCTGTATCTTGAGCTAGTTCTTCTTTCAAATAGCTAAAAAACCCTTCGTCATATGACTTTAAATAGACCGTAGCAAGTTCGTTCCCTTCTTTGTCATAAAAGACGACAGAGTCGTCAGGTTGAATCTCACGTATGCCAAACATAGGGTAGTAAACAAGCTCCTCATCAAACTTAAAAGGCTTCAGAGTTTGTATGAAGCATTTAAAGCAAGAGTAGACCTTTCCTTCGTTGTTTGAACCTACAAAGGCTTCAATAATGCTAGAGTGACAGAAGTGACAAGTGTGCATGAATCATTCATCCTTTCAATGGTTTTAGTTGCAATAATGTTATAGATATTGAAATGAGTATGGAATAGCTCCTGTCTCCTTTCGTAATGAGGTAGAACAAAGTTAGAAAAATGTAATAAGTAAATTTAACTCATCTCAATAGAAAGTATGAGGGGAAGGTTTTGAGGTTTTAAAAAGCCTTTTCTAATCAAAGGTAAAGAGATCTTTCTGGAATTGGTGTCCGGAGGACGTCTTCGTTTACCCCGAAGGGATTTAGTCTCACATAGCTACAATGTAAACCTTTCAAGATTGACATACCCGGGGCACGAATTTTTACAGACAGAATAATAACTAATACCTAGTAGGGGCAGAAAAATTTTTATTATTTTGCCTTTCTATATGGGGTTTTTAAAAATGTATTAAACATATGGATAGACTACTTAAGGGTATACTGATAGCAGATACGTACTACAAATTTGTTACTTGTTGGAAGAAAATGTGTAGTTTAGTAGAATAAATGTAAGAGGGCTCTAAATAAAAGATAATAAAGTATAAGAGAATAGAATATACACATTTAGAAAAGGGGGGCAAATACAAATGTTTGAAATTGAGGGCAGAGATATTAGTGAATTGAGTGACAGTGATTTAAGGTCGCTTATAGGACTTCTTTGTGAGGCCGAACTTCGTTCTATGAATTTACCAACAGCAGGCGTTACATGGGGTGGTCACCAAAATGCGAAAGACGGAGGGATTGATGTACGCGTTGAATTAACATCCTCAGTTCATAGTGACGGGTTTATTCCTAGGTCTAATACAGGTTATCAGGTCAAAAAGCCAGATATGCCTCGTAGTGCTATTTATAAAGAGATGACGGTAAATGGTGAGCTGAAACAAGTTATTAAGGATTTAATAGCTTTAAATGGTGCATATATTATTGTTAGTAGTCAAGGATCAACTGCTGACTCTGCTCTAAAAGATAGAAAAGATGCAATGCAGGAAGTGGTTGAAGATTTTTCAAATACGTCTAATTTAAAAGTTGATTTTTATGATCGTGAACGAATAGCCGGGTGGGTACGAAGCTTTCCAGCTCTAGGTATCTGGGTAAGGGAAAAAGTCGGAAGGCCTATCCAGGGATGGAGGACTTTTGGGAATTGGGCTCGGTCTCCTGGGGGACTTAAAGAAGAATACCTTTTAGATGAACAAATACGGCTATATAGTAGTGGTAATTCCAACTTCGATGGGGTATCTGCTTTAGAAGGGTTAAATAAACTAAGAGCAATACTAGAACGGCCAAAGTCGAATATTCGTTTAGTCGGCCTCTCGGGTGTTGGAAAAACTAGATTAGTACAAGCCTTATTTGATGATAGAATTGGAAATAGCCCGTTAAATCCTTCTACTGTTTTCTATACTGATATAAGTGATGGTCCTAATCCTGATCCATGTACTCTTGCTGAACGTTTAGTAAATCAAAATAGCCGCGCTACACTTATTGTCGATAATTGTCCACCAGAATTACATAATCGTTTAGTAGCAGTTGGTGGAAAACCAAATAGTTTATTAAGTATAATTACCGTTGAATATGATGTTCGGGAGGATCAACCTGAGGAAACCGAAGTCTTTCGCTTAGAGCCAGCATCTAAAGAGTTAATTGGCCATATCTTGATGTTGCGCTTTTCTCATATAAGTGAAGTAAATGCCCGGACTATAGCAGAATTCTCAGGAGGAAATGCACGTATTGCTATAGCTTTAGCCAATACTGTTAAAAGAGGAGAAAATCTAACAGGGTTAAGAGATAATGTTCTTTTCAATAGGTTGTTTGAACAAAGAAATGAACCCAATCACCGTTTATTACAAGCTGCAGAAGTTTGTTCATTGGTTTATTCATTTGATAGTTCAATAGATGATACAGGTAATAATGAGCTAAGTATATTAGGGTCATTAGTTGAAATGTCAACACGGGAAATATATGAAAATGTAAGTGAACTTATACGACGAGATCTTGTGCAAAAAAGAAGTATATGGAGAGCAGTTTTACCTCATGCAATAGCAAATAAGCTTGCACAAAGGGCTCTGGAAAATATACCTATTAATATTATCTGTAACACGTTTGAAAAAGGAGAAAATGATAGATTATTAAAATCTTTCTCAAGAAGGTTAAGTTTTCTACACGATTCAGAGGAAGCAAAAGAAATTTCAAATAGATGGCTGAATGAAGGAGGACTTTTAGGTAGTGTTAGTAATTTAAATGAGTTTGGTATTAGTCTTCTCAAAAACATTGCTCCTGTAAATCAAGAATTAGTTCTTGCTTCTATTGAAAAGGTTTTACTTTTAGAAGAAGCAAATACCTTTTTTTCTCGTGATAACCCTAATTACAATGAATTTACTAGGCTTCTTTGCTCTATTGCTTATGAACAAGATTACTTTGAGCGGTCTTCAAATTTACTTTGCCTATTTGCACTGTCTGAAAGGCCAGACGAAAATTATAATTCAATTAGAAAAATGTTGAAGACACTGTTCCAGTTATATTTATCTGGTACAAAAGCTACTCCCGAACAAAGACTAAATATAATTGATAAATTAGTGGTATCAAATATTCACAACGAGAGGGAACTAGGTCTTTTATTGTTAGAAGTTGCACTTAAAACTGATAGTTTTATATCCGATCATTATTTTGAGTTTGGAGCTCACTCTAGAGATTATGGATTTTATCCTAAAAATATTAGGGAAATTCAGCATTGGTATAAGATTTTTATTCAATTTTCTCTAAAACATATTATGAATGATGGACCAGTTGCAAATAAAGTAAAAGTTATTCTCGGGGAAAAATTTAGTGGCTTATGGCTTAAAACAGGTTTGTATGATGAACTCGAACATTGTGCAAAAACAATTTCCGCGAAAGGATTTTGGGGTGAAGCATGGGTAGCTGTTAAGTCTATTAAGAAACATAACAAAGAAGATTTGGAAACTGGTATTTTATCTCGCTTAGACGAATTAGATAAGCTTCTAAAACCAACAAGTTTAGTTGAACATGTAAGACTTTATGTTTTATACGAAGACTCTTTTTCTTTAGTCGATACCTTTGACGAAACTAACAGTGATGAATTTATCCAAATTGAGGATACTGCTAAATCTTTAGGTAATGAAGTTGGTTCCAATAATGAAATTTTAAATGAATTATTGCCTGATATCTTAAGTTGTAATAATTGGTTGATGTTTAATTTTGGACAAGGATTGGCAGAGGGGACATTAAACTCTGAAATAATCTGGGAGGAATTTGTAAGCAAATTAAATGATACAGAAAAATCAAACGTAAATTATCAAGTAATTCGTGGTTTTTTAAATACGCTTTCAAAGAATAATCCAAGTTTTTGTAATAAAATTTTAGATGATGCTTTGAAGAACAAAACTACAGCGAGAGTATTTCCTTTGTTACAGACAAGTATTGAAATTGATGAAAGAGGTGTGAAAAGGTTAATTGAATCTCTTGAAAGTGGTTCCTCACCAATCTGGCAATATAGTAATTTAGCATATGGAAGAGTGCACGAAACTATTAATGATGGCGACTTTTATAAATTGATAAAATTAATCTCTTCCCAACCCAATGGCTTAGAAGTAGCAATTAAAATACTTCATATGAGACTTCATGGACAAAAAAAGAATGAACAACATAATAAAACAATAATTGGATTAGGTCAAGAGTTGCTTACTATGTTTCAATTTCAAAGAAAGACTTCAAGAAACGACAGAAGTGATTATGAACTTTCAGAGATTATTAAAACTAGTTATGTTACTAATTCTGCTAAAGAGAATGCAAAAATCCTAGGTGATAAGTTATTACAGGGTTTTATGAGTTATGATATTTACCCTTGGGATTATAGTAGAGTATTAGAAGCATTGGCTTCCACCCAACCGCAAGCTTTTCTTGAGACATTTCTAGAAAGTAATGAAAATAATAGAGAAATAGATATTCCATTTCTTGATGAGATACGTACCAGGTCGAATCCAATTTCTAAGATTAATGAGCAAGTTATTATTGAATGGTGTGAAGCTAATCCTAAAACAAGATACTTATCATTGGCGAGAATAATTATGCCTTACTGCACTTGTAAAAGTGATAATAATTTACAATGGACGCCTTTAGCACTGAAGATCATTGATAGGTCCAATGAACCTATCAAAATATTGGATATTTTTAGGTATTCTTTTTTACCAAGCTCCTGGAGTGGGTCTCTAGCAGCAGAAATGGAAAGGCGTTTACCTTTAATTTATGAGTTAAAGGAACATCAGGATATGTCTGTGGCAAATTGGGCGACCAAACAACAAGTAATATTAGAGGGTGCAATTAGACAAGAGCGTGAGAAAGAGTTAGCCGAAGAAAGAAGGAGAAATGAGCGGTTTGAATAGTGTCCAGTGGTTCATATAATATGAGGTTTCAAATATAAGGGAATTAATATAAAATAAAGTTAAAAAGGAAGGAGCGATTAATTTGCTAGAGTGGGATCAACTTTTAAACACAGATAGACAAAGAGAATCGTTAGGAAAAAGCTTACCACATAGAAATGAGTTTGATAAAGATTATGAAAGAATTATATATTCCTCTTCACTAAGAAGACTTCAGGATAAAGCTCAAGTATTTCCATTACAAAATAATGATTTTATTCGTACTAGACTCACTCATTCACTTGAAGTAGCCTCTTTAGGACGATCTTTAGCTTGGAATATAGGTAGTTGGCTAATAGAAGAAGGAATATTCGAAAACTTTTATAGAGCAAAAGAATTAGCTTCTCTAGTTGAGGTATCATGCTTGGTACATGACTTAGGAAACCCACCTTTTGGCCATTATGGTGAAGATATTATTAGAAAGTGGTTTGAAGATTGGTTTGATAAAGATTCTTTCAAAATTGCACAAGAAAGTTTTGGAGAACTTAATGAGCAACAAAAAAATGACTTTATGTATTTTGAGGGAAATTCACAGGCAATAAGGATTTTATCTAAGTTACAATTTTTAAATGACCCATTTGGTGCTAATTTTACATACGGAACTTTAGCAACATTAATGAAATATCCATGGGCATCAAATGATGAAAATGTAATTAAAAAAGGAAAGAAAAAATTCGGCTATTTCTATGCTGAGAATGATTTATTTGAAAAAATATCTGAGAAGGTGGGAATTGGAGAATGTAGACATCCTGCTACCTTCATATTAGAGGCTGCAGATGATATAGCTTATTTAACTGCAGATATAGAAGATGCAGTAAAAAAAGGTGTTTTTAATTGGGAGGAAGAATATTTAAAAATAAAGGAAAAATTTAGCGATACATATGAGTCTGCATTTAAAAATCTAGAGGAGTACAGGCAAGAAGCAATTAACAATAAAGTTCCTAATAAAAGCCTTATAGATGTTCAAAATTTTAAAGTTTCTATTCAAGGAATTATGATTTTTGCAGTAGTAGAGTGTTTTAAATCCAATTATGATCAAATAATGAGTGGTAGTTTTAAAGGAGATTTATTAACTAATTCATCTGCAAAAGAGTTAGCTGATGAATTAAGAAATTTAGCTTTTAAATATGTATATCCAAATAAGGAAGTTTTAACATTAGAATTAGTTGGGGATAGAGTATTATCTGATCTATTATCGTTATTTGTAGAAGCGGTTACTAATGTTAACAAATTAGAAAGATCAAAAAGCAAGCATGAAAAATTAATTCATATTATATCAGAAAATTTCAGACACATTCAGCGGTTTTCTAATGAAGGAAAACTTGAAGTGGACTTTTCAGAATTAACATTATACAATAGACTTTTATTAGTTACTGACTTTATTTCTGGTATGACTGATGGTTATGCTGTTAATTTACACCAAGAACTATTAGGAATAAAGCTACCGTAAAGGAGAGTTGGAGATGAGTAAACTTGAAAACAATATAAAAAATGATTTATTAAGTTTGCTTGGAAAATACTCAGAAACTCTAGAATTCGTTGAAAGGTTATCTGAAACAGGAGAACTATTATTTTTTGGAGGAGCTATTCGTGATATTTTTATCAAAAATGAACAGTATCCCAGAGATTTTGATATTGCTGTAAAGTTTAAAGATGAATTAGAATTTAACAAACTCATAAAAAATTATGAATATAAAAGAAATAGATTTGGTGGATATAAAATTAAAGTTTCTGGAATAGATTTTGATATTTGGGACTTAAATAATACTTGGGCATTTAAAAATACTGAATTAAAACCAAGTGAAGAAAACTTAGCAAAATCTGTTTATCTAAATATAGATGGTGTAGTATATAACTTTAATTCTAATAGCTTGTATGCAGATTTGTTACGGGATTCTCTAATAAAGGCAGAATTAGATATTAGCTTAGAAAAAAATCCGCATGTAGAGCTTAATTTGTTACGAGCTTTAGTTTTTAAAAAGAAATATAACATGAATATGTCAAATAAATTAAAGAGAGTTTTTAGGTTTTATTTAGATTCATTAAAGGAAGAAAATTTAATTAGTAATTTGTTAGAAGTGCAAATCACACATTATAAAACTGAGAAAATTTCTGAGTCGGAAATTAAGAAAGAATTACAGTTTATATAAAAAATTATTAGTATCTTTAACAAAGGCAATCCTCAGGATCTGCCTTTTTTTTAACATTTTAGCAGGAAATATAATCAAACATGTACAATAATTTTCTACAGTATAAGAACTTATTAATTTATTATATTTAATAAACTTGTGCTTGTTTTGAAAAATAACAAGTAAAAGTTATCATGAATACCAACAGGGACGGTTCCCGTTTGCCATTATATATTGTTATAGGCAGTTAATAATGCACAGTAGGCTCAAACTGTCCGCAATACTTAATTCAGAATTTTTTTCAATTATGCCCTCCGATTCCTTTGCACTTTCCTCTTTGGTATGTGATTAGATATCTAAAATGATACCTACTTGTGCATGTCCCACTGACGACTTTTGGATTTTCATCCAGACGCATAAGTATTTTTGCATGTGTATGGTGTAATTTGTAAAATGGGATATATGGGACATTAGCTACTTCGATAAATCGTTTGTATTTTCGAAGCAGATTCTAGGAACAAGGTATTTACTATTTCTTGAAGTAACGATTAAAATGGGGAGAAGGACTTTATTTTACATGGTAGATTCTCATTAATGATATTTTAGACACTTGAATAAGGATGTATGTACAAACAGGGAGGAAAAGAAATGATTACATCAGATGATATTAAAAGAAGATTATGGGATGGTGCTAATGATCTTAGAGGTTCAATGGATGCCAGTCGATATAAAGATTATATGTTGGGATTAATGTTCTATAAGTTCCTTAGTGATAAAACACTTGAAACATTTGTAAAAACAAGTGGTGCTAAAGGGAATGAAGAAGAAATCGTCCAAGCTTATGAAGAGGCTTATGAAAGTTATGGCGACAATCTTATCAATATGATACAAAACGTCCTTGGATATTATGTTTTACCTAAACACTTATACCAGACATGGTTAAAAGATATTCGTGAAGGCACATTTGAATTAGAGAAGGTAACAGAGAGCTTACAAAGTTTCGAACGAACAGTTGCTACAACTGGAGATATCGATGATTTTAAAGGACTTTTTTCTAGTTCTACGATTGATTTAACAGACACTGCTTTAGGAAGTAACTTGAACGCTCGAAGTAAAAACATTCGAAAATTAATTGAGTTATTCGCCGATTTAGATATGGTTGCACTTCAAAAAGGTGATGTGTTAGGAGATGCTTACGAATATTTAATCGGTCAGTTTGCAATGGAATCGGGGAAAAAAGCTGGAGAGTTCTATACGCCACGTCAAGTAAGTGAAGTCATGGCACAAATTGTTGCTAAAACTACGAAGGTAAAATCGATTTATGACCCTACTGTTGGATCAGGCTCATTACTTTTAACGGTTAGTCGATATTTAACAGAAGATAACCGAAAAGATCTCCATTACTATGGACAAGAAAAAAATACAGCTACATATAACTTAACACGAATGAATCTATTATTACATGGTGTTCGACCGGAAAAAATGACTGTGAAAAATGGCGATACATTAGGGCAAGATTGGCCTGAAGATCCAGAACGCCCAAATGAAGGTGTTCAGTTTGATGCGGTCGTGATGAACCCACCTTACTCAGTTAAAAATTGGAATCAAGAAGACTTAAAAGTAACAGACCCACGATTTGAAGTTGCAGGCGTCTTACCACCAGATTCTAAAGGGGATTATGCATTTTTATTACACGGTTTATTCCATTTAGGTCAAGAAGGTACGATGGCAATTGTACTTCCACATGGTGTGTTATTCCGTGGAGGGGCAGAAGGGGAAATCCGTAAACGATTATTGGAGAAAAACTATATTGATACAATTATTGGCTTGCCAGATAAATTGTTTACCAATACAGGCATTCCTGTAACTGTGATGATTTTGAAAAAGAACCGAAAGCTAGATGATCCTGTTCTTATGATTGATGCTTCTAAATCCTTTGTAAAAGAAGGAAAGCAGCACGTCTTACAAGAGAAAGATATCGCTAAAATTGTTGATACGTATATTGAACGAAAAAATGAACCGGGCTACAGTTATAAAGCAACAAAAAAAGACATCATAGAAAATGAATATAACTTAAATATTCCACGTTATATTGAAGCGGTAGAAGAAGATATTGCCCATGATGTAGATGCACATTTGTATGGTGGCATCCCATTATGCCAAATTAATACACTAACAGTGCTACACGAGATGACGAAAGATGTTTTGTATAATGCGCTTATTGAAGTACGGCCAGGCTATGTGGAATTAACACAATCCGTTAAAGATTTAACAGAAGAAGTGTTAACACATGAAAACGTAAAAAAACAAATCAAAGCAATAAAAGAAGTAACGAAAGTCTATATGGATACATATTGGGAAAAGTTAAAAACGGTGGCTAATGTGAATGATATTGAACCGTTAAAAGAAGAAATGTTATCGGAAATTAAAAAGCTATTGAAACAATTTAATCACGTTAATACGTATGATGGTTATCAAATTATTGCGGAGTTATGGGGAAATATACTATCCCAAGATACAGAGAAAATTGCGATTAGTGACTTTTACACAGTTGGAAAAACTCGTGAAGCAAATATGGTTACAAAAGGTTCTGGTAAAACGAAGCGAACAGAACAAGATGGTTGGGTTGGAGCAATTGTACCGAATGAACTTATATTAAAGGAGCTCTATACAGAAGAACTACGTGCTGTGGAAACACAAAAAGAAGCTTTAGCAGCTATTAATGATGAAATAAATGAACTCGTTGAAGCAGCAAAAGTAGAAGAAAGTGAAGAAGCGCAAATTTTGGGAGATGCATTAAATGCTAGAGAAGACGACTTAACTTTATCAACGATAAAAGCAGAAATAAAGAAAGTTTCGAAGGATACAGATGAATATGCTTTATTAGAAAAGGTCAGAAAACTATTAGAAGAAAGATCATCTTTAAACAAAGAAATTAGAGAAAAAGAAAAAGCATTAACCGAACAAGTGGAAGAAAGAATAGAAAACTTAGCGAAAGAAGAAATCGATCAACTCATGTATAAAAAGTGGTTCGGTCATTTGATAGGAGACATCACAAAACTTGTAGAAGCACCTCTTAAAAATGAACTGGATACTTTGAAAGAATTAAAGGATAGATACGCTGATACGTTAAAAACAATTGAAGAAGAAAGTAAATCACTAGAAGAGCAATTTGAAGCAATGCTACAAGAACTGGTGGTGACTGAATAATGGATGAAAAGAAGTTATTGCCGAAGAGAAGGTTTAAAGAATTTAGTAAAAATGATGAATGGATGTACTATAGTTGGGAGGATACCGTTGATATTTCAATAAATATGGTGGATCCTAAAAATGACAAATATTCTAATTTTCCTCATATTGGACCTGGAAATATTGAATCGTTTACTGGACTTATTTTAGATAATGTAAATACCGTAAAAGAAGACAATCTAATTAGTGGGAAGTTTTATTTTAATGCAGGAGATATTATTTATGGAAAAATAAATCCACAGCTAGGTAAATATACTTATGCACCTTATGAAGGGTTGGCTAGCGCAGATACGTATATCCTAAATTCTAAAAACGGATTGAATCAAAGGTTTTTATTTATGTTATTACAAACAAAACACTTCTTCAATTATTCAGTATCTGTATCTAAAAGGTCAGGAATGCCTAAAATTAACAGAGATGAACTCAATGAATATACTTTTTGTGCTCCGTCCACAAAAGAACAACAAAAAATCGGTAAGTTTTTTAAAGTTTTAGATGAAAGAATTGCGAATCAAGAACGGAAGATTGCTAAAGTAAAAGCATTAAAGTCTGCTTATTTAACCGAAATGTTCCCACAAGAAGGCGAAACCGTGCCAAAAAGAAGATTTGCAGGCTTTGAAGGGGAATGGAAAGAAATGTGTTTAGGTGATCTTAGTGATTCATTTGATTATGGATTAAACGCGGAATCTAAAAAATATGATGGAGAAAATAAGTACATTAGAATTACTGATATCGATGATGATACCAGATTATTTGTTAAAAATGATTTAACTTCACCTAATATCGATTATACAATATCTGATAGATACATTCTGGATGAAGGAGATATATTGTTTGCTCGAACTGGTGCAAGTGTTGGTAAGACATATAGATATAACAAATTAGATGGAAAGGTTTATTATGCGGGTTTTTTAATTAAAGCAACAATTAAAGATGAACATGATTCTGAATTTATCTTCCAAAACACTTTGACAAAAAAATACAAGAACTTTGTCTATATAACATCACAACGATCAGGACAACCAGGGATTAATGCCCAAGAGTATGCTACCTATAAACTAATGATACCTACGTTAAAAGAACAACAAAAAATCGGTAAGTTTTTCAAAAAATTAGATGTCCAAATCACTATTGAAGAAAAAAAGTTAGAAAAGCTAAAGAAAATAAAAGAGGCTTATTTAGAAGAAATGTTTGTGTAGAGGGGAGGCTATTCAATGAGTAATGGGCGAAAGAATGCGACGGAAAAAGCTTTTCAAGATAAGTTCGTTGCAAAACTACAACAATATAAATGGAACGCACCAGATTTTCTTAATGGAAATAAACAAAAAGTAACCGTACAAGATTTAGTCAAACATTGGCGTAAGGAACTAAATCGAATGAATGCAGATGTCTTGGAGAGTGTTCCTTTAACAGATAATGAATTTGCCCAAGTGATGGCAAAAGTATCGCAAATTGAAAACAGTTATGAAGCAGCCAAGTTATTAGCAATGGAACAATCTACTGGAAAAATTGATGGCATTTATCGAGATTCTCATCCAGACGTTACACGCGAACAAATTACATTGACAATCTTTAAAAAGGCACAAGTGCGTGGTGGAGATTCGAGCTATAATATCGCAAGAGAAGTAGAAACACCGAATGGAAATCGTTTTGATATTGTTTTACTCATTAATGGTCTACCACTCATTAATATTGAGCAAAAGCGTACAGACAAATCGTTAGAAGAAGCATTTAATCAGTTTAAACGGTATTATGCTGATGGTGAATATGTGAACAATTTCATGGCATTTTCACAAATGATGGTGATGACATCTGAAGTAGCTACTCGTTACTTTGCAACACCGAAATCAATTAAAGTGTTTAATCCAAGTTTTGTATTTCATTGGGCAGACAAATATAATCGACCGATTAATCATTGGGAAGATGTTATTGGTCACTTTTTAATGATTCCGATGGCACACCAAATGGTTGGTGATTATTTAGTCATTGATGAAGGAAGAGAAGCGGAAAATCGTAAACATATGCTATTACGCTCTTATCAAGTACATGCCTTACAAGCTGTCGAAGGTGCAGCGCTCGGGTGGGATAATGAAGATAAAATTCCTCATGGTGGATTTATTTGGCATACAACAGGTTCTGGTAAAACGATCACGAGTTTTAAAACAGCTTTATTTTTATCAACTAGAGCAGGATTTGATAACGTTGTTTTCTTAGTAGACCGGAGGGAACTCGATAGTCGTACAAGTGATAATTTCAAAGCATATGCACAGTACGAATCAGTAACCGTTGATGATACATCACATACCTATCAGTTACGTAAACTTTTATCATCTGCTAGTACAGGTATCGTTGTAACCACCACGTTTAAATTAAATAACCTTGTGAAAGATTTAGTTGATGCGAAGGATGAAAGTTTAGCAAATAAGAAGATAGTCTTTATTATTGATGAAGCTCACCGAACGACAATGGGTGACATGATGGTAACCATTAGAAATTACTTCCGGAAAAATGGCCTGTTTTATGGGTTTACTGGGACCCCCTTATTTGACGAGAATAAGATTAAAGGAATGATCAATGAGAAGAGTGAACTAATTGATACAACAGAAAAGCTTTTCGGACCACTATTACATCAATATACGATAGATGAAGCAATTGCAGATAAAAATGTATTAGGATTTCATGTTGACTATATAAATACCGGAGAGTTTGAAAGTTACGATACATTACGCGAGCAAATTGTTGGATATAAACTAGCTGAACAACCTGACATGCCTAAAAGAAAACTGGAGCGACAAGTATATGAACTCTCTGAGTTAGAAGTAGAAAAGGAAGCAAAAAAGCGTAAAATATTGTTTTATCATGATGAGACACATATTCCGAGAGTAGTTGAGGAAATATTAAACAATTGGGAAGATCAATCACAACAAAAGGTTTTCAATGCCATTTTAACGGTCGCATTTAAACATCGCGTAATAGCTTACTATGAAGAGTTTAAAAAGCAATTAGCGGAACGTGATGATATTGATATTAACATAGCAATGACATTTAGTTTTGGAACAGATGCAGATAAAGAACCTACCGACCCAGAATTAATTAAAACGATGTTTAAAGATTATGCAACTTTCACTGGAATTGAATATGCTTACGGTGATAAACGACGAGGTGAAGATGCATATTATGAAGATCTCGTTGAACGAGCAACACGCGGAGGAAGTGGTCGAAATCCGAAAAACATTGACCTTGTTATTGTTGCAGATCAGTTACTAACAGGTTATGATTCTAAATTTATTAACACGCTGTATGTAGATCGTTCACTTGCACTACAAGGATTAATTCAAGCCTATTCCCGCACAAACCGAATTTATGGGAAAGAAAAGGAATTTGGTACGATTGTCAACTTCCAGTACCCAAGAATAACAGAAGAAACAGTAAATGATGCATTAATTTTATATGGAAGTGGCGGAAAGAGTAGTAAAGCAATTGTAGAACCTTATCCTGTAGCAGTAGATGAATTTGTAAAATACTCACAAGAAGTGATGGAGATTCTACAAGATCCAACTGCATGGCAAGCCTTAGAAAGAGATGAAGAGGTGAAAGAAATCTTTGTAAAAGCTTTTAAAAAGGCAAATAGTCAGTTAAATACGATTCAGCAATATTATGAATTTGCTTGGGAAGATGAAGCATTCGGTATAACAGAACATGAATGGCTGCGTTATGTTGGTGCATATCGAAACATAACAAGAGATGATAATCCGGACGACGATCCAGAAGATTTACCAGTATTACCTTTAGGTGAAGCAAAACTAGCTGGCACACAAAAAATTGATGCGTATTATATAATTCAATTAATCGGGGATAAAGCCACTTCAACAAACGGAAAACAAACAGTGGATGCAGAAACACTACGCATTATTTATCAACATATTGAAGAATTAAGTAATATGGGTGATTTTGATCAAGCAGAGCTACTGAAACAATTTGTCGAAGAGGAATTAGAACCTGGGAATGTAGCTAGTGATGTAAACTTTGATGAAGCATATGAAGAATGGAAGCGAAACAAATTAAAAAATGAAATTTATAACGTGTCCCGCCAGTGGGGACTTAATGAAATGATTTTTGAAAAATCGGTAGAAGCTTATTCATCAGCGAATCCAAAGGAAATTCCTTATATCGATGAGTTAACAAGTAATGTTGATTATGATTCGATTAATAACCCAAAAACTAGTAACCTATTGGAACATAATATGGAACTCATGAAAGTACTACCAGAGATTGTACCGAAAATTAAAAGGAAGTATAAATAGAGAGAGTGGTTCTTGTTCACAATTAGGGGACTTGGGCAGGTGAATTTTCCGTTAAATTTGTATTTAACAATGTGGGACAAGTCTTGAGCTGACCCCAAAAAGTTAGAGTTTTTATTATGCAACTAATTGGCTGGTATGGATACGGTATTGAACCGGACTCATGCCTGCCAATTTTTGCTTAATACGTTTGTTATTATAGTATTCAATATATCTCTTAATTTTCTCACTTAACTCTTTAACTGTACACAATGCCTCTCCATAATACATCTCTTGTTTTAGAATGCCAAAAAAGTTCTCCATCGGGGAATTATCCAAACAGTTTCCTTTTCGAGACATGCTTTGAAAAACTTTATTCTCATTAAGTGTTTTAACCCACTTTTTATGTTGATATTGCCATCCTTGATCAGAATGGATCGTTGTCCTAAACTTCGAGTCTTGGACAATTTTAATTGCTTCTTTAAGAGGTCTGATCGCAAGATCCAAATTTGGACTAGTACCTATTCCAAAAGAAAGAACTTCGCCGTTATATAAGTCCATAATAGGGCTTAGAAACAGCTTTTCACCATTCAAACACTTAAATTCAGTAATATCAGTTGTTAATTTCTGATGGCCTACACTAGTGTAAAAACGACGATTAATACGGTTCTTCGCTACCTTCCCTACATTCCCCTTATACGAGATGTACCTCCGTGTTTTTCTACTAAATTTACTACTTTTAAGATCGAGTTTCCTCATAATACGCTGCACAGCCTTATGATTCACTTTATATCCACGGTTCTTCAATTCTAAATAAACACGACGGTATCCATAATTACCGTCATTTTCGTCAAATATAGCCTGAATACGATCCTCTAATTCTTGGTTTAGGTTTACTTTTTTCATCACTTTTACTTGATAGTGATAAGTTGATTCTGGAATACCAACTAAGAGTAATACATCTTTTAATTTGAATGTTTCTTTGAGTTCGAATGAAATTGCTGCTTGTGCTTTTCGAGATAGCCTTCCGGATCCATCTGAAAAGCTCGCAACTTTTTTAAATATTCTACCTCCAAACGAAGGAGCTCATTTTCTTTTTCCAACTTTTGTTCGTGTGTCATTTCCTGTTCATTTTTCTTTTTTTTAGACATGGGAGGCCTTCCT
>NZ_BCVE01000036.1 GCF_001591585.1 Niallia circulans NBRC 13626 | reverse complement strand
GAGGGAATCAGTCAAACTCCGAATATATCAGCCAAAGTAGAGAGGGAATCAGCCAAACTCCGAATATATCAGCCAAACCTCAACCACCCAATCAAACACCCCCCATCCTCCAATTCCAACCACAAAAAAGCACCACCCAATCAAAACGATTAAAGTGGTGCAATGACTCATCTGTCAATCATGAAAGTTTGTACCGTCGGTTACTTCTTTAACAATGCCAGCGCGAATAACAAAGTCTCCAAAATGTTCATTTGCCGTTCTTTCTTTCGCATAGCGCGGGAGCAGTACGCGAAGTTCTGAAAGGATTTCTTCCTCGCCAACATTTTCGCGATAGAGTTTGCTTAAGCGGCTACCATTAAAGGCGGCGCCTAGGTACATATTGTACTTTCCAGGTCCCTTTCCAATGAAGGCGATTTCCCCTAATGCATGGCGGGCACAGCCATTTGGACAGCCTGTCATACGGATTGTAATTTCTTCATCACGAAGCCCATTTTCATCCACAATTTCTTCTATCTTATCGATTAAGACTGGTAAGTATCGTTCTGCTTCTGCCATCGCTAGCCCGCAGGTTGGCAGGGATACACAAGTAATAGAATTACGACGCAGTGCAGAGAAACGTTTTCCATCCATAATGCCATATTGCTCGATTAAATGAGCGATTTGCCTTTTATTACGGCTGGAGACATTCGCAATGACTAGATTTTGATTGGCTGTTAACCGGAAGTCGCCAGTATGTACTTTAGCAATTTCGCGCAAGCCTGTCATTAATGGATAATTTTCATAATCTTTAATGCGGCCGCCTTCCACGAATAAAGTGAAGTGCCATTTTCCTTTAATGCCTTTTTCCCAGCCATAGCGGTCGCCGTTATGATTAAATTGAAATTCTCTTGCTTCTTGAAGTTTCCAGCCTAAGCGATTTTCTAGCTCTTCTACTACAGTATCTAGACCAAGACGATCTACGGTATATTTAAAACGGGCGTTCTTTCGAACAGAGCGATTTCCATAATCACGTTGAATCGTAATTACTTTTTCTGCCACATCAAGAATTTGCTCAGGTGTACAGAATCCAATAACTTTTGCAAGCTGAGGATAGGTTGCTTTATCTCCATGGGTCATTCCCATTCCGCCGCCGATGGCAACATTAAATCCAACTAATTTTTCTTCTTCCGTAATGGCAATTAGCCCCAGGTCTTGGGAAAAAACATCAATATCATTGGAAGGAGGAACGGCAATACCAATTTTAAATTTTCTAGGTAAATATAATTTTCCGTACATTGGCTCCACTTCTGTTTCCTCGACAGTTGGAGTGAAAGCTACCTTTTCCTTATCTAACCAGAGCTCATGATAAGCTTGTGTACGAGGCAGTAAATAATCACTTAATTTTTTTGACCATTCATACACTTCACTATGCAAAGCTGATTGATACGGATTAGGGTTGCACATCACATTTCTATTGACGTCGCCACAAGCAGCAATTGTATCAAGTAGGGATTGGTGTATATCTTGAATAGTCTGTTTCATATTCCATTTTAAAATGCCATGCATTTGGAAAGCTTGGCGTGTCGTTAATTTTAATGTTTTATTTCCATACTTTTGTGCAAGATCATCCATTGTTAGCCATTGAGCCGGTGTAGCTACTCCACCCGGTGTTCGAACTCGCAGCATAAATTGGTAGGCAGGCTCCAATTTTTGCTTAGCGCGTTCGTTGCGTATATCACGATCATCTTGCAAATAACTTCCGTGGAATTTCATTAAGCGGTTATCATCGTCTGAAATACCAGCGCTTAATTCTTCCTCCATGGATTCCTTCAATGTGCCACGTAAATAATTACTCTCTTCTTTTATTCGTTCTACATCACTTGGTGGTCCATCTGGTGCTTTTAATACTTGTTTTGCCATTTTCGAAAAACTCCTTTCCTGCCAACTATTTAATAGACGTCACGTTGATAACGCTTGGTTTGAGTCATAGAAGCTATATATTCCTCAGCCTTTTCTAAAGCCATTTTGCCTTCTTTTTGGATAATAGTAAGGAGTGTTTGGTGAACATCATGCGCCATATGCTTTTCGTCTCCACAAACATAAAGAACAGCTCCTTCTTCCAGCCATTCAAATAACTCTTTGCTATGCTCCAGCATCCGGTGCTGCACATATACCTTTTCCGCTTTATCGCGGGAAAAAGCAATACTCATTTTTGTTAACACCCCATCTTTAAGCCAATTTTGCCATTCGGTTTGATAGAGAAAGTCTGTAACAAAATGTTGGTCGCCAAAGAATAGCCATGCTTTTCCTTCTGCACCGATTTCTTCTCTTTCCTGCAGAAAAGAACGGAAGGGTGCCACTCCTGTCCCAGGACCAACCATAATAATAGGAGTATCTGGGTTTTCCGGAAGTTTGAAATTTTCATTGTTTTGTATATAGATAGGCAGTTTATCGCCTGGCTGAATACGTTCCGCTATTTGAACAGAGCAAACACCATTACGATCTCGTCCGTTTGCATGGTAACGAACGGCGCCAATCGTCAAATGTGCTTCATCAGGGTTTGCTTTGTAGCTGCTGGCAATCGAATAAAGGCGGGTAGGCAGTTTACGAAGCAAGGCTACAAATGTCTGCACATCTGCCTCAATTGGCCCATAATCTCGAATAAGGTCTAATAAGTCACGCCCATTTATATATGCCTTTAATTTATCTTCATTTCCTTTAGCAAGTAAGTCTTCTAAAGCTGGATTGGTTGTTATTTTTGCAAATTTCTCTACCAATGGTTTGGTTAAAACTGTAATTTCAAAATAGGTTAATAAAGCTTCTCGAAAAGCCAGAACTTCTCCTTGTTTATTGATTGTGACACTTTCTGTTGGAGAAAAGCTTAATTCTTGTATTAAAAGATCAACTAATTCTGGGTCATTATTTGGGAATATTCCTAGGCTGTCACCTGGTTCGTAAGAGATTCCAGAATCCTCAAGCGAAAGCTCTACATGCAATGTTTCTTTATTAGAGCCACGTCCATTTAAATTAATGACCTCCAGTACCTCTGCATAATACGGATTGCTGCGAGAATAACCAGAATCTAGAAGAGATGGTGGTGTTATACTTATGGACTGAGCGGTTGATTCTGATTGAAGGCTCAAGCTGCTGACGATGCCTTCGAACCATTCACTAGCTGGTTCATCATAATCAAGGTCACAATCCACACGTGGATAAAGTCTTGTTCCACCCAATTCTTCTAAACGCTTATCAAATTGCTTCCCTGTTTCGCAGAAGAATTCATACGAGCTGTCACCAAGCGCTAACACGGAATATTGGAAGTTCTCCAGCTTAGGTGCTCGCTTTCCATGTAAGAATTCATGGAAGGCTATAGCGGTATCTGGTGGATCGCCTTCTCCATGAGTACTAACAATAACAAGGAGATTTTGTATTTTTTTAAGATTATTAGGTTTAAAGTCACTCATTGACTGGACAGTGACATTAAACCCTAATTCTTTTAAACGATTGCCATGATTTTTGGCAAGGCTTTGTGCATTTCCAGTTTGGGATCCAAAAAGAATCGTAATGTCTTTTGTAATTGGTTCAGCTGCCTTTTGCTCTGTTAATGCAGTATTGGAGATAGGTTCTGCTGATGCTGCGATTGCAGTGGAAGCAGATAAATACCCGCTTAGCCAAATTTTCTGTGATTCAGTTAAAGTTGGTAAAAGACGGTTTAATAATTCTGTTTGTTCTTGATTAAAAGGACTATTTATTACTTGAAGCTGCAACACTTTCACCTCGCATAGATAATGGTATTCCCTATTGTTATTTGATTAGTGGGATAATTCTTGCAATTCATTTTATAATGAAGAGGGAGGATTGTCACTCTGTATTTTATTAATCCTATCAGACAAATCGGATTAGAAATACAAAAGAAGCTTGTTACTAATTAGAACAAGCAAGGGATATTGTTTTTCTAAATAAATAGATTAGTATCTAATTGGAGATTAATTTAAGCATGTGACGAAAGCTTGATAGGCGTTAAGGTATCCATACATGAAAGCAGCCGCCTTAAGCATCCTCGTATGAGATGTATTCTAATTGTACTTTACTGGAAATTAAAGAATTAGTAAAATACATATAACTAATAGCAACTATTAGTATTCTTAATAATTAATTTTCCTATTAGCGAAAAGGAGGAGGAAAAATGCAGTATGAAGCTCTAAAAACATTTGTGACGCTTGTTGAAGTAAAGAATTTTACAAAGACAGCAGAAATGCTGTTAATGAGTCAGCCGAGTGTAAGTCTACATATTAAAAACCTGGAAAAGGAGTTTCAAACAAAACTATTGGAGCGTTCACCAAAATATTTAAAAGTAACACCCACCGGTCAAATGCTTTATGATTGTGCCATTCAGATGATACGCTTATATGACCAGACGAGACAGCATATTTTAGAGCATCATCATGCGATTAAGGGTGAATTAAAAATAGGTGCTAGTTTTACGATCGGCGAATATATTCTTCCTGCATTACTGCTTGATCTGCAAAGAAAGCATTCTGAATTGCAAATTCAAGTGACGATTGGTAATACAGAAGAAATTGTCCAAGCGGTAAGATTATATGAAGTAGATATCGGTTTAATTGAAGGACAAACAAATGATAAGGAATTGCAGGTGGTGCCATTTATGGAGGATGAGTTATTTATTGTGGCATCTGTTCATCATCCACTTGCGACTCGGGAAGGCATTTCCATTTCTGAACTCCATGATCAGACATGGATTACAAGAGAGCTTGGATCGGGTACAAGAGAGTACTTAGATCATGTTATTCGATCCAATGGGTTAAGAGCTGAATCCTTTTTAACCATTAGCAGTAATCAAGGCATCAAGGAAACGCTTATTAATGGCAATGGCTTATCACTCTTATCCAAAAGTGTGATAGAAAGGGATGTGAAGAATGGAAACCTAAGTATTATTCCAGTCACAAAAACGCGATTTACAAGGAGATTATCTTATCTCTTTGCTCCAATTATGAAGGAGAAACAAAATGTTATCACCTTTATTGAAACCCTTAAAGAGACTTTTCCTTATACCGAGTAATCCGATAATGTATAACAGCAAGTAATTAACCCCATCCTAAGGAAAATGCAGAAAATCCTTCTTATTATCATAGAAAAAATACTTGTATTTGTAGTATGATAACAAAGGAATTTTATTAAATTGAGGGAAAAGTGGATAATGCTTTTTCCACATAAGGAGAACTACTTGCAGATGAAGAAAAAAAATAAAACTACTCGTTTGGTTCTACTAGGACTTCTTACGGCTATTATTATTATTCAAACCTTTGTTCCAATATTAGGGTATATTCCGACTCCTGTACTTAGTATAACAATCATTCAGATCACAGTTATTATCGCAGCGATTGTTTTAGGACCATTAGAAGGCGCAATTATTGGAGGAGTATGGGGCATCATCACATTTATTCGTGCTTTCACTTATCCGACAAGTGTTCTTGCTCCGATTATTTTTACCAATCCGTTAATATCTGTTTTTCCTAGAGTAATGATTGGAGTAGTGGCAGGACTGTTATTTTATAAGGTGCTGAAAGACAAAATGAATGAGACAGTAGCAATGAGCATTTCGGGTGTGATAGGATCTCTAATCAATACAATTCTTGTGCTAGGTTTTGTCTATTTATTTGTAAGAGAGCCGTATGCAAACGCAATTGGCGTGAATGTGGAAGATCTCTTGCCGGCGATACTAGCTGTAGTTGGTACAAATGGTGTCCCAGAGGCAATTTTATCAGGTATTTTAACACCTATCATTGCAAAGCCGTTATTAAAGATACGAAAAAAATAAGAATGGAAAGATAGCTGATATAGTCTAGTGCTAATCAGCTATTTTTGCCAACAATAGTAATAGGACATTCACTAATACTATATTTTTTTCTATAATAAGAAAAGTATTCCCCCTAAAATACTAGGAAATAAATCATTAATCCCGACTAAACAACTAGAAAAACTTATTGACAATAATGGCAATTATGATAAAATTTAGAAAATAACAATGCCTTTCAAGAGAGATGGAGAGAATCAGCCCAAGGAAGTCTGGCAACTTGCTGGATGCAAGGTGCAAAATCCAACAAAATGGATACCCATTTTGAAAGAGAGGGTAAGGAATAATACTCAACTCTTTCCAAATGGAAGGATTTTTTTAATCGTAAATGCATTTCACTTACGATGGTCGAGCATTCCTTTGATAGGCGTTTTCGATTCAAAAATATGTCTGGCGTAAACGCTATTCAAATGGTTTAGTAAGATTTCACCTTTTTTAAGGAGGGATTTGTTGGTGGGGGAAACAAATCAGCTGGACAAAGTGAAAATTCAATTAGAGCAAATTCTAAACACAATGAAATTTGGATCGGTCACATTAGTCGTACAGGATGGAAAAATTATTCAAATCGAAAAAAATGAAAAGATACGCTTAGGGAAATAATAAGAATTTCCTGTTTAAGGCGTTTGATAAAGAAGCTGACTAGACAAACTAGAGGCAACTTTAACTGAGAAAGTGGGTTAAAGCTGCCTCTTTTTATATTTTGGGCACATAATCCACGAACAAAATACCATTATTAAATTGGAGGATTTTTAATGAGTCAGTTATTAACCTATGAAACTATTGATACGTATCCTCCTGTGAACTTTTCAAGTGAAACGGAAACAAAGGGAGCTTTAGAGGTTTTAAAGTGGGCTTATGATACGTACCGAGAGGATATTGTCTATGCTTGTAGTTTTGGAATTGAAGGGATTGTTCTTATCGATTTAATTTCGCAGATAAAAAAGGACGCGCGTATTGTCTTTTTAGATACAGATGTACATTTTGATGAAACTTATGAATTAATTGAAAAAGTGAAACAGCGGTATCCAGATTTGCAAATTGAAATGAAAAAACCAGCCATTACGTTAGAAGAACAGGCTGCACAATATGGAGAAGAACTTTGGTTAACTAATCCAAATAAATGCTGTGAGATTCGCAAGGTTGTTCCTTTACATGAAGTGCTGTCTGAACCGATTGCCTGGATTTCAGGACTTCGCAGAGAACAGTCAGAAACAAGAAAAAACACGCAATATCTAAATAAGGATAATAAATTTAAATCCATAAAGGTTTGTCCACTGATTCATTGGACATGGAAAGATGTTTGGAGATATGCCCATAAGTACTCTTTGGACTACAATATTCTTCACGATAAGGGTTATCCGAGCATTGGCTGCAGAACATGTACCCAGCCTGCTATTAATATGGATGATTTACGTTCTGGAAGATGGACGGGAAAAGGAAAAACAGAATGCGGGCTACACTTACAATAATGAGTAGAGGTACAAAGAAATGATCATTATTTTAGCAGGTATTATGTCATTGTTTTTTGCAATGAACATTGGTGCAAGTGGTGCAGCAGCAAGCCTTGGTGTTGCCTATGGATCAGGCGCCATACCAAAAAAGAGAGTTGCTCTGCTTATATGTGCGGTAGCGATTTTTCTAGGAGCGGTAATTGGCGGGAGTGAAGTAGTAAAAACAGTTGGGGAAGGATTAATTCCGAGTAGTATCCTTGATGCCAAAATTGTCTTAATCATTTTATCATCAGCTGCACTCTCCCTATTTATAGCTAATATAATGGGGATTCCATTATCAACAAGTGAAATTACAGTTGGCAGTGTAGTAGGAGTAGGTGTGGCTTTTAAAAGCTTATATATTGCGAATATATTATGGATTGTCTTCTTTTGGCTTCTTGTTCCAATCGTTTCTTTTTTTATAGCTCTATGGGCTGGGAAATATGTAAGAAAGCTTGAGAATCAAAATGAATGGATTCGCAATCCGAGTAATGAAAAATACTTGTCTATTTTTGTTATTATCGTTGGGTGCTTTGAAGCTTTCTCTGCGGGAATGAATAATGTTGCAAACTCTATTGGACCATTAGTTGGCGCTGACATGATATCCATGCAAACAGGAGTAGTAGTGGGTGGATTTTTTATTGCAATCGGCGCTTTTCTGTTAGGGGGAAGAGTCTTGCAGACAAATGGAAAGAAAATTGTCCAATTCACGAAGCTGGAAGGAGGACTAATTTCTGGCACGGGCGCGACATTAGTGACAATAGCTTCTATATTTGGAATACCAGTTCCGTTAACGCAAGTAACTAGCTCTGCCATTATCGGAATAGGTGTCTCGAAGAATGGATATGAGATTCTGAAGAAGAAACTAGTGTTAAGAATTTTTAAGGTATGGATTGTTTCACCAGTCCTATCATTAGTTATTTCTTACGGTTTAGTGCAATTATTTATTGAAGCAGATATCTATAATGTACTTATTATTCTTAGTGTATGTATTGCTACACTTGGAATTATAAGCCTAATGAAAACGATTCGTGAAGATAACAGTACTATTTATGAAGATGGTGGCGGAATTTAACGGAAATCATTTATAAGAAAAGGTCCGAAAAAAGAAAGGTGTGCTAAAAAATGTCATTAAGTCAACCACATGGTGGAAAATTAATTAATTTATACGATCCTAATTATGATGTCTCTGAACTAAAGGTGGAGCTAGAAATTGATACTATTGCACTTAGTGATTTAGAACTGATTGGAAATGGAGCCTATAGCCCGCTTACAGGATTTTTATCCCAAAAAGATTATGAAGCAGTGGTAGAGAGTATGCGCTTAGCAACAGGTGAGGTTTGGAGCATCCCTATTACATTGCCCATTTCAAAAGAACAATCAGATACCATTGAACTTCAGGATACGGTAAAACTAGTCCATGAAGGTGAAGTATATGGTGTGCTGACAGTAGAGGATATTTATATTCCAGATAAAAATAAAGAGGCTGTTTCTGTTTACCGTACAGATGATTTAGCACATCCAGGTGTGAAGAAAATGTTTGATCGTGGAAATATATATATTGGCGGTCCGATTAAACTCTTAAAGAAAGTAGAGAAAACGGATTTTAGCAGTTTTTACTTAGATCCGGCAGAAACGAGAGAAATATTTGCAGAAAAGGGATGGAAGACAGTAGTCGGGTTCCAAACAAGAAATCCTGTTCATCGTGCACATGAATATATTCAAAAATCAGCACTTGAAATTGTGGATGGTCTATTCTTAAATCCATTAGTAGGTGAAACGAAGGCGGATGATATTCCAGCAGATGTTCGCATGGAAAGCTACCAAGTGCTATTGAAAAGTTACTATCCAAAAGAACGTGTATTTCTAGCTGTATTTCCTGCTGCTATGCGTTATGCAGGACCAAGAGAAGCGATATTCCATGCGATGGTGAGAAAGAATTATGGCTGTACTCACTTTATCGTCGGCCGTGATCATGCTGGAGTAGGGAGCTACTACGGTACCTATGATGCCCAAAGAATTTTTGACCAATTTACACAAGAAGAGTTAGGTATTAATCTATTATTCTTTGAACATAGTTTCTATTGTAAAAAATGTGAGAACATGGCTTCTACAAAAACTTGTCCACATGGCAAGGAACATCATGAAATTTTATCTGGGACGAAGGTTCGTGAGCTTTTAAGAAATGGAGAGATTCCACCAAGTACATTTAGTCGGAAAGAAGTAGTGGAAGTGTTAATAAAAGGATTACAAAAACAAGAAATCCATTCTTAAAGGAGAGAGAACTTTTGAGCCAAAGTACAAATATTACATGGCATGACCATGCAGTAACAAAGAAGGATAGAAGAGAAAAAAATAAGCATCATAGCTATGTTCTATGGTTTACAGGGTTATCTGGTTCCGGAAAATCAACGGTTGCAAATGCTGTTGCAAAAAGATTATTTGAAGACCAGACAAATAGCTATGTCCTAGATGGAGATAATATTCGTTTTGGAATTAATAAAGATTTAGGATTTTCGGATGAGGACCGCAAAGAAAACATTAGAAGAATTGGTGAGGTCAGTAAGCTATTTGTTGATAGTGGGCAAGTCGTTCTAACTGCCTTCATTTCTCCGTTTCGAGAAGACCGTGATCGAGTAAGAGCTTTATTAGAAGAAAACGAGTTTGTGGAAATATATATAAAGTGTTCTATAGAGGCATGTGAAGCAAGGGATCCGAAAGGCTTATATGAGAAGGCAAGAAAAGGAGTTATAAAAGACTTTACAGGGATTAGTTCCCCTTATGAGGAGCCGCTTCAGCCAGAATTAATCGTGGATACAGAAAAACATTCTATTGAAGAATGTGTAGAACAAATCGTACAATATTTAAAAGAAAAAGAATATTATATCTCTTAATATTGGGAAAGGGAAAAACGGAGCATGGTCCTTGCAAGTACCATTCGTTCATCGTCAATTCCTTTCCCCGCTTTTTAATGGATCCGAACAACAAGAAGGGTGGATAAAATGGGGAGAGTATATCTAGTTGGTGCAGGGCCAGGAGATCCGGACTTAATAACGGTAAAAGGATTAAAATGCATCAAAAATGCCGATGTAATTTTATATGATCGTTTAGTGAATCGTGAGTTATTAGAATATGCGAAACCGAAGGCTGAACTGATTTATTGCGGCAAACTTCCGCATCATCATGCCATGAAACAGGAATTGATCAATCAAACCCTAGTAAAACATGCGAAAAAAGGGAAAATTGTCACAAGGCTAAAAGGTGGTGATCCCTTTGTATTTGGAAGGGGCGGGGAAGAAGCAGAGGAATTAGCTAAG
This sequence comes from Niallia circulans NBRC 13626, assembly GCF_001591585.1. GTDB lineage: Bacteria > Bacillota > Bacilli > Bacillales > Cytobacillaceae > Niallia > Niallia circulans. The sequence continues at coordinate 12,338 of NZ_BCVE01000036.1, read as the reverse complement.
AATCAAATCCCCTTTGAAATAGTACCAGGAATTACTGCAGGCATTGCTGCTCCCAGTTATGCGGGTATCCCAGTGACCCACCGCGATTATGGCTCTTCTTTTGCCTTTGTAACAGGTCATATAAAAAATGGCGAGGAAGACCATATTAAATGGGAAGCACTTTCTCAAATTGATACACTTGCCATCTATATGGGAGTGAAAAATCTACCCTATATTCAGTCGAAGCTTTTGTCCTTTGGAAAAAAAAGTACAATACCAGTTGCACTCATCAATTGGGGAACAACCTTTAAACAAAAGACAATTATTACTGATCTTAACCATGTAATAGAGGATGCTGAAAAAGGAGGAATTGAAAATCCTTGTATGATTGTGATTGGTGAAGTAGTAAAAATGAGAGAGAAAATTAAATGGTTTGAGGAAAACTTCGGTGAAACCATTCCGAAAGAGGTTGTTTGATAATGGAAGCAATATTATATATATGTCATGGAAGCAGGGTAAAGGAAGCAAGCGAGCAGGCTGTCTCCTTTATTGAAAAGTGTATGAAGATAAATGGTTTCAAAGGCATACAAGAATATTCTTTCTTAGAATTATCTGATCCCTCCATTGAAGAAGGTTTTCAAAAATGTGTAGAAAAGGGTGCTTCCACTATTTATATCATACCCGTTTTGCTTCTTACAGCAGCCCATGCCAAAAAAGATATTCCAGAAGTATTAGAAAAGCTCTCACTGAAATATCCGCATGTCCAGATGAAATATGGAAAACCGATTGGAGTTCATCCTCAAATGGTTAAAATTGCTGCAGACAAAATTCGTAGTGCTTCTCTTTATAAAGAAAGTGATGAAACAATGCTTGTTATACTTGTTGGAAGAGGAAGCAGTGATCCCGATGTAAAACGAGATTTAGGAAAAATGGCAGCTTTAATTGAACAACAAGTGGAGCAAATCGTTGTACAGGATTGTTATTTAACTGCTGCAGAACCAAGCTTTGAAGAAGCGCTGCAAATGGCAGAACATTCTTCCTATCGCCATGTGTTGGTAATTCCCTATCTTCTTTTTACGGGGATTTTGATGAAGTCAATGGAAAAAACTATTAATAAAATAAAAAGTGACCATAAAGAATACGAACTCGCCCCTTATTTGGGTTATAATCCATTGATAGCTGGAATATTAAAAGAAAGAATAGACGAAATGATGGTAGGGAATGAATATGCTTTCATTACTAGTTGATATAAAAGATAAACATTGTGTAGTAGTTGGTGGAGGCAAGATTGCCTATCGAAAGGTGTTGATGCTTCTAGAAGAAGAAGCAAGTGTAACAGTAATCAGTCCCGAAGTTTGTACTGAAATAGAAGATCTTTCAGAGGACAGGAAAATAAAGCTGCTGCGACGAAAAGGGAAAGAGGAAGATTTCACCCATGCCTTTCTAACTATTACAGCAACCAATGATTCACAAGAAAATAATCGTATCGCCAAACAAATTAAATCGTTTTGCTTAGTGAATGATGCTTCTTCTTTTGAAGAAGGAAACTGTCAGATTCCAGCTAGCTTTAAAAAAGGGCGACTTCACTTAAGTGTTTCCACTAATGGCGCAAGCCCAAAACTGGCAAAAAAGCTGAAAGAGGAATGGCAGCAAACGTATGATGAAAATTATATTGCGTATATTGATTTTTTATATGAAGTTCGGACTCTTATAAAACAAAGATCGCTTTCTTCTGATGTGTCTAATGCTATTCTAACGGAAATATTAGATGAGTCATATATAGATTCAGCTACTTTGCGCCATACTTATTATGAAAAGCTCCTAAACTTTTAAGCTAGTACTCGTGTTTAGGAGTTTTTCTTATGTCTAATTAAGGGGAATCAACCGTATACCAATAAATTACATATAAAAGAGTCTTTTACGTTCCAAACACGTTAGTTCCCCACCCTGATACTCCTAGTTTCATCCAATTATCATATTGTGTCATTACCATATTTAACATATAATTTTTGTAGAATGGAATTATTTACATAACGTAAGAAACGTCATCCTTGTTTATAAATAATCATGCTTGTTTACCAAAAATAATCTCCCAAGTTTCCATATTTTATTATTAATTCTTGTAAACTGGTAGATTGATAGGAGGATACATGAGATTTAGTACAAAGCTTTATGTTGGTTTAGGCATTATCTTTGTTTTCATTACGATCCTAATTATTGTACTTATGAGTATGCTTCGACAGCAAAATGACAAAATGCATGTTCTTGCACATGATAAAACAGAAAGAATAAATGCAGCTTATACGTTAAAAAATGAAGTGACAAACTTAAGTAGACAGATATATGAATTATCCTCACAATCCTCTAAAACACTCAATGAAATAACAATGAGACAAATGGAAGAAACAAGAAAGGAGATAAACAAAGCGCATAATTTCTTAACAGAAAATGATAAAAGGGATGAAACACAGGATTTATTAATAAAATTCTCGACATTATATAAACCATTTGAAGAAAAGGGTCAACAAATAGTTGAAGCTGAGAATAAAAAAATGAACACCAATTTTTGGGCAAGAGAAAGTGATGAAAAAAATCGATTGTTACAAATCGCTAGCTCGCTTTATAGTGCTCAGATTAAAGAGATGCAAGAAGAACTAGAAAATTCAAAAAAAACATATGATATTGTCGTATTAATGACATATGTCTATATTATAGTCGGAGTAATATGCAGTATTGCATTGGCCATTTATTTAATCAGAGGATTAACGAAAAATCTACATAAAGTTACCAAAGTTATGTCCGGTGTTTCCTATAAAAGAGGAATAAAGTTTCCAAGGTTGGAAATTGATTCGAAGGATGAAATAGGAGAAATTTCTCGTGCCTTTAATGAAATGGTAACAACTTTAGAAAAGTATTCTCGAGATGAAATTGAAAGCCGTGCAAAGGCAGAGGAGCAAAGTTGGCTTGATTCACGGTTGGCAGAAATAACAACTAGTTTTTCAATGGTGGAAACGATGGAATCTCTTGCAGACTACTTCATTAGTCAAATAACTCCTGCTGTAGGAGCGCAATATGGTGTTTTTTATCTGTTAAACGAGAAGGGAAATGCCCGCTATCTTAAGGAAATAGCAAATTATGCTTTTGATAAACAAGATAGACAAGCCATTATTCAACTTGGTGAGGGTCTAGTCGGACAGGCCGCAAAGGAAAATAAAAGCATCAGTCTTATTGATATTCCCAGTGGATACATAAAGATTAAATCTGGGTCGGGAGAGGCAGAACCAAAACAAGTGCTTATTCAGCCCATTTCCTATGAAGGAAAAGTATTAGCAATTGTAGAATTAGCCTCTTTGCAATATTTCCGACCGATTCAAAAAAGCTTACTTAAAGAGGTAGGGGAATACTTAGGTATATCCATTCACGGTATTTTTAATCGACTCGAAGTAAAGAGACTGCTAGAAGATGAGCAACGTTTGACGGAGGAGCTACAAGCCCAACAGCAGGAATTAATGGCTATTAACGAAGAATTACAGGCGCAATACAGAGTGTCAGAAGAAAAGAATGCAGAGCTAGAAAAGATAGGAAAGAAATTAGAGGAAAAGGCACAGCAGTTGATCTATAGCTCTCAGTATAAATCGGAGTTTTTGGCGAATATGTCTCATGAGCTTAGAACGCCTTTAAATAGTATGCTGATCCTGTCACAGATGCTAGTTGAAAAAGAAAATGACAATTTAACTACAAAACAAATCCAGTATTTGCAGACAATCTATTACTCTGGTAATGAATTACTAAGATTAATAAACGAGATATTAGATTTGGAGAAGATTGAGACTGGGATGATGGAAATAATAGAGGAACCAGTAAAAATAGAAGAAATTCAAAACTGCTTGAAAAGTCAATTTTCTCCTATTGCCAATCAGAAAAAACTTGATTTTTCTGTGGAAATTGATAAAGAGGTGCCTGCGTTTATAGAGACAGATGCACATCGTTTAAATCAAGTATTAAAAAATTTATTATCCAATGCTTTTAAATTTACAGAAAAGGGAAGGGTAGAGCTGATTGTTCGGTTGGAGGAATCAGCTAAGTCCAAGTTGGACATCGCTGAAGAGTCTATCGTATCCTTCACTGTGAAAGATACAGGGATTGGAATCCCTATGGATAAAATGAATATAATTTTTGAACCATTTAAGCAGGCAGATGGAACCATTAGTAGAAAATATGGAGGAACTGGTCTTGGTTTATCTATCTGTAAGGAGATTTCTCGCTTACTCGGGGGGGAATTGGAAGCAACGAGTATTGAAGGAATGGGGAGTTCGTTTTCTCTCTATTTGCCTGTAAAACGCCAAAAACAAAAGGAAACTGTCTCAATGAAAGAACAATCATCTATTGAGGAAAGTTATCGACAAATTGCAGTAACAAATAATGAGTTTGTAGAAACCACTGAACTAAATGAGAGTGCCAATTTAATAGGGAAGAAAGTTCTGATTATAGATGATGATATACGGAATATCTTTTCCATCCATGCAGCATTGGAAGAATACAATATTGAAATTCTGTATGCAGAGAATGCGAAGGATGGGATAAGCCTTTTAGAGGAAAACGCGGATATTGATCTTGTGCTGATGGACATTATGATGCCAGAAATGAGTGGTTTAGAGGCTATTTCCATCATCAGGGAAAAAGATGAATTTAAAACGCTGCCAATTATTGCCCTAACAGCAAAGGCAATGAAACATAATCGAGAACAGTGCATGGAAGCGGGAGCATCTGATTATATTAGTAAACCAGTTAATTTAGAGCAATTATATTCGCTTATTCAAGTTTGGCTGTATAAAGAATAATAGGCGATAGTAGTATCGGGGTTCATTGGTAAATGGCTTGTTAATAGATAGGAGGCTTCATATATTTATGCAGTATTCGGCTCAATCTATAGAACAAAAGAAAAAACTATCACCTTCCGTATCAGAACCAATCTATATTTTAATGGTAGATGATTTACAAGAAAATCTGATGGCCTTAGAAGCAGTTTTAAATTCTCCACGTTATCATTTAGTTTTTGCTAAATCCGGTGAAGAAGCTTTAAAATGCATTTTGAAATATGATTTTGCCGTAATTCTGCTCGATGTCCAAATGCCAGGTCTTAATGGGTTTGAAACAGCAAAATTAATAAAAGAACGAAAAAAATCTCGACATATTCCTATTATTTTTATTACTGCTATCAGTCAAGATATTCATCATATTACACAAGGCTATCAAGCAGGGGCAATCGATTATATCGTCAAACCATTTAATCCAGAAGCATTAAGAAGCAAAGTGGCTCAGTTTGTGCAAATTTTCGAAAGTCATACGACAAGCCTCCATGAAATGAACTGGCAAACAACGTCAGAATTGGAGAAAATGAATAAGGAATTAAGAATAACCAAAATGGATTTAACAAAAAACGCCATATTTTCTTCGGTGTTACAGAAGGCGTTACAAGACACTATTGTAACCTTTGACGAAGAAGGAACAATAATCAGTGTTAATCCAAGTGTGAAAAGAATGTTTGGCTATGTGGAAGAAGACCTTATAGGAGCTTCAATTGAAGTGCTTTTACATTCTGTTGAATCAGAAATATCTGGGGAAACACCTATTACATTTGAAATGATGGTTCCTAAGTTAATCGGCAGAATGATAGAAGCAAAGGCGAAGCGGAAGAATCATACTGTTTTTCCAGTGGATATTTACATTGGAGATGCAATGGTAGAGGATTATCAGTTATTTGTTTGTACGATTCGTGATATTTCTGAAAGAAAAGAAGTAGAATTATTAAGAAAGCAGCAACTTGATCGCTTAGAGCATGCTGTAGAAGAAAGAACGCTTTCGGCAAATATTCGAGGCGAGTCCATGTATGATGGCAATCCGCACGTTACAAAACCCTAGTTTTATTGCTGTAAACAATAACTGGGTAACTAGCACTGGTTATACAATCGAAGAGTTGAAAGATGATTCTTATCAGTGGGAAATATCGAAGGAAATTAATGGCATAGAAGAGGATTTTCGTGAAGAAGAATGGCTGACTCCTTTTAAAAATCAAAGAGTCAATTTCATGTTGAAAAGTGGAGAACAGAAGCAAGGATTACTATCCACTGAGATTATAACGATTGAAAAGAAGAATTGTGTGTTAATTGTGTTAAATGACATAACAGAAAGAATAGCATTTGAAAAAGAAATGGCAAGACTTGATCAATTAAATTTAGTTGGTGAAATGGCAGCTGGAATAGCCCATGAAATTCGTAATCCGATGACAACCGTTCATGGATTCCTGCAAATTGGAAAATCAAATCCTTCTAACCTTTCGCTAGAACATATGGAGCTCATGATTGATGAGTTAGATCGAGCAAATAAAATCATCAAGGAATTTCTAACATTAGCTAAAAATAAGACGAGCGATAAACGATTATATTCGTTAAATAGAATTATTGAAATTATTTTTCCTTTAATTAATGCAGAAGCTTTATTGACAGGAAAGAAGGTGAACCTTCAATTAGAGGAATGTCCAGAACTGTTTTTGGATGAGAAAGAGATAAGGCAGCTTTTATTAAACCTTGCTCTAAACGGTTTAGAGGCTATGGAGCCAGAAGGAATTCTTACGATAAAAACATTCTGTAAAGGAAAGTATCTTGTGTTGGAAATCATTGATAGCGGCAATGGAATCGATGAAGAAATATTAAAAAAGCTAGGAACCCCCTTCTTTACAACAAAGGATAATGGGACAGGACTAGGACTGGCGGTTTGTTATCGAATTGCTGAGCGTCATATGGCAAGAATAAAAGTGCATACAAGTGAGACTGGTACAAAATTCTCCGTGTATTTTGAGATAGAGGAAGGAAAATAGAGATTTGCTCAGCTAGCAGTTCTTTATTTTTCTTTTTTATGACAAAAAATTGACTATAAGAGGGTTTTTCTAAAGGGAAACAGAATGTAGAGGAGAAAAATAATAAGAGAGGGTTTTTGCAAATGGTTCCACAAAGAGTTTCATTGCTTACTATAGGAGCATTACGGTTACCGGAATTGCGAAGGTTCTATCAGCGGCTTGGCTGGCTGGAAAAGGAATCAAGCTCTGATCAATATGCTATTTTTAAGACAGCAGGTGTTTTGCTAACATTGTTTCCATTAGAGGAATTAGCGAAGGATGCAGGAGTAGAACTGCAAAATCCTATGGAGGGTTATCGAGGGGCTACCTTTGCTATTAATGTAAATACCCTTGAGGATGTAGACGCAGTGATGGAAAAAGTCAAAGAAGCAGGCGGGAAGATTATTAGAGAGGCAAGCGATGCCTTTTGGGGCGGAAGAACAGCTTATTTTGCCGATCCAGAAAATAATCTCTGGGAAGTTGCTTGGAATCCTGATTCTGTATTTGATGAAAGAGGAGCAATGATTGATTTTTAAAAGGAAATGGCGTTTTAAAATAAAGACTGATTATTTAAAGGAAAGTTGGATTAAAAGACATTTAATATTTAAATTAAATTAGGATAGAGTTTTTTTCAGTAAATGTAGGTGATTAAGAGAATCTATAATTATTTGATTATGTTAACTTGTTTATTCTATAGTTATGGAAGAAACGGGGCAGGTTAGTGAAAGAAGGATTTACATATTTTTTGGTGAATATTTAAATGAACTTACTAAATTTATCAGAAGATGATGTAATCCATATGGCTAGTAAATCAGATTTATAATGAAAATTTCGCTTTTTAGAAATTATGTAGATATATGCGAAGGGGGATATACATGACTGAAATAAAAACACTTTCAATTCCAGACCCAATAACTGCCCTGCTAAATAACTATGAGATGACTATTGAAAGGTTATATATATTTAATAGGTTACTACCAGAAAGGGATACCAAAGAGAATGATTTATATCAACTAGCTGAAGAGTACTATAAAGTTTTAAAGCATGTTTCTAAAGAGCTATATAAGGATTTTTCAGTGGAGTTATTACCGGTTGGAGAGTTCTTAGAAGAAATGTCCGAGAGATTGGATGACGATGAAATTCAGAAATTAATTAAACCATTCTTAGAATAAATCTTGAGTAGCAAGCCCTAAATAGTGTTTCCCTAAGTTTATTATTTTTGCTCTAGTGGTGTTTTTAACATTTATCAATAAAACCTAATGAAAAATTCTTTAGAAAGATCGTGCTACATTCCTATAATAAATAAGATGCTTCTTTTGTCGCTATAGGGGCAGGTTAGCGGAAGAAGGATATTTACATATTAATAACGAATTAACGATGAACATAAACATAGTAAAGAAGATTCAGACCGTTTATATGAATTCAATAGTGACAATTTAAATTTGTAGGGTGATAAGTCAATGATAGGAATAAGCATTGCAACAAAGTGGGAATATGAAGCGACATTAGAATACTTTAGCATAGAAGATAACGAATGTTTCGGTTATCCTTATGGCGAGTATTTTACAACAACAATAAATGATACTGAACTTGTTTTTTATAGCACAGGTGTAAGAAAAGTAAATGGTGTCGGTGGAAATCAGTATATGATTTCTAAATTTAACTTAACTAAAGTAATCGTTGCTGGAACGTGTGCAGGAATAGATGATAAATTCAGTAATTTGGATATTTTTATACCTGATAAAGCCGTTCAATATGATTGTACAGTAAAAGAAATTGAACCTCTTATTAAACAATCCTTCATAGTCGATATTGATCTATCGAAATACGGAAATGATTTTTATACTGGAACAATTGCCACCGCTGATAAAGCAGTAGTTATGTGGAAGGACTATTTAGAACTAAAAGAAAACAAAATAACAATAGCAGATACAGAAGCGGGTGCTATTGCTTATATTTGTAAGAAGAATGATGTTGAATGCATTATCATTAAAGGAATATCTGATTTCCCAACAGATGAAAGAAACTGTAATAAATTCGAATCAAACATTGAACAAATTAATGTATATTTAGAAAACACACCAAAAGTTATGAACAAAATATTTGGGGAATATCTAAAGAGATTTATTTAAATTGATTTAAAGTCAATAGAAAGATGATGTTGATGGATTAATGCCCGCTTCTGTTGAAATCCTTATTGTAGAAACGGGGCAGGTTAGCGCAACAAGGAACATCGTAGATTTACAACGCTAAGTAAAAAACCTACCAAACGACGCTTTGGGAACCTAAAATACATAATTACATTTATGGTAATATTATTCTGTAAATCCATTACATAAAAAGGTGGGCATGGAACATGATTGTTAAAGTCGGACTTGATTATGATGATGATATAGAGTATATGATTTGTCCTGCAAAAGTCGGGAGAAATATTAAGCGATTACAAAGAGATTTTTGGATTTGGCTATTTGACCGAGAGAACCAGCATCCTTATTGGGAAATACATTATCAAGATGAAGAAGGAAATCCTGTTTATGGAGTTAGTTACCGTACAGATGCTTTTGTCTATTGGTTGAATAATGTCAGATTTACTAAAGGGAAAAAAGTCGCACGGTTAATAGAAGTTCCAAAGACATTACCTAAAAAAGCAATCCGATTTTAAGGATGTTGAAGTGTAGTAAAATTTATATAATATGCAGTTTCAATTATAATAACATTCCCAAATGACACTTTGGTAACTAACCTAGACATCCAATTAAGTGGTGGCATTATTAGCCACCTCTGAATGGAATGTTACTCAATAAGAATTTATAAAACCCGTTCAAAACATTCTGAACGGGTTTTACTATTCGTTAATTTAAATCAATTATAACAGGCTTCAATTGCTCTGTTTCAGCACTACTAATTTTTAATACAGGAACGACTTTTATAGAAGTTGTGTCTCTAGGTAGCTCTAATAAAAGAGTGCTATCACTAATATGATTAAAGCTTATTTTTTTTCCATCCATACTATATGCTTCAAAAGTATAAGTTTGCCCTTCAAAAGCTTGTGCAAAGTTAACTGAATAAGAAATTGTTGCATTCGTTTGGCCAATTCGAATATCCTCAAATGTAATGTTAAGTTCCTTATTTTGAGAAATAACCTGTTGATTAATGAGTTGTTGCTTGGACGGCAGCTTTTCGGCAGCTAAATCAAATGACCATTCTCCTCGAATGCCCGCCATATGCGTAAATGTAATAGGTAACGAGATGACATTTTCAGTAAAATCAGAAGGAACATCTAAAATAAGTGCACCTGTATAACCACCTTCAGTTTTTGTCAATGCCCCCAGTGAACCACCCCATGTAGACACGTCTTTGCCATCAAACATTTCGTAGGTAAAACCAGCTTCTGGTCCCTGATTGCCACCTATTGTATTCTTCACTGCACCAGTTGCTTTAAATGTGATGCCAACATATGCTGCATCATAAAAAACAGATGTGATTTCTACCTGAACATCTTGATCGTTTGCAATGAGTGACGTTTCAGTAAGTAGTTGCTCTTCGGCAAGTTGTTCACCAATCGACATTTGATATTTTTCATAAATGCCACCTATTAACGGGACTTGTGCCAATACATACGAAACAGGTATAAAAATAAAGCCTGAAGCAAGGAGCATAGCTGCTGCTGCAGACGTAAAATACGTCATGCGCTTTGTCATCTTTTTACGTTTCGTTTTCTTCTCCACCAGTTGCGCTTGCTCAATGCCTAAACGAATTGCTTGGAAAACTTCTTCTTTTGGCACTTCAATGTTATGTAAATCTTTGTGCATAGTAGTCATCTCCTAACTTTTGTTTTAATACTAGTTTTGCTCTTCGCAAATACGTTTTTATTGTCGATGGAGGCTTGCCCATCGAATTGGCAATGGTGTGAATCGGTAAATCATAATAATAAAACAATAAAATGGCATTCTTATATTCTGACTTTAATGTAGAAAGAGGTTCTGATAAATCAAGGGTAGGCTCTTCCTTTTGGTTCGATTCTAGAATGTAGGTGATTGTTTCTTCTGGTAAGGCAATCGATTTCTTTTTACGTTCTAATTCTCTGTAAGCTGTACGAATTAAAATTTTTACAAGCCACGTGCTAAAGTAGGCTGGTTCCTTCAGTTGAGTGATTGATAAATAAGCTTTGCAGGTAGCTTCTTGAATTACGTCTAATGCATCTTCTTTATTTTGCATATGGAGAAAGGAGATTTTATATAATTTCTCACTTTCAATTTTTAATAACTCCTCAAACGCGAGCTGATCTCCATGAATAGCTTTAAAAGCTAGATGAGCTTTATTAGTCATGAGCTGACCTCCTTTCACTTATTAGAGCAAATAACTGTATGATAAAGTTTCAAAATCTAAAAAGATTTTAGAAACCTGTAATTTGGAATTGTTTTAATACTTTAGTTTACACTACTTTAAAATGCAATTAGAGGCGTTATTTAGTACAACAAGGATTTCAACACTAGTATAAAGTATACAAGTTAAGCTTAATAAACGTTCCCAAATAAAAGTTTGGGAGTATATTAAAAAGCCACAAGTAATCTAGACTGACCTAGCAATATGGGACAGTAATAAAACACCTTCTTAGGCTGCCATATTACCAAACTCTATTGGTGTGTGGTAGCCTAATTTTTCTTGAATACGTTCTTCGTTATAATATCTCATAAATTGATCTACACGCTCTTTTACTTCTTTTAAAGATAAAGAATGGAATTTAACATACTGAAATTCCTCTGATTTTAGATTAGAATGAAAGGACTCCATGACGGCATTGTCCCAACAGTTTCCTCTGCGTGACATACTACTGACTAAATTTTGCTCTCTGACCCGACTTTGATACGCATAAGAAGCATAGACACTGCCTTGATCGGAGTGGATGATTATTCCTTCAGGATTCCCTCGTTTTTCTAGTGCTTCATCCAAGGTATCCATTACTAAAGAAGTTTGTTGATGGGGATAAAGCTTATAGGCAACGATTTGATTGTTATACAAATCCATGATGGTAGATAAATATAAAGTATCTGGACCATATTGAATATAGGTAATATCCGTTACCCATTTTTCGTTAGGATTGCTTGCATAAAATTCTCGCTGTAATAAATTGGGCGCAACAATGACCGATTCCCCCTGTGATTTCCACCTTCTCTTTTGCTTTATTCTACACTGAAGATGATATTTTTGCATAATCCGTTGAACAGTATTACGGTTTAATTTAATTTGATAATTACGCTTTAACAGCTCTTTGATCTTCCGGTGTCCATATCGGTACTTTGTTTCTTTGCAGAGGGAAATAATTGTTTCCTCCTCCTTAGATAACTCCATTGGTTGCGAAGATGCCCAGCGATAATACGTAGATCTTGGAACATGTAAAGCAGATAAAATAGCTGATACAGTATATTTTTTTCGTAATGTCTGTACTAATTGGAGGACAATT
>NZ_BCVE01000035.1 GCF_001591585.1 Niallia circulans NBRC 13626 | reverse complement strand
TCGAATTTGGCTGATAAGCCCTCAACTTTGGCTGATAAGCCCTCAACTTTGGCTGATATCCTAAAAAATCGTACCTCACTTTTGCCTATTTCTCAGTTCTTTTTATTAATTTCCTTAAACGATTCAATCATATGCTGCCGAAACTGTCTTGCTACATAAGAATAATGTCTATTTTTTAACCAAGCGAAACCAACCATTTGATAACAATGGGGATTCTTTAGACGAATGATTTTACTATTAGTTAGTTGTTTGCCTAAAAAAGAATATTGAGGGTAAAAGGAAATACCTTGTCCTTCGTCAACAAGCTGCAAAACTATCGATAGTTCCGTTCCTTCAAATACAATATTAGGTGTGAAGCCAGCTTGTATACAACATTGTTCAAACATACTTATAGATTCTAATCCTGATTTATAGCCAATAAATCGTTCATTTTTTACATCTTGTAAATCAATTTCATCTAAGTGTGCTAGTCGATGATTTTTTGGAACGATTAAATCCAACCGTTCTTTTAAGACAGGCAGCCATTCTATATCCGGCCCTGTTATGGGTGTATTGGAAACACATAATTCAATTTCTCCCCGCATTAACCGTTCCTTTGCAATAAAATCAGGTAATATCGATTGTTGAATCCGTACATTTGGTCTTCTTTCATAGAAACGTTTGAATATAGAAGGAAGAATGGTGGAACTCATGACACTAACCGATACTTGATCTTCCTCTATTTCAGCCATTTCTTGAATTGTTTCATGGGCATCTTCTAAGATTCTTAGAGCGTGTTCTACTTCTTTCGCATAAAACTTCCCATAATTATTCAACCGAATATTCTTCCCATTTCTATTGAATAAAGGAACACCTAAATCCTCTTCTAACCTAGCGATTGTTTTGCTTAGTGATGATTGTGAAATATCTAATTGAAGTGCTGCTTGAGACATATGCTCAGTCTTGGCAACAGTGAGAAAGTAGTGTAACTGTAATAATTGCATACGAACCCCTCTTATGAATCATAATAAATATACATATTCCTTTGCTTCTATTGTATCCATTTTCGGAAAGGATTACGATAAAAACGAATTCACAAATCTGTCACATTTAAATTAAACATCTATAAGGAGTAGGTCATATGAAGATTAAAGCAGCCGTTACCCCAGGGCAAGGTAAAGATTTTCTTTTAGAAGAAGTAGAATTAGCTGCCCCAAAAGCAAATGAAGTATTAGTGAAAATTGTTGCAACTGGTGTATGTCATACAGATGCAGTTGCTCGTGATGCAGCAATTGCTCCACTACCTGCAGTACTTGGACATGAAGGAGCAGGGATTATTGAAGAAGTTGGTTCAGGCGTTACACGTCTAGCAAAAGGGGATCATGTTGTATTATCCTTTTCACATTGTGGACATTGTGAAAATTGTTTAACAGGTCATCCAACTGTTTGTGAAACATTTAATGACTTGAACTTTGGCGGTGCTCATGATGATCATACTCATCGCTTATCTAAAGATGGGAAACCACTTTCCACTTTCTTTGGTCAATCTTCCTTTGGTACATTTGCAATTGCTCATGAGCGTAACATTGTTAAAGTGGATAAAGAGGTAGATTTAGCACTTTTAGGACCTTTAGGTTGTGGAATCCAAACAGGAGCAGGTACTGTTTTAAATAAAATCAAGCCTGAATTTGGAGCTACTATTGCTATATATGGTGCAGGTGCCGTTGGCTTAAGTGCTATTATGGCTGCTAAAATAGTTGGCTGTAAAACAATCATTGCTGTTGATATTCATGATTCACGGTTAGAGCTTGCCAAAGAACTTGGTGCAACACATGCATTCAACGGAACAAAAGTAGATGTTGTTAAAGAAATTAAGGAATTAACAAAGGGCGGAACAAAATATGCAGTCGATACAACTGGCTTTCCTCCAGTAGTTCGTCAATGCTTACAAGCACTGCGTCCATTAGGTGTGGCAGCAGTAGTAGGAGTTACACCTGAAATGAATATTGATGTCCATAATGATATAATGGCAGAAGGAAAAACAATGATGGGTGTCATTGAAGGGGACTCTGTACCAAATGTTTTTATCCCACAGCTAGTAGAATACTACAAAAACGGTCAATTCCCATTTGATAAGTTAGTTAAATTCTATGACTTTAATCAAATTAATGAGGCTTTCGAAGCTTCTAAAAACGGAGAAGCGATTAAACCAATACTACGAATAAGTTAATAATTTAAAAATAGGAAAAGTGGCGTTAAATAGATCTATATCGACTATTGGACGCCACTTCTCTGTTCATTTATTTAAATCATTACCTCCAGCAATAAGGCCCTCAGAAACTTTCTTTTTTATCCGACTATCTTCCTGAAAAAATTGGTGAAGGGAACTTTTTACTTTAATTATTCGTAATCCTTTTTGACTTAATAAAATATATTAGGAGGAGAATTTTTGAATTTTGTTGCCTGGATGATTGTTGCTAGTGAAATAGGCTTTTGGATTGTGATTATTTTAGGATTACTAATTAGATATGTTTTTAAAAGAGAGAAATTAGGCTTTTTCTTTTTAGCGCTAACACCAGTAATTGATTTGCTTTTATTGATTACAACAAGTTTGGATATGTATCGAGGAGCTACCGCAACCACTGCACATGCCATTGCTGCTGTTTATATTGGCGTTTCGATTGCATTTGGAAAAGACATGATTAAATGGGCGGATGAGAGATTCCGGTATTACGTTGCAAAACAAGGAGCTAAACCTATTTCATTGTTTGGGATGGCATATGCTAAGCATTACTTGAAAAGTTGGGGGAAACATGTGTTAGCTTATGCTATTGGGGCAGGGATATTACTAGGCTTAATTTTTTTCATCAAGGATACTGCTCGCACAGAAGCACTAGACGGTGTACTAAAATTATGGACAGTAGTATTAGGCATTGACCTGATTATTGCGATTTCAAATTTTATATGGCCAAAAAAGAAAAAGGATTAGAGGAAGAATTTTTCTTCCTCCATTATTTTATTCATTAATATTCAGGGCAATCTCTTCTAATTCTTCTTTAACTTGGCCAATAAGGGAAATAGCTGATCCGATGGCTTGAATCCAGCTGCCTAATACACCGATATTTTGTTGGTTAAGGTTACTTATTCCATGTAATTGTTCTGTTCCCCTTAGTGCCTGCAAAGAATTTCCAATCCCCTGAAGCAAACCACCAATTATATTTTCGATTCTTCCATTTGCTGTATGATCAAAAAATTCATCTGTAAGCCCGACAAAGCTGCCTAATGCTTGAAGCCAATTGCCTGTAATAATTAGTTTCTGCTCTGTTGGGGTGTTGCTCCATTTATAAAGAAGCAAGCCGGTTATAACCGTTGAATTTCCAATTGCCTGAATTTCATCTCCTAGTTTTTCTAATGAAATAGTCCCTTGTCCGTCAGCTTGTAATGCGCTGCCTGTTCCTTGTAATATATTGCCAAATAAACGAAGCTGATAATTTGTTTCTCTAGACAAGTGGAAAGAGGGGGTAATTCCGATAGCTGCTTGGATAGTACCAATCGTATTGATAGCTGCTCCGAATATTTCTTTAAAATGACCATTCATTCCATATCAACCGCCCATTCCTTTACAATAACTAACATATTCAAAAATGTTTTAAATGGGATAAAAACGAGCTGGATATAATAAAAACAACTTGGAATAAAGTTTCCAAGTTGTTTTTTCACCCTTTTATTTGCTGCCGAAGCTTCCAGAAAATTGCTTTACTACTGCTTGGATTTCCTCTAATCTTTCTGGTTTTATTAGACTGATCATTTTAGGCAGAAACTGTTCTATATCATTTTGGGAAAAAGTACCCTCGTCTTGTTTTCGGAAGTTATCCATTAGTATAGCCTTTGCTTCTTCTTCTTTACCCTCTTGTACTCGCTGTAAGATAAAAGCTAAAAACTTTTCTTGCCCTTGCTTGTCCATTTCGTTGTCCTCCTAATAGTATTTATCTTTGTTTATTATAAACGTAAAAGCTGTTCTCTAAAATATGAATTTTAATATAAATGAGGATAAGTAGATCAACCAATGAGATTCTAGCCAAGCTATTCTTTTTTTTGATGGACTACTTCGTGTTATTATTAGTCCTAAATATGAGTAGATATGGTTATAGAATAAGCTTCTACCTGTTAGTGAAAGAGGCGGGGTATGAGTAGTCCTACAATTTAAATAAGGAGAACTAAATGCAATGATAAAATTTGAAAATGTATCAAAAAGATACACTGATGGAACAGCAGCAGTTGATTCAGTTGAATTAGAAATTAAGCAAGGGGAATTTTTTGTTATTATCGGACCAAGTGGTTGTGGGAAAACAACGACATTAAAGATGATTAATCGTTTAATTCCTCTTTCAGATGGCACCATTTATATAAAGGGGAAAAAAATAAGCGAGTATGATATTCATGAATTACGGTGGAATATTGGCTATGTGCTCCAACAAATTGCTTTGTTTCCCCATATGACAATTGAAGAGAATATCGCAATAGTTCCTGAATTAAAACAGTGGGAAAGAGACAGAATTAAACAACGAACCGACGAGCTTTTAGAAATGGTTGGTCTCGATCACCAAACATACGCCAATCGAAAGCCTAGTGAGCTATCAGGAGGAGAACAGCAAAGAGTTGGGGTTATTCGTGCTCTTGCGGCAGATCCAGAGATTCTATTAATGGATGAACCCTTTAGTGCCTTGGATCCGCTTAGCCGTGAAAAGTTACAAGATGATATGTTGGACTTAAAGAAAAATCTAAAAAAAACGACTGTATTTGTTACACATGATATGCAAGAAGCTTTAAAACTAGCAGATAGAATTTGCATTATGAAAAAAGGGAGGGTCGTTCAGATTGGTACCCCTCAAGAACTTATTACGAATCCTGCTAATGATTTTGTGAAGAACTTTGTTGGAAATAAACATGATAGCTGGAGCAATGATTTTCAACTGGAGAACTTATTAGAGCCAATTATGGAAGAAGAGGATATGCAAAAAAATCAAGTGAGTGCACCAATTACTGCTACTATGCAAGAGATAGTAGATTTGCTAGTGGAGTATGAACAAGTAATAATCGAACGAGATGGAACGCCTATTGGATTGGTTAATCGCAGGTCAATAATGAAATATGTATCTTCTAGTCTACTTCAGAAAGGGGTGTAAGGAATGAAGGAGCTGACACAAGTATTTCAAGACAGAAAGTCCGAATTAGCGAGCGCATTGTTTGAGCATATTCAAATATCCTTTATTGCGCTCTTTTTTGCAGTCATCATTGCTATTCCACTAGGAATTTATATTACTAGACATAGGAAGGTGGCCGAAGGGATAGTAGGAATCACATCTGTTATTCAAACAATCCCTTCTTTGGCATTATTAGGTATTTTGATTCCATTATTCGGAATTGGCAGAGTGCCGGCAATCATTGCTTTAGTTGCATATGCTTTGCTGCCAATTTTAAGAAATACATATACAGGAATTAAAGAAGTAGATCCGTCCTTAATTGAAGCGGCTCGAGCGATGGGGATGAATACAAGAAGAAGATTATTCAAGGTAGAAATTCCTCTTGCGATGCCAGTTATTATGGCAGGGATTCGGACAGCCATGGTGTTAATTGTAGGAACAGCCACTCTTGCTGCTTTAATTGGAGCTGGAGGTCTTGGCGATATTATTCTATTAGGTATTGATCGCAATAACACAAATCTAATTCTTCTAGGGGCGATTCCAGCAGCATTGCTTGCTCTTCTGTTTGACTACTTATTGAAAAAATTTGAGCAGCTATCCTATAAAAAAGCCTTTATTTCTGTTGGAGTGATTGCACTTTTATCGCTTTTAATAATTCTCATGCCATTAATAGGGCAGAAGGAGGAAGAGATTGTTATTGGGGGCAAATTAGGGTCTGAGCCAGAAGTTCTCATTAATATGTATAAAATACTTATTGAAGAAAAAACAGATCTACAAGTAGAACTGAAGCCGGGGTTAGGGAAAACCTCTTTTGTGTTTCAAGCATTGCAAACAGGAAGCATTGATCTTTATCCAGAATTTACAGGGACAGCCATTTCCGAATTTCTAAAGGAAACAGCTACTAGTACAAATCGGGAGGAAGTATATCGACAAGCAAGGGATGGTATGTTAAAAAAATATCAAATGATAATGTTAGAGCCGATGCAGTATAATAACACCTATGCATTAGCAGCTTCCAAGAGTCTTGCAGACCAATTCCAACTAGAATCAATTTCTGATCTGAAAGGGATAGAAGAGCAAATACAGGCAGGTTTTACATTGGAATTTTCAGATCGAGAAGATGGGTATCAAGGGATTCAGCATCTTTATGAACTTACCCTTCCTAATCTTGTAACAATGGAGCCTAAATTACGTTATGTAGCAGTTGAATCAGGTGAAATTAACTTAGTCGATGCCTACTCCACAGATAGTGAGTTGCAGCAATACCAATTAAAGGTGCTAGAAGATGATCAAAATTTATTCCCGCCATACCAAGGGGCTCCTCTAATGAAAGAAGAAACGGCAAAAGAGCATCCTGAAATGGTAGAAGCACTAAACCAGTTAGCGGGAAAAATAAGCGATGACGATATGAGAGAAATGAATTATCAAGTAAATGTAGAAGGGGAAAGTCCGCGTGAAGTTGCCGAACAGTATTTGAAAAAAGCAGGTATTATTCAATAGGGAACATTGATTTTAATTCTATTTTTGGGAAAGCAGACCTAGCGCAGGATGGAGTAGTAATCTCAAAGCCCTTTCTGGCAAGAAGGAGGACAAAAGAAACAGAGCTACGTTCTTATGTCTTTTTCGCAAAGAGCTGAAGGAACCAAATTTCAGGCAAATCGCTTAGATTGAGAATCCTCTAAAAGATATAGAAAGAGTCATTCCAATGGGTAAATTAAAAAGATAAAGAGAAATGTAAAGAAAACAAAGTAGATTAAGGGGGAGTTCACGAAATGTTTATTGTCAATGTAGAAGGAGTTGTTAGAAGAGCGGGTAAGTGGTTGATTGTGGAAAGAAGTAGAAAAGAGGAACACGCTGGGGGGATGCTCTCCCTTGTAGGCGGAAAAGTAGATTTGGAAGGAAATTCCATAGATATTCTTGAAAGAACGGTAAAACGAGAAATTTTAGAAGAAGTAGGTGTGACTGTTGCAGATAAAATGGAATATGTACATAGTACCTCATTCGTAACTGATAGTGGGAAGCTTGTAATTGATATAGTATTTCTATGCGAGCATGAGCAAGGAGAAGCATTTGCTAAAAGTCCTGATGAAGTAGAAAATATAGAATGGCTGACAACTGAAGAGGTATTAGGTCATCCACAAGCACCTAGTTATGTAAAAGAAAGTATAAAGCGAGCGGCAGTATTGCTTCAAAAGTAAGCTTTATTAGGATAATCTACTTTAATTATTCTATGTGTAGTACCACCATTTGAGTATTGGGAAGCGATAGTAAGTAATACCAGTTTAAATATAGGTACTTAGTGAAAAAGATAACAGGATAACTGTTATCTTTTTTTTTGAATATTTACAAAAAATAACATTAGATAGATTGCTTTTAACGTTATTTACAAAACCTTTACATTCAGTCAATAGAATATTTACACTGGAGATTTATCATACTATTAGACAAGAAATGACATAAATAGTTGCTATTCTTTTTGGAGGTAAATCATGGTCATTATAAAAAAACTAAAAATAGTACTCTCGTTACTGTCTATACTCCTTTTATTATCAGCATGTTCAAGTAATGAAGAAACCGAACTATCAACAAATGACAGTAATCCAATATCGATTTCAGGATCTACTTCCGTTGGACCACTTGCTGAGAAATTAGCAGCAAAATATCATGAACACGATCAAACTAAAATTGAAATAAATCAAATTGGATCTTCCGCAGGAATTACAAATGCGATGAGTGGCGTTTCTGAAATTGGAATGTCTTCACGAGATTTAAAAGATGAAGAAAAAGGAAAATTAAAAGAAGTAGTTATTGCTTATGATGGAATAGTAGTTGTAACACATCCTAGCAATAAAGTGAAAGAATTGTCATTAGAACAAGTAAAGCAAATATTCACAGGGAAAGTGACAAACTGGAGTCAGCTTGGCGGCGATGATATGGAGATTGTGGTTGTTTCCCGTGAGGATGGCTCTGGTTCACGTGATGCTTTCCAAGAAATTGTAGGCTATAGCTCAGGTGAATTAATTAGAAACTCTATCATTGCCAGCGGAAATGGAAATATTAAAACAACAGTTGCAAATAATAAACATGCTGTTGGCTTCATTTCTTTTGAGTATATTGACGATGCTATCTCGACTATCGACATTGATGGCGTTGCTGCTACTGCTGAAAATGTATTAGAGCAAAAATATAAGTTAGCACGGCCATTTTTGTTTGTCTATAAAGATGGGAGTTTAACTGCAAATGGGCAGAAGTTCATCGATTTTATTCTAAGTGATGAAGGGCAAAAAATTGCAGCAGAGGCAGGAGCAATTCCTATTAAGTAATACCAAAATCTTTAGAAGTAATCTTGGAGGAAAATAGAGTGTCTATTCAAACAACCGAAAAGCAAGCCTCAGCAATGGGCAAAGCAAATAAGAGGAAATATATGTTTGAGAAGGTTTCGGCAAGGGTTTTCTTGTTTTGTGCCCTTCTTTCCGTAATCAGCTTAGTATTAATTATTGGGTTTGTTTTCTATAAAGGGGCCCACCCTTTTATTGCAGAAGGATTTAGTTTTTTTGATTTTCTTTTTGGAGTCGACTGGGTGCCTAGTGAAGGAAAATTCGGGATATGGCCCATGATTGTCGCATCTCTGTATGCAACCATAGGAGCACTTATTATTGGAGTTCCCATCGGATTATTCACAGCCATCTTCTTGGCGGAAATAGCATCAAAGCCAATAGCTAAAATTGTTTCACCAGCCATTCAGCTTTTAGCTGGTATTCCATCAGTTTTATATGGTGTTTTTGGCCTAGCAATTATCGTACCTTTTTTACAAAATACATTAGGGTTAGTAAAGGGACAAAGTTTATTAGCGGTTATTTTAGTATTAGCAATTATGATGCTGCCAACGATTGTAACAGTCGCGGAGACAGCGATTCGCGCTGTGCCAAGAACATACCGGGAAGGATCCCTTGCGCTTGGTGTATCAGAAATTGGAACGATCTTTAAGGTTGTTGTCCCCGCAGCGAAGTCAGGTATTATGACAGCCATTGTATTGGGCTTAGGTCGAGCGATCGGTGAGACAATGGCGGTTATTCTCGTTGCTGGTAACAGTTTGATTGTGCCAGCAAGCTTAACAGATAGTATACGCCCACTGACAACAAACATTGCATTGGAAATGGGCTATGCAGCGGGGACACATCAAGAAATGTTATTTGCAACTGGGATTGTATTATTCTCGTTTATATTAATTTTGAATTTTGTTTTAGCGAAAATTAGTGCGAAGGGTGGCAAATAAGATGAGACAAATGAAAGATAACTTGTTACGCGGACTTCTTTGGCTTTCTGCTTTCTTGTCTGTTGCTGTCCTTGTTATGATTGTTGGATATATCTTTTATAAAGGAGCGCACTTAATCAGCTTCGATTTTATTTTTGGCGACTATTCTCCAAGTGGCGGCGGTGGAATTTGGCCGATGATTGTTACAACGATTTACACGATTGTCATTTCCTTGCTGATTGCCACACCAATAGGAATATTAGCAGCCGTTTATTTACAAGAGTATGCGAAACAAGGCCGATTGGTAAAAATAATTCGCTTTGCAACAGAAAGTTTAACAGGTATTCCCTCGATTATTTATGGTTTATTTGGGGCAGTATTCTTTGTAACCACCTTGAAATTAGGAATGTCTATTTTAGCGGCATCTTTGACATTAACGATTATCGTACTGCCAGTTATTATCCGAACAACTGAGGAATCTTTAAAGACAGTTCCGCCTACTTATCGTGAAGGGTCATTAGCCCTTGGCACAACAAGATTGCAAACATTGTATAAAGTTATTTTACCAAGTGCGATGCCTGGGATTTTATCAGGAATTATTTTATCCATCGGAAGAATAGTTGGAGAGTCAGCAGCTATTTTCTTAACGGCAGGAACAGTTGCTGCCATGCCAGAGGGCCTGCTGTCCTCCGCTCGTACGCTAACGGTTCATTCTTTTTTAGTAACACAAGAGTCTGGAGATATTGAATTAGCCGCAGCAGTTGGTATTGTGTTAATCGTCATTATTCTTGCTATAAACCTTATCGCAACATTTATATCGAAAAAGTTAAACAAAGCAGACTACTAATTTTTAAAGGGGTATGTTTATGACTACAACAGTAACGGAAAAAAGTCAAAAGAAAACAGGGAAAGCATTCTTAAAGGTTGGTCAAGAAGATACAGCTGGTGCATCGAAAATTAGTGTAAGTGACCTAAATTTATTTTACGGTGAAAAACAGGCTTTGTTTGGAGTAACTCTGGATATTGAAGAAAAGAAAGTAACAGCTTTAATCGGACCTTCTGGCTGTGGGAAGTCAACTTTCCTAAGAACATTGAATCGCATGAATGATTTAATTGATGGTGTAAAAATTGCAGGGGATATTATTATTGATGGTGAAAATATCTATTCTTCCAATGATGTTATTAAGCTTCGTACAAGAGTCGGGATGGTTTTTCAAAAGCCGAATTTGTTCCCGATGAGTATTTATGACAATGTGGCTTATGGTCCAAGAATGCAAGGTATTAAAAATAAAAAAGAATTAAATAAAATTGTCGAAGAGAGTTTGCGTGGGGCAGCGATTTGGGACGAAGTAAAAGATCGGTTAAAGACATCTGCACTTGGCTTATCGGGTGGACAGCAGCAGCGTGTATGTATAGCTCGTGCCATTGCTATGAAGCCAGACGTTATTTTAATGGATGAGCCTACTTCTGCTTTAGATCCAATTTCTACATTGAAGGTAGAAGAGCTGATTACAAAAATGAAAAAAGATTATACAATTGTTATTGTTACACACAATATGCAGCAAGCAGCAAGGATTTCCGACAAAACAGCCTTTTTCTTAAATGGTGAAGTTGTAGAATATGATGAAACGAATAAGATTTTTTCTACACCAAGAGATCAGCGCACAGAAGATTATGTAACAGGTCGATTTGGATAATAGGAGGAACTAATGGTCATTCGAGAAAACTTTGAGAAGAAGCTAGGAGAGTTAAAAGAAAAAATCAGTGAAATGGGCGAAATGTCCATTACTCAGTTAGAAGAAGCTTTTGATGCGTTAAAGGCGCAAGATGTTGAAATTGCTTTAAATGTAATGGAAGAGGATAATGACATTGATAATTTAGAATCTGAAATTAATCATTTTGCGATTTGGCTAATGGCGAAGGAACAGCCAGTTGCAAGAGATTTACGTGTTGTAATTGGTGTTATCAAAATTTCCTCCGAAATTGAGCGTGTAGCTGATTTTGCCGTAAACATCGCTAAAGCAACTATTAAGATAGGAAAAGCAACTTCGCTTCTGGATTTAACCCATTTAGAGAAAATGAAGGAACTATCAATTGAAATGCTGCAAAAAGCAGTAAAATCCTTTATAGAGGAAGATATTGTGCTTGCAAAGGAAGTAAGTAAGTTAGAAGATAAAGTGGATGATTATTATTTAGAAACCTATAAAAAATTGACAGCCTATTTAAGTGAACATCCCGAAGAAACCAATCAGCTAGTTCAATTATTATTTATCAACCGTTATTTGGAAAGAACAGCTGACCATATAACCAATATGGCGGAAAGCACTGGGTATTTGATTAAAGGGAAGATTTATGATTTTAATTCCTAAGGGAAAAGCAATTCGAAAAAAAATAGACCTTTATCTCTTATCGATTGAGTTCTTATCCTAATATTAAAGTCACCAATTCAGAAGAATTGGTGACTTTAATATTGACAAAAACCTCATAATAAATAGAAAATCATAATAAATAGAAAATATTGTTAACAATTATGTATTTCGTCATCTGTATCAAATTTCGTAAAATCAATTCATTTTCATCCAACTAAATTTGTGTCTTCTTTTTTATTTACTAACTATAATTTTGGTAGCGGTTTCATTTAGGTTGCATATGGAGTAACCTTTCTTTAATTTTATATGAGCTAGACCAATCAATGAGTAGGTTAGGGGAAGAAAGTATGAAAAACAAAGGCTATATCTTGTTAGTAATTCTGCTTATATTCGTTAGTGCATGTGAAAATAAACAGGCAACTAGCATTCGTATCAAAAGTAACTCCCATGAACAAGCGATCTATAAAGAGCCATTGTCTAATCAAGATAAGGAAAAGATAATTTCTTTTGTTACAAAGTCTCTTGATAATCCAGTTTTCATAGAAGCAAAGGAAGAAGCAGAACGAGTAAGCTCTCAGTTAGGGGTGAAAATGGAATGGTTAGCCCCGATGGTAGTAGATAGTCAGGAGCAAGAAAAAATAGTGGAGAGTTTAATCGAAAGAAAGGTAGATGGTATTGTTATCAGTGTCTTGGATACAAAGAAAATGACTCCGCTTATCAATAAAGCAGTATCACAAGGGATAAAGGTGGCTACTTTTGATTCAGATGCACCGGCAAGCAATCGGGCATTTTATGTTGGAACGAATAATTATGAACTTGGACAAGAAAGTGGAAAATCTTTGGTGAAAATAGTAAAAGAAAAAAATTTGCATCAGCGTCATCTCAGAGTTTTGATTATGACTGGGGTGAAGGAAAGTGTCAATATGCAAGAGAGAATCGAAGGATTTAAAGATGCAACGGAAGAATTAGATTTAGAGTTTGTTGATATGGTAGAATCCTATGATGACATAAATCGCGCTTCAGAGCTTCTAGAGAATTATGTGAAAAAGAATCCTCATTTTGACTTGTTTTTTAGTGCTGGAGCATGGCCGTTATTTTCTCCTCCTGAAGGGATGATTTCATATAAAAGGTGGAAAGAAAATGGCGGTATAGCTGTGATTGTTGATACATTTTATCCAATAGTATTTGCTGCCGATAAAGGATTAGCAGATGCGCTAGTTGGACAAGATTTTAAAGGGATGGGACGTCTTAGTGTTGAGAATATGTATAAATTAATTAATGGGGACGAAGTAAAAGAAACTATGATATATACGGGATTGGAATATGGCAATGTAGATAATTATGAAGATTTGTTAAAAAGAAAAAAGCCGTGGGAGATAAAATAAATGAGGAAATGGCTGAAATGGATCGATCGTTATAGTATCCGAACAAAAATGATTGTCTGCTTCTTGGCACTTAGTCTTATCCCGTTATTAATTCTTGGTTATCTTTCCTATCAATATTACATTAATGATCTCCAAAATAGTATCAATGTTTATACCAATGAAGTAATTGAACGTGTGGATAAAAATATAGAAACATACATTTTAGATATCGAGAATATTCTAGAAATCTATGATGATTATTACACAATTCAGTACTTAAGGCTGAATGAAGCAGGAGATATAGATGGGATACAGAAATATACTGTTCGTTTATGGGAAACGATAGAACTAATTAGGAATATGAAATCCGATTTGGTGGATATAAGAATCATTTCTCATACAGGAGAGACAATAAGCGCTCAAGGTGTATATTGGAGCGATATGAATGACCCTTTTTTTACGAATATGCGAAAAATAGATGAAGAGCAATTTGCAGTAAAGTCACCTTATATGGATATGTTTAATCGTAATGTTTTTTCTATTGGAAAGAAAATTTTATCTCCTAGTTTAAGTGAACCAGCTTATTTAATTATTGATATTGATGTAAATCTATTGAATCGAATTGTAAACGATATCAAATTAGGAGAGAAAGGGTATGTCTATTTTACAGATAGAACAGGGGAGGAAGAGTTTTTCCCGGAAGATACTAGTCATCCTATGTTTATAAAGGAACTAATGAACAATGATAGATTGTTAAATTCAGATAAAGGATCATTTGAAGAAGCTGTAAAGGGAAAGCATTATCTTGTTAACTTTAAACAATCTGAGATTACAGGTTGGAATATTATTGGGGTCACTTATGCAGATGAACTTAATGAAGACATAAATAAAATCCGGCAGATAACCCTTATAATTGCTGTGGGCAGTCTTCTGCTCGTTGTGCTAATAAGTGTTTATTTAACGAATATTTTAACAAATCCAATTCGTGATTTGCGCAGAACAATTAAACGGTTTGCAGATAATAATTTAGCCATTCGAGCACAAGTCAAAACGAACGATGAAATGGGGCAACTAGCAAATAGTTTTAATGAATTAATGAATCGAATTCAATGGCTTGTTCAAAAAACGATGGATGATCAAGTGAAAATCCGCAAAATAGAGATGAAAGCACTACAAGAATTAATAAAACCTCATTTTGTTTATAATACATTAGACTCGATTATTGGATTGTTAGAGCAAGAGCGGATTGAAGAAGCGCTTGATTTAATAGAAGCACTTGGCATGTTTTTTCGAACATCGTTAAGTCATGGAAAGGATGTCATTCTTATTGGTGCGGAAATCGAACATATTCGTAACTATTTTACGATTCAAAAGTTTCGCTTTTTTAATAAATTTGATACGAAAGTAGAAGTAGACGAAGAGATATTAAATTATGAAACGGTCAAGCTTATTTTGCAGCCATTGGTAGAGAATGCGATTTATCATGGAGTAAGACGGATGAAAGCGAAGGGGCTAATTGAAATTAAAGGAAAAGAAAAGGAGGGAGTAGTGGTTCTAGAAGTCAGGGATAATGGGGTGGGAATGTCAGTTGAAAAGGTAAATCACATTAATAATGTTCTAACAGGAATAGAGAAAATAGAGGATGAAAATGAATATTTTGGCATTCGAAATGTGAATGAGCGAATAAAATTAACCTATGGAATGGAGTATGGAATTTATTTTAAAAGTAAACCAGATGCGGGAACATCTGTAACAATCATTTTACCTATTGTAAAAATATGAGGAGGAATCCTATGTTTAATTTATTGGTTGTAGAAGATGAAGATATGATTCGTCACAAAATAATCAATAATACGAATTGGTTAAGTCATGGTTTCCAACAAGTATTTGAAGCGGAAAATGGTTCAGAAGCAGTAACAATTTTAGCTGAAAACCGTATTGATATTCTGATTACCGACATCAAAATGCCAGAAATGGATGGCATTCAATTAACAAAACATGTGAAAGAGTTTTATCCAGAAATAAAAGTAATCATTATTTCAGGTCATGCAGACTTTGACTTTGCAAGAAAGTCGATTACTTTAAAGGTTTGTGATTATATGCTAAAGCCTTTTCAATCTAAGAATCTATTAAAACTCGTATTAAATGTAAAGAATGATTTGATTCGGGATAAGGGAGAACAAGAAAATGTAGAAAAAATGAAAAGGCAATTGCAAGAAAATAAGCATTCTTTACGAGAAAAACTAATCCAGAATCTCCTGACCAATAGTTTTGTGGGAGATCTAGAGACTGATTTGAAATATGTGGAAATGGAACATCTTAAGGATACCCCCTTTTTTGTAGCCGTCCTAAATATTGAACAACTCCAAACAGCTCGAAGTGAAATGGAGGAAAATGAAAAGTATTTATTTAATGTATCCATCTATAAGCGACTTTCTCATCTGCTAGAAAAGAAATGGGGGCAGTTTTCTGAACGTGGTCAGATAGAAAAGGGATATATCTTAAATTATAAAATGGATCAAATTGTGTTAATTGTATTCGAAGATATCGAGCGCATTAGACATCAACTAAGCAAGTTTATTCAGAAAGAATATCAGGAAAGAGGCATCTCTTTAACAATTGGTATAGGCGATAGGTATAATCAATTACTTGATTTATATTTATCCTATGAAGAAGCTTGTTCTGCAGCTGCATTAAGTCGAATTCACGGTTCTGGTGATGTGTATTTCTATCATAATATTATCAGCAACCATACTTATTACAGCAAGCAATTACATAAAATAGTAAATCATAAAATTTATCAGGATTTAAAATCAGGTGACTTTGAAGAAGTAAAAAAGGACGTAGCGGAATTGCTTGCAGAACTTAAGAATGAAAGTATTCCATATGAAGCAGTGGCAACAGCCATTAATAATATTGTATTTATGTCCTGTAAGACAATAAATGAACAAGGGTACGATGTGAACGAAATATTCGGAGAAACGGGACTACCCATCTTTAATCAAGAGAATAATTTTACTTATAAAGAAATAGAGGATTGCTTATATTCCTTTTATTCGGCTATTCATTCCTTCATCGAATCAAAACGTGGTAATCGAACAGAAAGGCTTATTATGGAAATGAAGGAGTACATGAATGAAAACTTTGCCGAGAATATTTCCCTAACGAGCCTATCCCGTGAATTTAATATAAGTCCTAGCTATTTAAGCATATTATTTCGAGAAATCACTTCCCAACATTTCAGTGAATATTTAACAAATATACGTATCCGAAAGGGGAAAGAACTGCTCAAGAATACAGATTTACGTATTAAAGAAATTGCCGCACAAATAGGGTATAGAGATGCGTATTACTTTAGCTCCGTATTTAAAAAAGTAACAGGGGTTAATCCTACTCAGTATCGTGATGAGTAAAATGGGGGGGAAGGTTAACAGCAAAAGAATTGTAGTGAAACACTATGCAAAAAAGCATTCATCCATGATGAGTGTTTTTTTATTTATTCCACTTTTAATATAGCAGTAATACTTCAACTGATGGAAGTTTTTTTTATGAAGAAGAAAATAGGAAATTCAAAAAATATTAAAGGATTATCAAAAATATTCTATTTCCAATAGTTATAAAAAAATATATCCTTTTTGTGAAAGCGTTTTATAAATGGTTTAGAGGAGGGAAGAGACGAAGTCATTTCTACTCAACTATATGTTTTAGAATACGGAAAGTCGGCTTTATATTCGGTAATCAACTTATGTCTACTAATAGACCAAAGCAATCAATCCAATCTTATCGATTATCTTAAAATTAGGGGGATATTTTCATGAAAAAATGTAAGGGTTTACTTTCCTTTGTACTTATTCTATCTCTAATGTTCATCATGGCTGCATGTGGACAGGATGCAAATGGTACACCAGCAAATGAGAAAGGAAATAAGGACGGAGGAGGAACAGAAAAAAATAAGGTCACAATTGGTCTTTCTGTCTCTGATTTAACCTTAGAGCGTTGGCAACATGATCGTGATTTTTTTGTTGAAAAAGCAGAAGAGCTAGGAGCAAATGTGTTAGTACAATCAGCAAATGGTGATGAGGCAAAACAATTATCGCAAATACAAAATATGCTTTCACAAGGTATCGATGCACTAGTTATTATTGCTATCAATTCAGATGCCCTGTCAACGGTAGTAGATCAAGCTAAGGCCGAAGGGATTCCTGTGTTAGCATATGACCGATTAATTAATGGAACGGATATTGACGCCTACGTTTCATTCGATAATGTACGGGTTGGGGAAATGCAAGCAGAGTATCTTGTTGAAAAAGTACCCTCAGGAAAGTATTTCTTAATGGGAGGATCACCAACTGATAATAATGCCAAGATGTTTAGAGAAGGACAGATGAATATTATTCAGCCGCTAGTTGATAAAGGTAATATTGAAATTGTCGGTGATCAATGGGCAAAAGATTGGGATGCAAATGAAGCATTGAAAATTATGGAGAACGCTTTAACTGCCAATAAGAATGATATTGATGCAGTAGTGGCATCTAATGATAGTACTGCCGGGGGAGCAATTCAAGCACTAGAAGCACAGGATTTAGCTGGAAAAGTAGTTATTTCTGGCCAAGATGCAGACTTAGCAGGAGTGCAGCGTATTGCAGAAGGTGTTCAAACAATGACCGTTTATAAACCAATTAAGGCAATTGCAACAAAGAGCGCTGAAGTAGCTGTTCAACTAGGAAAAGGAGAAAAAGTGTCATCTGATTCAACTGTTAATAATGGAAAGATAGATGTGCCATTTATAAAATTGGATCCAATTAAAGTAGGTAAAGAGAACATTGTTGACACTGTAGTTAAAGATGGATTCCATTCATATGATGATATCTATAAAAATGTTCCAGAAAATGAACGACCAGAACGTCCGTAAGTCTCAAAATATTTAATTAAAGGGGGAGCAGCTAATGCTTTCCCTGACTAATAGGTGGTGAATGAATAATGGACACATATGCGCTTCAAATGAAAGGGATTGTGAAAGAATTTCCGGGTGTTAAGGCTTTAGATAATGTTACCTTTTCCGTAAAGAGGGGGGAGATTCATGCCCTTTGCGGAGAAAATGGTGCGGGGAAATCAACATTAATGAAAATCTTAAGTGGCGTTTATCCACATGGAACCTATGAAGGTGACATCATCATTAATGGTCAAACAGTTCAGTTTAAATCTATTAAAGAATCGCAGGAGGCAGGAATTGGTATTATCTATCAAGAGCTTGCGCTTGTAGGGGAAATGTCAGTAGCCGAGAATCTTTTTCTTGGTCATGAGTTAATGAGAAAAAGAATAATCAATTGGAACGAAATTTATGTAGAGGCCCAAAAGTGGCTCGATCATATTGGGTTAAATATTGATCCGCAAACAAAAGTTGCCGATTTAACAGTCGGGAAACAGCAACTGGTAGAAATAGCAAAAGCTTTAACGAAAAAAACAAGCATACTCATTTTGGATGAACCAACTGCTGCTTTAACAGAAAGTGATGTAGAAATCTTAATCAATTTATTGCAAGATCTACGTTCACAAGGAGTTACCTGCATCTATATTTCTCATAAATTAGGAGAAGTTATGTCACTTGCTGATTCGGTCACCATATTAAGAGATGGTCAGACTATTAGCACTAATTCCATTGAGGAATTATCAGAGGATAAAATAGTCACAAAGATGGTTGGAAGAGAATTAACAGAACTGTTCCCATATGAGGAGCATGCTATTAGTAAAGAAAATATTTTAGAAGTGAAAGACTATACTGTCTATGATGAGCAAGGAAATAAAATCATTAATCAAGTTTCCTTTTTACTTAAAAAGGGAGAAATCTTAGGATTTTCAGGATTAATGGGAGCCGGACGATCAGAATTATTTATTAGTCTCTTCGGTGGATTCAAAGGAAAAAAAGAAGGAAAGGTCATCATAGATGGAAAAGAAACAAATATCCAAAAACCTGCTGATGCAATTAAAGAAGGATTAGCGTATGTTTCAGAGGATCGTAAGCGCTACGGTCTTGTGTTAGGAATGGATATAACAAAAAATACGACGTTAGCGGCGTTAAATAAAGTTGTTAAGCTAAATGTTATTGATCAGGCATTAGAAGTGAAAAGTGCAACAGATATAACGGAAAAAATGAAGTTAAAAGCACCGAGCTTAGAAGCAAGAGTTGGACAACTAAGTGGTGGAAACCAACAAAAAGTAGTTCTAAGTAAGTGGCTGTTAAATAACCCGAAAATATTAGTTCTTGATGAACCGACAAGAGGAATTGACGTTGGAGCGAAATATGAAATCTATAAGATTATTAATGAACTTGTCCAACAGGGGGTCGGAATTGTTATTATTTCATCTGAACTGCCTGAAGTATTAGGAATGTCAGATAGAGTGCTAGTTATGGCTGAGGGTGAAATTTCTGGCGAATTTTTACGTGAAGAAGCTACCCAAGAAAAAATTATGACATGCGCCACAGGAGGGAAGAAAAATGAATATTCAACATCAAACAGTTGAAGAGAGCAAGAAAAGAGAAATAAGCTTTAAAGTGGATATGCAATCTTACACACTTATTATCGCTCTACTATTGATTGCATTAATATTTGGTTTTTTCACTGGAGGTGAATTTCTTTCTTCCCGAAATATCTCTAACTTATTTACGCAAATGTCCGTTATTTCCGTCCTTGCTATTGGGATGACGCTAATAATTGTTGCAGGTCATATTGATCTATCAGTTGGAGCATTAGTAGGATTAACAGGAGGAATCGCGGCAATTTTGCAAGTCTGGTATGATTGGAATACTCTTTTAGTAGTCCTTTGTGCAGTAGTCGTGGGAGCGCTTTTAGGATTATGGCAAGGATGGTGGGTTGCTTACCGAGCTGTTCCTGCCTTTATTGTTACACTAGGAGGAATGCTTATCTTCCGAGGTATACTCATTGGTATAAGTAAGGGACAAACAGTTGCACCAATGAGTGATAGTTTTAAAAAAATTGGAACTAGTTATTTTCCATACATTCCTGGATATATTCTTGCATTAGTTAGTATCGCTTTGTTATTCCTTTGGACGACCAAACATCGTACAAAACGAAAAAATATGGGCTTAATGATCCCTGCTGCTAAGATAGACTATGGTAAGACTGTAGCCTATTCCTTTTTTATCCTGCTAGCAACCTATATGTTGAATCGGTATTTAGGTATTCCAATTCCAATCTTAATCGTTTTAGCAATTGCTGCAATTTTTATCTTTATTTCAAATAAAACGCCTTTCGGCCGATATGTCTATGCAATTGGGGGAAACCAAGAGGCAGCGGCATTGTCAGGGATTAATATAAAATGGAATACGCTGTGGGTGTTTATTACGATGGGAGGACTTGCTGGTGTGGCGGGTGTTCTGTTAACAAGTAGATTAAATGCAGCAACCGTAAGTGCGGGGAATATGTATGAGCTTGATGCGATTGCTGCATGTGTTATCGGTGGAACTAGTCTAATAGGAGGAAAAGGAAAAATTGTTGGAGCGCTAATTGGTGCTTTAATTATGGCTAGTATCGATAATGGGATGAGTATGATGAATATCCAAACCTTTTGGCAATATATAGTAAAAGGGCTTATTTTAATTATTGCCGTTTGGATTGATATATCAAGCAAGAAGTAAATGAATAATAGGTTAGTTTAATCGGAATGGAAGAATCCTTACCTTGTAAAAAGGTGAGGATTTTTTTGTGATGAAAATAGGTAAAGCAAATACAACGAAAAAAACATATTCTAAAGTGAGATGAGCGAATATTTTTAAAGTAGAGAATAAAATTGCATAAAATTAGTACCAGGTAATAGTAATTGGTGTTAAAATAAAAGTAAATGAATAATGAGGTGATGTGAATGTCAATTTCCAAAGCACGTATTACAGCGATTGGTTCATACGTTCCCGAACGTATTTTAACAAATAATGATTTAGAAAAAATGGTGGAAACAAATGATGAGTGGATTGTAAAGCGAACAGGTATTAAGGAAAGAAGAATTGCGGATGAGCAGGAATTTACAAGCAATCTTAGCTATAAAGCAGTCCTTGATTTAATGGAACGATACGATAAAACAGTTGATGATGTTGATTTAATCATTGTTTGTACGATGACTCCTGAATATAAAACACCGAGTGTGGCTTCCAGCCTGCAGGCTAAGCTAGGAATAAAGAATACAGGAGCAATGGATTTAAATGCAGCCTGTGCAGGATTTACTTATGGATTATATGTAGCCAATGGATTGGTTACATCTGGACTAAATAAAAAAGTTTTGGTTGTAGGGGCGGAAACATTATCCAAAATTACAGACTTTACGGATCGAACAACATGTATTCTTTTTGGAGATGGAGCAGGAGCTGTACTGGTAGAGTATGATGAAACAGAACCAAGCTTTCTTTCTTCTCATATCGGATCAGAAGGAGAAGGGGGGCAGCATTTATATTGCACCAGTCTAGCTACTCAAATGAATGGTGTTGACTTACAGGGAAATGGCTGTATTGTTCAAAATGGGAGAGAAGTCTATAAATGGGCTGTTAAAACAGTTACTAATGGGATGAAAATTGTTGCTGAAAGAGGAAATAGGACTTTAAATGAGATAGATTGGTTTGTCCCCCATAGTGCGAATTTAAGAATGCTAGAATCCATTTGCGAGAAAAGTAATTTTCCAATCGAACAAACTTTATATAGTTTAGTTAACTACGGAAATACCTCTTCTGGTACGATCCCATTGTCATTGGATATCGGAGTGAAAGAAGGGAAATTAAAGCAAGGGAATCATGTATTATTATATGGATTCGGCGGTGGTCTAGCACATGCTGGATTATTAATTAAATGGACGATTTGATAAGAAGAAACGGTGGCTTATTAGTAGAATCAAACGTTTGTTTAATCAAAAAGCTTATTTCCTTTAAAAACAGAAGCAAGAAGTTACTCCTTTATGATAAGATGAGTGTAACAAAATCTTAGAATATGCCTTATCCCTCTGGCTTATCTACTTAGAAGGAGTATGTATCAGAATGAACTGTCCAATTTAATAATCTCCGTTATTAATGAATAACTTAATTATTTTTTAATTAGCGGGGGATAAAGCATGAAATTAAATAAGAACTTTACATTATTATTGAATGGGCAGTCTTTTGCCAATATAGGGGATGTCCTCTATATGGTGAGTATTATTAATTTGATCTATACCGTAAAGGAATCAGCAACAGCGGCATCATTTGTGCCGTTTACGATTACAACTAGTATGTTTATTTCAAGTATTTTAACACCACTTTTCGTGAGAAAAATTCGATTGAATCGGTTATTAGCTGGATCCCAAATGGGAAAGACCGGATTGCTCTTACTACTAGGGTTTATCTTACCAGGAATAACAGAAGCGAATTACTTTATCATCTTTATGATTATAGGTCTTATCGCATTTCTTGATGGCTGTGCCAATCCAATTACAAGAACTTTAATTCCATATTATGTTAGACCGGAAAAATTAATGAAAGCAAATGGGATGGTAGAAACAGTGACACAGCTGATTCAGGCCGGAATGTGGTTTGTAGGAAGCTTGTTTCTTCTTTTTTTAAGTCCACAGAATCTTATTTGGTTTGTTTGCTGTTTATTTTTTGTCTCAAGTTGTTTATTATGCCTTTTAGAAAACGTAGATGGGAAAACAATAGAGTCAGCGGGGAAACTAGAACAAATAAAAGCGGGCTGGAAAACACTGTTTCATACGCCTGTGTTAAGAAAAATGGCTTTCGTGGAATCTTTAGAAAGTCTCGCTGGAACGGTATGGATTGCAGCTGTTTTATACGTGTTTATTCAGGATGCTTTAAAGGTGGACCAACAGTGGTGGGGCTTTATGAATGGAACATTCTTTTTAGGATTAATTTTGGGAAGTCTCTATTGCATGAACTATTCTTCTTTTGTGGAAAGAAAATTAGGAGCGTTTTTAGCAGCAGGCTCTTTTATAAGCTTTCTACTAACGATTTTATTTAGTTTAAACAGCATTCCTATCCTTGCATTAGGTATATCATTCGGTGTTGGTATTGTTACACAAATAAAAAGTATACCGCAGCAAACTGTTATTCAAACAAGCGTTCCCAAAGAACAGCTATCAACCGTGTACACTTCTCTTGGAGCAATTGGTACAGGGATTTTCGGGATAGGCTCCTTATTGATGGGGTTACTGGCAGACTTATTAGGGGTAAGGATAGTCTTCCTTTTCTCAGGTGTTCTCCTTGCATTGGTCAGTATGATTATATATAAAAATAAATCTTTATTTCGTATTCAAAGCCATTTAGAAAAAGAGTAAATGTCATTTATCGAAAACTCGACCTTAACCAATAGGTCGAGTTTTTTTGAATGAGATATTCTAAAAATATTGAATGTATAATTCGAATGATTTAGAATAAAAGAAAATAGATGGAGGTGTTTTGCTAATGAAAGTATTCAGTACAACAGGCCGGAAACAAGAAACATATCAAGTTGAAATGAATTATTCTTTATTATGGGAATGTGCATTGGGGATCGCTGCGATTACCAATGCACGTTTACTAGATTCATTAGATCAGCCGATGAGTTATTGGAAAAATGTCCGAACAAACCTTTCTCAGAATTTACAAGCGCAACTAGACTACGTAGAAGCGAATAATACATGGAAAGCATTACTGCAATTACTTCATCAACAGGATTTTGCGAGTCTGGACGTATTTACTGAATATATAAATAAACTAACGGAGAGAGAATTAATCTATCAATGTATTCCGTTTATAAGTGAAAGCCATCAACCTATCAGAGAGCAAGCAGCCGCTAGAAGCAGAGAAGCGATAGAACAGTTAAAAGAAGCTACAAAAGATAACCCTTTTTTCCCAACCTATATTTCTTTTATCTGCCAAGTTGATTCTCAGCAATTAAAGCAGCATCTCATCACCGTGATGAGTGGATGGTATGAAGCAGTTATAGAACCAGATAGAGAAAAACTTACATCCATTTTACAAACAGATGTCTCCATAAAGGAAAAAATGAGACAGAAAATGAATCCAGAAGAATTTGTAGAATGGGCTACAGGAGGAATACGATATACACCCGAGCCGAGTGTTCATAAAGTATTACTCATTCCTCAATACATCTATCGTCCGTGGAATATTACAGCAGATATAGAAGGGACAAAAGTCTATTACTACCCGGTTTCCAATGAAAGTATTTCGCCGAGCGATAAATATATGCCGAGTAACTTTCTAGTTTTAAAGCACAAGGCATTGGGCGATGAAGTTCGACTAAGAATGGTAAAACTATTATTTGAACAAAGTCGAACGCTCCAAGACATAACAGAAAAATTAGAAATGGGAAAATCCACGATTCACCATCATTTAAAAATATTGAGATCAGCACAGCTAGTAGGAATAGAAGATGGAAAATATGTATTAAAAAGGAGTGCAATTACCTCTTTAGCAAAAGAATTAGAGCAATACATTCAACAATAAACGATTTGAAGGAGATTAAAGAATTAAAGAGTGAAAGGAGGGATATCTTATCTAGAGTAGGGAGAGGAGTTAGCTAAAGGAGGTGGTATATCAGCCAAACTGGAGGGTATATCAGCCAAAGGGAGGAGGGAATCAGCCAAACTAGGAAAATATCAGCCAAAGGGAGGGGGAAATCAGCCAAACTGGGAAAATATCAGCCAAAGCGGGAAGAGAATCAGCCAAACTGGGAAAATATCAGCCAAAGGGAGGAGGAAATCAGCCAAACTAGAGAAATATCAGTCAAAGCGAGGGGGAAATCAGCCAAACTAGGAAAATATCAGCCAAAGGGAGGGGGGAATCAGCCAAACTGGGAAAATATCAGCCAAAGCGGGGAGGAAATTAGCCAAACTAGGAAAATATCAGCCAAAGGGAGGGGGG
>NZ_BCVE01000034.1 GCF_001591585.1 Niallia circulans NBRC 13626 | reverse complement strand
ATTATTGCTATCAAAAGCAACTTTTATATCATATCAACCTTTGCTAAATAAGTCAATTACTTTTTTAATATTTTTTTTTCATTTCACTATCAATTCAAATGAATCAACAGCATTCGCAAGGCTGTTTATATATAATATCAACTTTTAATAGTTTAGTCAATAATAAATATAAATAATACTAAAAAATAAAAACCACCTGCTATTTTAACATCTCTCTTAACAATATCTTCGAATATTATTATTCCAAAAGAATATAACTTAAAATAAGTGATTTTTTCTAACACATCATATCTCTCGTAAAAAACTTCATTATAATATAGAAAAAACTCGATCAAGAGACCGAGTTTTTTCTATATATTCTATTACTTAGTAATGGTTATTACATCTTCCTCTTTAAATTCCACATTACCACGTTTATTAATTTGTACAGCTTCACCCTCAGCTAAGTTCGTAAACACAACTGGAGTAATCGTTGCTGTTGCATTTTCTTTAATATAGTCAAGGTTTACTTTCAACAGAGGCTGTCCTTGTTTCACTTGATCATTTTCAGACACAAGTGTTTCAAAGCCTTCCCCTTTTAATTTAACTGTATCAATACCAAAATGAATTAAAATTTCACGACCGTTGTCGGCTAAAATTCCAAGAGCATGCTTCGTTGGGAATAAGTTAACGATTTTTCCATCAACAGGAGAAACAACCGTTCCTTCAGAAGGAATAATCGCAAAGCCATCTCCCATCATTTTGCCTGCAAATACCGCATCTGGTACCTCTGTAATAGGAACCAATTCTCCTTTAATAGGAGCAACAAATGAATCTTCACTTGTTATATTACTTTGCATGGCACTTGGATTTACCTCTTCAATTTGCTCTTGTACTTCTTTATCCATAGATGGTTGTGCAGCAGGACGTGGTCTTTTCCCAC
Source organism: Niallia circulans NBRC 13626 (assembly GCF_001591585.1). GTDB lineage: Bacteria > Bacillota > Bacilli > Bacillales > Cytobacillaceae > Niallia > Niallia circulans. The sequence goes on along the minus strand of NZ_BCVE01000034.1, from coordinate 29,044 downwards.
TCATAATATCTCTCATCTGACCTTTAATCGTTTCTGAACGAGGACCAAAGATAGCTTGAATATTATTCCCTACTTCAAGCACTCCAGCAGCACCGAGTTTTTTCAAACGATCTTTATCAACAGACTTAATATCATTAACAGATACACGAAGACGAGTGATACACGCATCTAAATGGGCAATATTGTTTTGTCCCCCCATTGCTTCTAACACATCGTACGGAAGATCGCTAGTTGCTCCTGTTGAACTACTGTCACTTTCTTCTGTCTCGTCTTCTCTACCAGGTGTTTTAAGATTGAACTTACGAATCGCAAAACGGAAACCAAAATAGTAAATAACCGCGAACACTAAACCTACTGGAATAATAATCCATGCATTTGTTTGCGGATTAATTAAACCGAATAACACATAATCGATTAAACCACCAGAGAATGTCATTCCTACTTTTACATTTAATAAATGCATTGTCATAAAGGATAAACCCGCAAAAACAGCATGAATTCCAAACAATACTGGAGCTACAAACAAGAATGAGAATTCCAGCGGTTCTGTAATACCAGTTAAGAAAGAAGTCAATGCTGCAGATCCCATTAATCCACCAACAATTGCTTTTTTCTCTGGACGAGCTTCATGATAAATCGCAAGGGCTGCTGCAGGTAACCCGAACATCATAAATGGGAATTTACCAACCATAAATGTACCTGCCGTTAAATTTTGAACTCCATCTTTAATTTGGCTCATAAAGATAGCTTGGTCACCTTTTACAATTGTTCCTGCTTTCGTAGTATAACTACCAAATTCGAACCAGAAAGGAGAATAGAAGATATGGTGTAAACCAAATGGAATTAATGATCTTTCAATTAAACCAAAAATAAATGCTGATAAAGTTAAATTAGCACCTAACATGTTTTCAGAGAAAACATTTAATCCATGTTGTATTGGCGGCCAAATAACAATCATGATCAATCCTAAAATAACAGCACTTGCAGCTGTCGCAATTGGAACAAATCGTTTTCCAGCAAAGAATCCTAAATAGGATGGTAACTCAATTTCAAAGAAACGGTTATACATCGAGGCAGCAACAATACCAACAATAATACCACCAAACACACCGGTTTGAAGAGTAGGTATCCCTAAAACAGCTGCATATTCTGTACTGCCTTCTAAGTCCTTCGCATCAATCCCTAGAACAGTACCCATTGTAACATTCATAATAAGGAATCCAATAATAGCTGCTAAACCAGCAACCCCCTCACCGCCAGCTAAACCAACGGCAACTCCGACAGCAAATAGTAAGGAAAGGTTACCAAATATAATGTTCCCTGCATCCTCCATTACAGATGCAACCATCTCCACACCACTATTATTTAAAAACGGTGCAATATCTAGTAGTGTTGGGTTTTGCAGTGCATTACCAAATGCAAGCAAGATACCGGCAGCCGGAAGAATAGCTACTGGGAGCATAAGTGCTTTACCGACTTTCTGTAAAACACCAAAAATCTTTTTAAACATTTCATAATCCTCCTAAGTTATTTTTCGGCTCAAAAAGCTTTCTCAATCAAGAGTAAAAAAACAAAAAAGGCATGAGTAAAGAGAGATTGAAAAAAACCTTCAAGGGTAGGTTACCCTAAAACATTTAACTCAACCATCTTTTTCACTCATGCCTGATCGAATCAGTAACACGTTGATAAGATAATACCTATTTAATTTTTTTCTGAAGTCTTTGTAAATGCATTGTCAGATATACCGCTTCTGCATCAAAGACTGGCCTTTTAAGTACTTGTTGCATTACTTTTATGAGCTTCCACGCAAGATTATAGCATAGGGGATACTCATTCTTCAATAGCAATGTTATTTTTTCTGGTTCTTCTACTTTTTCTCCTGTATTGACCCGTTCAATCGCAAAACGCAAATGTCTAACAAGGCGCATATAATCGATGCTATCTTTATCAATTTTCGTTTCTAGTTGATCTTCTATTAAATTCACTAGATGTGTGACTAACTGTGAATGCCGATTAACTTCTGATAAATTTTTGTTCATCATGGCACTATGAATATGCAAAGCGATGAAACCGATTTCACCCACTGGTAATTGAAGCCCTGTTTGTTCTCCTATTAATTTTACAACCTCTTCAGCTATTGAATACTCAAACGGGTACAACGCCTTTGTTTCAATCAAAAATGGATTATTTAATACTAGTCCGTTCGAAACTCTCGAGGAAGCGAACATAATATGATCTGTTAACGCTATATGAATATGCTCGTTCAACTTTGCATTTGTCTTGTTTTTAATCAATTCAATAGATGATACTATAACATCTAATAAATCATTATCTACTTGAGGAAGAAGCTTTAAATAATTGCTCTGCTCCTTTTCATCCTTTAAGACAAATAACTTTTCCACAACACTAATATCAATATAATCTCCGCTTTTCTGATTAAAGCCTATACCTTTTCCTATAAGCACTACTTCTCCATAGGTCGGATGATCTCCAATGAGCACATTATTATTCAGCGCTTTCTTTATTAGTAAATTAGGCATACTTATTTCCCCACTTCGACAGACATCTCGGTAACTCAATGTTATTAAAGTCTTTATAGTAAGTCAACGAAAAAATGAGAAAAAGGATACCCAAAAAGGGATATCCTCTTCCTACTAAGAAAATATACTTTCTCAAACTCATAAAATCTTACACTATTTTTATTTCTAAATCCCTTTCTGCTATTGCAAGAAGACAAAATACAATGCAAAGATAACAAAGAATACGTACATAATTGGATTAATTTCTTTGATACGACCTTTAACAATCATTACGATTGGATAGAAAATAAATCCTACTGCTATACCTGTCGCAATACTGTATGTTAAAGGCATCGCAACAATAGTAAGGAAGGCCGGCACAGCCACTTCAAACTTTGTCCAATCAATTTTACCAAGGGACGAAACCATCAAAATACCTACTACTACTAAAGCTGGTGTTGTAACTGCTGATGTGACTACTTCCAATAGTGGGAAGAAGAACAAGGATAGTAAGAAGAATCCTGCTGTCACTACTGCCGCAAACCCAGTACGAGCACCAGCGGCTACACCTGCTGAAGACTCTATAAAAGAGGTTGTGGTAGATGTACCGAATATAGAACCTACCATAGAAGCAATGGAATCTGCGAATAATGCTTTTCCTGCTCTTGGTAATTTATTCTCTTTCATAAGTCCTGCTTGATTAGCAACCGCAACTAATGTGCCCGCATTATCAAAGAAGTCTACAAATAAAAATGTTAAAACGACCACTAACATGCTCTGTGTATAAAATCCTGGATCACCAAGCGCAGAGAATAATGCTCCAAATGTCGGTTCAATGCTTGGCACAGCAGATACCACAGCAGAAGGAGTATTAATTACACCGAAAATCATGCCGACTACTGCTGTAATGATCATTCCATAGAATACACCGCCATGAATCCCTCTAACCATAAGAATAATAGTAATGAAAATACCAAATATCGCTAGCAATGTACTTGGGTTAGTTAAATCACCAATATGGACAAGTGTCGCTGAGTTATCAACAATAATTTTAGAATTTTGCAATCCGATAAACGTTATAAATAGCCCTATACCTGCGCCAACCGCAAGCTTTAATTCTACTGGAATAGCATTAATTAATTTCTCACGAAGTCCAGAGATTGTTAACAATAAGAAAAATACACTTGAAATAAATACTGCCGCTAACGCATATTCCCATGGATGTCCCTGTGTTAAAACAACGGTATAAGCAAAATATGCATTTAACCCTAATCCTGGCGCTAATGAAATAGGATAGTTAGCGAAAATACCCATAATTAGAGAACCTACAGCAGCAGCAAGAGCTGTTGCAACAAACACTGCTCCATAGTCCATACGCAGCGCATCAGGAAGATCAGCTACATCCCCTAATGATAATGTAAATGGATTTACCGCTAAAATATAAGCCATCGCAAGGAATGTAGTGAAACCACCTAAAAATTCTTTGCGGTAATTTGTGCCTAGTTCTTCAAATTTGAAAAACTTCTTCATTGATCTTTCCCCTCTCATAATGCTTTAATTATCTACTAAAACAAAAAAACACTCCTACGATTAAGGAGCGTTGACTAAGGGTTTGTGTTATATAGGAAGGGCAAATTACTTAATAAAATAAAAATGATTTCATTACGATTCCCTATATACACTTACCTCGTAGTCAAGCTATTTACGGTAGCTCGGTAGAAACTTTCGGGCCGTATTCCCCGATATTATACGAGTAAAATCTTTTTCAGTTGTAAATCCAGTTTATCAGCTTGACGAATACTCGTCAATACAAAAAGCGAACAATTATAATTAAAAATTAATAATCGTTCGCTTTCTAACAAATATTTATTTATTTATACTTGCATGGGCAACAGCTAAGCGAGCAGCAGGAATACGATATGGTGAACAAGAAACATAGTCGATACCAATATTTCGGAAGAAAGCTATCGATTTAGGATCTCCGCCAACCTCTCCACAAATACCAATCATCAAGTTTTCTTTAGTCTGTCGTGCTTTCGTTACTGCTAATTTAATTAATTCCCCTACTCCATTTTGATCGAGAGTTTGAAAAGGATCATTCACCATAACATTCTTCTCTTTGTATGAATGAATAAATTTCCCAATATCATCTCTAGAAAAACCATATGTCATTTGTGTAAGATCATTTGTACCGAAACTAAAAAAATCGGCTTCTTGAGCAAGTTGATCAGCTATTATACAGGCACGTGGTAATTCAATCATTGTTCCGATTTCATACGGAAAAGGCTCCATTTGATGATTAACAAAGATACTTTCAATTGTTTCTATTAAAAATGCCTTCACATAGGCCAGTTCTTCTTTTTCTGCCACAAGAGGAATCATAATTTCAGGAAAGACAGTATATCCTTCTTTTGTTAACTGGATTGCGCTATGGAAGATAGCCTTTACTTGCATTTGATAAATTTGTGGTTCTGTTATTCCTAGACGACAGCCACGATGGCCTAACATTGGATTCGTTTCTTGCAGCCTCTTAATTTGCTCTTCAACAATCGATGGATGTTTATTTAACTTTACCGCTAACTGCTTCATTTCATTTAGGTCACTAGGCAGAAATTCATGCATAGGCGGATCTAGTAAGCGAATGACCATTCGTTTATCTTCAACAACTTGAAACATCTGGTAAAAATCTTCTTGTTGGAAGGCCAGCAATTTGTCTAATGCTTCTCTGATTTCTTCTTTATTCTCCGCTAATATCAAACGACGCATTTCCAGCACTCGTTCTTCACCAAAGAACATATGCTCCGTTCTCGCTAAACCTATACCAGATGCTCCAAACTCGATAGCCGTTGTTAAATCTTGAACTGTCTCAGCATTCGCGCGTACTTGTAAATCAGCATATTCATCAGCCCAAGAAAGAAGAAGCTCTAAATTCTGGTCGTTTTCCGCTACAACAGTAGGGACTTCGCCCAAGTACAATTTACCAGCAGTACCATCTACAGAGAGAAGGTCACCTTCCGTCAGAATCCTTTCTCCACAAGTGATTGTTTTCAATTCTTCATTGACAGTTAATGCTTCACATCCTGTTATACAGCAAGTTCCCATTCCTCGGGCAACAACTGCTGCATGCGAAGTCATTCCTCCTCGACTTGTAACGATAGCCTCGCTGACAATCATACCCTCAATATCTTCGGGTGAAGTTTCTTGTCGCACAAGAATTACTTTCTGGCCAAGTGCATGACATTCTTTAGCTTTTTCCGAAGTAAAAACAATGGCGCCGGTAGCTGCGCCAGGACTGGCCGGTAAACCTTCTGCCAGTAATTCGACGTTTTGAATAGCCTGCGGATCAAAAATAGGATGGATTAGCTGATCAATCGTTCCAGGTGAAATACGTAATAAGGCTTCACTCTTTGTAATTAATCCTTCCTTAACTAAATCCAACGCAATTCGCAGTGTCGCTTTAGCCGTCCGCTTTCCGTTTCTTGTCTGCAGAATAAATAATTTCCCATTTTCAATCGTGAATTCAATATCTTGCATATCTTTATAATGCTGTTCTAGTATATTGGCATATCTTTTAAAATCTGCATATGCTTCCGGAAGGACTTGCTGTAATGCTTCGATAGATTCTGGTGTACGGATACCCGCTACCACATCTTCCCCTTGAGCATTTAGCAGAAATTCACCAAACAATTTATTTTCGCCAGTGGCAGGATTCCTTGTAAACACAACACCTGTACCGCTTTCATTTCCGCTATTCCCAAAAACCATTGATTGAATATTTACTGCCGTTCCTAAATGATGAGGAATTTCATGTAATTCGCGATAAACCTTTGCTCGATGATTATTCCATGATTTAAAAACAGCTTTAGCAGCTTCCAATAATTGATCTATTGGATTTTGTGGAAAGACCCTCTCGTTTTCTATATATAGCTCTTTAAAGGACTCAATTACTTGCAAATGTTCCTTTTCTTGAAAATCTGCAGCTGTTTTGCTAAAGTGTTTTTCCATTTTTTGGAGTCGTATATTAAATTTATCCTTATTTATGCCATATACTACTTCACCAAACATTTGCAATAATCTTCGATAACAATCAAATGCAAAATCCATACTAGTTAATCGAGCTAAAGATTGAACTCGTAGATCATTTAATCCTAAGTTAAGAATCGTATCCATCATACCTGGCATGGAAAAAGCTGCGCCACTTCTTACAGAAACTAATAAAATATTTTCATCACCTGTAAAAGACTTTTTCGTCTCTGCCTCTAATTTTATAACCGCTTCCAAAACATCCTTTTTTAACCAATCTTCAAAAAAGGATGGTTCTTCTAGATACTTCATACAGCTTTCCGTTGTAATCGTAAACCCTGCTGGCACTGGTAAACCTAAACGAGTCATTTCAGCTAAATTTGCCCCTTTGCCGCCTAATAATCCTTTGTCTTTACTACTGCCTTCCTCGAAAAAATAAATCAACTTTGCCATCGTCTACCTCCATATTTCAAATATGTATCACATTAACTTTATTTACACTTTAATATGACACATATATAGTTGTCAATACGAAAAATAACACACATATTAAAGTTGAATAATTAAATTATCGATGTATAATAGATGTATAATGATGATAATCCTATTATCTAATTAAACTATCTATTTTTTGGGAGATAATAATGAAACTAAGTGAAAGACAAGAAAAAATTATTAAAATAGTAAAAGAATATCAACCTGTAAGTGGAGAAAAAGTGTCTGATTTATTGGATGTATCTAGAGCCACCCTGCGATCAGATTTATCTTTTTTAACGCTTGTCGGAATCTTACAAGCTACCCCCAAAATTGGGTACACCTATTCGGGATCAGATTTAGAAAAATTTTTCTATTTTAAAACTTTTAATACAAAAGTAAATGAGATAATGATGCCGCCGTTAATGGTTAATCAAGATACTTCCATTCGAGATGCTATAACAACTTTATTTATGTATGATGTAGGTTCATTATATGTCACTGGAGAAGAAAAACTTTTATTAGGGGTTTTATCAAGAAAGGACTTATTAAGAGCCTCATTAAATACGAATATAGATCAGACACCTGTAGCGGTCTGTATGACTCGCGTACCTCATATTAAAGTTTGTAAAAAAGACATGGACATCTTAGAAGCGGCAAGTATTCTTCAAGATTTTGAGGTGGACTCATTACCTGTTGTGGATGATGAAAATGAAAGAAAAGTGATTGGGAAAATCACTAAAACTAGAATATTAAATTTCATTATTCAACAGGCAAGAAAGGCAGAATTAAATGGATAGAGGAGATTTTTTATGAAAAATGAAATCATTGTATATACCATTTCTGATTCAATAGGGGAAACATCACAAAAATTATTAGCAGCCGTTACTGCTCAATTTCCAGATTTAGTATTCAACAACAGCTACCGTTTTTCTTTTGTTAACAAGGAAGAAGAGTTAGTTGATATATTAAATGACGCGGTAAAAGATGATGCAGTAGTAGTTAGCACATTAGTTGATAACCATTTAGCTAATGTCGCTAAAGATTTCAGCAATCGAACAAAGTTACATTACTTGGATTTAATGAATCCCTTTTTTGAGATTATTAAATCTAAAACAGGTTCTACCCCAATAGAAGAACCTGGTATTGTACATAAGCTAGATACAGAATATTTTAATAAAATAGCAGCAATCGAATTTGCAGTAAAATATGATGATGGAAAGAACCCACAAGGATTTCTTCAATCTGATGCTGTAATACTCGGTGTTTCTCGTACTTCCAAGACTCCATTGAGTATGTATTTAGCCAATAAAGGGTATAAGGTATCGAATTTACCACTTATACCTGAAGTTCCCTTACCTTCCATTTTAGAGGAGGTAGAGGGACAGAAGATAATCGGCTTGATTTGTAATCCAGAAAACCTATCCAGAATCAGAAGTAATCGCTTAGATTCTTTAGGGTTGAGTCACTCATCTAGTTATACAAATTTAGAAAGAATTTATGAAGAGTTAGAGTATTCAAAGCAAGTATTTAAAAAGCATAACGCCTATGTGATTGATGTAACAGATAAATCAATTGAGGAAACAGCTTATCTAGTAGAAAAACATCTAAAAGAAGTAAGTATCCACTGGTAGAGCCGGTGGATACTTACTTCTTTTTGAATCAACGCATTCTTGAGTATTCAATTGCATGAAATAATGATCCGTTTTTTCCGATAAAGCAATATTGCATACCAGTACTTATTCTTATTCCTCTATATTTCCACCTTCTTTTCTCAAGAAATTCAATAAATGTACAAACAGCTTGAATTAGCCCAGCATCTCTTTGTAGTATGGTACCATTATATTGATACCAAGAACGATTTTTAATTAATATAAGTAAAGAGGGATGATTTTTAGTGGAATTATCATTTTTAATGTTTGCATTAATCGGTGTTATTATTGGAATTCTATCAAGTATGTTTGGCTTTGGGGGTGGATTCGTAGTAGTTCCTATCCTATTTGCATTTTTACCAGATTCGATTCCAAGCGAATATTTAATGCATACAGCTATTGGTACGTCATTAGCAGTTATGATTATTAATTCATTCAATTCAACATATAATCATGCGAAAAAAGGCAATGTGACATGGTCAGTCTTCAAACTATTAGTAGGGTATATTTCAATAGGTTCTTTAATAGGTGGTATGCTTGCAGTCTATATTGATAGCGATTTCCTTAGGTTTGCGTTCATTGGTCTCTTAATTTACGTTTTGGTTTCAAACATTTTCAAAAAATCATTCACCAGAGAGATTGATGACCAATCATTTCATATGCCTAAGCAAAGTTCAGCATCTTTTATTGGAATAGGCATTGGATTTCTTTCAACCTTGTTAGGTATTGGCGGAAGTACCATGACAATTCCTTACCTTAGAAATAGAGGTATGCGTATGATACATTCTGTAGCTCTAGCTACCCCATTAGGTCTGCCAATTGCTATCGTTGGAACCTTTACTTATTTAATTACAGGAAGGCAGATAGATACAATGCCTTCATCAACTCTAGGGTTTATATACCTACCTGCGCTAATCGGGTTTACAATCGGTGGTTTTGTTGGCGTACCTATTGGAAGGTCTTGGGCTCAAAAGTTATCTGACAAACTCTTTTCCAAAATATACTTAATTCTTCTGCTTATTGTGGTCATTATGATGATTATAAGCTAATTACGGAATAACATTATACATAGAGATATTTATTATAATATAACCAAGTTATCTACAGAAAATGTTCCCTACCAAAATTCAATGAAAAAGCAAAATTCCCTACCAAAATTTTTTCTTGGTAGGGTTTTTGGCAGGGAACCATATTATTTTATATGGTATTTAACCATTTTTAACAAGGTTAAACCCTTATAAATCGGTGTTCCCTCTTCAAATTAAGTTGTATTCTTACTCCCACTCAATCGTCGCAGGTGGCTTACTAGTAATGTCATACACGACGCGGTTAATATGGGCTACTTCATTAACGATTCTTGTAGAAATCACTTCTAGTACATCCCATGGCAGTCTTGCCCAGTCAGATGTCATTCCATCGATAGAAGTAACTGCGCGAATTCCGATTGTATAATCATACGTACGCGCATCTCCCATTACTCCAACACTGCGGATATCAGGAAGGACAGTAAAGTATTGCCATACATCGCGTTCTAAGCCAGCTTTTTTAATTTCTTCGCGTAAAATGGCATCTGATTCACGGACGATTTCTAGTTTTTCTTCTGTAATAGCACCTAATACACGAATCCCTAAACCAGGGCCAGGGAATGGCTGTCTCCAAACGATATCATCAGCTATTCCTAACTCAGAACCTAGAGCACGTACTTCATCTTTAAATAGCGTATTTAAAGGTTCAATTAATTGGAATTGCATGTCTTCAGGAAGTCCGCCTACATTATGATGGGACTTAATGGTTTGTGCAGTAGCTGTACCACTTTCAATAATATCTGTGTAAAGAGTACCTTGTGCTAAGAAATCAATTCCTTCTAATTTTGCTGCTTCATCATCAAACACATAGATGAATTCATTTCCAATAATTTTACGTTTTTTCTCAGGGTCACTTACGCCCTCTAGCTTAGACATAAAGCGTTCTTTCGCATCTACTTTAATGACGTTCATATTAAAGCCTTCTGTGAAAGTCTTCATTACTCCTTCCGCTTCGCCTTTGCGAAGAAGTCCATGGTCTACGAATATACAGGTTAATTGATCACCAATAGCTTTATGAATCAACACAGCAACAACAGAAGAATCTACTCCACCACTTAGGGCACAAAGAACTTTTTTGTCGCCGACCGTCTGGCGAATTTTTTCCATTTCAATTTCAATGAAGTTCTCCATTGACCAGTCACCTTTGCAGCCACAAACACCGAACACAAAGTTTTTCAATAATTCATTTCCATATACAGAGTGACGAACTTCTGGGTGGAATTGAACAGCATATAATCCTTTTTCTTCATTACTCATCGAAGCAATCGGACAAGAAGCGCTCGTTGCATCAATTGTAAATCCAGCAGGTGCTTCAACAACTAAATCACCATGGCTCATCCAAACGATTTGTTCTGTTGGAAGGTCAGCAAATAATTTAGAGTTGTTTTCAATATTAATTGCTGCTTTTCCATATTCACGATGCTTTGCTTTTTCCACTTTTCCGGCAAAATGCTGGGTCATCAATTGCATCCCATAACAAATACCGAAAATAGGAAGTCCTAAATCGAATATTTTCTCATCTACGCCAAATGCATTTTCGTCGTATACACTATTAGGGCCGCCTGAGAAAATGATTCCTGAAGGGCTTAATTCCTTAATCTCTTCAGCTGTAATGGTATGTGGATGCAACTCACTATATACTCCAAATTCTCTTATTCTTCTTGTAATCAATTGATTATATTGACTACCAAAATCTAGGACAACGATCATTTCTTGACCTTCTATATGCGCTTTCCCCATTCCTATTCACCCCAACTACTCTATTTGAATTTCTCTTCTTACTATTTCCAAATACCTTCATTATTCATGCTTATCTTTTCTCTAAATTAGATTCTGTTTTTTTACAAAAGTGCTGATTTGAATTCAATCAACCAACTTTTATAATGTAACCACAAAAAAAGACTAGAATCCGCCTCAAATAAAAACGAAGGCAGAATTCTAGTCTTTTTGGTTTCTTCATATAAGCTAAATAATCCAAAGACTTATCTGCCTTCATAGTCAGATCATTTAAGGCGACCCGGTAGAGACTCTCGAACCATATCATCGAGGATATATGAAGGAATTATATATAGATGTGAATATTGTAACAACATGTCGAATCGATGGTCAAGCTGTTGTTTTTTTAATTAAATTTTCCCACAATTCTCTCATATCTTCCCAAGTCTCTTTTTGCATATGACCTTTATACAGATATTCCTCATATTTAGCAGTCAATTGGCTCATTTCTTTGCTTGAATAAATGTGATCTATTTGCTTCGCATACTCTCTTAAGGTAATTTCTTCCTTCTTGCGGAGTCCAGCTATCTCTAGTAGATGCAGCAGCACCATATAAGCCTTCGGAAAGTTAGTTTCCTCCGTTGTGTTTCGGAATTTCCAAATATAATAATAAGGAAGCCATTTATAGCGAAATTTATAAGCTGCTAATCCTGCTGTAATAATGATTACTAGAACCGTAGTGACCCACTGCCAATTGTCTTTAACAATAGTTGTGTAATTCTTCTGCCCATCTGTAGATGGTGATGTTTTCTCCATTGTTTGCTCTGGATTTTCTGGTTTATTTTCTGGGGTTTCTGGCTGTCGTTCCTGTTGCTCCGGCGTTTGCGTTTCAGTATTCCCAGTATTTTGATTGCTCTCCACATCATTTATATACGTATTCGCATTAGAGAATCCTTGCGTTGGCTCAAAAGCAACCCAGCCTACATCTGGAAAATAAACCTCTACCCAAGAATGTGCATTATTATTTGTAACTTCATAGCGGCGAATATCCCCGTCCACTTCTACAAATTCTCCCTCTGTAAAACCTTTAACCCATCTTGAGGGAATCCCAATAGAACGCAGCAAGGTAACCATAGAAGTCGAATAGTTATCACAATAACCCAGCTTTGTTTCAAATAAGAATTGGTCCACATAATCCTCTTTCTCATTCGGGACTGCCACATTATTTTGACTATAAGTAAAACCATTAGATGAGAAATAGGTTTCTATCGCACGTACCTTTGCAAATACATTTTCATCATTTTTCGTTATATCAGCAGCAAGGTCTTTCACTCTTTGCGGTAATGAATCGGGAAGCTGAAGGTAGCGATTCACCATATCTGGATTATTTCTTATAAAGTCTTCCATATCAGCTGTTGTTAACGCATTTAGACTGTATTCCGGCACATCATATTTTACCGAGTAACTTTCTACATATCCATTAAAAACGCCACGTTCATTCCCACTTTCAATTTCCATGAACGAATTAGCAGCAGACACTTCTTTTACTCCTAATGGATATAGTAAATAAGAAAAGCCATTCGTAAATTGCACAGTGCTTTCAGACTCTGTCCGCTTCACATTTTCCCCTTCTACAAAAGAGACAAAAGGAATTGCGCCACCTTGATCTAATACTTCAAAGTTGTCCCGATTTAATTTTAAGGATTCCTCTGATTGGACCCAGCCTTTTCCTGTATAAGTATCTTTCGTTTCTACTTTCCAATAATGAGGCTTTTCTACCTCCGCAACAAAGACCAAGGAAGAATCACCAATAAAGTCTCCCCCTAATCTTGAATCATCAACACTATAACCAACTCTATGAATACCGCTTCCTGGAATATCTCCATCCTCTACTCCTCCTTTATCCCCCATTGTCTGGATAAAAGGAACAGGGTCTGGCCAAATAGGATCTGCCTTTGGTGATAAATAGCCAATTCCAGCACTTCCTATTACGAATAGAAGTAAAGGAATCATCCATTTTACGATCGAACTGTTAGTATTTCCAGATCCTTCTTTATCACTTAATCGAAAAAATGTTAACATGCCCATTGCTGTAAAACCTATGATTACCGTACGAATAATTGCCAAATCAGCACTATAAATCGTAAAAGTATCTAATACGGTAATATAAATAATTGTCAGCAAAAAGAATGTAAAAATCTTTCTTCGCTTAATTAGCCAATAATCAATTAAATACGCCATCAGCCATAATAAAATGAAACAGAGACTGCTTTTAAACATATTCGTCATTTCCGGCCACTTTGTATTAAATACCAATGCTAAATTATCGATAAATTCGGCTGCAAAAGGTTGAATCCATTGGAAAGTAAAAAATGATTCCTCATAATATAAATATTGAAGAATAAATATAATATAAACAGTCTTCAATGTGCCGCTTACCCAGCTTGGTGTCCGGGAAAAGGCTAACAATAAAGATAACGCAAGAAATAAGTGAAAGACAATCACATTCTCTGTATTCGTTAATTCTTCTAATGGTCCGAGCCATTCACAAATTAGTAAGAAACCTAAAATGTATAATAAAAAATTAGCAATTGTGATATGTTTTTTGCTATAGGGCGTTCCCATTTATGCCACCCCCTCTCCAAAAGCTTCTTTAAATCTCCCCTCAGAAACAGGAATGATTTGAATGCCTTTTTTTCCAGCAAAAGCACTTAATGTTCTTTCTTCACTAGATAAACCTTCCTTTTGTCCAGTGATGGCAAACATCACGATATTATATCTTTTACTTGCCAACCACCCAGCTTTATCTATAAGTTCTCTTGTTACTTGGGAAGTAATTAACATGATTGTGGCCTGTGGAGGCAATTGACTACTTTCATAATCTACAACCTCTGCTAATGTGATTTCCTTTGTAGCACGTACTTTTGCTAAATGATAGAGCAGGTATTGTTGGTGACTTTCCCCTCCCCTTATTGGAAAAATCTTACGCTCCGTATCTACCGATAATAAGCCTACTTGCGCACCTTTTTTTAAAATAGCTCGAAGGATAGAAGCAGTGAAAGACACTGTCGTTTCAAATCTTTTATTTTCTTGGCAATCCATCACAATCATAATGTCATGCGACTGTTTTTGTTCAAATTCCTTTGTCATCATATTGTTGCGCCTTGCACTTGCTTTCCAGTTAATCCATGAAAAGCGGTCACCTGGCTGATACTCTCTCACACCAACTGCCATTGTCGTATCTCGCTGCACTCGCTCCTTCGATGAAGTCATTCCTTGCTCATAGTGATTTTCCAGCGGTTTGTATATCATTTCTTCAATAGGAGGATACACTAGAATCCGTTCTACTTGAATATAGACCTTCTCCTTCTCAATCAGACCTAAAGGGTCACCCAATTGGAGAAAGATTTGATCAAATACATGCTCTCCTCTTGGCAACTCCTTCACCGTATAATTAAAGCGGAGTCTCCGCTTTAATCCAGGCATTAACATTCTCTTTTCTTCTATTTTTTGCCCCATTGTGGAATTAAATGAATCTCTCACCACCATATAAAAAACAGGAAAAAACGAGTTTCTCGTTAATTCAATTTCTACATGCATTTCTTCTTTCGCCCTATATTCATATTTCAAAATTTTTCTTTTTACTTGCCAATCCCGCATTGGATAGACTGCAATTAAAAGACCATATAAAGCAAATGGTAAAAAACTATAAAATAAAAACCAGCTTACAAACCCACCTTGAAACATAGCATAGGAAAATACCATCACTATTAGTAAAAATAGCAAAATTAATTTCCAAACCCGATTTAATTTATGCAAAAATCTTTTCATTACTTCACTAACCTTTGTACTGGTACTGGCACTTGCCCGATAATTCGATTAATAATTTCTTCTGCTGTTATCCCATCGAACTTTGTTTCTGATTTTAAAATCATTCGATGAGCAAAAACAGCTTTTACTAAGAATTGCACATCATCTGGGATGACATAATCTCTTCCTTGAATAAAGGCATAGCTTTGGGATGCTCTCATTAATGCAATGGAACCCCTCGGACTGACTCCTAGATAAATACTCGCATTTTCTCTAGTTGCTGTTGCGAGCTCCACAATGTATTTTTTAATCGTTTCATCCACATACACTTGTCTTACTTCATCTTGAAGAGTAAGTAACTCATCTAAGCTTACAACTGACTCTAATTTTTCAATTGGCGCTGCTACTTGGACTCTAGTCAGCACTTCTATTTCTTCTTCTACGGTTGGATATCCCATATTCATTTTCAATAAGAAACGATCTAGCTGTGCTTCTGGAAGAGGATAGGTTCCTTCATATTCAATTGGGTTCTGGGTTGCCATAACAAAGAATGGCTTTTGTAAATGATGTGTCACGCCATCAATCGTTACACTACTTTCTTCCATCGCTTCCAAAAGAGCTGACTGAGTCTTTGGTGATGTTCGATTTATTTCATCAGCTAGAATAATATTCCCCATAATTGGTCCTGGCACAAATTGAAATTCTAGCTCTTTCGGGTTATAAATAGACACTCCCGTTACATCAGAAGGTAAGAGGTCTGGAGTGAATTGAATTCTACGAAAATTAGCACCTACTGATTTCGCTAAAGCTCGCACCATCATTGTTTTCCCAACTCCTGGAACATCTTCTAATAAAACATGTCCTTGGGCAAGCAAAGCAATTAAACTCAGTTCTGCTACATCCCTTTTCCCAATCATCACCTTTTCGATATTACCGATTATTCTGTTAATTACCAAACTATGATTTCCTGCCATTCTTCTCCTCCTGTTGCATTCTAGTAAATTGCTAGTTTTAGTTGCATTGTTACGACACTATCTTTCAACTAAGTAATCATTTTTCTTACTAGTAACCAATCCATTCTTATTCATCTAGCTTCTATATCAAGCATTGCCATTTTTTAAGATAAAAATTCCTGTGGGTTTAAACCTAATTCTCGACAAATTTCCGTCACCACTTGTTTTTCCCTTTGATCAAAATGACCATCTGCATATCCAATCGCAATACAATACCGAGCTACAAGTCTAGCAATCTCTGGCTTTGAGCGAACTTTTCCTAGTGCGCGAAAGCTTTCGGCTCTACCAATAATTTGATCGTATTCTATTTTTCGGACAAAGTAATTAAATTGCTGAATTACTTTATTTGTATCAAAAACACGTAATTCCTCACTTTGATGGATAAACTCCATCATTTTTTGTTCTTCCGTATGGTCCAATCTTCCGTCAGCCATACCTACTAATGCACATGCAGCAACAACAGCGTCTAATACTTCTGGATTTTTATAGCGCATAAAGATATCTCTAGCTCTTTGTTTCTGCTGCCTTCCCCATTCTGCATAATCCGTCTGAGATGGAGACCAACTATAGCCACAACTATTGCATGTTATTTTCAGCTGTCCTTTTCCAATAAATCCACCTAATAAACCGACAGGTCCTAAAATCAATCCACCAATTGCCGCTTTGCCAATCCCAAAGCCTTTTTCACCGGTACGGACATTGGTACTTCTACATCTCATACACTGCATATGATCACTAGAATATGCGTCATTGACAGCAGCTTGTCCATACATTTGTGGATGCGTATTTGTTGAATAAGAAGGTTGCCCGTTTGGCTGATAAGCCCCGCTGCTAAAAGCCGGATAAGTTTGCGTTTCAAATGACTGGTAATAAGGCCTATTAGGTTCTTGATAAGCTTGTTGGATAGATTCATTAGGATAAGCAGGTGCTTGCGGTTCATCATCAACTGTTACTCCAAAATTGCGGCATAAGACAGCTAGTCCACCTTGAAAGCCACTTCCGACAGCATTAAATTTCCATTCTCCGTGATGACGGTATAACTCGGCTGCAACAATAGCAGTTTCAATTGTATAATCTCTTCCAAGATTAAAACGAAGAAGTTCTACTTGATCTCCCTCATTAAAAACTCTGACATAGGCATTAGATATTTGACCAAAATTTTGTCCTTTATTATACGCATCATGAATGGTAATGGTAAAAGCAATGCGTTGAATAGCGGCAGGTACTTGGGATAAATTCACTCGAATTTGTTCGTCATCCATTCCGCCATGCCCCGTCCGGTTATCCCCGCTATATACTACCGATCCGTTAGGACCAGTTGGGTTATTATAAAAAATAAAATCATTATCACTCCATACTTTATGATTATCGCCCAACAAAAAAGCTGACGCATCTAAATCATAGTTGGCACCATGTTGATTGATATCCCACCCTAAACCAATTACTACCTTACTTAACCCAGGATGTGATTTTGTCAAATCTATCTTTTGACCCTTGCTAAGCATGACCCCCACAAAGAACCTCTCCTTTTTTACAATCATTTTCTTCCAACTATCGATAACTATTATTTTACAGCATTATCTAGGTAATTGTACGTATATTCATTTACAGTTGTATTACAACTACACCTTTTACGATATAAACCATGAAAAAGTTTCCTCTTTTAGCAATTCCTCAATATCTCTATTCTTTCTATACCTTTTCTCTTCTAATTTGTAATGTTTTTTTGGAGGTTTGTCATAAAAAAGATGAAGAAGACATGTTTGTCATGAATTTGGTAGGTTCGTAACGGTTATTTAACCGAACAAAATTCTCTTGTACGGTAGAATGGAAAAGGTAAAGGAGTTGTTATGTATGTTATTTGGTTCCCTTATTTGTAAGATACGAAAATATCATAAATATAATTATTATTACAGTGGTATATGCATCACTTGCGGAGAGGTAAGAAAAGAATACGAGAAATTACAAGAAGACACCACAGAGGAACAAGCAGAGGAAAAAGATATTACAGATCAATCGATTACACAGTAATCATTTATCATATAAAATTCTATATCTTCTTCATTTAAGGCTTTGTTCAATGAATGTTTTTGGCAAAAAGATGAATGCTTTCTTTCCTTGTTTCTCTATGGCATGCTTTCTAAACAACATTTTATTTGAACAAAGCCTAAATGAATTAACTTATCTTCAATATATTAAAACTTCTATCAGCGGGAGGTGCTTCCTCCTCACTGATGGTTAATGTGAACCATCAAATTTTTATGGACAGCTGATCTCCTATAACCTCTAAATTCTCTTAATGGAGAAACTAACGATTAACAACTCTTTGTATATGAATAGCTAAATATAACTTTTCATTATCTGTTAAAGAATAATTGAATTGACTTTCAATATATTCATTTATTTTTTCCGTACATATAAAAGCTTCCCTATGCTTATGTTTCACCATTTCGAATAGATATGGATCGTCATCATCCATGTATGTCTTACTATAGAGTCTTTGCGCAAAGAACTTCAAATGAGTAAGAAATCGAAAGTAATTTAAAGAGTCCTCGTCAAATTCCATCTTATAATGGTATTTAACAATATTTAATATATTTTGCATAACCTTTGTGATGTTCGCGATATTAGGCATTTCTTGACTCAGGTCTGAATTAACTAGATGCATCGCAATAAAACCAGCTTCATCTTCTGGCAGCTCAATGCCTAATTTCTCCTTCATTAGTTGAATGGTCTCTAAACCAATAGCAAACTCTTCCTTATAAAATCTTTTTATTTCCCATAATAAAGCGTTCTTAATTTCAAACCCCTTTTCGATTCTCTGAACAGCAAAATGCAAATGATCTGTTAAAGAGATATAAAAACTATCATTTAACTTTCTGCCTAGCCTGCTGCTAGCAATCTTAATGACTTCCTCTGTGATTTCGATATATTCAACAGGTACTTCATATAAAAGTGTTTTAAACTTTTCCGACATATCATTATTTTTCAAAGCAAATATTTTTTCAATTTTTGCTTCTTCCACTAAATCACCAGGCTTCTTTTGAAAAGCTATCCCTCTTCCCATTACTACTAATTCTTCGTCTTTTTCATTAAATGCAGCAATTACATTATTGTTATATACTTTTTCTATTTTCATTTGACCACCTGTAGTTTAATATGGCTTTTTTTCCTTATCATGGATAAGTGATCGTGATAGTATGGTTTAAAAATAGGAAAGAAGGAAAGCTGAAAAATCAACTTTCCTATTTCCCTTTATACATTCTCTCCATTGGAGGCAATAACCTCTTTATACCAATCAAAGCTCTTTTTCTTTGATCGCTCTAATGTTCCGTTCCCTTCGTTATCTTTATCTACATAAATATAACCATAGCGTTTTTTCATTTCACCAGTAGAAGCACTTACAATATCAATTGGCCCCCAGCTCGTATATCCGATCATTTCTACACCATCCTCTATGGCCTCAGACATTTCTATAACATGCTTTCGTAGATAATCTATCCGATAATCGTCCTTTACCTCTCCATCTTCCGAAGGTATATCGACAGCACCTAACCCATTTTCTACTACAAATAGCGGCTTTTGATAGCGATCATACAATTGATTTGCAGTGATACGGAAACCTTTAGGATCAATCGTCCAACCCCATTCCGACTTTTCCAAGTATGGATTTTCAATAGAACCAAACACATTACCCGAGGTCTGCTTATTGACCTCTGGATTTGTACTTGTCGTACGACTTGCATAATAACTAAAGCCTATATAGTCAACGGTATATTTCTCTAATAACGCTTCATCCTGTTCTTCCATTTCAATCTTTAAATTCTTATCTCGGAAAAACCTTTTCGCATAGCCAGGATATTTCCCACGAGATTGAACGTCTATGAAAAAGAAAGAATCTCTATCCTTTTCCATTGCATCCAAGACATCATCTGGATTACAAGAATATGGATACGTTTGACCGGCCGCCAGCATACAGCCAATTTTCATCTCAGGATTTATCTCATGCCCAGCTTTTACCGCTAAGCTGCTAGCAACCAATTGATGATGGGCTGCTTGATATTTCACTTGAAGCTTATCTTCTCCTTCTTCAAATACCAAACCTGCTCCAACAAACGGTAAATGTAAAAGCATATTGATTTCATTAAAGGTCATCCAATATTTCACTTTATCCTTATATCGCTCAAATAAGGTAGTTGCATATTTTTCAAAGAAATCGACTAATTTACGATTTTTCCAGCTGCCATAATTCTTTACTAGATTTATTGGTACATCAAAATGAGCAATGGTTACGACTGGCTCGATTCCATATTTTAAGAGCTCATCGAAAACATTATCATAAAATTTCAATCCCGCTTCATTTGGAGCAGCGTCATCTCCATTTGGAAAAATTCTAGCCCATGAAATCGATAAGCGCAATGCTTTAAATCCCATTTCTGCAAATAGAGCAATATCTTCTTTATAACGATGATAGAAGTCAATCGCTTCATGCGAAGGATAAAATTCCCCTTCCAGTGGTTGATAAGAAGGAAGCTTGCCCATCATAATTTCAAATCTTTTATTACCAGTTGGCAATAAATCAACCGTAGTTAAGCCCTTCCCATCCTCTAAATAGGCTCCTTCTGCTTGATTAGCGGCAATTGCACCGCCCCATAAAAAACCTTTTGGAAATGCCATAATGTCTCATCCTTTCTCATAATTCTTGCTTATTTTTACTTAGTTTCGAGGTGGAATAAAGAATCTCCTTGTTGAATCTGTTTTTTATCTGTTACCTCTAAATGAAACTCTCTATAATTTGTAATCACAATTGGTGTCGTTAAAGGCTTGCCGGAATTAGCTATTTCATCTATATCAAATTCAATAAGCAATTGTCCTTTTTTCACTAACTCACCTTGTGTGGTGTGTACAGTAAAATGCTGGCCTTCTAATTGCACAGTATCCATTCCGATATGAATCAAAATATCTGCACCAGTATCTGTTGTAATCCCAATTGCATGTTTCGTCGGAAATAAAGCAGAAACCGTCCCATCAGCAGGAGAATATAATTTCCCTTCACTCGGTTCAATAGCAATTCCATGGCCAAGTGCACCAGATGCGAATGCTTCATCTTTAACTTCTGATAAAGGTTTTACCTCGCCCTTTAGGGGGCTTAACACTTCCTCTTTTTCTACCTTTGTTGCTGCTACTTGGTTCGATGCTGTAGTATTTCCTGTTGAATTTTGGCCTTTGTTAATGCCGCCAAAGAACAATGTCAATAAGAACGCTACGATAAAGCCAACAATGATGGAAATAAGTGCTCCCCATAAGTTCATATTGATTCCCTCAGGTGTAATATAAGAAGGAATACCAAAAATTCCAAGACCACCAACGATGTAACCCTTTACATCTGTTAACCCGGCAATAGCACCACCAATACCTGCACCAATACAGCTAATAATAAATGGTTTCTTTAAAGGTAAGGTAATTCCGTAAATAGCTGGCTCCGTTACACCAAAGATACCGGAAATAAACGCTGGATAACTCAATGTTTTTAACTTTTGATTTTTTGTTTTGATCAAAATTGCAAGAACTGCCCCGATCTGTGCAAAAGACGCTGCGAAGACTGGAGATAAAATCGTATCATAGCCAAGTGTCGCTACATTGTTAATAGCAATTGGCACTAATCCCCAATGAAGACCGAAAATAACAAGCACTTGCCAGAATCCACCAATCAATAAACCTGCAATAGCGGGACTTAAATTATATAAGAATAAAGATCCTTGACCGATTAATGTACTTGCCCATGTTGCAATAGGCCCAATAACAAGAAATGTGACTGGAACTACAATCACTAATGTAAATAATGGCACAATAAATGTTTTCACTACATCAGGAATGACATTTCTTAGCCATTTCTCTACTTTAGATGCAAAGAATGTCGATAAAATAATTGGGATAACCGAAGAAGAATAACTCATTAAAATTACTGGTATCCCTAAAAACGTAACATGGATCGGCGATTCAAATAATGTACCTCCAAACAAAGTATATAATGGATCACCCGTCGTTAAAGTGGATAAGGTTGGATAAACTAATGCAGCCCCTATCGCCATTCCAATAAACGGTGTTCCTCCAAATTTCTTAATCGCAGTATATCCTAAGAAGATTGGTAAGAAATAAAATAGTGCGTCACCTGTGGCATTTAAAATTTGATAAGTACCAGATGATTCCGTTAACAATTTTGTTGATAGAAATAGTGCATTAAACCCTTTAATCATCCCTGAAGCTGCTAAAACACCAAGAACTGGCGTGAAAATACTTGAAATCATGTCGATAAATCGATTGAAAAGTGAACCTTTAGAACCTTCCTCTTCCTCTACAGGCTGCTGGCTCTGGAAACCTCCTACTGAAACAACTGCTTTGTATACATCTGGAACATGGTTGCCGATAACGACTTGATATTGACCGCCGCTTTTCATGACAGTTACAACATCATCCATATTTTTTAGGACTTCTGTATTCGCTTTACTTTCATCTTTAAGCTTAAAGCGGAGACGTGTAATACAGTGCACAACACTGGAAACGTTTTCTTTTCCACCTACATTCGCAATGATATCTTTTGCTAATTGCTCATATTTCATTTTTTTACCCTTCCTTCAGCTATGGAATTTGGTTTTTACAAATAAAAAAACCTGACCTGACTAAAATACACGCAAAACAATAGCATGTTTTTCTAGTCAGTTCAGGTTATGCCCACTTAAGGTAACATTCCTTCACGGAACTTTTAAGTTTTGTTATTTGATATCTGTAATTTATCACGTCTCGTTATACATGTCAACGCTTTCTTTTTAGAAAAATTAATTTTTTTATTTAAGTTCCTATTTATTTTCTTTCAATTAATAATCCATTTTTAACTGAAAATCAAAATAGCGCTGAGCATTATAGTAAGATATATCCTGAACAATTTGACTGAGCCATTCCATATCATTTGGGTACTCCCCATTTTCCACCCAATTCCCTATTAGATTACATAGAATTCTTCTAAAATAATCATGACGGCTATAAGATAAAAAACTGCGCGAATCTGTCAGCATTCCAATAAATCTCGATAATAGCCCTTGATTTGCGAGTGTTTTCATTTGTGCTGCCATGCCATCAATATGATCATTAAACCACCAGCCAGATCCGAATTGTAGTTTAGAGGGAATTCCACCTTCTTGGAAATTTCCAGCCATTGTTGCTAAAACTTCATTAGTATTCGGATTTAATCCATACAGAATGGTCTTTGGCAGGCTGCCATCTCGATCCAGCTCATCTAATAATTTCGCTAATGGAATAGCAATAGGACTATCTTGCATCGAATCACAGCCTATATTTGCACCAATTGTTTGAAATAAACGAGAGTTGGCACTTCTTAATGCTCCGATATGATATTGCATCACCCATCCTCTTTGGCTATATGCTTTACCAAGGCTGACAAGTAAACTAGTCAAAAACTGATTATTTTCTTTTAGAGTAATAGCCTCACCAGTCAACGCTTTTTTTACTATCATATCCAACTCTTCCCTTGTTGCTGATTCATATACGACCATTTCTAAACTATGGTCAGACAATTTGCAGCCAATCTCATGAAAATAATCTATCCTATGATCTATTGCCTCCATCAAAGTGCTATAACTCGTAATTTCTACTCCTGTAAGATTGCTTAGTTTTTCAACATACTCCGCCCAATAATTGCTTTGAATAGCCATTAGATGATCTGGACGAAATGCTGGTAAAACAGTTGTTGAAAAAGTTTTGTCTTCTTGTAATAACTTATGAAAAACTAAATCATCAATCGGATCATCTGTAGTACCAATAAGAGCTACATTTGACCTTTCAATTAAGCTTCTTGCTGAAAAGTCTGGACTCTGTATTTTGCGATTACAAGTTTCCCATATTTCCTTTGCTGACGTTCGTTTTAGAATTGCTTCCACTCCAAAATATTGTTTTAACTCTAAATGCGTCCAATGATAAAGTGGATTTCCAATTAACTTCTCTACAGTCTCAGCCCATTTTTCAAACTTACTGTAGTCGTCTGCATCTCCAGTTATATAGAATTCATCTATACCATTAGCACGCATGGCACGCCATTTATAATGGTCCCCCTCCAGCCACAGCTCTGTAATGTTTTCATATCTTCGATTCTCATAAATTTCCTTTGGGTCTAAATGACAATGATAGTCATAGATTGGCATGGTCGCCGCATAATCATGAAATAATGTTTTCGCTGTTTCTGTCTGCAGTAAAAAATCTTTATCCATAAAAGTCTTCATTTTGTTATCCTCCTCTTAATTAATCTTTACTTGTGTTAAATCTTCATCTGTCTTTCCACCCCAAAGCTTTTCATAGGAATAACCTGTTAAGGATTCGACCACTTTCTTCGTTTTTGGATCTACATCCTTTTTTAAACCGTTGTTCTTTAAACGTTCAATTTCCTCTACAAGAATTCCATGCGTTTCTTTATTTAATTTAAAGGTGAATGCTGCAATTAATGAAATAAAAAGCAAAAGACCTACCCCAATAATCATGATATACATTATAGTATCAACAGCACTCTGTGGCTGCGTTGCCGAGCCTTGTACAAATCCCCCTTTCTCTAAGATGGCTCCAACTAAAAAGGTCGCAAGTGCAACAGAAGACTTTCTAAAGAACGTCATTACAGAAGCAAAGATTCCTTCTCTTCTTTTCGTTGTAATCATTTCATCTACATCTGGAATAAACGGAAAGACATTCCAAGGAACGAATTCCAGCATACTTCTTCCAATTTGATACAAGAAGGAAATAACCCCTAATACGAGGATTAGATTACTAGGATGATATAAATAAACCGCCCCATATCCTAATAAACACAGAATCATAGTAGAATACGATATTTTAAATAAATTTGCTGGTCCAATTTTAATCATTAAAAATCCATATAGAATAGCTCCAGGTAGCCCAATAATACTAAATGAAAGTAGATTCGCTGCTACAGTGGAAGTACTATTTAAAGCGTATACACAAAAGAATACAAATACTGCGTTAAAAGCATCTTTCGCTGTCATCGAACAAATATAAATTAATAAATGCTTACGAAAGCTTTTCACCCTGAAAGTGGAAGCAAAGTCCACAAACATTTGTATCACTACCTTTAAACCATTTTTTCGTTCTTTCTTCTGACTTATCAGTAGTTGTAATTCTTCAGGCGAAACTTCTCGTTCCCATGTAGAACGGAAAGAAATATACACACATATAGCAAAAACAACTGCAAAAAAGGCACCATTAATGAAGAAAGCAAGGGAATTATCTTGTCCTAAAATACTAAAGAGCTGCCCAGGTATAAATGTGGCTAAAAAGGTTCCAAGTCCTGAGATAAACATTCTAGCAGTTGATAATTTCGTTCGTTTATTAAAGTCCGTTGTCATTTCAGAAGGGAGTGTTTCCCATGGAATTAAAACCATCGCTGCAATAATCTCAAATGCTAAATAAGTAAGAAGATAATATAAATAATTCATTCCCGAAGTCCAGAGTAATACATATACAAGCATTAGTGGTGAACCAATCAATAAGAAAAATCTTCGCCGTCCAAATTTTCTTCCTAACTTAAATTTTAAAAAGTTGTCTGAAAAGCTTCCCATAAATAAACTGACGACTGCATCTACTATACGAGCAATTGCAATAATAGAAGCACCTTGAACTGGCGTCAAACCAGCATAACTTGTATAAAAAAACAAAAGCCATGCTCCTATAATGGTAAAAGCCCCTCCGCCCATCATATCTGTTAAGCCGTATCCAATACTCCTTGCAAGCGTAACATCCTTTTGCTTTTTTTCCATTTCTAACGCCTCCTATTTATTATCAATACGAATATAGGTAAAACGTTTTCATTTATTTGAAAGTATAATAGGAAAAAGGAAAGTGTCAGGAACCTCTCCTTTTCCTATTATCTTTTAAACCATTTATATTTTTTGCATTTTCTCTTTTGTTAAAATTTTATTAGTATCCCATGCGCCTAATAAGTACATTACCCCTAACGCACGATCATATAACCCATATCCCGGCCTGCAAACTTCATCCCAAATATGTCTCCCATGATCAGGTCGAACATATCCAACGAAACCGTTTTCATATAACCCATTTACAATTTCAGTAATAGGTACAGACCCATCCTCCGCACGATGAGAAGTTTCTATAAAACTACCATCTTCAAAGTGCTTTACATTTCTAATATGCGCAAAAGGAATTCTATTAGTGAATGTTTTCACAATATCAACTAAGTCATTACTTGGATTTGCTCCAAGTGAACCAGAGCAAAAAGTTAAACAGTTTGCTGGACTGTCTACGCTAGTTAAAATCCGTTCGATATCTTCTTTATTTTTGACAATCCGCGGCAACCCAAAGATAGAAAAAGGCGGATCATCCGGATGAATAGCCATTTTAATTCCACATTGCTCTGCAACAGGAGTAATTTCTTCTAGAAAGTATACCAGATTATCGAACAAATCCACTTCAGATACATCTTTATATAAAGAAAATAAGTGCTGTAAATCTTTTAGTCTCTCTGGCTCCCATCCAGGCAGCGTTAACTCTTTTGTATTTTCTTCCATATTTTTCACTACTTGCTCAGGTGTAAGAGAAATGACTTTTGCAGCATCAAAATACAACGCCGTACTGCCATCTTCTGTTTCTTTAAATAAATCTGTACGCAGCCAATCAAAGACAGGCATAAAGTTATAACATACTACTTTTACGCCAAATTGACTAAGATTCTTTAATGTTTCTTTATATGCATCAATATATTGCTGTCTTGAATTTAATCCTAGTTTTATATCCTCGTGAATATTAACGCTTTCAACAACATCTGTATGAAATCCATACTGCTTCGCCTGATTTACTACTTCCGCAATACGCTCCACCGGCCAGACTTCTCCAACAGGTACATCATGCAGAGCCCACACTATCCCTTTAACCCCTGGAATTTGGCGTATTTGTTTTAAAGTGATGGTGTCATTCCCTTCTCCATACCATCGAAACGTCATTTGCATATTTTGTTTTCCTCCTTTGTCGCACCATCATACTTTTTCCATTAGTATTGCTGCGGATAAAAATATTCAGGAAACTCTTGTAATAAAACGCCTTTTTCAGAAAGCATTAATCTCATATGGTCAGACATTAATTGTTCTGCTTTTGTCCGATTTCCACCTAAGATTGCTTCATAAATTTCTTTATGATGACTAATTAATATTTCCCAGTCTAAATCCTTTATGTCTTTTAATCTTAATAAGCGAAATCTATTCAAATGGCCAGCCATATCCTGAATCATTTTCCAAGTACGCTCTTTGCCACAGCAAATAAAAAGTTCCTTATGAAAATTTTCATCCAAATCGAAGAATTTTTCCTTTTCCTGTTTTCCTACTTCATTACTTGCCAACATTTCTTGCATCTTTAAGTTCATTTCTAACTTCAGGGAAATTTCATCAGTCATATTCTCACAGCATAAACCAACGATATTTGTCTCAATTATCTCACGAACAAAGCGCGCTTCTTCGGCAAGGCTAAGGTTAATTAGAGAGACAAATGTACCACTCTGCGGAACAATTGTTAATAACTCCTCTTGCGCTAATCTTATAAATGCTTCTCTAATAGGTGTTCTACTAACCTGCAATTCATCTGACATAATTTTTTCACTGATTTTTGTACCAGGTATAAGCTTTAATTTTAAAATTTCATCTTTTAATTGGTTATAAGCAAATACTTTCGCACTATTATTTGACATGAGGGACCCTCTTCTCCTTTTTATATTTTTTTAGTATATAAAAAGGAGGGTTAAATGTCATTCATTTTCAATAATTTCAATAATCGCCTCCTTTAAAACATATTAATATACTAATATGGTAGTTAAGTACATTATAACTTCATTTCTTTTGGAATACAATTCAAAAATAGTACTAAAATGTGACAATTCCATTAACAGCTTTTGCAATATATTTATACTTTTATTAGAATTAATGAACTATTATGTGAATTATTAAATAATTATTGATATAGAATGAAATGCTAAAACAGAACCGGAGAGAGGAAACAATACGATGAAAAAAGTGAACAGAAGTATTTATAAAAATTTCTATTTTAATATTGAAAAAGAAGAAGCATGATTAAATAAAATGTGTATAAAAGAGTATGCGCTTAAAGAAATTTCCAAACGATTTTATTTATTGGAAGACTACATTCCTGGTAATTTTATTTACAGAATCGCATTTCTAAAAGAGAGTACGCCAAAAAATAATAATCTAGCATTAAATGTGGAACCTATCGCATCAGCCAACAGATGGCACTATTTTCGAAAAGATGCTGCCTTAGGAAAGTTCGTTATATATTCAGATATTGATTCCCAAATGGAACATTATCAAAGAATTAACTTTATCTGGTATATTCTAGCCATAATTTTTCTTTATTCCGGCCTCCAAGTCATTTTTCTAAGAGACAAACCAGTATTTAATATCCTATTAAATACTGGTTTCATTGTTATAGGAATTCTCTTCCTTATTATTGGATTTCCTCTTACTAAAAAAATTTATATTCTAAAAAGGAACAAGAAATTACCGCTTTAATTAGAAATAACCTATTTTATATGTTATTGCGTCTATTTGACCTGCCTTTGTTGGCCTTTTGGGTATGAGTACTCCGAGCTAACTTTTGGTTTTCCAGCTAAAACTGGCAGGTTTCCAATGCCAAATTAATGCTTTTCAGCG
>NZ_BCVE01000033.1 GCF_001591585.1 Niallia circulans NBRC 13626 | reverse complement strand
AAGGGGAGCATATCAAAATAGCCTCTCGTGTAATTGTTCGGGTTTTTTATGATTTATAGGAAAGGTGTTTGTGGTTATCACTTTCAAACTAACTACAAATTATTCAATCACAAAATCATCTGGTATAATTTGTAGTCGATCTACTATAGGAAGTGCATCTATTCCTCTTAATAAAACATCTTGGTCATAATCAACGATAAATCGTGAAAGCATTCCTTCCCTTGAATTTGGGATATCAGAAATGGAAGAGAACTCTCTGTTGGCGCGAATTGCATTTATTTCGAGAGAATCTTTTGCAAAAACGCCACCCTTAATATAGAACAGGGAACCAACACCATATAATTCAGCTTTTTTTTCTGTGTAAAAGAAAGCTTTTAAAGGTTGGATGATTGTCTCCTCATCTGGAAGATAAGGAAAACCAGTTTCTTTCATTGGATGGAAATGATTAAACTCATTCATTCTTGTAATCGTAAGTTTTTCCTTAGCTAATAAAATGAGCTGTCCCACTTTTTGGGCATTCGTTCTTTTATCAATATATGGCAAGCCAAGAATATTAATATTGGAAACAAAGGTCTCATTTAATGTGTAAACAACAGAGTTAATTTTGACTATATCATTTTCTCCAGACTCTTCTCCTTTTTCATCTCCGTTTATAGTAAATGAATCTAGACTGATCATATTGCTATTTAAAGAAATGGTTGTATTTAAAGGACGGATATGGATAGACTTCCCTGTAAGAATATCTCCGTTGATGCTGACACCGTTATGAGGATTACTTTTATTGTCAGCAGCAGACTCGATATTTAAATCACCTGCAACAAAGAGATTTCCTTGTAAATTCATTTCACCATCAAAATTGATTAGATGTAAATCACCAGATACATAAATATTATTTGCTAACTTTAATTGGCTGTTGCTTACTAAATATAAATCACCGTTAACAACTAAGTCCTTATCGAATGTAATAGGATAATTGCTGCTGTTAATAACAGTATCTCCGTTGATGCTTACTTTTTCCTTGAAATCTAATGGATTATTGTCACTCTTAATCTGAAAACTATTGGAGAGACGTTTGAGAGAATCTCCTAATACAGAAGAAGGTGCTTCTTGCTCTGGGACATTTTCAATCAAGGGAGCACTGTTTGATTGACCGTTTACGATACTAGCTACTTTGTTCTGAAGAAGACTTGGAAAATTAGCTGTTTCGCTTATATCTCTAATTGTTATATTGTTCAAATTATCATCTGTTCTTAACAAAGTATCCATTCGTTGGATAAAAGTACGATTATAATCAATATTAATAAATTGACTATCATGATTTAAAGAAGGTACTTCTCCTTTATAGAAATTCTTATCTTTCAGCACCGGAATTAAGTTTGCAGAACTACTATAAATATTACCGGTAATAGAAGGGGGAAGAGATGATTTTTCTTCTCTAGTACCATTTTTTAGCTGGTATTTCGCCCGATCACTAATTTGAAGCTGATTTGCATAAATATTGCCATTTACATTAGGTGATCCATTAATAAATAGTCCTTCTTCATTCTGTTTAGAGTAAGCTCCTAGCGCATACTTTAAAAAGCTAGGAAGGGGAGATAAAATTACTCGCTTCTTTAAGGTTCTTGTAATACTTCCTTCTGTTTCGTTAGGATTATTGGTTACAAGAATAATTTCTAGCACTCTGGTGAAATCTAATTCTCGATCGATCGTATAAGTACTATCCAAATCGTAGGTTTTTTTAGAACACGCTTTATTAGAAGAAATCTCTACTTTAGTAGCATCGCTTAAATCCACTACACTTAGACAACTAATCGATTCATTATACGTTTGATTTGTTAAAATTTTATTTAACGTTGGCATAATAACCATGGATGCAAGCTGTGTATCAAAAGAATCACTTACGATATATTGGTTATCGATCTGCCGATAATCTAAAGGTAAAGATTGTAAGGCATTAGCCATTTCATAGGTTATTTCTTCGAGTACTTTTTTGCTCTCATACGTAATATTGATGTCCGTTTCTCTCGTTTCTACCCTTTTTGTACTGCTTATACTAGATGCTACAATTGCCAGACCTATTGTTGTAAAAACTAATGAAATTAATAATACGGTAATTAGGGCGTTCCCTTTTTGATTCCAATTGAACATAAATGGTATTCTCCTTAAAAGCCAAATTGACTTTCTAAAGTTAAAGGTCGATTTAATCGTGCTTGATCGATGATAAAAGTGATATGGATTAACCCATGAAGGCAACGATTTTTATTTTCTGGGTCTGTTTTACTACAGGAAAGCCTTACTTTAGAACCGGTAAAATCCCCGCTTCCCTCTAGAATTTGATTATTGATCGAAACAGAAGTAATCGCTTCGTTTTTAAGCTGGTGGTCAACAAATGCAATACTACTTACTTTTGCATTCTCTGGTTTTATTTTTTCTTTATCATAAGTATAAAAAGAAGAATTCTCTTTAGTATTCTTCTCAAATACAGTCTTTTCTGTATCATATAAGCTGATTTTTGAATCTCCTTCTATCGTTACATAGTCAAAAGGGATGCTATTAAAGGAGTTCATCATCATAGAAACGGCATAATCAGCATCATCTCGGATTTGTCCTTCTATCTGAATTTTATTATATAAGGATAAACCAGACTGAAAGACTCCATAGATGACTGGCAATACGATTGCAAGAATGGTGATGGCTGCCAATAGTTCATATAGTGTTATTCCTTTTTCATCGAAGATCCTCACTTTTGATGGCTCCCTCCATGGAAGTATTGTACTCTTTTTTGTTTACACTCCATGTGACAGTTACTGTTAAAGGAATGAAAAAATTGCTGTAATTTTTATCTAAAATAGGCTTAATAATTACATGATAATCAATATTATTAATTTTAATAGGTGTACAGGATGCTTGATTATCTTTGTCCCAGATTACTTTATACTCATTATTGCAGATGAATAATTCACCTGTTGTCTCCTTATTATGATCTATTCTATTTTTTATGCTGATAAAGGAGTCTTCTTGGGTAGTTTGTTCCATGTATGTCAAAGCATTTCTAGCAACATTTATACCAGCAGTTTTTTTCTGATTAAGATTCGTATAAGAATAAGCTTGAGTAAAAAAGTTCATTATACCTAAAATGATTATACTAAGGATAGTAAGAGACAATAAAACTTCTATTAATGTTAATCCTTTAGAACTAGATATCAGCTTTGGAATTTTCATATTTTTTCCCTGCTTTCAAAAATGCTATTCTTATTATACAATACTAAATAGCTATTATATGATGAAAAGTATCAAAAAAATAATACAAAAGTTTTAGATAATTTACAAAAAATGTCGTATGATTAGATAAATGGTTCGAAAAGAGGAGGTGTATGAATGACTGTATACATTTTGGCGCTTATGTCCTTAATTTTTGTTGTGCCTGTTTTGTATTTCTTGCCATTAGGACTTTCGAATCGAGGGAAATTTACTATTATTGGATTAGCGTTTTGTATTTCTGCGATCGGATTACTTTCAAGGGAGCTATTTTCTTTCTGGCAAAGTATTTTAATTATGCTATTATTCCTTATTAGTGCAAGCTATCTTTTGTTGAAAAATTGGTCAACAATACTTTTTGTCATGCCAGAAGACGTAGAAGATTCTGTTATAGAGAAAAGACAAGAACCACGAGAAACAAAGGATTTAAAAACTACTCAGAATGACTTAGAACTAGAAGAGGATATTATTCCCTTTGTTCCAGAGGTAAATCAAGAAGACATTTTAACAAATGAAGCAGCTATCATTCAAGAGGAAACAGTCGAAAGCATAGGCATGAATCTTGATGTGATGAAACATTTAGAAGTTGTTAAACAGGAAGAAGAATTTTTACTTTCCATAGAGGAAGAAGTTATCGATAGAGAAATAGATAAAGAAATAGATAAAGAAATAGATAAAGAAATAGATAAAGAAATAGATAAAGAAATAGATAAAGAAATAGATAAAGAAATAGATAAAGAAATAGATAAAGAAATAGATAAAGAAATAGATAAAGAAATAGATAAAGAAATAGATAAAGAAATAGATAAAGAACCAGTAGAGACGAACTATCTAGCTGAAATTGAAAAAATGCTGGAAGAAAACGATCCTTCCACTGCTATTAAAACAAGCGAGGGAATTGACGAAGAAGATCAAATAGAGGAAATCTTTTTTTCTATTGGTGAGGATGCTGAAGTTGCAGTGTCAGTGGAAAAGATGGAACAGGAACAGCTCTGGAATGATCTAGCGGATAATGCCATAACGGAAGAGGAGAAAACAATCCTATCAGAAGAAATGACTGCTATAAGTGAACATATAGAGGAAGTGCAGGAGGATTCTGCTGTTGAAATGATGGATGAACAAGCAGAACTTTCACTGGAACAAAGCCAAGAAAATCAAATTGGATTAGATGGTGATAAACACGAAAATGTGGTAAGTGGCTTAGCTCATAAGATTATCAACAATACTTTAGCACAATTAGAACTGTTGCAGAATGCCATGGATATGGAAGAATTCGAGACTGTATTAACTCAGTGTTTGAAGAAGCCTATTCCTTTAAATGAATATTTTGCTTATTCTGCTTTGTTAATTGATGTATATGTTCAAAATAAGGAAGAGGGTAAATTAGAAAATTTATTATATTCGCTTAGAGAAAAATTTATGGAACAACCGATTGTATTAGAACAAATTAAATTTATGGAAGAAAAGTATCTGAAAGTATAGGGGAGATAGATTATGAAAATTAGCACACAGTTAAAAGGTTTACCGATTATCAGCATCTCTAACGGACAACAAGAAGGAAATGTACAGTCTTTAATCATTAATCCAGAAAAAGGTTTTGTGGATTTTTTAACACTAGAGCAAGAAGAATGGCAAGAGAGTATTCAAACAATCCCTTTTAAAAAGGTGATCGGTGTAGGGGAATATGCTGTAACAATCGAAAGTGCAAACTCTATCATTGATTTAACACAGATTCCTATTGCTAGTGAGCTGGCAAGCAAAAAAATCGCGATTATTGATACAAATGTTATTACTAGAAAAGGAGATCTTGTAGGTAAAGTGACAGAGTATCAAATTGACGAAGAGACAGGTGGAATCATTGGACTTGTTCTGGAGGATCGAGAATCAGTCATTTCATCCGATACTGTTATCACCTATGGTAAAGATATTATTATTGTGAAAGAAGAAGTAGCTGCACCTTATTCTGTTCAAGAAGAAGCTGTATCTTCAAATGACCACTTATTCCAAGGGTTGGAAGTAGTGGAGCGAGAAGATGAAGCTAGTCTTAATGGGTTAAAAGAAAAACAAAGAGAATTATTGCTCAATAAACAAGTAACAAAAGATATTTATGCAGCAGATGGTGAATTGATTGCTGCGGAGGGTTCTATATTAACACTAGAGGATATTGAGAAAGCGCAAAATGCGGGGCCAAGTGTAGTAATTGATCTATCCATGAGTGTTAATGCATAACAAAAGGAGTCATTACTTCATGAAAAACGTTCAAAGTGTAAAGCTATTTGTAGCTATGGTAGTTACAACTGCATTTATTTTTAGTTTTTCGCATTTTGGTGTAAATGCATATGAAAGGATTTTTTCGACCAAGGAAGGTTATGCGGAGGGAACAACTGTAGGTGGAGTAGATATTTCTGGAATGTCACTAGAAGAAGCTTTAAAAGTATTGAAGGATTCTCAAAAAGAATGGCTTCAATCAACCTCCATAAAATTAAAATATAAAGAAAAAACAGTAGATTTTGCTACTGATTTATTTACATTCCAATTCCAAGAAAGTTTAGAAAAGATACATCAGGGCACAGACAATTCATTGATTGTATCGTTAAATCAAGATGATTTAATCGGATTACTTTATTCGATATCTCCCTATCTCATAGAAGAAGATGTTTTTTCTGTGAATAAATGGAATGATTCTTTAATAGCGATAGCTTCCCAGTTAGACAAAGGAAATCACGAACTTGCGCTTCAAGAATATCTAGTCAGCCAAAAGGAAGAAGAAGTAATCTTAACAGATACTACATTAGAAGTTAAGGAAAATAAGAAAAATGTCGCTAAATGGGTAAAGCAATTTCCGAGTATTAAAGTGGGTCAAGAAGAAACGGTCTCGTTGCTAGATATAATGGGAAAACAGACAGATTCTTATTCGGATACTACATTAAGTATGGTTGCGACAGCTCTTCATCAACTAGTTTTAACAACTAACTTTACTATTACAGAGCGGTTTATAAGTAATCAATTGCCCAACTATGCCCAATTAGGCTATGAAGCGAAAATCAATCAATCTAAAAAAATGGATTACCGGTTTTATAATCCTAATGCTGCTGCTTATCAGCTTCAATTCAAAATGTCTGGCAATAAATTATATGCGTCGATAGTGGGAGTTCCGTTTTTATTTAAATATGATGTCGTTTTCTCCGATCAGCAAGCATTTAAGCCTAAAACGGTTATCCGATTTGATTCTTTATTAGGGTTTAATGAATATAGGACCGTTTCAGAAGGAACAGATGGGCTTTTAATTAAAGTCTATCGTTTAGCCAAAAATGACGATGGAGTAGAAGTGAAAAAAGATTTAATGAGCGAAGACTTTTATCCTCCAATCAATAAAGTAGTTGCTTCTGGATTAATAAAAGAACAGGAAACAGTGATTGATACAGATAATGTCGAAGATTCACTCGATTTAAATGATCCTTCTGATTCTGAAGAAAACATCAAGGAGGAAGAGACGGATACCGATAATCCAACGACAGATAATCCTCCACAGACAGAATCGGATAATCAGCATGTAAAAGAAGATGAGGACAAGGAAGAGACTCCACAAGCAGTAATAGAAAAATAATAAGTATAGAAATCGGGAGCTAAAGCAATGAAACAAATAAGAAAGCGGTTAGGAGATTTGTTGGTGGAGGCTGGCTTGTTGACAGAAGATCAATTGCAGCAAGCACTTAAAGACAAGCATCCAGATCAAAGGCTTGGAGATAGTCTGCTTCAAAAGGGTTATATTACAGAACAACAATTGATCGAGGTATTAGAATTTCAATTAGGTATTCCACATGTTAGTTTGTATCGCTACCCTTTTGACCCAAAGTTATTTACGATCGTTTCAAAGGAAACAGCGAAAAGACAATTAATTATTCCGCTAAAAAAAGAAGGAGAAAAGTTATATGTGGCAATGGCTGATCCAATGGATTTTTATACAATAGATGATTTGCGCTTATCTACTGGTTTTCAAATTGAGACAGCTATTGCGACAAAAGATGATATTTTGCGTGCGATCAATAAATATTATGATATGGACGAAGGGTTTGAAGAGTTGCTGTCTGATAATGGAGCAGTTGGCGAAGATGTGAGCGATAGTATGGATGAACAACAAGATACGCCGATTGTCCGCTTAGTAAATCAGATATTATCGAATGCTGCTGCCCTAAAGGCAAGTGATATTCATGTGGACCCTCAAGAAACAAAAGTGGTAATCCGTTATCGGATTGATGGCGTATTGCGTATAGAAAGAGTTTTGCCAAAACAAATGCAGAGTGTATTGATAGCACGGTTGAAAATTATGGCAAACTTGGATATTACAGAGCACCGCATCCCGCAGGATGGAAGAATGAAGTTTAATTTGGACTTTCATCCCATTGATCTCCGTGTTTCTACACTTCCGACTATTTATGGAGAAAAGATAGTTATGCGGATTTTAGATCTTGGAAGTACACTAAATGATTTAGATAAACTTGGTTTTAATAAAGTAAATTTGGCTAGATTTACAAATCTTATTGAGAAACCAACCGGGATCATACTTATTACAGGTCCTACAGGATCTGGTAAATCCTCCACACTCTATGCAGCACTAAACCGTTTAAACAGTGAAGAAGTCAATATTATTACAGTAGAGGATCCGGTAGAGTATCAATTAGAAGGAATTAACCAAATTCAGGTAAATACGAATGTAGGGATGACATTTGCAAAAGGATTACGAGCAATATTGCGTCAGGATCCTAATGTAATTATGGTTGGTGAGATACGAGATAAAGAAACAGCAGAGATAGCCGTGCGTGCTTCTTTAACTGGTCACCTTGTTTTTAGCACCTTGCATACAAATGATTCACTAGGCTCTGTTACAAGATTGTTAGACATGGGCGTAGAACCATTTTTAGTGGCTTCATCTGTAACAGGAATTGTAGCGCAGCGTCTTGTTCGTAAAGTTTGTAGAGACTGTGGACAAGTTCATGCTGCAACAGTAAGAGAAAAAGAAATCTTCGCGAAACGGGGTCTAACCATCGATAAAGTTGTTAGAGGAAAAGGGTGTGCTTCCTGTAATATGACGGGTTATAAAGGAAGGGTAGCTATTCATGAAGTGCTAGTTATCAATGATGAAATGAGAAAAGTCATTATGAATGGTGAATCTTTTTCTAGATTACGAGATCTTGCAATGAAAGCAAAAACCATCTTCCTAATTGATGATGGATTATTAAAGGTGAAGCAAGGAATTACGACTACAGAAGAAGTATTAAGAGTAGCTATCCCTGATTAGGAGGGACATTATTGAACCATAGTATTGATTACTTATTGAGAGTAGGCTTTGAATTAAAAGCTTCTGATATTCATCTTACAGTTGGTGTTCCTCCTGTTATGAGAATAAATGGAGATTTAAAGCGGTATGGGAAAAATAATTTAGAACCAAATGATACTGAGATAATGGCAAGAACAATGATTCCTGAGAAGTTATGGGAAGTATTCCAAGCTCGTGGTGAACTTGATTTCTCATACAGTTTAAAAGGAGTATCCAGATTTAGGGTTAATGTATATAAGCAAAGAGCATGCATTGCATTAGCTATTCGAGTTGTACCAACATCGATCCCTAGTCTAGATGATTTAAAGCTTCCTGCTATTATAAAGAAAATTGCTGAAAGGCCTCAGGGTCTTATTTTAATTACAGGACCAACAGGCAGTGGCAAGTCAACGACCTTAGCGGCGATGATTGCCTATATGAACGAAACTATGCGCAAGCATATTATCACATTGGAGGATCCGATTGAGTATTTGCATAAGCATGGAAAGTGTATTATTGATCAGCGGGAGGTTGGATTTGATACCAATAATTTTGCTAATGGCTTGCGAGCATCTTTGCGCCAAGATCCGGATGTGATTCTTGTTGGGGAAATGCGTGATTTAGAAACAATTCAAACAGCCATTACAGCAGCGGAAACAGGTCATTTAGTACTAGGAACACTGCATACATCAAGCGCTCCAGCAACCATTAACCGAATTATTGACGTTTTTCCGCCCGCACAGCAGGATCAAATTCGAATCCAGCTGGCTTCTGTTTTAGTAGCCATTGTAGCCCAACGACTATTCCCAACCCCAGATAAATCGGGAAGGGTTTCAGCAACAGAGATTCTTGTTAACAATTCAGCTGTAGCCAATTTGATTCGTAATGAAAAAATCCATCAGATTTTAAATATTATGCAAACCTCCAAAGCAGCTGGAATGCATACATTGGAAAGCAATGTAAAAGAATTAGTTCATGCTGGTGCTGTTTTAAGAGAGGCTGCACTTCCTTATCTACAAGAAAAGGAGCAATAAATATGGCTCGCTATAAATATACGGGAAGAGACCGAAAAGGAACAAAAAAAGGAATAGTAACAGCTTCATCCAAAAGAGAAGCGATGGTGCAGTTAAAAGAGAAAGGGATTAAGATAACAGAAATAAATGAAGTTCCTGAAACACTTTTAACAAAGGAAATCACATTTGGCAGTCCTGTAAAGCTACAAGACTTTGTCATTTATTTACGCCAGTTCGCTACCCTGATAAAAGCAGGGATATCAGTAGTGGATGCAACTGCGATACTTGCTGAGCAAACAGAAAGTAAGGCATTGCGTAAGGCTTTACTAGTGGTAGAACAAGATTTAAAGGATGGGAATCCTTTATCTTCAGCAGCAGCGAAGCATAGAAAGGTTTTCTCCAGTATGTTTGTAAATATGATTCGTGCTGGAGAAGCTACAGGGAGTATGGATGAGACTTTAGAAAGATTAGCTAATCATTTTGAAAAACAGCATTACACAAAGCAAAAAATTATTTCAGCCCTAACTTATCCTATAGCGATTGCGATTATTGCTTTTATAGTTGTTATATTTTTATTGGTGAGTGTTGTACCAACGTTTGTGGATATGTTTGCTGATTTTGATAGTGAGTTACCCGCCATTACACAATTTGTTCTATCGGCAAGCAGCTTTATGCAAAAATTTTGGTGGCTTGTATCTTTGCTGTTGATTGCATTTATTATTGCTATCATGGTTATACGAAATAATAAAGCAGCGAAGTTTTATCTCGATTATTTTCTATTAAGAGTGCCGATTTTCGGAAAAATTCTGCAGAAAGCTGCGATTGCGAGAATGACACGCACACTTAGTTCACTGTTTTCAAGCTCTGTTCCCATTTTACAGGCTATTTCGATAGTCGAAAGAGTTATTGAAAATGAAGTAATGGCCAAAGTCCTTGTTCAATCAAGAGGTGCGCTTGAACAAGGTCAGTCATTAACTGTGCCAATGAAAGCCCATTGGGTGTTTCCGCCACTTGTGACGCAGATGATAGCAATAGGGGAAGAAACAGGATCATTAGATGAAATGCTTGCAAAGGTAGCTGACTTCTATGAAAAAGAAGTCGATACAGCAACTGATCGACTAAAGTCCTTGATTGAACCTATTATGATTGTTTTTCTTGCAAGCATTGTTGGGACAATCGTGTCATCTATCCTAATACCAATGTTTGAGATTTTTAACCATGTCCAATAATTTTTAGCCGATTCTATTAAAAAAAGATATAATAAAAACACATAATCTAGTATAATAGTAATGGATTTAAAACAAAATATACCAATTTTAAGGAGAAAGATATATGCGTCAATTAATTAAGCAACGAATCAAAAATGAAAAAGGGTTAACACTTATCGAGTTATTAGCAGTTATTGTTATTTTGGGGATTATTGCAGCGATTGCGATTCCTAGTATTTCAGGAATTATTCAAAATTCAAAAGAAGACGCAGTGAGAGCTGATGCAATAACTATTTTAAATGCTGCTAAGAATTATGCTGCAGCAAATGACGTTTCGAAAATAGAGGGAGGTAAAATTACTCAAGCTCAAATTGATAGTTCTTATGTAAATAATTTATCCATTGAGGCTTTTAGTGTTGATGTTTCTGACAATGAATTTAAATTAACTGCTGGTCCTGTTGAAGCAGGTAAAAAGAACATTGAATTCAAAGGTGCGACTATTAAGGAAATTAATGAAAAGTCTAAAAGCACTGTAATAGTTACAAAGAAATAAAATGGAGTTTATATCATGATCTACCTACTAATCTTCCTCTACGGCATAACCCTAGGTTCGTTCTACAATGTAGTAGGCTTAAGGGTGCCATTAAATGAATCGATTGTTAGGCCGAGATCTCATTGTTCAAGCTGCGGGCGCATGTTATCAGTGATGGAACTTGTACCAGTTTTAAGCTATGTATTATTAAGGGGGAAATCAAAATGCTGTAAAGCATCGATTTCCCCCTTCTATCCTATATTCGAGCTTTTGACTGGTCTTCTCTTTGTCGTTAGTCCGCTTCTGCTTGGCTGGAGTTCTGAGCTGTTTGTATCCTGGACACTGATTTCTTTATTTATCATTATTACTGTTTCTGATTTGAAATATATGATTATCCCAGATAAAGTACTGCTGTTTTTTTCGATTGTTTTTATAATCGAACGATTCTTTCTCCCTTTGCATCCATGGTGGAGTTCCTTGCTGGGGGCAGCGGTTGGTTTTACGCTTCTTCTAGTTATTGCGATTGTATCAAAAGGAGGAATGGGGGGAGGAGATATTAAGCTTTTTGCAGTAATTGGCTTGGTTTTAGGGGCTAAGCTAGTTCTTGTCTCCTTTTTTCTTTCTACCTTTCTGGGGACAATTGGAGGCATTGTCGGAATGGCTATTGGTAAATCAAAAAAGAAACAACCAATTCCTTTCGGTCCGTACATAGCCTTAGGAACTCTAATAACCTATTATTTTGGTAATCAAATTATTCAATGGTATTTAAGTATTTTTCTTTAAATGGCTGATGCCTTTTTTGGGGAGCAATCTTTCTTCCTCCATCTAGTAACAATAAGGAGTTTTCAATATGGCATTAAATTTTAATTTTGGAAAAAATAAAGTAGTTAACTTAACCATAAAGGATCATGTAATTCGATTTGTGGAAATAAAGAATTCCCAAGATGTTGTAGTGCAAAATTTTGGAGAACGCTATTTGCCGCCTGGATTAATTCATGATGGAGTGATTCAGGATGTCGAGAATTTTTTATGGATTCTAGAAGAATGTGTGGATGAATGGAAACTATCAAAAAAACAAGTTCGTTTTCTAGTTCCTGACTCCTCTGTTGTCATTCGAAAGCTCCCTATTCCTGAAGATGTAAGCGAAGATGAAATTAAAGGGTACTTGTATATGGAACTCGGAACATCGATTCATTTGCCATTCGAGGATCCTGTATTTGATTATTATCTATTGAAAGGAAAAGAAAAGAATAAGCAGCAAATTATATTATTTGCTTCACCAGAAGAAAGTGTTGCCCAATATGCAGATTTACTAGAAGAGGCGAAATTATCGCCGCAATCTGCAGATGTATCCGCATTAGCTCTGTATCGCTATTTCTATCGCTCTGAAAAAGTCGAAGACAATGATATTATCATGTTAGTTGAAATTGATATTAAAACAGTGAACGCAAGTATTTTTGAAGAACATTATCCTTTATTGATGAGACATTTATTACAAGAAATGGAGGAAGACCACTGGACCGTTACGACAGAGAAGTCATCACAGCAAGAAAAGCTGACATTTACAGGTGATCATGCTGAAGTTTGGAATGGTCTTGAGGATGTTTATAAAGAATTAGAAAAAGTGATGAGCTTCTATCGATATACTTTAAATAAGGGCGACAAACTAGTAACAAAATTAGTAGTAACAGGAGATCATCCATGGCTTTCTGCCATTATTGAAAATATGGTGAATCGTTTTGAGATTCCTGTTCTTGAATTAAAAGTGAACCAATCAGATTCTAATAAGCCTATACCATCAAGTTTCCTTTTAAACATTGGTTTAGGATTAAAAGAGGTGTAAAAATGTTAGTAGAAATTAACCTCCTTCCTAAAAAAGAACGAAAGAGAAAGTCGCAATTGCTTTGGGTGATCCTAGCTTTCTTGATTACTTTTTTATTAATAGGCTTATTTATCTGGCAGTATATGACTAAAAAAGCTGAATTAGCGGCAACAGAAAATTCGTTAAAAATGACAACCAATCTGATTGATACATACAATCAGAGGTTAGAGAGCTACAAAAGTTCAGAGTCTGTCCAAAGCCTTGAATCAGCAATCAAGTGGGCGAATAATCAATCAGTGGATTATGTTCTATTTCTGCAGGAATTAACAAAGAATTTGCCGGAAAGAGGCTTTATTCAGGAATTAAAGGTATCTGATGATTATAAGACAAACATGATTGTCCAGTTTGATACTAAAAGTGATGCAGCCTATTATTTAAATTCTTTGCTTGAAATTAGCTGGATAGACGATGCGCTTTTAACGGAAGGAAAATCAACCGATGCACTTGAAAATAAAATTAGCGATCAAGTAGATCAAGTGATTGATAATTTAAAGCAATCAGAAGTGGAACCTCGCTATTTTGCAAGTTACGAATTTGTCCTAAATAAAGCAAAGCTGCGAGATGAAACCGAAAAGCAAAAAGACGAAAATGAAAAAGGGGAGGATTCCCCATGAGATTAAGCGATCATAAGCAAATGGTATGGTTTGCATTTAGCATTATTCTCCTAGCCTTAGGAGCGATATATAGTTATTATTGCTATTTAATGCCTTTAACCAATGAGCTGAACATGAAAAAAATGGAGCTGCAAATGACCGAGCAGCAAGCGGATATTTTGCAATCCAAACTAAAGTCGACTGGTTCAGAAACAAGTTCGAAAACTATCGAGTTGCAGAAAAAGATACCGGTTAAACGGTTATTGGAACAGGCACTCCTTGAAATAGAAAAAGCAGAAATTATTTCTGATACGAATATATTAGAAATAAGTGTGAATGGATCCAACGCTGATGAAGAGGTTGCAAATGGAGAAGTTACTACAGCAGATAATGCAATCGATGATGCAAATAAGGAAGAAAATAGGGAAGCAGATGAAAAGAAAAATACAGAAGAAATCGTCCTCCCAAATG
Organism: Niallia circulans NBRC 13626; assembly: GCF_001591585.1. GTDB lineage: Bacteria > Bacillota > Bacilli > Bacillales > Cytobacillaceae > Niallia > Niallia circulans. The sequence goes on along the minus strand of NZ_BCVE01000033.1, from coordinate 19,257 downwards.
GAATCCATCAAACAACAATCAATATGCTAGGAGAAGCATCTACTTATTTTGAACTAGAAAAATTTTTAGGAAAAATAGAATCCTCTCAGCGTATTATGACCGTTGATTCTTTAAATATTACTGGACCAAAAGAAATCATCGCCGTTGAAGAAAGTGATCAACAAATAGATTTTGAACTAACGGTGTCTGTATATTATTATCCTACATTAAATGATTTAATAGAGGATCTTCCACAATTGGATACACCAAAGGTATCTGAACGAAAGAACCCTTTTGATACTGGAACATTAGAAAATAGTAAAGATCAATAGAGGAAGTGAAAAAAGAAGGTGGGTCTAGCGATGCTAATAACTAGACTAAATAATAAGGGATTTACCTTAATGGAATTGCTTGCTGTAATTGTCGTACTCGGAATAATAGCCGCAATAGCGATTCCCTCAGTCTTAAAAGTAATAGGAGAAATGCGCGATCGAGCTTTTATCGCAAACGCATGGAATATGAAGGAAGCTGCTGATTTTTATATTAAAGAAGCGACAACTAGTGGAGCAGGTGCAAAGGAAAGAATCACTTACTTTGAACTTGTTGAAAATGGGTATATGGGAACGTTTAATGATCCAGATACAGACCGAGAGTTAGTTCCATCAGATAAAAGCTATGTAACCCTTCAAAATAACATAGCGATTGCTGTTTGTTTAAAAGGGGAACATCGAAAGCTTTGTACAGAAGAAGAGGGAGTAGACCAAGCAATACAATATAAGGATCTTTCTCCAAGTCAGATTGTGTCTAACAACAACTGAATTTGACGAAATCATTCTATAACAAGACGACAAAAGTCTTGTTATTTTTTTTTGCTTGTATGATAGGATAAACGAAATAAATGGAAATGGGGGTAGGACGAGTGAATGAAAAACCGGAGAATCGCAAAACGATAACGATTAAGATCAACGGAAAAGACCGTCCATTCCAAAATAAGGACAATGAGGACACAGTAGAGCGGAGTGAACCTTCTGTTTTTTATAAGGACCAAAAGAGCGAAGGGAAAAAACAGGATATTTTTAGAGAAGAGTCTGCGGCTGGACAAGAAGCTGAATTTGAGGAAAGTTTTGATTGGATTTTGCCCGCACCAGAGGAAATTCCAGCAAAAAATAAAGAAAAAAGTATGTTTAGCTTTCAATCGTCTGTAAATAAAAAGGACAAGCAGCCATTAACAAAAGGCAAAAAGGAGAAAGAGGGAAAGAAAAAGCGGTTGCCAAAGGAAGTAATTGCCTCTATTTTCTTTGCTGTTTTTTTTGCTGTCATCTTAGGCACTAGCTTTGGATTTATTTTATTAAACATGGTAAACAATGATCAAAGCAGCACTACAAATGGAAAAATAACAGCTTCGGCCAATGATTCTTCCAATACAACTAAAGGTGGACAAGCCGTGTCGATAACAGAAAGTGCAACCAAACCGGATATTACTACATATGTCCTTCAAAAGGGAGTTTTCTCTAATGAAGAGCGTGCGAAAAGCGAGCAGCAGAAGCTGACAGATGCAGGGAAGAAGAGTCAAATTCTTCCCATAGATAAGCAGCAGTTTCTACTAGTTGGTGTTGTGAGTAATTTGGAGGATGCGAAAGCATGGCAGAAACAAGTAAAAGATACTTATGCAAAAGAGATGGTATTTAGTGGAAATGAAGTGAAAAATGTATCGAAAGAAGAGAAGGAGGTTATTGAAGGATCGTCCGCTATCTATTCTGCCATTCTGGAAATGGTAACAAGTGTTCAATTTAATCACTCTATTGCAACGGAGGATAAAAATAAGTTAGAGAAGGCACTCTCTCTTGTAGAAGAGAAAAAAACAGCCAAGTTGGCCAATGAAAAAGTTAAAAAAATGGCAGCCTATCTTTCCGAAGGTGGTGAGCTTACCATAAAATTAAAAGAAAAGAGCAGCGAGAACGAAATAGCGGAAATTCACCAGAAATTGCTAGACTACTTAGCTGTATATGTCTCACTATAAGGGAGTAGGGGAGCACATCGTCTATTAAGCGGTGGCTCCTTTCTTTTTGTAGAGGAGTTTATGGGGGAATGCTACCACACCCATACAGCTTCGAACTATTAACTAGAGCAAAGATTATCTGTCTAAATACAACTTAAAAGGCAAAAAATATCTTTTATATTAATTGTATAAATATTTCTACAAATTTCGTCATATTACATTTTATTTACTATTATATAAAAATTTCCGTTTCAAAATTGTGTATCGGCGAATTCTTTGATAGGATTAATCTGTATCTCACAATTTGAAATAGTAGGTAGGTGTTATCATGTTAAAGCAAACCCTCATATTGGCCTCTTCTTCTCCTCGACGAAAAGAGCTCCTTGAAGAACTCCAAATACCATTTGTAATATCCAGTAGTAATGTAGATGAAAGTTTCAATCCTTCTATTTCTCCTAATGAAATTGTCATGGAATTAGCGAGACGAAAGGTTGAAGCAATTTATGCCGATGAACAGTATCCATTTATATTAGGTGCTGATACGGTAGTATATCTTAATGGTGCGATATTAGGCAAGCCTGCTTCGCCTGAAGAGGCGTTTCGCATGTTAAGGGAACTTTCTGGCAAAACGCATTCTGTCTACACTGGTGTCGCCATTATGGCAAATGGAATATGTTCCACTTTTTATGAAAAAACAGACGTGTTATTTTGGGAATTAACAGATGATGAAATACACGATTACTTAGACACCGGGGAACCATTTGATAAAGCAGGTGCGTATGGAATTCAAGGAGTAGGCAGAACGCTCGTAAAAGAAATAAAAGGAGATTATTTCACCGTAGTCGGTCTTCCGATTTCTCGAACGGTACGCGAATTGAAGGCGAAAGGCTTCAATATGCCTAAATAAATCAAAGGTCCCTTATTCTTTTCTTCCCAAAAACCAATGATAGGGAGGAACTTAGAAAGAATGGATTCGCTATTAATAAGAGATTTTCCGAATGATGAACGACCAAGAGAACGTTTTGTGAAACAGGGACCAGAAAGTTTAGCAAATCATGAGCTGCTTGCTCTCTTGATTCAAACAGGTTCCAAAAATGAATCCGTATTAACATTAGCGAACAAACTTTTAGTCCATTTTGATGGGCTTCGCTTGTTGAAGGATGCAAGTCTTGATGAGTTAAAAGAAATGAAAGGAATTGGAACGGCAAAAGCAATTCAATTGATGGCAGCAATTGAATTGGGGCGGCGCGTTTCCAATTTAGAATTTACCGATCGATATTGTATTCGGTCACCAGAGGATGCTGCCAAATATATGATGAATGAAATGAGATTTCTAACTCAGGAGCATTTCGTCTGTTTATATTTAAACACCAAGAATCAAGTTATGCATAAGCAAGTCGTTTTTATTGGTAGTTTAAATGCTAGTATCGTCCACCCAAGAGAAGTATACAAAGAAGCATTTAGAAGATCTGCAGCTTCTATCATTTGTCTCCACAATCATCCATCCGGCGATCCGTCCCCCAGCAGAGAGGATATTGAAGTGACAAAAAGATTAGTGGAATGCGGAAAAATAATTGGGATTGATCTGCTAGATCATATCATAATTGGGGAAAATAAATTTATCAGCTTAAAAGAAAAAGGGTATGTATGATACTGTTCTTTTTTGTAGAAATAAGCTATAATATAATTTATGATTTTTTGGCTATTTATGTCTAAACATGACAAAATATAGATAAGTAACAATTAAAGGAAATTACAAAGAGGAGAACATCTACCTACTTTATAATATTGCATTAGTTTCAGAAAGGGAGATACATTTATGTTAGGTTTTGGAACAAGAGATCTTGGAATTGATTTAGGAACAGCGAATACGCTAGTTTATGTAAAAGGCAAAGGAATAGTACTAAGAGAACCGTCAGTTGTCGCACTACAAACTGATACAAAGAGCATTGTAGCGGTTGGTAACGATGCGAAGAATATGATTGGTAGAACACCAGGAAATGTTGTTGCACTTCGTCCGATGAAGGATGGTGTAATTGCAGATTATGAAACAACAGCAACGATGATGAAATACTACATTAAGCAAGCAACAAAGAATAAGGGCTATTTTTCTGGCAAACCGTATGTAATGGTTTGTGTACCATCAGGCATTACAGCTGTAGAAGAAAGAGCGGTAATTGATGCAACACGTCAAGCTGGTGCGAGAGATGCCTATACGATTGAAGAGCCGTTTGCTGCTGCTATTGGTGCTAATCTTCCTGTATGGGAGCCAACTGGTAGTATGGTTGTTGATATCGGTGGTGGTACAACAGAGGTAGCTATTATTTCCCTTGGTGGAATTGTTACTAGTCAATCTATTCGGATTGCTGGTGATGAGATGGATGACGCAATTGTTAATTATATTCGTAAAACGTATAATTTGATGATTGGAGAAAGAACTTCTGAAAGCATTAAAGTGGAAATTGGCAGTGCTGGAAATCCAGATCAAATTGAAAACATGGATATTCGCGGAAGAGACTTATTAACTGGTCTTCCAAAAACAATCAAAATTACTGCAGATGAAATTTCAAAAGCGTTAAAAGATACAGTTGCTGCAATTGTTGATGCAGTCAAAGTAACATTAGAAAAAACGCCTCCAGAACTAGCTGCAGATATTATGGATCGTGGAATTGTTCTAACAGGTGGTGGAGCATTGCTTCGTAATCTTGATAAAGTTATCAGTGAAGAGACAAAAATGCCTGTTGTTATAGCAGAAGATCCATTGGATTGTGTAGCTATCGGAACTGGTAAAGCTTTAGACCATATTCATTTATTCAAAAATAAAGCAAAAGATTCACGATAATTTTAGTAGAGGTGTAGAAGCATGCCACAGTTTTTTATGAATAAACGCTTGATTATTTTGCTTGTTAGCATCATTATTCTCGTGGCATTAATAGGGTTTTCATTAAGTAATCGAAATAAACTAACCTGGCCGGAACAATTCGTAAAGGACACTACCGGCTGGGTTCAAACCCTTGTATCTAGACCTGCCCAATATGTGGTGGGTTTTGTTGATAATGTCCAATCCTTGCAAGATACATATAAAGAGAATAAAGAATTAAAGGCAAAGCTAGAGGAAAATGCTCAGCTTAAATATCAGGTTCAAGGTCTCAAAAAAGATGTACAGTCATTACAGGAAACGTTGGAAGAAAAAGAGTCATTAAGTGACTATACAATTATGAAAGCAACGGTAATTCGGAGAAATCCTTCTCAATGGACAGAACTAGTTACCATCAATCGAGGAGAAAATGACGGCGTAGAGAAAAATATGGCTGTTATCACTTCTGCTGGATTAATAGGGAAAATAAAGTCAGTAGCACCTAATACTGCAACTGTACAGCTGCTTAGTTCTGAAGATCCAGCTAATCGCATTTCTGCTTTTATTCAGTCAAAAGAGGATGATAAAAAGAAGAAAGAAAAATCCGAAGTTTTTGGGATTATTGCTGATTATGATAAAGAAACAAAGCAATTAATTATGACTTGGGAAGAAGCTCCTAATGGGTTGAAAGTGAAAAAAGGTCAGCTTGTTACAACCTCAGGAATGGGTGGGGTCTTTCCAAAAGGGTTAGCTATTGGTACAGTTGATAAAGTAGAGCCAGATGAAAATGGACTGCAGAAAAAAGTATATATTAAGCCGGCAGCGGACTTCTATGATATTGAGCATGTGATGGTGGTAGACAGGGCAGCATTATCTCCTAAAGAGGAAGACCAATGAGAAAAGTTTTAATTGGCTGTTTAATTTCCTTTATGTTTATTTTTGAGAGTGTTTTTCTTGAGTTGCTCCCTACAGATCCTTTTGGTAAAAATTGGATTTTTGTCCCATACTTTTTGCTCATTACTATCCTTTTCTTTTCTGTTTATGGTAATAGAAATGTTGGTGTCATATATGGCTTTGTTTTTGGGCTGCTTTTTGATATTGTTTATACAGAAATTTTAGGTATCTATTTTTTTACTTTCCCTTTTATCATTTATATTTTTAATAAATTGATGAAAATTTTTCATAGTAATATTGTTGTTGTATCTGTGATGAATTTACTCGCTGTTTCGGCACTGGAAATGATTGTGTATCAAATGATAAAAGTGATAAATTTGACAACGATTGATTTTGCGAGTTTCCTTCATTTACGGCTTCTGCCGTCTTTAGGATTAAATCTTATTTTTATCATCATTGTCGCTTATCCTTATAAACGTTTATTTGAGAAGTATGCAGCAGAGTTAAAAGAATGATATAGTTAGAATGCATGATAATAAATTTCAGATTGGACATTAAGTTGTCAACAATCTGAAATTTATTTGATTAGTGACTATTTGTCTTTTGTTCTTTTTGAGAAGAAATATATTTAGCTCGAAAAGGAATTTTAAAAGCGTTTGTCGAATGATATAAAAAGGAATTAGAAATAAAGGTCTAAAGTCCTTACTCTTATATCATAGTGTTGATGAAAGACACTTGTTTAAAAAGTGAACGGAGAAGTAAAACATTATTTTTGCATGTTGAAACAGCATTTATGAAAAGCAGTAAATGCTTTAAGTTAAAGTGCCAACCATCTATCAAATGAAATTGTTGGATCGATTAGGAGACAAGTATCATCTAATAGGCAGCATGATACTTATTTAGAATCGATAACCCTTCTTTATTTGATAAGGATGTTTGCGCTTTTTTATGCAAAGTGAGATTTATAAGTATAACGATATCCGAGCATTTGCGTCTTATATCTAAGGACCGATAGACTATTAGTATTATTTGATAAAATAGATGTATTATGTCTATAGGTCCGTGCAGGATAAAGAGACGCTTACGCTTTTCTTACAGAGGTGAACAACTTGAAATGAAAAAAAGGCAACTAGTAACAATTAAAGGAACAAAAAATGGGCTGGGTTTGCATCTATATGATAATTGTTCGTACGAGGATTTACTAAAGGAATTACAGTATAAATTGAATGAGAGCTCCAGTCTACATAATGAAAATCGAGACATAAAAGTGACAGTAGAGCTTGGAAATAGATATGTAACAGATGAACAAAAAGAAACCATTGTTCATCTCATTCAGGAAAAACAAAACCTAACTGTTCAATCGATTAATAGTAATTTAGTGACAAAGAAAGAAGCGGAGAACTGGCTAAAACAAAATGAATTAAAATCGATAACCAGTATTGTGCGCTCTGGTCAAGTTTTAGAGGTGCCCGGTGATTTATTATTAATTGGAGATGTGAATCCAGGTGGAAAGGTAATCGCCGGCGGCAACATCTATATTATGGGACAGTTAAAAGGAATAGCTCATGCTGGATATAATGGGAAGGATGACGCGGTCATTGCTGCATCCGTTATGAAACCGACACAAATTCGGATTAGTCGTTTTATTGAGAGAGAGGTTGGAAATACCTTATCTGAAAAAACAAGAGAAATGGAATGTGCGTATGTGAATGACAATGTCATTAAGATTGATAGATTACAAGTACTACCACATTTAAGACCGAATTTGCTGAAATTGGAAGGAGGATATTAAGATGGGAGAGGCAATTGTTATAACATCAGGTAAAGGTGGAGTTGGAAAAACGACCACTTCTGCAAACATTGGAACAGCACTTGCGTTACAAGGGAAAAAAGTTTGTTTAATAGATACAGATATTGGCTTGCGAAATCTTGATGTCGTGATGGGATTAGAAAATCGTATCATTTATGATTTAGTAGATGTGGTGGAGGAAAGATGTAAAATTCATCAAGCGCTTGTGAAAGATAAACGTTTTGATGATCTATTATATTTATTACCTGCTGCGCAAACAAGTGATAAAACGGCTGTACGACCAAATCAAATGAGAGAATTAGTTCTCCGCTTAAAGCAAGATTATGATTATATCATCATTGATTGTCCTGCAGGAATTGAACAGGGGTATCAAAATGCAGTCGCTGGCGCGGATAAAGCCATTGTGGTTACGACTCCTGAAGTATCTTCTGTTAGAGATGCTGATAGAGTAATTGGATTATTGGAAAAAGAAGAGCAGATGGAACCTCCAATGCTTGTTATCAATAGAATCAGAAATCATATGGTAAAAAATGGTGATATGTTAGATGTTGATGAAGTAACCAGCCATCTCTCCATTGATTTATTAGGAATTGTTGCAGATGATGATGCGGTTATAAGAGCTTCTAACAACGGGGAGCCGATTGCTTTAAACCCAAATAGTAAATCTGCGATTGCCTACCGAAATATCGCAAGAAGAATTTTAGGAGAAACGGTTCCTTTGCAGCAATTAGAAGAAGAATCCAAAGGCGTGTTTGCAAAAATTAAGACGTTCTTTGGTGCTAAATAAATATAAAGATAGTAAATTTATACATGTTTAAATAAGTCGGTTGCGAAACAACTATCTGTTGATAAGCGATAATCGTAATAGCTAGCCCTGTAAAGAGATAAATTGATTCATGCGTAATCAATTTATTTCTTTACAGGGTTTTTTATATCAGTACCATTCTTTTATTCCCCTTTTATTAGTGGCATAACTTATAGCTCCTTAACATAAATATAGGGTAAAGAGGACAAGTCTGTAAGGGGAGAGGAGTATATGGGGTCAAGAAATGATGAGGTTAGAAAAAAAATCGAAAGAAGAAGAAAAGAACGAGCGAGAATAGAAAAGAATATTGATAACCGAGTACTTTGGTCTGATGAAGAAGATACCTTCGACTATACATTTTCATCAAAAGAGGAAAATTACCCTCCTAAAATTCACCCTTTATTTCGAAAAGATTTATTTATGTTGAAAATTTTAGGAGCGGCTATTCTTTTTCTTGCTGTTGCCATCATTGTAGACCATCCGTCCACAAGATTAGGAAAAGTCGAAAATACGATTAGACAAGCAATGTCGACAGAATTTAATTTTATGGTTGTTGCGGATTGGTATGAAGAGAAATTCGGAAAACCATTAGCTTTTTTACCAGAACAAAAAGGAAAAGAACAAGATACAGAGCGATTGCAGCAATACGCTTTATCTGCTTCTGGTAAGGTATTAGAAGAATTTCAGAAAAACGGACAACGGATTGCGATAGAAACTGGAGTAGATACAACAGTACAATCTTTTAATGAGGGACAAATTACCTTTATTGGCGAGAAAGAAGGCTTTGGAAAAACAGTCGTTATAAAGCATAGTGATCAGAGTGAATCATGGTATGGCAACTTAGAAGAAGTGGATGTAAAGTTATATGAAAATATAAAAAAAGGAACAAAAGTAGGAAACGCTTCAAGATATGAAGGAGATGAAACATTAGGTCTATTCTTTTTTGCGATTAAGCAAAATGATGATTTTATTGATCCTCTACAGGTGATGGAAATTGAATAGGTTTTTTAGTGTTTTTAAGTATCTTCATATTCATCCACTATTATGGGTTGTCATTGCTATTGGGGTAATGACTGCCCATTTTTATGAATTATGCTTATTGTTTATGATTATTTTTATTCATGAATTAGGTCATGCGTTTGCTGCCGCATTTTTTTCGTGGAGAATAAAGAAAATATCTTTATTACCATTTGGCGGAGTAGCGGAAATGGATGAACACGGAAATCGCCCTTTGCGAGAAGAGGCAATCGTTATTATATCTGGACCGATACAGCATATTTGGCTGGTTTTATTAGGATTTCTTTTATGGCAGTGGGGGATTTTCACAGAATCTTTGTATCAAACCTTTATCCAATATAATTTTATGATTCTTTTCTTTAATTTACTTCCAATTTGGCCATTGGACGGTGGTAAATTAATGTTTCTTTTATTTTCCTTGAAAAATCCCTTTCCAAAATCTCATAAATATACACTTTATTTTTCTATTATTGGAACCTTAATCTTTCTGTTAATGGTTCTTATTATGATGCCGCAGAATGTAAATGCATGGATTATTATTAGTTTTTTAGTTTTTTCTATTTATTATGAATGGAAGCAAAGAAGGTTTTTGTTTATGCGATTTTTACTGGAACGATATTATGGAAAATCGAATGAATTAAGAAAGCTACTTCCCCTAGAAGTCCAAGAAGACGATTCGGTATTGGATGTATTAGAACGATTTCATCGAGGGTGTAAACATCCAATTATTGTAAGGTCCAAGCGGAAAGACAATGCGATTCTGGATGAGAATGAGCTATTACATGTTTATTTTAAAGAAAAGAACGTAACGGCGAAAATAAAAGAAATACTTTGCGTCTTATAGGATACATAGAGAAAACGGTGAATACTGACGATAGCTCTTTAGTTAGAGCATACTTGAAATTTGTCCAAGAATAGGTCCTTAAGTTTACTAAAACATTTCATCTAAGCTACAATAATAAGATAACCAGAAAAAGAGGATGTATGATATTGAATCAAGTAATCGTTAATATAAAAACTAGAGAAAATAGATTTGCTTATCTAATAGATGGGAAAGTAGAAAAAATGTATGTCCAGCAGCCGCAATATAAAACAACTGTTGGAAATATTTATTTGGGACAAGTGACAAAGGTAATTCCCGGAATGAATGCTGCATTTGTAGAAATTGGGGAAGGCAAAGGAGCCTATTTGCCGAGAGAGAAAATGATTTCATTTGTGCGGAGTGAGGGAACTTTAGAAGAGAAAAAAAAGATAAGTGTCTCCTCTTATATAAAACAAGGAGAACGAATATTAGTTCAAGTAATAAAAGATGCTGCGGGGCCAAAAGGTGCTAAAATAACGGGGATAATTGAAATTAGCGGAGAGCATTTAGTGTATATGCCTTATGGTCGATATGTGGCGGTCTCTAAAAAGATTCATTCTCATACTGCGCAAAAAGAGTTAAGAAATATAGGGAGTCGTATAAAAACAGACAACGAAGGCATAATCTTTCGCACAACGGCAGCGAATTGTTCAGAAGAAACATTAAGGTTGGAGCTCGAAGCATTACGGCAGGAATATAAAGGATTGGAACAAAAAGCTAGACAAAAGAAAATAATGCTTGTCCATGAAAATGATGAATTTACTAAACAGTTGAATATTCTCTTTAAGCAAATGAAAGAGGGAGAAATCATTGTCGATAGTCTAGAAGAGCGGAAAAATTGGCAAGCAATGTACCCCCATTTAACTGTTTCGTTTTATCAAGGTAGTGAAGAGTTATTTTCTTATTACCATGTTGAAAGGGAAATAGATAAAGCTTTGAAAAGAGTTGTCTGGCTCCCAAATGGCAGCTATCTGATAGTCGATCAGGCAGAGGCTGCAACTATTATTGACGTAAATACAGGTAAATATGAAGGGAAACATCAGTTAGAGCAAACGGTCTTTCAAACAAATATGCTTGCTGCAAAGGAAGCTGCAAGGCAAATTAAATTAAGAGATCTTTCTGGTATTATATTAATTGATTTTATTGATATGAAGAGCGAGGAAGAAAAGAAAGTGATGGATATCCTAGAGAAGGAATTGCAGTCAGATAATAGACAATCGAAAGTAATTGGATTTACTTCACTAGGGATATTACAGCTCACTCGAAAGAAAACAATGAAATCCTTATCCGAAACACTGCAAAGTAAGTGTGTGATTTGCGAAGGCACAGGCTTGGTGAAAAGCGCAAGTAGTATGGCCTTTCAATTAGAAAGAGAGCTATGGGAATATCGCAATAAGGATATGGAACTTGTGGAAGTTATCGTCTCACAAGATGTCTATCCTCTATTTATGGGTGGAGGAAATAATCATAAAAAACGATTAGAGGAAGTATTAGGCTTTATGATTAAAATGGAAATAGCTGAGTTTCCAAAGCCAGACTATTTTATTCGAATGGTTAAATGATTCACCATAAAGCTAATAATAGAATATGATTGACAGTATCTTTTAAACATGTTAGTATTTTAATGTTGTTTGTAGCACCCGTGCTCTACAACCGCACATAGCAGGTAATGAAGCTTTTGCTTTTGCAAAACGCCTGTCATTGGCGAGTCTTAGTCTATTAAGGAGGTGCAGTTTAATGTACGCAATTATTGAAACAGGCGGAAAACAAATCAAAGTTGAAGAAGGTCAAGCTATCTACATCGAGAAATTAAACGGTGAAGCTGGTGACACTGTTACTTTTGATAAAGTTCTTTTCGTTGGCGGAGAAAATGTAAAAGTAGGAAGTCCAGTTGTTGAAGGAGCTACTGTTACAGCTAAAGTTGAAAAACAAGGCCGTCAAAAGAAAATCATCGTTTTCAAATACAAAGCGAAGAAAAATTATCATAAAAAACAAGGTCATCGTCAACCTTACACTAAAGTTGTTATCGAAAAGATCAACGCTTAAGGTTGAATTTGTATGATCGAAATTACGATTAACAAATCGAATGATGGTCTCATTCATTCCTTTACGATAAGTGGTCATGCTCTTTTTGCGAATAGTGGGGATGATATAGTGTGTGCTGGAGTATCAGCTGTTTCTTTTGGAAGCATTAATGCTGTTATTTCTCTTACTGGTATTACACCCATTATAAAGCAAGGAAAAGATGGAGGTTTTATTTCTTGTACGATTCCTGGAAATGTTCCGGGAGAGACAAGAGATAAAATTCAACTTCTTTTAGAGGGAATGATTGTTTCTTTAGAAACAATTGAACGAGACTATGGAAAATACGTAACTATCACTTATAATTAAATAGGAGGTGGAACGAAATGTTAAGATTAGATCTTCAGTTTTTTGCATCTAAAAAAGGGGTAGGTTCTACTAAAAACGGACGTGACTCCATTTCTAAACGTTTAGGAGCTAAACGTGCAGATGGTCAATTAGTAACTGGTGGAAGCATTCTTTACCGTCAACGCGGTACAAAAATCTATCCAGGAGTAAACGTTGGTCGTGGTGGCGATGATACACTATTCGCAAAAGTTGACGGAATCGTTAAATTTGAGCGTCTTGGTCGTGATCGCAAACAAGTTAGCGTATACCCAGTAGCACAAGAAGCATAAGATAATGATCAGATAGGCTGGCTCGTTTAGGGTCAGCCTATCTGTTTGTTAAGGGATAAATTTTTTGATTAAGATGTATGTTGTGACCAGATTAGGTGGAGGATGATTTCAACACTTAGACAAAAAGCAGGAGGGGCTTTTTGTCTAAGTGTTGAAAAAAGAGAGAAATCAATTGCTTTTTCGTATGCAATCAAGAATAAAGGTTGCCTCTTATGTATATAGTTTGTTATTACCACAGTCTTCATACACTTCGCTTTCAACATTTCTTTATCAAATCAATCCAAAATAACTTGGTGTATAAATTGGATAGACCTTTTAGGAAACGGGAATTTTTTGTCCTTATTCATTATGAAAACCTAAAGTTCAAGTGGATATAATTTAGTGGTTACCGTGATGGAGATATCGTTTTTGTTCATTGATGATTCATTTTTTGTTATACTTACTTAAAACAGTCTTCTAAGACTTAATAACCTTTGTAGGAGTACAAGAATGAATAAAGACTGGAATACGATAGAGTTTTTAAGACATGTTCGCCATGATTGGCTAAATAAAATTCAATTGATAAAAGGAAATTTGGATTTAAATAAACCGGATCGAGTAAAAGAAATTATTAATGATATTATTACAGAGACAAAACAAGAAGCTAAGTTATCTAATCTAAATATTCCACAATTTGCTACAAAATTATTAATTGCAAACTGGGAAAATTATTATTTTCGATTGGAATATGAAGTGTTGGCCGAAGAAAAATGTCGCGGGACAGAAGATGAAATACTTACCGAATGGACAACCTTATTTTTCCAAACGTTAAATCAATATAGCAAACCCTTTGCAGATAATCATCTATACATTTCCATTCATTCAATGGTGGAAGGATTTCGTTTGTATGTTGATTTTAACGGAGAGCTGCTAGATAGTGAATCCATGTTTCAATTTCTTCATCAACCTTTTTCTTATTTGAAATTGGAAAATATTGAAATGAGCAAGGACGAGCTCCTATTTGAAGTTTGGATGGATAGAGAGCAAACAGGTAAATAATAAGAAGGACTTGTTTGAATAGCATAAAAGGAAATTGTGATTTTTAGAAAAAATAGCTGCAAATGTTTGTAGGAATAAAATAATTGGTCCTTCTAGTGAGGAGAGCAACCCTCCTTTCATAAGGATTAATCCTTGTTCACTATTAGACAAATAAGCTGCTTATGTTTTTCTTAATAGGAGGAAATAAATTTATGTTTGTGGATCAGGTTAAGATTTATGTGAAGGGCGGAGATGGCGGAAATGGTATGGTAGCTTTTCGCCGAGAAAAGTTTGTCCCAAAAGGTGGCCCAGCTGGTGGAGATGGAGGAAAAGGTGCAGATGTAATATTCCAAGTAGAAGAAGGTCTGCGTACTTTAATGGATTTCCGATATCAACGTCATTTCAAAGCACCACGTGGAGAGCATGGGATGTCAAAAAATCAGCACGGTCGCAATGCAAAAGATATGATTGTCAAGGTTCCGCCGGGTACAATCGTTGCCGATGCGAATACAAAGGAAGTTATTGCAGATTTAACTGAGCATGGCCAACAAGCTGTAATTGCACGTGGCGGCCGTGGAGGAAGAGGAAATTCTCGTTTTGCAAGTCCATCTAACCCTGCCCCAGAATTATCGGAAAATGGGGAACCAGGTCAGGAAAGAGATGTTACTCTGGAGTTAAAGGTATTAGCAGATGTTGGTTTAGTAGGATTTCCGAGTGTTGGTAAATCTACCTTACTGTCTGTTGTATCTGCTGCGAAACCTAAAATAGCTGACTATCATTTTACAACAATCGCCCCTAATTTAGGAATGGTGGAAACGGAAGATAATAGAAGTTTTGTTATGGCTGATTTGCCAGGGCTAATTGAAGGAGCACATTCGGGTATCGGATTAGGTCATCAGTTTCTTCGTCACATTGAACGTACAAGAGTTATTGTCCATGTGATTGATATGGCTGCTATTGAAGGCAGAGACCCATATGAGGACTATGTTACGATTAATAACGAGCTGCAGGAATACAATATGCGTTTATTAGAAAGACCGCAAATTATTGTTGCTAATAAAATGGACATGCCAGATGCAGAACAAAACCTAAAAGTATTTAAAGAAAAATTGGAGGAGGACTATCCAATTTTCCCAGTGTCCGCTTTAACTAGATCAGGTCTGCGAGAACTTCTTTTTGCGATTGCGGATAAATTAGAGAATACTCCTGAGTTCCCATTAGAGGAAGTAGAAGAGGAAGCAGGTATTCACCGCGTTGTTTATAAACATGAAGTAGATGAGCGTCAATTCTATATTACAAGAGATCCAGATGGCAGCTTTGTTCTTTCAGGTGAAGGTATTGAAAAACTATTTAAGATGACAGATTTCTCCCGTGATGAGTCTGTTCGCAGATTCTCTCGTCAAATGCGCGGCATGGGCATCGATGAAGCATTACGTCAGCGAGGCGCTAAAGATGGAGATACTGTAAAGTTAATGGAATATGAATTTGAATTCATTGACTAAGAAAACATGGTTTAAAAAAAGATGAAAGATCTTCCCTCTCGTCAAAGCTGAATAATACGAGAGGGCAGTTTTTCATACGAAATAGAAAATAATGACTAATTCGAAAAAGTCTAGTTGTTAAACCAGAGTTATTTCTATCATACATAATTAGTATCCGTTATACCTTATAGGGGTGAGCAGATGAAACAAAGTAAAATAGATCATAAATTTTTTATAGTAAGAGAAGATGTACTGTCAGAGGCAATGCGCAAAACCTTAGATGCCAAAGAGCTCTTAGAAAGAGGAAAAGCAGAGTCTGTCCATGAGGCAGTAAAAAAGGTAGATTTAAGCCGAAGTGCATTTTATAAATATCGTGATACCATCTTTCCTTTCCACACAATAGTGAAAGAAAGATTGATTACGTTATTCTTTTATATTGAAGATCGATCGGGAACCTTATCTAAATTGCTAAGTGTTGTTGCTTCTGCTGGATGCAATGTACTGACAATTCATCAAACGATTCCACTGCAAGGAAGAGCCAATGTAACACTGTCGTTAAATACCGCAGAAATGGAAATATCCATTGATATGTTGTTAGAGCGATTGCGTATGCTTGAATTTGTGGAGAAAGTGGACGTTCTGAGTACGGGCGCATAAAAAGTCATTTATTTATAAGGAGATCCTGTTGTTATTAGGAAGATGGCTTTTTCAGTCAATCTTCTTTTTATAAAGGTTAAATTCAGAATAAATAATTTTTTTGGAGGAGAAAGAAGTGAAAGTAGGCTACTTAGGTCCAAAAGCAACATTTACAAATATGGCGGTAAATCAGCAATTTCCTGGGGTGGAATCCGTTCCTTTTCTAACCATTCCCAATTGCCTCGATGCTGTGATGGAAGATAAAGTGGATGTTGCTTTAGTTCCGGTTGAGAACACATTAGAAGGATCGGTCAACATTACATTAGATTATTTAATCCATGAAGTATTTTTACCTATTCATGGGGAAGTGACGGTTCCGATAAAACAACATATAATGGTTCATCCATTCCGGGAAGACAAATGGAGAGAAATTGAAGTAGTCTATAGTCATTCCCATGCAATTGCTCAATGCCATAAGTTTCTACATACAGAATTAAACGGGATTGCTTGTGAGTATATGACGTCAACAGCAGCAGCAGCACAGTTTGTTAAAGAAAATCCGCATATCAACGGGGCAGCTATTGGAAATTTGCTAACAGCTGAAGAATATGGTCTGAAGATTGTAAAACATAATATTCATGATTCAATGAATAATCATACCCGTTTTCTTATTTTATCGAAAAATCCTGTACATTATTCAGCAGCAACAAGTCATCTGGTTGGTCATAAAACAAGTCTTATGGTCACTTTGCCTGCCGATCGTTCTGGTGCTCTCCATCAAGTATTGTCTGCCTTTGCATGGAGAAAACTAAACTTAGTGAAAATTGAATCAAGGCCAACAAAAACTGGATTAGGGAATTATTTCTTTCTTATTGACTTAGATAGAAAAATGGATGACGTATTAATACCAGGCGCTATTGCAGAATTAGAGGCAATAGGCTGTGAAGTAAAGATACTGGGGAGTTATCCTTATTACATGACGGAATAGATAGAACCACTATACGAAGAATGCAAAAAAATCACTAATGACGATTAAAGTCTTAGTGATTTTTGTGATTTACCTTAAGCTTCTTCTTCCATTAAAAAATCTGCCTTTCGTAAAGCTTCTTCTGCCTCTAGTAATGTATCAAGGGATGGTGCGGTAATGGTATGCAGATGAATACCTGCCGTTAATTCAGATAAATAAGCAGCATTTGTATGCTTAATTTTCTTCATAAATTGTTTCACTTCTTTTCGATTAGAGACGAGGATAGAAGCCGTCAAATCGCCGTATACTGGATGTTCAATTGTGACATCCTTAACCGTTACTCCATTATCAACAAGGATATTTAACTCTTCCTCCGTTTTTTCTGGTGGATGATTACACGCAATAATTCTTTCGTAGAGCATCGGTTTTGATTCTTGTAAATATAAATAGCCTTGACTAGTTGCCAAAATTGGTTCGTTTTTCGCCTTTAGCAGTGTAATATCTCCAACAATTATTTGTCTACTAACATTTGTCAATTTTGAAAGTTCACTGCCAGTATAAGGTCGATTTTTCTCTTTTAGTAAAGTAAGAATATAAGCCCTTCTTTCTTCACCAAGCATTTTTTTTGATTCAGTCATCCAATCTCTCCTTTTGTTGCAGTTACTCTGATTAAAAAATTACCTTTTTTATCTGCTATCTTCGGTAAAGTCACTAACACAAATTTATTGGTATTTATTTGAAAAATAGTGGCAGCTCCCTGTTTTGCTTGAAAGGCAGAACTCAGTATTTATTTTTCCTTCATTCTATTTTACCAAAAGAATATCTAAATGAATAAACCAAATTATTTTTCATAGGAAACGAATATAATTAATTGGCGAAAAGAAGGACAAAGATCTGAGCAATCTTTGTACGACTAGAACACATATTTTAAAAAAAAACGCATAGATTTTTGAATAGAATGATAACCATTTTGCCGTGTGAACATAGACTATATGGACATATGCATAGGAGGGAATCTATAGTGAAGATCCATATTGTTCAGAAAGGGGATACTCTTTGGGAAATTGCCAAAAAATATGGGGTGAATTTCGAAGAGTTAAAGTCGTTAAATTCCCAATTGACTAATACAGATATGATTATGCCTGGCATGAAAATTAAAGTTCCTACTTTAGGAGGAAGTATAAAGAAAGAAGCTCCTCAAATGGGAACAAAAAAAGAAATGCCGATTACAATGGAACCAATTGTGAAAGAAGCACCGAAAAAAGAAATGCCAGTAAAAGAAACACCAAAAAAAGAAATACCTAAAAAAGAAGTACCAAAGGAGAAACCTTTTACACCAAAAATGCCTACTCCAATCATTCCGGAAATTGATGTTACGAATTATTATTCCATGAATATGACTAATGTTGATGTAGATATTGATGTCGAAATGAAAGAAAAACCAGCACCAGTAAAACCAGCACCAGTGAAACCGGCACCAGTAAAGCCGGCACCAGTAAAACCAGCACCGACAAAACCTGTACCACCAAAACTTGCACCAGTTTTGCCAAATCAAGAACCAATTCAAAAAGATGTATGTCCACCAATTGTCCCTTATCAGCCTTATTGTTATGAAGTATCGCCAATGATGCCAGGAAGCGGTTTTCCTCCAGGGGTTTGCCCTCCAGAAGGAGTTCCGGTTGAACAAATAGCATCCCAAGTTTATCCAACATTTCCTGGAGTAGAATATACAGAAAAACACCATTGGGAAGAGTCTTCTTCGTCCTATTCTGCTTTTATCAATCACACACCTTCCCATGTTAATCATGCACCACAGCAAAATAATCAAAAACCATGGGTTCAGTATAGTCAGCTGCCTAAGGAGAATCTTCATCATAAAGTAGAAGAACCTTTTTCCCATGTAGCAGGTGCAGCGCATAAAGCAAATGCCCCTACCCACACAGCAGTTCATCCGACCATTACACTTCCTGTTAAAGAGGATTGTGGTTGTGGTGGTCCATCATTCCCTCCAGCAAGCAATTTTCAAGTAGAGGGAATGATGCAAGGAGCTGTTTCTGGAAAAGGAGGAATGCCGCAAGGATTTAGTCCGGAAATGGGAGGCCATCCAATGGGCGGAGGATTTAATCCAGGAATGGGAGGAATGCCGCAAGGATTCGGTCCGGAAATGGGAGGCCATCCAATGGGCGGAGGATTTAATCCAGGAATGGGAGGAATGCCGCAAGGATTTGGTCCGG
>NZ_BCVE01000032.1 GCF_001591585.1 Niallia circulans NBRC 13626 | reverse complement strand
ACCTTCCTTTATATTTATTCAGGCCTCCATCTTTCCCCTCCAGTATGGCTTTCTTCCACCTAGCTATTATAGTAGGATTGGTTATTCCAAATTGAAGGGCTGCATCCGTCTCTGAAGAACCTGTTCTCTTCATGAAGCTTAATACATCTAGCTTGAAATGAACAGAATAAGCTTCTTTAGCCCTCTTCCTTTTTAATCCTTCAGAGCCAAATTTCTCATATACTTTTATCCATCGGTCAACTACTGATTTTGATTTAATCCCATGCTTCTTGGCTAGGGGCCTAATTCCTAATTTTCCTTCTTGATACTCTCTGACCACCGTTAATTTCAATTCATCACTATATTTTTCAGCCAAAATAAACACCCCAAAAGATTAGATTTAGACTCTAACTTTTGGGGTGCACCATATCTCCTGTCCCTATGTCCCTATAAAAGTTAATTTTATAGAATAAACAATTGTTAAGTTCCTTAGTTCATTATTATTTTAGTGACAATTAGACAAAAGAATATTCTTTCACGGCTTACACTAATTCTATGATAAAATACATTGCTCCTAAAATAATGGAAAATTTATCAATATATGATAGAATCCAATTATTGTTTTAATTTTAAAACTAAAAATAAGATCGGAGAGTAGAATAGGATGGGGGATACAACTCAAGGAGGAGCTAAAAAAATCCCAGTTTGGGAGATTACTTTATTATTATTAGGTGCAGTTATAGGTTTCGGTGGTTGGTTGATACAAGAGAATATAATGGATGCACGGGAGGAGAAAAAAGAGGTTGAAAAGAGTGCTTTAATATTATATTTCGATATGAAGGACGCTTATGATTCAATCAGTACCCAGGTTAAATTGTCATCACCTGATTCTATGGAAAAATTTTACTTGCCCAATACCGTCTCTAAACAACTTAATAATTATAGTGAATTAATAATTAATTTAAAATCAGAACTGACACGTGATGAATTAAAAAGTATTATTGATTTCTACAATTCGCTAGAGTTAATTGAACAATCTAGAGAGCAATTAACCTCTATCTACTACGAGCAAGAACAAGAAGAAAATCAATTCGTATACGAAGATTATCAACACTCAGTTTTTGAATTTGTAAATAGTTGTACCGCAGATAGTTCCTGTATGAAAGTAATTAAAAAGTTGGAAGAACTTTCTGTTTTAGAAAAACAACCTGATTCTAAAGAACAGACTAACGAATCTGACAAGAATTAAACCAAGTGTATTATAAATCTCACCAACCCCCCATGTGTTGCCACATACACTCTGGACATGTGGAGCGCGGAAACAAAAGGGCAGGTGAGATCTATACCTGAATTAGAAATCCAAATCATTTTACACATATTTTACACATGCTCCCAACCAAACCTTATAATATCAATACTTTCAGACCTATATCGACCCCGACCACCGGTATCTTTTTAAACAGCTTGACCCTTGTGGTTAAGCTGTTTTGCTTTTGATTGTCCCCAATTTGTCCCATTTTAATTAAATTCATCTAGAACACTTCAGATTTTTTCTTTTTCTTTCTCCTCTAATTCCTTTAAAACATGACGATACGTATTAATTACTCTTTTTGTGTCTTTATGCCCCATGTATTTAGCGACTACAGAAATATCAATTCCTTTTGCGAGCATGACAATACAATAGGTATGCCTACAGCCTGTTGCTGTAATAATTGGTTTTATCTTTAATTCATTGAGATAGCCTTTTAGTGCCTTATTTATTCCATTATTGGTTGGCAAACCATTTCTTTCATCAAAAAATATGAATCCGTCAGATATATCATGAATTTTCAAGCTTTTTTGTTTTGCTTTTAAAGAGTCGAGCACTTCCAATACATCAGAACTTACTGGAACTTCTCTAACTGAAGTAGAGTTTTTGGTGGAGCAAATACATGACGAGCAGAGTCTATTCTTCGATATGTCTTAATCATGCCATTTTTGAAACCTATCTCTTCCCATGTTGATGCCATCACTTCTCCCACTCTAAAACCAGTTTTTAATTGTACATACAGGAAGTAAGGAATTATGCTGTAGGGTAATTCATTTTTTTCTTTAAAAAAGAGAGTAATGATTGATAGTCTGATAGAGATTCAATAAACTTCTCATTTTCTGTTTCACTTGTTTCTGTGAATTTATTTAACACTTAGTGTAAAATCCTTTATTAAAATGGAATCTTTTCTAGCTAAAAGAATTCCGTATAGCTCTGTTAAAGCGGACTGAGAGAATCCGCACCAACTTGTTTTCTATAATCATTTAGAATTTCTTGATACTCACTGTACTTCATTGTAGAAGCGACTTTATTACCAAACCATTTTTCTACTTGCTTGCCAACTTTTCTGTACTTATCTATAGTTCTTGTGCTTCTATTTTATCAATGACAGGAGCATAAGCTTCTAACTCCTCTTTTAAGCCATTCTCCGTGATAAAGAAGCGTTTTGTGCCATGACCATAGGATTTACATGCTCGATAATAAATTCGTCCTCTTATTTAGTAATTCGTAATGTTTGCATATTTTTTCAGTTCCTCGATAAAATCAAAATTTTTCATGTCAATAAACGGAGATTCCCAGTATTCAGCTGCTTTTTTTCCACTGCCTTGCATATATAACAATACTGAACCTTTCACCTCAATTGGGGGAATTTTCTCTAGGGTTGCAGAAACCCAAGACCATACGATAAGCCTCACTACTATTTGAGCCGAGGATAATTCTAAGAGCGAGATTACCGCGGTAGATCCGTAGAAAGAGTTTCAGACCTCATTTGTTGAGCAGCAATTAAAATAAAAACTCCTGATTGACGACCCAATAAAATTATTTGCTTTATTCCGTCCATAACCTCACTAACAACCCTTTTAGACTGCTTGTCTGTTCTACTAGCTTGGAAAGCTCCATTTCGTCAAATACGACCCAAACGGGTTTATAGCCATGGTCTAAGAATTTACTACCGTACTTGAAATTCTCATTCATGTAATCATAATATTCCTTCATTTCAGTTACCGCCAATCTGGACGACTCGAGCAATGTTATTCGGGTTGTTGGCACTCGTTCATCACTAAAGTAATGAGATGAATTTCCCAAATCTGAGTTTTTGGGTCAGCGATGTAAATAATATTTATGCTCTCGTTTACTTCTACACGACCTGTAGAAACCACATTTAATCGTTTAGGATGATTAAGAAAATAATGATATTCACAGACAAAAGGAGGGTCTATCTTTTCTTCCAAAGAAAAATTCAGTAATGCTGATAGTTTAACAACATTTCTTATTCCTTTTCGAGCATACTCTTCTTGAAGAGTATCAAGCGATAGATAATATTTTATCGCTTCAATAATAGGTCTGTTTTCGTTTCTATCTCTAGATTCATAATTTCGCTCCCTTTTTACATAGCTATTAATCTCATATAACCTTGAATATTAAGACCTCGTTTTTGATCAGACATAATTACTGTGTAAAACCATTTCTTTGTTGTAAGAAAAAGCTCAATGCTGAACCCTGGAGTCGTGTAAAATTTTTATAAGAGAGCTGGTAAATGATTTTAGACATGAATAAAAAGCGAATTAGCACAAAATAATTAGATGTGGTATATTTAGAAAAAAGTTCGAGATATGTATATTTATTATGATTGAATAAAGACTTTATAAAGGCAGTCTATGCTTATTTGAATAATTGCAAGAGGTGAAATAATGAATCAACGAGAAATAAAGCGTCTTACATCAGATATGATGAGAATCAATGATGATTTTTTTATCTATGGTACTGGAAGTGCTGCTAGCGAATTAGTAGCAAGAATAGGTTATTTTATTGTAAAGGTACCTTACTTTATTGACCGTATGGAAAGAGAGAGCATTCTGGGGAAAGAAGTAGTGAGCCTTGTCAATGTTGATTTTACGAAAGTGAAGAGGTTAATTATTGCAAGTGAATCGTATGAAGAAATATTACAAGTAATATCAAAATATACTTCCTTAGAGTCACTTCATATATATTTACCTTTTCGTCCAAAAGCAGATTTCAAAGATATTGTAGGGAAGTTTACATATGGAATTAATGATAAAACCGTTGAAAGTAAACATTATTTAAAGAGCGTGGGGAATTTTTGTTCGATTAATGCAGATGCAAATATAGGAACCTTAGGTAATCATCCCATAGATCTTGTTACAACCTCAAATATGCTGTGGAATCCAATGTGGAAAATGTTAGATCAATATGATCAAGAACTATTAGATAGATATAATAAGCCAATAGTTATAGAAAATGATGTATGGATTGCTACAAATGCAGTTGTATTGCCAGGAGTAACTATTCATAATGGAGCAATAGTAGCTGCAGGAGCGGTTGTCACTAAAGATGTTCCCCCATATGCAATTGTTGGCGGTGTTCCAGCTAAAGTAATCAGATATAGATTTGATTCCCATATCATTAATGAATTACTTAAAATTAAGTGGTGGGATTGGGATGATGAAAAAATAAAAGCTAATTTCGAATTATTTTTTGATATTGAGAAGTTTGTGAAAACACATTCTATAAATTGTAATTGACGAATACAGATTTTTTACTCTTTCCTTCAAAAACATCCGTGCAATTGGTCTGATGATTTACATGATTGGAATAGTAAATTCGATATTTGGCATTTGTGAGAAACATTGATGTAGCAACGAAGTAGACAACATATACGATATTGTTTACGACGTAACTTTTAAGCCATCAGCCACTATTGAGTGGGAGTAAGAAAAAATAAGCTTAGAATCCTTGTTTTATAAGGGTTCTAAGCTATTTAATTGTTTAATTGCTAACAATTTTCTAACAATGCACATTAATTCAAAATAATTTTATCTCTTAACATATATTATTTTTCTCTTGAATTTACCATGGTTAATACTTGTTCTAAACTGATTGGAGAAAAATTATTCACATCGACGCCAACGTTTATCACACTAGGACCTAATATATTCCGAAAATATTCTTTCTTGTTATGATGTACATGCCCGTAGAGATGTATAGAATTATTATAAAACGAATCCCACTCTAAAATAGTGGAACAATACAAATGTTTTGTTGTTGTACTTGAATGAAAAATAATCTTTTATCCATTCGAAATATGAGCTTTCAAACTCTGGATCGTCAAGATAGTATTCATAATTGCCTTTAATTAAATATTTCTTCCCATTCAATGGCTCTAATATTTCGTTTGCTTGTTTTCCAGTCCCACGGACTACAAAATCCCCTAAAATATAAACTTCATCTTTTTGTTTAATGACAGCATTCCTTTCTTATTTGTTTTATTCTAACCATATATCATTTTTCTCTATTTATATATGAATAATCAATTTTAAAACTGGGTATTAGTGTAGCCCTTGTATACAATTATTTTCAGTAGTGCAAAGAAGGAACTGCTATTTTCTTTTTTAGCTTTGCCCCAACTATGTCCCATAAAATAAAAAAGTGTGACTTAGTTAAAAAATCTTGCTCACTTTAAATGAAGTGAAAACAGATTTTTTACTAGTTTAACTATCCAAATAGATAGTAAAAATCAAAAAATATCCCGACACCGGGTATCATTAGATTAATTTATGTCTAGATTAATCGCTAAAGAAAGCTCACAAACGTTGATTTAACAACATTTGTGAGCTTTCTTTGTTTTTAGAGTATACGATAGAAAACGATAAGATACGATATCTTTTCACAAGCTGTTATTCAAAATCGAGTGATCTGGCGCTTTGTAGGCTTTTTGCTTGACGCTAAATATAAAATCTATATATTTATCATTGCGCAATATACATTTCTGTACCTTCATGGACCAATAGACCCTACTAATTGTGATGGCTATAATTCCTCTAATTCAACTTTTGAAAGTAGTATGAATGGGTACAGTCATTTTACTAAAAATTGTTGCATTATATTTTTCCCCTATTTAAAGGGTTTTCTGTACTTGCAACTATTGGGATATTATTTTTTATATCAATGTACAATAAAGCCCTAACAAGTTGGCCTAGAAATCACTTGAATAAGCATAATTAGGTATCTACATTGATTAGGGCTATCCCTTGCGTGCGTTTGTGATTCCATCGATTTTACGCTCCACCAATAATGGCAAAAATAAAAATCGGTAGGTATTCTTTCTTTGCAGAATAATTGTTTCTTGTATTAGATTTATTCGCCCTTTTTTGTACACAAACTTTCCTTTTTGTTAATGCTGAGGTTTACCTTGGATTTGGCGGAATGACTTGTCCCTTTTGTTTTCTTCACATTGGAGAATCGATCCATCATTTTATCTTTATAGATATATCCGAGAATAAAACCAATAACAGCGATAACGGATATGATAATGGCTATGCTATATTGCTGCATATGAATGGTGGACCCCAAAGCGGCAGATGCAATAATCCACGGCAGACGACCAACTATAAGTATGGTGAAGAATCTTAATGAACTCATGGATGTAAGAGCGGCCACAAATACAAGCAGGTCTTTCGGCAAACCTGGAATCACGAAAAAGATAAATAAAAAGATTGAAAACTTTTTCTCATCCTGTATTAACGACATCCACTTATATTTTTTCTTTTGTAGTAGCTTTGAAATATAATCGCGCCCGATAAACCGAGTGAAATAAAAAGCAATCGCTGAGCCTATTATTAAGCCGATTGTAGTATATAAGGATCCTAATGTAACCCCGTAAATATAACCGCCTGCAACCTGTACGACTTCTCCTGGAATAGGCGCAACCACGATTTGAAGAATCTGAAATAAAATAAACATGACCGGTCCCCAATTACCTGTTGAATGAATAAACGCCCTAAAATTGTTCATGGACGACATAATCTTAATAATGGTAGGAGAATAATAGATCAAACCAATAGACAATATGAGAGTTAGACCTAATAGTATTGTTACGATTGTTTTTTTCGAAAGTTGTGGCATAGCTTAAAACTCCTTTATGTAATTACTTCTACCTGTTTGTAGTATAGAATGGATAAATTAAGAGTTACATACATAATTTCTGAAGAATTCTTAAGTCGACTGTATTTACTGGTAGTTGCACAAAACGACTATTATACTGATATTAGACGAGGTGATCAGATGAACAAGCAAATCTTAATTGCTGATGATAACAGTGAAATCCGAGAAATTGTAAGGATTTTGTTAGAAAGTGAGAATTATGAAGTGATTGAAGCGATAGATGGTCAAGATGCGATTAATAAAGTAAATGAAGAGACAGATCTTATTATTTTAGATATGATGATGCCCAATAAATCAGGGCTGAAGGCGTGTTTGGAGATTCGTGAAAAAACAAGCGCACCGATCTTATTCCTTACTGCGAAAACGCAGGATTCGGACAAACAATTGGCCTTCTCTTCAGGCAGTGATGACTTTTTGTCCAAACCTTTTTCTTATACAGAACTTGTTTCGAGAGTGAAGGCTTTACTGCGGAGATATTATGTCTATCGTGGCAAGGAGAAGACTGAGGAAACGGAGCATATTATCATTAAGGATCTTACGATTTACCAGGATGCAAAGACTGTATTTGTTGGAGAGAAGGAAATCACTTTGACTGAAATTGAATACCAGATTTTGCTGCTGTTAGCTAAGAAACGACGTAAGGTGTTTTCGGCAGAAAACATATATGAAAGTGTTTGGGGGCAACCCTACTTTTATACCTGTAATAACACAGTTATGGTCCATATTCGTAATTTGAGAAGTAAGCTGGAAGATGACCCGCAGAACCCTAAATATGTAAAGACTGTTTGGGGAAAGGGGTACAAAATTGAATAGATTACTAATGGGGAAAAAACTTAAGATCAAGCTCGTTCTGGCAGTATTAATTTCCTCAGCTATTTCTTTAAGTGTTTTCGGCATTTTACAAGTCGTTGGCGAGAAAGTGTTAAATAGTTATTTAAGCAAATCCGCTTTTATGGAAAATAGGCAGCAAGACGCGCTTGAACGATTCGAAGAGTTTGTGAATAGCAAAAACGTGTCCACACGTGATCGAGAGCAATTGTCTGAATGGATAAATAATGAGCGATATTTGAATCTGTATATTTTTGCAAAAGAGAAATTAATTTTCTCATCAAATAAAGAGGTTGATCCTGCTATTAACGAAGAGCTACTAACTCGATTTACGCCTTCGGAAATACCTACTACCGTCCATTTTGCGGATCAAGATGCCCAGATCTACTTGGTAGGCCTTTATGAGTATCAATACTATAATCTCATTTTGTTTATTGGTATTTTCATAGCAGCCATTATATTCATTATCTCCTTCTTACTGATAATTAATAAGAAAACATCTTATATTGGAGTACTTGAACAAGAGATCAAAATACTTGAAGGTGGAAATTTAGATTATTCAATTACTGTTTCTGGAAAGGATGAATTATCCTCTTTGGCCCAAAGTATTGATGAGATGAGGAAATCATTTGCTGAGCGACTCGGCAGTGAGGAGAGGATGAGGATGGCCAATCGCGAATTGATCACGGCAATTTCCCACGATTTACGCACTCCACTTACAATTTTGCTGGGGTATATGGATATCATCGAGCTTAACAAGTATAAGACTCATGAGGATTTGCTGCAATATATCCATAATAGCCGGGAAAAGGCCTATCAAATCAAAGCGCTATCGGACAAACTATTCGAATATTTTACGGTGTCCTCTGCCGCTGAAGAAGAGGAAGTGGAATTTGAATTATATGAGGGCAGAGCGCTTATAGATCAACTCATTGATGAGCAACTGGTGGTTATGGATAATTTAGATATTCAAGTTCAAGCAGATCCATATGATGAGCAATTTTTACTGGAAATCAATTTGGTCGCTATACGCCGTGTATTCGATAATATATTTTCAAATATTCGAAAGTATGCCGATCCGAAGCATCCCATTCTTATTCAGGTTTCCTTGAAACAACAATGGGTCGATCTTAGGTTCGAGAATAAAATTTTACGTGAAGCCGAAAAGGAAGATAGCAACAAAATTGGGCTCGTTAGTTGCCAGAAAATAATACAGAAGCACAACGGGACGTTGAACGTATCGGTACGAAAAGATACTTTTTTGCTACAGGTAACGTTACCTGTCATTTTAAATAAAACCGCACAGACTTTTGAATGATTCTGGGGCATCCAACTTGTCACTGGAACCAAAATCAGTTGTTTCCGAGTCAAGGAGGGAATGGGGCTTCACTCTCCGCTGTTTGAATTTGTATCTAAATAAATTAATCTCTAACAACATAAGGAGTTAAACTATTTTTTTATTGAAGCTGTGTTTTATGTTCTGTATGTTTTATCTCTATGTGTTGATATATTCAATGAATTATCAGGAGATTGTTATAAAGAATAATGGTGTGTTCTTGGTAGCCTTATTCTTATTTGTTCTATACTTGTTGATAAATGTAGTGTATATAGCTTCAAAGTAGATATATAGATCCATGATGAAAAAGGTGCAGCAGAAAAACAATTGAGAAAATAAATCCATAAGGGACAGAACCGTGGTGAAGCAACAGGACGGCGATCTGGTTAAGATTGCAAATGGAGCGTTCGAGGTCATGGTTTATCAGCATCCTGGCATTAACAATTATATAATCAATAAAAGCAGACTGGTTGATGGTCTGCTTTTATTATTTCTTTCATATCAATGCTCCTTTTCCATTTATCATTCAGTTGTACTAACAAGTTGTTAAATTAGCTACCCATAAAATGTAAATACTAAGCGACTTAAGAATTCTTAAGAATTATGAACCCCCCATCTTAAGAAATCTCCCATAATCTTATATATCATAAGCAAACAGGAAAGGGTAGATTACAGTGCGAAAACGATTTAACCAGATTACCAAATATCAATAAATGGGAGTCATAATAAAATTCATTATTAGTGAGGAGAACCTATGTTTATAAAGAATATTCCCAATCTGCTTACCTTTGTAAATTTGTCATTTGGGGTACTTTCAATTGTCGAGGTTATTAATCAAAATTACTTCGCAAGTGCCATATATATTATTATTGCAGCATTTATAGATCGATACGATGGAAGAATCGCTAGACGATTAGATGTTTGCAGTGAATTCGGTAAAGAATTGGATTCCTTGTCCGATTTGGTTTCCTTTGGGATTGCTCCAGCTTTACTTGTTTATTTTAAATTTAACTTTGATGATCTTGGCATGCTGAGACTTGTAGGTATAGTTGCTCTATTGTTATACGTCGTCAGCGGTTCATATAGATTAGCACGATTTAATGTCAAAGAGTTTGAGGGTATCTTTCGTGGAATTCCAATAACCGTGGCAGGTTTTATTCTGTCCATTTACTCGGTGATTGCACCAAGCACGAATAATTTAACACTTATATCGGTGATTTCATTATTTGCTTTTTCCTATTTAATGGTATCCAGTATAAAATTTAAAAAAATATAGTAAGGAGTAATTATGAGCAATCAAGAGAAATTTACAAATATTCGCGATCGTGACAACTCTTTAAATAAAACCGGTCTACGCTATTTAGCGAAGCTTTTATTTTCTACAGAAGTTCCCAAGCTGGTTCTAAGCATAGCCCTTATTTTAAGCATTATCAGTTCATTTGTGGGGTTGATTGTTCCGATAGCTACTGGAAAAATAATTGACCAATTTCGTTTGGAATTAATAAATGCCACTACGATTATACAGCTTGTCTTTATCTTTATTTTGCAAGCCGTATCAAGTGGATTCTCATACTATCTGTTAGCCTATGTTGGAAATAGAATGGTCAATCAATTGCGTAAACAGCTTTGGGAAAAGATGCTTCATTTACAGATGAGTTTCTTTGATCGCTACCGCTCTGCGGATCTTATGAGTCGCATCGCAAACGATACAAATGAGATTAAATCACTCATTACCGATCACTTCATCAACTTTATTTCCAACTTGATTACAGTTATTGGTGCAGTGGCCATGTTATTTTATTTAGATTGGCAAATGACGTTAATCATTATGTTGGTATTACCTATTAGTTTAGCTGTAATGATGCCGATGGGGAATAAGATGTATGAAAATTCCGTGCGTTTACAGGAACATTTGGCAGCACTATCCTCGACGCTGTCCCAAATCATTGGGGAAATGAGACTGGTTAAGGCTTCTAACTCGGAGAGAAAAGAATTAAAAAACGGTGAAGCTAACATGGATGATTTATTTCAATCGGAAATGAAAGAAGCTCGGGTTAATGCAGTACTGATGCCATTGATGACATTAATTATGATTGTGCTACTAGTTGTAATTATCGGTTATGGCGGAGTGCGTGTTTCTTCGGGAGCTCTTACTGCAGGGAAACTTGTAGCATATATCTTACTTTTGTTTCAAATTATGATGCCTGTTGAACAGTTTGGAGCATTTTTTTCGAATTTAAAAAAAGTAATGGGATCGACAGAGAGGCTAAGGCTTATCTTGGAACAGCCCCTCGAAGCTGACAACAAAAAGGATGTGATGCCGGACAAGCATAACATCTTAGAGTTTCGCAAGGTTTGCTTTGGTTATGAAAGAGATAAGCAAATCTTGCTAAATGCTTCTTTTACGATACCAGATCGTAAAGTAACTGCTTTTGTTGGTCCTAGCGGAAGCGGAAAAACAACCATTTTTTCGCTTATTGAGAGATTTTATGATCCGGAAATTGGAAACATATATTGGGGTGATACGCCAATCGACTCTTTTTCACTCCATGATTGGCGCAAAAAAATTGGTTATGTGTCTCAAGAAAGTTCTCTTATATCAGGTACAATCCGAGAAAATATTATCTATGGGCGAGAAGACGAAGTGAGTGAGTTGGAGATGATGAATGTAGCCCGACTTGCATATGCCCATGATTTCATTGACGCTTTACCAAGAAAGTATGAAACAGAGGTAGGAGAAAGAGGAATTCAGCTATCAGGCGGACAACGCCAGCGTATAGCTATTGCTCGTGCTTTGTTGCGACAACCGGATATTTTGCTGTTAGATGAAGCAACTGCAAGCTTGGACAGTGACTCAGAACATGAGGTCCAAATGGCACTGCATTATTTGATGCAAGATCGTACAACTATTGTAATTGCACATAGATTATCGACAGTTGTACATGCGGATCAAATTATTGTATTTGAGTATGGACATGTTACAGGAGTTGGAAAACATGAAGAATTACTTCAGACACACCCTTCTTATGCTGCATGGGCAAATAAGCAATTTCAAGGTATACAGAGACTATAAACTATAAGCATGTTCGCTGAAATTTTCAAAAACCTATATTTTTACTTGGTGAAATTGCCACGGAAATCATCACTTCGCTGTTTATGGCTGAATTAATTGATCAAGGGATTACCAGTGGCCAGATGAATCAGGTGTGGGGAATAGGGGGAAGCCCCTTAACCCCCAACTCACTCTCTCTATCTTAAAAACAGGAAAACGATTAAAAATGAAAACCCTCCTTATTAGTGATTTTGGTATAGTTTTTCGTTTAATCCAAGAATATTCTTTGTCTATTTAGAATTTTATTAATAGAGGTTATTTATAGAGTAAGAATTTTTCGCAAAGGAATTGTTAGATAGAATGACAAGTGAAGAAAGAAAAAATACTGAAAAATCTATAAAAATAGGATTTTTTTTTAAGCTTGTTTTATCAGCAAGTTCCATATATTCCTTTTTTCACTTAATTATCCATTAAGATTTATGTTTCTATTATCTAAATGGATATTAACTTCTGTTTTACAAACTTTTTTGATGCTCATAACAATAAATTTTTCCTTGGAACTTCTTATTAGATAAACAGAATGATTTTACTTTATCTGATACAGCTTTCTGACAGACTATACATTTATTTTCCTTTTCTTTTTTGTCAGTGATGTTCTTCTTTTCTTCGATAATATCTATATGTTGCTTTCTAATTGCTGCGTCTGTAATATTAGCATTCACAAGTGAATTGTAGATCATCTCCATTTCACTTTTTAGAAAAAGGGGGTTTGGGTATTGTAATTTAAGAACAGCAACCTTTCTATTAATAAACTGAGTTAATTCAACATCGTAAATGACCAATTCAGTAGAACTAATCTTACGCAATTCTTCCTCTATTTTAAATGTGCATCTCTTTGTAAAGGAAACTACTGAAATAAAGTATGGATGATATTTCGCTTCTATAAAACTTTTGAGGGCTTGAATATGACCATAATTCTGCATTAAAGGATTCATCATTTTGAACTTACCATTAATTAACCAAGTTTTTCTATCTTTCCCTCCGTAAATAGTTCCTTGATAATTCTTCGTTTCGATGACGAATAAACCATAAGGGGTTATGATAACGTGGTCAATCTGAGAATACCCCGTTGATGATTTAGGATTTTTAATGAATAAATCATTTAAATA
Source organism: Niallia circulans NBRC 13626 (assembly GCF_001591585.1). Lineage (GTDB taxonomy): Bacteria > Bacillota > Bacilli > Bacillales > Cytobacillaceae > Niallia > Niallia circulans. The sequence goes on along the minus strand of NZ_BCVE01000032.1, from coordinate 23,220 downwards.
CATATAATCTTTAGGTAACTGGGATAGTTGAATATCAATTTTGTATTCGCCGAGTTCACCTTTTCTAACAGCAGATTGGTTGTTTTCTATTTTGGTTGTGGAGTTGTTTCTATTTTTTATGTTACTTGGAGTTTCTTCCGTCTTTTTAATTGTATTTTTCTTTTTATTTTTAAATAGAAAATCTAAAAACATGATCTACCTCTTTCTATTGGAAATATTTTTCTATACCTTAATATCGACTTATTGGGGAATTTTTTTAGAGACCCAAAAGAGTGACCCTCCCCCTTCATCTTTCACGCCAAACTTAGTATAGTAGATATATATTTTCCATTAGTTACACACAAAAACGGCTGGAGGATGAGTACAATCAAAAACGAACCATTATATCAGCAGATTCAAAATAAGATAATAGAGCGGATAAAGGAAGGGAAATGGAGAGTAGGAGACAGGGTTCCTTCTGAGAAGGATTTGATGGATGAATTTCATGTAAGCCAGATTACTACCAAGAATGCGTTGGCTGGCTTAGCGGATCAAGGAATTGTGGAGCGGATTAAGGGGAAAGGGACGTTTGTTATTGAAAGTAGTTTTACAGGTTCAATGGCACGAAACCAAACTTCAAGTGGGTTGATTGGATTAATTATCCCAACGATGAAGACAAAGGTGGAGCAGGATTTTGTCAATTTCCTTGAACAATATGTGACGGAGCAAGGGTATAATTTAGTCATTAAGATTTCTAGAGAATCACAACTAAAAGAAGCGGAAGCTATTGAGACTTTTCGTGTGATTGGTGTGGAAGGAATTATTATTTTTCCGGCAGAAAAGGAAATGTATAATGAAGCGGTTCTTCGACTGTCACTAGACAAGTTTCCCCTCGTATTGATTGATCGATATATGAAAAATATTTCTACCTATAGTGTCAGTTCCGAAAATACTCAAGGGGCGTTTGCGGCTATTTCTTATTTGTTGGATAAAGGATATGAACAGATTGGACTTATCTCTCCCTTAATAACAAACACGGTTACGGAAGAAAGAGCAAAAGGATTTGAACAAGCTTTTTTTAGAAAAGAAATTACAATTGATAAAAACCTTTGGCTAACACTGCCATTTGATAAAATCTCCGTTCAGGAAACTCCTGCAATAATTAAACAATTTTTATTAGAAAACCCGAAGCTAGCTTGCCTATTTACGATGAATGCGGAATTGGCACAGTATGCGCATCGTGCTATTTTAGAAGTTCAAAAAGAGTCCTTGCGTCAAATAGAGTTGGTTACTTTTGATTTTCCTGGAATAGAAGGGATTACCTTTGTTCAGCAGGATATCCAGCAGTGCAGCAAGGATGCGGTGAAGTTATTAATGCAGCAAATGGCTGGAGAATACGAACCAAAACGAATATTTATCCCAGTAAATGTAGTGATTGCCGAAGAAAATAGAAAGTAAGAATGCTACCTGACTATGGTAGTTTTTTTGTTGGGAAAATATCCTCCTCACCTTTTTTCCACTTGCAGTTCTTTCCTTTTTCTTCTAATAAGTAGGACTTTTCCATCAAAAAAGTATAAAAGGTATATTATATACTAAATTTAGTATATTTTTACGAATGAGGATAATATAAGATGTTTGTAAGCGTTTTTATTTTAAAAAAACAACATTAAGTAGATAATTTTTAGATGATCGTTTTCCTCTCTTCCTATATGATTTCTAAACAATGAGATGGTAATAGTAGATTACATTATCCAACAAAATTTAAGAGAACAGTATTTTACTAGAATATAGGTATTCAGGGTGTACAAAATCAATTTATAACTGATCAGGTATGCCCTTTTTATATAGATGGTATTTCAACAAATATGGGGAGGGGATTATCCTGAAGAAGTTAGTAAAAGTCTTACTGTGTATGAGTTTATGGCTTTCTTTACCGTATGCAGCATTGGCCTACAGTAACCCGATGGATTTACCAGAATCTTGGACATGGGATAGCGGGGAGTATTATGGAGAAGGGGATCCATATATCCTAAAGCATAATGGTATTTATTATCTCTATGTTAGTACCGTAGATGATAAAAGCGGTGTGAAGGCGTGGACATCCGAAGATTTAATGAATTGGACATATGCTGGTCTTGTTACAGAAGAACCTACTACGAAGGCTGCTTATGCCCCGGAAGTTGTTTACTGGAATGGCGATTTCTATATGTATACATCTCCAGGTGGAAATGGGCATTATGTCTATAAAAGTTCAAGCCCTCTTGGTCCTTTTAAAAAACAAACCGATAACCTTGGGATGGGGATTGATGGACATGTTTTTATTGATGATGACGGCAAATGGTATTTTTATAGTACAGGATCAAATAGAATAGATGCACGCTCTATGCCAACGCCGACAGAATTTGGCAAGGCAACGGATACAGGCGCAAAAATGAATGGCTGGACAGAAGGGGCAACCGTACTGAAAAGACATGGCAAATACTATATGACTTATACAGGGAACCATATTTGGAATAAAGCATACCGTATTGACTATGGAGTAAGTGATTCTCCTAATGTTGGTTTTACAACGAATAAAGAACAGAACCCACTTTTACTAAACACAGAAGGGGAAAATGTAGGTTTAGGTCATAACACAGTTGTGCGAGGACCAGACCTTGATTCCGACTATATCGTCTATCATAGTCATGCGAACCCAGGGCGTAACATAAACTTCGACCGCATTGCATGGAATGGCGAGAAAATGCTCGTGTTAGGGCCGACAACTTCTGAACAGTCTGATCCTGCTTTACCGGATTTTAGTGATCGTTTTAATCGAACCGAACTTGGAGCAGATTGGAAAAATGTAAATGGAGGGAAATGGAGTATCACGAAAGATACTTCTAATTGGCTGGAACAGAAGAAATTGGGTGATGCAAAATGGTCACGACAAGTGAGTAAGACATCTACAGATAAGGAATATACGGCAGAATTCAATCTGAAAATGGTAGAAAAAGGGGAGAGTGAAAATCCGCGACTTGGTGTAGTTTTCTCCTATAAGGATGAAAAGAACTACGGAACAGCTGTCCTAAGCTCGAAGCATAATCGATTGGAAACTAATTTTGTTGTGGATGGTGAGGAACAAGGCTGGGAGTATGCAGATCTGCCAGAAGGCTATGATTACACAAAGCTACATCAATTGAGAGTAGAAAGGTCGGGAGATACATTTAGAATCTTTGTCGATGGCATGCAAAAGCAAACACGAGAAGTTCGAAATATTGGTGCTGGCAGCATCGGCTATACCACATCAGATGTACATGGAGCATTTGCCTATACAGCTTTTAGCAATAAAGTTGACGGCAGCAATGTCTTTGATGCGTACAAGCCTTTACCGGGGACAATTGAGGCTGTTCATTATAATGCTGGTGGTGAAGGTGTCGGCTATCATGATAAAACAAGGAAAGAAGCAGTTAATGCCTACCGCCAAGATTATGTAGATATTGCTGACGATTCTGACGGCAGTTATTACATTGAATCACATGAAAAAGGCGAATGGCTGAAATATAATGTAAATATTGCCGAAGAAGGCTTATATAATCTGGATTTACGAGTTGGCGAATCCTCCCAAGATGCCAAGATAAGGATCTTGTTAGATGGAAAGTCGGATATAACGGGGGATGTAAGTATTCCGCAATCAACGGATTGGAGAACGTTCTCAATCGAAAAGCTGAAACTACCAAAAGGAAAGCATACGCTAACGATTGAAGTGGTAAAGGGTTCGTTTGATTTTTCAAGCTTTAAAGTACAAGGCTATAAAGCAGTTGATGTATTATATGACGATTTTAATGATGGGGATGCTGAAGGATGGGATGAAGTCGAGGGGACATGGAAAGTTGGTCCTTTTGAAGAGCAAAATATTGATTTTGATGAGTATAAACAGGTTCCTGGGGTAATAAATGCAGCCTATTACAATACTGGTGGGGAAGGAGTTGCCTATCATGATACGACACCAGAAAATATTGGTGGAGTATTTAGAAGAGATTCAGTAGATATCCGAACCAATCCAGAAGGCGGCGGCTATGCTGTTGGGTGGAATCAGACTGGTGAATGGCTGAAATACAATGTAAATGTTCAAGAAGCTGACGAATACAATCTTAAGCTTTATGCTGCAACAACTTTTACAAGTGCAAAGGCGCGTCTATGGTTAGATGATAAAATAGATTTAACCGGCGTATTTGATGTTCCTGCTACTGGCGGCTGGAACAATTGGCAGGCTGTCATTAAAAATGGAATTACGTTGCCTAAGGGAAATCATACTTTGAAACTAGAATTCGTAGAAGGGGAATTTGACTTTACGAAAATGGAATTGTCTTCATTTGATGTTCATCGGCCGCTACCTGGGCTCATTGAAGCGGAAGACTATAACAACGGTGGGCAAAATGTAGCTTATTATGATAAGTCGGAAGGAAATAGTGGGGGACAGTACCGTAATGACGATGTGGACATTCGAAAAACTACCGCAGGGGATTATGCAGTTACCTCGATTGAGACGGATGAATGGTTAACATATGATGTGAATATTTTAGAAGAAGGAAGTTATGGTCTTGATTTATTTGTTTCTTCTGTAAAGGATGGATCGAAAGTAAAGCTTCTGTTAGATGATAAGCTAGATTTAACGGGAGAAATTAATCTGCCGAAAACGGGCAGCGTGGACAGTTGGAAGACTGTATCACTAGAGGATATAACCTTGCCAGCAGGGCAGCATACGTTAAAAGTAGTTGCTGTAGAAGGTGGCTTTGAGCTTTCAAAATTTATGTTCCACCAATTTGATCAGTATAAAAAGCTGCCAGGCAGAATAATGGCGGCAGATTATATTACTGGTGGTGAAGGGGTTGCCTATCACGACAACACCATTGAAAATATTGGCGGAGAGTATCGCCAGGATGCAGTCGATATCCGTGTGAATCCGGAAGGTGGCTACAATGTTGGCTGGAATCAAACAGGAGAATGGCTGAAGTATAATGTCGATATCGCAGAAGAAGGCAGCTATGATTTAGCCATAAACGTAGCTACAACATTTAAAGATAGTCAAATCCGATTATGGCTTGATGATTCGATTGATTTGACAGGTGTTATTGATGTCCCTAGCACTGGCGATTGGAATAATTGGCAAAGCGTTATTAAGAAAAATGTTTCCTTACCAGCAGGACAGCATACGATTAAAGTAGAAATAGTAAAAGGCGAATTTGACTTCTATTATTTTGAATTCCTAGAGGAAATCGAAGTACCAGAGCCACAAATAATAGGCGAGTACAATGCAAGTAGCGAAACCTTTGCAAAATCAGTTATCGGTGAAAAAGAGTGGAAGGATTACATTATCGAAGCAGATGTTAAAGTGGCTGAAGGATCCGGAGACGGAGGAGTCATTTTCCGAGTAAATAATCCAGCAAACGGAATTGAGTATAGCCAAAATAATGCTGATTTTATGCAAGGATATGTGGCCTATATAAATGAAGACGGCGTCCATCTTGGAAAGCAAAATTATAATTGGGAGTATCTTGATGGTGCCTCGATCACAGACCCACGAGATGCTTGGCATCATATGAAAATTGAAGTGATTGGGACAACAATTAAAGTATATGTGGATGATATGGCGACACCAAAGATTAATTTTACGGACAATAGCCGTACTGCCTTTACGCAAGGGAAAGTAGGGGTAAGGTCCAATTATAATAATACCAAGTTTGATCATTTCTTAGTTAGACCGTATCAAGCAGATCATACGTCCATTCAAACATTACTGGATATGTACAAGGAATCAGGTGAATTAAAGGATAGTCTTTATAAGAGCTTAAGCAATAAATTAAAGCAATCCCAAAAACACCTAGAGAAAGGAAAAAACGATCAAGCGATTAAATTTCTCCAAGATATGATCAAGCTGCTTCATAACGATAAAAAGGAAAAATTACCTGCTGATAAAAAGGAAGTATTGAAGGCGGATATAGAAAGATTGATAGAGCAATTGTAAAGTGGGTGTCAGGCACCGTAAAAAGACAATTGTCTTTTGATGGTGCCTGACACCATTTTATAAAGAAGAGAGGGAACATAGGTGCAAGATAAAATGAATACAGAAAGAAAATTACAACATTTTTTTTCGGAAATAGAGTCTCTGGCTATTATTGACTTGAATATTAATTACCTGAAAGAAACTATTACCCTTAAATTAATGGGTGATAGAAATCGCAATTTGATTAATATTACGTTTAAACAAGTGTTGTCTTATTATGTATTTCAGGAACCTGCTTATGATACTTTTAGACTAAATGAGTTTGATGAAGAGTCCCATTTATTATTATCAGAATCAAGCTATTTTCCTCAAGGATTTGGTAAAATAATGATTGAAAGCCTTCATAGTGAATTAAAAGCAATAGAAACACTTTCATCAACTACAAATTTTTACTTTCAAGTTAATGATAAGGACTATTTCTTTATTGAAGCTAACGCATTAATTATTAATGAAGAAGAGTATAAAAATTTGATTATTGATGATTCAGAATTAAAAATACCAGTTGATTGAAATCCTTGGACCATTAGGACTGCTTTTCTTAAAAATTTATATACGAAGAATTGCTGTCAAAATATATGAAGAAACAAATGCTAGATGCTTTGACTAAAGCATTTAATGGATTTTAACGCATATCTTAGTGAGATGCTGTTAGAGTATTTTGTAGTATTTTAATTGAAACTTAGCATAAAACTCAATGGATATATTTGTATACTAACTGTGAATTAAAGGACCAAAAAAAGTGGAGTGAACGATGAATAAAACTCAACCGTGGTATCTTCGTGATAAACTACTCTGGGCAATTTGCGTTATTGTACCACCGATTGCGTACATAATTATAACAGCTAATAAAAATAAGCTTACACATGAAAAGTATTTAGAGCATTTGACTTTAGCAACTATCATTCTTAGTATTTGGCTACTAAAGTTCGCTCCTGGAAATTTCCGTTTTGCCGCTTTGTTGACTATTATAATTGCATTGGTTTTACATCGAATTAAAAAAAGAAAAAAATAGAAGTGGGTGTCAGGCACCGTAAAAAGACAGTTGTCTTTTTGTAGTGCCTGACACCCATTTTTCGTTTTTATGGTAATGGTTTCCGTTGCGCAAAGGAAAGAGTTTAAATTAACTTTAAATTAAATTAGGTATAGTATGTAGATAAGCAGTTGATAGCAAGAGATGAAATCGCTAACAAATCATTTTTAGTCATCCAGATTAGTCTCTTAATCTTTTAAGCTAGCAATCGATAGAGACTTAAGTCGAATGTACTGTTAGCTTTATCTTTACTGCTAATAGGAGAATTGGTGCACATATTTTTTTACGTAAGGGTGGATTAGCATGAACTTAGAGGAAATTAGTTTTCAAATTATTTTAAATGGAGGAAATGCTCGAGGTTTAGCAATGGAAGCAATAAATGATGCTAAAAGTGGCGACTTTTCTTTAGCAGAGCAAAAACTGGATGAAGCAAATGAAGCAATGCGCGTAGCTCATCGCTTTCAAACAGATTTGATTCAAGGGGAAGCTCGTGGAGAAAAATTTGAAATTCGGTTATTGCTTATCCATGCGCAAGATCATTTAATGAATGCTATGACTGTTGTCGATATGGCAAAGGAATTCATAGAACTTCATAAGAAACTACCTAACTAAGCTGGGAATTTGTTTGATTTTAATCAAAAAATCTTATTAATTATTGGAGGAATATAAAATGAAAAAAGCCCTAATTATTTGTGCAGCTGGTATGTCATCATCACTAATGGCCAAAAAGACAACGGAGTTTTTTAAATCAAAAGGTCAGGATATTGTATTAGATGCTATATCTGCAAATGAAGGCGGTAAGATGATTGAGAAGGGTGAATTTGATCTATATTTAGTAAGCCCGCAAACAAAGATGTATTTCAATAAGCTGAAAGAAACAGGGGATCGTGTAGGAAAGCCGGTTGTTAACATACCACCACAAGCATATGTTCCAATTCCGATGGGGATTGAAAAATTAGCAAACGTAATTTTACAAGAACTTCCGAACTAAGGTGCTAATGGATAGAAAGAGAAGGAAGCTACTTTAGTTTTTCCCTTTCTACGATGGAGTCCGTTCGATCTAATTTTCACCACAAAAAATGAAAGCGGTATCTATTAGTGGTTTGATAATAAAAGAAGAAGCAAGTAGCGAAGAACAAGAGAAGGGGGGATTAATATGAATGATGAACAAAGAGCCTTGCTAGAAAAGCAAAGAAAGAAACAAAGTATAAAAACGATGTATTTTAATCGGTATTTACTTGTTCGTTATGTAACTGCCCTATTCTTTTTTACCAATTTATATTGGTTTATTTCGTTGGTGCTAAGTGATTCAAAGCTGTTTTTTATTCCTTTCGTATTATTGGTCTTTATGGTAGCTAGTATTGTGGAGCAAGTGAAGATTTACAGCAGTCCTAGCCATCATCCCAAATTTACAAAATACAGTTTTACGGCATTGCTCGCTGCAAATGTAATTTGTATAGTGCCTGCTTGTTTTTCTTCTCCTTTTGCTTTGCTTTATCCGTTCCTAATTAATCAAGATGAATCAAGAATGTTCATTCTAACTATTTTAATTTCGGGTATATTATTAGCTGCTTTCATGCTAAAACGTTTGCACAAGATTTGTCTAAATGAAGATAAACACTATAGCCGCATTAAACTATATGAGAAAGTTATTAATTAACCATGGAAAAGAGGAGTTTATATGTCAGGAGAAAATAAAGTATTTGCTCTTTTTGAAAAATATCTCATGGGTCCAATGGGGAAAGTTGCCTCCTTCCGCTTTGTGCGGGCAGTAATGGCAGCAGGGATGGCTTCCATTCCCTTTACTATCGTTGGTTCTATGTTCCTAGTATTGAATGTATTGCCGCAGACACTTACTTTTTTAGAAGGATTTTTCAATAGTACTTTCTTTAAGATTAGTGACTTGTATATGTTAGCAAATAAATCAACAATGGGAATATTAGCACTCTATTTTAACCTTGTCATCGGATATGAGTATACGAAAATTATTGCTGAAGAAGATAACTTAAATTTAAACCCGTTAAATGGTGCTTTACTATCTATGTTTGCCTTCTTTATGACCATTCCTATGCTCGTAATAGACGGCGGAAAAATCTCGCTTATTCATCAAATTGATGATGGAACAACCATTGTAAATGGCTGGGAGATGGTTGGTGATGGTGTGAGTCGGTTAGGTACTACAGGTATTTTTGCAGCAATTATTCTCGGGATTATCGCCGTGCAGTTATATAGATTGTGTGTTAAACAAAATTGGGTAATTAAAATGCCTGAAGCAGTACCGGAGGGGGTATCTAGATCTTTTACAGCGCTAATTCCGGCCTTTTTAGTGGCTATTGTGATCTTAGTTATTAACGGTATTCTAGTAGCATTAGGTACAGATATTTTTAAAGTAGTAGCTGTTCCATTTAGCTTCGTTGTGAATTTAACAAACAGCTGGTTAGGAATCATGGTGATTTATTTCTTAATCCATGCCCTTTGGATTGTAGGAATTCATGGCGCCAATATTATCGGCGCATTCTTAACACCTATTGTTCTTTCTAATATGCAGGCAAACTTAGAGGGAAGTAATATTCCGTTTGCTGGAGAATTCTCAAACTCATTTGTGATTATGGGTGGATCTGGAGCAACTATTGGATTAGTGTTCTTCGTTGCCTTTTTAGCTAAGTCACAACAACTAAAGATATTAGGGAAAGCATCGCTTGCTCCTGGTATTTTCAATATTAATGAACCATTATTGTTCGGTCTGCCAATTGTTTATAATCCATATTTGGCAATCCCATTCTTCTTAGCACCAATGGCTTCGGCTTCGATTGGGTATTGGGCGATTAAGTTAAAATTTGTTGATGCGATTATTGCACAAGTACCTTGGCCTTCGCCAATTGGTATAGGAGCATTTATTGGTACAGCGGGAGACTACATGGCTGTTATTGTAGCAATAATTTGCGGTGCTGTAGCATTTCTGGTTTGGTTCCCGTTTATTAAAATGTATGATAACAAGTTAGTAATACAAGAAAAAGGTGGAGAATCAGTATTATAGTCTAATAATTAAATTTGGAGAAACGAATACTTACACGAAAGTATTTTCATTGTAGCTCTATTTATTTTAACAGGAAGAAGGCGGTTCTCCAAGAAACGATAGACCGCTTTCTTTTTTTATTAATAACTTAATATCTTAAATGGAGGAAACTTATTATGTCAAAAACAGCGTTGTCAGAAAATTTCTTATGGGGTGGAGCAGTTGCGGCTCATCAGCTTGAAGGTGGCTGGAATAAAGGCGGAAAAGGTGTAAGTGTTGCGGATGTAATGACAGCAGCAAGACATGGTGTCGCTCGTCAGATTACAGATGGTGTGCTAGAAGGATACAATTATCCAAACCATGAAGCAATTGACTTTTATTCACGCTACAAGGAAGATATTAAACTATTTGCAGAAATGGGATTTAAATGTTTCCGTACATCTATTGCTTGGACAAGAATTTTTCCAAATGGAGACGAGGCAGAACCAAATGAAGATGGGCTGCAATTCTATGATGATTTATTTGATGAGTTATTAAAATATAATATTGAGCCAGTTATTACGCTCTCTCACTTTGAATTACCTTATAACCTTGTAAAAGAATATGGTGGATTTAGAAATAGAAAGTGTATCGATTTCTTCGTTAAATATGCGGAAACGGTATTAAAACGTTACAAAGATAAAGTAAAGTATTGGATGACATTTAATGAAATCAATAACCAAGCAGATACAAGCATGGATTTCGCGAGCTTCACTAATTCAGGAATTAAATATGAGGAAGGGGAAAATCGAGAGCAAACGATGTATCAAGCCTCTCTTTATGAACTAATTGCTAGTGCAAAGGTAGTGAAGATTGGCCGGGAAATCAACCCTGATTTTAAAATTGGCTGTATGCTTGCCATTGTACCTGTTTATCCATATTCCTGTCATCCCGATGATGTTATGTATGCGGCAGAAGCAATGCATAATCGCTGGTTCTTTGGCGATGTACATGTTAGAGGAGAGATTCCTAATTATACGAAGAAATATTGGGAACGCAATGGTTTTGAAATGGATATTACGAAAGAGGATGAAGAGATTCTCAAAGAAGGTACCGTAGATTATATTGGTTTTAGTTATTACATGTCTAAAGTAGTGAGTAGTCGTGAAGTCGAAGGCAGTGAATCTGATGGCGAATTCGGTCACGTTGTTCGCAATCCTTATGTAGAAGCGAGCGATTGGGGCTGGCAAATAGATCCCGTAGGACTTCGCTATTCATTAAATGCTCTATATGAAAGATATAATATTCCCTTATTTATTGTGGAGAATGGTCTGGGAGCAAGGGATACGGTGGAAGAAGATGGATCGATTAATGATGAGTACCGAATTCAATATTTCCGTGATCATATAGCCGAAATGAAAAAAGCGGTCGAATTAGATGGTGTTGACTTAATCGGCTATACACCATGGGGCTGTATTGATTTAGTTAGCGCGGGAACAGGTGAAATGGAAAAACGTTACGGCTTTATTTATGTAGATAAAGATAATGAAGGAAAAGGTTCCTTAGCAAGAAGTAAGAAGAAATCATTTGATTGGTATAAACACGTTATTGAAACAAATGGGGAAGAACTTTGATCTTTTTCGAAGGCATGCTTGCTTCTGTAGTTGGGTGCTGTACCTTTCGATCAAGCTGATTGGCCATGATTTGCTTGTTATCATAGTCTAAATGGAGTTTGCTTTAAACTCCATTTTTTCCTATGTACTGAGCTAAAATGTATAATTTAGTAAGTTGAGTAAAAATGGTCCAATGAATGGACAATGAAGGGAGCTGATTGAAATTGGCTTTACTATCAAGCCGGCAGAAAGATATCTTATTTCTTTTATCAGAATCAAAGGAGCCTGTAACATCAGACTGGATGGCTAAAGAATTGGGTGTCAGTGATCGGACTATTCGAAAAGAAATAAAATTGATGCAGGACACGACAGAGTCATGCGGGACCATAATAGATTCCATTAGAGGAAAAGGCTATGTACTGAATATCGTTAATCCTGCCTTATTTTCCAATACTATTCAGGAACATTTTAATGATAAAAAACAGCTAGTGGATGATTTTGCCGATAAAAATACGAGAGTTCTTTATATTTTAAAGCGTTTATTTCTAGAAAAGGATTTTATTAAACTAGAAAACTTTACAGATGAGCTGTTTATATCGATGTCTACCTTGAATAATGATTTAAAAATAGTGAAGGAGATTCTAGATAAATATAACTTGAAATTAATAAACCGGCCACATTATGGCTCTAAAGTGCATGGTGATGAATATATGAAAAGGTTATGTTTATCCAATTTCTTATTAAGTCGTAATCAAGAGACATTTGTTAAAGAAGACTCTCTGCAGCTTATTGATCAGAGTCTTTTAAAAAAGATTAAAGAGGTTATCATACAAAAGGTGATTAAATATAAGATTGATATATCTGATATCTCTTTGGAAAACCTAGCTACACATATAGCGATTGCATGCAGAAGAATTCAGGAAGGCTTTGTAATAGAAGAGTTAACAGATGTTCTAGTGGAAGAGTATCCATTTGAAAAGATAGTAGCGGATGAGATTATTAGTAAAGTAGAAGAGTTTACTGGTCTAACGTTTCCTAATACAGAAATAAATTATATTATTGTTCATTTACTTGGAACGAAGCTCTTGCATAAAAGAGAGCTAGTCGAATTTAGTAAGTTTGATGAGGCGGGGACGATCATAAATGAGATGATAGAAAGACTGCGCACTGAATTGAATTGGGACTTTCGCCAAGATCGTGAGTTTATCCAAGCTTTAACCTTGCATATCCGCCCTGCCATGAATCGATTACGTAATAAAATGAGTATACGGAATCCTTTACTAAATGATATAAAGAGGAAATACCCTGCTGCCTTTGAAGGAGCTATCATAGCCAGCAAATGTATAGAGGAGTACTTAGGGATGGAAGTGGTAGAAGATGAAATTGCTTATATCTCTCTTCATATAGGTGTTGCGCTCGAACGATTAGAATTGGAGAAGAAGAAAAGAAAAAAAGCAATCATTGTTTGTGCATCAGGTGTGGGGAGTGCTAAGTTACTGTATTATCGCTTGCAAAATAGATTTGAACAAGAACTGGAAATAATAGATACCATTAATTATTACAATTTATCCTCATATGACCTGACGGATATTGAGTTAATTATTAGCACCATTCCGATAAGGGAAGATTTTGGTATGCCAGTTCAAGTGGTGAATACTTTCTTAGAGGACAAGGATATACGATCCATTCAGGACCATTTAAAAGCTGCTTCTTATAAAGTGGGGAATTACTTGGATGCATCTAGAATTTATCTTCAATTAGACCTGCCAGATAAAGAAAGCATCATAGAATTTCTAAGTAAGGAGTTATACCAATTAAATCTTGTACCAGCAGACTATATGAATCTTGTTTTAGAAAGAGAGGCAATAGCCCCGACTAGCTATGGGAATCTCGTGGCTGTTCCCCATCCCTTGGTTCCCGTAACGCAAGAAACTTTTTGGACAGTGTGCACATTGAAAAATCCAGTCCAATGGAATGAGCAGCAAATGGTTCAGTTTGTCTGCCTATTAAATATTAAAGAAGGAACACATAGTGAATTGGATGGCATGTTTAAAAAGCTAATTTCTATTATCGAAAATAAGGCAATTGTGCAAAAAATCATTAAAAGTAAAGAGGCGGATGAGTTAATAGAGTTACTAAATTGACGAATAAGATCATACTTTGTATTGGTTAATTAAAATTAATATGACGTTTAAACAAGTCAAGTCTTATTATATTTATCAAGAACCAGAATCATGATACGTATAGACTGAATAACTAATTTTGATGAGTCTCATTTATTATTAACAGAATTAAGCTATTTTCCTCAAGGATTTGGAAAAAATTATGATTGAAAGCCTAAATAGTGCATTAAAAGAAATGGAAACACTTTCATCTACAACAAATTTCTATTTCCAAGTCAATAATAAAGACAACTTCTTTATTGAAGCAAGCTGTTTAAGTATAAATGGGAAAGAGTATAGAAACTTGATTACAGATGATAAAGAATTAAAGAAACTATTATATTGAATTTTTATCCTTCAGAGCTGAGATTTTCAAAATAATCTTAGCCTTTTCTTTTCATATGACATACCATCATAAAGAAATCTCTTTGCGTCTTGACAAACAAATCTAATATGTATTATTATATACCAGTAATAAGTAATACTTGATATCTGTAACACAATGTACTGATGATGCATAGTATTGAAATATAAAATAACTGTAAGTGAGGTGGAAATGTGGAAAATATTACAGAGATGTTGAAAGGAGTGCTTGAGGGGTGCGTGCTTGAGATTATAAGCCGTGGGGAAACTTACGGATATGAAATCACGCAGCAGCTGCGAGAGCTTGGTTTCACGGATGTAGTAGAAGGGACTGTTTATACGATTACCATGCGGCTGGAGAAAAACAATTTAGTTGATATCGAGAAGAAGCCGTCCACTATGGGGCCGCCAAGAAAATTTTACAGGCTGAATGCAGATGGGCAAGAGCAGCTTAAAATGTTTTGGGAAAAATGGGAGTTTGTATCAAGCAAAATTAATGAACTTAAAACAAAAAAAACAAAGGAGATGTTGTAATATGAGTATATTTGAAAAAATAATTGGCAGTCTGGAAGAAAAACGGGAATGGAAGGCGATGGAGACACGTGCAAAAGCACTTCCAGGTGAATATAACAGCGCTTATAAAGCGATCCAAAAATATATCTGGAATGCTGGTGGTGGTCCCACTGACTGGGAGGGCAGCAGTCGCATTTTTAACGGTATTCTCGATCTCTTCGAGGCAGGAGCAGCTGAAGGAAAGAAAGTTACTGACCTTACGGGTGAGGATGTGGCAGCTTTTTGCGATGAGCTAGTGAAGGGTGAACAAACTTGGAATGATAAGTATCGTAAAAAATTAAATGATACTATTGGTCGAGGATAACCGCAACTGCCTATTGAAGTTTAGGTCCAATGATGTAAATCCCAAAAATTTGGTTGAATTAGCTCCATCCGCAGTATCATGAATAAATGCAACATGAAACGTTTAAGCAAGAGTAAACGAAAAAGCTAGTATCGACTGAATGGTTGTTGCCAAGGTGAATTATTAACTATTCAGTTATTTTTTTGCTTTGGTAGTAAGTATTACAGAATATCAGTTAGACTAAGTAGATGTATGTAGACAAGATAGTTTTAGGAGAGCACTTCTATAAGGAGGGAAAAGCATGAGCAAAACAGTAATTTCTGTAAAGGGTTTAAAGAAATCCTTTAACGACAAAGAAGTATTAAAGGGGATAGATTTTGAGGTGAGGCGTGGCGAAATTTTTGCATTGCTAGGTTCAAATGGAGCGGGCAAAACGACGATAGTCAACATTCTCTCCACGTTGATGAAACCTGATGATGGAAAAGGAAGTATAGGTGGTTTTGACATCCAGCGTCAACCAGATAATGTTCGTCAAAGCATCAGCCTGACAGGGCAGTTTGCAGCATTAGACGGCATGCTTACTGGTCGTGAAAATCTAATCATGGTTGCAAAGCTGCGGGGAGTTTCTAATCCAGTCCAAGCTGCTGACCATCTTCTTGCTAGGTTTAGCCTGACCGACACAGCCAACCGGCGGGCAGACCAATATTCGGGCGGGATGAAGCGTAGACTTGACATTGCCATGAGTTTAATCGGAAAGCCGTCTGTCATTTTTCTTGACGAACCAACGACAGGTCTTGATCCTGAGGCGCGGATGGAAGTTTGGGATACAGTCAAGGAGCTTGCGGGCGGTGGTACGACCATCTTGTTAACGACTCAGTATTTGGAGGAAGCGGAACAGTTGGCAGACCGTATTGCCATCTTGCATGGCGGAAAGATTATCACTACTGGTACTCTGACTGAACTTCAAGAGATGTTTCCACCAAGAAAAGTGGAGTATATCGAGAAACAGCCGACGTTGGAGGAAATTTTCCTCGCAATAATTGGAAAAGGAGAGAAATATAAATGAAAAGTAAAACATGGGTATTACTAGGACGGTTAATGCGCAATATTATGCGCAGCCCAGACACGATAATCACAGTGGCGCTTACGCCGATTATGATGATGCTGCTGTTTGTCTATGTATTTGGTGGTGCAATAGAAACTGGTACGGATAACTACGTCAATTATTTACTGCCAGGCATTCTGCTGATGGCAATCGCATCCGGTGTTGCTTACACTTCGCTGCGGTTGTTTACGGATGTGAAAAGCGGGCTGATGGCACGCTTTGTTACAATGCCTATTAAACGTTCTTCGATATTATGGGCGCACGTATTGACTTCAATTATTTCCAATATGCTTACTGTCGCGGTCGTTATCCTCGCTGCGCTTTTGATGGGATTTCGTTCCAATGCGGCTATTATAGATTGGGTTGTGATAGCTGGAATACTTGGACTATTTACACTTGCACTAACATGGCTAGCAGTCATTCCTGGCTTAAGAGCAGGAACTATTGAAGGAGCTACAGCTTATTCATACCCGCTGATTTTCCTGCCGTTTATCAGTTCAGCCTTTGTCCCTACCGAAACCATGCCTAAGCTTATCCGTATGTTCGCAGAGAATCAGCCTGTTACCTCCATTGTAAATGCCATTCGTGCTCTTTTGTATGAAGGCACCGTTAGAAATGATATCTGGATAGCTCTTGGCTGGTGTGTCGGTATCATGGCTATCGCTTATTTTTTCGCTAATAGAGCATTTAAACGTCAGTTAGGGTAACTAACCTAGGGAAGGGATAATGGCTGCTTGCGATTAATTAACCTTAAGAACGATGAATTCACATTAATGATTAAATGTGGTTCATCGTTTTTGTTTTTGAAAAAGAGGTTTCTTTCATATAAAAATATAGAGAAATTGGAGTATCTGAATAAATAATGGTTATAGCATTTACTATTTGTGGTATAACAACCATGAATACATATTTAATTTTCGGAATTTAATTGAGAATCATTTTCAACAGTTGGGATTTAGTGTATAATCTTCGTGGGGAAGCGGAACCTAACAGTATGCTCATTTACGCTCATTAAATACAAGGAGTTTGATTGTATGGAAAATAAACATAATCAAGATGAGAACGATAATATTGAGGTCTGGGAGGATCTCATCAATATAAAAGATTTAGTGATCGCACTAATAATTTGTAGTATAACGACTATGGGTGCCTATTTTATTGCACCAAATGAGGCACCAAAGCCATTGTTTTTTGGACTCGGCGGTGCCATTATCGGTTTTATTATCTGTAGTTTTATCATTAAGCCAAAAAGAAACTTTGAAAGAACGGGAGAAAAGTAATGGATATCGTATTAATTATTGAGATGATTGCTGCAGCCGTTTTAGCAGCTGTATTGTATACCATAATTGGTGTAGCACCGGGGACAGACGAAACGGCTGTTTTAGCACCGGTAACGCTGGCAATTGTACTTGCGGGGGTAGAGCCTATTGTGGTTTTAACCTTTTTTATGTCTGCAATTGTTGCCAATAAAGTAACAGATTCCATTCCAGTCGCACTTGCTGGAATTCCAGGGGGAGTGATGGCGACCCCGATGGTAGAGCATGCCCTCGTGTTAAAAAAACATGGCATGCCAGATATCAGTATCCGCAAAATGGCATCTGGTTCTGTAATTGGGACGCTTGTAGCGGTTCCAGTGAGCTTATTGATGGCGCAAATCTTAATTCCATTTGCGGATGTTATCAAAGAATACGCAAATCCCCTCTTTTTCATTGGAGCTGTTTTACTGGCATTAATGACGAAAAATAAGCTGTTATCACTTCTAGTGATTCTGCCATTTGCCCTCTTAATAGAAGGCCTGCGCTATCTTTATTGGGGAATTGGGGTTGTACCTGAAGGAACGAATGTCTTCATATCCTTTTTCTTAGGAATTACCATTGGCCCTGTCATATTGACATTGTTTGAACTATTACATAAAGAAAAACGAGCTAGTATGCCACGATATCCAAAGAAAACGATTAGTTTTGCAGAAACGAATACCATTAAAGGTTTTCCAAGTCCTTTTAAAATATTGACCAAACAGGAAACGGGAACAAGTATGCTTGCCAGCTTTATTGGCTCTATTACCTTTATTATGAGCCCTGTCGGCATGACGATTTTCCTTGGAGAAGTATTTTCAAGTCGCATCAAGGATCCTGTGAAAAAAGCGTCAGTAGCAATTGCTTCAATGGAAGGATTGACAAATGCTACCTATATTTCTGGAACATTAATTCCCTTGATTGCGCTTGGTATCCCGTTGTCTCCAATGGCGATTGGCCCAGCAAATGCTCTCTTTAACGCACCGCCAGTGTTTACACCAGAGCATAATTTGCATCACCTCTTATCAAATGCAGATTTTGTGTGGGCAACATTAATCGGGGCCACGATTGCTCTTGTAATTACTTATTTTGTCGCCGTGAAGTATGCCAATCAAATCTGTGCCTTTGTGTTTCGTTGGGTTCCCCATGAAGCAATTCTAGGACTATTTTTTGGACTTGTGTTATTATTAGCTTTTATGGACGCTGGTTGGATAAATATTATCGGTGTACTAGTTATCGGTTTATTTGCTGGTATGCTGCACCGCTGGGGCGTCAATTATGGCGTTCAGTTTATGATCCTTTATTCAGCACCGTGGATTATTAGTTGGTTTTAAAAAATCCTAACAGATATATTTCGATGAAAGTGGGGATATCGATGCTTGAAACTCCACAAAAAATTGCGGTAGGCCGAGCACATAGCAAGCTAATTTTAATTGGAGAGCATTCGGTTGTTTATGGACAGCCGGCCATTGCTTTTCCGTTTAAACAAATAGAAGTAAAAGTAACTGTTAAAAATATAAGGGGAAGCTCGATACAAATCGAAAGCCCTTTTTATCAAGGATCAATAGAGCAAATTCCAGAAAAGATGGAGGGAATTGGTGATTGTATTATCCAGACATTAAAGGTTTTGGAGCAGCAGTCTTGCGGTATAGAAATTAAGATTTCCTCCACGATTCCGATTGGACGAGGACTAGGTTCAAGTGCGGCAATTGCAATCGCGCTTGTTCGCGGTCTTTTTGCCTTTTTCAATCAAAAGCTAAGCAACAGTCAATTAATGATCTTGGTGGAGCGGGCGGAAAAATTTGCGCATGGAACACCCAGTGGGATTGATATGATGACAGCTTCCAGCTCCACTCCGATTTGGTTTCAAAAACAGCAAGAGGTTGAACAAGTGCAAATTGGCGCGCCATTTCATCTGGTTATAGCAGATAGTGGCAGGATTGGCGATACCTTTGCAGCAGTTAAATCAATCCGAGATAAGTATGAAATCAAACCAGAGCAAATAGAGCAATCTATCACACTACTTGGTACATTAACACAAGAGACGCGAGTAGCACTGGCTGCAGGGGACTTTCAACAGGTTGGCGATAAATTAAATCAAGCGCACCAGCATTTAGGTTTGTTAGGTGTCAGTGATTCAGGATTAGATGCTTTAGTAGACACAGCTCGATCTGCAGGAGCAGTCGGTGCAAAATTAACAGGCGGCGGCCGCGGCGGCTGTATTTTAGCATTAGTAGAAAGTGAGCAAATCGGAAAAAAAGTGGCTGATGCCTTACTGGAAGCTGGTGCTGCCCAAACATGGCAATACACAATAGCGGAATGCTAGTAAAAATGGAGGAGTGTGGTTAATGGAAGCGATCGCTCGAGCTCACACGAATATTGCATTAATCAAATATTGGGGAAAGCGGAATACCCAATTATTTTTACCGACAAATAGTAGTTTGTCGATTACATTAGATCATTTTTACACAGAAACCAAGGTTCAGTTTTCTGACCAGTTTGAAAAGGATAGCTTGATATTAGATGGAAGCCAAGTTTCCGATCAGGAAATTGGGAAAATAACAGCCTTTCTTGATCATGTCCGGAACATTGCAGGCACAAAAGTTTTTGCAAAGGTAACATCGGTGAACCATGTGCCGACAGCTGCTGGCTTTGCTTCCTCTGCTTCGGGATATGCAGCGTTAGCTGCCGCAGCAAGTAAAGCATTACAGCTAGATTTAACAGGGACAGAACTCTCTGCTTTAGCCCGTCAAGGCTCTGGCTCTGCCTCACGCTCTATTTTTGGAGGATTTGTGGAATGGCAGAAAGGCGAGAAGACAGACGGAACGGATTCGTTTGCAACGCAAATTTTAGACGAAAAAGCGTGGGATATTAGTGTCCTTTCTGTTGTAGTGGAAGCTGGTCCTAAATCGGTATCGAGTCGAGACGGCATGCAGCGGACAGTGGAAACCTCTCCTTTCTATGCGGGCTGGTTAGCGACAGTAGCTGAGGATTTACAGCAGATGAAAGAAGCGATAAATGCACGTGATTTTACAAAGCTAGGTGAAATTGCCGAAGCAAATGCAATGAAAATGCATGCTACAACGTTAGGCGCAAAGCCGCCGTTTTTATATTGGCAAAGTGCAACGCTCGATGTTATGCAACAGGTGATGGAATTGCGTCAACAAGGGCTAGAGGCTTATTTCACCATTGATGCCGGACCGAATGTAAAAGTCCTCTGTAAACCAGAGCAAGAACATATAATCAAAGAAAAACTGGCAGCGGTAGCTTCTGTTCGTGATGTAGTTGTATGTCATCCAGGACCTGGAATTCAATATTTATCTGAATGGGTGGGATAATGGTAAAATAAGAAGGAAAAGGGATCGTTAAAGAAAACTTATCTCCTTCACGGAGGAAAGTGGCATTTATCGAGTCTTTACGGACAATTTATCCATACCAGCTCTTGGAGTTACGTCCAGTTCAGCGTGGTATAAATGAGGACTTTTAAAAGGAGTGAGTCCAGATGCATGAAATAAAAGTTCCGGGCAAGCTGTTTATTGCTGGGGAATATGCAGTGCTAGAACCAGGCTATCCAGCAATCGTTGTAGCAGTTGACCGATTTATTACAGCGAAAGTGACATTTAGTGAAAAACAGATGCTGTCCTTGCCGCAAATAGGTCTTCCCCATGTTGCTTGTCGATTCGAGCATGGACAAGTTGTTTTGGAAGATACTAATGCAAAATTGGAATTTATCGAAAACACATTGGCTGTGGTTCATCAGTATTTACGAGAAAAGTCTGTTCATACGAAGCCTTTTTCACTTAGTGTTACTAGCGAATTAGATGATGTTTCCACTGGTCGGAAATATGGCCTAGGATCTAGTGCAGCAGTAGTAGTTGCGGTCGTATCCTCCATTTTAGCACTGTATCAAGATCAACTAATTGTTATGAAAAAACATATTTATAAGCTCGCTGCAATCGCTCATTATCAGACACAAGGCAGTGGATCCTGTGCAGATGTAGCAGCATCAACATATGGCGGCTGGCTTCACTATGCAGCATTTAAAGCAAGCTGGTTAAAAGGAAAGCTCGCAGACCAAGGTCCTGTTTCTGAATTGGTGGAAGAGAATTGGCCCTATCTCCAGATAGAAAAACTAGAGGCGCCCGAAGAATTAGTGCTTGCTGTCGGCTGGACAGGCAGTGCTGCGAAAACGGCTTCTTTAATAAAAAAGATTGAACCATTAAAGCAGCAAGATTCCCATATCTATCAAGGATTCCTTCAGAAAAGTCGTGATGCTGTTTCTGCAATGGTGAAAGGCTTTAAACAGAACGATTTAAAGATGGCGATGGCGAGTTTATCCGCTAACCGGTCTGCTTTATTAGAGCTAAGTCGAGAAACTGGCGGGGCAATTGAAACGACGGAATTAGAAAAGTTAATTCAAATTGCTGATCGTTATGGAGCTGGAAAATCATCTGGTGCTGGCGGCGGTGATTGTGGAATTGCTTTTACAAGTATAAACAAGCTGGAACGATTACATAAAGAATGGCTGGAGGCTGGTATCGTACCATTAGATATTCTCCCTGCAGCCAAATATAATGAGACTGGAGTTTAGAGAATGACTGATTCAATTGACAAAAGAAAAGCCCAGCATATTGAGTTGGTTTTAAATGAAAAAGTCACAGGAGATAATATTACGACTGGTCTTGAAGCGTATCGCTTTTTACATAATGCCTTGCCGGAAATTAACTTTGATGACATCACATTAAACACAGAGTTTCTCGGTAAAAAGCTGAAGACTCCTTTTTTAGTCAGCTCAATGACTGGCGGGGCTGCGATGGCGGAGACGATTAACCGAAACCTTGCAATTGCGGCAGAAGAACGAGGATGGGCATTTGCATTAGGTTCCACAAGAGCACTGATTGAAAATGAAAAATATCGGGAATCCTTTCAAATCCGAAAATATGCACCATCCATTCCAATCATCGCCAATTTAGGAGCGGTGCAGTTTAATTATGGTTTTGGAATCGACCAGTGCAAACAAATTATCGAGATGACAGATGCAGATATGCTTGTGCTCCATTTGAATAGTATCCAAGAAATTGTGCAGCAAGAAGGTGATCGCAATTTTAAAGATCTGCTTGGAAAAATCGAGCAAGTCTGTACACAGCTAGATATTCCTGTTGGCGCAAAAGAAGTTGGTTTTGGAATCGATGGCACCATCGCGAAAAAACTGACTGATGTTGGCATCTCCTTTATTGATGTCGCAGGTGCAGGCGGTACATCGTGGAGTCAAGTAGAAAAGCTACGCTCCAAAGAGAAAATCAAGAAAATAGCAGCCGAAGCATTCAGCAGCTGGGGAATCCCAACGGCCGAATGCATTGTTTCTGTTAAGGAAGCAATTGATCAACCGATTATTGCCAGCGGTGGAATCAAAAATGGAATGGAAGCTGCTAAGGCGATCGCACTAGGATCAGATATGGTTGGTTTTGCTCGTTCCATTTTAAAAGAAGCTACTGAATCACCAGAAGATCTAATCGAATTGTTTGAGACGCG
Organism: Niallia circulans NBRC 13626; assembly: GCF_001591585.1. Lineage (GTDB taxonomy): Bacteria > Bacillota > Bacilli > Bacillales > Cytobacillaceae > Niallia > Niallia circulans. The sequence continues at coordinate 244 of NZ_BCVE01000032.1, read as the reverse complement.
AGAACTGGAATTACAGATGACAATGTTCGGAATTGGTGCAGCTACTGTTGGGGAATTGAAGGGAACAGATCGGATTAAGTAGGGACAAGGGGCCTGTCCCCCTTGTCCCTAAAGGATTGAAATTGTTGTAGTAAGGGTATATTATAAATATATAAGAATCAAACTAAAAACCAAGGAGCTAGAACTCCTTGGACAACTACTTTCGAGTGGTATGCTAAATGGTTATTTAGAAGACCCACCCTTA
>NZ_BCVE01000031.1 GCF_001591585.1 Niallia circulans NBRC 13626 | reverse complement strand
ATGGTCCAATGGAGTCTTTTTGGGGGACACTGAAATGCGAAAAGTATTATTTACACAAATATAAGACCTTTGAGGAACTTTCTCTTGCGATAGATGACTATATCCAATTTTATAATAACAATAGATATCAAAAACGATTAAACGGCCTTAGCCCTATGGAATATAGAGTTAAAGCCGCTTAGATCTTTTTTATTATTTCCACTGTCTACTTGACAGGGGGCAGTTCAAAAAAAATATTCGTATAATTGTTTGGGTTTTTTATTTATTTTAAGAAAGAAAGTTTGTGGTAATCACTCGCAGCCTGAATACACTTCGCTTTTCATGGGGCTACGCCTGAGCTTCCTAGTCACTGCGTTATGAATAAGGAAAAAGTAGGTTCATATAAAAAGTTGGAACAAGTACGGATTATACATTAAAAAAGGGGGAAATTAACAAACAAGAGTTCTCTGGGGAAGGAAGTGGAGCAGAGGAAAAAAGTAACAGAATTCCCCACATGCTGTATTTAAAATATAAATTTATTGAAGCTCCTATAGGAATCTGGAAGTGCTAGTTTAACTATGTACAAAAGCGGTGAATTTGTATAAATTTTTCCAAACGCTTAGAACCACCTTTATATAGAGAGGCGGGCATGATATCCTTAGGAAGATGAGCAGCTATTGATAATGCTGGCTTCTTGGCTCATTGATAACGCCCGCAGAGGCTCCATGTAAAGTTATTACGGTCCGTGAATAAAATAATTTTTTATACATTAGGTGATTTATTATCCGCTTAATAAAACCGTAATCACTCCAATAAAACATACACTACATAAACACCATGTATCTTGTTTCTGCCAATATATTCTTCGAAATGCCGATCGTTTTATTCCCGAACGGTATCCTTTAACATCCATCATATTAGCCATGTCCTCAGCCCTATTCAACGAACTTACAAATAAAGGAAGGAAAATAGGGACCAATGTTTTCATCTGCTGAAATAATGAGCCTTGGCCAAACTCCGTCCCTCTTGCCTTTTGAGCATCCATCACTTTTTGTGTTTCATCTAATAAATTGGGAATGAATCGCAAAGAAATAGATAACATAATGCTAATATCATCTACAGGTACCTTAATAAAACGCAATGGAGATAGCAGTTTATTTATTCCATCTGTCAAATCGATTGGTTTTGTAGTTAATGTTAAGACAGTAGATAAAAATACAATAAGAACAAAACGACTAAAGATAAAGATTCCATTTATTAATCCATACTCTGAAATAGTAATTGGCCCCCATGCTATATATACATTACTGCCAGAAGTAAATAGTACCTGCAGTATTACGGTAAATAGAATGAGCCATATCATTGGTTTGACTCCTCGTACATAGGTGCGGAAAGGAACTTGTGATAAGTGCATAATGAAAAGGGTAATCATCCATAAAAATAAGTAGGCCATCCAATTATCTGCTATAAATAGCATAGCTATAAGTAAAAGGACAGAAATCATTTTTGCCCGAGCATCCAACTGATGGAGCCATGATTCTCCCGGAAAGTATCTTCCTAATATTAATTTATTCATACTAATCCCACCGAAACTAAAGCATCTGCTAATTCATCCAGCGTTAAGCAAACCCTTGGTAATTTTATTCCTGTTTCTTGTTCAATTTTCATTTGATAATACCGAGCCTGTGGCATTTCCAGCCCCCAACTTTCCAATAAAGCTGGATCTGAAAAGATCATTTTTGTTTTGTCCGATTTGATAATTTTTCCTTGATCCATTAAAATAACTTGGTCTGCGAATAAAGCCACATCCTCCATATCGTGTGTAACGAGAATAGTCGTTAAAGACGCTTGTTTATGCCAAGTAGCTAGAAGAGACATTATTTCCTTTTTCCCCTGCGGATCCAACCCGGCACCAGGTTCATCTAAAACAAGGACAGATGGCTCCATTGCTAATATTCCTGCAATCGCCACTCGCCTTTTTTGTCCTCCCGATAAAGAAAAGGGGGATTTTGATAAAACAGACTGCTCTAAGCCCACTAGCTCAATCACCTGTGCAGCTTTTTTTTTCGCTTCTTCTAACGATACGCCAAAGTTAAGCGGACCGAAGCAAATGTCCTTTTCCACTGTTTCCGCAAATAATTGGGACTCTGGAAATTGGAACACCATTCCCACTTGCTTTCGGATTTTACGAATATTCTCTTTTTGGATAGGTGATTCTATCATTGTCTCTCCTATACGAATGCTTCCTTTTGTTGGAAGAAGCAAGCCGTTCAATATCTTTAATAGACTTGATTTTCCTGCACCAGTCCTACCGATAAGCGCTGTAAAAGTACCTGATTCAATAGTAAGATTTAAGGAGTTTAATATATTGGGTTTACGGATTGGCCCAATTTGATAATTGGCGGATACATCTTTTAATTCGATTCGCATATCCATCGCACCATTTCTTCTTCTGTCATATATTTATCTGGAACCTTACTCCCTCTATTTTTCAAAGATTCTCTGAGTTTCTCTGCAAATGGTTTTTCTAAAGTAGAATCTGTATAAAACAACTGAGAGGGACTTTCAATTTTTGTTATTCTCCCTTGTTCCATGACCATTACTCTATCAGCCTGTGCAGCTTCTTCCATGTCATGCGTAATGGATAGGATTGTCATTCCCTTATTTGTTAATTTGCGTATAATTGCTATTAATTCCTTGCGACTTCTTGGATCTAACATAACAAAGGCCTCATCCAATATAAGTACCTTGGGCTCTAATGCCAGCATTCCTGCAATTGCGACCCTTTGTTTTTGTCCACCTGATAATTGAGAAGGATCCACCATGCGAAAACCGAGCATATCTACATCTGTTAGTGCTTGATCCACTCTTTCATGCATTTCTTCATAAGACATATTTATATTTTCCAGCCCGAAAGCCACATCATCTTCTACAGTTGTTCCAATGAATTGATTTTCTGGATTTTGAAAAACAATACCAATCCCCTGAGCACCTTGCCATTTCTTTTGAATAACTCCATTTATCTTAATTTTCCCTTCATCGGGTTGAAGCAAGCCGACGAGTAAATGTGCTAAGGTGGATTTTCCACTTCCATTATGACCAATTAGCGCTGTCCATTCTCCCTCTCTTAATAGAAAGGAGACATTTTCCACATGACTCTTATCATGCTTTTTATCATACCGAAAGCTTAATTCCTCCACTTCCAAAACGGTGCGCAAAATCAATACCCCCTCCATAGAAAAGCTTAAAATGCTAGCAATTATTTATTTAACTATAATAAAAGACATAGCTAAAGATAATACTAGACATCCATTCACAATAATTAAATTTTTCACTGCTAAACTAAATGTTTTAGATTTAACTTGGATTTGGTTAAAAATCCGAATATGCTTATAAACTGGTAAAATAGCAATTAAGCTAATTAACGCAATAACTGGTAGTAAGTGAAAAAACACAGAGATTAATATAGCCATAAAGGATCCCGCATAAAGGCCATTATACAGCCATAAGGAGTATTTCTTTCCTAAATAAAATGGTAAAGTGAAACGATGATTTTTTATATCGTCTTCTACATCACAAATATTGTTTGCCAGCATAAGATTCGCGATCGTAAACATACAAGGTAAAGATACAATGATAATTTCTATTATTTTTATTATGTTTACTTGCAGCAAAATCATGTCTTGTTCCCATACTAAGGACGCAATCCCATAATCAAACGCATTGACATAGACCGTAAGAAAAACGATCCCAAATCCCATTGTTACACCGGAAAAAACTTCTCCTAAAGGCATTCTTGATAAGGGAATTGGTCCAAAGGTATAGAGGATGCCAATGCAAAAGCAGATAAATCCAATCAAAAGCACCAATAATCCTGTTTCAGCAGTAAGCCAAATACCTAGCCCCGTTGCTGTAAAAAAAAGGGTGAATATGGTTGCGATAACGGTGCTTTCCTTTATCCCCTCTTGTCCTATTACGTTTTTTTCCTTCCTATATTCATCACTATTTGCCTTTCGATAATCCATATAATTATTAATCGCCGTTGTTGTTAAATCAAAGATTAACATAGAGGCAAAGAATATTAGTGTATTTTTCCAATGAAGTGCCTCATAACGATATAATACAAATAATATGCCAATAAAAAATGGAAAGATACTAGCTATTTTTGTTTGTATTTCAACTAACTTTAAAAATGAACGAATCGACATTCCAAATGACCTCCCTCTTCTTTTTATTCATTTGCTAATTTAAATTTCTCATTTGTTAAAGTAAATTTACCTTTTAGACCTGAAGTTAAATAAACCTCTTTATCCTTGGTTACAAAGATGGCCTCTATTCCCTCCATTTTTTCTACCGCCTTTAACCCTTCTTCTATCCCTTTTATAAATATGGTTGTTGAATATCCGTCTCCATCAAATGATTTATCAGAAACAATCGTAATACCCGCAACTTCATTATTGACAGAATAGCCATTTTTAGGGCTGAGAATATGATGGTATTTTACTCCATCCACCTCTAAATACCGCTCATATATCCCAGAAGTAACGATCGAAGTATTCGTTTCCTCCATTTTCCCCACCATTTCACCTCTATCGGAAAATGGATCTTGAACTCCTACTTCCCACGGCTTTCCAGTAGGATTTGTTCCTTTTACATAAATGTTTCCTCCTAAATCAACAATCGCAGATTCTACCTTATTATCATTTAATACTTTTATAACTTCGTCTGTAATAAACCCTTTGGCAATTCCCCCTAAATCCAGCATCATTCCTTGTTCCGGCAAAAATACCGTTTGCTTGTCTTCATTTAATTCTATCTTTGTATAGTTGATCAATGGTAGAACGGCATTAATTTCTGATTGTGTTGGCTTTTTCTCGTCCGGGAATCCAATATGCCATAAATTAGTTAATGGTCCAATCGTTATATCAAAGTCCCCTCCTGAGTACCCACTATATTCTTTACCAGCTTTCACTAAACGGTAAATATCTTCTGGGACCTGAACTGGATTCCGACCAGCATTTTCATTTATTTCATCAACAATCGACCCATCTTCATTTACTGTGATTTGGCTTGCCAATAACTCTATTCGATCAAATACTTTATCCAGTACAGCTTCCTTGTCTTTATCATAGATTTTAATCGTGACAACTGTCCCCATTAAAAATTCCGTTCTTTTATACGGATTACTATTTACCATTGCGTTCGATTCCTTTTGTTTTCCACATCCAATTAATAAAAGGAGGGCAAGAAAAAGAATCGCAGCGAATTTGAATTTATTCATTAAAATCATCCCTTCTATGAATATCACATTTCGATTGTTTTATCTTGTCTCTAAATATAAACAAGTCTTTAAATTATTGGTCATGTGAATTTATTCACATTTATAACACCGTCATTTTATCATTGCTTTCTGCCACTGTCTATCGACTTTTTGGTGGACAAAACCCTATAAAATAGCTGATTTACGGAATAATCATTGTCTTAATAGTGTTTATCAGCATCTCTTTAAAATATGGAGAATTTATGACAAAAATCCACTATTTACAAATGTTTCGAAAATGTGAACAATCAAAATTTTAAATTGTAGACATTCTATGAAGTCCATAGACAGATAAAAACCACATTGTTATATTAAAATTGTTCAAAACTTCACAAATATACAATTAACAATTAAGGGAGTGAATAGGAAGAAATGGACAAGAAAAATATTGTCATAATCGGAGCAGGCTATGCGGGAGTTCATGCCGCAAAAAAGCTTGCTAAAAAGTATAAAAAAGATGATTCGGTTTCCATTACACTTATAGATAGACATTCCTATCATACAATGATGACTGAATTACATGAGGTTGCTGCGCATAGAGTAGAACCAGATGCTATTCAATTTGATTTACGTCGTTTATTTAATCGTACAAAGGTTAAATTGGTTACAGACAACGTGAAACATGTTGATTATCAAAGTAAATTAGTTACAACTGAAAACGGCCAATTCTCCTTCGATTATCTCATCCTAGGGATGGGCGGCGAACCAAATGACTTTGGTACACCCGGAGTACAAGAAAATGGCTTTACCCTTTGGTCTTGGGAAGATGCTGTTAAATTAAGAGAACATATTGAAAAGATTGTTCGTAAAGCTGCTCGTGTTCATGATGAAGCTACAAGAAAGGCAATGCTTACCTTTACTGTATGTGGTTCAGGCTTCACAGGAATCGAAATGGTTGGAGAACTGATTGAATGGAAAGAAAGATTAGCCAAAGACAATAAGCTAGATGCAGAGGATATTACTTTATATGTGGTAGAAGCTGCTCCTACTATATTAAATATGCTAGAACGCAGAGATGCCGATAAAGCAGAAAGCTATATGGTAAAAAAAGGAGTAAAAATCTTAAAAAGCTCTCCAATCGTCGAAGTAAAAGAAGACGCTATCGTATTAAAATCAGGCGAAGAGCTTCCAACTTACACTCTTATATGGACAGCTGGGGTCCGCGCAAATTCAGATACAAAAGATTACGGCATGTCAGCTGGAAGAGCAGGCCGCTTAAAAGTAAATGCTCATATGGAATCTGAAGACTATAAAGATGTCTATGTAGTCGGCGACTTAGCCTATTTTGAAGAAGAGCCTGGAAAACCAACTCCACAAATTGTGGAAGCGGCCGAACAGACTGCTATGACTGCAGCAAAGAATATTATTGCAGAAATCAGCGGCGGTGAAAAAGAAAAATATGAAGGTAAATACCATGGGGTTATGGTTTCTATCGGAGCAAGATACGGTGTTGCAAATTTAAGCGGCATGCATTTAAGCGGCTGGTTTGCAAATTTCATGAAGCATATGGTTAATCTATATTATTTCTTTGGTATTAGAAGCGGCTATTATATGTACCAATATGTGATGCATGAATTTTTCCACACAAAAGATAAACGTAATATTTTCCGTGATTTCTTAACCCGCTATGGCAATGTTCTTTGGAGCTTACCTTTACGTGTATTTGTCGCAGGTTTCTGGATTGTAGAAGCATGTGCGAAGCTTTGGGGAGAATCCACATGGAAAGATTCTATTTCCAGCTGGTCAAAGGTTCCAAACTTATTTAATGGTCTTGGAGACGATTCATGGTTAACTGCAACAAGTGTCAAAATGCCTTTTGAATGGCTGCAAACTGCTACAAGTGGTGCAAGTGAAGCTGCTGCTTCTACTGACTTTGCAACCCCCATATTAAATAAAATGCCATTCTGGTTTGAGTGGATTATGAAAATTATGCTTCCAACTCCGGAAGTTGCACTATTTATGCAAAAAATGATGATTTTCATTGAGTTAGCAATCGGATTAGCCATTCTTGCTGGTTTATTCACATGGTTAGCAAATGCTGCAAGTGCTGCATTCCTAGTAATGTTTACACTTACTGCAATGCTTGGCTGGGATAAAGTTTGGGCCTTGCCAGCTTCTATTGCTTTAATGAATGGGTCTGGTCGTACATTTGGATTAGATTATTGGGTTGTTCCTTTCCTTCAAAGAAAATTGGGCGACTGGTGGTATGGTAAAGAACGAGCAATCTATAAAGACTATAAATAATAAAAAATTTGCTAGAAACATAGGGAATTAAAGTTCCCATGTTTCTAGCACCCTTTGAATCAGTAAAGGAGAAAAAAGAAGCTAGTGGTTTTATATTCTTTGATCTTTTCTTAACCCTTAAGCTTTTAAGACAGTAGATTGTCTTCCACTTTAGGATGCTTGCATCAACCTGTTTAACAATAAGATTAGTTATAGAATAAAGAATCTATCATACCGTATTCTTTTTTGCCCTGTACTGATTAATAGGAGTCAGTATTTATTTAACCTACAATCAACTTATTTATAGTAATAATTATATCGCAAGAATGGAAGTTGAGAAGATGACAAAAAATCAACGCCTTGTATATATAGCACTGCTTGCTTCTCAAGCGGTAATTATAAGCTTATTAGAACGGGCTATCCCATTTCCCTTTGCATTTGCTCCCGGAGCAAAGCTTGGATTAGCAAATATTATTACCTGCTTAGCCTTATATACACTTCCTACTAAAGATGCCTTTCAAGTGGTCGCAATCCGGCTCTGTCTAGCCACCTTATTAGGAGGAACACTTTCTACTTTTATGTATAGTGCCAGCGGAGCCCTCTTAAGCTTTATCGGCATGTGGGGTGTAAAGCAGCTTGGAACAAAACGAATTAGCTTAATTGGCGTTAGTACAACTGGAGCCATTCTTCATAATATTGGTCAATTAGCAGTTGCAAGTTTTGTTGCACAAACCTGGACAGTATTCTTATATTTACCTATTCTATCTTTTATCGGTATCCTATCAGGAATAGCAATAGGAATACTAGCCAACTATTTAATCACACATGTAGAAAAACTACAGTATTATAGAGATTTATCGGAAATAAACGAATCTAGATAGGAAAGAGGTTAAACTATGCGTGTACATCAAATGTGGGATACGTATCCAGAATTAAAAAATGACTTGTCAAAAGTACTTCAATTAATTGAAAGCAATATTCGTGTTCGTGACAAAGTAGTTGAAAAAACGATTAAGGATTTAATTTATTCCGGTGGCAAGCTACTCAGACCTGCCTATTCCCTCCTTTGTTCACAAATAGGTCCGTCTAAAGATAAAAATCGTGCAATAGCAGTGGCAGCAGCGTTGGAAACCTTGCATATGGCGACGCTGATTCATGACGATGTTATTGATGAATCGCCAACACGACATAACATTCCAACCATTCATACTCATAATGGAAATAAGTTTGCCATCTATGCGGGTGATTATTTATTCTGTGTTTGTTTTACCATTTTATCTAAGTACGCAACATCTCTTTCCCATTTAGAATTTAATGCCCGCAGCATGGAAAAAATCTTAAGCGGAGAATTAGATCAATTAAACGCTCGATACCAATCTACTGTTACGGTGAAAAAATATTTAGCAAGAGTCTCTGGAAAAACAGCCCAGCTTTTTGCCGTAAGCTGCTATTCTGGTGCGGTTGAAAGTGAAGCAAGCAGACCACTCGCCATGAATGCTTGGAATATGGGGCATTATATTGGCATGGCTTTTCAAATAATGGACGATATTCTCGATTATAAAGGAGATTCCCAAACATTAGGAAAGCCTGTGATGGCAGATATTAAACAAGGTCACTATAATTTACCACTTATCTATGCAATCCAAGCAAATCCGCATGAGCTGATTCCTATATTAGATAAAAAAGAATCCTTGACTGACGAAGATATGACGCAGCTTTCTAAACTTATTGCTAAATATAAAGGAGTCGAAAAAGCAGAGCTCCTTGCTAAAAAATATACAGAGAAAGCAATTAAACAACTAAGTAAATTACCTGATGGGGATTACAAAAACCATCTTTTTGAAATTACGCTTAGCTTACTAAATAGGAATGTGTAATGAGTATGGTAAAAATCCGATCCAACTCTGCATGCTGCTTGTCACTAGTTGGACTCGGACTTTTTAATAGCTGTCATTCTCTATTAAGCTGATCTTTAAATTCCCAAAAGCCCGGAATACTGTCTAGGTCATATTGATAGGTAGATTGTATAAGCATTAACTTCAGCTCTTGTGAAAGATCTGCCATATCATTTGGACTTGTTCTTTTTGTTAATTTATTTACCTTTGGTTCGAACAACTTTATTAGCTCATGGAGCATTTCCGGATCTGCCTTTGCCCTTTTTACCATCGTATACATATCGGTCATTTGTCCTTTTCCTTTCGCTCGTCTTCCTGGGTTTCCTTCCATTCCTTCAGTAGTTGATCCATTTTTTTATCTAATCTTAGGAGAACAAATAAAGATAAGGTTAGTGGAAAACCAAAATTGCTAATCATTGTCATCCATTGCGTCATATCTACTAATTCCATCTGCCTTCCTCCTTGTTATTGATAATTGAAAGAATACGTTTTAAAGCCGTTTTTCTTGTTTTTGAAACATATTGTTGAGACGTTCGAATTCTCCGGGCAATTTCTGTATCCGTAAATTTATAAAGATAGGCATAGGTAAGGATTTTTCGTTGGGAAGGAGTCAAGCTCAGAACGGCTGAATAGATTGTTTTATTTGAAATATATTCCTCCATCTCAGACCATCGTGCCTCCTTCTCGACTATTGCTTCTATTTCAGCCTCTTTATCATTTAGATTAATATCCTTTTCTCCTCCCTCTTCCTTCTCGGTCAGTATTAACGGAAATCGTTTTTGATACATGGATATGTTTTTATTAAAATTTATGGTACTGTACTCCATCGAAGAAGTGATATACGAAGTAAACCGAATGGTAAAGAAATGCTTTTTAAAAGATTCATCCACCTTTTCTTTATTTTCCTTTGTCGGACATTCTAGCGCTTTTTTTAACAGATGAACATTGACCTTTTTCTGCAAAAAACTCTTTACAATTGGATTGCTTAATAATGATTTATTTTCCTCTAAAAATGCGGTAAAAGCTTCTGATTGAGAAGAACGGCATTCTTTCATCCTTTCGACCTCCCAAAAGGAACATATGTTCTGTTTTTGTTGTAAAAAAAGGGACTAATCTTCATTAGCCTCTTTTGCCTATATGTTATCTTTACCTCCTTCTATATATATAAAGAAAGATTTCATGTAAAAATAACAACCACTTGTCCCATTTTCATTTAATCGATTACAAATAACTTTACATCAAAGATAACATTGTCTGGATTTTCTTCCAATACGACAATAGTCCAGTTTTTAGCTAATATCTTTGTAAATTGCTGAAAGGATTCCTTCGGCAATGTAATAGTTCCAATTGATTCACCGCGGTCCTCATAGTCTCTTCCCTCTACTAATTGATATTTCAATAGTATAAGCCTTTTTAACGTTCCCTTAGTCAAAAAGGTTATTTCATAATCATCTTGCATAATCGCTTTGACTCTAGCTTTATTGTCTTTATAATAGGAGAAAAGCGTCTGCCAATCTGGCAAGCCATTTCCACAGTTCTGAAAGAACGCAAAATCTTCTGTTTCGAGAGCTTTGCTAACCGCCTCTTCCTTAAATCCCTTTGCTTTCACTTGCTCCAGCATAATTGCATAATTAAGTGCCACTCTCATCATAAAACTTCTACTCCCTTCTCCACTTCATATTGATTTCATCCCAAGAAAAAGATAAATTGATAGAAAGACTTCATTAGACAGCTTTCTGTACCATTATCTGAATAGTTTAAGTATAATCTATTTTGAAAGGAGTTAGGAAAATGATTACACAAAATCCATTTGTTTCATATAGTGTTGCAATGGTAACCCCCTTTGACCAAAGGGAAAAGCTTTCGCAAACCGGCATCTATTCATTAATAGATTACTATAAACAGAATCATGTCCCAGCACTGCTTATTAGTGGATCAACAGGGGAACAGCATTCCATGACAATCGAAGAAAGACAGATTCTCTATCGGGAGGTAAAGTCCGCAGGGAAAGATGATTTCCTTCTCATTGGTGGAGTTGCTGCTGTAAGAACGACAGAGGCGATTCGACTAGCAGAAGCTGCTCAAAAAGAAGGGTTAGATGGAATAATGCTAGGGTTTCCTCCTTATTTACGAATAAGTCAGAAAGAAGCTGTAGCATATGTCGAACAAGTTTGCACAGTTACCGATTTACCCATCTTGCTTTACAATAATCCATCCCGTACTGGATTTAACCTGGAATTAAATACTCTCTATCGTATAGTAGAGAAACGTCCCCAAATAAAAGGGTTAAAGGAAGCTGGAAATCCCGACAATGCTCTTATCCTTCAAAAAGAGCTTGGTTCATCCTTCTCTGTCTTAACCGGTACAGATTTATACCTTTTAGACCATTTGCGTAACGGATATAATGGAATTACTAGTATAATAGGAAATATTTTTCCCCAAGAAATACAACAAATTGTTCAATTGATAAAATCACAAAAATGGGAATTGGCGGAAAAACAGTTCTCCAAATTGCTGCCAACGATACATACTATTCTAGAAATAGGTGCACTGCGGGCTATTAAATATCTATTATCTGAAAGCAACATAGAAGCAGGTATTTGTAGAGAGCCATTATCCACTTTGAATAAACAAGAACAGAAAACCCTAATGGAGGTTTGGCAAAAAGGAGAGGCATGATGAAAAAACAATTCCAACCTATTATACTCTTAATTACGATATTGATTTTAGCTTCTTGCAGCAATAAGCAAGGGCAATCAGCAGCATCTAAACAAGAACCTATTTCCTTAACCATCTCTGCTGCTGCCAGTATGCAAGATGCATTAGAGTCAATCAAAGAGAAATTCGAAAAGGAGCATCCAGATATTACCCTAACTTTTAATTTTGGTTCATCTGGAGCATTGCAGCAGCAAATTTCCCAGGGAGCTCCCGTCGATTTATTTCTCTCTGCAGCAGAGGATAAGATGGCGCTTTTAATAAAGGATGGCTTCATTAGGGATTCCGATCATATGAACTTAGTTAAGAATAATTTAGTATTAATCACCAATAAACAGGCTGACACTACTATCGATAACTTTGCAGATTTAGAAACATTGGATACAGAAAAAATCGCTATCGGTATACCCGAATCCGTTCCAGCAGGAAATTATGCAAAAGAAACACTGCAATCCCTGCATATATGGGAAAAGATCCAAGAAAATATCGTTCCTGCAAAGGATGTGCGCCAAGTTCTTTCTTATGTAGAAACAAATAATGTAGCAGCAGGCATTGTTTATGGAACCGATGCAAAGACTTCTGATACTGTTCAGGTAGCAGCAATTGCGGATGAAGCGAGTCATTCTCCCATTGTTTATCCTCTAGGTATCATCAAAGACAGTAAGCATTATCAGGCAGCCAAACTATTTTATGACTATTTGCAGACACCCATTAGCCTAGAGGTTTTTAAAGAAAATGGATTTATTGTTAACTAAAGAGGATTGGAGTAACTTTTGGTCTCCCATTTCTCTTTCCTTGCAAGTGTCACTCATTGCCACTGTCTGCGTCATTGTTTCGGGAATAATTCTAGCCGCTTTATTAGCGAGACGAAAATTTAAAGGCAAGGTATTGCTGGAAACCTGTTTGTTACTGCCAATCGTTCTTCCCCCAACAGTTACTGGCTTTTTATTGCTCGTTGTCTTTGGGCGCAATAGTATCATTGGAAAAGGAATCGAATGGCTTTTTCATCAACCAATTATTTTTACATGGTGGGCTGCAGTAATTGCTGCGTTTATGGTGTCTTTTCCTTTAATGTATCAATCGGCAAAGGCTGGGTTTATCCAGATTGACCGCTCGATTGAAGAGGCGGCACGTGTTGATGGGGCAAACGAGTGGAAAGTTTTAACATCTATTTCTATTCCACTAGCCTCCCACTCGCTTATGTCTGGAAGCATCCTTAGCTTTGCCAGAGGTTTAGGAGAATTTGGTGCAACTTTAATGTTTGCCGGTAATATCCCAGGGAAAACACAGACACTGCCTACTGCTATTTATGTCGCCATTGAAACTGGCAATATGAAAATGGCTTGGATTTGGGTAATAACCATCACCATTATTTCTTTTATTATGCTAGCTTTATGTCAGCCGAAACAACAATAGCCTTTCTTGTCTCTGCGTATTTCCTTACAAGTTAGTGTCAATACTGATTTGAGAAATAGACAAGCATATCATTTGGTATTTTTCCTTTCTCTGCTTTAATCTAAAATGGACAATAATCCACCTATGTGGAATTTTAAGGAGATGATTTTGCATGAAAATTACTTATCATGGTCAATCCACTATTGAAATTAGTACAGAAGGAAAGTCTTTAATTATTGACCCGTTTATTAGTGGCAACCCTTCTGCTGTTACAAAAGTGGAAGAAGTGAAAGTGGATGCTGTTTTACTGACACATGCACATATGGATCATATTCTCGATGCGGCACCAATCGCCAAAGCAAATAATGCTCCAGTTGTTGCTAACCCTGAATTAGCTGCTTATATGTCTTGGCAAGGTGTAGAAACAATTGGTATGAATATCGGCGGAACAGTCGATTTAGGCTTTGCTAAAGCAAAAATGACGCATGCATTCCACAGTTCCGGGATTATTGATGAAGAAAATAAAAATATCTTATATGGCGGAATGCCAGGTGGATATATTATTGAAGCAGAAGGGAAAACCATCCATCATGCCGGAGACACTGGACTTTTCAGTGATATGAAGATGATTGGAGACCGACACCATTTAGACGTTGTCTTTCTACCCATTGGAGACCATTTTACAATGGGACCCGAGGATGCGCTGCAAGCAGCCGAATGGTATCAAGCAAAATTAATTATTCCCATCCACTACAATACATTCCCTGTAATTGAGCAAGACGCTAAGGCGTTTGTAAATAAGCTTGAGGAACTTGGTTTGAAAGGGAAAGTATTAGAACTAGGGGAAACATTCGAATTGTAAGAAAAGCATTGGGCTAGAGTACACATCAAACTAGTAGTTTTGAAACGTTGCAGACAAACTTGGTTTGTCTGCAATGAATATGAAGTGGGGAAATGAGGTTGATATCGCATAAATACGTGGGATATTAGCCTCTTTTTCGTTTTTTATTTGCAGAAAGCTATTGCCTTTTCAATCAAGTTTTGCTTTTATCAGCCAAATTGGAGTAGATATCAGCCAAACTTTGATTTTTTCAGCCAAACTGGTGCACTTATCAGCCAAACTTTGGTTTTTTCAGCCAAATTGGAGCACTTATCAGCCAAACTTTGGTTTTTTCAGCCAAAGTGATGCATCTATCAGCCAAACTTTGGTTTTTTCAGCCAAAGTGATGCATCTATCAGCCAAAACCACATTTTATCAGCCAAACCTCTCTCAAACTAAAAAAGGCCGCCCGCAACGGACAGCCTTTCCTATTACATTACTTTGCTTTCTTCTTCCCATTGAGCAATTTCTTTTACTCTTGCTTCCACTTGCTCTTGTGTGAGTCCATGTTGTTTTACATAGAAGTTTCTTGGATGTGTGCGGCACTCATGGCTGCAGCTTCTCATATACTTCTCTTCATTTTCTTCACTGCAAAGCATTTTGCGGTTACACTCTGGGTTTGCACAGTTTACATATCTTTCACATGGCTCCCCAGTAAAGAAGTCACGTCCTACAATCACATGTTCTTTTTGATTGACTGGCACACTGATTCTTTGGTCGAATACGTAGCATTGACCATCCCAAAGCTCGCCTTGTACTTCTGGGTCTTTTCCGTAAGTCACAATTCCCCCATCTAATTGGCTTACATCTTCAAAACCCTCTTTCATTAGCCAGCCAGAGAATTTCTCACATCTTACTCCACCCGTACAGTAAGTAAGAATCTTTTTACCTTCTAGTATATCTTTATTTTCTTTTATCCATTGTGGCAGTTCTCTAAATGTTTCAATTTCTGGCTTAATCGCACCTCGGAAATGACCAAGATCATATTCATAATCATTACGAGCATCGATCACAATTGTATCAGGATCTTGCATTTTCTCATAAAATTCTGCTGGCTTTAAGTGCTTACCAGTTAATTTAAGTGGATCTACATCGTCCTCTAAGCTTAAGTTAACTAATTCTTTTTTATGACGAACATGCATTTTCTTAAAAGCATGTCCATCTGCTTCATCAATTTTGAAAATAGTATCGCTGAAACGCGGATCCTGTCTCATTGCTTCGATATACTTGTCTGTTTGCTCTACCGTACCAGAAACTGTTCCATTAATCCCCTCGTGGGAAATTAGAATTCGACCTAATAATCCTAGTTCTTTACAAAAAGCTAAATGCTCTTTGGTTAATTCCTCCGGATTTTCAATCGGTACATATTTATAATAAAGTAATACTCGATATTCACTCATTGTTCAACACCCTATTCCTTCTAAAAATTATCTATTAATAACTATACACCAATTGTGTCAATAGTAAAAATCCATTGCTTATTTGTAAAATCGCAAACAAACAGAAAGAGACTTCACTCATCGAAATCTCCCCCTGCTTAAAAATAAAGTTAAAATAATTATAAGGTAATACGAGCTAAAAAGAAAGATGCAGATTTTACCTAGTATTAAAATTCCATTCTTTAGTAGCCTTTACATACTATCATAAAAAATACTATTAACTAACTCGAAATTATAGCAAGGGATACTCCTTAAAGAAGTACCCCTTGTTTGACATTTTCTATTGATTATCCTTCTGTTATGGTCGTATGAAAGTGGAGCGCACAACCATATTTAGACTGCTGAAATATTTTCTCTACATGGCGTATGGCAAGCTCCGCTGATAAAGATGTAACAACTACTAGCTCCGCTTTAATCTTGTTAATAACCTTTATGCTAGTTGTGATGTAATCATCCTGGTAATTTTCAAAAACATCTCGGACATAATTTATTTGTCCACAGAAAAATTGAATAGTATATTGATTCATTTTTCTATCACTTTAAGCAGAAGCAGCCGAATCACTTTTTCTCCCCTCCATAACTTACGGCGTTTGCTTTATTTGCTGCCATAACGAATGGTATATACACCAGTGTAGAAACAGCCAAGCAAACAAAACCAAGCAATAGCGCAATATAATTTCCACCTGTTCCAAGGAAAGCAATCAGCGGTCCTGGTGTAGTCCATGGAACGGAATACGCAATTGGTGGAATCAATCCTGATACAATCGCAACATATCCAATAATAATATTTATGGCTGGAACAAGAATAAATGGCACAATTAAAATTGGATTTAATACAACTGGCAAACCAAAAATAATTGGCTCATTTATATTAAATATCCCTGGTGCAAGTGAAAGTTTTCCAATATCCCTGTAATCCTGCCTTTTTGCCACAATAAAGATAGCAATAAGCAATCCCAGCGTCATTCCGGAACCACCATAGTTTGCAAAAGCATCATTAATTGCCCAAGTTACGGGATATGGTGCTCCCCAAGCTGTACCGTGCTCTGCGACGAAGTTAAGGTTTTCTAAGCCCGCTTCTGCAAACATAGCTTCCCGTATAGCAGCAATGGTATTCGGACCATGGATTCCAAAAACCCATAATAGGTTGGAAACTATCGCTAAGATAACTAAGGAAACAATATTGGTGCCTAAACTCTTCAATGGAGTTTGAATCACTGCGTAAATAAATCCATGTAAGCCTTCTGGATAAACTGCATTTATTAAAGCGTTTGCAATAGCGAACACCACAGTAATAATTATAATAGGAAATAATACTTTAAAAGAACGAGAAACAGCCGGAGGTACAGAATCAGGCATGTTTATTTGTAATTTTTTGGATCTAGATAATCTGCTGAAAAGCTCACCAACTAGTAATCCCACAATTAAAGCAACAAATAGTCCCTGTGCTCCTACCCATTGAGTTGTTAAAAAGTTGGTTCCTTCTACATTGGTATATGGTGGATAAATAATAAAAAATACAGAAAGACCTGTCAGCCCACTTAATAATTCATCGGCTTTGAGTGAAATTGCCATATTTCTGGCAACGAGAAAGACGATGAACATAGATAATATATTAACAGAGCCATTTAATACAGGAGAAAAAACCGCTTGTAAATCAGCTAAATTTGGAAATAATTTATGCAAGAATAGGATTTTGGCAATGAATCCGTCTGGTGCTAAGACAGCAAAATTTAGTAATACAATTAATGAACCTGCAAGCGTAATAGGAAAAGATAGAATAAATGCATCGCGGATAGCAACGATATGCCTTTGTGAATTTAATTTTGCTGCAACTGGCACTAACGTTTTCTCCGCAAACTTTTCAAAGGCCGCCATAAAACCCATTATAATTCCCCCTAAATAAATATGTTATTTTTACATTGGAAAACTATTTTTGCAGGCTTCTTTAGGTGCAAGTTGCTGATTGATTTATGCCATTAATTCTAATGCTCTTTCTAATACTGCTTTGCCATTCATCATTCCATATGCTCTCATATCAATTACTTCTACCGGAACTCTCCCCGCAATAATCTCCTCCACCTGTGGTTTTTGGTAACGCACCTGAGGACCTAATAAAACGACATCCACTTCATGTGCGACTTTTTGACATTCTGATACTGGCAATGCAAAGATTTCGAGCTCTATTCCTTTTTCTTTTGCTGCATCTTTCATTTTATTTACTAATAAACTAGTAGACATTCCCGCTGCACAAACTAAAAGTAATTTCTTCATTTTCTTCCCTCCAATAATTGATTTTTGTATAATATTCTCATTCGAATGGTCCTTTTTCATCATATGCTCCCCTTACTCAATCGGCGCAAAAGCTGACCCCACAAGGAATTTCTAATTTTCTCAGGCAATTACATACCCCCTTCCACTTAAAATGTATGCGTTTGCAAACTAATTAGAAGTAAAAATAACCACTTACTATCTTTTTTCTTCGGAAGGAATTTGTTACATTTTAGTCACAACCTGTTTTATAATAGAGGAAAGATTACCATGATTAAGGAAGTCATCCCCACTGATGATTAGTTGAACCATTTATATTTTTATGGACAGCGAATTTTTCATCTATTTGCGATTCACATATACTTTCAGTCCATTAATAGTTGGAAAAATGGTGAATGTAAGGAAAATTCTATTTAGAGTAGGAGGGAATAATTTGTTCACAAATGAAATGATCCAATCCTTTAATGATTTAGAAATGCTACTCTATAACTATGTTACAAAAAATATCGATAAAGTTATATATATGCGTATTAGAGAATTATCCGATGAAACGCATGTATCCACATCTAGTATTCTTAGATTCTGCCGAAAGTTAAACTGTGATGGTTTTTCCGAGTTTAAGGTTAAATTAAAATTATATTTAGATAGAAGTAAGCAAGAAAACTTAAAGTCAACGAAATACTATCTTTCTGAGTTCTTAGAACGCACAATGAAAGGTAATTTCGAAACATATATACAAGAAACTGCGGATATGGTTAGTCAATCTGATAAAGTAATTTTTGTAGGAACAGGAAGTTCAGGCATTTTAGCGGAGTATGGTGCTAGATATTTTTCAAGTTTAGGGAAGTTTTCCACTTTTATAAAAGACCCCTTTTACCCAATTAACAGCAAGGAGCTGAAAAAATGTACCGCTATCATCTTATCGGTTTCTGGTGAAACAGATTATACCATTCATCTTGCAAATCGATTAAAAATGGAAGGCTGCAATATTATTAGCATTACTAATAGTAAAGACTGTCACCTTGCAAAAATATCTGATATAAATATTGCGTATTATGTTACAGAAGTATATACAGGACGATCAAATATCACTTCTCAATTACCGGTCATGTACATCTTAGAGGAAAGCGCTCATAAGGTTAAAAAGAACAGCAAGCTTAATGAGGAGCGGGAAGCTTAGAAAAGAGTAACAGGGAAAAATAATTTGAGTTTGTCGACAAAAAGATATTGGAGAAGTAGAATTGCATTTTCATGCGTTGCTTGGAGTGGAGGGGGTGAGACTCCTGTGGTTAGCGAGACAGCCTAAGACCCTGCAGGCTGTAAGCAGACCGCGGCTCAGCGCGAGCGCCACGGAAAGCAACCCCCTGATTGAAAGAGGTTAATAAATATACTTAACTCCAATTTCTTTCCAAAATACAGGAGTTTGTATACACTGTGAATATAATTTCTCTCTATTTCCCTGTTACATCATTTTTAATCTTTATAATTGACGGCGGCTGCTCCACCCAATTATAGTCAATCATTAAATCTGCCCCATCTTTGGCATACTGGCCAATTTCGATCGAAAGCCTATCATAATTAAGTAGCAGGTCACTTCTTTGACTAGCTCCTCCCGCTAATGCATAATTTCCAATTCCTGAGGCACTCAATAAACTTATATGAAACATCATTAATTTATCAGAAAAAGTGCGTACAGTAGAATCTGTAATACCAATATCGGAAGTGTTCGGACTTTGTATCCCTTCTTTTAATAGAGTATCTGTAAATATTTTTAAGTGTTTTTGTGAAATATCTTTTCCTCTTAACATATAAGCCTGTACTTCTTTATTCGTCGTTGTCTGGGCGAAAGCCAAGGTAATCTTAAGTCCCATATTATTCGTCTGTGTATTCATAAAAAGATGGGAAACTTCCACTGCATTTAATGGTCTCTTTTTGTGAAATAAAGAGAAACCACTCAAGTATTTTCTATTTTCAATATAATCGACTTCCTTTGGTACGGAAGTAAAGGGGGCTCGGACTAACAATCCTTTTTTATCAAGAATAGAGGTACTTAACTGATATAGCTTTGAAGTATCCAGTAGTCCCTCTTGAAAAAAACGGATTATATCTTTCCGTGTGCACATTGATAAGAATCCCCCGTATGCCACTAATCCTGCTTTTGCCATTTGATTAATATAGGCTAAACAGAAGGGATCGGTAAACAAGGCTGGGGCCTTTTTATTTACATCGTCTTCTGTGAAGCCATGTGGTATGGCAAATTTATCTTCCAGGAAAATTTTCGCAAAGCGCTTTTCCTGTTTTTGAGCAAATCGGTAAGCAAAGCGAATAGCATCGACAATTTCCCGATCCTTCACATGTTGTACCATATGAGTGAGAACCTGTTTAGACATACAGTTATTTAAATAAGATGTCCACAGAGAAGCAATTTCTGAAGATGTTAGTTTTATATTTGATTGGGACATAAAGTAAAACCTCCAACACTTACATAGTTTTAATAGTATTGGCATCCCTATAGATATTATGCTATGCTATCCAATCAATCCATATAGAAAAAACATCATTTATAATAAAAGAATCCATACTAGACGAAAATATGAACAAGGAATGATGATAGATTTGAAAAATTCAGATATGCTTTTTCTTGATTATACTAATGACAAAAATTTAACCGAAGCAGAGAACGATATTATCCAGTTTCTGATAGAGAAAAAGTTAGCCGGAGAAACGTTAAGTATCCGAGCAGCGGCTAATGATCTCTTCGTATCTACTGCAACCATTATCCGCCTTTGTAAAAAACTTGGTTTTAGTGGGTATAGTGAATTCATTTACAACCTAAATTTAAAAGTAACAAAGATGCTTGATCAAGAAGTGGAATATGTAGATAGTATTCATCAACCATTAATAGAGGCGGTATCCTCCTTTAAGCGTAATTATAAACAAACAATCGACTCACTAGATGAGACAACCATTGAACAGTTCTTATCTCAAATCAATGAAAATAAAATGATATATTTTTATGGCGCTGGCTTTTCCACTCTTTTTTCTAGCTATTTCGCTAAGAAATTAGAGTTATTTGGTTATTACGTTTCCAATACAACTACCAGCGACAGTCGTGCCATTTTTCTCAATAATATTCAAAAATACAAATTACTCATCGCTTTTTCCCGTTCTGGCGAAACAGCTAAAGTACTAGAGAAAGTAAAAATCGCCAAGGATAAAGGCGTAAAAACGATACTTTTCACCGGAAATAATAAAAGCTCAACAGCCAAAATTTCTGATATTGTCTTTACGGTCCTTGACCCTACTATTGAATCTCAACAAGAATTTGAGGTAACCTCCTATGAATCCAATATGTTTATGCTTATTGATTTACTCTTAATTATCGCGATTAAAAGGGGGATTATTAAAGAATATTAACAACTTTCCTTAATAACGCCAAAATAGAGGATGCTCGGGAGAACATCCTCTCTATTTCGTCCATTTGCCTTTCCTTCCATAACGTGTAACATGTTACAGGATTGAAAGACATAGTACACAATGATTGCAACCCCTTTCAAAATTATATGTTCAATTATATACTTTGGATATTAAAAGATATGATAACGCTTACCAAAAAGGGAGGTTTTATAGATGAAAAAGGTCGTAAATGGTCTTCAGCTATTCGGGAAATCCTTATTCGCACCAATTCTCATTCTACCGATTATCGGATTATTTATCGCATTTGGAAATGTTTTCGGAAACGGAAACTTAGCACAATATATCCCGTTTCTAGAACATCCATCTATCCAAAATACAGGGAAATTTATTTCTTCTTCTGCTGTATCAATTTTACAAAACCTTGCTTTAATCTTTGCTGTCGGCATTCCAATTGGCTTAGCTAAAAAGGATAAAGGATATGCTGCTTTAACTGGACTAGTTACCTTCGTTATTTTCATAAATGCCATGCATCAAGTGTTAAGTCTGTCTGGCAGCTTAGTGGCACCAGAGGAAATGCAGCTAGCTGGTCAAGCAATGGTATTAAATGTTCAAGTGTTAGAAATGGGTGTTTTCTCCGGAATTCTTCTCGGTGCTCTAGTTGGTATCTTACACAATAAGTACTGTGACACAGAATTTAAAGGGGTTATGGCCATTTACTCAGGACATCGCTTTGTTGCTATTTTAGCCATCCCTAGTGCCATGATTTTAGGAGCGATTGCTGCAGAATTTTGGCCATTTGTACAAGATGGCATTACAGCTGTTGCAAGCGGCATTAAGAATTTAGGAGTATTTGGCTTACTTATTTATGGATTCTTAGAAAGAATCTTAATCCCAACCGGTCTTCATCACTTAGTTTATACTCCA
The DNA here is from genome assembly GCF_001591585.1 of Niallia circulans NBRC 13626. GTDB lineage: Bacteria > Bacillota > Bacilli > Bacillales > Cytobacillaceae > Niallia > Niallia circulans. The sequence goes on along the minus strand of NZ_BCVE01000031.1, from coordinate 17,190 downwards.
TTTCTGTATACAGAACTAGGTGGAGTAGCCCATATCGGAAACGAAATTATCTACGGAGCGAGAAATATCTACTTTGCTGAAATGGCAGACTCAAGCATTAAAGTACTAAGCAGTACCGTTAACTGGGATGCTCGTGGCCTAAGTAAAATGTTTGGCCTGATGGGTGCAGCTTTAGCCATGTATGTGACAGCAGATAAAAAGAAGAAAACAATCGCAAAAGCCATTCTTCTTCCGGCAGCCTTTACTTCTTTTTTACTAGGAGTAACAGAGCCATTAGAATTTGCCTTCCTGTTCACTGCACCAATCTTGTTTGTGTTACATGCTGTACTTTCAGGTGTAGGAATGATGCTCTTAAGTATCTTTAATGTTCATGCGATTGGCGCTAATGGATTTATTGACTTCCTGCTATATAACTTGCCGCTTGGTACGACGAAATCAAACTGGCCAATGTTTATCTTAGTAGGACTATTAATGGCAGCTATCTATTTCCTACTTTTCCGCTTCTTAATTCTTAAATTAAATTTAAAAACACCGGGTCGCGAAGAGGATACAGAAACAAGTGAGACAGCAAATGCAGAAGCAGCAGCATCTGCTACTGCAAGAAATGACTCCCCCTCTGCTTTAGGTGCAACTATTGTTAATGCATTAGGTGGAAAAGCGAATATTGAAAATGTCGATAATTGCTATACAAGATTGCGCTTAATTTTGAAAGATCCAAATATAGTAGATGAACAAACATTAAAACAAACAGGCTCAAAAGGTATTATCAAGTCTGGTAATAATGTTCAAGTTGTTTATGGCTTAAATGTGAAATCAGTTCGAGACCAAGTAGACCAACAATTAGGAGGTATTTAAGATGAAGACATTTAAATTAGCAGTTGCAGGTGGAGGAAGCACTTATACACCAGGAATTATTCGTAGTCTGATGGATCGTCTAGAGGATCTGCCTCTATCTGAAATTCGTTTCTATGATATTGACGGAGAAAGACAAGCCAAAGTAGTTGTGGCCGCTAAAGCTGTTATTGAGGAATATACAGATAAAATTAAAGTCATTGATACAACAGATCCACAAACCGCATTTGAGGATGTAGACTTTGTATTTGCCCAAATGAGAGTTGGAAAATATGCGATGCGTGAGCTAGATGAGAAAATCCCTCTTTCCCATAATGTAGTCGGACAAGAAACCTGTGGTCCTGGTGGATTAGCTTATGGACTTAGAACGATTGCACCAATGATCGAATTAATCGATTATGTAGAAAAATATGCAAAAGAAACTGCATGGATTGTAAACTACTCTAACCCAGCATCCATTGTGGCAGAAGGAGTACGCAAATTACGACCAAATTCAAGAGTCCTAAATATTTGTGATATGCCGGTAGCAACCATGCGTAATATTGCAGCAATCCTTGGAGTCGAAAGGGAAGAATTAGAAGTAGACTATTTCGGTTTAAACCACTTTGGCTGGTTTACAAGCATTAAAGTGGATGGTGTGGAAAGATTGCCAGAGATTCGCGAACATGTTTATAAATACGGTTTACTGACAGAAGATATTTCCAAAATTGACTATCGTCATGCCGATTCTTCTTGGATTAAAACATTTAAGAACATTAAACTAATCATGGATCATTTTCCAGAATATCTGCCAAACCCTTATTTACAATACTATTTGTTCCCAGATCATATTGTCGAAACTTCTAATAAAGAATATACCCGTGCGAATGAAGTAATGGACGGGCGTGAAAAAACTCTATTTGAAACAGTGAAGAAATATGAAGAGACAGGGATTTTAGAAGATTCCTTCGCGGTTGGTGTACATGGAACATTTATTGTAGATGTAACGGTATCTCTTGCGCAAAATCTAGGAAAAAGATATTTAGTTATGGTAGAAAACAATGGCACGATTCCAAACCTGCCAGCTGATGCAATGATTGAAGTACCTGCACTTATTACTAGTGACGGTCCTAAGCCTGAATTTGTGGGAGATATTCCTTACTTCTATAAAGCAATGATTGACCAACAATTAGCATCTGAAAAGATCTTAGTTGAAGCAATTGTGGAAGGTTCCTACGAAAAAGCATTACAGGCTTTCACTTTAAATAAAACTTTACCATCAGCTAAAGTAGCAAAAGCAGTCCTTGATGATTTAATTGAAGCAAATAAAGAATACTGGCCAACCTTAACAAAGGAATATAAAGAAGGCGTACTAGTATAAGTTTTTAATAGTCCACAAGGAGTTTTGATACTCTTTGTGGACTTTTTTAGTTTCTAAATTGGCATTGGTTTTTATTATGTACCTCGGAAAGACAAGATCCATCATCTATAATTGCAAACAGCTAATTCTACCACCAGTAGAATCATTATTTTTCGCAGATTCAACCAACCGTTGATAGGCACACTTCGGTATGTATGCTAGTATCGAAGTAGACAGTGCGCACTGGAAAAATAAAGGAGATGATAGGATGATTGATTCACGAAAAATTGGTGCTTATATATCTAAATTAAGAAAGGAAAAAGATCTTACCCAAGTAGAGTTAGCAGATAAATTAAATATTAGTCACCAAGCGATATCAAAATGGGAAAGAGGCGAGTCCCTTCCAGATATTACAACCATTCCTGTTATTGCACATGTATTTGATATATCTATTGACCTCTTAATGAATGCGGGGGTTGATAAGATGGACCATTCTAAACAATTAGGAAAAATCGTGCAGCATTTATCGGAGGATAAACCAGAAGAAGTTGCTCATTTAATCAATTCAGGATCCGCACAAGTAAATGAGCTTGTCGATATCGCTCCTATTATTAAATCTAGCCAGCTGAGTAAAGTATCAGAAAAGATGAATACCAATGTTTGGGATATAGACTCCATCGTCCACCTAGCTCCTTTTTTACAAACAGAAGCATTAGATGAAATAGTTATAGAAGCAGCGAAAAAAGCAATCAATTGGAAAATGATACAGCGTATTGCTCCTTTTGTATCTGCACATGCATTAAACAAAATAGCTGATCAGTTAATTAATGAATCCGCTGAACCAATGGAGTTATTGCATCTAGCGCCATTCTTAGAGGAAGAATACATGAATGATATGCTCCTAAAAGTAAGCACAGGCAAGTTAACATGGAGGTTCATTACAGAAATAGCTCCATTCGTAAGTGACACAGCTCTAAATGAGCTTGTTCTGCAAGAAATAAAGGATCCTTTAAATGAAGAAAAGATTCTGCCATTAGCCCCCTTTTTAGAAGAAGAAACAATTGATCAATTGACTTTGATTGCAGGTGGAAGAGGCAGCTGGCCATTCATCCGAAAGATGGCCCCATTTATAGGAGAAGAAACATTAAATATGCTGGTGGATAAAGCAGTAGATGATGAAATAGAATTAGAGGAGCTTACTGAGCTGTCACCTTTTTTAGAGGAAGAAGCGATCGAACGATTACTAGCTCGCATTGATCCTGACAGGCTGTCTCCAGAACTCCTGGCGAAACTGGCTCCGTTTATGGGAGAAAGCTCTTTAGGTACCATTGTTAAACAGTTGCTAAAAACAAATTAAGTTTTAAATGATAAACCAGAACAAACATATGGTTGTTCTGGTTATTGTTTATCTGGAATCTGCTGCTTTTTCTCTTAGATTATAATTATAAAATCCTCTGTGGCTCTCCATCTTTCCTTCTAAAGTAATTTCATGACTAATTCTCCAAATACCGATATAAAGTAGACTTACTTATCCCTGTTTCTTTTTTTATATCTTTCAAGGTATATTTTTTTGATTGATACATCTCGATTGCTTTTTTTACATTCTCATCGGCTTTTCGAGGTCTGCCGCTTGTTTTCCCATGCTGTTTCGCATACTCCATCCCTTTTTTGGTTCTTTCTCGAATAATTTCATTCTGGAATTCTATTAAATGGGACAGCATTTCGGACAATGAATATTTTTTTGTTCTTTCTGTATCAATATCTTCCTTAATTGTCTGTAAATAGGCACCTTTCTTCTCAAGGATATCTAATATCTCCATCAGATGTCTACTCGAGTCTGCAATCGCGAATAATTGCACCACCACAATCTTGTCTCCCTTGGAAAGGGACGACAACAATTCCAATAGCTCTGTTCTATTTTTTGCCGAATCGTGTTCTTCTTTATACACTTGCTCACATATAGATTTTAGTATTTTTAACTGCTGCTCGCAGTGAATATCTGCGATGGTTGGGCGAATATAGCCATATATCATCTTCATTGCCTCCAACGTTATCTCTTTTTCCTATTATAGACAGAAATGAAGACCTTGTAAAAACTTTCCCAAAAATTATTCCTTTTTGGGAATAAACGTGATAGACTACTTTTAGGAAACAGAAGACTATATTGAGGTGAATCATTTGATTGAAAAGATAAAAAGGGAATGGTTTTCGAATATCCGCGGGGATATTTTATCAGGAATGGTTGTTGCCTTAGCGCTAATACCAGAGGCAATTGCCTTTTCTATTATCGCTGGAGTAGATCCGATGATTGGATTATATGCTTCCTTTACAATGGCTGTAGTTATTTCGTTTACAGGTGGAAGACCTGGGATGATTTCGGCAGCTACAGGGGCAATGGCACTATTAATGGGACCATTAGTCAGAGATTACGGGTTGGAATATTTATTTGCTGCTACGATTCTAACTGGTATTATTCAAATTATTTTTGGCGTATTAAAAATAGCCAAGCTGATGAAGTTTATTCCAAGAGCCGTGATGATTGGCTTTGTTAATGCCTTAGCCATCCTTATTTTTATGGCTCAAGTTCCACATCTTATTAACGTAACAAATATAACTTATTTATTCGTTATTATTACATTATTAATTGTGTATATCTTGCCAAGATTTATAAAGATTATTCCTGCGCCGCTGATTGCTATTATTATTTTAACGGCTGTTGCTATTTTTGGAAATGTTAATGTTGCTACTGTTGGAGATTTGGGGAAAATTACACAGTCCTTACCAACTTTCTTCCTTCCAAATGTGCCATATTCCTTTGAAACATTAGCGATTATTTTTCCTTATGCATTGGCTTTATCTATTGTCGGCCTACTGGAATCCTTATTAACATCTTCTATCGTTGATGATGCAACCGATACAGAAAGCAATAAAAATAGAGAAGCAAGAGGGCAGGGAATCGCTAATATTGTGACAGGATTCTTCGGTGGCATGGCTGGCTGTGCAATGATTGGTCAATCCGTCATCAATGTAAAATCGGGAGGAAGAGGCCGATTATCTACCTTTGTTGCCGGAGTCTTTCTTATGTTTTTGATTATGGTATTAGGCAGTCTCGTTGTACAGATTCCAATGCCAGTATTAGTCGGCATTATGATTATGGTTTGTATCGGCACCTTTAACTGGTCTTCCTTCAAATATCTCGTGAATGCGCCAAAGGCAGATGCCGTAGTCATGCTTGTGACAGTCATTATTGTGGTTGCAACCGATAATTTATCCCTTGGCGTTATTGCTGGAGTCCTGTTAAGTGCGGTCTTTTTCGCAGCGAAGATTTCCCATGTTAAGGTGCATAAGCAAGAAAGAACGAATGAAGAGCACTATACGGTGGAAGGTCAATTATTCTTCGCATCTGTTGACAGTTTTATTAAAGCATTTGATACTTCCATTACCAACAACCAGATTTTCATCGATTTTACCCATTCTCATGTTTGGGATGATTCTGCAGTTGGTGCGATTGATAAAATCGCCTTAAAGTTAAAGGAAAACCAGAATACAGTAATAATGACAGGGTTAAATTCCGCTAGTCAAAAGATAGTGGATAAGCTTACTGTTTTTCAAAACCCAAATGCAAAAGTATCTGAGCACTAAATCAGAAAAGGGGCGTAAATGATGTATTCTACTATTCTTTTAGCAATTGATGGTTCGAAAAACTCCTTAAGAGCAACGGAAGAAGCAGCCAAACTAGCATAAAAAGAGCCAAATGCCCTATTAGTTGTTAAATAATCAAATAAGAGAGTGGCTATCTTTTGCCCACTCTCTTTTCTCTATTAAAACGTAATCGCGCTTATAAACTAGTAAGCTTCAGTTCTGATATAAATAAGTCTTGACGCCTTTTATACCTAACTTCACTTTGAATAGTCCTCCTGATTGTGGATGCTCTTTTAACTTCTCATCATCTAAACCAGACCGTGCTGTAGTTATATATAATTCATCCAGCCTTTTTCCCCCAAATGTACAAGAAGTCACATTTGGGACCGGCAAAAGAATTTCCTCTAGTTTTTCACCATTATCGGGATTCCATCTCGATACTTTTCCTCCACCATAATGAGCCACCCATAGCATTCCTTCGCTATCAATCGTCATGCCATCTGGAAATCCCTCTTCCTCAGAGAAATTAATAATCTGTTTTGCCCTCCCTAGCTCTCCTGTTTCTAACTCATATTCATATTGAGTGATAATTTGGGTAGGTGTATCAATATGGTAAAAGTATTTATTATCGCTTGTCCATGCCATTCCATTTGAAATAGTTAAATCGCTCATCTTCGCTGTGCATCTGCCATCTTTTCCAAGACAATAAAGGGCTGCCTCTTTCTTATCATCCCTGCTCATCGTTCCTGCCCACAATCGCCCTTTAGCATCGCACTTGCCATCATTAAATCGATTTCGTGTTAATTCCTTCTCTGGATCCGTCATGAATTCTAGCTGTCCTGTTTCTATATTTAAAAGATGAAAACCGCTATCTAATGTAACAATAAATTCCGTATCTTTTTTACTACAAGGGATAATGGCTGACACTTCACGTTCTAGTTGAATTTGTTTGTGCTTACCAGAGATATGGTTATACATATGTACTTTTTTCCCTTCAATATCTACCCAATATAAGAGATTATTCCTGAAATCCCAGCATGGCCCTTCCCCTAGCTCTGCTTTAGCATCAAGCACTAATTCTACTTCTTCATGCATGCGCTTCCCCCTCCATTATGTATATATAATCTAGCTCCTTTTTATATACCTTTTCTAAAAGGAAAAGAAACCCCTCCCTACCAAATTGTCTAAATTTTTTATGAATAAGCTGCTTCTTTTATCGTTTACCCTTGTAAATAAAATTTGCCTCTATTCGTAATGTGGTTCTATTTTTGGACATCAAATACTTCCAAATTGATCTACGAGTGTACGAGTAAAGAGCAAATTTTATTTACGTCCAGCACTGGTTCTACAATCTCCTTCTAAGGAATAAGTCTGTCACAGTCTCTTGGAAAAGCACTTGCTTCGCGGATGTTTCCTAAATTTAGAAACTTCATGATGATACGTTCTAAGCCAATTCCAAATCCTCCATGTGGTGGCATTCCATAAGCAAAGGAATTGATATAGGTTGTAAACTCACTTGGATTTAACCCTTTCTCCTTAAAAGACTCTATCAGTTCCGTTTGACAATGAATCCTCTGTCCACCTGAAGTAATTTCGCTGCCTTTATATAAAAGGTCAAAAGAATCAGTTAAAGCTGGGTTTTCTTTATTTGGCATTGTATACATTGGTCTCGAAGTTCTTGGATAGTTTGTTATAAAAACAAAATCGCTTCCATACTTATCTTTTATATACCTTCCAATGTATTTTTCCCCTTCCGTATTTAAATCTCCTTCAGGAGAGCTCTTCTGATACTTATCCTTTAATAGCTGCTGTGCCTCTTCTAATGTCATTTTTGGTATATTATTCAATACCGGTATTTCGACTTTTAATAAATCTAACTGGTTTGAACAATGCTCCTTTACATACTGAAAAGTATATTGAAGAACCCGCCTTTCCATCTCCATTACTTCTTCCACATTGTCAATAAAGCCGATTTCAACATCTAGGGAAATATATTCATTTAAGTGTCTAGATGAATTATGCTCTTCTGCTCTATATACAGGTGCAATTTCAAACACTCGTTCAAACCCAGCGCCAACCATCATTTGTTTATAAAATTGAGGGGACTGCGCTAAATAAGCATGCTTATCAAAATAGTTAAAGGTAAAAACATTAGCACCGCCTTCTGCTCCCTGTGAAACAATTTTCGGTGTAAAAATGCGCGTAAAGCCTTCAGTAGTTAGGAACTCTGTAAAACCTTTTACAAACATAGATTGAATCGTAAAAATAGCATTAATTTGCTCATGTCTTAATGATAGAACTCGGTGGTTTAATAAATGATCTAATCCTACCTTAACATGGTTCTTATTAATTTCGAATGGCAAAGGGCCAGCTTCTGCTAGAATCGTTAATTCTCTTACTTGAAGCTCTACTCCATTTGCTGTTTTTTCCGTATCAACAAGAACTCCAGTCACCTGAACGACACTTTCTGTCTCTATCTTCAGTTGATTCTGCTCTTGCTCAAGGACACATTGAATCGTTCCCGTGCGATCTCTTAATAACAAGAAACCAACCTTTCCGAGCTGTCGGATTTTCTTCACCCAGCCCTTTAATACTACTTCCTTTCCAACATACTGTTCGCACTCAGAGATGAGTACCCTTTTTGAAGATTCCATATCGTTGTTCCTCCTAAAATAATCAGTAATTTTTTTTGATTCATATCGTTATCATCATCATCATCCACGGTACTCACCTCCTTATAAGAAAAGCCCTATCTTTTTGCTCTGTACACATTTGAAACAAAAATACGATGGTAGAAAACTGTCGTGAACCTATCTTGTAATTTAGAAAAAAACAACAAAAAACCGCCCCTATAAAAGGGACGGATTATCCGCGGTACCACCCAAATTGTTCTTTTCAAAAAACCACTTGTATCATAACGGTGATGGCCGGTTACTCCTACTAATTGTTTGTACAATCTTCAAAGTAACACTCACAGATGTCTTCACCAAAGACTTTTACACAATCTTTTCAGCTGCCGACTGCTCTCTTTTGAAAAAGTTTCTTAGGCTACTCCTTCTGATCAACATGTTCGCTCCATTAAATTATGTTTTATTATAGTCCTCTTCCTTTCCAATTTCAACCACTAAAAAAAGAAAATATAAATATTTCTGAATATGATTTTCCTTTTGATGCATAAAGTTTACTAATACGATCTTAAAGTTGAGGTGACTTTATTGAATACAATTCTCGAAACAGTTGAAAAAGAGCAACATAGACGGATAAAGAAACTTGTTGAACATCAGCAGACAGATGGATCTTTTCAATTCCGTTTTCAAGGTAGCTTAATGACAGATGCTTTTTATATCATTACGATTAGAGCTTTAAATATCGAAACCGAAGAAGAAAACATCCGTCTTTTGACTAAAACACTGCGTACAACCCAGGAGAAAGAAGGGTATTGGAAGGCATATCGTGATGAGCCAAATGGTCATTTATCAGCAACCATTATTGCGTATACTGCCCTTCTATACTCTGGCCATTATACGAAGGACGATCAACAGATGAAGAAGGCAAGATCATTTATTATAAAAAATGGTGGTTTAGCGAAAGCTCATTTTATGATAAAATGGATGCTTTCCGTCAATGGTTTATACCCATGGTCCCATATGATATACATTCCGATGACATTTTTATTGCTGCCAACGTTTCAGCCTATTAACTTCTACCAATTTAGCGCCTATGCCCGGATTCACTTCATTCCTATGTTAATAGCATCCAATAAAAAGTTTACCCTTCAGCCAAAAGCAAAGCTAGATGATTTATTTGTAAGAGGTATAGCTCTTTATCCATCTTACGAATACCTAGAAAATGAGCGGTCACCCCTTACCTTCCTGTGGAACGAAATGAAACGAATCGGAAAATTCCCAGCCTATCTTCATCATTTAGGATTTCAATATGGCGAAAAATATATGCTAGATCGACTCGAAGAAGATGGAACGCTCTACAGTTATGCCAGTGCCACTTTCTTTATGATTTATGCCTTGCTTGCTCTTGGCTATAAAAAAGACTCACCTGTTATTAAAAAAGCAGTTTCAGGTCTCTCCTCTCTTATTGATAAAAGAGGGGAACTCAGCCACCTAGAAAATTCTACCAGCACCGTGTGGGATACAGGATTAATTAGCTATACATTACAACAAGCGGGCATGACTTCAGAATCTATTACGATAAAAAAAGCAACAAAATATCTTCTAACAAAGCAACATACAAAAAGAGGCGATTGGCAGGTTCATAATCCCCGTACAGAACCTGGCGGGTGGGGATTTTCTGACATTAACACTAATAATCCAGACAATGATGATACCTCAGCTGTTCTACGCGCCTTAACCGCTGCAGCTGCAAAAAATCCAACTGTTCATCAAGCTTGGCAAAAGGGCACAAACTATTTGCTTTCCATGCAAAACAGAGATGGCAGATGGGGCGCCTTTGAAAAAAATACAGATTGGGAAATACTTAAACTCGTTCCTATTGAAAATGCAAAAGATGCAGCAGTAGATCCATCTACCGCTGACTTAACAGGAAGAGTTCTAGAATATTTAGGTTATTTTGCACATCTGCGTTATACACATCCTCATATAAAACTGGCTGTAGATTGGCTAAGCGATAATCAAGAGAAAAATGGCTCTTGGTATGGCAGATGGGGAGTCTGTTATATTTACGGTACATGGGCTGCCCTTACAGGTTTAACAGCTGTTGGTATGTCTTTAAATCATCCAACAATCAAAAAGGCAGTAACTTGGCTGAAGAGAATTCAACATTCAAATGGCGGATGGGGAGAATCCTGTCAAAGCTGTGAAAAACTAACGTATGTGCCGCTGCCGTTTAGCACGGAATCACAAACAGCTTGGGCTGTCGATGCTTTAATCGCAGCAGGAGAAGGAGCGAGCAGAGAAGTAAAAAGGGGAATACAATATTTATTAGAAGAAAAAAGGGAGAATCATACCATTACTTATCCAACAGGCATCGGCTTACCAACTCAATTCTATATTTATTATCATAGCTATAATCATATTTTTCCATTACTTGCGCTATCCCATTATAGAATTGACCTCCTCAACAAGCTGGCAAATTCTTAAATTAATCTAGCGTTTTTCCGAAGCAGCTGCTCTCAATAAGCTTCGGAAAAACAGCTCTTGTCTACTTCGTCCGAATATTTTCATGGTGATTTTTTTTCAATAAAAGAAAAAACAGGACTAATCCGATGGTAACGGCAATATGGCCTAGGCCCGCGATTCCCGAAATAGCAGAATCTAACCCGCTTGATAAATCAAACTCAAGCACTTGCAGCGTTCCTCTAATAATCATTAGCGTAATAGTAGAAAGCACTCCAATATTGTAAAAATAAAAGAATACATCAAAGTTTTTGAGTGTATGGATTTTCATTGTATAACAGAATAGATAGACGATTAACATAATCATCATTCCTAAAGCAAACGAATGAGTATGCACCACGGAGAGCTGGGTCTCACCTGTAAAATCTCTCATTTTCGTAAATTCTCTATAGTAAACACCACTAACCAATCCTAAAATCGCATAAAAAAAGGCTATATTTAATACTTTCTTCATGTCTCTACTCCCTTTCAAGCCTATTCAATCACTACCTATCATTCTAACAAAATCCCAGTCTCGATACTATGACAGTTTTGTGGCTGTATTTCCTCCCACTTCTCATGTTTTATTTTTTTATCTTAAATTAGGTTAATGTCTCTTGAGTTTACCATTTAAAAGTGCTATCCTATACAAAACATTCCAATTCATAGAAATCGATGAAGAGAAAAAGTACGTTTTGTGTCCCTTTTAGCGAGCTGGGTATGGTGGAAGCCAGTAAGGAAAGCAAACCGGAAAAATCATCTCTGAGATGCAAGGCAGAACCCGAGCAGTTAGTAAGTCTTGACGGATTTCCACCGTTAAAAGGAACACGTATGATAGTACGTTGACTAAGCGCTGTTTGCTTTTTGCCAAGCAGAATTTGGGTGGTAACGCGGGTTATAAATAATACACTCGTCCCTACATAGGGACGGGTGTTTTTTTATTTCCGAAAAATATCTTTCTATACTGGAATGTTTATTGATTATTATGGAGGGATATGGATGGAAACACCAAAAGAAACAGACAGAGGCCGCGAAGAAAGAATTCTCGCTTTTTGGGAAGAAGAGCAAATTTTTCAAAAATCAATTGAACAGCGCAAAAATAAAGAACCCTTTGTATTTTATGAAGGACCGCCAACAGCCAATGGGCTTCCGCACGTCGGGCATGCGTTAGGTAGAACGATCAAGGATATCATTGCCAGGTTTCAAACAATGAACGGCAAACAAGTCATTCGCAAAGCGGGCTGGGATACGCACGGGCTTCCGGTGGAATTAGGCGTAGAAAGGGCACTCGGTATTTCCGGAAAACAAGAAATCGAAAAATATGGCGTGATTCCTTTTATTGAACAATGTAAAGCTAGCGTATTCTCCTATGAACAACAATGGCGCACATTTACAAAAGAACTAGGCTATTGGGTTAATATGGATGATCCTTATATGACCATGAGTAATGATTATATTGAATCTGTTTGGAATATCCTTGGTAGCATTCATGAGAAGGGCTGGCTGTATAAAGGGCATCGTGTTTCTCCATATTGCCCTAGCTGTCAGACCTCCTTAAGCTCACATGAGGTGGCTCAAGGTTATAAAGATGTAAAAGATTTAAGTGCTACTGTCAAATTCAAGCTTGCTTCAAAGGAGAATGAATATGTACTAGGCTGGACAACGACCCCGTGGACATTACCAGCAAATGTTGCATTAGCAGTTCATAAAGACTTGGACTATGTAAAGATTAAAATGGAGGACGATGTATTTATCATCGCTAAAAATAGATTACAGGCAGTATTTGGTACAGAGGGAGAGGTGATCGAACAATTAAAAGGGGAAGACTTACTCGGACTTTCCTATATAGCACCATTTTCTTACGTGCAAGTGGAGAAAGGTCATACTATTCATCATGGTGATTTCGTCACAAGTGACAGTGGAACTGGAATTGTCCATATTGCCCCAGCTTATGGCGAAGATGATTATCATCTTGTGCAAGCGAACGACCTTTCTTTTGTCCATGTAGTTGATGAAAGGGGAAGATATAAAGAAGCCATTACCCCTTTAGCAGGCACCTTTGTAAAAGATGGAAAAGCGGATGTCGAGATAATCAAAATGCTTCATCAAAAGGGACTGTTATTCCATAAAGAAAAATATGAACATTCCTACCCACATTGCTGGCGCTGTGACACAGCTCTTTTGTATTATGCAACCGAAAGCTGGTTTATCAAAACAACCGCAGCAAAGGAAATGCTGATCGCGAAAAATCAAGAGGTAAACTGGTACCCTGAACATATAAAAGATGGCCGTTTTGGAAATTTCCTTAATGGATTAGTCGATTGGAATATAAGCCGAAACCGTTATTGGGGAACTCCACTAAACGTATGGCAATGTACTTGCTGCCAAACAGAAATAGCTCCTAAAAGCATAGCACAGCTAAAAAAATATACGAAGAATCCTTTTGACCATTTAGAATTGCACAAACCGTATGTGGATGAACTAATCTTAACTTGTCCCTCATGCAGTGGGGAAATGCATCGAACACCAGAAGTGATCGACGTATGGTTTGATAGTGGCTCCATGCCATTTGCCCAATATCATACACCTTTTGAGAATAGCGGCATACTTCAACAGCAGTTCCCTGCAGATGTAGTTGTGGAAGGAATCGATCAAACAAGAGGATGGTTTTATTCACTGTTAGCTGTTTCCGTCCTTTATTCTGGCAAAGCACCATATAAAAATGTGGTAGCAACAGGGCATGTACTAGATGAACAAGGACAAAAAATGTCTAAAAGCAAAGGCAATGCATTAGACCCTGTAAAGCTTATCCAAACATATGGCGCAGATGCACTACGGTGGGCGCTTGTGGCAGACAGTGCTCCATGGAATCAAAAGAGATTCTCAGAAAAAAATGTCCAAGAGGCAAAATCAAAGATTATTGATAGATTCTTAAGTTTATTTCATTTCTATTCCCTATACGCTGAAATAGATCATTTTGATCCGAATTTACCAAGAGCTAATAACCTCCCAATTATGGATCGCTGGATTCTTTCTCGCTTAGAAACGACATCGATAGTTGTCCAAACGGAGATGGAACAATATCAATTGACCAATGCCGCCAGAAAAATCGCTGCATTAATGGATGATATAAGTAATTGGTATATTCGCAGAAATCGCGAGCGATTTTGGAGTAGGGGAATGTCAGAAGACAAACTTTCTGCTTTTCAAACCTTATATAGTGTTTTAATCCATTTATCACAATTATTAGCTTCGTTTATTCCCTTTACATCTGAAAGTATTCATCTTGCCTTAACAGGGAAAAGCGTTCATTTAACTAATTTCCCTTCCAGAAACTCTGAAAGGGTAAATAAACAATTAGAAGAACAAATGGAAAAAGTAAAAGAAGTGGTTGAGCTCGGAAGAAGTCTTCGTCATCGGTTTCAAATAAAAACAAAACAACCGTTGGCTACATTATTGATGTTCTCGAACAACAGTAACCAGAATACTGATTTTTTACAGTTTGAATCTATCATAAAAGAAGAACTAAATGTAAAAAGGATTAACTGGCTAGATTCACAAGAAGATTATGTTCAATATTCTTTAAAACTTGATTTTAAAAAGGCAGGTCCAAAACTAGGAAAAAGTGTTAAATTTATAAAGGATAAATTACAAGCTGCAACAGAAGAAGAGATAAATTTATTTAGAAATAAAGGATATTTAACTTTCCAACTAGAAAGTAAAGAATGTATTACCTTAACAGGGGAAGAAATACTTCTCCAAAGAAAGACAAATCTACCTGGATATCATGAGGCTTCCAATAAAAATTTCACCGTAATGCTTGATACTACCATATCAGAGGCATTAAAAAAGGAAGGGAACATCAGAGAACTGATTCGTTCTGTCCAAGATTTGCGGAAAGAAAAGAACTTGCCAGTCGATAAGAAAATTGATTTATATATCGACTGTCCAGTCACTTTCCAACAAACGATTATGGAATATCATTCTCTTATTCATAAAGGAGTTATTCTCCATGAGCTTCTATTCGAAAGAATAACAGAAATGAAAGAGCTTCAAATAGACGGCGAAAAAGTATCCATTGGATTGAAATAACCATTCAAAAAGGCTGTCTCACATATGGTGCACAACCTATCTGAGACACCTTTTTTCTTTGTAAGAATGTGTTTTTCAAAAAGAAATTAGCCGTAATCGGTTCTATTTTTTTCATATTAGATTATACTATTGGGCAGGGGTGAAAAAAATGTACAAACTATTATCGCATAATGACCTAGATGGAGTTGGCTGCGGCATTATTGCAAAACTCGCATTCGGAGAAGACGTAGAGGTGCGTTATAATTCCGTATCTTTTCTCAACCAAGAAGTAGAAAAGTTCTTAGATCAAAAAACGGAAGACACTTTTCTCTTTATTACCGATCTTTCTGTCAATGAAGAAAATACGATTCGATTAGATGACTATTATAAAAAGGGTGGCAAGGTACAACTAATCGACCATCATAAAACAGCTCTTCATTTAAATGATTTTGAATGGGGATTTGTGTCTGTTCAAGATGAGGATGGAACTTTGACTAGTGCCACGTCTTTATTATATGAATACCTTGTAAAACATGAATACATGACTCCCTCTCCAGCAATATCAGAATTCGTGGAGTTGGTAAGACAATATGATACATGGGATTGGGAAAGAAACAATAATTTAGAAGCACAACGTTTAAATGCACTTTTCTATCTTATTTCATTTGATGAATTTGTGGAAAAAATGGTTACACGATTAAAGGAAAGTGATCATTTCTACTTCGATGAGCTAGAAACACAGATTCTAGATATGGAAGAAAAGAAAATTGACCGTTACATCCGTCGGAAACGTCGTGAACTTGTCCAAAAGGAAATAGACGGTTTGTATGCAGGCATTGTATATGCAGAGCAATACCATTCTGAATTGGGGAATGAACTTGGCAAGGAATATCCTCATTTAGATTACATAGCAATTGTTAATATCGGTGGAAAAAAACTTGGATTCCGCACGATTCATGATCATGTAGATGTATCAAAAGTGGCGGGCGTATACGGCGGGGGAGGTCATGTAAAGGCATCTGGCTGCAACTTAACCGATAAAGCATACCAAAATTACTGCTTAGAAACCTTTGCCTTAGAGCCTTTAAGGGAAGACCCGAAAAAGAATGAATACAATAAAAAAGACTCTCCTCTTGGGACTTTATTTGAAAATAAACAAGATGAGGTATTCTTCCTTTATCAAGTGAGCAAAAACCAGTGGGCAATAAACCATAAAAAAACAAAGCTTCCACAAACCTTCTCTACCTTCCTACAAGGAGAAATCTTCCTGCGCCGAAATTATGGCGTATGGCTTGCAAGAGATGATAAATACATTCGCTACGTAATGGACTTTGTTAAACATAAATAATATTGCCAAAAAACCATTTTGAATAAAGATTGTTCAAAATGGTTTTTCTATTAATAACTTTGTTAGATTTTTTATAATAAAGTTTGATTATTTCTATACTTTTTTATTCAACTAACGCCCCCGTTCGTTTAAGTACAATACTTCACAATCTTTTCTATGACTTTATGAACTTAATTCCTTAAATGCGTTATCAATGCAAAAATTACGCCACCTTTTTTGGCGTTCTCGCCAAATTTTTGTGGATTTACAACTAGTAATATGCAAAGTCTTATGCAATAACTGAGATTGTACAGCATTGTTCAATATACTTCCAAAACGTTGTTGTAACTGACGTTCAAAGAACTTGCATAAAACCGTGTATAAATAATGTTCATAGAAAAAGCCACAAAATGTTGATTTAACGATTAGACTAACCTAAATAAATGAGACACTATAAAACACCTTCGAATGGTACACTTAAACAAAGTACTAACTCGGAGGTGTTTTGCGTGGGCAAAAACATATATTCAAGTGAGGTTAAATGGGCAGTTGTTAAAGATAAGATGAGTGGTCAGTTTACGAATCAAGAAATCATGCAGAAATATGGAATTAAAAATGTTTCTCAAATCAAAACGTGGATGAAATGGTATCGGGAAAATCAAGTTCATCGATTCGATCAACCTATAGGAAAACAGTATTCATACGGGCATGGTCCAGATAATTCAAGTGATGAAGATAAAAAAGAACGTCAAATGAATCACTTAAAGCAGGAAAATGAAATCTTAAAAAAGTATTTGGAAATCGAAAAGGAGTTGAAAAGGAAATTGTCT
>NZ_BCVE01000030.1 GCF_001591585.1 Niallia circulans NBRC 13626 | reverse complement strand
CTTTTGAGGTGGTTTTTTATTGTGCTTTTCCGTATCCTTATTGTTTTGTCGTTGATTTTATATAGTTTTGTTCAGTGTATTTCACTGTCCTTTCACGAAGATATATCTGAGAATAAAATATTAATCAAGGTTTTATATAGATAGCGTTGTCTTGCATAAATTTACCGATCTGTTTAACTGACTACATAATAGAAAAAGAATAATCCCTGCTATCAAACTAACTATTTCTTAATCATTCGGGTGTTGTAAGCAGTATATTTTTATGTTATATTGGAAGCAACGTAAACGTTTACGTAAAGGATGAAAAAAATGACGATAACGATAAAAGATATAGCAAATGCTGCAAAGGTGTCTACAGCAACTGTTTCGCGAGTTTTAAATGGAGCAGGTGGTTATAACGAAGAGACAAAGAAGAAAATCCTCCAAATCGCAGAAGAACTAGGTTACCGAAGAAATGAAATGGCGAGAAGCTTAGTAAAAAAATCTAGTAATTTAATTGGTATTATAATGCCGAGTGTATCAACCATTTTTTATGCAGATATTGTTAATGGAATAGAGAAGGTGGCACAAAAACAAGGTTTTAGTGTTATTTTATCTCATGCAGGAGTTAAAGGTAATCGTTTAATTCATTGCTTGAAGATGCTGGAAGAAAGAAAAGTGGATGGGCTTGTTATTGTATCCATTCCATTAATGGAAGACCAAATTCAAGCTATTGAATCATTGAGTATTCCATATGTGTTATTGTCAACAGATACACCGAATAAACAAATACCATTTATAAAAGTAGATGATTATGAAGCTGCTTATGCTGCTACAAAGTATCTAATAAATCATGGTCATCGAAAAATCGGCTTGGCAGGTGTTGATTACTCCGATCGAGTAGCTGGGACTCCAAGAATCGAAGGATATAAAAAAGCATTAAAAGATCATGGATTAAGCTTTTCTGCTAACGACATAAAAGCAGGAGACTATAGTTTTACGGCAGGAAAAGAAGCCCTTTATGCTTTTCGTACTGAAAAGAGTGGAATTACAGCAGTATTTTGTGTAAGTGATGAGGTAGCACTTGGCATCATTTCAGCGGCTTATGAATTAGGGATAAAAATACCAGAGGACCTTTCCGTCATAGGTTACGATAATACGAGAGTTGCGGAAATGGCTGTACCACCCTTAACGGCCATTGAGCAGCCATTCCGATTAATGGGAGAGAAGGGCTGTTTCAAAATAATCGAGGCAATTCAGCAAAAGGCAGCAGTAAAAACAGAAATGCTTCCATTTAATATAGTAGAAAGAGCATCAGTAAAACATTGGAAGCATTAAATTTTTTTAAGTTAAACGTAAACGTTTACGCTTAGACGAATAATGAATAGAAAGTGGGTAACGAAATGGAAAAGAAATGGTGGCAAACATCGGTTGTATATCAAATTTATCCAAGAAGCTTTCAAGATAGTAATGGGGATGGAATTGGCGATATAAGAGGAATCATTAATCGTTTGGATTATTTGCAAAAGCTAGGCATTGATGTAATTTGGCTAAGCCCTGTATATAAATCACCAAATGATGATAATGGCTATGACATTAGTGATTATCAAGATATTATGGATGAGTTTGGCACAATGGCAGACATGGATGAATTAATTGCTGCGGCGAATGAAAAAGGAATTAAAATTGTCATGGATTTAGTAGTCAATCATACATCCGATGAACATAAGTGGTTTATAGAAGCAAAAAAAGGAAAAGACAATCCATACCGCGATTATTATATTTGGCGTGACCCAGTAAATGGCGAAGCTCCCAATGATTTAAAATCCACTTTTAGTGGTTCTGCTTGGGAATATGATGAAGAAAGCGGCCAATATTTCTTACATTTATTTAGTAAAAGACAACCAGATTTAAACTGGGAAAATAAAAAAGTCCGAGAAGAAGTTTGGAAAATGATGAACTATTGGTTAGACAAAGGAATCGGCGGCTTCCGAATGGACGTGATTGATTTAGTAGGAAAACAACCTGATATCGGTATTACTGGAAATGGTCCAAAGCTTCATGATTATATCCGAGAAATGAATGAAAAATCGTTTGGCAATTATGATGTTTTAACAGTAGGAGAAACATGGGGAGCAACACCGGAGATTGCTAAATTATATTCCAATCCAGCTAGAAAAGAGCTTTCGATGGTCTTTCAGTTTGAGCATATTGGTTTAGATAAGCAAGAAGGCAAACAAAAATGGGATCTCAAGCCATTAGAAATCAATCAATTAAAAACCATTCTTGCTAAATGGCAGACTTCGCTTGGAAATGAGGGCTGGAACAGCTTATTCTGGAATAATCATGATTTACCAAGGATTGTTTCGCGTTGGGGGAATGATAAAGAATATCGGGTAGAAAGTGCAAAAATGTTTGCCATTCTCTTGCATTTAATGAAAGGAACACCTTACATCTATCAAGGTGAAGAAATCGGTATGACCAATTGCCCGATCACAGATATTAGTCAAGTAAATGATATTGAAAGCATTAATATGTATCATGAGCGATTAGCAAAAGGATATACGAAAGAGGAGATTCTTCATTCTATTAATGTAAAAGGTAGAGACAATGCAAGAACGCCTCTTCAATGGGATGATACGGAAAATGGCGGTTTTACCACAGGGACACCTTGGCTTCATGTAAATCCCAACTATACGGAGATAAATGTGAAAAATAATTTAGAAGATCCTAATTCTGTCTTTTATTGCTATCAATCTTTGATTCAATTAAGAAAGGATAACCCAATCATTGTATGGGGAGATTTCGAATTAATCGAAGATACAGAAGAAGAAATTTTTGCCTATACTCGCAAGTTTGAAGGAGAGACATGGATTGTAATTGCTAACTTTAGTGCGCAAGAAAGAAGTCTAAATATGCCTGTGTTTGGCGAGAGTGAGGATATCATCATTAGCAACTATCACCGACAGCATGCTGACTTTTCGAAATTACAGTTAAAGCCATATGAAACATTCGCCGTAAGAGTCCATTAATAATAGTAGAAAGCTGTTAACAACCAGAGGTGTTGGCAGCTTTTTTTTGTGAAATTCTGTCTTCCTAGTAAAAAAAGATATTATCAAGTTTGATAAAATAAAGTAAAATAGATAAATAGAATAGTTAATATGTTAAACAAACTACATTAGATACTACTAATGTCATGAAATTTTTTTTGAAAAGTGAAATGAAGGCGATTTCAGATTTAGATTTTAGGGTAAAGATATTCATTTGAGTAATAGGAAAGATGTAGAGAATATACTTAAAGAGGAGAGGTTCATATGAATTACAGCAAAAGATCAATGGGAGAAGTAAATGGAGCAGATGTAACGGAATTTACTTTTACAAATAATAACGGAATGAGTTTTTCTAGTATGAATTATGGCTGCATTATTACGAAGATAATCGTACCTGATAAAGAAGGAAACAAGGAAAATGTAGTGCTTGGTTTTGAAACATTAGAAGAGTATCGAGAAAATAAAGGGCCATATTTAGGTGCCATTGTAGGAAGAGTTGCCGGAAGAATTAAAGAAGGAAAATTTGAACTTAATGGAAAAGAGTACCGCTTGAATACCAATACCCCTCCTAATCATTTGCATGGCGGAAATATAGGATGGAGTGAAGTAGTCTTTGCATCTTCAATAGTAGAAAAGGATGATGCAATAGGCATCCGTTATACATATCATAGTCCAGACGGAGAAGAAGGATATCCAGGTAATTTTGACTTAACTGTAGATTATCTATTAACAAATGATAATGAAATAATCTTATCTTATAGCGGGAAAACGGATAAAGAAACACCTGTTACCGTAACTAACCATTCTTATTTTAATTTAAGCGGTAATAACAAAAGAGATATTTTAGAGCACGAGCTGATTGCAGATGTCGATCGCTTTCTAGAGCTTAGGGAAGATTTTATTCCGACCGGAAAAATGATTCCAACAAATAACACTCCATTTGATTTTGCAGAAGGCAAGGCATTGAAAGAAGGAAAGGACAATGATTTTGAACAAAATAGAATAGTAGGAAATGGATACGATCATCCACTTGTGTTTGCAGAAAACGGCTCTCATTCTGCTATTTTGCGAGATCGAGAAAGTGGACGGGAAATGTCGTTAATTACAAATCAGCCTGCAGTCGTTCTTTATACAGGGAATATGTTAGAGGATCAATATCGTTTCAATGGGGTAATAGCTAAAAAGTATTTAGGGGTATGCTTGGAGACGCAGGGGCTTCCCGATGCAGTCAATCATCCTCAATTTCCATCCGTTGTTTTAAAGCCAGGAGAAACATATCATGCTGAAACAAAACTGAAATTCCGAGTAACGGAGTAGAAAAAGACGAAAAGAGGAAAAAATCAACTGGAATGGTTTTTCCTCTTTTTTTGCTGCAAAGGAGACGACCATTATAAATTTGTCACAAACCAACCTTTTCTTTATACCTTCATTCATCCTCATGATAACACCCTCCATTGTTACAAACCAAATGAAAGAAGTAAATATTGTCTCTGTATAGAGCAAAATAACGTTAATGTAAGTGCTATCATTTTTACTATAATGAAAGAAAATAAGATGATAGAGGTGAGTACCATGAGTGCTAGCACAGAGGTTAAGACTTCAGATATAGTAAAGCCAGCTAAGAAAAAACGGCAAAGTAAAAATGTGAAAAATGAAAACTGGGCGGGGATTGCGTTTGTTTCACCAATGTTAATTGGTGTTTCCATCCTTGTCTTACTGCCAATTGTTGCAACCTTCATTTTAAGTCTTGCGGATTGGAGTTTTATTACTAATATTTCGCAATTGAAATGGGTAGGATTACAAAATTTTGTTGATTTATTTCAAGATAAGATATTTATACGCTCTTTAATGAACAATGCTATTTTTATGTTAACGGTACCAATTTGTATGATTATTTCTTTGTTTCTAGCTATTGCAATCGATCGAAATGTTTATTTTAAGAGTTATTTTAAAGTAGCATTCTTTATGCCGTATATCTCAAGTGTGGTGGCAATTGCAGTAGTATGGCAAGTATTGTTTCACCCATCTTTAGGCCCGATTAATCAAGTGCTTATGTCACTCGGCATTGATAATCCTCCCAAATGGATTGCAGATCCAAGCTTTGCATTAGTTTCCATTATGTTTATACAAATTTGGATTTCGATTGGTTTTAATATGATCATTTATTTAGCTGCACTGCAGTCTATTCCACGAGACCTATATGAAGCCGCTGATATTGATGGAGCAAGCGCATGGGTGAAATTTAAGAACATTACGCTACCAATGGTTTCACCGACTACTTTTTTCTTGTTGATTACTGGTATTATTTCAACCTTTAAAGTATTTGATTTAATATCTGTTTTAACAAAAGGAGGACCAATGCACGCTACAAGCATGATTGTATGGAACCTATACGATACTGCTTTTGTTAATTTAGATATAGGTCACGCTTCTGCAATGGCCGTTATTTTATTCTTTATTGTTTTTGCTATTACACTCATTCAATGGTTAGGACAGAAAAAATGGGTGAATTATTAAGGAGGGTTTGCGGATGCTTAAATCACTATCAATAAATAAAGCGATAATGACAGTCGTCATGTTAATGATAAGTATTATGTTTCTTCTTCCGTTTGTGTGGATGCTTTCTACATCATTTAAGATAGAAGCAGACGTTTTTAAATTTCCCATACAGTGGATTCCAGAAAGATGGAATGGTTTCAACAATTATAGAGAAGTTTGGTTTGGGGAAAATCCATTCTACATTTATTATTGGAATACCATAAAAGTGACAGTATGTACTACTGCTATTTCAGTAACTGTTTCTGCGCTGGCAGCCTATGGTTTTTCAAAAGTGAATTTTCGGCTAGGTAATTTCTTGTTTTTAATTGTATTAGCTACTTACATGGTACCTGCACAGGCAATTTTAGTACCGCAATTTATTATTTACCGTAAAATCGGGCTATTTGACAGTCATTTAGGGTTAATCTTATTAGGAAGCTTTAGTGTGCTTGGTACTTTTATGCTTAGACAGTTTTTTATGGGCGTTTCGAATGAGCTTGTTGAAGCTGCAAAAATCGATGGAGCTGGACACTGGAAGATTTTCTGGCGAGTCGTTCTTCCGATTGTAAAGCCAGCCATAGCCACCTATGCCATCCTTCGATTTATTTGGACATGGAATGATTATCAAAACCCATTAATCTTCCTTCGCTCGGATCATTTATTGACGATACAGCTTGCAATGCAGAAGTTTACGACAATCAATGGCGAATTTTACTCCTTGATTATGGCTGCAGCAGTCTCAGCTATTTTACCGCTCGTAATCGTATTTATTATTGGGCAGAAACAAGTAATTGAGGGGATAGCGTTAGGGGGAGTAAAAGGCTAAAGGGAGGGGTTATTATTGACTTTCGAAGAGTTGCTGGAGAAGCTAAATGGGAATTATTCTTTGTTTTTTCCAAATGTTGAAGTCAAAAAAGCATGGTGGAAATCCATTCAACGTAATGCTGATTTTGCTGATATTCTAAAACAAGTAAGAGAGACATTAAAGCAGATTCAACAAGAAAAAATAAATGATGAAGAACTGCCGTATTCTTTGTTTCAGTTATATGGAACAACAGGTACTCGAATAGAATATGAAACAGCATATTTTCGGAAAAGAAGAAAATTGAATACATATGCAATCATGTTACTTCTTGAACCAGAGAAGGAAGAATTTCGTAAAGTACTGCAAGATATTATTTGGTCTATTTGTAATGAATTCTCATGGTGTTTACCTGCTCATCTTATAAATAGTCCAGAAACTGATTGTGGTCAGTTATATTCACTTACAGAAAAACAAGATTCTACTTATACAATTGACTTATTTTCAGCTGAAACAGCCTTTGCATTAAGTGAAATATATACACTGACAAAAGAATATTTAGATCCATTAATAGGGAAAAGAATTTATGAAGAGGTATATAATCGTACGTTTATTCCTTTTCTCGAAGGGAATTTCAAATGGGAAACAGAAACCCATAATTGGGCTGCTGTTTGTGGGGGTTCTATCGGTTCAGCTGCCATCCATTTAATCCAAGATTCCAAAGAACTTGCGCTTATTTTAGAAAAAGTTCTCCCTGTAATGGAAAGTTATTTAAATGGTTTTACAGAAGACGGAATATGTATGGAAGGATATTTATATTGGCAATATGGATATGGATTTTATTCCTATTTTGCCGACCTAATAAACCAGAGATCGGATGGAATGATTAACTTGTTTATGCAGAAAAAAGTTCACCAAATTGCCCTTTTTCAACAACGATCGTTTTTAGAGGAGGATTTAGTGGTGAATTTTTCTGATGCACCGCCCAAAGCAAAAGTACATATAGGGATGAGTCATTTCTTAGCAAATCAGTATGAGGATGTTATCGTTCCAGAACGTTCATTATATGCGCGTTATCAAGATGATCATTGCAGCAGATGGGCACCAGCCATCCGCGCGTTATTATGGTTTGATTCGTCGTTATCACCAAGCAAATGGGAAGAAGGAACGTTTATTTCTGAGGACTCCCAGTGGTTAATCTCTAGAGTTCAATCAAATGCAGGGTCTTTTACTTTTGCAGCTAAAGGGGGAAGCAACAATGAGCCGCATAATCATAATGATATCGGACATTTTATCCTTCAAGCCAATAAGACAACTATGCTGCAGGATTTGGGAAGTGGCTTATATACGAAGGACTATTTTAATGAGAATAGATACACTTATTTATGTAATAGTTCGAAAGGCCATTCCGTCCCTATTATCAATCATTCTTACCAAGAAGCAGGAAAAGCCAGTTATGCTCGGTTAGTCACTGCCAATTCTGATAGAAAGAGAGATTTGTTTGAATTGGATATGACAAAAGCTTATAGAGATCCATCTCTATTAAATGTCTCGCGGAAATTCACCTGGATTAAAACAGAGTTTCCAAAATTAATCGTGGAAGACATTTTTAAGTTTTCTGAAGAGCCAAAATCCATCATTGAACGCTTTATATTGCCCAATGTTTCGGTTGAAAGATTTGATGGTGGAATAAGTATCAAAGGAGAATCTTGCATCCATATTTATTTTGATTCCAATTACTATGAGGTAAGTATACAAAGAGATTCGTTTGTTAACCATTTTAATAAAGGAGAAGAAGTGCTATTACTTGATCTCTCTCTTAAGAAATTAAGCAGGAATTTTCGTGTATATCTAGAATTTGAATTTAGTTCTGAAAAATAGGAGGAGATACAATGAAAAGATTAGCATCGATTATGTTTATTAAACCTGGATATGAAAACGAATACAAAAAGAGGCATGATGAGCTTTGGCCAGAAATGGAAGAGGCGCTGAAGCAACATGGCGCTTCCAATTATTCCATTTACCTTCATCATGAATCCCAAGTGTTATTTGCTTATTTAGAAGTAGAGGACGAGGCGGCATATGATGCGATATCCCAAACGGCAATATGCAGAAAATGGTGGAAGTACATGGCGCCAATTATGGAGACGAATGAAGATTATAGTCCTGTGTCACATAAGTTGGAGGAAGTGTTTCATTTAGATTAAGTTATAGGATGAGATGGGGGATTGATTCATGAAAGCAGAAATTGGAGGATGGTCTGGAAAGGTATATGATGTCTGTCAATGGATTACGAGATTAGCTTATATTAATTTACTTTGGATTATTTTCAGTGCGATGGGCCTCTTTATTGGGGGCCTTTTCCCTTCTACTGTAGCAATGATGACTATTATTCGTAAATGGCTTCAAAAGGAAACAGATATTCCAGTATTGCACACGTATTGGCAGACATTTAAGCAAGAATTCGGTAAAGCAAATAAATTAGGAGCAGTTGTGTTTGCTTTTATCATGTTCCTTTATATCGATTGGAAAATCATCGCGTCGCTAAAAGGATCAATAAATGTTGGATTAATAGGAATGTTAGTTGGCGGAGTGTTTCTTTTCTTATTGACGTTGCTCTATCTGTTTCCTGTATATGTTCATTATGAATTGAAGCTTTTTCAATATTTTAAAGTAGCCTTTCTGCTTGCATGTACTCATCCACTCCATACGTTGTCCATGATCATCGGTGTCTTTACGATGCTTTTTTTAGGCGTAGTATTTTCAGGTGCTGGTTTGCTTTTTATAGGTAGTGGACTCGCTACTATTCTTTTATATTTCTCTAATCCGATCTTTACGAAGATGGCTGAAATAAGAATAACTAAATTACAGGAAGGGAGGTTTCAAAGTTAATAGAGCGAAGTAGAAAATTGTATTCCTCCTACAGTGTTAAAATTAAAAGTAAAAATTGTTGCCGGATAAGTAAAATTATTTTTATTGGTAACATGGGAACTTCTGTTAATCTATTCCTGTAAGGGTTTACATGATATAATACGTAGGGGGAATAAACAGATGCAAAGAAAATTTTGGAAGCTATCAATTTTTGTTTTCATTCTTACTTTAGTCATGACAGCATGCAGTAGTGGAGAATCAGAAAAAGCTTCTGGCAATGAAGATGGAAAAGTAACAATTAAATTCCACACCCATGGTAATGAAGCATCTTATAACTGGAAAAAGACAATTGCAGCTTTTGAAGAGGCAAATCCAGATATAAATGTGGATTTAGTCATCTTAAGTGAAAAGGGCGATACACAAGAGGCAATAAAAAAGCTAGATTTAGCTGCTGCTTCTGGTGAACAGCTAGATGTACTAATGTTTAGTGATACAGCAAGCTATGCACAGCGTGTGAGTATGGGAATGGTGGCTCCCATTGATGAATTTATTGAAAAAGAGGGCTACACAGTCACGGATGAATATAAAGTAGATACCAAAATTGGTGATAAATATTATGCTTTACCAGGTAAATTTAATCCATGGTATGTTTTATTAAATAAAGACCATTTAGATAAAGCAGGCTTAGAAGTTCCGACAGATTGGACATGGGATGAATTTCAAACGTATGCGAAAGAATTAACAACGGATGATCATTATGGAACATTTTTCTTTGGTCCGCAAAATGGCGGATGGTTAGAATTTATGAAACTAGCATTAGCAAGTGAAGCAGAAAATACAGAATTTATTAAAGAAGATGGCAGCTCCAATCTTGAAAATCCGCTCTTTAAGAAGACACTGGAAATACGCTATCAAATGGAAAAAGTCGATAAATCAGCTGTCCCGTATACCGATATCATGTCTCAAAAACTTCATTATCGAAATCAATTTTTTAACCAGGATGCTAGTACAGTACTAATTGGCAGCTGGATGAATACAGAATTGGGGGGAACGGACCAATTCCCATTGGAGTTTAACGTCGCAGTTGCTCCTTATCCAAAGAACACGAGTGACGCAGAAGGAGGATATACTCCGGTAACTACTGACTTTATGGCAGTCGCCAATAACTCAGAACATAAAGAAGAAGCCTATAAATTTATTCGTTGGTATACAACGGAAGGACAAATTTTACAAGGAAAAAATATTCCATCTTGGAATAATGTAAGTAATGATCAATTTGGAGAAATAATTGACAATATATTGGCTGATACGCTAAACCCAGAAAAGGTGGACAAAGAATCTTTAACGAATGTTCTTTCAAATGCGAAATCTTCTAAACTAGTATCACCAGTATCTTATCAGGCTGAAATTTACAAAGTAGTGAATGAAGAATATGAAAAATTAATTTTTGATGAACAAGATATCGATGAAACAATAAAGGTGACAAATGAAAGAGTACAAGAATTAATCGATAGCAATAAATAAAAAAACAAGATGAGGGGAGGAAACATATTGCTTATTTGGTTAAAAAATATGTGGACTCCCCGTTCTTTTCGTTATAAGGTCCTTTTAATTTCTATCATCAGCTTGGTTATTCCAGCAGTTATCTCGCTTTTAATTTATAATTATATGACAAAAAATACAGTGAAGGAACAGGCACTTTCTAATGCGAATAGAGAGCTGAATATTACAAGTGAATATATAGAAAAGCTATTTAGCGATATGCTTTATGTTGCTAACTTCGTGCAGCTTGATCCGAAAATGAATACGGTGTTAAAAGGATTAGCGAAAAGTGCTGCTGACAAGGATGGCTATGATCAATATCTATTGGAAAATGAAATAAACCGTACCATTGAGAATATCACACTAGTAGGAGAGAAATCCTATGTCACCATATTATTGAAAAATAGGAAATACTTCACAAACTATAATATCGCTGAATTTGATCCAAGAGATTTATTTAAAGAAAAGTGGTATGAAGACATCGAAGAAGCGGTTGGATATGAATCTACTTGGATTGAATCCCAGCCAACGATTTTTGAATTGGAAAAAAAGAATAATCCTTATCAAATTTCAATTGTCCGCACCTTAAGGGATGAGGGCATCCAAATCTATGGATATGTCGTTGTCACCATCATGGAAAATAAACTAAGTGAAGTATTTAATAAAATGGATGGATATAACGATGTCATGATGCTTAATCCATCTGGTAAAATCTTGTCGCATAGTGATGACGAGAAAATAGGAAGTGTTTTCACCTATCGGTCTAAGTTATTCAATCGAGATGGATCAGAAGTTCTGAAAATGAAAGATAACGAATATATCGTCACCGAACGTTCTTTATCTTTTTCAAATTGGAGATTAGTGTCATTTATTCCGTATGAACAATCGATAAATAAAATAAATGGGATATTTCAGAAAGTATTTCTTATACAAGTACTATCATTTATACTTTTCTTGCTTTTACTTACCTATTCAATGAAAACTATTACGAAACCACTGGAATATTTAGCAGAACTGGCTGATAAAGTTCAGGCAGGTAATTTGATTGTCCGTTCAAAAATTAAAGGGAAGGATGAAATAGGCAGGCTAAGTAAATCAATTAATCTGATGCTAGACCATATTAATACAAAAATTGAAGAAATAACGGAAACGGAAGCTAGGAAAAGAAAAGCAGAATTTGCGATGCTGCAAGCGCAAATAAATCCTCACTTTTTGTTTAATGTATTAAATTCCATTCGCATGAAGGTAATGATAAGGGGAGACAAAGAAAGTGCTAATATGATCACATCTCTTACAAAGTTACTGCGCATAACTATTGATAAGAATAAAGAAATAATCACATTTTTAGAGGAAATAGAAATTCTAGTCGATTTTGTGCACATTATGAATAGGAGACAAAATCGAAAAGTTTCCTTAGAGATGGATGTCGATCCAGATGCTTATTCATTTGAAATTCCAAGGTTTATTCTCCAGCCTATTATTGAAAACTCGATTATTCATGGATTTAATCAGTCTGATGGATTAATCTTAATCCATGCAGCGATAGTAAATGAGATGTTAATCATTACGATTGAAGATAATGGTCTAGGAATGAACAAAGAGAATTTAGAACAATTAAAGAAAAAAACTTTTCAGGCCGCATCACTGGAGAATCCGCAAAGAAAGCAGCAAGTGAAAGGATTCTCGTCGTTAGGCTTAGCCAATGTCTATGAAAGATTATCAATTACCTTTGGACCAGCTTTTAATATGGATATTTTAAGCGAACTTGGAAATGGCACAAAAGTCATTTTGAAAATCCCAATGAAAGGTGGAAAAAAGAATGTATAAAGTGATGCTTGTAGATGATGACTATCCGGTATTAGAGCTATTGACGAAAACAATTGACTGGAAAAGCCTTGGCTTTGAAGTGATGAGTACCCATGATAATGGACTAAGTGCCTTAGAAAAGGCAGCAGAATCAATGCCTGATGTGCTAATTTCTGATATTGGCATGCCTAAGATGAATGGAATTGAATTAACAAGAAAACTGAAGTCGATGAATGGAAGCTTGCAAGTTGCTTTGTTATCCTGCCATACAGAATTTAATTATGCCCGAGAAGCACTTAAATTACAGGTCAGCGATTATTTAGTAAAGGATACATTTGAACTAGAAGAGCTATATGAATTACTTCAGAAATTTAAAATACAACTCGACACCATGCAAAATAATAAACAAAAAGAACAAAAATTACAGCATATCCTTCATAAAAATATCGAAAAAGAAAAGACTGCATTCATAAAAAGATTAATAAATAATGGCTATTATAAAAAGGAAGCTGAATGGGAAAGTGATCGAAAAAAATTTGGCTTAATAGCGGACAAAGGATATATTGTAACACTGTTATCAATCCATCATCATCCTTTAGATTTATTTCCAGAAGAAACCCTATATTTTGCAGTTTCTAATATTGTGGGTGAATTATTAGAAAGACTAAATCCTTTAGCTGTTCACTTTCTTAATCATTCCAATAGGGTTTTTATCTTTTTTCCAAGAGACTTAGGATACCAGATGAACGCTTTATCAAATGCAAAAGAAACGTTGAAAATGATTCAGCTTTCGATTGACAAAGGATTAAATATTCACAGTTCATCCATTATTGGTGAAACATCTGAAAGCTTATTTGACTATCAAAACACAGTTAACAGATTGTTAAATAATCGACAGCAGCTGTTTTATATGCTCCCAAGAACTGTGTCATCTCTAAAGGAGTCTGTAAAGAATACGGAGGAATTATTTGCTAAGTATGATGAAGCAGCAACAGAGATGAGAATGATTGTTCTGAATAAAAAGGTGGAGCAAATAAGTAATTTCATCCATAAATGGACGATCTATATCATGGAAAACGAATTTCCACCTGAAGTAGTAAAGGATTGGTTTTGGAAATTATTATTGGATTTAAATGTCAAGTTACAAGCGCTCCAATACTTTTCGGGAGAATATTGCTTTGAATCCAAACATCAAGAGATTTTTTTGATGGAGTATATGTATCAATTAAAGGACTGGCTTAAGCATTATTTTGAGAAAATCATTCATTATCATGAAACGAATGATCAGACGAAAAGAAAAGAGATTATTGAAGCTTTTAAATTTGTCGCGATAAATTTAGAGCGAAAAATCACATTAGATGAAATTTCTAGTTATTTATTCTTAAATCCTAGTTACTTTAGTAGATTGTTTAAAAAGGAAGTAGGAGAAACATTTGTGGAATATGTAACACGGATGAAAATTAATCGTGCAAAGGAACTGTTAGAACAAACAGATGAATCGGTTGGGAAAATTTGCGAACGACTGGGCTATGATAATCAGAGCTATTTTATAAAATTATTTAAAACATATGCTGGTACAACACCAATAGAATATAGAAGTGGGAAAGTTAGCTAAGAAGGCAATACGAGTAAAATTATTTGGAAAAGTAGTAAAAATAATGCCTTGTTGAGGGAATATAGACTCCATATAATGATTATATCATTACTTTTTAAAAAGAAAGGCTGGATATTTTTTAAAAAAATGAAAGCCTTTTCTTTTTGTGTGTATTAGAAAACTATTGGAAGGAGTTGGGTGATTAGATGAGTAAAAAGGAGCAATGGGTGGATGAAGCGTGGGGGTTTGTCATAGAGAAAACGGTACGGAATAATGAAACGATTGGTGCTAATTTCCCCCATGCCAGTATAGAGAAAAGATATGTATTAGAAAGTCCGGAATGGTGGACGGCTGGTTTTTGGCCAGGGGTTTTATGGCAAGTATATCAAGATAATAAAGTGGAAGCACTTAGAAAAACAGCAGAACAGTGTGAAGAAAAACTGGATTATTTATTGTCAGATTCAGAGAAATTAGATCATGATATGGGATTTATGTGGACGTTGACAAGTCTAGCAAACTATAAACTTACGGGCAATAAAGAATCAAGAAGAAGAGGATTATTAGCAGCCAATTTATTATTAGGAAGATTTAATGTCCAAGGTAATTATATTCGTGCATGGAATGCATGGTCTAAGAAGGATGATAATCGCGGTGTCGCAATCATTGATTGTATGATGAACCTTCCGCTGCTATACTGGGCTACAGCAGAAACGGGAGATCCACGGTTTAAAATAGCTGCAGAAAAGCATGCCGAAACGGTCTTGAAACATTTTATTCGACCAGATGGTTCTGTACATCATATTGTTGTTTTTAATCCAGAAACTGGAGAAGTAGTAGATAAGCTTGGTGGTCAAGGCTATGCACCAGATAGTGCATGGTCAAGGGGAACTGCCTGGGCTTTGTATGGCCTGACACTATCCTACTTACATACAAGTAAGAGCGCATTTTTACATGCAGCAAAATCAGTTTCCCACTTTTTTCTTTCTAATCTTCGTTCTAATGAATGTCCTGCTTGGGATTTTCGCATCCCTGAAGATGGCGAAACCAAATACCATTATCCTGATTCATCAGCAGGATCCATTGCAGCCTGTGGCTTACTCCTGCTTGGAACACTGGTAGCCGACTTTGAAAAGCCGGTTTATCAGGAAGCAGGCGCATCTTTATTAAAAACCTTATATATAACTTGTGCTACTCATGCAGATAAAGAAGAGGAAGGATTATTAGGACACGGAACAAGTCACTTTCCCGAGCAAAAAAATATAGACGTCCCATTAATTTATGGGGATTATTATTTTGTGGAGGGACTAAATTTATTGCGACAAAAGGGAGTATTATTCTGGCAGTAAGATTGAAAGGAGTAAGAAAATGTCCTTTAGGAGATGGATCGGTTGAATCAATATAATGTGAAAGTAAAAAAGAATCCATTAAAAACAAGAGAGGATTTAGAACGTGCTTTATATGACTTATACGAACCCTTATTTAAAATAGGGAATGAACAGAAGGCTGGTTTATTGAATCTTGGTACAAATGGCTCCGTATATGGGCAAAAAACAAGAGAATTAGAAGCGTTTTTGCGTCCCTTTTGGGGCTGGGGGCCATTATTTTCTGTAACACCTAATAAATATCCAGCAATAAAACAACAATTAGTAAAAGGGATGATAGAGGGAACAACGCCAACAAGTGATTCTTATTGGGGGATTACCGGAGAGTATGATCAACGATTTGTTGAAATGGCAGCACTTTCTTGTACGCTTATTCACTGTAAAGTTGATTTCTGGGATAGTCTATCAACAGTGCAAAAGGAAAACTTAGCTAATTGGCTGTATCAAATCAATGAACATACAATCCCGAATAATAACTGGTTATTTTTCCGCGTATTAGTAAACATAGCATTAAAAAAATGCGGTAGAATTTATAGTTTAGAAAAATTAGAAGCAGATCTTCAACAATTAGATCAATATTATTTAGAAAACGGTTGGTATTTTGATGGATATAAGAATCAAATTGATTACTATATTCCTTTTGCCATGCATTATTACGGATTAATTTATGCAAAAGTGATGGAGGATGAAGATCAAGAAAGGGCAGCGATTTATAAGGAGAGGGCTATTCAGTTTGCTCAAGATTTTAAAGAATGGTTTTCTTCAGACGGATCTGCTATTCCATTTGGCAGAAGTTTAACCTATCGATTTGCACAATCCTCCTTTTGGGCTGCATTGGCATTTGCAGATGTAGAAGCATTGCCTTGGGGACAAATTAAAAAGTTAGTATTAAATAATTTACGGTATTGGTTTAAGCAGTCGATTTTTTCTCCGGAAGGTCTTTTAACGATTGGCTATGGTTACCAAAACTTAAATATGGCGGAAGGCTATAATGCTCCAGGTTCTCCTTATTGGGCTCTAAAGACATTTCTGCTGTTAGCTCTTCCAGAGAATCATCCTTTTTGGCAGGCAGAGGAAGAACCAGTAAAGTTCCTGGAGAAAAGCGTGCAAAAAAGTCCAAGGATGATCATTCGCCATGATTCTGAAGGAAAAGAAGTGCAAGCTTTCACTTCCGGACAGCATTCTCATGAACACGCCCACGCGGATGCAAAATATGAAAAACTTGTGTATTCCACCACTTTTGGCTTTAGTGTACCTAAAGGGAATGTTTTATTAAAGCAAGGAGCATTTGACAATTGTCTGGCACTGTCTGAATGTGATAATCGCTATAGAAGTCGTAGTGGCTGTGAGTCGTATGAAATACATGATGATTATATTGTATCTACATGGAAGCCTTGGAAGGATGTAATAATTGATACGTATCTAATTCCTTTAACTCCTTGGCATGTTCGCATTCATCGCATTCATACAAATAGAGAGCTAGAGACAGCAGAAGGTGGATTTTCTGCACCTGTAACTGAAGGGGCTGCTTATGTAACGAAAGATGAACATAGTCTTTTTTACCCATCGGAAGTAGGAACTACAGGGATTATTGACATCGATGGAAAACGTAAAGCAGACTTAATAATACCTGAGCCTAATACCAATCTACTCTATTCGAAAACAGTATTGCCGACATTAACGTCGCGTTTAGCACCTGGAAAGCATTTATTGGTTTCAAGTATTCTCGGAACGGATAGAGGAGTAGAGGAGATTTCTTTTCAGCCTATCGTTAGTCTAGCACAAGAGTGTGTCATGATTCAGTATAGAAATAGAAAATATGAAATAAAGATAAAATAAGAGTTTATGAGCATCCTATTTAAAGTTAAACTCGAGCAATCATGCGAAAAGAAAATTTCGGATGATTGCTCGAGTTTTTTTCTTTTCCAGATATTTTCTATGGAATTAGAGGAATTTTAAAAAAATTATCGAAATTAAAAAGAGATTTCTTAACATTAGGTTTATGTTTAAATGATATGGGTATATAATACTATATAATTTAAAAATCCTATAGATAGTAAGGGAAATGTAAAGGTAGAAAGCTATGATTAATCAACTTATTTGGGCGCTTTGTTGATTATGAGCTACTAGCGCAACCGGCTAACCAAACATGCTTGTTTAGTTAGCTTTTTTTTATTCAAAAACAAATCTTTAAATAAATTTTAAAGAATGTATAACTCCAGCAGCAAGCAACCGGCAATTTAAGATTCCCGCTTCCATATAAGTTTAACATCCGTTTTATTCCATTGGTGTTTCATTTATTTCAAATGAAGCTATTCTACTATTTTGTCGATTTAATAAGGAGTTTGTGCTTTTTTAAATTGGGGGGGCAGCTTATGAGTGGGCTTATTACTTATCAAACAATAGTAATACAAGATCATACGGAAAAAGAATGGAAAGAAAAGCTGAATAAAGAATTTAGAGATTTATTGGATGAGGATTTTTTGCTGAGTGTTGGAATAGGAGAAGCTGTTAATAATGCAATAGAACATGGTAATTATCCCGTTATATTAGAGCTGCAGTATAACCAGAATACACTTGATATGCGAATCAAGGATCACGGCAATGGATTTGATGTGAAGAAGAAATTTCATGATATCGAAAGGTATGGTACGGAAAAGCTTATGAGTGATATTGTGTTGGAGGAAAGAGGAAGAGGAATCTTAATGATGATGCAAATTTTCCAAAAAGTACAATATAATGAAACGGGGAATGAAGTAATTCTATGGAGAGAAACAAGGGAAGATGCGAAAGCAATTTAAATATTCTATTTCAGAGGCGCAGGACTGTTCCAAAGATGGGCAGTCCTATTTTGTTTAAATTTGCTTAATGTCATTTTTTTCTATTAATCTACTGATTTATAAGAATGAATCGTTTATTATAGATATAAAATGGTAAGAAGTTATTGGAAAGGGTAGGAGAAACATCATGGAAAAAGTAACCTATAAGAACATTCATAAAGAAGGAAAACGAATAAAAGAGCGTAGCGATTGGTTCCATGTTCATAATGAGGAAATGCTGCTTCAATATGACAGTAACTATATCCAATTTAAAAAGATGCCCTCTATTCAGGAATTTGAGCTAGTGGAAAATTATTTAAAAACATTTCATCAAAAAACTGGTCAGAAACATCTTAAATTTGTTTTTCCAGAAAATGAGAAATTCACGAAGGAGTTATTGGAGCATATTGTGCAAAATCTTCATTATGAAGTAGGAATGACTGAGCTTTATGCCATTGATCCTCACGAATTTCCGGTTTTATATCCTAGCGAGGACATACTTATTCAGAGTGTAACAGAAGAGGATTTTGAGGATTATTTACAATTAGAATATAATCAAGACTTAGAATATGGTATAGATTATGCAAAAGGGAAGACGGAAATCTATCGGGAAAATTTCAAAAATCCGCAATTTTTACAAGTCATTGCTTACTATAAAGGGCAAGCAGCTGGTGCTTTAGAAGTAATTATTGCAGATAAAACGGTTGAAATTGACGGAATCTTTGTAATTGAAGAATATCAGCGCAAAGGGATTGCTGCTCGCATGCAAAGACAGATCATGGATTTATTTCCTAATAAGACAATTATTTTGCTGGCAGATGGAGAAGATACTCCGAGAGAGATGTATCAAAGACAGAACTATCAAAAACAAGGATTTCAGTATGAAGCGTTAAAAGAAAATTTCTAGACACGAAGTTCTATGAGTTAATAGCATCATTCAAGATAGAACTGGAAAAGGAGTAGATGAAAGTGATGAAGCCTATACAGGTCTACCGTGGACAATATCTTGAAAGCAGCCATTCTATTCATGTAGCTGTTGTAGACAAAGATGGTAGATTACTATATTTCTATGGGGATCCGGAGAGAATGACCTTTCCTAGATCCTCCATGAAACCCTTTCAAGCCATTCCACTTATAGAGACAGGAGCGGCAGATTCCTTTTCTTATGATAATGCTGAAATTGCAATTGCGTGTGCTTCTCATGCTGGGGAGTCATTTCATCAGGAGACAATCCTGCGCTTATTAGAAAGATTGGGGATTCAAGAAGATGACTTGCAATGTGGTACACATACTCCATGGAATTTAGAAAGGTATAAGGAACTGCTGCGAAAGGGCAAAGACGTCACCCCCGTATACAGTAATTGTTCTGGTAAGCATGCAGGTATGCTTGCTGCGGCGATTCATATGAAGGAGGACATTGCCACATATCGGGAGGTAGAGCATCCTCATCAACAGCGTATATTGGAAGCAATTGAAACAATATGTGATTTTCCGAAAGAAAAAATAAAGCTGAGTGTAGATGGCTGCGGGGTGCCAGTACATCAATTGCCCCTCTATAATGCAGCACTTGGCTATGCTAGATTAGCAAACCCTGATTCTATTAAGTCGGTAAACCGAATAGATATAGTAAAACGAATTAGGGATAGCATGATGGAGTTTCCAGAAATGGTTGGAGGAACAAATAGGTTTGATACAGACCTAATGAAAGCTTATAAGGGGCGAATTGTATCGAAAGCAGGTGCAGAGGCTGTTCAATGTATGGGACTTATCCAAGAAGGAATCGGAATTGCCATTAAGGTGGAAGATGGCGGAACACGTGCTGTAAATGTCGCTGCAATGGAAGTGTTAAATCAACTAGGATATAAAGAAGAGAACCTATTTACAAATTTAGCTAGATATGTACATGCACCAGTTTTGAATGCTAGAAAAGAAAAAATAGGTGAAATAAGAGCCAACTTCCATTTGGAAGAGGCACTTTCAAGGGGAAAATAATCTATAAAAGGAGAAAGTCGCTTGAGACATTATTTGAATATAAAAGAAGGAAAAAATAGCTGGCCGCGTTATTTAGCGTCTATTTTATTAGCTGTTGGTTTTATGATTGCTGGTTCTATCGTCTATTTTATTGTAGAATTCATACGCGTAGAACTAGATGGGAACGAAGCCACCTATATTGATTTAGATACCGGCATGGTGATGGGCGGAAACGGTACAGTTAGTTTATTAATGACACATATTATTTATATTGTCGCTTTAATTGGTCTATGGATTGGAGTAAGATTTATTCACAAACGAAAATTTCGAACATTAATTACGGGAGAAGACAGAGTAAATTGGAAGAAGATAATCTGGGGATTTATTATATTTTCAGGACTTTTCCTACTTACATCAGCAATTGATTTCCTACTTAATGCTGACGATTATGCATGGAATAACGTATCTTTCGCCCAATTTTTCTTTTTATTCCTTGTGGTTCTATTGTTTGTCCCCATTCAAACAACAGTAGAAGAACTTTTATTTAGAGGATTATTGTTACAATTGGTTGGTAAAAAAATAAAAAATCCCATTTTGTTAGCACTGATAGTGGGATTAATTTTTGGATCGTTACACTTTTCCAATCCTGAAATGAATGATTCGGCCATTTTAGTAGGTTTAGATTATTTACTTGCTGGTTTTGCCTTAACATTTATTGCGGTGAAAACAGGAAGCTTAGAATTATCGATTGGTGCACATGCTGCAAATAATATCATGATTTTCTTGTTTTTTACATATGATGACTCTGTGGCAGGAAATATTCCAAGTCTATTTCAAATCCTTGAAACAAGTCCACAATACTCAATAATTTGGTCATTGCTAATATTCACGGCCTTTTATTTATTAAGTATAAAAAAATATGGTAAGAAGTCTATAAGCTAGTCTATCAAGTAGTTTAGGAATGAGAAAAATTCTACAATAGAAGACGGATATAAAAGACTAGTGTATAAAGGATTTCAGTCGCTCTGAAACCGAACAGTTATACGATGATGCCGATAAAAATCGTATAATTGTTTGGTTTTTTTTTGAATTGCATTAGAAAAAGCACTTACCTCCTCTTATAGAAAAATTAGAAATTATCCACTACATTTAAAAAAATATAAATAATTTAATAGAACTAGTTAAATAGAACAGATGTTCCTAAATTGAGTCTTAAGCCTCTTACTTTAATAATTCAGAATTGTTAAAATTATTTTAGTGATATCCATTCTATTATATTAGGAGGCTGTTTATGAAAAAAGAATGCAGAGTAATTCCTTATCAAGTGAAAGAAGTAATGGACGTTTCTGCAGCAGTTCCAAAAGGAATTGAGCTAATTCAGGCACCTGAGTTATGGAATAAAACAAAGGGAAAAGGGATTACAGTTGCCATATTAGATACTGGCTGTGATATCAATCATCCAGATTTACAAGAGCGAATCATTGGTGGAAAAAACTTTACCGATGATGATAATGGCGATCCAGCTATATATATGGATTATAACGGTCATGGAACACATGTAGCTGGAACAATTGGAGCATCAGGAAAAGAAGATGGATTAACGGGAGTAGCACCAGAAATATCCCTTTTAATTGTAAAAGTTTTAAATGGACAAGGCTTAGGGCAGTATGAATGGATTATAAATGGAATTTATTATGCAATTGAGCAGGGAGCAGATATTATCTCCATGAGTCTTGGCGGACCAGAAGATGTGAAAGAATTGCATGAGGCAGTGAAAAAGGCAGTTGAAGCGCAAATTTTAGTCGTTTGTGCAGCTGGAAATGAAGGTGATGGTTTAGATTCAACAGAAGAATTAGGTTATCCAGCTGCTTACAATGAGGTAATTAGTGTAGGAGCAGTAGATTTACAGAGAAATAGCTCTCGCTTTTCTAATTCTAATCGAGAAGTTGATTTAGTAGCACCTGGCGAGGAAATTTTGTCTACCTTTTTAGATGGAAAATATGCTAAATTAACAGGAACATCTATGGCTGCCCCTCATGTGAGTGGGGCTTTAGCATTAGTTAAAATAATCAGTAATAAAGCTTTTGAAAGAAATTTAACAGAGCCAGAATTGTATGCCCAATTAATTAAGAGAACGATTCCATTAGGAAATAAACCAAGTTTAGAAGGGAATGGGATTCTCTATTTAACAGCTCCGGAAGCTTTGATGGAAAAACTTCAATCCACGGTTCAATTACTTGTGTCTAATAGTTTATAAGAAGAACATCCTTGTTAATAAAAAAGTGGACAAACTCCTAAAAGGGTGGTTTGTCCACTTTTCTTATAAAAGAGAAGATGTGACAGGGCTTATGAATATAGGAATAATAAAATTCCATTACTGAGAGGGAGCTACATAATTTTACCGTAACAAGACAATAGAAATGTTTTAAAAAAAGTAGTAAAGTGAAAGAGGATAATTGTGCGAAACTGGATTTTGATAGAAGGAGAATAAATTGTTGAATACTGTCATTACACGAAAAATGATTTTGGAAATGTGTGGTCCTGTTTCTTTAAAAAGAGGGGAAGCATTCTCGAAAAATCATAAGGTGATTTTTAAAGAATATAGAGATAATTATTGTGAAGCTTTCGTTCAAGCATCTGAAGATTTTGCGGTAATGGTTGCAATCGAAGGGGAAGAAATAAAAGCAACATGTTCTTGTCCGAAACTAGCTTCTTTTCAAAAAGAATGTCAGCATATTGCAGCTGTATTAGTGGAAATAAAAAAATTTCAAATGAACGGAAAAGCTCCTTCCACTACCGTTGAAAAAAACATGGATGTATCGGGAGATTTTTTTGCATTATTTAATCAGAGTGAAACTCTATCAACAAAAAAGCAGCGCCATTTTGAAAAGCGAGAAGTGATTCCAGTTGAATTTATGCTAAAAGTCATTCCAATCGACTCGGAAACCAATCTGTTTGGAATAGAAATTCAGCTATTATCCCATCCAATAAAAGATATTCGCTTGTTTTTAGAAAGAATAAAGAGTGGAAAAGCTTATTCATTTAGTTCAGAATTAGAATTTAATCCAAAGCTTCATTGTGTAAAGGAAGAAAGTGAAGCAATTCTACAAGAGTTAGGAAAAGTAATAGAGGATGAAAGGATATTTTTGAATCATCACCAGGGAGTAAGTAATATATGGGGAGACAGTATTTTGTTAATTCCCCCTTCCTCTTGGATTCCTCTTCGTTCTCATTGGAAGGAATTAGGTTATTATGATCCGAATAAAGGGACTATGGTGCCCTTAAATGTTTCAAATGAAGTCCTGCCTTTAAGATTTCATTTATATCAGCATGAAACTGGAAGCTATCAATTAAATGTACATGGAATGGAATCCATTCAGTTCCTGCATCAATATTATGCTGTTCTGGTAGAGGGAAATGTGCGGCAATTGGAAGCAGAAGACTTTAAAAGACTTATTGAGATAAAGAAAATGATGGAAAAAGTGGGCAAGAGCTTTATTCCTATTGCACTCAATCAATTGGATTTCTTTTTAGAAAAGATAGCCCCAAGCTTAAAAAAATTTGGGGAGGTTCAATTAGAGAGAGAGCTTTCCAAAAAAATGGGTAAGACTCCCCTGCAAGCTGAGCTTTATTTAGATAGAGTAAACAATCGATTGCTGGCAAGCGTAGAATTTCGCTATGATCATATTGTCATCAATCCAGTTCAAGAACGGAACAAAGAAGTAGAAGCAGTGCTACTTAGAGATTGGAAGAAAGAAGAACAAATTATAGAGTTAATGGATAGCAGTTCATTTGCGAAAACAGATAGTGGTTATATGCTTTATAACGAGGAATTGGAGTTTGACTTTTTATATTATGTATTACCAAAACTGCAAAAGCTTGTAAAAGTTTACGCAACAACAGCTATTAGAAATCGAATTTTCAAGGAAAAAACATGGCCAAGGTTTACGGTGAAATTAAAAAAAGACCGTATTAACTGGCTTGAATTTAAATTTGAGATGGAAGGTTTTCCAGAGCGAGAAATCAAAGGCTTGTTAGCTGCTTTGGAAGAAAAGCGGAAATACTATCGCTTGCAAGATGGCTCTCTTTTTGCTCTGCAAACAAGGGAGATGGAGGAAGTGCAAAGGTATCTTCAATCTCCGCAAATAAAGGACAAGGACTTTATAAGTGGGTTTGAGCTGACACTTTTAGAAAGCTTATCTTTTATAGAAGAAGATCGAAAAATCTTTGCTTTAGATGAATCGTATCAGCAGCTGTTTGATTCCTTCTTGCATCCAGAAAAGCTAAATATTAAAGTTCCTGCGGATTTAAACAATGTCTTGAAATCGTATCAAATAGATGGCTATAAATGGCTGAAAACATTAGCGCAATATCAATTTGGCGGCATTTTAGCGGATGATATGGGATTAGGAAAAACATTGCAAAGTATTGCCTTTATTCAATCTGAATTGCCTGTGATGAGAAAAGCGAAACAACCGGTGTTAGTTGTATGTCCTTCTTCTTTATTATACAACTGGCAAAGAGAAATCATGAAATTTGCTCCGAAAATTCAGTGCCTTATACTTGATGGAGCTAAAAAGGAAAGAGCTGCGCTGCAAAAGGATTTAGAAAACATCGATGTAATCATAACGTCATATCCATTAGTTAGACAGGATATTTCATGGTATGAACAGCAAGTTTTCCATACAGTGTTTTTTGATGAAGCACAGTATTTTAAAAATCCACTATCACAAACAGCAAAAACAGTGAAGAAACTAAAAGCAGTTAATCGCTTTGCTTTAACCGGCACTCCACTTGAGAATTCCATTGAAGAACTTTGGGCTATCTTCCATATTGTATTTCCTGAATTATTCAAAGGCCTGAAGGAATATGCGAATTTAACCAATAAACAAATTGCGAAAAAAATAAGACCATTTATGCTGCGCCGCTTAAAAGAGGATGTATTGGCCGAACTTCCTGAGAAAAGGGAATGGAGCGAAATAGTGGAATTATTACCAGAACAGAAAAGATTGTATGCAGCCTATCTCGCGAAATTAAGACATGATGCCTTAAAGCATTTAAACAAAGAAACCCTTCGAAAAAATAAAATTAGAATTCTTGCTGGATTAACGAGACTGCGGCAAATATGCTGTCATCCAGCCCTATTTGTTGACAATTATCATGGAAAGTCTGCTAAACTAAATCATCTAATGGAACTAATTGAGGAAGCACAGCGATCTAATCGCAGGGTGCTGATTTTTTCTCAATTTACAAGTATGCTTGAAATAATTGGCCAAGAATTAGCAAAAAAGGGATTAGCCTATTTTTATTTAGATGGGAGCACTCCTTCAGATGAGAGAGTGGAATTATGTCATCGCTACAATTTAGGAGAGCGAGATTATTTTTTAATAAGCTTAAAAGCAGGGGGAACAGGCCTTAATTTAATGACTGCAGATACTGTTATTTTGTATGATACTTGGTGGAATCCAGCGGTCGAAGAACAAGCGGCGGATCGTGCTCACCGCATAGGACAGGAGAATGTAGTGGATGTAATTAAGCTCTTCTCTAAAGGCACAATTGAAGAGAAGATATATGAATTGCAGGAAAAGAAAAAGACTTTAGTAGATGAAATTATCGATTCAGATGATAAAGTAATTTCTTCTCTAACAGAAGAGGACTTAAGAGAATTGTTAAGTTAATCCATTAAAAAAGGAGGCCATTATTTGGGCCTCTTTTTTTCATGTAAATCAATTTTCTTTTTGTTTTGGATACCGCTTGGCTTTTTTGGCAGCTTCACGAAGTAAATACTCAATATGACTATTTATACTGCGAAAATCATCCGCAGCCCATTTTTGCAGGACTTCGTATAGCTCTGGATCAATGCGTAATGGAAAGCTTTTTTTCTTCGTCATTTATACCACTCATTAATATAAAGTACCTGTATTAATTACAGGAGTCGTAGGATTTTCAGAAACAATCGCTACTAGTAAATTATTTACTAATTGTACCTTTCTTTCATCATCTAATTCAATGATTTTATCCTGTTCCAGTTGATTAATGGCCATTTGTGCCATTCCAACTGCTCCTTCGACGATTTTCTGACGAGCAGAAATGATAGCGGAGGCTTGCTGACGCTGTAACATCGCTTGGGCAATTTCAGTAGAATAAGCTAAATGAGTTAATCTAGCTTCAATTACTTCCACTCCTGCGAGGTCTAGACGAGCTTGTAATTCGGTCGTAAGTTCATTGGAGACTTCCTCTGCATTTCCCCTTAAAGTTAGTTCTACATTTTCAAATGTATCATATGGGTATTTTGTTGCAACATGGCGGATAGCTGTTTCACTTTGGATTTCAACAAATTCTTCGTAATTATCTACATCAAAAATGGCTTTTGCAGAATCAATAACTTTAAAAACAATAACGGCAGCAATTTCAATTGGATTTCCATCAACATCATTTACTTTTAAACGTTTACTATTGAAATTACGCACGCGTAAGGAAATAGTTTTTCGTAAAGTAAGAGGGATGGTTAAAAATAATCCACTGCTGCGAATCGTACCAAGATATTTTCCAAAAAAGGTTACAACAACAGCCTGATTAGGTTGAATAATTGTTATCCCACTGCCTAGAAGAACAGCTATAAGGAAGAAGGGAATGGCAGCACCTGGAATTTCCTGCACAAGAAAATAGACACCGAGAAAAAGGGATATGGCAATAAGTAAAACGCCAATAAATCCATTAAAATGAAACGCATTTTTTTCTTTCAACTAAATCACTCCTATAATTTCAATTTGATATAATTATGATATCACTTTTGTATAAAATTGTAAAACGATTAATGCTGAAATTTTCATAAAAAAGGAGATAGCTATTAACTATCCCCTGAAAGTTGTACCTTAATTTATTTTTAGCAATTCCAGCAGTGTTTTGCCAATTATTGTACCAGCCGTCTTTGGTGCAACTTTTGCCGGTAAACCAAGGGCCCAAAGGGTTTGGATATTGTGTTCCTTGGCAGCTGCAAAATCGGTTCCCCCTGGTTTGCTGGCTAAATCAATAATTAAAGCATTGCTCGATAAATTCTTTATAAGCTTAGATGTTAAAAGCAGTGTTGGAACCGTATTGATAACAATCTGCTGAAGAGGTATTTCTGATTCTAGTGAAGATTCAAAAATTGCAGCTAACCTCATTTCTATCACTCTTGCCTCATCCTCTTTTTTTCGAACTAAAACAGTTACTTTTGCACCGACAGCAGAAAATAGACGAGCCACAGTCTTACCGACTCTGCCAAAACCGAGTACTAGCACTTGGGCATTATGTATTGTAATATCCGTATGCTTGATGGCGAGCATTAGCGCTCCCTCTGCAGTTGGGATAGAATTATGGATAGCCACATCATTTCTTGCAAAAAGAGCAACCAAGTTTCGATTTGTTTCTGCAGCCAATTGTTTTAAATAAGGAGTGAT
This sequence comes from Niallia circulans NBRC 13626, assembly GCF_001591585.1. GTDB lineage: Bacteria > Bacillota > Bacilli > Bacillales > Cytobacillaceae > Niallia > Niallia circulans. Next base: position 17,513 of record NZ_BCVE01000030.1, on the reverse strand, counting down.
AATACCGGAATATATAGTACAATTAGATTTTGTTTTAATAATCAACTCTTTTGTTAGAACAATCTTTTCTTTAGAAAATATCGATTCAGCAATTCCATCTTCTTGAATGCCCGGAATGGGAAGTAGAATAGTATCCACTTCATGAAGTGGAGCTGTTTGCCAATTTATTTTCCGCACATTTTTATAAGAAACAGAAGCATCTTCGAAACCGATCAAATAAATTTTGTTTAGCTTTGGTGCAAGAAGGCGGATTACTTCGAGCTGTCTAGAGTCCCCGCCGATGATTAATAATACATGATTTTCGTTCAATTTTTTGCACCCTTTCCTTTGTAAATAGTACGCCTCCATACAGTAAATATATGGAGGTGTATAATGGTTCAGAATAATTTTTACGGAGAAAAAAGTGCTGGTGCACTAGGTGGCGGGTTTTATTATATATTATAAGGCGCTTGCATTTAACATTCTATTTTTAAAGGCTTTAGGCGAGCATTGATTTTCTCTTTTAAACAGTTTGTAGAATTGCGCCATATTTGTTATGCCGACTTCATAGCTTATTTCTAATATACTTTTGTCAGTTGTTAAAAGTAATAATTCAGCTTTTTTTATTCGCTTTATATTTATATAATCTACAAACGACAATCCCATTACTTTTTTAAAGTACTTGATAAAATAATGATAGCTGAAATTCAGTAGCTTACTGACATCTTCGACAAGTATTCTTTCTTCTAAATGGCTGTCAATATAATCTAAAACAGGTTTAAGTTTGGCAAGGTCTTGTTCTTCTGAATATTGGAGCATATTTTTAGTATCGTTTCGTACACATAAAAGAAGAAGTCGTTTGATGGAATAATTGATAGCTATCTCATAGCCCTTTTCTTTCGTTTGACTTTCTCTATGAATCTCATTTATTAAGGAATGTACTTCTTGTTTTATTTCCTTATTATCTTCAAATATGTAATTTATCTTGTCTAATGGATGTGTTAATTCTGAAAAACAATAGAAATAAGGAAGGATACTTTGGTCAAAGTGTTTATGTAGATCAATTTGTAAGACAATATAACGCAATTTGCCTTTCTTCACTTTACTTGTTCTGTGTGGTTGTGAAGCTCCCATAATAAGAACGTCCCCTGAAGTAATCGATAGATACCTTTCTTTTGTTTGTACCGCCAAATCTCCATCAATCATGGCAAGTAATTCTACTTCTTTATGGTAATGCCAAGGGTAATCATCAACTGGAGTCATTACATCTTCCCTCTCATCATTTATCTCCCACACTTTTAAAGACAATAGAGGGTTTTGATAAACTACTTTTTCATTTACTGGTTGATTAAAGGTGTGCTTTGTCTCCCTTTCCACTTTTTGTTCCCCTCCTATTCGACGAGACTATATGGTTAGGTGCTCTTTTCTATTTTAGCAAAAAGCAAGCAAGTAAATGACATAATTGCATAAAAAAATGACAAGATTAAGCATTTTTTTTATACGCTTACATTTCATATAATGAAGCCATCATATTGTAAGGGAGAAGGAGTGGCTACATAATGATTACAATTTGGAATGAAAACCGGCATGAAAAGAAAAATCCAACCGTAGCAGAAATATATCCAAATGGCATTCATGGTGCGATTGCTGCGTTTTTGGAGAAAGAAGGTTATGAAACACATACTGCAACATTAGATGAACCAGACCATGGATTAACGGAGGAAGTTTTGAATAATACAGACGTATTAGTATGGTGGGGACATTTAGCACATCACGAGGTAGAAGATGAAATTGTGTTAAAAGTAAAACAGCGTGTTTTAGATGGGATGGGGTTAATTGTTTTACATTCCGGTCATTTTTCGAAAATTTTTAAAGCATTAATGGGCACAACCTGTAATTTAAAATGGCGAGAAGCAGATGATCGCGAACGCTTATGGGTAGTAGCACCTAATCATCCAATTGTGGAAGGAATTAATGAATATATCGAATTAGAAAAGGAAGAAATGTATGGCGAACATTTCGATATACCAGCACCAGATGAATTGATCTTCACAAGCTGGTTTGAAGGTGGAGAGGTATTCCGAAGCGGTTGTACGTATGCAAGAGGGAATGGAAAAGTGTTTTATTTTAGACCAGGACATGAAACGTATCCAACCTATCACCATCAAGAAATTCAGCAAGTTATTATTAATGCAGTAAAGTGGGCAGCACCAGTGAAAAGAGAGAAGCCTGTTTATGGCAACGCCCAGCCTTTAGAGACAATTTCAGATAAATAATATAGAGGGGGAAAATATAATGGTTTCATTAAAAGTAGGCGTAATTGGATGTGGAAGTATCGCACAGCATCGTCATATTCCTGAATATCTGTTGAATAAACAAGTGGAATTGGTAGCCGTCTGTGACATCAATGAGGAAAGAGCAGCTGAAATTGCGGAAAAATATCAAGCGCAAGCATTTACCGATTATAAAAAATTATTAAAAATGGATGGGTTAGATGCGGTTAGTGTGTGTACACCAAACTATCTTCATGCCCCTATTTCTATTGATGCTTTGAATGCTGGCAAACATGTTCTTTGTGAAAAGCCAATGGCAACATCAAAAGAAGAGGCTGAGCAAATGATACAAGCTGCTAAAAAAAGTGGGAAAAAATTGATGATTGGACATAACCAGCGTTTTGTTGCATCCCATCAAAAAGCACATCAATTAATTAAAAGCGGAGAAATTGGTAAAGTGTACAGCTTCCGCACAACATTTGGTCATGGTGGTCCAGAAGGCTGGAGTGTTGATGGTAAAGAGAGCTGGTTCTTTAAAAAAGAAGAAGCATTTATTGGTGCTATGGGAGATTTAGGTGTTCATAAAGCAGATTTATTAAGATTTGTATTAGGAGAGGAATTTACAGAGGTAGGAGCATTTGTAGAAACAAATGCAAAAGACTTCTCTACTGTAGATGATAATGCTGTTTGTATATTAAAAACAGATAGCGGCATTATTGGAACGTTGACTGCGAGCTGGGCTTATCGTGGAAAAGAAGATAATTCAACTGTTATTTATGCAGAAAAAGCCGTCATTCGTCTAGAAGATGATCCAAACTATTCGTTAATTATCCAATATACCAATGGGGAAAAAGTAAATTATGAATTAGGCAGAATTCAATCAAATAATGATGGTGGACAAAATAAGACTGGTGTTATAGATCATTTTGTGGAATGTATTTTAGAAGATAAAGAGCCGCTTATTAGCGGAGAAGAAGGAAAAAAATCTTTGGCGATCATTCTTGCAGCCTTGGAATCACAAGCATCGAAGACTATTACCAAAATATAGGCATATAGAAGGAAAGAATATAGGAAAATTAGAAGGAATGGAGAGGAGCTCTCATGAAATTAGGCGTGTTTACCGTATTATTTGCAGACAAATCATTTGAAGAAATGCTTGATGCAGTAAAAGAGGCTGGTATTCAAGCAGTTGAAATAGGTACCGGCGGCTATCCTGGAAACAATCATTGTAATGTAGATGAATTATTAGAATCAGAAGAAAAGAGAAAAGAATATCTAAAAAAGGTGACAGAACGTGATTTAATCATAAGTGCATTCAGTTGTCATGGAAATCCAATCTCTCCAGAAGAAGCATTTGCAAAGGAATCGCATGAGACATTGATTAAAACAATCAAACTAGCATCCTTGATGAATGTTCCGGTTGTAAACTGTTTTTCAGGAACGGCCGGGGATCATGATGGTGCGAAATATCCAAACTGGCCAGTTACGCCATGGCCAAATGAATATTCTGATGTGAAAAAATGGCAATGGGAAGAAAAGTTAATCCCTTATTGGAAAGAAGTAGGGCATATTGCAAAAGAAAGTGGTGTGAAGATTGGATTAGAGCTGCACGGCGGATTCCTAGTGCATACTCCATATACTTTATTAAAATTACGAGAGGAAACTTGTGATGCGATTGGCGCAAACTTGGATCCAAGTCATTTATGGTGGCAAGGTATTAATCCGGTTGCTGCGATTAAAATTTTAGCAAAGGAAAAAGCCATTCATCATTTTCATGCAAAAGATACGTATATTGACCAGGATAATGTTAATATGTATGGCTTAACAGATATGCAGCCATACGGTGAAGTTCAGACAAGGGCCTGGACATTTCGTTCCGTTGGATGTGGACATAGTGTAAGTGAATGGTCAGATATGATGAGTGCTTTAAGAACATATGGGTACGATTATGTTGTCAGCATTGAACATGAGGATCCAATTATGTCTATTAGGGAAGGATTAACAAGAGCGGTTACTAATTTGAAATCCGTTTTAATTGAAGATGTTCCTTCTCAAATGTGGTGGGTTTAGGTTTATTAAGTATAAAGAAATACTTGAATAAATAGACATTCATTAAATAGTGGAAACGGGGGAGAGAAACATGTCCAAATTAAAGGTAGCGATTATTGGTTGTGGTAATATTTTTCCTATGCACGCCCAATCAATTGTCTCAAGAGAGGATGCAGAGTTAGTAGCAGTTTGTGATTTAAAGCCTGAACGAGCAGAAGAAAAAGCCAAAATTTATGGCTGTGCCGCTTATACAGACTATAAGGAAATGTTTGAACAGGAAAGTTTAGATGTGTTGCATATTTGTCTGCCACATCATTTGCATGCACCAGTGACAATTGAAGCTGCGAAAAAACAGATTCATATATTAACAGAAAAACCAATGTCTATTCATTATGATGATGCTGTTGAAATGGTGGAAACAGCGAAGGAAAATAAGGTTACCCTTGGTGTAATTTTTCAAAATCGTTATAATCCTGGCTCCCAGCTCATAAAGAAAATGTTGGATAATGGAGAACTTGGCAAAATCAAATCAGGAAAACTATCTGTTACATGGGACCGTTCTGATGAGTATTATCAAAAAAGTGATTGGAAAGGGACATGGGAGAAAGAAGGTGGCGGAGTTATAATTGATCAAGCAATTCATACAATGGATTTGATGAGATGGTTTGTGAATGCCGACATTAACTATGTAGATGCATCAATAAGTAATCGTGCACATGAAATTATTGAGGTGGAAGATGCAGCTGAAGGAGTTATAGCATATAAGAATGGCATTGTTACTGCATTTCATGCTATAAATTATTATACGTATGACGCGCCAGTTGAAATTGAGCTGCATTGTGAAAAGGGAATCGCCAAAATGGTAGCTGACCGGGCAACTGTTCGATTAATGGATGGAAGAGAATTCATCGCAGATAATAATCCGCAAGAAACGTTTCATTATGAAAATGGAGTAAAAGGGTATTGGGGAGTAAGTCATGTAAAGCAAATCAATAATTTTTACGATTCGTTAGCAACAGGAATTCCTTTAGATGTCACGGGGGAAGAAGCGCTAAAAACCCAAAAAATGATTTGTGCCGTGTATGAATCAGGAAAGAAAAAAGAACGTGTTTACTTTAAATCGACGGTAGAAACCAAATAAAGCTAATAATAGCAGTAGATGTATTTAAGAAAGGCTATATTACTTCCAAATTATGGGTTAGTATAGCCTTTTTTCTTTTAAAATCAATTTACAGGTTCTTTAAATAGTTAGGATAAAAAATAAAAAAACACTTTACAAATCGTAATCGTTACGGTTAATATAAGAAAGTCGATGGAATAATCTTTTAATCTTAATGTAATTTTATAAATCGTAATAGTTTCGGTTTGTTTGGAATGGAATTTATATAATCCTAGTAAATCCTTGACGTGCATGAATCGCCGGCAGGTGGTAAAAAACATGTTGAGAGAATAAGTGACATTCAGGTTGCTCGGTGGATAGGTGTAAGGCAAAGTGAGAATAGAAGTTTTTGAACAAATGCGATATCCATTGTTTTGATACATAATTTAAACTTTGATCTTACAGGGCTATATTATATCTTGGGTATGAACAAACAAAGGTTTGGTCATTATGAGAGTAAAAAAACACTAGTTTTTACAGAAACAGAGATCGCAATTAAAATTTAAAATTAAGGAGAACAGAATAATCCAGATCGAATGGAGCTTATATTGTTTAATATTAAAAGAAATGCATAAAGAAAGTAAATAAAAGGCAGGGTGATAAAAATGGGGAAAAAATTTACATTAGTAACTATTATGTTACTTGCAATATTGGTGATAGCTGCATGTGGCAAAGGAGAAAATAATGCTTCCAACGGGGCAAATAAAGAGAAACTGAAGATCATGACTACCTTTTATCCTATGTATGAGTTTACCAAAAATATAGCTGGTGACAAGGCAGATGTAAACTTACTTATTCCTTCGAATCAAGAACCACATGGATGGGAGCCAACACCAAAAGATATCGCCAATGTGCAAACTTCAGATTTATTTATTTTTAATAGTATATATATGGAAAGTTTTGTAGATACAATTAAATCTGCTGTTGATAATAAAGAAACAGTGTTTGTTGAAGCAAGTAAAGGTATAACATTAAAAGAGGGAATAACAGATGAGCATGATCATGAAGGCGAAGAAGGAGAGCACGAGCATAATGGGGAAGAAGCTGACCATGACCATGAAAGTGAAGAAGCAGAGCATGAGCATAGTCATGAGAAAGATCCCCATGTCTGGTTAAGTCCAGCACTAGCGATTAAAGAAGTAGAAACAATTACAGAGAGCATGATTAAAGCGGATCCAGACAATAAAGAAACATATCAAAAGAACAGTGAAAAATATATTGCGAAATTAACTGCACTTGACCAAAAATATCAGGATGAACTAAGCAAAGTAGCGAAAAAAGAAATGATTACACAACATGCCGCATTTGGATATTTAGCAAGTGAATATGGACTAACTCAAGTACCAATCTCTGGGATATCACCAGAACAAGAGCCAAATGCACAAAGATTAGCTGAATTAAAAGATTTTGCAAAAGAACATGATATTAGCGTTATTTATTTTGAAGAAACGGCTTCGCAAAAAGTTGCAGATACGCTTGCCACTGAAATTGGGGCAAGAACAGAAGTACTAAGCACCTTAGAAGCGTTAAGCAAAGAAGATGAAGAAAGTGGAATGGATTATATTAAAGTAATGGAACGTAATTTAGAAAAAATTGTCCAGGCACAACAATAATTGAATTTCTTACAGCCTCTCTTGGAGTTTTTTAATTTCCGATTGAGGCTTTTTGTATGGGAAGAAATGGAAGGTTGCTTTGCGAAAGAAATACATGCTATTGTATAAATGAAAACGTTCTATGGAGGGATAATTGAGATGGTGGCAAATCAACGATTCGTATTTATAGGAGATAGTATTACACATGCGGGAAAAATGGAGGATAGGGAAGGCATTGGTTATGGGTATGTTCGTTATATTAAAGACTACTTTACTATTAATCAACCAGAAGCATTGCCAAGTATTGTTAATAAAGGGATAAATGGAAATAGAATCACTGATTTAGAACAACGCTGGGAAGCAGATGTCCTCTCCTTACGTCCAGATCTAGTCTCTATATCAATTGGAATTAATGATGTATGGAGACAGTTAGACCAGCCTCAACTAGAACAGGTTACTCCAGCTAAATTTAGCACTATTTACAATCGTTTATTAGAAAAAGTAAAAAAGGAAACAAATGCTAGTATTTTTTTGATGGAGCCAACCGTAATTGAGGAAGCGATTGAAGCAGAAGGCAATATTCTTTTAAAAGATTATGTATCAGTCATTCATCATATAGCAGCCAAGTATGCTGCAGTAGTTGTGCCTACACATCAAGTATTTATGGAATATTTACAAAAACAAAATCATCAAGTATTAACGACAGATGGAGTACATATGAATTCTGCTGGTAATATGCTAATGGCGCAAACATGGTTACAGGTTTACAAAAAGTTTAAGGAAGATAAAAGTAGTTTTAGATAATCGATAAAAAGAGGAAAGGATTGAAAACATGTCTCTTATCCATAGACTAACTAATATAAAATCTATTTAAAAGGATATAGAGACATCATTATAATAGAGAAGAAAGTCTTTCCTAAACCGAAATATCAAGGTATGATAGGGGAAATAAATAGAAAGAGAGTGACAACTATCATGACGATGCGACTTAGAGATTGGGATCGGAATTTAAAGATTCGTCTTGCTGGTGAATCAACTGTTAATGTAACATTTTGGATGTTTTTTCCATTTTTAGCAATATACTTTACAGAATCCTTTGGGAAATCAATTGCAGGATTCTTATTAATACTTTCTCAAGCCTTTTCTGTTGTTGCTAATTTGCTTGGCGGCTATTATGCTGATAAATTCGGTAGAAAGAAAATGATGGTAATATCAAGTCTTGCCCAAGGAATTGCCTATTTAATCTTTGCTTTTGCTAGCTCTCCGTGGCTTGATTCCCCAGCTATTAGTTTTATCTGTTTCACTGTTATCAGCTTGTTTACTAGTATTTATTGGCCAGCAAGCCAAGCGATGGTAGCTGATGTAGTAAACGAAAAAGACAGAAGCAGTGTTTTTGCTATTTTTTATACTTCTACCAATATTGCAGTAGTAATTGGTCCGATTCTTGGCGGATTCTTTTATAAAGATTATCGTTTTTTCCTCCTTTTAGCAGCTGGACTATTAAATATTATATTGAGTATAGTTTTAAAAACTTGGATTGCTGAAACAGCTCCGCCATATAAAGAACTAGATGATAAGAAAAAGAATTGGGCTATGGCGCTTGGGGCACAGTTAAAAGACTATCAGGTGATAGTAAGGGACCGAACGTTTTTACTGTTTATTTTAGCGGGAGTATTAATAGGGCAAACCTTTATGCAGCTAGATTTATTATTACCAGTATATGTAGATGAAATGGTTGCTACGCAAAACTTATTTTCTCTTGGCAATTGGTCTCTAGAAATTCAAAGTACACAAGCTTTTGGATTAATACTAGCAGAAAATGGATTGGTCGTAGCCTTATTTACCATAATTGTTACAAGATGGATGTCTAAATTTAAAGAGAAGAATGTTTTTATTATTTCCTCCTTTATATATGCGATCGCAGTTATCATGTTTAGCCAAACTAGTTTAATTTGGGGGTTAATGTTCGCGATGCTCTTATTTAGTTTTGCAGAATTGATGACAGCAGGAATTCAACAAAGTTTTATTTCTGAGATTGCTCCAGAGGATCAGCGTGGTAAATATTTTGCTGCAGCAAGTCTGCGGTTCACTTTTTCAAAAATGATTGCTCCATTATCCATTCCGATGAGTGCCTGGTTCGGATTTGAATGGACATTCTTCATTATTGCTATATTAGCGATAATAAGTGCGTTCATTTATCAGGTGATGTTCAAACAATTTGAAACGAAAAAAAGAAAGTTAAATACAGTGAAACCACTATGAGGAGTATAAAAGGTATAATGTATGGGAGATTTCCAGCTTCGGACGTTTGCTTTATAATCTGATCATTTTCTAATATAACACTTTCCTAATGGCTATTTTTATAACTAATTAGGAAGGTGTTTTTCTTTTAAAGGCTTTATTTTAATAATGAGATTGATTTACACGAATTTATCCAAACCTTTTTCTCCTGTGTGTCGTCTAATTGTTAGGTAAGGAGGTTTATTGTTTTGGAAGAATTGTCAGCATGCTGGAAAGAAATAGACAATAAAGAAGAAATATTTGATGAAATTATGATTACATATGGACAAGAGCTATTACATTTAGTCTTTTCATATGTCAAAAATGAAGCGGTCGCAGAAGAATTAACACAAGATATTTTTGTGAAAGTATATTATTCCATCCATAAGTATAAAGGAAAATCTAGTTTTCGAACATGGCTTTGGAGAATTGCTATTAACCACTGTAAAGACTATTTGAAAAGCTGGTATACAAAAAATGTCATAAAAGTGGATGACGAATATATTTATGGAGAAGACAGTAAAGAAAATATTGCACAAGCCATTGTTCAAAAAGAGGAAGAACAATGGCTTGTGCAGGCTGTGATGAGTTTACCTATTCTGTATCGAGAAATTATCTTCCTCTTTTACTTTGAAGAATTAACGATAAAGGAGATTGCCAGGATAATAGGGGTTAATGAAAATACGATCAAAACCCGATTAAGAAGAGCAAAGCAATTATTAAAAATGATTGGAGATGAAGAAAAATGGAAAAACGACTAAAAAAACTACAAGCTGGTTTGAAAAAGACTTATTTTAATCATCTTTCATTTACTGCTGAGCATCGCAAAGAAATTATGAAAAAAATTCAAATAAAGAATAAGGAAGAGGAAATTCTTTTAGCAGCTTTGCAATTACTTCATACTAGAAAAACTGGTTTTGAATTAACAGAGTTGTTACGTGCTCGCGGCTTTCAAAAGTTTGAGAATCAAGAAGGATTTATCTATACTTTTCTGCATCGATTGGAACAGAGAAATATAATTGCTTCAGAGTGGGACAATAACAAGGTTAAATATTACCAAATAGATCGCAAAGGAAAAAAGCTCGAAAAAAAGTTGGAAGCAGAAGGGGGACGCAGCAAAAATATTAGAGAACTGATAGATTGGGTGTACGTAAATGAATAATAAACATTTATTTTTAGATAAAGTGACAGAGCAAGTGAAATCGAAAGAAGCAAAGGAATCGATTAAATTAGAAATGGAGTATCATATTCAACTTGCAAAAAAAGGATGGATAAAAAAAGGGTTGTCAGAAAGTGAAGCAGAAGAAAAAGCAATTAATGAAATGGGAAGTCCTTCCCAATTAGGACGAGAATTAAGTGAAATCTACCGTCCGACGATTGATTGGGCTATTGTTACCTTAACAGTGAGTCTGTTAATGATAGGGATTTTGCCAACGTTATCTTCTTCTCATCATTTTATCATTCTTAAGTTATTAATGACTTGCTTGGGGATTGTAATAGTCATTGGCTTTATGTATGTGGACTATCGCAAATTTGCTAATTTTGGATTTTTATTTTATGCAATAGGATCGTCGTTATTGATATCCATTATTTTCTTTAGCAATCATATGATTAATGGAGCGAACTATATAAAAATTGGACCAATTATACTCCAAGGCATAATGGCCATCCCCTTTTTTTTATTAGCTTGGGCTTCCTTTTTTAGTAAGAAAGAATTTACATATGTTTCTTTCTTGTGTTTATTTTTCTTTTCATGTGTCTTATTTCTCTTCGGATTTGATAGTATTTCTACTGTTTTTATTTATATTTTTACAGTCGCAATCATGCTATTTTGGAGCAGCTTTTCTAAACGGAAAGTCTTTATTACATATGGAATAGGAACAATTCTTCTTTTATGGCTTCTTTTTCTTACAAGAGGAAGTTATCAATTAAATAGACTAATGGCATTTCTATTTCCTGAAAGATATGCCGAAGAAGCTGGTTATTTTTATTTATATCGACAAAAAATGTGGGCTGATTTAAAATGGGTTGGTTCACCAGATATGGAAGTGTTAACTTTTATTAATAATACAGACACAGTTTTTCTGCAACTCACCTATCAATTTGGATATATGTTGGCTGTGTTTCTTGTATTATTATTTGGAGCACTTATTCTGAAGATGATTGGCAATGTCAAAAAAATAAAGAATCCATATGCGAAATTTCTATTAATAGGATCTATTACGCTGTATAGTGTTCAAGTTGTTTATAATCTAGGAATGTGCGTAGGATTTCTACCGGTTATTTCATTATCCTTGCCATTCATAAGCTATGGTCTTGTTTCAACCGTTATTAATGCTTTATTAATTGGTCTTATTTTAAGTATTATGCGCAGAAAAAACTTTCAATAATATTTGGGAGCACGATATGATTAGAATGTATCTTGAGTCAATGGTTATTTACATATTGATTGGAGCACCGATTTATCTGATAAGTCGATATTTATCTGTTAAATATAAAACACAACCAATAGTTTGGATGAAAGAAACTCTCCTCTTCCTGTTTGTGATGTTCTGCATAGGGGTAGCATCCCAGACTATTATTCCCCATTGGTATATAACAGTTGAGGAAGGTAAGCAGCAACTTTATATTCAATGGTCTGAGGGACTAAGAAGCATTAATCTTATCCCTTTTGCCACGATTATTTCTTATTTTGCCCTAGAAAATGATCAAGTAAGTAATTGGAATGAAGTGTCACTGCTCAATCTATTAGGGAATATTCTTATTTTTGTCCCTTTTGGTATTTTTCTCCCATTATTATGGAAAGCATTTAGAACGTTTTCCTCCATATTTTGGATAGCTATCTGTATTCCTCTTTTGATAGAAATAATTCAATTATTTATAGGGAGAAGTACGGATATTGATGATGTTATATTAAATGCCGTAGGAATTATGTTTGGGTTCGGTCTTTATAAGATGTTCCAGAATCTTTTTCATATAGGGAAAGATTCTGGCATTAGAAGGAATAGTAAATAATGCAGCTGGCAATAGGCTAACTTTATGTCAGCCTATTTAAGAACTCTTTAGCTACCTTAGAAATACCTTTATCTATTGGATAAATATATCCGAAGTAATAGGAATTTATTATGGTATCAACGAAAGGCAGAGTTACATAGCTATCATTGTTTGCTAACCCAGTTATTGTTTTAAATGCATAATCATAGCCAATGTTAATGGCCGTATTTCTTTCTAAGGCATACCGAATAGTTTCCACATTGTTGGTTGTAAATAATATTTCCATGTCATCATCGACAATATCTAAGTTTTGCACGAATTCTAAAATAGAATGATCATTATACAAAATAATAGGCTGGTTTATTAACATTTCCTCTGTAATATTTTCATTGTTTGCTAAAGGAGAGTCTTTATTTACTGCTACAACCATGCATCCATCATATAGTTTATGGAAATGCAAGCTGCTGTTTTTCTTGATATCCTCCTCGGTATAAATAATGAAACCAATATCTATTTCCTCTTTTTTTACTTTTTCAATTATATGCTGTGAGTTATCTTCCTCAATAGATGCCTTTATGTAAGGGAACTCTTTTTTGTATAAAGTAATTTGATCAGCTAATAAATCCAGCGGTCCAGGAAAGGTGGCAATTTTTAACTCACCTTTTAGGATATGGGCAAAGCTTTCAGCTTCGTCTAAAAACTCTTGGAATTTCTCTAGTACACCAGTAGCTTTTTGGATGAGTATTTTTCCTTCCTCAGTTGGATAGGTCCCCTTTCTAGAGCGATGAAAAATTTCAATGTTCAACTCTTTCTCTAGTTTTGTTACAGACTGACTAAGGGCAGGTAAAGAAATATTTAACTTAGTTGCAGCTGTCTTTAAAGAGCTGGAATGGGAGATTTCTACTATATATTTTAATTGTTCTATATTCATAAGTAGTTCCTTTCTTAAAAAGAAGAATATAGTTAAGTAATCGTTAACTATAGTTAATTATAATATAATTTTAAATTAATCATATAAGTACTATAATTAAATTGTTTCTGAAACTTAAGTTTTTTAAGGCCTTAAATAACAAGTTGCTCAAAATAAAAGGATACGGCTATAAACCTATTAAGGTCAAAGGGGATGTTTGTTAAAAATGAAAGCATTAAGATGGCATAACCAAAAAGATATTCGCTTAGAAAATATAGAAGAACCGCAAGTAGCACCAGGAAAGGTAAAACTTAAAGTAAAGTGGTGTGGAATTTGCGGGAGTGATTTACACGAATATTTAGGAGGTCCTATCTTTATACCTGTGGATCAGCCACATCCTTTAACAAATGAAGTGGCTCCTGTAACATTAGGACATGAATTTTCTGGAGAAATAGTAGAAATTGGAGCAGGCGTAACCGACTATCAAGTGGGAGATCGTGTGGTGGTGGAACCTATTTTTGCTACACATGGTCACCAAGGCGCTTATAACTTAGATGAGAATATGGGATTTCTTGGTTTAGCAGGAGGCGGAGGAGGTTTCTCTGAATATGTTTCTGTTGATACAGAATTACTGCATAAATTGCCGGATGAGTTATCCTATGAGCAAGGCGCATTAGTAGAACCTTCTGCTGTTGCTTTATACGCAGTAAGATCAAGTAAAATACAGGCAGGGGATACGGCAGCAGTTTTTGGCTGTGGTCCAATTGGATTGTTAGTAATAGAAGCTTTAAAAGCAGCAGGGGCGACAGATATTTATGCAGTTGAGCTTTCTCCTGAACGCCAGGCAAAAGCAGAAGAACTTGGTGCAATCGTTGTAAATCCAGCTAATTATGAAGATGTTGTTGCAGAACTTGTTCGCCGCACAAATGGTGGAGTAGATGTCTCCTTTGAAGTAACTGGCGTTCCAGTAGTTCTAAGACAAGCCATTCAATCCACTACTATTTCTGGTGAAACTGTTATTGTAAGTATTTGGGAAAAAGGAGCGGAAATTCTTCCTAATGATATCGTTATTAAAGAACGTACTATTAAGGGAATTATTGGTTATCGAGATGTATTTCCAAGTGTGTTGAATTTAATGCGAAAAGGCTACTTTTCCGCAGACAAATTGGTGACTAAAAAGATTAAATTAGATGAAGTGATCGAGGAAGGTTTCCAATCACTGATTTCTGAAAAAAATCAAGTAAAGATTTTAGTAAGTGCTGAATAAACAAAGCAATGATCATAAACAAGGATGTCCATTAAAGGAACATCCTTGTTTTTTTATACAAAAACAGCCAGCGATTGACGCTGACTGTAAGTAAGTTTATTCAACTGCTTCTTTCATTTTCGCTGGACTAGTTTGTTGCTCTGTATCTTTTGGCGGAACAGCCCGCTTTACAAATGCTGCAAGAACAAGTGCTACAATGACAATTCCGACAGAAATAAGGAAAGCATCATTAATTCCTTCCAGCATTGCCTGCATTCCCAGCTGTTCCTTCATAGTGGCAATTGCTTCAGGAGTTGGCTGAGTGGTTGTATTACTCATTTGCTGCATTGCATTAGCTGCTAGTTCCTCACCATGTGTTTTGGTACGTTGTGACATGATTGTAATCATAACTGCAGAACCAATCGCCCCAGAAACTTGAGACAATGTATTATTTAAAGCTGTCCCATGAGGATTCATTCGAGATGGTAATTCATTTAAACCATTCGTCATAATCGGCATCATAACCATGGACATACCAAACATACGCAAGGAATAGATAAGAACAAGTGTAGTTGTCGTAGTGGTCATGGATAATTGACTAAACATATATGTTGTAATGGCAGTCAATGTTAAACCAACTAAGGCAAGTGTTCTTGCTCCATATTTATCAAAAAGTCTTCCTGTAATAGGAGACATAATCCCCATAATAATAGCACCAGGCAATAATAAGAGACCAGAGTGGAATGGTGAAATGCCTCTCACGGTTTGAATGTACATTGGCATTAACAACATCGCAGAGAATAGTGCAATGTTTACCACAACAGTAATTACTGCTGATAAGGAGAATAACGGATACTTAAAGATTCGGAACTCTAGCATTGGAGTAGTCATTTTTAATTGACGAAGAACAAAGAAAATAAGGGCTATTGCACCAATAATCAAAGTTCCATAAACATGAATATTACTCCAGCCTTTTGTACCGGCAGAGCTGAATCCATATAGTAATCCGCCGAAACCTAAACTAGACAATATGACAGATAAAAGATCGATATGAATATCTACTTTTTCCTTTTTGTCTTTAATTTTAAAAATCGCTGATATTAACACAATAATAGCAATTGGTGAAACAACATAGAACAACATTCTCCATTCATAATGTTCAACAATATACCCTGATAATGTAGGGCCGATTGCAGGAGCAAAAGTCATGATTAGACCAAAAACACCCATAGCACTTCCACGTTTTTCAACAGGAAAGCTGGTAAGTAAGAAGTTCATTAAAACTGGCATCATAATGGATGATCCAGAAGCCTGTATCATTCTCGAAAGCAATAGTACTGGGAAAGAATGAGCCATGCCAGCCATTAATGTACCGATTGTAAATAAGGACATTGCTATTATAAACAATCTTCTTGTTGAGTATTTTTGAATTAAAAAGGCAGATGTTGGAATCATAATTCCATTTACAAGCATATATCCAGTTATTAGCCATTGGCCAACAGAAGGATCAATTTTGAAATCCGCACTAATAGATGGTAAAGCGATATTTAAAAGCGTTGAATTTAAAAATGCGACAAAGGCACCTGCCATTAAAATAACGATAATGCCATATGGCGGTTTTTTTTCATTCGATGTTGCATTTGTGTTCATTAAAACAATTCCTCCCTATGAACTTTACGTTCTTTTTATCCATTGGATCTAAGCTTAAATAATAATATACCTGTAGTATAAATAATGCAATAAAAATGTTTAGAATCCCTAAGTAAAAAATAATTACTTAATAATTCTACTTTTTTTCTTTAGCTGAAACCTTGCTATTACAATAATCTACCATTACTTTTTTATTGGGATGATTGTAAATCTGTTCTAAATGACCTAGTATATAAATTGAACCGGTAGTCTAAATTTATATTCAAGGTGGTTAAATGAATAAACGTAAAAAGCAAGTAATGGATAAAGCACATGAATTATTTATTGAAAAAGGATTTCAGCAGACATCAATCCAAGATATATTAACTGCAAGTAATATTTCAAAAGGTACATTTTATAATTACTTTTCCAGTAAAAATGAATTGTTAATTTCAATTTTTAAAAATATTTATACGGAATTGGAATGGCAAAGAAAACAATTACTAATGGGTCAAGACGAAACAGATAGCACCCTGTTTATCAAACAAATTGAAATGTTGATTCGAACAAATAACCAATATAAAATCATTTCTTTATTTGAAGAAATTCTTTTTACAAAGGATGAAGAATTAAAAAATTATATTAAAAATAGAAGAATACATGAGCTTAGCTGGATTTATAATCGATTAGTTGATGTATGTGGTGCACAAAATAAAACGTATTTATTAGATTGCTCTATCATGTTAATGGGAATGATTCATTCTAGTATTTTTGTACATTCATTAATCTATCAAGACCACGCAAATATACATCAAATTGTTCAATACTGTGTAAATCGGGTGCTTGATATGGTTAACCATTTATCTAAATCTAATGAAGTCCTTATAAAACCAGATACGCTTTATAATTGGATTGCACTTCAATCCATGAACGATGATGATGTGGGAAAGAAGGAAATTCTTTGTATGCTTTATGCGTTTAAAGCAGATTTAAAAAAAGATAAAGAATTGCTATCTAGTCAAGAGAAAATAGAACAATTGTTAACATTTATCGAAGAAGAGGTAGAGATCAAATACCCAAGATATTTTTTAATGGAAAGTACATTAATGTCCCTAATGCAAGAGGTAAAAGAGACACCATATGCTAAAACGGTTCAAAAACTTAGTGATAGTATAAAAAAGGTATATTCCAAACGGAATCAATGACAGTGTAGAAGGAAAAGTCAAAGCTTAAACGTTGACTTTTCCTTGTTTTATTCTGTTATATAAATTTAAATCTGATTTACTCTGCACAACCCGCCTTGTTTTTTCCCAATTTATGTCGCATGAAAAAAGTTGCTGATGCGATAATTAGGACAAATGCTAAGCTTACAAAAAAGCCGATCCGGACTTCCTTTTCAATA
>NZ_BCVE01000029.1 GCF_001591585.1 Niallia circulans NBRC 13626 | reverse complement strand
AATAACGCAGCCCTACCCAAATGATTTGGGTCTTTTTAATTATTTTTCATTGTCTAATTTTGTCGAAAATGTAGTAATATTTCCACTTAAACTGTAAAATATTTGTTACTTAGTAGAAAAAATCAGGGGGAAATTCAATGAAAAAAATTTTAATATTAATTCCTGCGTTGACACTATCTTTAATAGTAGGTTGCGGAAATCAAGAAGAAGGAACGAAAAAAAGTTCTGAATCTGGAAATAAAAAGGAAACTACAGTAAATACAAGTGAAGAAAAAGAGACGAATAATGAAGTCTATTTTAAAGATAATGAGGCAAAATTAGTTGATTTAAAAATCAAAATCACAGAGACTAAAGTTATTCAACCGGGTGAAAAAGGAAATGAATATGGAGAAAAACCTGTATTTGCAATTTGGTATGAAACAACTAATTTAAGTGATAAAGATATTGATCCAACTACTGGATGGATGGCAGTATTCGAAGCAGTACAAGATAATAATACTAATTCAGTTAATACTCTTGAAGTTGGCGGGCTTCCAGATGATCAATTCCTTGATTCTCAACTAGAAACAATTAAAAAAAATGGAACAGTTAAAAACGCGGTAGCTTATGAATTAGATGATTTAGAAACTCCTGTAACATTAATAGCTACACAAGGATTGGGTGGCGATAAATTAGGCGAACAAAATTTTAATATTAAATAAACGTTTTATATATAATAATAAAAGCCTTTCTCATATGAGTTGGGCTTTTAAAATCTCTGAGCAAATAAAATATCCATAAAAGGCACTTTAATTGTTTCTGAGAAATTCTCTATATGAATTAATTTAGTATTACCATCCATTTTAACTACTTTACCTCTTACAGGATCTTCTCTCTTCCATACAGTTAATCTAAGTTCAGCTTTATCCTCTAATGCTTCTGTTAAAGTATTGGCAAGTTCCTCTAATTCAAACTCGTCTCGGCTTGGTCTTGATGGCTTTTTAACCTTCTTAGGTTTTGTTAACGTCATAATTATGCACCTCTCCTTACTGTCCGTACTGGTCCAACCGATAAAATATTACTTATCTTAAAAGTACGTTGCTGATTACGAGTAAAGCAGTAAGCACTAAACGATTCTTCATTAAGTTTGATGACTTTAATCCTACGTTGACTAATTTCTTCTTTTGTATTTAGATAAATCATTTCTAAAACTTCACCATTCATAACAGCTCTTTTAAGTAAACCTTTCATCAGTTAGACTCCCTTTTGGATATTATATGCGAACGTCCGTTCGAAAACAACATTGAAATAGAACAATTGTTCTTATATAATTATCCTATCGAAAAGGAGATGGGGATATGTTAAAAGACCGGGGTACGAAAAAGTGGGTAGCGATGATGCTGCCTGAACATGTTGCAGGAGTAAAAGAAGTTATTGAGAGCCAAAATAAGATTGCACAACCTACATTAGACGAAGACAAGTTGAATGATATAGATATATTGATCCATGAAGCTATGGAATATAATCAGCTGCTAAAATACAGTCTATATAATAATGGTTACATAGATACTTTGATTGGCCGCACTGTTTACATAGATTATTTAAACAACCAGCTACGTATCCAGGATGAAAATAATCAAATTCATTACATCTCTTTTAGAAAGTTAGTGGATGTTGAAAAAGTATAAACGGAGCAGAGCATATGAGCAGACTAACCGAAGAAGAAAGAAACATATTCGAAAATGCTATATACTTTCCAATGTTGTTGACTGTGCTTGATCGTGATTTAAAAGTTGCTAATGCAGCTCCCTTTAAGCTTAGGCAAGTCTATATAAACTTAATTGAACATACAATGAAAAAAGTTCAAAAGGACATGCGTGAAAATAAAACAAAGATGTATAAGAATAAGTGGAAACTAACAAAGGGAGAGAACGACGGGTATTTTACCGAGTACAATTTCTATTTTAGCGGGTACCATGAGGTGCATAGATACTTTAATGACAACTTACGGAATAACACAGAAAAGCTGCTTAATTATTATTTTTTACATCATCATTTGGATTAATCACAGGAAAGTTATCTAAGAAGGTATCGATTAGAAGTTTTAAATTTGAGGAGTCTTGTGTGGATTCGTACTGTTCTTTCAGCATTAGCAATATTTCATAGTCGGTCATTTTATCCCTCCTTTCATACTAAGGAGGTTTCTTTATTGTGGAAGTAAATTCCTTTCTGTTCACGAAATGACAAGATAAACATTTGTCTATTATTCTCAAAAAATAGCAATAATTGTATTTTTGTTGTAAATTATAACCTATAATAAATAAAAATTTCAGGAGGGTACAAATGAAAGAAATATTATACTTGGATACAGATTTAATGAATTCTCTTATTGCTCAAATTGATAAAGGGATCATTAATAATTTTTCTCATGAGCAATGGGAACAACAAATAGAATCTGCTGGACAACAAACTTCACGTGGAAAAAGTGCAGGTATCAACGCTTCTGCCTCTACTGGAACTAATGCGTTACCTGGCTTCAACGTTTCTTTAGGAGCTAACATTGGTAATAATGGGAATGAAACATCTGTAGAATCAAAATCTTTTCTGGATAGCCAAAAAGACATTTTAAATAAAGCATTTCATGATTACTCTATCGTTTTGCTTATTGAGAAATTAAAAGAAAAAGAGTTAATTAAGGAAATCGATAGTACTGTCGAAGGTGATATTTCACTTTTTACAGCTCCATTTAATTATTATGATTTTGAAATGATAAATAATATGATTGATCTTGAAAGCTTACGTTTTATGATGTCACAAAACTATTCCGAAAAAGACTTATTAGAAGCTCAAAGAATCATTAAGAAAAAAAATCCAACGGTTGCTGAAAGAGAAAAAAAAGAGTGGGCTTTAAATGTTATAAATGAGGACTTAGGAACTGAGGCTGCTATAAAGGGATTTAAGTTAATTAATGTAGTCAGTGGATATTTTTCTAAAACCTTAGGAAACCTTTCAATTATTAAAACTAATAATGTACTTGGTATCATAAATAAAAATTCATTACGAATATCTTCTGAAGCTCTTTATCTTCGTCCTGATAAAAAAAGAAAAGTTACAATTCTAGCCAGAGTTATTGGGAATAAGAAAAAGGTATCAACTAAAATTGAGGAAAAATTTGATTTTTCTCCAGAAAATTTAGATATCGTACCTGAATTCATGTTCGATGTAATGCTTGGTTCTTTTAATATATTAAAAAGTGGAGATTATTTAGTAACTCCTATCGCTATTTTTTATGAATAACATCAAATAAGCTTTCTCTAGATTTCTTTTTCATAGCAAACAAGTCTGAATTAGTTTTAATACTTTCTCTAATTTCAATAGATTTTTCCTTATTTTTATTCGCTAAATTCTCATATTCTTGATTGAGTTTTTTCATATCGCTAAATGTATCTTTATATATTTTTTCGGTTTTCTTATACAACATCTAACCACCACCTTATAAGTAATCTTATCTTATCATGTAATAAATTATTCAAAAAGAAAATTATTGTTAAAAATTACAAGGCCCTTCTCACTAAAGAGAAGGGCTCGTGTGTGAGATAATCATGCTGTATAACTATTTTTTATATCCATCCGTATTATTTTATGCGGATTTTTTGTTTTGGATAGATTAAATTAGGGTTTTTAATACTAGGATTTAACTTTTGTATTGCCGCTACTGATGTTTTATATTTCTTAGCAATCTTAGTAAGGTTTTCATTATTCTTCACAATATGATAATCCGACTTAGTTGCTTTGGCAGTAGTTTCAGAAGGATTAATCCAGCTACCTGGCACCCCTTTTTTAGTTGTGACATTAATCATGCCTTGGGATTCATTAAAGACATAGTACTTGCCTTTTGGTACGGTTGTCTTTTTATCTTTCTTAGACTTAGCATCTGCTGCAGTAGCATAACCGTTATGCTGTTTAGTCACTTGATAAGTTTTTACATTTTCTTTTGTAGAAGAAGTTGTTTTCTTTGGCTTTTCCACTTTCTCTTCTGGAAGGTCTTTAAGAAATAATTCCTTCTCTTTCGCTCTTCTTTTAACCAATCCGTTTAATACTTTATTTCCTGATTTTATCCATACATCAAATTGATCAGCTGCTTCTTCATATTTCCCTTGATTTAGTAATTCAAGCAAAGTACTTCTTTGTAATGCACCTTCACCACAATTATAAGTAAATGATACAAGCGCATCAAATTGATTTTGATTAAGTGGTACTTTTACATTTTCGTTTACTGCCTTCTCAAACCGTGCAACATCTGATTTTAGATATGCATCTGCTTGTGCTTGTGTAATTTTCATATTTTGTTTTACATCAGGACCATAGTGGCCATAACCGATTGTCCAATGTTTTTCCGTTGAAACTGCTTTATATGCAGTTAGACGTACACCTTCAAAGCTTTTAATCAACGCAAGTCCATTGTTTGATAATTTCATTTTCATTCCTCCGTTTTTATAAAAATAAATAAGAGCAGCTGTTAAGCCACTCTTATTTCCCCTTATTTCTTAATACCTCTACTAGATTCTTAATCTGATCTGGTACTCCTACTCCGATTTTCCCAGCATTTTCAATTATGGAAATTACCTCATTAGCTAAATAAAACCAAATAACTGCCTGCATAAGCATACTATCTGTTCCGATTGCTTTGTCAGAAAGATGAGCAACAGCGACAATGAAGAATATCATTACTTTTTTAGCGATACCCCGAAAGCCGATTTTACTTGAAAGCTGGCCATTATAACCCGCTGCGATTAATCCAGTTGCATAATCTATAATTATAAATGTTAATAAAATCCCAACCAATGGCGACCATCCTCCAAATAAATAACCTGTGATACCTCCAAATGCTGTTACTACTAATTTGAAAAAAACATCTAATCTTTCCACTTTCCTTCCCCCTATTTTCCGAAAATAAAAAAGCCTATTCGGCTTCTGTTCCTACAATTGATTCGATTACCTTTTCTTTGACTTTAGCTTGCAAACCACTGATGTCATTCGCGATTGGAGTGTATTCCTCGAATGTTAAAGGAATATATCCATTTAAATTGATTGTTTGATGCTCATGTGTTGCAAAAAAGTTAACATTAACCCCACTAACAACACCTTTTGAATACGCGATATTTACGCTTGTTACTTCAATTGTAATCATTATTTATTTTCCTCCTTATTTTCATTTTCGCTTTCTTCAAATACTTCACAAAGATAATCATATGCTTCTGCATCTTTTCCGCTGACTTCCTCATCATAGTCAAATACGATTTCTTTCACTGTTTTGAGATAACCAGTAGCATCGCCTCCTTCAAGAATGAACTCTTCATCGAATAATTCCTTTTGCTGTTCTTTAAAGCCTTTTACATCTTTGATATCGTATTGGCCATCTTTCTTTTTCGGATTTCCCTCTTCATCTACTCCAGCATATTCTTTCAGCAATTCTTGTTCTTCTTCCACAACTTGTTTCCACTTTTCTTGCATAGCTTTAACAAAGCGAGAACGATGTCGAGATTGTTTTCCTTTAAGTGTTAGGTTATATAAAAATTCTGTTACTGATGGTAAATAAGATACTTTGATTGCTATTTTCATGTGTTTTTCCTCCATAATAAAAAGCTGACCGAATTTTACGATCAGCTTTGCTTTTAATTTTTTTATGCTGCATAAACAGCTTTTTCTAATTCTTCTACTCTGCGTTTTAAAACAAAGTTTTCAACTTCTAATGCTTTATATTTTTTATCCAACTCTTGAATGGCAAACCATGACAAACTATTCATCATGTACTGTTCTACACCGTCTCCATCTACAACACAGGATGGCGTTTTATATCCTTCACCAATGACCAATCCAATACGAACTCTGTCCTTACCTTGAGAAACTTCCGAACGTAATCGGTAATCATAGATAGTTGCACTATTAATAATAGCTAGTGCACTATCAGTGTGCGGTCTAATATCCTGCTTATATTTGGCCAGTGAAGCAGTGGGAAATGAAGATGCACGTACAGGTACATAGCTATCTGTTGTATTTTCTACTGTTGCTCTCACTTCTCCGCCGCCAGCAGGCTTAATATAAATATTAGTGCCGCTTGCTCCACTATTTCTCTGAAGAGTGTTAGCAAATATTTGTCTAGCTCTAAAATCAAGATAAGTATCTAAGGTATTTTCCCTTGTAACTCTTAATTCTCCGCTTCCGGCAGGTTTGATATACATATTTCCGCCATCAACACCGCTATTATTTTGAAGAGTGTTTGAGAATACTTGTCTTGCTCTTATATCAACATAGTTTTCCGTAGTGTTTGCAGCTGTAAATCTTACTTCACCAGTTGCACTAGGCTTAATATAGATATTCACGCCGCTAAAATCGTTATTATATTGAATAGTATTAACAAGCGCTTGTCTTGCCCTCATATCACCATCAACGAATAATACATTATCACTATTTCCAGCACGTGTTAGCGTGATTCCGTTTGTTGCTTCTATCCGCATATCTTGACCACTAAATATGTGCATACCCAAACCTTGTACGCCAGAATTTATAGTTTCGTTTGCAAAGAAATCTATGAATCTAGCGCCGTTTTTATCAGAAGTTCCCGAGTGAACCGCGCGCTGTGTTGTGATTCCTTTGTCAGTTAACATAGTTGCTCTACCACCCGACGAATCAACTCTTTCCACTCCGCCGGACTTTTTACTTGTAATACCTACACGAACCACACCATTATAACTATCAAAAGTAGATACATATGTCGCTATACTAGAAGCGCCAAATATTCGAGTGATTGTACCCGTAGAAGAAATATTTCCCCCTGTAATCTCTGTTGTATCTCCGCTTGCTGTTGATATAATCCTAACGCCACTTAATGTTCCTGTTTTAATGTTGCTGGCATTAAGATTTACAACACTTACTTTGGCTGCATCCAATGTTCCTGTAGTTACTTTCCCCGCATCCAAGCTAGTGATATTACCGTTTCCTACTTTAAAGGTGCCGTTTACAGTAGTATTTCCATCTAAAATAAGGTTCTTCCCTTGTATTAGGATACCTTGCGGATTTAAGTTAATTTGAGTCATTAAATCATCTTTTGTAACTCTTAGATTGATAGCATCCGATAATTGAGATATTTGTGATACGGTTGCCATATCTTCGGGTGCTGGTGTCCAGTCGGTAGGTTTATTTCCTTTCTCTACTTTAGCTTCTTTATATTGGACAGTATCACTAGGTGTAGTAGCTGAACTATGTCGAATAGAATACTCTATATGACTAATATCATCCCTATTTTGGATTGTTGCAGTTACAACCGAATAGCCTTCTTCATTGGGTTTTATAATCGAACCTCTATATTGAGTATAAGTCCCATTGGTATACCTAACATGAAGCATTATAGAAGCTTCTTGATTAGTAGGTTTAAGATAGATACGACCAGTCAATGTCATTCCTTTTGACCAATGCTGTACTTTGTCAGCGAAATAAAAATCCCATCCACCGAAAGTTGCGGTTTTAAAATCGCTAGAAGTGTTTTGGACAAGATTTCTCCCGCCTATTTCTAAATTATTTAAATCGGTTTGCACACTTGAAATGGTACTCGTCAAACTGCTTGCTGTTTGGGTAAGTGTGTTAATACTTTCCTCAGCATTGGTGATTCGTGATTGTATCCCTGTTGCAATCTGAGTAACACTAGTGATGTTTCCTTCTGCATCTGAAACGCGATTTTGAAGACCTTTTGCTGTTTGAGTGAGCGTACTAATATCGCCCTCTGTATTTGTTATTCTGCTTGCTAAACTGCTTGCAGTTTGTTGTAAAGAACTTATATTCCCTTCTACAGTTCCAACCCTTGTCGTAAAGCCGTTCACCGTTTGTTCTAATGTACTAAATTGTGATACGGTTGCCATATCTTCAGGCGCTGGTGTCCAGTCGGTTGCTTTGTTTCCTTCTTCCACTTGAATTAAGGCAACATCTATCGAAGTGAAATTACCTAATGTTAATCGAATGGTAAATCCTGCATCGGTAGTGGAAGCTGTTAAAATAGCTCTATGCCACTCTCCATCAGCTATGAAGTTTCTGTTTTGAGCTCTACCGCTATTGTTCGCTCTATTTACTAAAAACGGAAGTCCGTTTCCTGTCCCAAAACTTGCCCCTTGTGGTAAACGATAATAAAGAGACACAGTATATATTTTTCCAATTTCAAGATCTATTCCTTTTTGGATACCGATATCCGTTCCTGTACCGTTTTTAGTTATATTATAAGCATCATACCCTTTAAACTTTTCTGAAAGTTTAGTTACTATACAGGTACCACTCGCGCCACCATAAGTAAATTTAGTCCATTTAGAAAAATCAATGGAATTTTTCATTAAATTCCTTCCACCGATTTGTAAATTATCTAAATTGGTCTGAACTTGTGAAACAGAAGAAATAATTCCATCTGCTTTAATATCAAGACTAGCTATATTGCTATTAATAGTGTTAATATTTGATTCTGTAGAAGAAACACGATTAGTTATACCATTTATCGATAAATCAATTTGAGACATCTTACTTGTATAAGTAGATGTATCAACTTTTCCTTTCAAAGAAGAATCAACTTGTGCCTTTGTATAAACATCCTCGGCTTTAGCCATGAGCGATATTTGTCCAGCCATAGACTTGATATTGCTCTCTGTGTCGGATACTCGCCCCGTGAGTGTGTCTACACTTGTTTTAGTTGCTCTTAACTCTATTTTTTCATCTAATGCTGTAATTACCGTTTGCTGTTCCGATACAACTCCATCTAAATTAGATAGCGTTCTAATTGTTGTAGTTAAAGAATTATTAATCGTATCCACATTTTGTTCAATGGTGGTTATCTTGCCGCCTGCTTCTGCTAAATCATCACTTATTGATCCCACTTCTGTCTCTAAAGAAGTAGCTTTATTTAAAGCATTTTGAGCATTTTGTTTTGCCGTATTAGCCACATTAACCGCATCAACTGCAATACTATTAACAGCACTTGCCGTATCCAATGCATCTTGCGCTTTATCAAATGAAGTTTGGGCATCTTCAATAGCTTTTTGTGCATTTTCGGTTGCTTCGTTAGCTCTCTTAAAAGCATCCTCTGCTCGTTCTGTAGCTTCTGCAGCTTCTTCTTTCGCGACATTAACATCCATATCCACGATTAGTTGCCATTGTTCTCCATTCCATCGATACGTTTGTGTATACTCTCCATCAATGACCTTAAACCATAAGTCACCTTCGATAAACTCACCGACAGGCTCTATAGGGCCGTAGTAATTTTTATTTTTACCGTTAGCTGCATCAATTATTTTTGTCGCATTATCCCAGATACCTGCACGATCATTTATTTTCCGTTCAAGCTTATCAACACGATTATCTAACTCTGCATCATATAAATTGATAAACTGGCCAAGTTCTACTTTTCCGGAATGTTTTGGGTCCGCAACATCGTATTCAAAGGATATCACTCTTTCTTCTGCTTCAATTGGTTTGGCAAAAGAACGGTCTATAGCTACTGTAATATCCCCTAAGCGAACTTTCTCATGTTCATATCCCGTAAGTTCTTCCATTAAAAAAACATCCATCTCATAATTATCGAGTGGATGCTTTTGTTCTTGAAGTGCGTTCCAGGTTTCTAATAATAATTGTGCTGGGTCTTCCTGTTCACTGGATTCGAAAATTCCGAATCGATGGCGAGTGGTACCGTCTTTATTTGGACGGCCATAAATACTTAAAGCTTCCGGATCGCCAATCCACTCTTGACCTTTTGGCTTGTCAACTGGATATCCGTTAGCTTTTTTCCATTCTACCTCTGCAAAAGAGATTTTACGGGAAAAACCGCCAGTAGCGTTTCCATCTTCATCTTCTAATTCAAGTGAAGCGCCACGACCATAGAGAGCCGTTTTGGGATAGGATTGTACTTGGTGACGGATACTTAGGATATCTTTATCCATTTCCCAACGCTTACCTGTGTCCGTTCCACGCATGGTTAAAATATCAATATATCTACCTACGATTCTATTACCTTGTATTTCCACTCTATCGCGGATTTCTCCGCCCCAGGTATTTACGATTTTCTCGATAGCTTCTGTTACACTTATATAATAAAAGTTTGTAGAGTTTAATCCAAAGTTATCACTGGTTTGTCCTACTTGCCATCTTACCCCATTTAAAGCACTAGTAAGAGCAGCACGTAAAGTGGTGTTGTATGGTCTTACATCTGTGATAATCTCGTCATTTAGCTCAAGCATAGCAGGCTCACAAATGGCGTGTATCTCTGGTCCAGATTCTCCATCAATTCGTTCAGGTTCTTTAATTACAAATAGCCTAAATGCTCCGTCTTTATCTATAAAAGCTACTTGGTTTTCAGCTATGATATATTTCGAATCTTCATGTGTTCCATCTGCCATGAACTCAAATGTTGATCCTTGATTAAGCATTTCTTTAAATGGGGCATCCCAAAATGCACATGCCTCTTCTGCTTCATTAGATAAGACTGCAAGGAAATTGTCTGCAGGATCAAATATTAATAAATTGGGCATAGGTTTCCTCCTTTCTTTGCTATTTATTTCATCATACTATAACCAAGTCGGGGTATAGGTTATAGTTGTGGTAGCGGCACTAGAAGGCATAACCGTCAATTTATTTTCTCCTGGTCTCAATTCAAACCAGTTACTACTAAAATCTAAACTTGTCATTCTTACTGCGTAATTAATAGTGACTTTCCTTCTTTTAAAATCAACCACTAACTTATCACCAGCAACAAATGCCCATATGACTCTAACAAACTTTCCATTCTCATTTTGTATCCGGAATTCATTTGCAGATTCTGTGAATTCAACATTAAAAATAGGAGTGCATGAAGCTGTTCCTTCGTTAATAATCGTTGTCAATGCTACTGTTTTCTCTTTACCATATTTTAATGGATCAGGACAAAGAAAAGGTAGGGTTCCCCTACCTCTAAAAACAATCTCATCCCAATCAGGATTTCCATTCATTAAACCATAATAAGTTTTGTCTGGTTCATCAGAAAAAATAATCGGTGCTGGTTCTGTAACATATAAAACACTATTTAAGGCATCTATTATTTTTCTCGTTTGACTTAATCCCCTACTTGGCAACACAAAATCAACAGGTATCTGTCTTTCTATTAATCTTCTCTTTAAAAAATAACTACCTGGGGAATTGGGTTTAGATTGGCCGATAACTTCTTGATGAATAGGACCTCTTCCCCCAACTTGTCTGACTTTAATAGGGAGAATATGTCCATTAAAAGTAATATTAAAACTCAATATGAAACACCCCCATTAAAATTTCTTTTATCTCTTTTTTTGTTATTGCTTTGTTGAGAAGAAATATATTCAATCAATCCTCTGGCTTGATATCCTCCAATATTTATCACAGCTTCAACCTTCTGAGCAATGTTTGATTTAGTATCAGAATTGGAAGAATTATTTACCGTAGCACTTCTAACACGATTTCTTGCAGATAATTGATTGTTCAGCCCAATACCGTTAATACCTACAGCACCTTCTGCAGTAAACTTAGGAATAGATAGCATATTCTTCATCGATTTTTCAACTCTGGATGCATCCGCATCTATTCCGACAGCTACACCCGCAGGAATCCACTTACCAATTTCATCTCTCATAACTCTTGATGGAGAATGTATACCTAGAACGCTAGAAGCCCAATCTGTAATTTTTCCACCAAGTGAGCTAATTTTATCCTTAACCCACCCAAATCCATTTCCTATCCCTTCTACAATACCTGAGACTATATCCTCACCGATTGAAACCATCTTAGAAATGGTGCTAGTTATTCCATCAACAACTTTTCCTGTTATTTCTTTTCCTTTGTCCTTGATTTTTGAAAGCTTATCACCTATCGCTTTTGCTAATTTTATAATCAAGTCTGCTCCTGCTTTTAGCAAAGTACCTATAATACTTAAGATTCCTTGTACAAGCATTTTCAAGATTTTTACTCCTGCTGACAAAATCTGTGGTAGATTTTTTATAATTGCACCGGCTAAAGTAATGATTAATTTTAAGGCACAGGCAATTAATGCTGGTATCAGCTGAACAATTCCTTGAATAAGAGCATTTAGAATTTTTATACCAGCTGAAATGATCTGCGGCAAAGCTTTAATCAAAGCAGTAGCAAAAGTAATAATTAAGGTGAGCGCAGTTTCGATAAGCATAGGAAGAATTGAAATAATCCCATCAATTAGGGCCATCAGTAATTCAATTCCAGCCTCTAAAATTTGTGGTAAATTGTCTAGAAGAGCCGTTGCTAAAGATATTATAATCGTTAGGGCTGCTGTTAGTAATGCAGGTAAGGCAGCAGTCAATCCACCAATCAGTGCATTCAGAATATCAATCCCGGCTGATAAAATCATTGGCAAATTATCAACCATAATCCCTAATAAAGAAGTGATAATTAAAATTGCTGTATTGATAACCTCAGGAAGTACAGTTAAAATACCTTCCAGTAAATTAGTAAGAATTGTTATACCAACACTAATGATTGTTGGCAAATATTGAGCGATCGTATCCACAAGAAAAGTCACTATAGAAATAATCGCATTAATCATAATCGGTAAATATTGCACTATTCCGTCTGCTATCGCAGTAATGATTTTGAGACCAACTTCGATAATTATTGGCAGATAAGTTGTTATCGCTTCATTAAGCATGTTCATTAGTTGTTCTGCTACAGAGACCAATTTAGGAATACTTTGGGCAATTCCTTCCATCAATTTAACAATTAAATCTGCTCCAATTTTGATAAACTGTGGAATTAAGACTAGTGCTGTATCAAGGATTCCCATCAGCATTTTGCCGATATCTTTTAACGCTTTATTTATCCCCTCAGCTGAGAAACCACCCATTTTAAGGAGTGTTGCAGCAAACGTGATTGCTAGAGATATTACTATTCCTAAAGGTCCTGTTACCCCTATAAATCCTAATGCTAATCGACTCAAGAAAGGAACAAGAGTTAATAAAACGTTCGTAATATTTTCAAAAGATAATTTCAATGCATTTAAAATCGCTTGCCCTACAGCACTATTCGCAAGATAATCAAAGAATGATGAAATAGCATCTCCGGCAATAGCCAGACCTGTAGAAATTGCACTAATAGCTTTTACACCAACAGATCCTAACCAAGCAAAGCCAGCAATTAGTTTATCTGCTGACCAATTACCGAATGCTTGGAGTCCTGGCATTATAGAAGCTAAGGCTATTTTAATCCCGTCTACTGATTTTTGGTATATATCAGTTATAAAGGACCATGTTTTTTGTACTCCGTTCCGGAAAGTTTCATTCGTTTTATATAAATTGACCAACATTACCGCTAATCCACCAAGAGCTGCAACAAATGCAACAACTGGATTGGTTGCTATAGCAGTTCCTAACGCTGTAAAGGCACCTACTAACATACCGATTAATTTAGTCATTCCCATATAAGTGCTAAATATCGCAAGGGCAGTTACTACTCCTAGTAAAGCAGGGGATAGTAATTTCAAAGCGTCTACCATCCGTCTTAAACCATTAGCGAAAGTTTCACTACCAGTTACACGAGCAACAGCTTTAAAAGCATTTGTTAGTCCTTTTAAGGCATTGATAATATCGCCTTTTAATACGTCTGCAACGTTGGCCATTATTTTAACAATTGCTGTTCGCATATTACCGAATGAACCAGAAATTGTGTCTCCTGCTGTTTTGGCTAATCCAGCCATAGCAGCAGTACTTCCTGCAATACCGTCCGTTCCATTCTGGATACCATCAACAAGCATATCGATTGCATCGTTTGATTCTAGCAAACCTTTAGATGTGTCTTTCTTAATATCAGCTACTGATTGGTTGGTTTGGTTAGCGAGCATTTGCCATGCTGGTATCCCAGCATCTACTAATCTATTAATATCATCTGCATAAACCGTCCCAGCTGATTGCATGGAAGCTATAGCGCTTGTAATTTGGTCTATAGATTGAGCGCCATCCCCAACTCCATAGGCAGCATCTGCAATAGACTTGAAAACAGGTTTTACCTTTTCAGCTTTCATCCCTGCAGCAACCATTTTCTTAGCACCTAAAGCTACGTCATTTAATGCGATAGGTGTTCCATCGATAGCATCAACCAAGTCGTTCATAACCAACTTCGCATCTTCTGCGGAGCCTGTTAGAACCGTTAATGATTTTGTTGCGGTATCTATCGTATCTACACGACTAATAGCCCGACCCATTAAATTCATTAAACCAGTAATTCCAGTTATTGTTGCTGCCATTTTCAGCATGCTTTTCAACGGACTTTCGACAGAGCGATCTAAAGAGGAAAATTCCTGTCTCATACGACTGATTGAGTTACTTGCTGAACTCCTCATACGGCTGAACGCGTTAGAAAAACCGCTTGTCATCCGAGAAGTTATACCACTAGTTGCTGATCGCAATCCAGTAAACAACGAACGAAAGGGATTAGCTCGGGTAAATGTATTACGGATTGAGTTGGCGGCAGCAGAAAAAGTATCACTAATGCTAGTTCGTATTTGTCCTAGACTAGTACGTATTTGTCTCATGTTATTACGAAAAGTTTGCGGAAAACTACTTCCTACACGGTTAAAGTCACGGTCTATATTTCGTATCTGACCAGATACGTTTGAATCATCAAGGGATATCTCAATAACAACTGATCCATCTGCTGCCATCTACTCACCCCTCTCAGCCATCTTTTGTTTGATGTAAGCTTGTTTCTCTGCTAAATCCATTGCTTCGAATTCTATTTCTTCTTGGGATTTCTTTAGTGCATATAGTTGCTTTAGCTTCATGAGATTGCTTTTCTCTTCACCTGTCATGTGTTTATTTGGCATACGTTGTCTAATATCAATAACCCGCTTAAACATCGTGTCATCACTTAAAGAAGCTAATAGTGCATTAAACTTAAACCAATGCATCTTCCCTTGTTGATCGATTAAGTCAATTTGATAATCATATAAAAAAGACGCATAGATATACTGTGCGTCTTCTTCTAGGCTATATAGTTTTTTATCACCCTCATCTTCATCAATGACATTACCAGCAAGGTCTCGTTTGATCTCTTGCTTTTTACCTTGAAGGATGACCGTTTCCATAATGAGTGTATATAGTTCAACCATTTGTTCGTCAGGCAATTCATGACCATCGATTAAAAGTAAATCCAATATAACAATTACCTTGAACAAATCATCAATGGTATCATCCTTTAGTACATCAAACACTAAAAGGACATTATCAAAAGCTAAATTCAATTTGTAAGTAACGCCATTATAGTCAATTGAGTTCTGTAATTTTCGAGCAAGGGAAAACATTGCCCTCACCTACTTACTTTTTTAGATTTGCTACATAATTATCTTTTTGTTCTCGTCTTGTACGTTTTTCGTACTCGGCCATTACACCATTTGCAACGTCTATAAAGCTATTAGACAGCAAAGTTACATCTGGATACTTGTTATAAATCTTATCAAATGAACCTTCCCCGAATAATGGATCATAGATGCTTTTTAAAATAGATTTGGTTTCTTCAATCGCTTTAGCAAATGATTCTTTATCTTTTACCTCAACGATATCTGTATTTCGATTTTCAAATTCTTCGATTAATCCCATTAGCTTTTCTTTCCCGGCATCCGAGATATCTACATTAAAATCAAACTCCCCGAATCTCACGGGGATAATGGATTGGTTACTTAAATTAATATTAATAGACATATGTTACCTCCTAATTATTCTTCTGTTGTTTGTGTTCCTGTTTCACCAGGCTTTGTATCAGTTGGAAGACCTTTAAACGTAACTGTAAATTCAAAGGTTGCACGAGCATTCGCATCTCCACCATGAGGAGTGATATCTTGTAATGTTGCTGGACCTTCAATTACACGTCCATCCGGCTCTGTTACTTGAAAATACACTTCTCGACCTTGACCAAGCGTAAATAATTTGTTTCTAATTAGTTCTTGTGCTGGATCGTCAGCATATTTACGGTTACCACTGAATGCATAAGATGATGTTAATCCAGTAGTTTCTGTTTCTGTTCCGCCGGCTCCATCATAATAGCTGTATTCTTCCGTAGATTCCTCATTTGATGGATCAACAGTAGAGATACCTGCAGCTAATGGTAATAGTTCTTCTTTTGTTTCACCGATTTTATAGGTAGTCAAATAGTTTAAATGAAATGGCATTGTTAATCCCCCTTGTAAACTAGTAAATTTGCGCTTAATTGCGCTGTGAAAATGTAATACTTATCATCCTTCATAAGAAGGTTTGGGCTTGTTTGTATGTCTATTCCTTCGAATTCATATGAGTTGTTTTCACTAGGTATAGACTTTCTAGCCTTTAAAAAATCAACAATCAATTGGCATGTATTATAAGCAACTAATTGTTGATCGTGCTTAGTGCTGATTTGGAAAGCATATCCTTGGCTATATGATCCATCCATGTAGTATTGATAAGTTCTTGAAGGTAAAGTTGTCACTGCAATGCTATTTCCGGTCCCAAGAATAGGAGATAGCACCGTTGAGTAATACTTTTGGGCGTCTAATAAATATACTAATCTCTCTAAAAAGTCCATTGTCATAGGTTATCTTCCATTTCTCTTTGCGCAAGTCTAGTCCAGTCATCTCCATATGCTGCTTTAGCACGTTCATGCCATAGACCACCCGCTTTAGGATTCTTCTCCAAAGAAAAGTTGTATTGTGGGTTGTAGTAAAGATTCCTTGCGTATGGGGTTGACCATTGCAATATTCCTTGCCCAATAATAGAACCACGTATGGAGGAATCACGTAAATTCCATGTGTCTGCAGGAATAAATTCGTTATCGTCTTTTAAAATCTGATTATCCAGTGCGTATTGGGTTCTTTCTTTTGCTCTTGATATTTGTCTAGCTATACCGTTTAAATTAGTTCGAATTCTTACCCTACTCATATCAAATTCACCTCATAATGGTGGGGTATATCTGGATCTAATGCATATAAGCTATCGCATTGAATAACTCGATAATCCTTTTCTTTAAATCTAACCTTGGACTTTTCTTTCAAAGGCTTAAAATTTGGTGTGTTCATCGCGTCTAAAAAGATAACTCCAAGCGTTTGGACTTCTTCTCCATTACCATCCCTTCGCAACTTGCTAGATGGTTGCACCAACACAAAAGAGATGGTCTCAGTTGGTGCAAATTCTTCACCAAAGGAGCCATCTCTTACAAATTCTTCGTATTCAATTGTGTGGATCAATAACTTTTTAGGAATTGGTTTAACTTTAGCCATTTACATCAATCCCATTATAGAGTAACCCTGTTGGTTTTAAATAGCTTATAACTGCAGGAGACGTACGTAATTGCTCTCTTGTTAACCTAGTAGGGTTTTGCCCTTCGGAATAGTTAAACTTTCCAATAGTGACGCTGGAAATGTCTGAATCACCATGTTCTACTCCTTCACCTTGCAGAATCATGTATTCCACTTGTGCAGCAGTAGCTTTTTTTACTTGTTCTTTAAAGAATGCGTTTAATTTATCGAATGGGAAGGCTTGTTTTAACTTATATCCTGTTATTTCATCAACAATTTCGCTTCCTCTTTCTGATAATCTATTGAAAGTTACTTCGTCCACTTCTGTTCCTTTATAGACATCATCATAATACTGCTTATCAATGTAAGCCATCATTATTCACCAGCTTTTTCTTCTAAAGCCTTCTTTAACTTTGTGTTTTCTGTTTTTAATACTCTGATTTCCTTTTTCGCCTCTTCTAATTCTTTGGCAGCACCATTACTTTTTAATAATTCTAATTCCTCAACAACTTTATTATATTCAGCTAAAGAAACTGATTTACCACCAGTAGCTTTAGTTACTATCCTTCCCTCTTTATCAATTTGATCAAATCCTTGCACTAAATAACTTTCTAACCGAGTATCTTCAATATTTAACACTTTATTGTTTTTTCTTACTGTTACTTGTCCCATTTGATTACCTCCATTTAATTAAGTAACAAGGGCATTAAGCCCCTGTTCCTGCCTCTGTAACGTGGATTTTAACACCAGGTACTTTCTTTTCGAATAAGAACACATCCCAATATTTACGCTCGAAGTAGTAGTACTTACCACCAGTTGTTGCACTTGGTGCAGCAAGGTCCACGAAATCATATTTTTGTGGTGTGATAATTGCTGATGGATGAATTAAAATCATATTGATTTGTCCTGCTCCAGTAGCTGGGACCGCACCACTTGTAAAGTTATAAGCTGTCTTCATTCGAGAAGTTGGAACAGAAATAATTGTAACCTCATCTAATGAACGAAGATTTCTATTAGCATCGTTTGCTGCTGATCCTTTAATGTCCATGCTTCGTTGGATTTTTTCAGCATTTTTCAATAACGTTTTTACTGGAGAAGTAACGTATAGTTTACGACCTTCTTGTGGTACTTCCGCTTCATCCATGTCTTCCATCATTTGATCAAAAATAGTGAGAATGTTATCTACCGTTAATTCTTCTGTTAGAGCTTGTCCTCCATAGTTTGTATACTCACTATAAAGTTTAGATGCTAAGTATTTATCCATCTCTGGGATTTTTTGCTCTGTGTTAAATACTCTTGTGATATTAGCGATAGACAATACTGTGTTGGTTTCATCTACGTCTTGTGGATCTACAAACATTGGGAATTCACGATCATGTGCTAATGTCTTAGGTTCCCAATCATTATCTGCACGACGTGCAAAATTGCTAGCTACATCTCTATCAACATCAATAAAACCACCTACTGTGATTCTTGGAATTTGAATCGTTTTAGCACCAGTCCATTTAATGTTCTGGTTATTTGGTGTTTCGTATAAATCTCGGAAGTAAAGACCTCCAAAGTATGCTTGTTGTACAGCTTGTTGGTATTGTTCAGCGTAATTTACTGGCATTCATATCACTCCATTTAATTTATTGTTTTTTAACTCCAAATGCTTCTAACCAAGCATCCATTTCAGATGATGGTTGTTTTTCATGCTTTCCAAGAGAGAAAGATGGCTTAGGCTCATCTACTTTCTCTTGTTTCTGCGCAAAATGAGGATACTTCTCAACTACCTTTGCAATAGCAGCATCCATGTCTAAATCATCACTTACCATTGTTTTAGCAAGCGTAACTACATCTTCGACCGATTCAGCAAGGACACCAGCTTTCATAGCACTAATTTGTGCTTTCAAAATAGCATTCTCATTGCTTGTATTTGAGTAGTTAGCCTCTAGCTCTTTTAATCTCTCTGCTTGCTTTTCCGCTTCAGTCTTTTGTGACTCTTGCCATTCTTTGAACTTGGTAAGCCCCTCTTTAGCATTGTTAAAATCCTCGACCCCAAGTTGCTTTAAAAGCTTTTCTTGTGCCTTCTTCGCTTCCTTTGCAACAAGGTTATTTACATCTTCTTGTGTAAATGTCTTTGCTGGTGGCGTGTCTTCAGGCTTGTCAACTGTAGGTGAGTCATTTAGTGGCGTATCTTCAGGAGGATTATCTCCTGGTGGTACGTCATTTTCAGCATAGAATTGTAAATCTAATTGTAATAAGTTGTCTTCAAGTTTCACCGCTTGATCGGATTTTTTTAAAAGATTCATATATAGACCTCCCATGTGGGTATTAAACTTCTGTTTGATTTATCGTGTCCACTACAGATAAAAGGACAAAGAAAAAACACCTCATAGTAAGAAGCGTTTAGTTGTTGTATAATAATTCAGTTGTCAAAAATAAATATATCTAGGTGAACGCTATGTCAGATGAAAATAACTACAAAGGTTACGACACATCAATAATTTATGACTACAGAGAATATCCAGATGTGCAAGCAGGAATCTGCGATAACTGCGGTAATGCTCAATTTAAAAGCTCAGTTAAAAATTACGTCTTTCTAAGAGAATGTCGTAAATGTGGTATGAAGAAAACTATTTGACCCATATTCGGGTCTATTTTTGTTTATATAGCTAATTGCTCTCGATTACGTCTTCTTGTTCTTCCTGTTTCTTTTATGAATTTACGCATATTCTCTTGTCTAGCTCTCACAAGTGCTTTAGCTGCTTTTATCCCCACTTCATCTCCCATTACACCCATGATATTTAGATCACGTTTGGCATAGCGAATCTGCCTTTCTAAGTACCTTTGTTTTTGAGACAGTTTGTAAGCAATATCGTTTTGCTCATCGTTAATCTGTACAGATCTTTTTCTAGAAAACCCTTCAATAAACGGATAGAAAATATGTCCACAGTTTATTCCTCTAAGCCCTGCAATTTCTCCATAACTAGTTCGAGATAACGGCGAATACTTAGGATGTTTACCACTCCGAGAATATATCTCGCCTTGGTAAGGCGCACAACGTGGTCTTGCTCCCATATGTGCTGAGACTTCAATCAAGTCTACACCATATTCATCCATGCGATTATCTTGCATAGTATTAGCAACATTATTACTTAACGATCTAGTGACAGTACTTACATATGCTTCTGTTGACCATTGTTTCCCAGCTTTATCTATTAATGCTGGTATGCCTTTCTCAGACCACTCATTCACAGTTTCTCTAAGTGCCTGTTGAGGTGTTATGGTGCCAGTTAATACTTTCCCTACTGTCTTGTTTAAAGTATCAATATAGATTTGTTGTGATTGTTCTAGCATGGTTGTATTTATTAAATTAAAAGTGTTGATCGCTTGTTGCTGATAGCTCAATAATATGGGATGTATGTTAGTTTGTGGCTCTGTTTTTGGCATAATAATAAAACCTTGTCTTACCGCTTCCTGCAAGTCTTTATCTACTCCATTAACAGCATAATATCCCGCTTCTTGAAGTAGCTTAGTAATTTCATCGATTGCTAGCCCGCTATATTTAGCAATAGTGATAATATTTTCTTGGGACAAAGAACCAACTTCTAATAAATTGGCCACTTCCCAAGCTTGAATATCATCCAGCAAATATTTATTCTTTTTCAGCCGCTTAGCAAGATTAATTAAGAGTTGCTCTTCAATAGCTAAATAAACATCTATTGTGGGTTGCGCTAATTTTTGATTTAAACTTGGATTCATTCTGCATCAGCCCTACTCATACCAAAGAAGTCAATCGCTTCTGCTGTAGCTGTTTGATTCTCCTCTGCTATTTCTTGTATTAGTTGCTCTGCTTCTTCTTCTGTTAATCCATGCAACTTCATGATTGCTCGCTTTCGAGAATTAAGCTTATTAGTGACAAGCTGTATCTGTTTGGCAATTTCAGCATTCTGATCTTCGGCAATCGAATCATCAAAAGTTACTGTTACTTCCCATCCATCTGCTGGTCGATTAAACAGTTTATATAATTCTGCTAATTGTACAATAACCTCAACCAATTCAGTTATTCCAGCTTCAAGAATATTTTCATGAGATTGTTTTGATTTAAATGTCTTACTGTTTTCACTTACAACCTCTGTTGCAGTCTTTACGCTTTTTCCATCGAAGTTAAACGTGCCACCGCTAAACCCTGTTTGCATAGATAATAAATCTAATTGTGCGTTAATTGCTGCTATATGTTCCTCTGCTCTGATCTCAACCGTATTATCATGGATTTTATTAGCATCCATATCACCAAAATCCATCGCTTGATAAACTTCATCATCTGCATCGAAATAACGTTGCGCATTCCCATTTTCATCGATTACTACTTTTACTGCAGTAGTAGGAACTAGAATTCTTCTTCTCCCTAGACGAAATTCTCGTTGAAAGGAATCAAATGCTATATCAATTGAATGAAGTGTATCAAGTGCGTTAG
The DNA here is from genome assembly GCF_001591585.1 of Niallia circulans NBRC 13626. Lineage (GTDB taxonomy): Bacteria > Bacillota > Bacilli > Bacillales > Cytobacillaceae > Niallia > Niallia circulans. The sequence continues at coordinate 24,174 of NZ_BCVE01000029.1, read as the reverse complement.
CAAACAACGGTATTCCTAAAGGGCTTGTCATGTCAATGTTATTAGCAAGGTTTGGCTTAAAATAAACAAAGCACGAGCGCTTTAAATTTTCTATCCTTACCTCTTCTGCCAAATCAGGGAATAAAGTCGCTAAAGGTACTTTCTTGCCAACCTCACCAGAGTTCTTATCAGATACAAAAAGTTCGTTTTTAATGATGTATACTTTTTTATCCCATAAGTGCCACTCTAAGTGAGTGTATTTCTTGTCTCCTTTACGGATTTCATTTAAAAATACCGCTTCATGAATACCTTTGTTATCCCAACTAACAGGGATAAAGCAATCGGCAGTGACATAGGAAAGCTTTATTTGACCATCTTCAACATATGGTTTAATAATCATCCCGCCAAGAGCAAATTGAAACTCTAGATAATCTTGAAAGGTTTTGACAAATTTGTTTTCCTTCATGATCTTTTTAATTTCTTTTGACAATCTTTCATCCGAGATATTGATTTCACATCGTTCATTAAAGATTAGGGACGCCATCTCTTGAGATACCACTTTCGGCATATTTAAGGATGCCATACGACGTTTTTTAGGTCCATTAACTGTTTGATAAGTTAAGTCATGCCAGTCACTAAAATAACCTTGATAGAGTGCTTTCCATTGTTCTATCAACTTATAAAACTGGTCATCTACTGGAATGTTTTTGATATCAGATAATTGTTTTACTGTTTTAACGATCCCCATTTTCTGCAACACCCCCTTTACTTTGCTCATAAGTGATTTAAACATTTAATCACCGCCTACTAAAATTTAAGTCCTAACTTTTTCAAATTATCGTTAACAAAGTATTGGAATCCATCACAAGTATGGTCATCTACTTTAATAACTTTCGGATCATCTGTCTTTTTCGACTCTGCATCCCATTGATACTTTTTATGCTCTTCAATAAATATCTTGTTATTGTCTGTGTCCAAATAAAAAAACCTACCCTGAGAGAGTAAGTCTTGAACATTATCAATCATGTCGATTTTCTTTTTCTTAGCAACCGGATTTAATCGAATGTGATAATCTTTGTATATTTGGTTTCTTAATGCTCCTTCTGCACTATCAATAGTCATTTTATCGATTGGACGATGATATTCTTTTCGAATCTTATCAATCCATTCTTTATAATCCTTTGATAGTTCACTTGGTGCTTTCTTTTCCACCTTATTATCTGGACTGTAATACCAGGTATCTAATAAGATAACGTTTCTCCGCTTAGTAAAACCAAAAGCTAAGTGAGTTGTAGCAGATACTTGGTGCCCTGTATCGGATGCTGTACTAATCATTAAGATATCATCATTAGTTGGTAATTCGCTTAACTTTTTGAAATGGTTCATGTTGTATACCATTTCACCTAATCCTATTACCTCTCCATTGTACATCCAGCGCCAGTAATCATAATCATTTTCTTTGTATTTCTCGATTTTCCTAATCATCTGGGCAGATAGGAAACCTTTTGTATCATCAAGATATGTTGAATGATGGATAAAATAATCATCATCAGAAGACTTTCCATCTAACCATTCATTAATCCAACTATACGGATTTCTAGGCGGGTTATAAGAAAAATAAACCTTAACCTCTTTTCCTTCAATCTCTTGACGGATGAATGTATCTTCTACAATGTCTATATCTTCAACACCAGCAAATTCGGCAGCTTCTTCAAACCACAATGCCATTACATAACCTTTAGCAATCTTTGCTGACTTTAGTTTCATTGGATCATCACAACCATAGAAGTAAAAGGCTGTATTTGTTGCCTTATGTTTTATCATTAATGGACTCTTACCAAAGTAAAATTCCTCTTCTACTTTTAGCATATAAATGGCCCATTTTATTTGTTCGTAAATAGAAGTTGATAAGTACTTACCGACTTTTCTTAAACATACAACATTGCCCAATGGATCATTAAGGAAATCCGTAACAAGCTTTAAGCTAATTACAGACGATTTCATAGAAGAACGTCCGCCTTTAGCAATTATATGAGATTGTTTAGTCAACCATAAAGAGTAGAAGTTCTTGTTGATGAGGTCGGTTATCTTAATTAGATTCATCTTCTAAAACCTTCCTCATTTCATCCTCGTTGGTTACGATAACCGTTTTAGATGAATCGATATCATCAATCTTCGTTTCCAGTCTGATTTTCTCAATCTCCGCTTTAATCTTTTCTTCTTGTAATTTAGACTTCTGATGTTCAGGTAATGTCTCGAAATATTTAAGCAGCTTATCTAGCGCCCACTTTCTATCTTCAAGTTTAATAGATACACCTTCTTTACCTTGCTTCACTTCTGTTATTAAGGTCCCATCTACAACATTAGAATGCTTGAAATCAACGAAATTAACTTCTTGCGTTATCGGATTATCATTGTCATCTGTTAAAGGACCGAAGGCACCGATAATAGGCTCTTCTCTTTGACCAAAAGTAAGAAAGTCTGTTATATCCGAGAATGCTATTTTGATTATCTTATTCAGGACATCTACACCCTCTATAAACAGCTCATTGGCCATAGATTGCTTTATTCGTTTGATTTCTTCTCTAACTCTAACATTTGATAACAATCTTGGACCTTGTACATGTGCGGTTGCTGGTGAGTACCCTGCATTAATTGCTGATTGCGTTGCATTAAACGATCTAACATAATACAAACAAAAAAGACCTTGTTTAAAGGTCAATCCACTATCGTCTATGAAATTGTCAATTGATAAATCTTCGGTTAGCTCTTCTGTCGTAGTAGGCTGTTTTACTTTTTGTTGTACAACATTCTTTGTTTTACTCTTTTTTTGTTGTACAACATTGTCTTTGTTATCCTGTCCCCATTTATCACGGGATTTCCAGACAGCCACTTTCTTCTCGTCTATATCGAGTTGATTTGCTATCTCTCTATTTGTTATTTCTCCGTTGCGTTCTTTCCATAAATTATACGCTTTATCTCTGTTTGGATCTCTTGCTCTCGCCATTTACATCACCACCACTCCTTTCGTTATATTGTTTTGAACAAAAAAAAAGAGCCGCAGGGACTCTAAATAATTTTTTTATTCATCTTGAATTGCTATTAACTTGTGAAATGGTTGAGAAAGAAATAATTATACCAACGATCCCTAATACTATAGAGCATTTGAAAATCATATCATTTATACCGCTTGCAGCAAACACTGCATCTATTTGTTCGTATGAAGCATTACTAAGCCACTGGCCATAAATTTTGTATTTGTAATAATCTAATAGCTTTAATAATATTAATAAAAATCCAAAGCCAATCGAAAAAACAGTAGCACCTAACTTGAGTGTATTTCCTAAGTTAGTCATTTTTATCTCCCCCCTATAAGCATTCTAACTTCTATAATTCGACAAAAGGAGATATTTTCCTGCAATTAACCAACCAAACTTTGAACCCACGGTAAATAATTTGGCGTAAAAGAATAATATAAAGCAGCTAGAAATGCTGCAGTTGCAAGAAAATTAGCTATCTGTTTTGGAATTCTTATTAACCTAAATAAAATAAAAACTACTATAAATGCTATTGCTCCAGTAAATCATGACTATTCCAAATTGGATAGCCATTCCATTAACGGTATCCCCGACAGGACTAAAATCAATTTTTTCCATAAAATACCTCCAAATATTATATCGGGTAATTATGGAAAAATGGTAGTTTTATTTTACTTTACCGAAGGTAATGTAGGGGAGGCAGCTTATTAACCGCCTCCCCGTCCTGCCTTCCATTTTACACTGCCGATTTTTCTTTATTCAACAATGTACTAAAGTGGCACATTTGACACATTTGGCACAATATATTGGATTTCAATCTTCTCACTTGTTCTTTAGAGATTCCTAAATGATTACCTATTACTCTATAACTCATGCCATCTAACAAACAATCATATATGATTTTTTCCTTTTCATTTTCAAGAAGATCACCGGCCATCTCAATAGCCATCACATATTTTTGATACTTTTGTAGCCGGTTATATAAACGTTCTTCTCTGATATCCATTTGTTGTAATTCAATCTGGCTTTTACCAGAACTTCCTCGAGGCATTCCAGCTTCATCTCCATACAAGGCTACTCCCCAACTCCTCATTGGTCGTGCATATCCATATAACGCTTTTTGCAAACGATCCACTTCATTACTCATCCAGTGATAATCCCTAATTAATTGTTCGATTTTCTCCTTCATCAGTAATTACCCCCTTTGTCTTAATGCACCATTATGTCTTCTATATGTAGGTTTTCTTATGCCCATTAGCTCTTCTAAGTCTCTATGTGAAAGGAGTTCTTTCTTTTTTGCAACTGATTTTTTCTTAGGTGATTGAGTCTTAAGATGTTGTTTTTCCCATTCTTTAAGCTGTGTTTTTAATAGTGGATTCATCATTATCACCTCATTTAGATAAATAAAAAAAGACACCAAACGAAACGGGTTTAACCGCTTGTTCAGTGTCCTCCAGTTGGCTGGTAGAACTTTTATTTATATCTCTATAATATATTCTTTAATTATTTTTAACATAAAATCTGCACTTTCTGGTGTGTATTGTGGTGATTGGCAGAATATAAGATAATTAAAATTTTCATCTGTTTGAAAAGTATCTTCTCTAAGTATTTCAAATGGAATTACACTATCACTTTGAACGGGTTTTAATTTCCTTGCATTCTCAATTAAATATCCCGCTTCAAGTCCCTTTTCAAAAGTTTTAAATTCAAAGAAACCACTTTGATCATTAAAATTTTTCAAGTATATACTAAAGAAATCATCAAAATCCCAATTGTCATGATGTACAAAATCCACTTTTGATAACCAGCCAAATGCTAATAGGAATGCCATATAGTTCGATAGTTTTATCTTGTTTTTTTCAACATATTTTATTCTTTTGTGTATATCATAATGCATTAATTCAGATGATATATAGTACCACCCAGAATCTCCTAAACCTAAATCTGAATGAGCATCTATATGGGTCCATTCAATGGGTGTCTGGATTAATTGCTTCTCAATAAGTTCTTCAATAAAATAGAATGCTTCATTATGGTGTGTAACAATTCTTCCTTCAATCTTATTTTCTTTACTCAGATTACATTTTTCTTCCAAAAACCGTCTAAACCGATCTTCGTTCCAAGGAATATAATCAGTACTATTTAATCTTGACATTCCATTCACATGGTAAGCAATTTCATTTAGAAAAAAGTCCATGTCTATATCCAATATTCTTTGTGTCAAAAATCTTCCCCCTCATCAAACTTAACCCGCTTCACCTTCCCTTGATGAGTGATGATTTTTGTCTCCCCATGTTCCGGCAGTTGAGTAAGCTTAGCTCGTCCATCACACACAACAATGGCAAAGCTTCCTTTTTGTTCCATTATATCAACTTCTAGTCGCATTGTACTAGTATTAATCTCTAATTCTTTAAGTCTCATGAGGATCACTTCCTTTAGCAAATGATAGACTCCCCATCATTTGCTTAGTATTTTTTATAAAATCTCCTAGTATATAGTGTTTTAATAAAAATCCCCACATTTTTTATACATATTTTTTAAATTTAATCTAATACTAATCATGATTCATTACCAAAGGAGTATGTTTATGTTAAAATTAATCATCAGAATTTTAATATTATCAGTTTCATGGGCTAGTATTTTTTTTATTCCCAAAAAATCTTTTTTTAAATTCTTGCCTGTTACTTTGTTCTCAACTATTTTCTTATTAGTTGAAACATTACTTTCCGTGAAATTCAACTGGTGGAAAGTAAAGGGAGGTGTACATGGTAGAATAAATAGCGCCTTCACATTCATTTTTGGACCATATTTTGTTGGAAACATTATTATTTTTCATTACACATATAAGAAATTTTGGCTATACGCATTATTAAATGGTATTATGGATTTACTCCTAGCATATCCTCTTAATCATTTTTTTGAAAAATTAGGATTTTACAAATTAAAAAAAGTCAATCAGACATTCCTTTTCCTATCTGCTTACCTTTATGCAATGTTGAATTATGGATTCCAAAAAATATTAGATAAAAATTATCCTACTAAAGAGATTAACTAGACTAATTAAAATTGGATGATATATGAGGGAGACTCCTCATATATCATCCAGCAATCAGAATGTATTATTAACTGTTTCGCCCCACCAAGAAGAAAAAATTACCAAAATCTAAAAATTATTTGTTTCAATTAATAAAAAAATACTATTCATTAATATTCTGTCGTATTTCTTCTAATTCTTCCTTAATTTGTCCTATAAGCGAAAGAACAGACCCACTCGCTTGAATCCAACTACCAATTACCCCTATATTTTGATATTGTTTCTTACCTATATTATCTAATTCTTCAATCCCTCCAATTGCTTGTAATGAATTCCCAATCCCTTGCAAAAAACCACCAACTATGTTCTCTATTCTTCCCTCATCTGTACTATCAAAAAATTCGTCTATAAGTCCTACGAAACTGCCTAATGCTTGAATCCAACTACCACTTATAATTAATTTTTGCTCTGTTATAGTATTACACATTTTGTAAAGTAGCAAACTCGTTACTACAGTTGAATTACCTACAGCTCCAATTTCATCACCTAATTTTTCTAATGATTCCGTACCTTGACCATCAGCAGACAAACTGCCTCCTAGTGCTTGCAAAACATTCCCCACAAGTTTCCATTCATAACTTTCAATCTCATTTAGATTGAATTGAGGCGTGTTACTAATAGCTGCTTGTATTGTACCAATTGCAGAAATGACAGATCCTATAATTTCTTGTAAGTTATTATTCATTTACATCCTTCCAAAATTGGATTAATCATAATTAGTTTATGCACATCAAATTAATTTGATATTCACTTAGCAGATCATTCATAAGGTAACCTCATTAGTATTAACAATCATCTTTTGTGACAATATTTTAATTAAGTCCACTTCATCTTTTTAATTACAAAAAAATTGGTATTAGATTAATTTTCTCGCATTTACAATATTATTTTATAATTGTATTCTTAATTAAAATGTTCTCCCAAACTATTTGCACTAAGGTTATCCCTAGTCCGAAATAACCTTAGTAATTTTTCTATATCTTATAACGCTTTTTATTACCACTTCATAAAAACTATTCGTATGCTTTTCTTACTGCTTTGTGAACATAAAATTACTCAATTATTATTTCCTGATAACCAATACATAATTTACTTTCTAAAGTAGATACTAAGAATGCTCCAAAAGGATACAAGCTAATAGTTTTTTCGAAAGGATGAATCACTTTGAAATTTGCAAAACCATCTGGTAATATAACACATCTAGGTTATTATGCTATTGTCTTAACCACAATCTATACATTAATAATTACTATTTTAGGATTAAAGACAATGAAAATGGTTAAGTACATTTATACAAATATAAAGAGATAAAATCTTAATTTAATTTCATAAAAAAATATCATTTGAATTAATCCTCTTATTGAATCTTCATCCTTTAAAAAGGATGAAGAGTGAAATATTATCCGATTCTAGAAAACCGTTTTTCCTTTTGGCTTTTTCGATTTTCTAGGCTGTTTTTGCTTAGGTGTAGCCTTCATCAAATCACCTCATAGACGCAAAAAAGGCACCTGGTACACATGGTATCAGATGCCTTTTTTGCGTATTCACAATTATTTTATGTTATCATATTACCATTTTATCAAAACCCAGTCAATGGACATCGAAAACTTTTTTTCCTACTCGATGAATCGAACACTATCTACACCGAAAATCAATGCTGACAAGGATTTAACCGCATTTTCTAAATCTCGTTTGACAGTCTTAACACTCACTTTTTGGACATTTGCTATTTCTTCAAAATTTAGTGCCGGATCTAAAATATAGTACTTTAGTAGGGTGTCATAGCGGCGAATCTCTTCCTTTCGGTTCGCTGTCTCCGCAACAGCCTTATACACGTCAAGCATGCGATCCAGGTAAGACACCATGGCGATAGTACGTTGTTTACTTTTAACAATCGACTCAATAACCAAATCACCATAATCCAAAAACTCGAAATCGTCAGGATCTAGCAAGTGGTCAATTTCCACAATGTTCTCCTCGCAGTGAATTTTAAAATTTTTATAGTTTGCAAGAAGGAGACGAGTATTTCGCAATCGACGATCTACCCTTTTTCTCTTTTGCTCTTTTTCTCTCTGTTTGTAATAATCAATTGCCGTTTCAGAAGCAATTTTGATAATGTGATCCATCAATTCCTCATTGCTTTTGCCGTTAGCATCCATTTCCCTTCACCCTTCCTTTAGTTATTAGGACACTAACTTTCTTAAATCAAAAATAAAACTCTGCATTTTTGCCTTATTAAACTGATATAATCGACCTGTCGTAGTATGAGGACCTTCTACCTCAAGGTATTTTTCACTAATTCTCAAGTATCCATTGTTATCAAACTCTTTATCATAGTACTCCCAGTAATCTGATGCCTCACTTGTAGCATCTTTAGGAATAAAACTAGACCATATTTCATTTGCAATAGACTCAATATAAGCAACAAACTCTTTAAAGGTTTCTTCTGTGAATTGAAATTGAAAATTAGGTTTTTCATCTTCAAGTAAATCAACTTCAAAAATAACTGCTGATTTTCTGTGTTTAATAATCAAATCTTTGCCATTAACTGTTTCAAATACTCTTTGTTTCATTTCGCCCTTCCTTTCTGCGGATAAGTTTCGTACTACGGATATTAATTTTTATCATTTTTGAAGGATTTCCTTACGATTTATTGAATTAATTTAAATACAGTAGAAAAATAAAAAGTAAAGGATGAAATGAATGAATTCACTCCGTTCTCCAATTGCCTGTAAGGTAAATAATGTTTTTATCCATGTAAGTGACTTAGAAAAATCTGCAGAGTGGTACAGCGAGCTTCTTGGACTTCCCTTTAATAAAGAGGATGTTTTATCTCCTGTTTATAATATCCCTGTTACGACTGAGACTGGACTTACTTTAGACGATCACACTTTCGATCCAAGTTTCACATTAAAACCTTCAAGCCATGTCTTATTTAATTTTTTTGTCGAAGATATTGATCTAGCATATAAATTTGTCAAAAACAAAGGAATAACAGTTGTCAGAGAAATAGAGCGCATTGGTGATTTTGCCTATTTTAACTTTGAAGATTTAGATGGAAACGTATTAATGATCTGCAATTGTTAAACCTTAATGCAATGGTCAGATTTATCTACCATTGCTCTTTTTCTTATTGCACAGTTGTTATCTTATTTGCTTAAAAATCTAATTAATGGCGGCACTATTAACAATAGCGCAAGTGCTAAATAAGTAAGTTTCTGGTGTTTTTTTATTGGATTCCAAACATATTTTTTAAAAAGAATCATCAATTTCCTTCACCCTTCCTTTCTGCTTCCAATATTACTAACTATCCTTCGTATAAATTCTTCTAATTTAGAAAAGATAAACTTAGAAGGAGGTGTACCGTTATGTCAAAAAATAATTCTGCCTTAGGACTTGGTGTATTAGCTATTCTTTTAACAACTTTTTATACTGCGATATTGGCCTCTCAATTAATGTCTACAAAACACAAAGTTGACTACCTTTACTTTAAAAACAAATTTAGTCATAAAGAAAAAACAACTAATTAATTGTTCTAAAAGCCTTCTTTATAAAAAGTGGGCTTTTTATATAGTCCTGTTCCTTTCTGCGGACAAGTTTCGAATTAAAAAGATTAGTCAATGATCTCCCAATATCTATTGGAAATCCCGTAAATAAAAATATCTTCTCCATTAATTTTCACTTCATATGCTTTTCCGTTAGGATAATCGTCTACTCCTTTAATAACGCCAATGTCATTTGGTTTTATAATTGTCGGTGGAATTGATTCGTCTTCTATATCTCTAACGTTCATTATTTTTATTGCTTTAATCTTTTTTCCTATCAATATGACACCCTCTTTCTTAGGTCTCTTACGCTTAAATTTTAAAGGTGGTTCGCCAGTACCCTTACAATTCTGACAAACCTTATTCCCAATCATCCCATGTCCATTGCACATCAAGCATACTGTCATATCTAACAGGCTTGTTATGCTCATAAAGGATCACTCCTAAAATAACGATTCTTGAAAACTTCCTTGTACTGCTGCAATCGGATTTATCCATAAAACTTCTTGTCTTTTTGCTCCTGCTTCGGCAGATACTTTCATAGTTACTCTTCGCCAATGAATTAAGCGTTCATCATAAACCTGATGTGCATATCCCGAAAGAATAACTGGACCAGGATGTTGGTCTAATATATCTAACAACTCAATATGATCTTCTATTGTCATTTCGTGTTTATAGTGTCTTTTAGTTCGAGTTTCCAATATATAAGGAGGATCTGCATAAATGAGAACTTCTTTTCTCTGATACCTTTCAAGCAACTTTACAGCTGGTTGATGCTCAATTTGTGCTTCCTTTAAACGTTTAGCAACTATTATTATTTTTTCAGGAAGTTTACTCCATTCTTTTGCTACATCTGGACCATTTGAAGAAATAAGACTTCTCCATCCTGTTCTATCACTTGTTTTAGCTCCTATCGCTTGCCAGCACCTAACTAGGAATCTTCTTGCATCTTCGAGTTCATTTCCTGTCTCAAATTCATAGGAGGAATAATATTCTTCTCTTGAAAAAGGTGTCCATTCAATAAGTTTGGCTAACTTTTCCGGATTATCTCTTATGACTTTAAAAAGATTAACCACACTGCTATCCATATCATTTATTGTTTCAATACTTGATTTTGGTTTATTAAAAAACACTGCTCCGGATCCAAAGAAAGGTTCCAAGTATGTCTTATGTTCAGGCATATGGCTAATTATCCAGCTGGCCATACTCCATTTCGAACCTGGATAATGTAAAATTCTTGGTATCACCATTTTTACTCCTTTCTAACCCACATAAATTACTAAACTTCTTCAAATTCACATTTTGTATAACTAGATTCTTTTATTCCTCTCATTGCTACTAGTGATGGTGATCCGTAATGAACCTAGTAAACTTAATAATTCTTATATTATTTGAATAAAATAAAGGAAATTTTATCTCTTTAGCTAATAATTAAATAACGATTAATTTTAGGAGGTCTTATAATGGGTAAATTCACACCACATGTTGCAACCTTGGAAATTCCGGTTTCGAATCTAAAAAAATCACTAGATTGGTATTTAGCTATCTTTGACTTAAAAGTTCATTATCAAGATAGTGTTACTGCTATGCTTACATTTGAATCTAAAGGCGTACCAACAATCTACTTGGTCGAAACAGAAGAATTAAACAAACTATCATTCAAAAATACAATTACAGAAAACGTACATAGCATAATCGACTTCTTCACTCCTTCATTAGCCGAGTTTCATAGTTGGCTTAAAGAGCAAGACGTACTTGTCGGTACATTAAATATTGATCCCAACCACGGCTATGGAGGTTTTAGTTTTCAAGATCCTGACGGAAATTTACTTGGTGCAACAAATGTTTTGCATCCTGGGCAATAAATAAACTGCTTATCATATTAGAATTTCATATTATTTCTTTATCCTCTGTATTTTCCAAAGCATATCAAGTGGTAAAATCACTTGATATGCCTCCATCATTAAATATGTGTTTCTATCTTTACCATAGGTAATCCCAGATTTTTTCTATTTTCATTGATGCGTTCTAACCCAACCTCGCAATATTCTTTCTGTAATTCAAACCCTATCCATCTTCTATTTGTATTGTCACAAGCTACCGCCGTTGTAAATCCGCCCATACAATTATCCAAAACTATTTCCCCTTCATCTGTGTATGTTTTAACGATGTACTCAAAAAGCGACAAAGGTTTTTGAGTGGGATGAAAGGTTTTACTATCTCTTGGAAAATCCAAAACGCTCTTAGGAAAGTTTTTGTATCTTACATAATGTGATTTTGTTAATGTTGCATTTCGTTCGCCTAGAACTTTCATTTTAGGACTTTTTTTCACTTTCTTAGCCTGTATTGGTATTAAGCCCTGCGGATGATACGTTGGTAATTTTTTATAAAATACACATACATTTTCATGATTTTTCAATGGCATTCGGTTTGCATTTGGAAATCCTGTTATATGATTACCTTTCTTCCAAATCCATTCGTATCGAAACCACTTCATATTTGATGCAATTAATGCCGTAGTAAACGGTTGACTCGCCGTAAGAACAATAGCACCATTTTCTTTAATAACCCTTTTGTATTGTTCCCAAAGTGGTTCAAACGGAATAATGCTATCCCAATTACATTGTGTCGTTCCGTAAGGAAGATCACATAGAATAAGATCGATTGAATTATCAGGAATAGACTTCATTCCTTCTAAGCAATCCATTTGATAAATAGTGTTTTCTTTTAAACTCATTTTCTTTTCTCCTCTCAAAGATGTATAATAGGTATTATCCGAACACCTGTTCTATCTTTGAGAGACTTTTAAAGTCTCTTATTCTATTAATCCCTCTTCTTTTAATCAAATAGGGATAACTGTTCATATCCATTTATAACTGGTTCTGTGACAACTATTTGCTCCTTCTCACTAAACTCTTGGTTATAAGTGTCTAGTACTTCCTCCATTTCTCCAAACCAATGGAGTGGAAAACATCCTCTAAAACCTTCGAATTGTCCGTTTTCGTATTGATCATAGAAGTAGCAGCTATCCACCAAACTAATCTTTAATTTCTGTTCTGGATACTCCACTTTCAAACGAATAAAATACTCTTTTAGCTCCGTTCCTCTATATCCTGGCTTCCTCCATACCAGCTGTGCTTTATAGACCTTCTCTTTGTCATAATCACTTACCAAACATGGTCCTTTCGGTTCTGCTGGCCATTCTTCTTTAATCTTTTTTATGATTTGAAAATACCTTGATTGGTAACACCCCTTATGCGCTTTACTATCTGGGAATACCGATACATAAAAGTAGTTAGGACCATTAGGAAATAAAAAGTATGTTTGGCCCTCTATTAGTACTGTTGTATTGGCAGTATCCACGCATATTCCTTGGATCATTTCACTTGTATTCATATCTTTTACCTCTTGGGTATAGCACCCCATGTTGCTTGCTATACGGATTTTCCTTACGTACTTCTTGTTTGCCTAATCCTTCCTCGTATACTGTTAGGACTTGTAATACTTCGCAATCGAGACTGACTGCTTTTGTTACTACGACTCTTCTTGCCACTAACAGCACCCTTTCTTAGTTTTTTTAGTTTATCTAGCTCAATAAAGCCCAATGATTCCTCATAAGCCAGTACCTTTAGTGGAATATCGAACTTGTATTCATAAATCTTTTTCTTAAGCAAAAACTCTTTTGTTTCTGCTCCTTTGATGTCGATTACTTCCACGGATCCATCCAAGTTATGAATCTCAAAATCTGCTACATATTCAATCTTTCGGACTTTCGTTCCATCTGGTTTGGTATATGCTTCTTGAAGAAGGAATCTAGGTTGGCATTTAAAAGACTTGATTTGTTTTGCTTGTAATAGCCATTTGAGCTGCAAGTAATATGTAGCTTCGGCTTGGCTGTCAAAGGTGATATTATCTACCACTGTCTTTTTATTGCCATACTTATTTCTTGCCATATAGGTGCTCCTTTCAGGCTCACTTCAATGCTCTTATACGTTCTTGTAGTGCAATTCTTCGTTTTTCTAATTCGTCAGAATCCATTTGCTGCTCTTCGTGAGAATTTCCACTGTCCCAATACTCTGGTATTTTTTCTTTTCGTATAGGAGCAAAGCCTTTCCTTTGGCTAGCTTGTTGCTGACGATTAGCCTCAAATTGTTCTTGCTCTTTTTGGACATCCTCAGCAGTTCGTATTCCTTTTTTAGACCAGCTGTTTAAGATAGACCTGGCATAAGGATACTTGGCGCCATTCTCTGAAGCTTTACGGAATGCTAAGCAAATTACCTCTTCTTGTAGACCATCTTTGTCTATAAAGCTATTTATCTCCTGAATCTGTATTGGAGAAGGTTGTCCACTAAAGCAGATCATGTATTCATCAAAATAATTTGAACGCTTAGTAACAGCAGCTGTATTTGTTTCGTTTTTGTTTTGTATAGGTTTAAGTATCTGTTTAGGTATAGTCAAGTCCTGATTAGGAGATTGATATATTGATTGGTCGGTGTATTGGTCATCTGATTGGTAATAATATAGGTCAAATGAGTTGACCAATAATGATTTCATTTGATAAATAGGAGCTTTTCCTTTTTTACCTTTCTCATATTCAATCAGATTATTTTCGATAAGCTTTTTTCGAGCGTCTACTAGACCTTGTTTTGAAAGTCCAGTTAGCTTCTCTACTGTTGAATTGGGAGCATTGAATCGTTCTTTCCATCCAGTCATATTGTTTATGGTCATTAATGTATGCCATAAAGCAATTGCACTTGTGTTAAGATCGTTCAGTAGCAACCAATCCCTAAAAGCCTTCAACTCTTTAAGATAGTTCACGTGATCACACCCGTTTATTCAGTATTATTTCTTTCTGTCTTTTATTTAGTAAGTAATCACCCTTGCCCGCATTACATTCTTTACAAGCAGTTACCAAATTAGCTATTCCATCAGAACCACCTTTAGCCCTAGGTACAATATGTTCAATTTCCAGAGTGGTATCATGTTCTCTAGGATTTCGACCACAGTATACACACCTGAAATTATCTCGAGAGAATATTAAAAACCTTTTTCTTAATAAACCTGTGGAAACATGAGATAATTCATTATTTAGAAATTCTTTTAAACAATTTATACAGTAATAATCAGTTTGTTTTTTCCAATAAACGCAGTAAACATCTATATTGGTATCGCAGTATACACATTCAATACCTTTCTCACATATTTCGCATGCTTCAAGGACTTCATTCAATGATAACTTAGTAGCCCATTCATGAAATTGTTTTCTGTAATGACCGTTCATGCTGTTTAACCCCTCCTATCTCCTATAACATATCGCAAAACCATCTCTAACAGATTTCACAACATAATCTGGATAATGTCGCATATACAGTAGGACAAGTGTCTTTAAATGGTCCCTATCCTGCGCTTCTTTAAACAGTCTTTCTGGCAAGAGCACACGATAGGGAACTTTATTACCTATCATTCAAAATCAATACTTCCTTGATCAAAACTAGGCTTTTCTTCTTTTGATTCATTATCTATTTCATAATCAATAATGTTTGCATTATCATCTATTGTTGATTCTTCTACTTCATCTGTTATATCCTTTAATTCACGTTCTTCATTTTCGTCTTCTGAAACAGCCTTCTGCATTTCAACAGAAAGAATTCCCCATTTACTTAGCATATTTCTCACTACCGTTTTCATGGCCATTGCATCATAATCAGACTTCCATACGTTATTCATAGCCTTCTTATCCTTCATCTTATTGTGCTTAATACGATGAGCTTCTACTTCATCTCTTGTCCAATAGACTGTCTTTTCGAAGCCGTTTGTTAGTTTAAAAAATCCGCAATAACCGATTACTTTCTCACTAACCTTTCCGTCTAGGTCTAGCTCCATTTCCTCCGTAATTCTGTTCCAACGCTTTAACTCACCTTCATATATAGGACTAACGTTAATATTCTTATATTGACCTGTTCTAAGGGCCAATTGGATATAGCCTTTGTATCCTAATTGAAACTGTGCTGCTTTCACTCCTTTTTTTGAGTCGTAGAAAGGAACAATCCATGCATAACCGAGGTTCTTGTCCACTGGTAAGTCTAATGATGCAGCAACCATTGCACTCGAGATAATAGACATTGGTTCTGCAGCTTGAAGCCCTGGATCTCCGTTATATAAGTTCAAAATAGAAGCCATAAACTGTGGTGCTTTTTTTGAAAGAACTTGTTCAAATTTCTTTTGCATGGTCGGTGTATTTAGCAAGGATTTCAACCCTAAATTTTGTGCTGATACTTGCTGTGGTGTTCCACTTTGTTTATTTGCTAACTGGTTCTTTAGCGCTTGATTAGTAGCCATTATTTAGCCTCCTTCACTGCGAATTTACGGAAGGAAGAAGGTTTCAACACATTCTTATAAACATCTGGGTACTTCTCTTTAAGTGTCTTAGTATCCACTCTGTTTTGAACTTGATTCTTCCAAGAAACGATGTAGCTATCAACTATACCTGTTTCAGCATCTTTTAACTCAGCTTTTATTTTGTTTTCAATTTCAGTCTTTGCTGTTTTAACCAGCTTTTCATCTGATTTAATCTTTTCATATTGTTCAAGTAAAGATCTATAATCTGCTGGAAGAATAATTTCTTTATCTTTCTCCGCTTTATCGTATTTTTCTTTTAAATACTGTTCAGCTGCACTCGAACCATCAAGTTCTGGTGGATTACCTTGCTGTACGTGGTACTCCCAAAAATGCTTTTCTGCTTCAAAAATCATATTGATAAGTTCTTCATCACGCTCTATTTCTTTCCATATGAACTTGTTACCGCCAACTAAAACAGCAATGTATCCTTTTTCTTTTCCAGTTACTCCAAGATAGTGTTGGACCTGAACTAGATAAGTTGCTGGAATTTCATCTGCTTCCCACTCCTTAGCAAGATATGCTGAAGCTGTTTTACATTCTAAAATGGCGGATTCTCCAACAACCATGCGATCTAAGTTAGCCATAATATATGGATAATCTGGATGACTGTACATATAGTTGGAGCGACGTACCTTCTTCTCTGTTCTTTTTTCAAACTCTTTAGCAACCACATTTTCCATTTCATTTCCCCAGTAAATTGCCTCGTTACTGATTTCAGCTGGCTCAACTTGTCCAGTTTTTTCAAGCCATAATTCAAATGCAGTACGATATTTATTTAGTCCTAAGATTATCCCTGCATCACTTCCGCCTATACCTTTTGTTCTTGCTAATAACCAATCATGCCGAGACATTTCTTTCGAGGGAATTGCATTTTCATTAATTGCCATTAAACATTCCTCCAACATTGATTTTTTAATAGAATCTGTTTACTATAGAAGTAAGTGTTTTAATACATGTGCTTTACTTAAGCCCACTCTGCCAAGTGGGCTTTTATTCTGCTGTTTTGAAGATAAAACCAAACTCTTCATTCAAGTATCTCTGCAAATTACTTTGCAGAATGGTCTCTCCGTTATATTCAGCCACTGAATCCCCTTCAATAATTTCATCACCGTAATAATCTAATCCAGCATGTTCTATTTCTTCTTCCAATTCTGCTGGGTAACCAAGTTGATTGATTTGTGTAATTAGTGGATGTTCTAGCAATCTAATTCCTCCTTTCTATAACGTTATCAAAGATCAATGTGGTGCTTATTCACACCATGACAAACAGGAAAGTATCTTCAAATGAGGGGGATATTTGAATTTCCTGTTCATCATGGCAGGAACAAGAGTTCTTGCCACACTGTTTTAACAGTGATAAAATAAAGCTAATCTATTGTTTGAGATTGTGCAGTTAGTTAAGTTGCCGCTTAGCTAGCTGCTTTTTCTTTTTGTAAATCATAGATTTTCTTACGATATTGAAACTCTATATCAAGTAATAAAGCTGGATTAGCTTTCATTTCTCTACAAAGTTTACTTACTTCCCTAGCCTTCATTAATTTGCTTGCAGATAAGATAAATTTCATCTTGTTACCCTCCTTATATTTTCATTACAATCGCAGATAGAATACCTTGGCTTTTTAATCTTTCCGTTACTTCAACTAGTTTTTCCCGGTCCACTTTTCGTTGCTCCAATCTCTTTAGTTCACGTACCGACTTTATATAATCAATTGCATATCTTTCTGCTTTCTTTAAATCTCCAAGCATTAATGCATGTTCACTTATACTAAGGCATGCCATAGCTGCTCTATGCTCTGCTATTACTTTTTTCTTGTCCTGCTCCAAGAATTGATTGATTTCCATATTTACCTCCCTGCACGTTCCTGGAAAAATGTTTCTTTTCTAATCGTTTCAAACTGTGATACAGACGGAATGATGACTCTGTCAGCAATCGCTTCTTGAATCCAGTTCTTTACGAGGATTTCGTAATCTAGATCCCAATTTATCCGAAGTGCAGCTAGTACACAGTCAGATGCTTGTTGGACGTCTAGAACTTCTTCCGCATATTTAAGCATGTCATGCCTCATAGACTCTGAAATGGGATCGTTGAATCTTAGTTGTTTACTCATATGTAGTAATTTCTTAGCTGCTTCGATTGCACCAGTAGCTTGTTGAATAAAATTAGTTAATTGATTAGGAATTGATTGCAGAAGCCATGGATCTACTGGCGGTAATGCTAGTCCGTATATATGCTTGATTTTTTTCAATGCCGTATAATCTTTTAGAATGGAGCACCATTCTTGGGCAATTTCAAAGGGAACTTGCGATGTTCCTTGCTCCATTCTTGTTAATCTTTCAACTGTAATTCCAAGGGCTTCGGCCATATACTTTTTCGTGCGTTGTTCCTCTTGACGTGCCCGCTCTCTTGAAATTCTTAAGATATCTCCTATCGCTGAAGGAGAGTAAAGTCTTGTTTTGCTCAAAGTGTTCGCCACTCTGTTCGCCTCCATCTATTTAGTTTTCAAGAATACAATATTAATAGGTTAAGATACTTTTCTAGGTATCCAATTTTCGATATAGCGTAAAGCTGCCTGTAATTCTTTTCGTTTTACATCTTTATAACTAGCGACGCCAAAACGATCCTTTATTTCTCGGTAAAGTTCTCTAAATAATTTTGGCCGCAATTGAGGGTCATCACAGACTTCATATACTTTGGTTGCCACACCTTTTTGAAGTCTTCGTTGCTCTCCATAATCTAAGGTTATTTGTTCGTCTACCTTCTGATCTACTTGACTAATTAATTTTCGAATTTCATGTTGTTCTTTAATTATGGACTCATGCCCCTCAACCAAATCTGCTGTAGTTCGTAATACAGTCACAAGTGCTTGGTCTTTTGATAATGGAACAACATTTTCCTGAATGGTATAGTACTCATCAACTAACATTTCATAGGCATCCCATGCCTGATCAGTATTGAGTGACTTTGCATGAAGCCATGCCCCTTTTTCAGTCCATAGATAAAGTTTGTTTACTCTGTTTAACGATTCATCAAATTGATGATTCCTTTTAAATTCTTTTAAATCTGTTCCTTCTAGAAGGAAGTAATGTTTCTCTGCCTTGTATCTGCTGATATTACGCCCGAAATTATTATTAATAATTCTTGGTTCAGTTCTATAAGCTTCAGCTAATTGAACAGTAGTTAAAACTCTTTTTCCATTTAGAATAGTTGGTTCTAATTGATTCATTACATGGCCTCCTTGTTAGTTTTTAAGGATTCCTTTTTTAGTTTATCGCTGATAATTCGGTAAATTATTTTGTGGGCTTCCCTCTCTGCTAATTTATAATTGGGGCCCTTTATGACTGTTACTTTCACTTTGGTACCACCTTTCTTACTACCTTTTGTTATATTTTTAAAATTACAGTCTGAAAATTTCACATTATTCATTTGTTAAAGCCCATTAACGCTTTGAAACAATAGAAGGATTTTCCACTTCCTTGTCGAATTTTGACACTGGAAGGAGGTGGAGAAGTTGGATAATAATAATCAATTGAGTTTTCAAGATTTTCTACACTACTTTACAAATTTTTGTTCAGAAGATCTTATTAACAAACACGCTGAAAGTTTTAAGCAGGCGTTAATTGATAAATCTGATGATGGTAAGCTTGATTTAACAATTAATGAAAACTTACAATTTGTTTTTAAAGAATTTTTCCTAACGTCGACTATGGCTAATCTTGAAATTTTGAATGAATATCATCGTTTTCTTCTTGCAAACGTTGACGAAATTCTTTCCCAATCTGACTAAAATCTAATTTCTTTACATCCACTAAAACAGGCAGTATACTAACTTCTTTTTCAGCAGCATCTTTGTGTGGTGTAACTAATTCCAAGACAATTTCAAATGACTCTAAGCAAGTCATTGTTTTTAGAACTTCTTCTAGTTGATCAGCCGCTAACTGAATTAACTGTTGAAGTTCTTCTAAATTTGAAATTTTGTAGATGCTGGTATTTTGTTTACTTATGGGAATCGCCTCCTATTCTGACTTGAGTTACCTGCTGTCTAATTTGTTCTATCTTTTGGTTCAAATCGTCACCACCTCTAAATAAAAATACACACTTCGTGACATTAATCTTCAAAAAAAATTATCCAGTCGAAATCTAAAGCCTGAGAGATTTTTTTGGCAACAGTTACTGATGCATTTCTATCTCCCGACTCTATCATTGCATAAGTTGATCTTGCTATTTCGGCTTGTTTAGCGACCTCCGATTGAGTTAAGTCTTTCTTAACTCTTAAATCAATTAACCACTGTCTCATAAACCGCCTCCTCTCTCCATGTCACATAATGTGTAACTAAAATATACTACACATTATGTGACTTGTAAATATAAAATTACACATTTTGCAGAAAAACTTTTCAAGTCACATTTTGTGACGTTATAATAAAATAAAAGTATGGAAGGGAAAGGAAAATACATGCTTGGTAAAAGGCTCGAATCATTAAGAAAAAAAGCCAAATTAAGACAAGAAGATGTTGCTAAAATTATTGGTGTAGGTAGAACTACATACGCTATGTATGAACAAGGAAACCGTCAACCTGATTATGATACCTTATTAAAAATATCTAAATTTTTCGAGGTAACTACCGATTATCTAATTTCAGGACATAATAATATAACTATTGCAGGTCAGCAGATTAACCTTACTGAAGAAGAATATAAAATTTTCGAAGAACTGAAGAAACACCCTATCCTTTTCCATGACCTTGCTAAAGATCCAGAAAAGAAAATTAAAGAACTCATCAGATTACAGAAAGCTAGAGATATGTTTCTAAAAGAAGATGATGATGAGAAAAAGGGATATGGATTTGGAGAACTAGATGATGAATAACACGATTACTTGTAATCGTGTATATTTTTAACATCTATATGGTAATTAAGCACTAATTTTGGATTTATAGGAAACAGGTCTATATACGTATCTTTTCAAAATACTCCTTCAACTTCCTTCCAAAATTAATTTTAACTATGAAAACATCTACTTTAGGAGTTAGACAATGCAACAAATCAAGACAACCACAGATAGATGGGAGAAAAAAGCAAATATAGTCCTTTCACATTTTAACTACCTACAACCAGATGAAATTGATATGTACGATATTTGCTGGCGATATGGAGTCAATATCAAACCATTAGACGTTAACTTCTTTGACCCTAATTTTGATTATGAGTCTATCAAACATCTAAAATCCTACGCTATTCCTGACTCTGTGGGTAGACGCGGCACCATCTTCATTCGGCCAGAGCTTGATCCTATTGAAAAAAGACTTCTTCTTGCAGAAGAGTTTTGTCATTGCTATTCCCACTATTCTTCACAGCTATTAACTGATGAGCATATTCGCAACAAACAAGAACACCAGGCGAAAAGGATGGCTGCCTATCTGCTTATGCCGAATAAATTCTTAAAGGAATTATACAAAACAGCCATCAATGAACCAATCCTGATTTCTGACATTGCGGATCACTTCCTTGTGACAGAGGAATTTGCACACTATCGGTTGGAGTTGATTTATCAACATAAGGTAGATGGGTTTGTTCAGATAAAAGAGAGATTGTGGAGTTTGGAGATGTTCTAAGTCTCTGTTTAAATTAACAAGAAGTATAAATAAACTTAATTATTATTTAGGTTGGAGGACTATCTATGGTTGAACGTTTTACTGAATTAAGTGATTCGCAACAAAAAAATATTTACCCTTTCTTAGATAAGGCACAAAATCATGAATTAAGCAAAATAAGAAATCTCTATCAAATTAAAGGTGGACAAAACTTAATACAATTTAGAGAGAATGTTCTACATGGTTTAATGATGGAAGAAATAGAGTTTAATTATTTCATAAATTGGTTAAATGAAGTATATTTAGAATCTAATAATACACTATTTGTTTATGAGCCCGATAATATTTCTATATTTGAAAAGTATAACAAGGAGAAAATTATAGAAAAAGCCGAAAAAATAAAAACTAATATTTTTGATATAAATATCGAGAATCTTACAGATATAGAATTAACAAATGTAAAAGTTTATGATGAGCAATTAGTTCTCACTCTTGTTTCTCCTTGCTTCGTAATTCAGCAAAAAATAAAGAATGATGTTCCAAACTTTACTAAGGATATCTTTTTAGCTTATATAACAATTGACTATACTACTAAGCAGTTTGTTTTATCAATGCCTCCAATCAGCAATCTATACTCTTTAAATGGCATTAAAAAGAAAAAAGAGATGGATGAAGTCTCTTTACAATTCATTAAATACTTTAAGAAGCAATTAATCCCTTTTAACTCTGCCAATCCTGATTGGATAATTGATGCATTATTTGATATAACTGAGGAATATTTTGACCATAATAATCCTATAATTACTAAAAAATTAAACTTGTTTAAAGAAAAAACATTAACAACAATTACTACCCTAATTGCAGATGGTGAAGAAATGCTTCAATTAAATTCCAATACGAATAGAATAAAAAAAGAAATAATAGAATTATACGAGCGCCAACTAATTGCAACCTATGGTATTATTGAAAAAGAAACAGTATTTAAAATTTTTTTTAATGAGTCTGGAAAAGGTGTAACATCATTTAGAGCAAATGCACGAGGTAAAGCATTGGATTATGCAGATTCCTATGAGATAGTTAAAAAGATGATTGAAAATGCTGATATAGCCTCCATAGGAATTACTTACATCCACAATGGAAGGGAATTCCCTTATAAAATTGTCAAGGAAAACGCTTATTACTCATTAAAAAGAATTAGTAAAGCGTTGACTGAAAAGGAGATTGTTGACAATGTACTTCGTCAGCTTAAAAAATATAAATCAGGAGAAGAATTTACTAATACCACAGAAGAAGCTTAATCAGATAAGTGAACATCTAGATACATTAATGCCTAATCAATCTATTTCACCAAGATATTTATCTAGAATCACAAGATTAGAGCTAAAAAAAGTAAACCAATTACTTTCAGAATTATCTTTTAGAGATTTATTAGACGTTAGATTTATTATTTATTGTGATAATGAAGACCCTGATATGGTTCATGCATTCGACTTTACTTCTGAAAATGAATTATTAGACTTTATTAGGAACAATGATTGTTGCCCTCTCTGTGATGCTAATTTACTTACTTCTAATATAAGAGTTTCTTTTGTAAAAAAGGACATTCCATATAAGAAGGTGATAAATAATGACTGATACAATTTTATATAATGAATATACAGATTATTCCCCTGATGATAAAGTCTGGTTACCAATTCCTAAGGAAGAGTATTCTAAATTTGATAAATTAATTGATAATGTTATTTCATCTTTTGAATCAGGGAGCAAAATGGAAAAAGGAAATAGTTTAGAACACTTAATGACGTATATTTATAGCCGTTTTAAACATATCAGAGTTTATCATAATGTAAGAAAATCCGATAATCAAATTGACCATATTTTAGAGTTTATTGATGGGGTTACTCCTTCATTTATAAAAGATAATATTGGTATTAGATTAATTGGAGAGTCAAAAAACCATAAAAAATCAATATCTCCAAGAGAAGTAAGTAATTTGGATGAACTATTAAGAGATAATAAATCAAGACTAGGTGTCTTTTCTTCCTATAAAACATTTAGTAAAGGTAAAACTCTTTGGGTAAATGCCGAAGGAAAAAGAAGGAAACTGGCTCTTTGGAATCAATATAATAGAATAATCATCGGGTTTACGATAACTGAATTATCTACTTTAAAAGAAAAAAATTTTTATTCATTGTTAAAACAAAAGTTTGACCAAGTTATTGATGAACTTGATGATTGTAATACAGATGATAGTTATAAACTTCCCTATAATGAAAGATTATTTAACTCTTTATCGGAATTACATCAAAAAGGTATTATTAATCAAGCTGCATTCGAGCTAGGGCAAAAACAAATTGAGAGTAAATATGGTGAACTAAATTTATGATTCCCTCAAAAATGTCCAATATATGGACATTTTATTTATTTAAAAAAAGAACAATTTTCTTTATTAATTTAATTATGCTCAAACAGAGTAAGACAATTACTTAAATAAAAAAATAACTCGCACTCCCCTATTGTAATGAAG
>NZ_BCVE01000028.1 GCF_001591585.1 Niallia circulans NBRC 13626 | reverse complement strand
TTTTTTATTTATATCTAAGCTTGTCGTCTTTCCTGAAGAGTTCGTGCTTTTCCCATTTGATGAACAAAAAATCGATATTTGGGATCATTTGTCTTCGTATTAACAATCTCTCTTTCGCAATCCATACATATAAAGGATTCGAATAGATGAATGCCTTCTAATTTATATTCTTCGCATATGAGACAGGCTTCTGCTCTACTTGATTGATACTTCCCCATTTCTCCACCTCCATAGACATTATTCTAACCATTTTAGTAATCACGCATACCTTTATTCTTGAAAACTACTAAACTAAAATATTACTAATAAGAAAGACTAAAGGGGTATTGATAAATAGCCCAGTATGAATGAATAAGGGATTTATATTATCTAAAATTAAATAAGAAAATAGAAAGAAGCGTAAATTACTTCCTATAAAGAAAAAATGATAAAATAAATAGAGTGAAAAAAGAAAAGAGGAATACAATTGCAAGAAAACACACCGTTATATTCTAAACTTTTGCAATTTCAGTCGAAAAATAATATTTCTTTTCATGTACCTGGTCATAAGAATGGAGAATTAATTTCTCCGGAAGATGAGTGGAAAGGACCTTTATGGAATTTTGATGTGACAGAGCTTAATGGCTTAGATGATTTACATGCACCAACTGGTGTTATTGCAGATGCAGAAAAACTACTAACAGATTTTTATGGAGTTAAGAAAAGTTATTTTCTTGTAAATGGGAGTACTGTTGGTAATTTAGCAATGATATTAGCCACCTTAACAGCGGGTGACAAAGTATTTGTACAAAGGAATAGCCATAAATCAATTATGAATGGAATAAAGTTAGCAAAGGCACAGCCCATTTTACTTAGCCCGGATTATGAGGAAGATTGGAAAGTCGATACAGTCCTTTCGAAAAAAACAATTGAGCAGGCAATTGCACGATTTCCAGAAGTCAAAACGCTTATTTTAACTTCTCCTAATTATTATGGAATGGTTGGAAATTTACCAGAGATTATTGACTTAGCCCATGCTAATGGAATTTGTGTATTAGTAGATGAAGCGCATGGGGCTCATTTTAAAGGAAATTCAAATTTTCCACCTTCAGCAGTTGAGTCAGGTGCAGATATAGTTGTTCAATCAGCACATAAGACGCTTCCAGCATTAACAATGGGTGCTTATTTACATTATAATACGGCATTCGTTCAACAAGAGGATGTTAAACATTACTTAGACATTTTACAGTCCAGCAGTCCCTCTTACCTTATTATGGCCTCCCTAGATAAGGCTAGGCATTATATAGCAAACTATAGCATGGAGGATTGGGAATACCTACATACAATGGTAACTTTTTTTCGGGAACAACTTCATACAATTCCTCAGCTAAACGTACTAAACTATCCTTATGATGGAGATCCTTTAAAAATTACTATTCAATCAACAGAAAATAGAAGCGGATTTGAATTACAAAAAGAATTAGAAAAAGAGGGTATATATACGGAGTTAGCTGATTCAAATAATATATTATTTGTCTTTCCATTGTTAAAGAAAGGAATCTCTTATCCTTTAGAGAAGATTATTTTTAAAATAAAAAGGGCGCTTCTTAAAAATATACATACTCATTCTGCTCAGAGTGAGACAGTTGAATCTATAAAAAAGCGTGAGGATATAGTAGAATTAAAACTTAGTGAAAAAGAACAAGCCACACGAAGTAAGGTGGAAGTTTCATTAAGTGAAGCTTTACATGCAGTTTGTGCAGAAACAATTATTCCATATCCACCAGGAATTCCTATTTTAATGCCTGGAGAGGAAATAACGAACTATCATATTAAACAAATAACGAACTTATTAAAGGATGGAGCAAGATTTCAAGGAAGCCCATCTATATATAAAAATAAAATTACCATTTTTGAGAAATGACAACTTAGGAGGACAATAAGGTGACAAAAGGTATCTTTATTACATTAGAAGGACCAGAGGGAGCGGGAAAGACAACCGTTATTGATATGTTGTTAAATTATTATCAAGAAAAAGAACTACAGATTATAAAGACAAGGGAGCCAGGTGGTATTCCTATTTCAGAAAAAATTAGAAATATTATATTAGATCCTAAGCATACTGAAATGGATGCGCGAACAGAAGCATTGCTTTATGCAGCTGCTAGAAGACAGCATTTAGTAGAGAAGGTCATTCCAGCTTTAAACGACGGAGCGATTGTATTATGTGACCGTTTCATTGATAGTTCATTGGCATATCAAGGGCATGCAAGAGGAATTGATATGGATGAAATTTGGGAAATTAATCAATTTGCAATTGGAGATACCATGCCTGAGCTAACCATTTATTTTGATTTAGATCCAAGGGTTGGTTTAGCAAGAATTAGTAATACGAGTGATAGAGAAATTAACCGTTTGGATTTAGAAAAGATTGAATTCCATGAAAAAGTACAAGAAGGCTATTATAAGGTAATAGAAAGATTTCCAGAGAGAATCATAAAAGTAGATGCATCGAAACCATTAGAACAGGTTTTGGAGGATACAGTAGATATTATTAATCGTTTTTTAAAGTAGAAGTGCGTTGCTATTTAAATAATAGGGTATTATGCATATAGTGATGACAAAATAAAAAATGGATAGGCTCTCAAAGAATTATTTTTTCTTTCAGCTGTTTGTTTTTATATTTATTGCTATAATAGGAACAAGTTATAAAATCATTCGGAAACTATAATAAGGGGCGGGATAAAAATGAAATTAATTCTAACAGTCATTCAAGATAAAGATAGTAACAAATTACTTAATGCACTAGTTGAAAATAATTTTAGAGCGACAAAGCTTGCAAGTACTGGCGGATTCTTGAAATCTGGAAATACCACCTTTATGATAGGAACGGAAGATATACGTGTGGAAAAGGCATTACAAATCATTAAAGAAAATTGTCAATCAAGAGACCAATTAGTAGCACCTGTATCGCCAATGGGAGGAAATGCAGATTCTTATGTCCCTTATCCAGTAGAAGTAGAAGTTGGCGGAGCAACAGTCTTTGTATTACCTGTAGAGCAATTTAAACAATTTTAAGCTGTACATCGGTAACTTCTGTTACCGATGTACTTTCATAGTTAAATGATAAAAGTTAAAAAGTAGGATACGCATATCCTTTTCTAATAAGTAGCAGACCACTCTTCAGGAGGAAAAATAGAAGTTAATAAAGAGATTTGAATCAATCTGGAAAATAGATTAGAAACAAAGGTAGTCTTAGGAGCTTCTAAATTTCAGATATGTCCAACAACAAAATGAGAAATTAAAGGTCGATCAGCTTCAAAATTGTTGAAAAACATCGATGATATTAAAGCAATAGGTTAGGGAAACCCAAAATTTCAAAGACTTAACTAAATATAAATCTCTTGTTAAACAGTTTGTAAAAGAAGCTGTTGAATTTGGGATGAAAGGTAAAAAGTACAACGCGAGGGATCAGTTTGGCCTAGGAAAATTCGCGTGTTGTACAGGTAATTGATGATAAGTTAGTATAATCAACAGAAGAAGTAATCGCGAATGAGAAAAATGGCATAAATACCTTAGATAAAAATGGTAAAATTAAAGGTCTACTAATTAATATATATATGTAAATGGAGTGATTGTCTTGACAAGGACGTGGGAACAGCTTGAAGGGACACAACCCATTGTTTTAAAGATGCTAAAAAACAGCTTGAAAAAAGAGCGATTAGCTCATGCTTATCTTTTTGAAGGAATGAAGGGAACAGGTAAAAGGGAAATAAGTCTAGTTCTCACTAAGAGCATTTTATGTGAAAATACTATAGAAGGATATGTTCCATGTGAAACATGTTCAAATTGCAAGCGGATAAATAATGGTAACCATCCTGATGTGCATTTACTTGAGCCAGATGGATTATCCATAAAGAAGCATCAAATACAAAGCCTACAAGAAGAGTTTTCCAAGACTGGAGTAGAGTCAAAGCAAAAGGTGTATATTCTTGTTCATGCAGATAAAATGACTACAAATGCGGCTAACAGTTTACTGAAGTTTTTAGAGGAACCGAATGCAGAAACAACGGCCATTTTAATAACAGAACAAATTCAGCAAATATTGCCGACTATTTTGTCTCGGTGTCAGGTCCTTTCCTTTACACCATTATCCCCAAATGAAATGGCTAAAGAACTAGTAAGAAATGGAATAAAACCAAATGAAGCCCCTTTACTTGCGCAAATTACCAATAATTTTGAAGAGGCATTGTCACTTAGTACGGATGAATGGTTTGTACAAGCGCAAAAAATAGTGGTAAAATTATATGAGGCTCTTAAAGGAGCTCCTTTAGAAGCATTAGTAGCTCTTCAAAGAGACTGGTTTTCTCAATTTAAAGAAAAGGACCAGTTTGATAGAGGACTTGATTTATTATTGCTGCTTTATAAAGATTTATTATATATACAGCTTGGCAAGCACGATCAGATTGTATACGTTAGCGAAAAGGGACGATTAGATACTTACGCTTTAAGAACTTCTAACAGACGCTTAACGGAACAAATGACAGCTATTTTTGAAGCAAAGCGAAAGCTGCAGGGGAATATGAATCCACAGTTATTGATGGAGCAGCTGGTGCTAGAGCTGCAGGAGGGATCTTCAGTTGTATGATGTTGTAGGAATCCGCTTTAAAAAAGCTGGAAAAATATATTATTTTGATCCAAATGAATTAATCATTCAAAAGGGAGACTTCGTCATCGTCGAAACTGTTCGGGGTGTAGAATTCGGGAGAGTAGTTATTGGACCGAAAAAAGTAGATGAAAATGATGTAGTTTTACCTTTGAAAAAAGTATTAAGAATCGCGGATCATAAAGATCAGATGATTGTAGCCGAAAACAAGGTTGCAGCAAAAGAGGCTTATGATGTTTGTTGTGAGAAAGTGACGCTGCATGAATTAGATATGAAATTAGTGGATGTAGAATATACATTTGACCGTAATAAAATCATTTTTTATTTTACCGCAGATGGTCGAGTAGACTTTAGGGAATTGGTAAAAGATTTAGCTTCCATTTTTCGAACAAGAATTGAACTTCGTCAGATTGGTGTAAGAGATGAAGCGAAAATGCTAGGCGGGATTGGTCCTTGTGGAAGAATGTTATGCTGTTCGACTTTCTTAGGGGATTTCGAACCAGTATCTATTAAGATGGCAAAAGACCAAAACCTTTCCTTAAACCCAACGAAAATTTCCGGATTATGCGGGCGACTAATGTGTTGTTTAAAATATGAGAATGACGATTATGAAGCTGCAAAGGAACTTTTACCAGACTTAGGTGATTGGATTGATACACCGGATGGAAAGGGAAAAGTTGTTGGTTTAAATATTTTAGAACGTGTACTCCAAGTGGAAATTTCTGAACAAGAACGAGTGCTTGAATATACATTAGATGAGATACTGCAAGAGGATGCTGTTTCAGTTCAATCCACAGATTAATGAGGTGGAAGAGTGGATAAAAAAGAAGTTTTTGAATCAGTAATAAATATGGAAAGTCAAATTGGTAATTTATATAAGCAATTAGGTGATCTTAAACAGCATGTAGCAGAGCTTATTGAAGAGAATAATAGGCTGCAGCTAGAAAATGAAAATCTAAGAAGGCACTTAGAGGATATACCAAGAGAAAAGGATTCGAAACAAGATAAAAATAAAAGAAGGAACATAAAACAAGGTAAGATGATAGAGGAGAAAAATATTGATATAGGGGAAGGGTATGACAACCTGGCAAGACTATATCAAGAAGGTTTTCATATTTGTAATCTTCATTTTGGAAGTCCTCGAAAAGATGGAGATTGTCTTTTTTGTTTATCGTTTCTTAATAAAAAATAAGGATGTCTCAAAGAAATTATTGCCCGAGTATGTAAGCAATACAACCAATGTATTGTCAGGGGATGACTCTTCTTCTTGAGACATCTCTTTTTCTATGCAGGAAATAGGAAAGATGGAGGTATAAAGAGTGGTTCCATTAATTGGAGATGAAAGATTAGATTATTTGCTGGATGAACGATTAAGAATTATTCAAAGTCCATCTGTTTTCTCCTTCTCATTAGATGCAGTATTATTAGCGGATTTTGTCTCTATTCCTGTGAAAAGGGGGGCGATTGTTGATTTATGTAGTGGGAATGGAGTAATTCCACTCTTTTTGTCGCTTCGAACAGAGGGAGATATTGTAGGAGTAGAAATACAAGCAAGATTATATGATATGGCAAATAGAAGCATTCAGTATAATCGTTTAGAGCAAAAGATAAAAATGATTCATGGTGATATTAAGGATGCTCCTGGTTTACTTGGGTATGAGAAATATGACGCAGTGACGTGTAATCCACCTTACTTTAAGAAGACTAATTCAGTGGAAGAGATTAATGGTAATGAGCATCTTGCTATTGCGAGACATGAGATCCTCTGTACGCTAGAGGATACAATTAGTATATCCAGTCAATTGGTTAAACAAGGTGGAAAAGTAGCTTTTGTTCATCGACCAGGAAGACTATTAGATATTATTACATTAATGAGGGCAAATCGATTGGAACCAAAGCGTATCCGATTTGTTTATCCAAAGGAAGGAAAAGAAGCGAATATTTTATTAGTTGAAGCGATAAAAGATGGGAAACCAGATTTAAAAGTTCTCCCTCCGTTATTTGTTTATAAAGATGGCAACAATTATACAGAGGAAATGAGCAGAATACTGTATGGAAAATAAGAGTCATTATTTTTATGTATTAATGTGTAAGGATGGCAGCTATTATGCTGGCTATACAAATGACCTTCAAAAGCGCGTAAAAACGCATAATGAAGGTAAAGGAGCAAAATATACAAGAGGACGTTTACCGGTATCTGTTATTTACTATGAGGAATTTCAGACAAAACAAGAAGCCATGAAAGCAGAGTATGCTTTTAAACAGCTAGATAGAAAGAAGAAGGAAAAGTTTTTATGGAAGGAAGTAGGTGAAGGAAATGAAACAACAAAAAAGCTTTAAAGAAAAAGGGGGAGCGTTGTATTTAGTCCCTACTCCTATCGGGAATTTAGAAGATATGAGTTTTCGAGCAATTAGAATTTTGAAAGAGGCAGATATTATTGCTGCAGAAGATACACGTAATACAAAAAAACTATGCAATTATTTTGAAATTGCTACTCCAGTAGTCAGCTATCATGAACATAATAAAGAGGCTAGTGGTCAAAAGCTAATACAAGCTTTGAAAGAGGATAAAATAATCGCATTAGTAAGTGATGCGGGAATGCCAACCATTGCAGATCCAGGATATGAACTAGCTATAGATGCTATTAATCAAGAAATACCAGTTATTCCTCTTCCAGGAGCGAATGCAGCATTAACAGCACTGATTGCTTCGGGGCTTCCGACACATCCTTTCTACTTTTATGGTTTCCTTAATCGCCAAAAGAAGGAGAAGAAAAAGGAGTTGCTTTTTCTAAAGAACGTTCCAGGCACGCTGCTCTTATATGAATCCCCGCATCGTTTAAAAGAAACATTGGTTTTAATAAGGGAGATTCTCGGTAATAGAAAGATTACATTATGTAGAGAGCTGACAAAGATATATGAGGAATTTATTCGTGGAACTCTAGAGGAAGCAATTGCTTGGTCTCAATCAGAAGAAATAAGAGGAGAGTTTTGTTTAGTTATTGAACAAGGAGAATTACAAACAGAAGAAAATAATTGGTGGGAAGACTTGTCTATTGTTCAACATGTAGATCACTATGTGGAAAAAGAGGGAATTACGGTAAAAGAAGCAATTAAAAAGACTGCATTAGATAGAGAAATGCAAAAAAGAGACATATATCAAGAATATCATATTCAATAAGAAAAAGGGCTGCTGCCTTAAATCGGAACATCAAAAATATGATGGTGTTCCCCTTTAAGGCGGCAGTCCTTTAGTTTATAAAAAGAACGAATAAGTATTTCTCTTAATTTTTTTCAAGAAGCTACGAATCAATAAAGAGTGATGTACTTACACATTGCTTACTTTATTTTTATTTTGCAAGTTCAAAATTGCTTTTGATTTCCGCGATTAATTGCTCTGCACCTTCACGGCTAAGGATTAATTTACCACCAGCTAAAGATAGATTATCATCTGATACTTCGCCAGTAACTTGGCAAGTCATGTTTGGTTTATATTTTTTTAAGATGATTTTTTCATCATCTACATAAATTTCTAGAGCATCCTTTTCAGCAATTCCTAATGTACGTCTTAATTCGATTGGAATAACCACACGACCTAATTCATCAACTTTACGAACAATACCTGTAGATTTCATTTTCTTTTCTCCTCCCAAAAGTAAGTATTTATATTTTTTTCGCTAATTTTCGACAAATTTCTTTGTATGTTTATTATAATACCAGCCATTCCCATAAACGTCAATTATTTTATTTTGAAATTATTGTATTTTAAAAACCTTATTAAATTAGGCTTTTCAGGAGAATAAATTGATAAATAAACATAGGATGGGATAAATTGGTATAGTCTTTTTGTTCTATTTTTATTATTTTTTCGACAAAAAACAACATTTTTATTTCTCATTCTTTCTTCCAAAACATCGCTGTTGCATTACTAATTATTTTTAGGTATATTTTGATGGGATAAAAGGAAAAATGGCATTAATTATGCGGTTTATAAATGTTCTTATACTT
The DNA here is from genome assembly GCF_001591585.1 of Niallia circulans NBRC 13626. Lineage (GTDB taxonomy): Bacteria > Bacillota > Bacilli > Bacillales > Cytobacillaceae > Niallia > Niallia circulans. The sequence continues at coordinate 48,729 of NZ_BCVE01000028.1, read as the reverse complement.
TTTTGTTTCGATAAAAAAGAAGAATGGTTACAATAGTAATAGCAGTTATCTTACTAAAGGTACATATTATATACATATATATAGGAGGAAATTAAGTGAAGGATCAAGAAAAAACTTTTTATATTACTACGCCAATCTATTATCCAAGTGGCAATTTACATATTGGACATGCTTACACAACAGTTGCTGGAGATGCAATGGCTCGTTATAAAAGAATGAGAGGATATGAAGTTCGTTACTTAACTGGAACGGATGAACATGGGCAAAAAATTCAGCGCAAAGCAGAAGAAGCAGGAATTACACCTATTCAGTATGTAGATGAAATTGTGGCAGGAATAAAGGAATTATGGGATAAGCTTGATATTTCCTATGATGATTTTATCCGTACAACAGAAAAACGACATACAGATGTTGTCGAAAAAATGTTTAAGAAATTAGTGGATCAAGGAGATATTTATTTAGATGAATATCAAGGATGGTATTCTGTTTCTGATGAAACATATTATACAGAACTGCAGTTGGTTGATCCTATTTACGATGAACATGGCAAAATAATTGGAGGGAAAAGCCCCGACAGTGGTCATGCCGTTGAACTAGTAAAAGAGGAATCATATTTCTTTAGAATGGGAAAATATGCAGATCGCTTGTTAGCATTTTACGAGGAAAATCCAGAATTTATCCAGCCAGAATCTCGCAAGAACGAGATGATCAATAACTTTATTAAGCCTGGATTGGAAGACTTAGCAGTATCAAGAACTACTTTTGATTGGGGAATTAAAGTGCCAGGGGATCCGAAGCATGTGGTATATGTATGGATCGATGCCCTTTCCAATTATATTACTGCGCTAGGATATGGCTCTGATGATGAGAGTCTATATAAAAAGTTTTGGCCGGCAAATGTACATTTAGTTGGGAAGGAAATTGTTCGTTTCCACACGATATATTGGCCAATCATGCTTATGGCATTAGATCTACCATTGCCAAAGAAAGTCTTTGCACATGGCTGGATTCTAATGAAAGATGGCAAAATGTCTAAATCAAAAGGAAATGTGGTTAATCCAGTGACGTTAATTGACCGTTATGGATTAGATGCTCTTCGTTATTATTTATTAAGAGAAGTACCATTTGGCTCTGATGGTGTGTTTACTCCTGAAGCGTTTGTAGAGAGAGTAAATTTCGATTTAGCAAATGACTTAGGGAATTTATTAAATCGTACAGTGGCGATGATTAATAAGTACTTTAATGGTGAAATTCCTACCTATAAAAATTCAGAAGGCACTTTTGAAAAGTCACTTGTGGAAGCACATCAAGAAACGGTTAAGAAATATGCGGAGCATATGGAGAATATGGAGTTCTCTGTTGTACTAACAACATTATGGCAATTAGTCAGCAGAAATAATAAATATATCGATGAAACACAGCCATGGGTATTAGCGAAAGAGGAAAAGACAGAAGAATTAGCAGTTGTGATGAATCATTTAGCAGAATCTTTAAGAAGAATCGCCATTTTGTTAAAACCATTTTTAACAAGAACACCTGACAAGATTTTTAGACAGTTGAACATACAAGACGAATCCTTACAGACATGGGACAGCCTGGAACGTTTTGGTGTCATTCCTGCGGGTACTATAGTAGAGAAGGGAGATCCTATTTTCCCTAGATTAGACATTCAAGAAGAAGTGGAATTTATCAAAAGCGAAATGAAGGGACCTCAAATGGAAGAGGAAAAGAAACAAGAGGTTCAAGAAGTTCCGGACGTAGAGGAAATTACAATAGATGACTTTATGAAAGTAGACTTACGTGTAGCACAAGTACTGGAAGCTGAACCTGTAAAAAAAGCGGACAAGTTATTGAAGTTACAATTGGATCTAGGTTATGAAAAAAGACAAGTTGTTTCTGGAATCGCTAAATATTATTCTCCTGAAGACTTGGTAGGACGAAAAGTTATTTGTGTAACAAATTTAAAACCAGTTAAATTAAGAGGCGAGCTTTCACAGGGAATGATTTTAGCTGGAAGTCATGACGGTGAATTGTCTCTAGCGACAATCGCAGAGGCTTTACCACTCGGTGCAAAAGTAAAATAAAATGATATAAAAAACATGGAGATGTTTTAATGGGGAAATCGCCAAGATCTTTTATGGAGAAGAATGGGCGGGGAAATTCCATATTTTAATCATCTCTATGTTTTTTCTTCTTTCATTAAGACTGTGGCGCAAGGATAGAACGGTCTTAAAAAATAAAGTGTAAATATATCTAACAGATGATGGAGGGATGTTTATCATGTTATTTGATACACATACACATATTAACGCAAATGAGTTTCAAGATGATATAGAAGAAGTGATACAACGGGCACTTGATGTAGGAATGGAAAAAATGGTAGTGGTGGGGTTTGATAGACCTACTATTACAAAGGCGATGGAGCTTATTGAGCAGTATGATTTTGTTTATGCAAGCATAGGATGGCATCCTGTAGATGCTATCGATATGGTAGATGAAGATTTGGCTTGGATTGAAGAATTGGCAAAGCATCCAAAGGTCATTGCAATAGGAGAAATGGGACTAGATTATCATTGGGATAAATCGCCAAAAGATATTCAAAAAGAAGTATTTAGAAAGCAAATTCAATTAGCAAAAAAAGTAAAACTCCCGATAATTATTCATAACCGTGAAGCGACTGCTGATATTGTTGAAATCTTAAAAGAGGAGGATGCAAAAGAGGTAGGCGGGATTATGCATTGTTATGGAGGAAGCGTAGAAACTGCACTGGAATGCATAAATATGAATTTTTATATTTCGCTTGGTGGAACGGTTACTTTTAAAAATGCACGAAAGCCAAAGGAAGTTGCAGAAGCCATTTCGTTAGATCATTTATTAATCGAAACGGACTGCCCATATTTGGCTCCGACCCCTTTTAGAGGAAAACGCAATGAACCTAGTTATGTAAAACTAGTAGCAGAAGAGATAGCTGCTATTAAAGGGATTTCCTATGAAGAGGTGGCATCAAAAACAACTGAAAACGCAAAAAAATTATTCGGCATAAACTGATAAGGTTTTTTGTCGAATGCAGAAAGAGCTTGTCCGAACTTCCTCTTATTTTTAATGGTTCTACATTGCTTCCTTTTCTCATAGACTAATTATGTCGAGATTTCTTTCTTTCCTTTCGCTGGTTTTTTTTGCATAATAGGATATACGTTCAGAGATTCTAAAGGGTTGACAGCGGACATGATACTCTATATAATCACTCCGAGAGAAAAGGAGGCGTTTTTCATCGTAATCAAAAACATGAAAAACCTGTTTTCAAAATCTTTGAGCAAGAAGAAAGTGTCTATCTTTTTAGCTAGTTTCATCGTTTTTGCGAGTAGTATTGGATTTATAATTTATGAAACTACTAAAAGTACTGTGGCACTAACGCTAAATGGTAAAGAACAAATCATCGAGACGCACTCATCTACTATACAACAAATATTTGATGATTTAGGCATTACCGTTGGCTCAGAAGATTATGTGTTTCCCTCGTTAAACACAAAGGTGACAGATAACTTAGAAGTTGTCTGGAAAGAAGCTAAACAGGTTGAATTGCAAAAAGACGACGAGAAGAAAACGGTTTGGACAACAGTCGATACTGTTAAGGAGTTTTTAGAAGAACAAAAAATTTCTTTGAACGAGCATGATCAGATCAATCAGAAAGAAAATAACCCTATAGAACATAAAATGGAAGTTGTCGTACATACAGCATTTCCAGTAACACTAGTAGACGCAGGAAAGAAAAAGCAAGTATGGTCCACTTCGACTACGGTCGCTGACTTTTTAACACAACAGAAGATCTCACTTGATAAATTAGACCGAGTTGAACCAGCTCTAAAGGAAAAAGTGAAAGACGAAGCTATTGTTAATATAACAAGAATAGAAAAGGTCACCGATGTAGTGGAACAACCGATTAATTTTGCCGTAATCACCCAAAAGGACGATGATCTTCCACACGGAACAGAAAAAGTACTTAAAGAGGGAACAGAAGGAGTGGTTTCTAAAAAGTATGAGGTGACGAAGGAAAACGGCAAAGAGATTTCCCGAAAATTGCTAAGTGAAACAACAGTGAAAGAAAAGCAGGATAAAATTGTATCTGTTGGAACAAAAGACGACGTCATTCAACTTGCATCACGTGGTGAAGAAAATGGGCAAGAAGTGTTCGTCAATTCAACAGCATATACTGCTAGCTGTAATGGATGTTCTGGCCGAACGGCTACTGGTATTGATCTGAAAGCTAATCCGAATGCAAAAGTAATCGCTGTCGACCCAAGTTTTATCCCTTTAGGAACAAAAGTTTATGTTGAAGGCTATGGCTACGCTGTTGCCGCAGATACTGGCGGAAGTGTAAAAGGGCAGAAAATAGATGTTTTCTTTTCCACGAAAGCCGAAGCTTACCGTTGGGGTAACAGGCAAGTTAAGATAAAAATAATTAATTAGGTAAAATAGAAATCTCGACATTTTATCATCTAATATTGATGATAGAAAGATAGCTGATTTGGCAGAGGAAGCATCTCCTCTGTCTTTTTTATGGTTCAATATCTGTTAATTAACTTGCAAAGAGTCAGCCATTTGTTTAAACATAAATATTAGCTATAATGATAATAATTAAAATATTTCTCTCTCTGTATATATAGACGATTCATGTTACAATTATGTTTCATTTTTTTTTCAAATTTTAAATATTTTTTGGAGGTTCCATGAAGATTAAAGAAATAATAGTAGTGGAAGGTCGAGATGATACCACCGCTATTAAGCGAGCGGTTGATGCAGATACAATTGAAACAAACGGTTCAGCCATTAATCAAGAGACATTAGATAAAATAAAGCTAGCACAAAAAACAAGAGGAGTTATTGTTTTGACTGACCCAGACTATCCAGGTCAAAAAATTCGTCATACAATTGAAATGCATATTCCTGAATGCAAGCATGCCTTTATCCCGAAGGAGCTTGCTATCCATAAGCATGGTAAAGGTGTTGGGGTGGAACATGCATCAGTAGAAGTAATTAGAGAAGCATTAAAAGAAGCACATTTGATGCAGGAAACAATAAAGGAAGAAATTACGAAAGAAGATTTAATTGATGCAGGCTTAATTGGCGGTGCTGATTCTAAGGAGCGAAGAGAACAGTTAGGTAGGCTGCTTAAAATTGGGTATACAAATGGAAAACAGCTTTATAAACGATTACTGATGTTTCATATTACAAAGGCAGAGTTTGCACAAGCGATTAAGGAAATACGCCAGGAGGATAAGCATGTATAAAGATATAGCAACACCCGCGAGGACGAGAGCAATACTAGATAAATATGGATTTTCCTTTAAGAAAAGCTTAGGACAGAACTTTTTAATTGATACAAACATTTTAAGGAATATTGTGGATCATGCGCAGTTAACAGAAGAATCAGGCGCAATAGAGGTTGGTCCTGGAATTGGTGCATTGACAGAACAATTAGCAAAGCGCAGCAAAAAGGTTGTAGCGTATGAGATTGATCAACGTCTATTACCGATTTTAAAAGAGACACTTGAACCATATCCTCATGCAAAAATTATCCACCAGGATATTTTAAAGGCAAATGTAAAGGAAATGTTAGACACAGAGTTTAAAGATATTAAGGATATTATGCTTGTTGCTAATTTACCTTATTATGTTACAACGCCGATTATTATGAAGATATTAGAAGAAAAATTACCCTTAAGAGGCATTGTTGTGATGCTTCAAAAAGAAGTGGCGGAACGAATTTCAGCGAAGCCAGGAACGAAGGAATATGGTTCTCTTTCAATTGCCATTCAGTATTATACAAAACCAGAAGTGGTTATGATTGTACCAAAAACTGTTTTTGTTCCTCAACCAAATGTGGATTCAGCTGTTATTCGTCTTACGATTAGAGAAACACCGTCTGTTGTAGTGAAAAACGAAGCATTCTTCTTTCAAGTAACAAGAGCAAGCTTTGCCCAAAGAAGAAAAACGATTCTCAATAACTTATCGAGCCAATTAGAGGGTGGAAAAGAAAAGAAGGCAGAAATCATAGCAGCGCTGGAACAAGCGGGAATTGAGCCTTCTAGACGCGGAGAATCATTATCTATTGAAGAGTTCGCAAAGCTAAGTGACATACTTTATGAAACGTTTGGAAAATAATGATGATAAATAGGTGTACAGATTAATTTCTCTTCCTTAAAAAATTTCAAGGAAGAGGAAGCTTTCTGTGCACCTTTTTATATGATGCTTTATTTGATAAAGGTTGTTGTTAGAAAGAGAGCAGCAGATGTTTTAATTCTTCTTTTTGAATTGCTCACAACTTTATAGACGTATGCATAATTTATCAGAGATAGATATTGAATAATAATATCCACTCAGGAGAGACATGTTTGGGTTAATTGGAGTGACAAGAGTGACTATAAATATCATGGATATCGTCGGTAGAGAGTCTTATCAATGTGATTTATTGTTTCGAATAATTGACATGAAAGAGGTAAATGGCCAAAAAATTGCCATTCTTTATGGAGAAGATTTTCGCTTGATTGCAGATGCTCCATATGAGGATTTAGTATTGATTAATCAACCGATGCAACGAAAAATTTCCCAAAAGGTTCAGTTGATGGAGGAACAATCTCTCCAATTATTTCGACAAGATGTGAATCTTTTGCGCAGAAAGCAGGAGTATCAAGTAACAGAAGCTTATAGCAAGCCTTCTAACTATTTTCAATTACCAGGTAAGGTACTCCATATTGATGGAGATCCAAACTATTTGAAAAAGTGTCTCACTTTATACGAAAAAATTGGGATACCCGTAAATGGAGTGCACTGCAATGAAAAAGAGATGCCAAGTAAAATAGGCAGTCTTTTGGATTACTATCGCCCTGACATACTAGTTATAACAGGTCATGATGCTTATTCTAAAGCGTTAGGAGATAAAAGTGATATTAATGCCTACCGACACTCGAAATACTTTGTACAGACCGTCAGAGAGGCGAGAAAGAAGCTTCCTAATCTGGATCAGTTAGTTATTTTTGCTGGTGCTTGTCAATCCCACTTTGAATCGCTTATTTATGCAGGAGCTAATTTTGCAAGTTCCCCCTCAAGAGTAAATATTCATGCCCTTGATCCAGTTTATATTGTTGCCAAGATAAGTTTTACACCATTTATGGAAAGAGTAAATGTTTGGGATGTTTTAAGGAATACATTAACGGGTGAAAAGGGGCTAGGTGGAATTGAAACAAAGGGAGTTTTGCGAACAGGCATGCCATATCATGTAGATTCAACAGAAGAGGTGTGACAAAGACAGAAGCATATACTTGGTTTAACTATTACACACAGGATAAGGTAAGCTTTTGCCCTTTAATAAGGGGGTTATGCTAGCTGGATTCTGTGTGTTTTTATCCTGAATAATCTTTATTGCAATTGAAAGATATAAGTATTTGAAAAAAATTGAAATTTTCTACATATTTATGCTCACTTTGTGCAAACTATCTTTGTTGAAAAATTGGAGAAAAATAAGAATAAAAAATATTGACAACTTCTAAAAAAGACTGTTATAATTTATGTTTTTATTTGACTCTGTTGTGTCAGTATGATATACTTTACACAGTGAGGTGGACCGAATGGCAAAAACATTATCAGATATAAAAAAAGCTCTTGATTCAAATTTAGGAAAAAGACTTATGCTGAAGGCAAATGGCGGTCGTCGGAAGACAATTGAACGTTCAGGAGTATTAGCAGAGACTTATCCATCTGTGTTTGTAGTGGAGTTAGATCAGGATGAAAATGCATTTGAACGTGTATCATACAGCTATGCAGATGTTTTAACAGAAACGGTTCAAATTACCTTCTTCGAGGATACATCAGGACAAATTGCTTTAAGCTAACTATTATTGCTTGAAAGCATTAAGCGGCAGTGAACAATTTGTTTGCTGCTTTTTTCATGGAGAAAAATAATGATATGGCAAATAAAGATGCTTATAGATGTATAAATAAGCATATGTTTTGGCAACAAATAGATAACATGAAAAACTAGTGATGGATACATACTAAGCTTACCGTGGGTGATGAAAGGGGAGATTCACTTTGGGTAGACGAAAAGGAATTATGTCCGAAGGATTAAAGGAAGAATTAGCAAAAGAGCTTGGTTTCTATGATGTGGTCCAGAAAGAGGGCTGGGGCGGTATTCGTGCAAGAGACGCAGGGAATATGGTCAAAAGGGCAATAGAAATAGCAGAGCAAAGTCTTCTTACTCAAAATAAAGAGTAACCTGTAACTTCAAAATTCACTTTACGTCCATCTTATTTGTACGATAATCAAATTGGATTTACCCACGGCAATTTATAGAATCTATCATTAGCGAATATCTATATTATCCATTAAATAGTATAGATATAAGGAGTTAATGATAGATTCTTTTTTTATTCAAGATAATGGGGAGTAAGACCGCACCTCAAATGTTGATAAATTATAGGGAAAACACAATCTCGATTGTATGTAAGAGAATAATTTGTGGTAAAATCACTATATCTATATAGAAGATTAGATGAGCATAAAGCTTGTTAGACACGGAATAAGGGTAAGATAAAGTTCGTCTAGCCTACTATTATTATCTCCTTTAAGGAAAATCCTCTTTCGTTAGTTGGAGAAAAAAGTAAATGATGAAATTTGTTAAGTGGGTGGAAATATTGAAGCTTTTGGTGAAAGCGCCAGCTAAAATCAATTTGTCATTAGATGTGCTTCATAAGAGACCAGATGGGTATCATGAAGTAGAAATGATTATGACGACAATTGATTTAGCAGATAGAATTGAGCTAGCATTGTTAAACAACGATGTAATAAAAATAGTTTCTCTTAATAGGTTTGTTCCTGATGACCAAAGAAATCTTGCTTATCAGGCAGCAAGTATATTAAAGGAAAAATTTGATGTGAAAAAAGGCGTAGAAATTAAAATTGAGAAACATATTCCTGTTGCAGCAGGTCTTGCTGGAGGAAGCAGCGATGCAGCGGCAGTATTACGTGGTTTAAATAAGTTATGGGATTTAGGGTTAACATTAGATGAATTAGCTGTCATTGGAGCTGAAATTGGGTCTGATGTGTCCTTTTGCGTCTATGGGGGCACTGCCCTTGCAACTGGAAGAGGGGAAATCATTAAGGAATTGCCTGCGCCACCAGTGTGCTGGGTTATTTTGGCAAAACCGTTTATTGGTGTATCAACAGCTGATATTTATAAAAGACTAGATACTGAGACAATACAGCATCCAAATACGGAAAAAATGATTGAGTCCATTTCAGCGAAAGATTATGATTTAATGTGTGAAAATGTCGGGAATGTGTTAGAGAATGTTACTCTAACCTTATACCCAGAGGTTGCTCAAATTAAAGAACAAATTTGCAAATTTGGTGCAGATGCTGTTCTTATGAGTGGAAGTGGACCTACTGTTTTTGGATTGATTCAACATGATTCAAGGATGAATCGTGTTTATAATGGTTTAAGAGGATTTTGTGATCAAGTATTTGCGGTTCGAATGATTGGACAGCGACATACCCTTGATTAAATCCGTATAATAATGTAAAATTGTCTTTAAATATTCGGATTTTGGGGGTTCAGTTATGAAATTTCGTCGTAGTGAGCGTTTAATAGACATGACGAATTACTTGCTGGAGCATCCTAGGCAGTTAGTATCTCTTTCTTACTTTGCAGAAAAGTACGGTGCAGCCAAGTCTTCAATCAGCGAAGATTTGGCTATTATTAAAGAAACATTTGAGCAAAGAGGAATAGGGACTTTACATACATTGCCAGGAGCAGCCGGTGGAGTAAAGTATCAAGTAAAAGTCAGTGATGAAGCAGCGAAACCATTTGTTGAAGAGCTTTGTGATTTGATAAAAAGTCCAGAAAGACTTTTGCCCGGTGGTTATCTATATATGAATGATATTCTGGGAAATACGACTATCATGCAAAAAGTGGGGAGACTGTTTGCCTCTGCCTTTGCTGATACGGATATTGATGTGGTCATGACAGTTGCTACTAAAGGAATTCCTTTGGCATATGCAGTTGGAACTTATTTAAATGTTCCTGTAGTTATGGTTAGAAGAGATAGTAAAGTAACAGAAGGTTCCACGGTGAGTATCAATTATGTTTCTGGTTCTACAAAAAGAATCCAAACGATGTTGCTTTCTAAAAGAAGTTTAGAAGATGGCTCAAAAGTTTTGATTGTGGATGACTTTATGAAAGCTGGCGGTACCATCAATGGTATGATTAGTCTATTAGAGGAATTTAATGCAAGCGTTGCAGGAATCGCAGTATTAGTAGAAGCCGAGGAAGCCGAGGAAAGACTAGTGGATGATTATTTATCACTAGTAAAATTATCCGGTGTCGATGTAAAAGAAAAGAAAATTTCTGTGGAAAATGGTAATTATTTCGATAAAAAGTAACTCTTAGGGGGAAAAGACAAATGAAAGTTGTTCAAACAAATAACGCACCAGCAGCTATCGGACCGTATTCTCAAGGGATTATTGTGAATAATTTATTTTTCAGTTCTGGTCAAATTCCTTTAACTGCAGAAGGTAACTTAGTAGAGGGAGATGTGCAGACACAGACACATCAAGTATTCAAAAACTTAGCAGCTGTTCTTAAAGAGGCAGGTGCTTCCTTTGAAACAGTTGTGAAAGCGACTGTATTTATTAAAAATATGGAAGACTTTCAAGCAATCAATGAAGTGTATGGAGAATATTTCTCTACACATAAGCCCGCTCGTTCATGTGTAGAAGTAGCTAGGCTCCCTAAAGATGTATTAGTTGAAATCGAAGTCATTGCGCTTTGTAAATAAGTTGCTTCCTGAAGGAGGATAGTCGGAGAATAAGTGGAAAAACAGAAGATTTTATCACTTTTCGGCACTTTTTCTTTATTTTATTCCTAAATATTCTAAAAAATTTCACCTAAAAGAAGGAGTTATGAAAATTCTGTTGAATTTAATAACTAGATTTTATCTTCTAGTAAAGGTGGTGAACAGGATGGAAGTAACTGATGTAAGGCTACGCCGAGTTAACACGGATGGACGTATGAGAGCTATTGCCTCTATTACACTAGATAATGAATTTGTTGTTCACGATATTAGGGTAATTGACGGAAATAACGGACTATTTGTAGCGATGCCAAGTAAACGAACTCCGGATGGTGAGTTTAGGGATATCGCTCATCCAATTAACTCTGGTACAAGAGGAAAAATCCAGGAAGCAGTTTTGGCAGAATACCACCGCCTGGGTGAATTAGAAATTGAATTTGAAGAAGCTGGAGCTTCCTAAAATAATCTGCAGCTAGAGCCTACTTCCTAAGAGTAAGGCTCTTTTTTTTATTTCTATTTCTCTCCTATTTACCCCTTGATTTTCCAATGAAAACAATTTGTTCTTTTAGTATCATAAAATAGATAAGGTTTATCACTTTCTCATGGTTGGTGAAGGTATTCTCTATAGGGAAAAAAGAAAATGTTACAATTAATAAAACAGCTTTTATAAAGAAGCATACATAAAATGTGAATCCTTCCTTGAAATCAAGATGTATTTGAGATATATTTTTTAGTGGATAAAAAGGTTATTGGAGGCCTGTGAATGACAACTCGTTACGCAGTGATTTTAGCCGCAGGACAGGGTACTAGAATGAAGTCAAAACTTTATAAAGTACTTCATCCTGTTTGTGGGAAACCGATGGTACAGCACGTTGTAGATCAAGTGGAAAAGCTACAAGTGGATTCAATCGTAACAGTAATTGGCCACGGTTCAGAAAAAGTAAAAGCACAGCTTGGTAATAGTGTGAAATACGTAAATCAAAAAGAACAGCTTGGAACGGCACATGCAGTAATACAAGCAAAAGATCTCCTTGTAGACAAAGAAGGAGTGACACTCGTTATATGCGGGGATACGCCACTTATGACAAGTGAAACGATAGAAGCACTCTTTTTACACCATGAGAAAGTAGGAGCGAAGGCAACCATTTTAACGGCAAAGGCAAGTAAGCCAGATGGGTACGGCAGAATCATTCGTAATTCAATGGGAGTAGTAGAGAAAATTGTAGAACACAAGGATGCAACGGATGAAGAAAGAAAAATAACAGAAATTAATACAGGTACCTATGTATTTGATAATGCACTGCTATTTCAGGCGTTGGCTAATGTCTCCAATGAAAATGTTCAAGGAGAGTACTATCTGCCAGACGTTATTGAGATTTTAAAAAAGCAGGGAGAAACAGTAAGTGCATTCCAAACCACAGATTTCAATGAAACAATTGGTGTGAATGACCGGATTGCTTTATCTGAAGCAGAATCAATCATGAGAAAGCGAATCAATGAACAGCATATGCGGAATGGCGTAACGATAATTGATCCGTCCAATACTTATATTGAAGCAGACGTAGCAATTAAAGAGGATACCGTTATATATCCTGGAAGTATGATTAAAGGAAATACTGTAATAGGTGCAGATTGTATTATTGGGCCAAATACAGAAATAAATAATTGTACAGTGGGAAATAATACGGCTATTAAACAATCTGTCGCCCATGATAGCAGCATTGGCTCTGATGTGAATATTGGACCGTTTGCACATATTCGTCCAGCATCCATGATTGATGATGAAGTGAAGATTGGAAACTTTGTTGAAATCAAGAAAGCGACATTTGGAAAAGGCAGTAAGGCATCTCATTTAAGTTATATTGGAGATGCGAATGTTGGTAGTGATGTCAATATTGGCTGTGGAACCATTACAGTTAATTATGATGGCAAAAATAAGTTTATGACGACGATAGAAGATGGCGCATTTATTGGATGTAATTCCAATTTGATTGCACCTGTCACAGTTGGAAAAGGTGCTTATGTTGCAGCAGGCTCCACCATTACAGATAACGTTCCTTCTGAGGCACTTTCGATTGCCCGTGCACGTCAAGTTAATAAAGAGAATTATAAACGTAAATAAATAGGTTAAAAGGAAGAATAATTCGTTTAATAGATATGTTTCATTCTTCGTACTATAAGAGGAAAAAGACCAGTGGAGGTTCAGCATGCCAGTTAAGAATTTAGATCCAAATTTGAAGGTATTCAGTTTAAACTCTAATCCAGCTTTAGCGCAGGAAATTGCCGATTCAATTGGAGTAGAATTAGGGAAATGTTCAGTAACACGTTTTAGCGATGGTGAAATTCAAATTAATATTGAGGAAAGTATCCGTGGTTGTGACGTCTATGTTATTCAGTCAACAAGTGCACCTGTTAACGAACATATTATGGAGTTATTAATCATGATTGATGCATTGAAGCGTGCCTCAGCTAAGACGATTAACCTAGTAATTCCTTATTATGGGTATGCTAGACAAGATAGAAAAGCAAGAGCACGAGAACCAATTACAGCGAAATTGGTAGCTAATTTATTAGAGACAGCTGGAGCAACTCGTGTTATTACATTAGACTTGCATGCACCACAAATTCAAGGTTTCTTTGATATTCCGATTGATCACTTAATGGGTGTGCCAATCCTTGGTAATTACTTCAGTCAACGTGAATTCGATGGAGAGCTTGTGATTGTTTCTCCAGATCATGGCGGGGTTACAAGAGCAAGAAAACTTGCAGAACGATTAAAGGCGCCAATTGCTATTATTGATAAAAGACGTCCAAAGCCAAATGTTGCGGAAGTTATGAATATTGTTGGTAATATCGAAGGGAAAATTGCTATCCTTATTGATGATATTATTGATACAGCTGGAACCATTACACTTGGTGCCAATGCTCTCGCAGAAAATGGAGCAAAAGAGGTTTATGCATGCTGTACACATCCTGTTTTGTCAGGACCTGCAATGGAAAGAATTAATAATTCTAAAATCAAAGAATTAGTTGTAACAAATTCTATCGAATTGGGTGAAAAGAAACTTTCAGCTAACGTTATTCAATTATCAGTTGCTGACCTATTAGGTGAAGCGATTTTACGTGTTCACCAAGACCAATCAGTAAGTTTCTTATTTGATTGATAGAACCCTTCATATCATTCAGATTAGTCGCTTGTCTAAAAGGCAGGCGGCTATTGGTATTGTGCCTTTCTTTTAAACAGAAAGCAAATTCTTTATGTTTAAATATCTTCCATTTAGGGCATTTTTTATATAAGAGTGTTCATTTGATAAAATAATGGAAGGTGAAATCATGACAACAACTTTACAGGCAAAAAAACGTACGATGGACAAACATTCAAGCTTAACAAAATTAAGAAATAATGGAGAAATTCCAGGTATTGTTTATGGATCAAAAATAGAAAATACGGCAATTTCCTTGAGTGAGGCTAATTTCTTGAAAACGATTCGTGAAGTTGGGAGAAATGGCGTTATTTCACTAGATATTGATGGGGAAAATTATAATGTCGTTTTAAATGAGTATGATGCTGATCCAATTAAGCGAGGCATTATACATGTGGATTTTTTAGCGGTAGACTTATCAAAGGCTATCAGTGCACCAGTAAAAGTATCTTTAGTGGGGGAAGCTGCTGGAGTAAAAGATGGCGGCGTTATGCAGCAGGCTTTACACGAAGTAACAGTGACAGCAAAGCCTAATGATATCCCATCTAGTATTGATATTGATGTAACAGAGCTTCAGGTAGGAGATACGATTACTGTCGGAGATGTGAAGGGTTATGATAAAATAGAAATTAACCACGAAAAAGAGGAAGTTATCGCATCAATTCTTGCACCAAGACAGGAAGAAGAAATTAGTACAGGAGAACAACAAGAAGAAGGTATGCCGGATAATGTGGAAGGCAGAGAAACAGAGCCAGAAACAGCTGAAGAATAATCCGATTTATCTAAATGTATTCTCCCTGTACTTTTTTAGAAAGGGATTTCTAGAAAAGCAAAAGCAAGAAAAAGGTTTGACCGATTAGCATTCTATTGGCCAAACCTTTTTCTTGTATGATATAGGAGTATAGAATGAAAAAGCAGGGGGATTCATATGAAATTAATTGTAGGTCTTGGTAACCCAGGGAAGCAATATGATAGAACAAGACATAATATTGGATTTGAAGTAATTGATTTTTTATCAAGTCATTATAATATTCCATTAGATAAGGCAAAATTCAAAGGAAATTATGGAATAGGAGTTATTGGCGGTGAAAAAATGATTTTATTAAAGCCGCTTACATATATGAATCTTTCTGGGGAGTCTATTCGTCCAATTATGGATTACTATGATCTAGAGCCAGAAGATTTAGTCGTTATTTATGATGACCTAGATCTGCCAGTCGGAAGAATCCGACTTCGACAAAAAGGAAGCTCTGGCGGACATAATGGGATTAAGTCAACTATTCTTCATGTTGGCACAGAAAAGTTCAATCGTATAAGAGTTGGAATTGATCGTCCTAAAAATGGAATGAAAGTAGTTGATTATGTCCTTGGAAAATTTACTAAAGAAGAAATGGACATATTAGAGGGAACCATAAAAAAATGTGCAGATGCGTGTGTCCAATGGGCAGAAGAACCCTTTTTACAAGTAATGAATAAATATAATATCCAGTAAGATAGAGAACCATCTGCTTATTTTGGTTATATTTACATCCGAATAGGTGAATACTAGCAATATTAATGTGCTAGTAAGGAGGCCTAGGGATGGCTATACATTATCATTGCAGACATTGTGGTGTGCATATGGGAACACTTGATACAGAGTCCATTGCAGCAAATCGCTTAGGATTTGATCATTTATCGGACGAAGATCGATCAGAAATGATTCAATATCATCAAACAGGTGATATTGAGGTAAAGTCTATTTGTGAGGACTGCCAAGAATCATTGTCAAAAAACCCAGGCTACTATGAAAATGATTATTTGATTCATTAGAGGATTGTTTTTTAATTCGGAAAAAGCTTTGGAATAATCCAAAGCATTTTTCCGTTGTCTATATATTTGTTTTCTTGCGGGTAGCAGGAATATAGGCAAGATATCTCGTATATAACAACATTAAGGAGTATTTTCTTTCATCTTTTTTTAAATGATGTCATGATAAGCATGATTCCATTCTGCTTAAGGGGCATGAGCTGAAGGATTAATAGTAACTAGTCATTAATTAGGAAATAAATAGATTGCAATCATAGATATATCGTGTAAGATAAGAACAAATTATCAGGAATGGATGCACGTTGAAAATAAAAAGAGCTAGCAAGCAGGAAGTCATATACTTTACTAAAAAATAAGAAAAAACTAGCTCAACACCATTTTATGGTGTCTTTTGCTTTCGAATGGGAGGGAAAATTTTTTGTTAGGGCTAAAACAATTATTTAAACAGCAAGAAGATATACAAAATGTCATTTCAGGACTAGATGCTGGATTACATGAACAATTAGTTTCAGGACTTTCCAATTCAGCACGTACTTTATATATGACTTCAATTTATGAAAAAACAAAGAAGCCATTATTAATTGTGACTCATAATTTATTACAGGCGCAAAAGCTATACGATGATATTACCAATATAGTGGACGAAAAGGACGTTTTTCTCTATCCTGCAAATGAATTAATTGCAGCTGAAATTAGTATTGCAAGTCCAGAATTAAAGGCTCAGCGTATAGAGGTATTGAATTATTGGGCGAAAAAAAAGTCGGGAATCATGATTGCGCCAGTAGCAGGTCTGAGAAAGCTGCTTCCTCCAAAAAAGTTATGGAAGGAAGCGCAATTAAAACTTGAAATTGGGCAAGATCTTGATTTAGAAGCTTTTTTATTAAAGCTTGTTCATATGGGATATGTACGCTCGGAGATGGTTTCATCGCCGGGAGAATTTAGTGTGCGCGGTGGAATTTTAGATATTTATCCATTAACAGAGGAAGATCCGCTCCGTATTGAATTATTTGATACAGAAATTGATTCGATTAGAGCCTTTTCGCTTGAGGATCAACGCTCGAAGGAAAAAAAGGAAAACGTAAGCATTGGACCGGCGACAGAAATTCTTTATGATGAGAATGCAGTCGGCGACTTGCTGGCTATGCTGGAAAAAGGCTTAGCCCAAAGCTTAAAAAAAATAAAAGATGAAGCGACAAGAACGTTACTGACACAGAATATTAGCAGGGAAATGGAACAGCTAAGAAATGGGCAAAAGCCAGAACAACTATATAAATACTTATCCATTCTCTATGGAGAACATGTCAGTTTAATAGATTATTTACCGAGTAACGGTTTTTTAATTGTCGATGAAATTAGTAGAGTGCAAGAAATGAATGACACGCTTGAGAAAGAAGAAGCTGATTGGTATACAAGCTTGTTAGGTGAGGGAGAAATTATTCATGGGTTAACCTTATCTCAAAGTATCAATCATCTTTTACATCAGGCAAAACAGCCAATTGTCTATTTATCTTTATTCTTACGCCATGTTCCAAATACTAATCCGCAAAATATCATAAATGTATCCTGTAAACAAATGCAGAATTTCCACGGGCAAATGAATGTTTTGAAGACAGAAATGGAAAGATGGAAAAAAAATCATTACACCGTTGTTCTGCTTGGTAATAGTGAGGAGCGCTTAGAAAAGTTAGAGCAAGTTCTTCAAGATTATGATATGGAAGTAATGATTCAAAAAAACGCTAAGAAGATTTCCGAAGGGAAAATTCAATTATTAGAAGGTCATCTGCAGTCAGGATTTGAGCTTCCTATCCTAAAACTAGCGGTAATAACAGAAGAAGAACTATTTAAGACAAAGACTAAAAAGTTATCCAAAAGAAGACAAAAACTAACAAATGCAGAGCGTATAAAGAGTTACTCTGAGTTAAATGTTGGTGACTATGTAGTCCATGTTAACCATGGTATTGGTAAATACCTTGGGATTGAAACACTTCAAATTAATGGTGTCCACAAGGATTACCTACATTTACGATATCAAGGAAATGATAAGTTATACGTTCCTGTTGAGCAGATTGATTTGGTCCAAAAATATGTTGGATCAGAGAGCAAAGAACCAAAGATATACAAATTAGGCGGTAACGATTGGAAGAAAGTAAAGAAAAAGGTAGAGTCTTCTGTTCAAGATATAGCGGATGATCTTATTAAGCTGTATGCGGAAAGAGAGGCTTCTGTTGGTTATGCCTTCTCTCCAGACGGGGAAATGCAGCGAGAATTTGAAGCGGCATTTGCCTACCAGGAAACAGAGGATCAATTACGGTCTATTCATGAAATCAAAAAAGACATGGAAAGAGAAAGACCGATGGATCGTCTTCTTTGCGGAGATGTTGGTTACGGGAAAACAGAGGTTGCAATCAGAGCGGCTTTTAAAGCGATAGCGGATGGAAAGCAAGTAGCTTTCTTGGTTCCAACAACTATTTTAGCGCAGCAGCATTATGAAACGTTGAGAGAGCGTTTTCAAGATTATCCAATTGAAATTGGCTTACTCAGCAGATTTAGAACGAGAAAACAGCAAAATGACACGCTAAAAGGACTTAAAGCAGGAACCATTGATATTGTCGTAGGAACGCATCGGATTTTATCAAAGGATATCTCTTATCGAGATTTAGGTTTATTGATTATCGATGAGGAACAACGCTTTGGTGTAACGCATAAAGAGAAAATAAAACAATTAAAAACGAATATTGATGTATTGACGCTAACGGCTACACCAATTCCAAGAACACTCCATATGTCTATGCTTGGTGTACGTGACTTATCCGTTATCGAGACCCCTCCTGAAAATAGATTCCCTATTCAAACCTATGTAATGGAGTATAATGGTGGACTTGTAAGAGAAGCGATTGAAAGAGAACTTGCCAGAAATGGCCAAATTTATTTTCTGTATAACCGAGTTGAAGACATTGAGAGAAAGGCTGAGGAAATTTCAATGTTGGTGCCTGACGCCAGAGTTACTTATGCTCACGGGAAAATGACAGAAAATGAATTAGAATCAGTAATGCTTGGGTTTTTAGAAGGGGAATATGACGTTTTAGTAAGTACGACGATTATTGAAACAGGAGTAGATATACCAAATGTAAATACACTAATTGTCCAGGATGCAGACCGTATGGGGCTGTCGCAATTATACCAATTACGAGGCAGGGTTGGACGTTCGAATCGAGTAGCTTATGCGTATTTTACGTATAAGAAGGATAAAGTTCTAACAGAGGTCGCAGAAAAGAGATTGCAGGCAATCAAAGAGTTTACGGAATTAGGATCTGGCTTTAAAATTGCCATGCGCGATTTGACTATTCGTGGTGCAGGAAATCTTCTCGGTGCCCAACAACATGGATTTATTGATTCAGTCGGGTTTGACTTATACTCTCAAATGCTAAAAGAAGCTATTGAAGAGAGAAAAGGAACAATTAGTGAAGAACTAAGGCAGACGATTGAAATTGACTTAGATATAGATGCCTATATTCCTGATTTTTACATTAATGATGGACAGCAAAAAATTGAAATGTATAAGCGTTTTAGAGGTGTTACTTCCTTAGAGGATATGGAAGAGCTAAGAGAAGAATTAATTGATCGTTTTGGAGACTATCCAGAAGAAGTTTCGTATCTTTTCAAAATTACAGAAATGAAGATTTATGGAAAGCAAGCAGGAGTAGAGTTGATCAAGCAGACGAAGGATGAAGTACTTATTTTATTATCGGAACATGGAAGCGACCGTATGGATGGCCAAAAAATATTTGAGAAGAGTTCTAAGTATGGTCGAATGATTGGTCTTGGTATGGAAGGAAGAAAATTAAAAATGATCTTCCATGTAAAGGGTGTTGAAAAAGAAAAGTGGCTGAAGGCTTGCCATGAAATGGTAGAAGCATTAAATACATTTAAAAAAGAACCAGAACAAGTTACTAAATAATAGGGATGAGTTTCCTTATATAGTCTTGTGATTGGAATGTAAGTATTCCCACCAAGGAGAAACCCGAATGATTATACGGATGCTAATAACATTTCGTATAATCATTTGGTTTTTTTGTTTTCAAAGATCTAAAATCCTCTAATTTGGAAAGTGTTCTCCACAATTGGCTTATAAATACTATATGAGAAACCAGTCTTTATTGAAATCGTTATATAGATTACCCATCTTTCCACATTAGCTATTTTTTGTGCACCTTCCTTTCCATTTCCCCATTTTTTAAAGAAAATAGCGTGAATAGGATGTTTAATATAGGGGGACAAGGGTATAAACAATATAGATAACAATAGTAGATTTTCTTTGGAATGACATCTAAGTAAACACAAGAATAAATAAATGGTTTATCCCAATCTGGGAAGTAAAATTGATAATATGGTAAATCATCTTTTTCCTTCTTGAAATATTCAAAAAGGAAAATAAAGCTACCTAGAGAAAATTTTGCATGATTAATGTATAGAACTTACCATATGAAAGATACTATGTTTAAATATGGTGAACATTTCATGTATAGTGAGAATGCTTTCGCCAATTTAAAAAAATCATCTGATGAAAGTGAGGCAACACGGAATGAAAGCAACTGGAATTGTGCGTCGAATCGATGATTTGGGTCGTGTCGTTATCCCAAAAGAAATCAGAAGAACATTACGAATTCGCGAAGGGGATCCATTAGAGATTTTTGTTGATCGAGATGGAGAAGTAATTTTAAAGAAATATTCACCTATAAGTGAATTAAGCGATTTTGCTAAGGAATATGCTGAGGCTCTCTATGATAGTTTAGGAAATGCTGTGCTAATTTGTGATAGAGATTCTTACATCGCTGTTTCGGGTGGATCGAAAAAGGACTATTTAAATAAGAACATTAGTAGTGTAGTGGAAAAGGCAATGGAGGATAGAGGGTCCATACTGATGAATCAACAAGACCAAGTATCCTTAGTTGATGGTACTACTGAAACGATTTCTGCCTATACCATTGGTCCTATTATTGCAAATGGTGATCCAATTGGGGCAGTTGTCATTTTCGCAAAAGAGGATTCACTTGGTGATGTAGAGAAAAAGGCAGTTGAAACCGCAGCAGGATTTTTAGCTCGCCAAATGGAATCATAAGGTTTGCCTAACATTTTTACTAAACCATATATTTTAAAAGTCGACAAACTCGGAAAAGAGCTGTCGACTTTTTTGTTTATGGAAAGAATAGCACTCTATGATGAAAATTGTTCTACTAAAAATAGAACAATTCTGTTATAATAAGAATATAACAGTATGAGGTGATTAATGATGTATATACAAATAAATCCTGAATTGGAAATGCCCATCTATGAACAACTTACTATGCAAATCATGATAGGGATAATTAGGCAAGAATTACAGGATGGTGATGTGTTACCATCTGTTCGTTCACTGGCCGCTGATTTAGGTGTCAATATGCATACTGTGAATAAAAGTTATCATGCTCTCGAAAAAAAGGGGCTTATTCAAATTATTCCTAAATCTGGTGCAATCATTCGAACAAACAATGGGATTCCAACCCAAGAAGAGCAGAGCAGAATTTCAAATAGCTTAAAACCAATGATTGTGGAAGCGTTAGTAATAGGAATGAAGGAAAAAGAAATAACAGGGTTAATACAATCCATTATCCATAAATTAAAGGAGGAATAAAAAATGGAAACCATTATTTTTATTAGCATGATTATCATTACTGTTTTTTTTGAAGCGGCTATGCCTTTTCTAGTACGAAAAACAGTTGTATTTGGGGTAACCATTCCCAACAAACAAGTAAATAATCCGCAAATTTCAACCTATAAAAGACGATATTCTATCTTCGTTATCGTTCCTTCTCTTATTGGGATTATAGCTTATTATATTTGGCAAGCTGCGAATAACACTCAAACAGATCAAGTAGCATTTGCTGGAACCATTTTGTTGTTTGCTATTTTGTTCTGGAGCTTAAGTCTCTATTTTTACTTTCACGGAAAAATGATAGCAATAAAAGCAGCGCATAAGTGGGAGGAGGAGTTAAAAGAGATAAGCATAACAGAGATTGGGGTTAGACAAAAAGATGAGATGCTCCCATGGTATGTTTTTCTTATTCCAATAATAATTACGGTAGGATTCCTTCTCTTTATAGCAACACAATATCATGTATTGCCAGCAGAAATACCTGTGCATTGGGGAGTGGATGGTACACCAGATCAATTTACAAAGAAGACGCCCATATCCTCTGTGTCCATGCTGCTGGTGTTATTAACGATGCAGGTTATGTTCTTAGGCATAAACAGCGCCACTAAAAAATCAGGGATTAAAATGATTGCCAATAATAAACAAGCATCCAAACTAAGACAGCTAAAGTACCGCAAATATTCAAGCTGGTTTCTTCTGCTTACGTCTATTGCTATTACGGTTCTTTTTATCGTGCTACAATTAACCACTTTATACCCTAATATTTTCAGTGATCACTTAGTTTTTCTTATGCCACTTCTTATTACCCTATTAATATTAATTGGCACGATGCTATTTACGTTTAAGTTAGAAAGATTAAATCGCGGATTGGAGGGAGAAGAACAGGACACAAAAGAAATCTCATCTTTTGATGGAGATAGCTATTGGAAAGGTGGTTTATTTTATTTTAATAAAAGCGATCCTTCTATTTTTGTGGAGAAGCGTTTTGGAGTTGGCTGGACATTGAACTTTGCTAATCCAATTGGCTATGTTCTTGTTTTTCTTCCATTGCTAATTATTATCGTGCTAAGCATTATGGAATAAAGGAATTTGTTTTTTAGGTGGCTGGGACAAAACGAAATATATAATGAATAAAGATGAACAACCACTAATACGCTACAGACACTCTATGTGCCGAGGAGGCTTGGTGCTCGCCCCATGGAAAGCGAAGTGTATTCAGTCTGCGAGTGATTACGACAACCCCTCTTTCTTAAAATAGAAAAAACCCGGACAATTATACGAATTTTGTTTACGTATAATTGTTCGGGGTTAAATTTGACTTAAACAATTATGTCCCCCTCCTCTTTTTATGTTAATTTATGGAAAAAGTGTTATGTGCAAGGATACATCTTCCATCTAACTATGCTATAATACTAGTGAAAGTAATTATGGAAGGAGCTAGACATGTGAAGACTTCGCAATCAAATGTCTGGTTTAAAGGCGCTTTTATTCTCATGATAGCTGCCTTAATAACTAAAGTACTAAGTGCTGTATATCGAATACCGTTTCAAAATATTGTTGGTGATAAAGGCTTTTATATCTATCAGCAAGTTTATCCTTTTTATGGGGTAATTATTGCTTTATCTACATATGGTTTTCCAGTCGTACTATCAAAATTGTATATGGAAATGAAAGTAGAGGGGAATCAATCAGGTATAAATAGACTTGTGAGTTCCTCTTTTTTCTTATTTGTTCCCATTGGCATGATAGCTTTTCTAGCTCTATTTTTTAATGCAGGAAGACTTGCCTCTTGGATGGGAGATCCTCATCTGGCATCCTTAATGAAAGTTATTTCTTTTGCGTTTCTGTTTTCCCCTTTGATTGCTATTTTGAGAGGGATTTTCCAAGGGGAAGGAAATATGATTCCGACAGCAGTTTCACAGGTGGGCGAACAATTAATCAGAGTAGGGATTATTCTGTTCGTTGCTGTGTTTTTTTCTTATCAAGGTTACTCCTTATATGCCATTGGGGCAGGTGCTATGTTTGGCTCTGTTGTCGGGGGCTTACTCTCCTTGTTCGTCTTAATTTATTTTTATAGGAAATCCGCCCTTTCTTTTTCGCTTTTTCACTTTTCGCTTCTTTTTGAAAGGGAGAATCGTATTCTTTGTAAAAGAGTAATATATGAGGGCATAACTATTTCTATTAGTAGTATGCTTTTAGTGTTATTGCAACTAGCAGATTCATTGAATTTATATTCCTTATTAATGGAAAATGGCATGGCTGATGAAAAGGCCAAAGTGATGAAAGGAATTTATGATAGAGGGCAGCCGCTCATACAAATTGGAAGTATCATTTCTACTTCGATGGCTTTAAGTATTGTCCCGCTTATTACAAAGAATCGCCAAAAGACAAGTAAGAGGGATCTTATGAGAAATATCCATTTCTCTCTTTTAGTCAGTTTTTTTATTGGACTTGGAGCGACTGTAGGGCTAATTGGGATTATTCGAGAGACAAACAGCATGCTGTTTAAGAATGATGCCGGTTCAGAAGTGCTTACTGTTCTGTTTTTTGTAATATTCCTTAATGCTATTATTGCAACGATAATGGCCGTTCTTCAAGGCTTAGGGCAATCTTTCTATCCAGCCCTTTTGATTGTATTAGGTTTTATAGGGAAGTATGTTCTTAACATTGTGCTCATTCCTGCCTTTGGGATAGATGGAGCAGCCTATGCATCGCTTATTGTATTATCTATCATTCTAATTTTAATGGCAGTAAAATTGAAAAAAATAGTCAAAGAACCGCTTATTAGTTTAAAACAGATAATGATTATAAGTGGTGCGAGTCTAGTTATGTTACTTGTACTGAGAGGATATATACCACTTACTTCTATACTGCTTGAAGGGATCGAGCATGACCGGATTAAAAGCGCTATTCAAGCAGTATCCGGGGTAGTAATAGGTGGAATAATATATGTGGCAATCGTGTTGCGAGGAAATGTTTTTAAAGAAAAGGAATTATCATTATTACCATTAGGAAGTAAACTAAAATGGTTTTTACCGAAAAAAGGAAGGAAATAAAATGAGTCAAATAAAAATTATTGGATTAGGAGCTGGGGATATAGACCAGCTGTCGTTAGGTGTCTATCGCAGCTTAATTGATGACAATAAAACTGTATATGTCCGGACGAAGGATCATCCCGTTATCTCAACGCTTAAGCAAGAGGGAATAACCTTTTATTCCTTTGATTCTATTTATGAAAAACATAATCAATTTGAAGCCGTATATGAGGAGATTGTTGAATTCCTTTTAGAAAAAGCAAAAGAGATGGATATTGTCTATGCTGTTCCAGGTCACCCGCTTGTTGCAGAGAAAACAGTACAACTCTTAATAGAAAAAGATAAAGAAGGAATTGCCTCTATCGAAATTGCTGGTGGTCAAAGCTTTTTAGACAGTATTTTTCAGGCATTGCGAATTGATCCAATTGAGGGCTTTCAGCTGCTAGACGGAACTGCTCTTAATCGAGCAAGTATTCAGCTTAGAAATCATTTGATTATTGGCCAGGTATATGATACTTTTTCTGCATCGGAAGTGAAGTTAACCTTAATGGATATGCTGCCATATGATTATCCAATTAAGATTGTCACTGCAGCGGGAAGCAGTCTAGAAAAGATAAAAGAAATAGAGCTGCATGAGTTGGATAGAGAGGTAGATTTAAATAATTTAACAAGCATATATGTGCCTCCTGTTCAGGAAGAAAAATTCTTATATAAAGAATTTTCTCAGCTGAGGCAGATAATAGCAGAGCTTCGTGGACCAAATGGCTGCCCATGGGATAAAAAGCAAACCCATGAAAGCTTACGGAAATATTTACTGGAAGAAAGCTATGAATTAATTGAAGCCATTAATGAAGGAGATATTGACCACATTATTGAAGAGCTTGGAGACGTGTTATTGCAAGTGATGCTTCATAGTCAAATCGGAGAAGATGAGGGTTATTTTTCTATTGATGATGTATTGGAAGGGATTTCCGATAAAATGATTCGTAGACATCCACATGTATTTGGAGAAGAACAAGCAGATTCTGTTGATGATGTGATGAAACATTGGCAAAATGCGAAAAAACAAGAAGCGAAAACGGACAGGGAGTCTGTTTTAGAGGGAATAAATAGTGCGTTGCCTAACTTAATGCAAGCTTATGAACTGCAAAAAAGAGCGGCAAAGATAGGATTTGATTGGCCGAATGTAGAAGGAGCTTGGGAAAAGGTAAAAGAGGAAATTCTGGAGTTTCAAGAGGAATTAAAAGAGGTTAATAATAATGAACAAATAGAAAGTGAATTTGGTGATATTTTGTTTTCGCTTGTAAATATTGCTAGGTTTTATAAAGTGGATCCAGAATTAGCCATCTTCCGGACAAATAAAAAGTTTATACAGCGCTTTTCTTATATAGAAGAAAGGGTAAAAGAGTCTGGGAAGGAATGGAGCCAAATGAATTTAGAAGAATTAGACCAATTTTGGAATGAAGCAAAGAAAAAATAACAATATGAAGGAGCTATTAGGATGAGACTGGATAAATTCTTGAAAATTTCGCGCTTAATTAAACGAAGAACATTGGCAAAGGAAGTTGCGGATCAAGGAAGAATTTTAGTGAATGGACAGCAGGCGAAAGCAAGCACAAATGTGAAGGTCGGCGATGAGCTGCAGGTTCGTTTTGGGCAAAAGCTAGTTACAGCTAAGGTGGAAATGTTGCAGGAATCCACGAAAAAAGAAGATGCTGCCAATATGTATAAAATAATTAAAGAAGAAACACTTTCTTAAGTTTAGTAATCGATATAGATGGCAATAAACAAAGTAGGGTTATTTTCTTCGCTTATAAGGCTTGTTCTAAAATAAGGATTCCTCACATATATTTGTACAAGTAGAGATTGTACTAATGGATTGTGAGGGATAATGATGAGCCAATATCATGAATCAAATATGACCAAAAGTAATACTGTAGACCATGATGTGATTATGAGAGGAAGAAAGCTGCTTGATATTACGGGTGTAAAGCAAGTAGAGAGTTTTGATAACGAAGAATTCATATTAGAAACAGTAATGGGATTTTTATCTATTCGCGGTCAAAATCTGCAAATGAAAAACCTTGATGTAGAAAAGGGAATCGTCTCTATTAAAGGTAAGGTATTTGATTTAGTTTATGTGGACGATCAAAGTGGAGATAAGGCTAAGGGATTCTTTAGCAAGATATTCCGATGACACTATCTACACAATTTATGACCATGCTGGCAATGGTTAGCATGGGTCTATTCTTTGGAATAAGTTTAGATACATATCAATACTTCTTGAAAAGGCCAAAAAGGAAAAGAAGTATTGTTTTTATCCATGATATCCTTTTTTGGGTTTTGCAAGCTCTTCTTATGTTTTATGTTCTTTTTCTAGTAAACAAAGGAGAAGTTCGCATTTACTTGGCTTTAGCATTGCTATTAGGTTTTGCTATGTACAAAAGTTTATTTCAAACTCTTTACCTTCAATTATTAAAAGGAATTATTTCTTTTTGTGTCCATGCTTATCGTTTTCTCCTTAGAATAGGTGTAAATATTGTATATAAGCCAATTAAATCTATCATTTTCTTCCTTTTGTCGATAATAATTGCTCTAGGTAAGGGACTTATGGCACTTGTCAATGGTATAATTAGGACATTAAGATTTATCATAGGAATACTCTTTAAACCAATTGAATGGCTTTTATCCCTGCTGTGGCTAATTGTGCCGAAAAAGGGTAAATTATTCGTCGAGAGAATTTTTAATAAATTGGCAGGATATTACTTTGAAATAAAGAACTATTTGAAACAATGGATGGCTAAAAGAAAAAAATAATGGAAAGGAGGAGCCTCATATGAGTGCCATAAGAAAAACAGATGTTACAACATTTCCAACAGAATATAATTTACAGCATCAAGCTAATAGTCTTAGTGGAGCTAGAAAGAAAAAGCTATTGATGCGCAGGCTGACAACGTTCTTTGTATGTGCTGCTGTTATTGGCTTTATCATGATTTCCACACTCATATCACAAAGCTCCACTTTAAAAGAGAAAAGAGCAGAGAAAGAAAAGTTAGATGGACAACTTGTTGCATTAGAAAAGAAAGAGGCAGACCTAAAAGACCAAATTGCTAAGTTAAATGATGAAGAGTATTTAGCTAAATTAGCAAGGAAAGACTTATTACTTTCACAAAAAGGGGAAATTATTTTTAATATCCCTGAAAAAGATGCAAAAAACACAACTGGAAAATAATAAGGTCAGCAGTAATATTGACACTCTTTTTTTCCATTCTGTATAATATAAGTAAGTACGATTTTTTATATCCTTAAGGAGGCAAAACTTTTTTATGTCAATCGAAGTAGGCAGCAAGTTACAAGGAAAGGTAACAGGAATTACTAATTTTGGTGCGTTTGTTGAGCTCCCAGAAGGCGCAACAGGTCTTGTTCATATTAGTGAGGTCGCAGACAATTATGTAAAAGACATTAATGATCACTTAAAAGTAGGCGATGAAGTCGAAGTGAAAGTGATTAATGTCGAGAAAGATGGAAAAATTGGACTATCTATTAAGAAAGCAAAAGATAGACCAGAAAGACCTGAGAGACCAGAAAGACCACAATACGAACGCGGAGAAAGAAGAGAATCAAGAGGCGGCTATTCCGGAGGGAATTCTCAAAGGTCACGTAATGCAAAATCAAATGAAAATCGTGCTCCTAAGGAGAATTTCGAATCTAAAATGGCTCGTTTCTTAAAAGACAGTGAAGATCGATTAGCTTCTCTGAAACGAAATACTGAGTCGAAACGCGGGGGAAGAGGCGCTAGACGAGGGTAACTTGCTGCTGAATAACCAAATAGATAGCAGGGTTTATCGTTTATATATTCCCATAGCTTAGGCAAGCCAATTTGGCTTGCTTTTTATATTTTTATAGGAAGTTTGTCTGTTCAGCTATGCAGTAAAAAAGAATACAAAAAAACCACGTAAATTTTTTTACGTGGTTTTTTGGATAGCGGCGGAGGGGATCGAACCCCCGACCTCACGGGTATGAACCGTACGCTCTAGCCAGCTGAGCTACACCGCCATAATATTAACAAGACAAGTAATATAATACAAATAAATAATCGCAATGTCAATAGATTTTAGACATTTATTTAATAGGGTAGTTTAATGTATGTTTAAGCACTTGTTAATGAGTAGAAAGACCAAAAAGCATATTGCATTAAATGACAAAAACAAGCAAGAAATATAAAAAAAGTGACAGTAGAAAAGACCATTTATATTAAGCTTGTCTGTTGATAAGGCTCACTAATTATAAAGTAACTACTTTTTCCTGGATAGAAGGAATCTATCGAATTTTGTATTTCCATAAAAAATTGGAGGAAAGAAGTCGAGCGAAAGATTGGAACTGCTTCGTTATTTTGACAAACTTTTAAATAGCTACCTTCTATAATGTGGAGCAACGATACTTGTTAGGGAGTGTGGTTTATGGAGAAAGTGGAAAGGGATATAATCGATCCGATTGGTGAAGTTGATTTTGGGAAGTCACGGGATAGCTTCAGTTCATTAGTTCATAAATTTTATACAAAAGTAGAAAACTTCTTTTTAGTAAAAGGCTTTTTACTATTAATTCTCGGTTTTTTACTTGGACGAGCCTTAATATTAGGACAACTTACTCCTTTTGCTCTTCCATTTTTTGCAGCAGTATATCTATCAAGGAAAGATAAAGCACCACTCGCGCTTATTGGATTAATAGCCGGTGCTGCTACTTTAGGGGTAACAGAGGCAGCTTCTAATTTTGTCTTGTCTTTCTTCTTTTTGATTAGCTATAAAATCATTTTAAATTGGAAAAATAAAGAGCAGCAACTTGTACCATTATTTGTGTTTGGACTAGTCTTTTTAGGCAGCTTAGTGAAAGCCTATCTTTTAACAAATGGTTTTACACTGTATGGTGGAATGTTAGCGTTTGTAGAAGGAAGTCTTGGCTATATACTTACATTAATTTTTTTACAAAGTCTGCCGTTACTCACGGTCAATAAAAGAAGACAAGCCCTTAAAACAGAAGAAATTGTCTGTCTTATCATTATGCTAGCTTCTATTATGACGGGAACAATTGGCTGGGCTGTTTATGGCTTATCGATTGAACATATTATGTCTCGTTATTTAGTTCTCCTCTTTTCCTTTATTGCAGGGGCCACTATTGGCTCGACTGTTGGCGTTGTTACCGGATTAATTTTTAGTCTTGCAAGCATCTCTAGCTTCTATCATATGAGCTTATTGGCTTTTTCTGGTCTTCTAGGTGGATTGCTGAAAGAAGGAAAGAAAATCGGTGTAGCACTTGGTTTATTTATTGCTACTCTCCTTATTGGCATGTATGGAGAAGGTGGGGGCGTCCTATCTGTTTCATTGATGGAAACAACTATAGCTGTTTTCCTATTTCTTATGACACCGAGAAGTTTAACCTCACGCATAGCAAAGCATATACCAGGAACAGCAGAATATTCCCAAGAACAACAGCAATATATGAGAAAAATGAGAGATGTAACAGCTCAAAGAGTATCTCAGTTTTCCAATGTATTTCAAGCACTCTCTAAAAGTTTTTCTCCCACAAATATAAGTGAAATGATAGAGGAAGAAGACAAGGAGCTAGACTACTTTTTAAGCAATGTGACAGAAAAGACGTGTCAGACATGTTTTCGTAAAGAACATTGCTGGGCACGTAACTTTAATACAACCTATGACTATATGAAAGATATTATGACTGAAATGGCTGATACTGGTGGGAATATTTCCTCTAGCCTTCAAAGGGAGTGGGATAAGCATTGTACAAGGTCGAAGAAGGTGACAGATGCAATCCATCAAGAATTGACATTGTATCAGGCAAATCAAAAATTAAAAAAACAAGTACAGGAAAGCAGAAAATTAGTTGCAGATCAATTGCTCGGTGTTTCTGAGGTAATGGGTGATTTTGCGAAAGAAATTCAAAGAGAAAGAGAAAATCACTACAAGCAGGAGGAATTAATCCTAGAAGCTATTCAAGAGTTTGGCATTCATATTGAAAATGTTGAAATATACAGCTTGGAACAAGGAAATGTAGATATCGATATCACTATTCCATACAATACAGGCTACGGAGAATGTGAAAAACTAATTGCACCAATGCTATCCGATATTCTTGGCGAGACCATTATTGTAAATAAAGAGGAGGTTTCTGAGTATTCCAAAGACTATAGTCATGCAACATTCCGGTCAGCAAAAGCTTATACAATAGAGACTGGTGTTGCGCATGCAGCAAAGGATGGCGGGTTTATTTCAGGAGATAGCTACTCTACTATTGAACTAGGTTTAGGTAAATACGCTATGGCAATTAGTGATGGAATGGGGAATGGGAAGCGGGCACATGTAGAAAGTGAAGAGACCCTTCAATTATTGCAAAAAATTCTGCAATCAGGGATTGAAGAACAAGTAGCGATAAAATCAATTAATTCTATTCTTTCTTTGCGAACAACGGATGAAATTTTTTCCACACTGGATTTAGCAATGATTGATCTCCAAAACGCAGCAGTTAAATTTCTGAAAATTGGCTCTACACCTAGTTTCATCAAAAGAGGGTCAAAGGTTATGAAAATACAGGCAAGTAATTTGCCAATGGGAATCCTGCAAGAATTTGATGTGGATGTTGTGAGTGAACAATTAAAGGCTGGAGATCTTCTCATTATGATGAGTGATGGTGTGTTTGAAGGACCAAAACATGTTGAAAACTTTGAGATTTGGATGAAGAGAAAAATTAAGGAATTAAAAACAGAGAACCCTCAAGAGGTAGCAGATTTAATTATGGAGGAGGTTATCCGCTCCCGCTTAGGGTTAATTGAAGACGACATGACCGTATTAGTTGCGAAAATCGACCATAATATTCCAAAGTGGGCGTCCATTCCAGTAAAAGGCTTTAAGCAAATTGCAAACTAAATTTGTCAGTTTAAAATGGTCCTTCTAGTTCTATAAAAATTTAAATGGACTAACATTCAGTAGGAGAAAAATACTGTTTGTTAGTTTTTTATTATACTAATCTGTTTATCCTTCAGAACAGGTATAAATACTTCTCTTTTCGTCGAGAATGGGACTAACTCATAAAGATGGAGGGGAGATATTTATGAAAACAGGTACGTTAAAGCAGATTTTGCTTATCACAGATGGATGTTCTAATAAAGGAGAAGATCCTGTCGCAATGGCAGCATTAGCAAATGAACAAGGAATTACAGTAAATGTTATTGGGGTAATGGAACAAGATACAATTGATGAGCAGGGGATGAAAGAAATTGAAGGCATTGCACTCTCTGGAGGCGGTGTTAGTCAAGTGGTTTATGCACAGCAGTTAAGTCAGACTGTCCAAATGGTAACAAAAAAGGCGATGACCCAAACACTCCAAGGGGTAGTAAATAAAGAGCTTCAGCAAATATTAGGTTCCTCTAAGACGATGGAGGATCTTCCTCCCGAAAAAA
The DNA here is from genome assembly GCF_001591585.1 of Niallia circulans NBRC 13626. Lineage (GTDB taxonomy): Bacteria > Bacillota > Bacilli > Bacillales > Cytobacillaceae > Niallia > Niallia circulans. The sequence continues at coordinate 16,672 of NZ_BCVE01000028.1, read as the reverse complement.
GAGGAGAGGTAATGGAGGTTGTGGACGAACTGGGGGAAACTGTTGAGCTGGAAGTGCTAGTATTACTAGATACAAGCGCTAGTATGAAACATAAACTACCAACTGTAAAAGAAGCTTTGCTTGATCTATCTTTAAGCTTGAATGCTCGATCTGGCGAGAATCGCTACTCTGTGTTTGTATTTCCCGGGAAAAAGAAAGATGTCGAAAAATTAATGGATTGGACACCTCGTCTTGAATCTTTAACAAGTATCTTTCCAAAGTTATCGACAGGAGGCATTACACCAACAGGTCCAGCTTTAAAGGAAGCCATTCGTTACTTTAAGCATAAGCGCTCATTAAGGAGCTTGATTTCAAGTGATGATGAATACATCGAAGAGTCAATTTAAAATAAATAGTGGAACAGTAATAAAAGGAAAGTGGCATAACAAGCAATATACAATCTTAAAGGAACTTGGCTATGGAGCGAATGGGACAGTTTTTTTAGCAGATTCCAAAATAGGAAGAGTTGCTTTGAAATTAAGCAACAACAGTGTATCTATAACTTCTGAAGTAAATGTTTTGAAATCCTTCGCAAAGGTCCAAGGTTATAGCCTTGGACCTTCTTTAATAGATGTAGATGATTGGGTAACAAATAGAGGAACTATTTCTTTTTATGTAATGGAGTATATTAATGGACCTGATTTACTAACCTTTATCCATAATAAGGAAGACTTATGGATCGATGTGCTAATGATCCAATTATTAAAGGACTTACAAAATCTTCATGAAAATAATTGGGTGTTTGGAGATTTAAAACCAGAAAACCTGATTATTACAGGACCTCCAACGAGAATTAGATGTATTGATGTAGGGGGGACAACCATAAAAGGGAGAGCGATTAAAGAATTTACCGAGTTCTTTGATAGAGGATACTGGGGGGCAGGCACAAGAAAGGCAGAGCCAAGCTATGATTTGTTTGCTGTTGCGATGATTATACTGAATCTTTATTATCCAAAGCGCTTTAATAAAAAAGAGGGCGGGATCAAACAGCTGCATATGATGATTCGACAAAAGCAGGAATTAATGCGTTTCGAGGGGATTCTACTAAATGCGTTAACAGGAAAATATCTATCGGCAAAAGAAATGCGATTAGATTATTTAAAATTAACAAGTGGAGAATCAAAAAAAACAAGTAGAAGCACGATAACAGCTGGAACAAATAGAAGTAAAGCTCGCCAAGCGAACAGTCAACCTGCTCCATCTGCTCAAACAAGAAGTAAATTGGTTAAAAAGAAGAAAAAGGCAGGATGGGCTGAATCTATACTCATCATTATCCTTATCTCTATTTGTTATATTTTGTATATATATGGTCAATTAACTTGAAAAGAGGATTTTCAGCAATTTTTAGAGAATAGTCTTTGGTATCACTTTTAAAAAAGTGATATCCTTGACTATAGTAACTACAACCTCTGATGAAAAAGTAATAACATCAAGGCCGGTAGAATAGTGATAGTGATAAGGAAGTAATGAAAAATGCTTGAGGATCAAATTTTAAATTACCTGCAAGGAAAAAATATGAACCTAGAAGGTAAGAAAATCTTGGTTGGAGTTTCTGGAGGACCAGATTCTTTAGCGCTTCTTCATTTTTTATGGACAAAACAAAAAGAATGGAAAATCAAGGTTTTTGCTGGACATGTGGATCATATGTTTAGAGGGGAGGAGTCGCTCGATGAAGCTGAGTTTGTAAAATCGTTCTGTGAAGAAAGAAACATTCCTTTTTCTTGGGAGCGAATAGATTTACCAGCATTTATCCAAAAAACAGGAATGAATTCACAAAAAGCAGCAAGAGAATGCAGGTATTCCTTCTATGAAAAAGTAATGAAAAGGCATAACTTAGATTACTTAGCGTTAGGTCATCATGGAGATGACCAAATAGAAACTATCTTAATGCGATTAACGAGAGGAAGTTTAGGGAAAGCAAGGGCTGGAATTCCTTTTATGCGTCCTTTTGGTACAGGGAAAATTATTCGTCCCTTTTTATGTTTAGAAAGGGAAGACATTGAGGAATATTGTAAAGTACATAATCTTAATCCAAGAAGAGATCCAAGCAATGAAAAAGATACCTATAGCCGCAATAGATACAGAAAACACGTTGTGCCCTTTTTAAAAAAAGAAAATATTCATGCGGCGAAGCATTTTCAACGGTTTAGTGAAGAATTAACAGACGATGAAACCTATTTAATGAAGCAGGCTGAAGAAAAGCTTTCTGATGTAATGGTTGAAAAAAAGGCTGCGGAAGTAGTAGTTGATATTAATCGTTTTCTTTTAATAGCTATTCCTTTACAAAGAAGATGTATTCAACTAATATTAAATTATCTCTATGACGAGATACCTATTTCATTATCCGCATTACATACTGAGCAAATGATGATATTACTTAAGAGTCCTCATTCTTCTGGAAATATTGATCTCCCGAATGGTTTGAAAGTGAAAAAGTCGTATCATTTTCTTCATTTTCAACTTAATTTTTCTCCAGCACAATCCTTTTATTATGAATTATCAAAAATGGGAGAGTTATTATTACCAAATGGGTACAATATTAAGGTAGAATATATAGACGGTGAAACGATTATTGATGACCATTGTATTCTTTTGGATGCATCTTCTATTTCCTTTCCTCTTATTATCCGTACTAGAAGAGATGGCGATAGAATTCATTTGAAAGGGATGGATGGGAAAAAAAAAGTGAACCGTATTTTTATCGATGAAAAGATTCCAATCCATAAGAGGGAGAATTGGCCGATCGTTACGGATAGCAAAGGTGAAATTCTTTGGATTCCAGGACTAAAAAAATCGATATATTCTCATAGTAATACGAATAGTGGTAGTAATCTATTAATAACATATAAAAAGCAATGATCTTCTAGGGGGCACACAAGAAATGAAACACGATATTGAAAAAATATTGATATCTGAAGAGGAAATACAAGGTAAAATCAAAGATTTGGCATTTCAGCTTACAGAGGAATATCAAGATAAATTTCCTTTGGCAATTGGAGTATTAAAAGGTGCTATGCCCTTTATGGCAGATCTTTTAAAGCGCGTGGATACATACCTTGAAATGGATTTTATGGATGTGTCAAGCTACGGTAATTCTACTGTATCTTCTGGAGAAGTAAAAATCTTAAAAGATTTGGATACTTCTGTGGAAGGAAGAGACATACTAATTATCGAGGACATTATTGATAGTGGTTTAACTTTAAGCTATCTTGTAGAGTTGTTCCGTTATCGTAAAGCAAAATCAATCAAAATTGTGACACTTCTTGATAAACCAACTGGTAGAAAGACAGATCTTAAAGCTGATTATGTAGGATTTATCGTACCAGACGCTTTTGTTGTTGGCTATGGATTAGACTACGCGGAAAGGTATCGAAATCTACCATATATTGGTGTTTTAAAACCGGAAGTTTATACGAGTGACAGTGAATAAGTACATGAAAAGAGGAATTCTAGCCCGGAGAGGGTAATTCCTTGAATTTACTTAATTTTCTATGTTACTATACTCTATAGTTTGTTTACCGTGGGAGGAGGTAAGGGATGAACCGTATTTTTCGTAATACCATTTTTTATTTATTAATATTTTTAGTAATTATCGGTGTGGTTAGTTTTTTCAATGGAAATAATCAGCCTACCAAGCAATTAACATATACTGAATTAATAAATCACCTTGATGCTGGTGATGTTGCCGAAATAACGCAGCAGCCTGAAAGAGGTGTCCTTGAAATACGCGGGAAATTAAAAGGCTATAAAGAAAATGAAACGTTTGTTTCCTATGTAACTAATAATGAAACAAATGCTCAAGTGATCTTAAAGGCTGCTACAGAAGGTTCCAAAATCGATGTCAAGCCTGCACAAGAAACAAGTGGATGGATCACATTCTTTACTTCAATTATTCCGTTTGTGATTATTTTTATCTTATTTTTCTTCTTGTTAAATCAAGCCCAAGGTGGCGGCGGCGGCCGTGTAATGAACTTTGGTAAGAGTAAAGCAAAACTGTACAATGAAGAAAAGAAAAAGGTTCGCTTTAATGATGTAGCGGGCGCAGATGAAGAAAAGCAAGAGCTGGTAGAAGTGGTGGAATTCTTAAAAGATCCACGGAAATTTGCTGAGCTAGGTGCTAGAATACCAAAAGGTGTCCTGCTTAATGGACCTCCAGGAACAGGTAAAACATTACTTGCTAGAGCTGTAGCGGGAGAAGCTGGTGTACCTTTCTTCTCTATCAGTGGTTCTGACTTCGTGGAAATGTTTGTTGGGGTAGGGGCTTCTCGAGTTCGTGATTTATTTGAAAATGCGAAGAAAAATGCTCCTTGTATTATCTTTATTGATGAAATCGATGCTGTAGGTCGTCAGCGTGGCGCTGGTTTAGGCGGAGGACACGATGAACGTGAACAAACGTTAAACCAACTATTAGTTGAAATGGATGGATTCGGTGCAAATGAAGGGATTATTATCATTGCTGCTACAAACCGTCCTGATATTCTTGACCCTGCATTGTTACGTCCAGGTCGTTTTGACCGACAAATTACGGTAGATAGACCAGATGTTAATGGTCGTGAGGCGGTATTACGTGTACATGCTCGTAATAAGCCGTTAGATGAGTCTGTTAATTTAAAAAGCATCGCTCAACGTACTCCAGGATTCTCTGGTGCGGATTTAGAAAACCTTCTAAATGAAGCTGCACTTGTTGCAGCGAGAGCGGATAAAAAGAAAATCGACATGGAAGACATGGATGAAGCGACAGATCGTGTTATTGCTGGACCTTCCAAGAAAAGTCGTGTTATTTCCAAAAAAGAAAGAAACATTGTTTCTTACCATGAAGCTGGACATACGATTATTGGTGTTGTATTAGATGAGGCGGATATGGTTCATAAAGTAACAATCGTACCTAGAGGCCAAGCTGGTGGATATGCAGTTATGCTTCCTAAGGAAGATCGTTTCTTAATGACGAAACAAGAGCTTCTTGATAAGATTACTGGATTACTTGGCGGTCGTGTTGCTGAGGATATCGTATTTGGGGAAGTAAGTACTGGAGCTCATAATGATTTCCAACGAGCTACAGGTATTGCCCGTAAAATGGTAACAGAATATGGAATGAGTGATAAACTTGGACCATTACAATTTGGTCAAGTGCAAAGTCAAGTATTCCTAGGTCGTGACTTAAATAATGAACAAAATTATTCAGATGCAATTGCATATGACATTGATTTAGAGATTCAACGAATTATAAAAGAATGTTACGAAAGAGCAAAACAAATTCTTACAGAAAACCGTGAGAAGTTGAACTTAATCGCTGAAACACTTCTTGAAATTGAAACGTTGGATGCAGAACAAATCAATAGCTTATACAAAGATGGTGTCTTGCCTGACCGTACGAAAAAGGCCGATACTACCTTAGGCACGGAAGATCTAAAAGTAAATATTAACAAAAAAGATGATAACGAGTAATCGTTGGAAAAAGATGCGCTTTCGAGCGTGTCTTTTTTTTGTCAAAACCTTTACAACCGTATCTTTTCGAAGCAGTCATTGCTTTAGGCTTTGTCTCTTTCTGGTTGTATGTTATGATATTTCCAGTATTGGATAGACTCTAGGTATAGCTTTCCTAAGTAAATAAAGTGATACGAGATAATGACGGGAAAATGAAATTAATAAAAAGTGGTGACTATAATGATTTTTGTCTTTGATATTGGAAATACAAATATAGTATTAGGTGTTTATGATAAAGAAGAATTAAAGCATCATTGGAGAATTGAAACAAATCGTTATAAAACGGAAGATGAATATGGTATGATCATTAAATCCCTATTTGATCATGTCGGTTTAACGTTTTCAGATATTGATGGAATAATTATTTCTTCCGTTGTTCCTCCAATTATGTTTTCTTTAGAAAGAATGTGTCAAAAGTATTTTCACTTAAAACCGTTAGTTGTGGGTCCAGGAACAAAAACGGGACTAAACATAAAATATGATAATCCTAAGGAAGTCGGAGCTGATCGAATTGTTAATGCAGTTGCGGCTATTCATGAATATGGGAGCCCGTTGATTATTGTTGATTTCGGGACTGCTACAACATTTTGTTATATAAATGAGCAAAAGCAATACATGGGTGGAGCGATAGCGCCTGGTATTAATATTGCGACAGAGGCATTGTATTCAAAAGCGGCCAAATTACCGCGTATTGAAATTGCAAGACCAGAAGGAGTAATTGGTAAAAATACCGTTTCAGCTATGCAGTCAGGAATTCTTTTTGGGTATGTAGGCCAGGTGGAAGGCATTGTGAAAAGGATGAAGGCAGAAAGCAATTTACAACCAAAGGTTATTGCTACAGGTGGATTAGCGAACCTTATTGCAAAAGAGTCAAATATTATTGATGAAGTAGACCCATTTCTTACTTTAAAAGGGTTACAGCTTATTTATAAGAAGAATAAGGATACACTAAAATAAAATATGTTTAAACGGAACTTTCATTCCGTTCATTAACTGATTAAAGATAAGGAGTAAACAATGAGCGATTATTTAGTAAAAGCGTTAGCGTTTGATGGTGAAGTTCGTGCATATGCAGTCAGAAGTACAGAAACAGTAGGAGAAGGACAAAGAAGACATCATACTTGGCCAACAGCATCAGCTGCTCTAGGAAGATCATTAACAGCTACAGCAATGCTAGGAGCTATGCTAAAGGGAGATCAAAAACTAACAGTGAAAATCGATGGCGGTGGTCCGATTGGTCTTATCCTAGTAGACGGAAATGCTAAAGGGGAAGTACGCGGCTACGTTACTAACCCGCAAATTCATTTCGATTTAAATGAACATGGAAAATTAGATGTTAAACGAGCTGTAGGAACAGAGGGCACACTATCTGTTGTAAAGGATATTGGAATGCGTGATTACTTCACTGGACAGGTGCCGATTGTTTCTGGAGAGCTTGGAGAGGATTTTACTTATTACTTGTTTAATTCAGAACAGGTGCCTTCCTCTGTTGGAGTAGGAGTTTTAGTAAACCCAGATAACAGCATTTTAGCTGCTGGCGGTTTCATTATTCAATTAATGCCTGGAGCGAAAGATGAAACGATTACAAAGATTGAACAAAGATTAAGTGAAATTCCGCCCATTTCGAAATTAATTGAAAAAGGTTTAACGCCAGAAGAGCTTTTAGAAGAAATTTGCGGAAAAGATAATGTGAAAATAATTGAAAATATGCCAATTTCCTTTACATGCACATGTTCGAAAGAAAGATTTTCAAGTGCAATTATTAGTTTAGGTCAAGCAGAAATCGAAGATATTATCAACACAGACGGACAAGCCGAAGCAGAATGCCATTTTTGTAATGAGAAATATCTGTTTACAAAGGATGAGCTAGAAACATTATTAGAAGAAGCAAAATAGTTATTAGACACCTGCAGAATTGGGATTCATTATTCCTTGCAGGTGTTTTTTATGAAGAATGTTTTCCGTTTTTGTAATGGGGTGGAGATGATGTGGTTGGTTAAAAAAAGGAAATTTTTGTCTGGAAGTCCAATGGCTTGGTTGAAAAACAAATTTGGTTTATATACTCAACGATTTGGCTCTTACTTCCATGTGTTTAACCACTTTGTCCCTGATTTAAGTAAAAACTTCGACAGAACCGAACTAATGATTAATTTTTCCGAAAATACAAACATATCGATTGACAAACAAAGGAGGTATTTGGTAAATTAATATTATAAAACCAATTAAAATACTCGGAATAAAGATAAGGGGAGATAGAAAATGTCAAGAATCGCAAATTCTGTAGTAGATCTTATCGGTGGCACACCCATTGTTAAATTAAATCGTTTAGTGGACGATTCAAGTGCAGATGTTTATTTGAAGTTAGAATATATGAATCCAGGAAGCAGTGTAAAAGACCGAATTGCGCTTGCGATGATTGAAGCTGCGGAAAAAAGCGGGGATTTAAAACCAGGCAGTACGATTATTGAACCAACAAGTGGAAATACTGGTATTGGCCTTGCGATGGTTGCTGCGGCAAAAGGTTACCGTGCGATTTTAGTTATGCCTGAAACGATGAGTGTGGAACGTCGACGACTATTGAAAGCTTACGGTGCTGAATTAGTATTAACTCCTGGACCAGAGGGCATGGGTGGAGCTATTCGTAAAGCGGAAGAATTAGCAAAAGAAAATGGTTACTTTATTCCGCAGCAGTTTAAAAATATCTCTAATCCTGAAGTACATAGATTAACAACTGGACCTGAAATTGTGGAGGCCTTTGGTGAGGAAGGCTTAGATGCGTTTATTGCTGGTATCGGTACAGGTGGAACCATTACTGGTGCTGGGGAAGTACTAAAAGAAAAATATAGCGATATTAAAATATATGCAGTAGAACCTGCTGATTCTCCTGTACTATCAGGTGGAAAACCAGGACCGCATAAAATCCAAGGTATCGGTGCTGGATTTGTTCCGGAAATTTTAAATAGTGAAGTTTATGACGGTATTATTAAGGTTACAAATGAAGACGCTTTTGAATATGCTCGTCGTGCAGGGAAAGAAGAAGGCGTATTAGGTGGAATTTCTTCTGGTGCGGCTATTTATGCAGCATTACAAGTTGCAAAAGAGCTAGGAAAAGGTAAAAAAGTACTTGCAATTATCCCAAGTAATGGAGAACGTTACCTAAGCACACCTCTTTATCAATTTGATGAAGAATAAGGATAAAAATCAGCCTTGGAAATAGGCCTCCTTTGAAAAGGGGGCTTTTTGTTTTTTTTGATTAAAAAACTCCTGTTATGCAGCTATCTGGCAAATAGGTGATTTTTTTGTATTTCTCTCGGTACATCTTGTATGATGAGAACAGATAAAAGATAAGGAGCGAAGTCTGTTTGAAAAATTACAAAGTATATAGTAAGACTATTCCTCTATCATATGACCAGTTTTTTAGGCGCTTTTTGACCCTTGCTGAAGATAAGTCCCATTATGTTCTATTAGAAAGTGGACGTGGTGGCAGGTATAGTATTGGCGGAATTTCACCTATAGTGAAAATGATAGGCAGAAATAATGGTTTAGAAGTGATAGACGGAAAAGGAACTGTACGAATCGAAGGAAATCCCCTTCATTCTATAAAAGAAGTGATGAATAAGTATGTTGTAGAGACTAATCCAGAGCTGCCAGATTTCCAAGGTGGAGCGATAGGATTCATTAGTTATGATTATATCCGTTATATTGAAAAAATCCCCAACCTGACGACAGATGATATGGAAATACCAGATGTTTTCTTTTTGTTATTCGAAGAATGGTTTACTTATGATCATAAAGAAAATAAATTATGGATTTCAGCCTTATATGAAGAAAATCAGTTAGCGATGATTCAAGATAAAGTTGAATCCTATATGCTAGTCTGGATAGATGATGAGAAGGAAGAGATAGTTCAAGGACATGCAGAGAAATCGTCAGAATTAAAAGTATCGATGGAAGACAATGAATTTCAACAATCTGTCCGCAGAATTCAGAACTATATTTCTGAAGGAGATGTGTTTCAGGTTAACTTGTCTGTTCGGCAGGCTAAACCACTGCATGTATCTGCGCTTGATGTCTACCAGCAGCTAAGAGTTTTAAATCCTTCTCCCTATATGGGGTATTTTCATACACCTGAATTTCAGCTAGTTAGTGGATCACCAGAATTACTAGTTAAAAAGAAGGGAAAGGACGTAAGTACAAGACCTATAGCAGGAACAAGGTCCCGTGGGAGAGATGAAGCAGAGGATTCAGAGCTTGCTCGTGAATTAATCGAGAGTGAAAAGGAAAGAGCAGAGCATGTAATGTTAGTAGACCTTGAAAGAAATGATTTAGGGAGAGTATGTGCGTACGGAAGTGTTCAAGTAGACGAATTTATGGTAATAGAAAAGTATTCTCATGTTATGCATATTGTGTCTAATGTAAAAGGGCAGCTTGCGGACAATAAAGATGAGTATGATCTTATTGATAGTATGTTTCCTGGTGGAACCATTACGGGTGCGCCAAAGATAAGAACAATGGAAATTATTGAGGAACTAGAACCGGTGCGACGAGGCCCATATACCGGTTCATTAGGATGGATTGGTTTTAACCATGATATAGAATTGAATATTATGATCAGAACTATGTTGGTGAAGGAAAACCAAGCATATGTACAAGCAGGTGCGGGGATTGTAATTGATTCTATTCCTGCAAATGAATATAAAGAATCGATGAAAAAGGCCAGAGCGTTATGGAATGCAAAAGAATTAGCAGAAGAGAAATTAGGTGATGGCAATTGGTTTATATGATTGATAATTATGATTCCTTCACCTATAATCTAGTCCAATACTTAGGTTCATTAGGGCAGGAACTGCAAGTGAAAAGAAATGATGAGACTTCTATCGAGGAGATTAAAGGGGAAAAGCCGATGTACTTAATGGTTTCTCCTGGACCATGTACGCCCAATGATGCAGGTATTAGTTTGGAAGCGATTCGTACCCTTGCTGGTGAAATACCGATTTTTGGTGTGTGCCTTGGTCATCAAGCAATTGGACAGGTTTTTGGAGGAGAGGTTGTGAAAGCGACCAATTTAATGCATGGAAAGACATCCCTTATTTATCATGATAATCAAACAATTTTTCATGGTTTACCTAATCCCTTCCCAGCTACGCGCTATCATTCGCTGATTGTAAAAAAGGAATCATTGCCAAAGTGTTTAGAGATCTCTGCTTGGACGGAAGAAGGAGAGATTATGGGGCTTAGACATAAAGAACTTCCTATCGAAGGAGTTCAGTTTCATCCAGAATCTATCATGACTAAGGCTGGGATGGAAATCTTACATAATTTTATCCAATTTTATCAAAAAGGAACTAAGTAGAAGATGTATATATATTTAAATGGACAAATAATTCGTCAGGAAGAAGCGGTTATCTCTGTTTTTGACCATGGATTTATGTATGGCTTAGGCTTATTTGAAACATTGCGTGTATATGATGGACATCCTTTCTTATTAGATGATCATCTTAAACGATTAAATGATGGGTTATCGGAGCTGAATATAGAAAAATTTTATGAGCGAGAAGAAGCAGTATCTATTATAAAAGCACTGCTCAGTATAAATAACATAGAAAATGCCTATATCCGCTGGAATGTTTCAGCAGGAAATGGCATGATTGGACTGCAAACAGAGCCGTATACACAACCAAATACGATTGTGTATATAAAACCTCTTCCAAAGGCAGCTGGTATGGTTGAAAAAACAGGGCAAATAGTCACAGTTCCAAGGAATACACCAGAGGGATTCTTTCGCTTAAAATCACATCATTATTTAAATAATATTCTTGCCAAGAGAGAGATTGGGCCAGAGCCGACGAAGGAAGGAATTTTTTTGACGAAGGAAGGATATTTAGCAGAAGGTATTACCTCTAATATTTTCTGGGTTGTAGATGGAGAGCTTTATACTCCTAGCTTGCAGACAGGAATATTAAATGGCATCACAAGGCAGTTTATTGTAAAACTTGCACAGGTTTATGGGGTTGCTGTGAAAGAAGGCATTTTTTCACGAGATATTCTTGCAAGTGCCAAAGAGGTATTTGCAACAAATTCCATTCAGGAAATTATTCCGATTAAAAGAATCGATAAGTATGAATATAAGGGAAAAGAGGGTCCTGTTGTTACAATGCTATATAATGAATATAGAAAACATACGAATCAATTATGGTCTGTAAAAGAGTTGGAGGGAATAAGGGAATGGTAAATAAAATTGATTGTGGTCCATATACGTTAAACTATGATCAAAAAACAATCATCATGGGAATTTTAAATGTGAATCCTGATTCTTTTTCTGATGGAGGAAAATATAACGAAATGGATAGAGCTGTTAAACATGCCGTCCAGATGGTGGAGGATGGAGCAGATATTATTGATATAGGAGGGGAATCCACCAGACCAGGTTATACAGAAATATCGATTGAAGAAGAATTAGAACGGGTAATTCCGATTATTGAACGATTAGCTAACGAAGTGAATGTTCCTCTATCGATTGATACATATAAAGGAGAAGTGGCGAGACAATCTTTACAGGCGGGTGCTCATATTATCAATGATATATGGGGAGCAAAAAGAGACCCTAGTATGGCTGAGGTTGCAGCTGAATATCAAGCTCCTATTATCTTAATGCATAATAGAGATAATCTTAGCTATACTTCTTTTTTGGAAGATGTAGTGTCTGATTTGCAGGAAAGTATTGATATGGTAAAGGGAGCTGGAGTTTCTGCGGAGAAAATCATTCTTGATCCAGGTATTGGATTTGCGAAAGATTTAAAGGGGAATTTGGACATGATGCGCGGCTTAGATAAGCTTGTTGAAATGGGCTATCCTGTCTTGTTGGGAACCTCGAGGAAATCATTGATTGGCCATGTATTAAATTTACCTGTTAGCGAACGATTAGAAGGAACAGGTGCAACTATATGCTATGGCATTCAAAAAGGATGTCAGTTAATTCGCGTTCATGATGTGAAAGAAATGACAAGAATGGCGCGGATGATGGATGCTTTGATGGGAAAGGGTGAGTACAGTGGATAAAATAATATTAAACCAAATGGAGTTCTATGGTTACCATGGTGTGTTTAAAGAAGAGACTAAGTTAGGCCAGCGTTTTATAGTGGATTTACAAGCAGATGTAGATTTAGCAAAAGCGGGAGCAACAGATGACTTACAGTATTCGGTTAATTATGGCCAGCTATTCTTCGATGTAAAGGAGATTGTGGAAGGGGAGCCATATAAATTGATTGAAGCGGTAGCGGAGAATATTGCAAAAAAATTATTAGAATCCTACTCTCTTATTGAAGGTTTAACAGTTCGGATCATTAAGCCAGATCCACCGATTCCAGGACACTATAAATCAGTTGCGGTAGAAATCACAAGGAAAAGAAAAGAATGAATAAAGTTTATTTATCTTTAGGGTCGAATATAGGAAATCGGTTGGAATATATACATGAAGCTGTACAAATGCTACATAATCAGGAAGAGATAAAGGTGGTAAATATTTCATCTGTTTATGAGACGGATCCAGTTGGATATGAGGAACAAGCACTATTTTTGAATATTGTCATACAGGTTGAAACTTCCTTAAATCCATGTTCCTTATTAGAACAATGTCAAAATATCGAAAGTGAACTTGGAAGAAAAAGGATAATTAGATGGGGGCCAAGAACAATAGACCTTGACATTTTATTGTATAATCAAGAAAATATAGTATCAGAGAAGCTGATTATTCCACATCCAAGAATAGAAGAGAGAGCATTTGTTTTAGTGCCATTAATAGAAATTGCTCCAGACATAAAGTTACCAAATAAACCAATACTTTTAAAAGAAAGTTTGCAGCTTTTGCGAGATAGAGAAGGAGTAAGGGTATGGAAACAACGGAAAAATGGGGAAGACGTATTCGGGCTTTTCGGAAGCTAAAAGGATATACACAGGAAGGTTTAGCAAAAGAGTTACTCGTTTCTGTTTCTATTTTAGGAGAGATTGAGCGAGGTAATCGGATGCCTTCAGAAGAAATGATTGATTCTATTGTAGATGTGCTAAAGATAACGAGAGAAGAGTTAGATCCACTTCAAAATAAATAAGCACGGTTCATCAGGGAGGTAAAAGATTGTTTAAAATAGGAAATGTTGAAATTAGTAACCGTGTTGTTCTTGCGCCAATGGCTGGTATTTCAAATTCTGCTTTTCGTCTAACAGTGAAGGAATTTGGAGCGGGTCTTGTTTGTGCGGAAATGATTAGTGATAAAGGGATTGTTTTAAAAAACAAAAAAACAATGAACATGCTCTATATTGATGAGCGTGAAAATCCAATGAGTTTACAGATTTTCGGCGGAGAAAAGGAAACATTAGTAGAAGCGGCGCAATTTGTTGATCAGAATACCAATGCAGATATTATCGATATTAACATGGGATGTCCGGTTCCAAAGATTACAAAATGTGATGCAGGGGCTAAATGGCTGTTAGATCCGGATAAAATTTATGATATGGTTTCTGCTGTTGTAGAAAATGTTCGTAAACCAGTAACGGTTAAAATGCGTATGGGCTGGGATGAAGACCATATATATGCAGTAAGAAATGCTCAAGCGGTTGAACGCGCAGGTGGAGCGGCGGTTGCCCTGCATGGCAGAACTCGTGTCCAGCTTTATGAAGGGACTGCAAACTGGGATATTATTCGTGAAGTAAAACAATCAATCAATATTCCTTTAATGGGGAATGGAGATGTAAATACACCCCAAGATGCGAAAAGAATGTTAGATGAAACTGGCTGTGATGGTGTTATGATTGGAAGAGCTGCGCTTGGAAATCCATGGATGATTTATAGTACGGTTAAGTATTTAGAAACGGGTGCGTTAGTTAGTGATCCATCGGTTCGAGAGAAGATGGATGTATGCATCTTGCACTTGGATCGGTTAATCCATTTAAAAGGGGAGTATGTAGCCGTTCGAGAAATGCGAAAACATGCTGCTTGGTATTTGAAGGGCATTAAAGGAAATGCGAAAACAAGAAGTGCTATTAATGAATGTGAGACTAGGGAACAATTAGTAACGATCTTGAATGCATTAGTCTTGGAAGTAGAAGCAAGAGGACATTCTGAAATCGAAGTAGGTTAATTTTGAACGTAACTGTTTAAATTTCCTGTAATATGTGTAAAAATAAAGCTGTTAGACAAAAAATCTAACAGTTTTTTTTCTTTTTTAGTGTCTGTATTCGTGACATTGTGTAGAATAATAAAGTATGTATAAATTGAACGATTCCTTTTTTAGGTGATCATACATAAAAAAGATGTTGGAGATGATTAAGCATGAGTCATGAAGAATTAAACTTAAATGACCAATTACTAGTTAGACGTAACAAAATGAATGAGTTGCGTGAACAAGGAATAGATCCGTTTGGTAAACGTTTTGATAGAACTCATTTATCTGAAGCTTTAAAAAAACAATATGAATCTCTAGATAAGGAAGAACTAGAGGAAAAGAATATCTCTGTTTCTATTGCGGGAAGAGTAATGACAAAAAGAGGAAAAGGGAAAGCTGGATTTGCTCATATTCAAGATCTTGAAGGACAAATTCAACTGTATGTTCGTAAAGACAATGTAGGCGAAGAGCAATACGCTATTTTTAACTCTGTGGATTTAGGAGATATTGTTGGTGTAGAAGGTGTTTTATTTAAAACGAACGTAGGGGAACTTTCTGTTAAGGTTCAAGATTTTACTTTACTTACAAAGGCTCTTCGTCCTTTACCTGATAAATTCCATGGTTTGAAAGATATTGAGCAACGTTATCGCCAACGATACTTAGACTTAATTTCAAGTGAAGAAAGTAAGAATACATTTATTCTGCGCAGCAAGATCATTCAATCCATGCGCCGTTATTTAGATAGCCATGGCTATCTAGAAGTAGAAACGCCAATGATGCATTCTATTGCAGGTGGAGCTTCTGCACGTCCGTTTATTACACATCATAACGCGTTAGATATGCCTTTATATATGCGTATCGCTATTGAGCTTCATTTAAAAAGATTGATAGTTGGCGGATTAGAAAAAGTATACGAAATTGGCCGCGTATTCCGTAATGAAGGAGTATCAACAAGACATAATCCAGAATTTACGATGATTGAGCTTTACGAAGCTTATGCTGATTATCGTGATATTATGAGTCTTACAGAAAACTTAGTTGCTCATATTGCACAAGAAATCCATGGCTCTACAACTGTAACATACGGAGACTACCAAGTTGATTTAAAACCAGAATGGACAAGACTTCATATGGTAGATGCGATTAAGGAATACACAGGTGTAGACTTCTGGCCAGAGATGAGTGTGGAAGAGGCTAGGAGATTAGCGAAAGAAAATGATATTGAAATTAATGAAAATATGACGTATGGCCATATTGTTAATGAGTTTTTTGAGCAAAGAGTAGAAGAAAAATTAATTCAGCCTACTTTCATTTATGGTCATCCTTTAGAGATTTCGCCATTAGCGAAGAAAAATGAAAAAGATCCTCGTTTTACAGATCGTTTTGAACTGTTCATAGTAGGAAGAGAGCATGCAAATGCCTTCACTGAATTAAATGATCCTATTGATCAACGTGAAAGATTTGAAGCACAATTAAAAGAACGTGAGCAAGGAAATGATGAAGCACACTTAATGGATGAGGATTTTGTAGAGGCATTAGAATATGGGATGCCTCCAACAGGTGGATTAGGTATTGGTATTGACCGCCTAGTAATGCTGTTAACAAATTCTCCTTCTATTAGAGATGTACTATTATTCCCGTTAATGAGACATCGCTAAATAGGATATGGCACCCTTAAAAGGTGCCGTATTTTTATATTAGTAATGATGTTGAACTATATAGAAGAGAGGGGGAAAGGGATAAGAAAAATAGTATAAGGTTAGCAGGAGAACTTATTTATCCCTTATTATATTATCTGAATAAAGAGAGAATACGCAGAAGAATAATAAGAATATTTTTTCTTTTAAAAAGTAGTTGCATAGAGAGTTAAACGGTGGTATATTAATATTCGTTGCTGAAATAAGCGACGATGAAACAAAAAAGAAAATGAAAAAAGTGTTGACATCGAAAATGGCTTCTGGTAATATTAAAAAGTCGCCGATGACGACGATG
>NZ_BCVE01000027.1 GCF_001591585.1 Niallia circulans NBRC 13626 | reverse complement strand
AATAACCTCAAAAATAAATAGTCTGGTGGCGATAGCGAGAAGGTCACACCCGTTCCCATACCGAACACGGAAGTTAAGCTTCTCAGCGCCGATGGTAGTTGGGGGTTCTCCCCCTGTGAGAGTAGGACGTCGCCAGGCTTTTATTATTTTATATCGTCGCGGGGTGGAGCAGTCTGGTAGCTCGTCGGGCTCATAACCCGAAGGTCGCAGGTTCAAATCCTGTCCCCGCAATCAAACAATGAAAAATCCTTAGGAATGAAACCTAAGGATTTTTTTGTTCGTCTAGGAATTCTTTAAATGGAGAGACTGTGGATAACTAAATAAAAATAAAATCGCAAGATCAGAAGGTTTTCCACAAAAAACAAAAGACTACCTTTAGACTCAGTGGGTAATTGAGTATAATAAAAGATAATACCATTATTAAATTTGTATTAGGAGTAATTTATGAATAACTTTGAATGGAAGGCAGATACTGCGGAAGGAACGATTGATTTTGCTGAGCGGATTGCATGGCTTTTACAAGCAGGAGATGTAATCACTTTAGAAGGTGATTTAGGTGCTGGCAAAACAACTTTTACAAAAGGAATAGCGAAAGGGTTAGGGATAACTAAAACAGTTAATAGTCCTACCTTTACAATAATTAAAGAGTATCAAGGGAAATTACCATTGTATCATATGGATGTTTATCGCTTAAAGGATAGCGATGAGGATTTAGGATTTGATGAGTATTTCGAGGGTGAAGGCGTTACAGTAGTGGAATGGGCTCATTTGATTGAGGAGCAGTTACCAGTGGATTATCTGCAGATTAACTTATACTATGATAATACATCGGGAAGAAAAATTGTCTTATCACCTAAGGGCTCCCGTTATATGCAATTATGTAAGGAGTTATTTTCATGAAGATATTAGCAATAGATACATCAAATTTTGTATTAGGGGTTGCCTTATATGAGAATGGGAAGGTAATCGGGGAGTATATTACAAACCTAAAAAAGAATCATTCGATTAGAGCAATGCCAGCAATTGAACAGTTAATGAAGGACTGTGATATAAAACCAAAGGATCTTTCTAAAATTGTGGTAGCAAAAGGTCCAGGATCTTATACAGGTGTGCGTATTGGTGTTACCATTGCGAAAACGCTGGCTTGGACGTTAAACATCCCACTCGTAGGTGTTTCTAGTTTAGAAGTGCTTGCTGCATCTGTGGGAAGATACTTTGATGGATATGTTTCTCCCTTATTTGATGCGAGAAGAGGACAGATTTACACAGGGCTTTATCAATTTAGCAGAAATGATATCGAGATCGTAAAAAATGATCAGTTAATCCTTTCAACTGATTGGATAGAGGAACTTGTCCCATTAAAACAGCGAATATTGTTTGTAGGAAATGACTTACCTATACACCAAGATATCTTAACAGAAGGATTAGGAGAGTTTGCTCAGTTAACAGATGCTGTGGACTTTAATCCTAGACCGTCGATTCTTGCAATGTTAGGGGAAGCTAGAGAGGGAGAAGCGATACATACGTTTACCCCTAATTATATTCGCTTAGCAGAAGCAGAGGCAAATTGGCTGAAGGCAAATAAAATAGAGAAAAAGGAAGACAGGGGATAATGTCAACATTTGAATTTCGCAATATGACAGTCGCGGATATCGATGATGTTTTTAAAATTGAAACGATTTCTTTTAGTACTCCATGGAGCAAAGAGGCTTTTTATAATGAGCTGACCCAAAATCGGTTTGCAAAATATATTGTCATCCAATATGAAGACGAGCTTGTTGGATATTGTGGTGTGTGGATTGTTGTAGATGAAGCACATATTACAAATATCGCTATTCTGCCTGATTTTAGAGGGAAAAAACTTGGTGAAATGCTGCTCACAAAGATTATGGATGAAGCAAGGAAGCTTGGTGCAACTACTATGACACTAGAAGTTCGTGTAACAAATAAAGTAGCACAAAATTTATATAGAAAACTTGGATTTCAAAATGGAGCAATTAGAAAGAAGTATTATACAGATAATCTAGAAGATGCTTTAGTAATGTGGGTGAAATTATGAAGAATAATAATGTAATAATAATGGGCATGGAAACAAGCTGTGATGAGACGGCTGTTTCTATTGTAAAAAACGGAACAGAAATCCTTTCTAATATTGTTTCTTCTCAAATAGAAAGTCATAAACGATTTGGCGGAGTAGTTCCAGAAATTGCTTCAAGACATCATGTGGAGCAGATTACGCTTGTGATTGAAGAGGCCCTCTCGAAAGCACAGATAAGCTATGAGGACATAGATGCTATTGCTGTAACGGAAGGTCCTGGTTTAGTCGGTGCTCTTTTAATAGGTGTAAATGCAGCTAAAGCAATAAGTTTTGCACATGATATCCCCTTAGTTGGTGTACATCATATTGCTGGGCATATTTATGCTAATCGACTTGTGGATAACTTAGAATTCCCTTTATTAGCGCTTGTGGTTTCTGGTGGTCATACCGAATTAGTATTAATGAAAGAGCATGGTCACTTTGAGGTTATTGGAGAAACAAGGGATGATGCGGCTGGCGAAGCATATGATAAAGTCGCAAGAACGCTCCAGCTTCCTTATCCAGGTGGTCCTCATATCGATCGATTAGCAAGCGAGGGAGACCCAAAAGCCGTAAAGCTGCCACGGGCATGGATAGAAGGCACGTATGATTTTAGTTTCAGTGGATTAAAATCTGCAGTTATCAACACTGTGCATAACGCTGAACAACGTGGAGAAGTTATTAGACCAGAGGACTTGGCTGCTAGTTTTCAGGAAAGTGTAGTGGATGTATTAGTTTCAAAGACTATGGAAGCAGCAAAGGAATACAAGGTAAAACAAGTTGTATTAGCGGGCGGTGTTGCTGCTAACAAGGGTTTAAGAACAGTACTTGCAGAGAAATTTGAACAGTTAGAATCTGTAAAGTTAACCATTCCTCCATTATCTTTATGCACAGATAATGCAGCAATGATTGCAGCAGCCGGTACCATTTTCTTCGAAAAAGGACAGCGGGCACAATTGGATTTAAACGGAAATCCAGGATTAGATATAACTATCCACAATGAAAAGGAATAAGCCTTTTTACTTATATGCATAGAAAAGAGTAATTGTGAATAAATATGATGTTATATACATAAAATGTGGATAATGTGTATAACTTATTATTGTCTTGTGGATAATGTGGGTAAATATGTGGAAAGCTTATATAATAACTCTTTAATATGTGGATAATAATGTGGAAAAAAAGTACTGGGTATTGGCATACCCAGTACTTTTTACTTATCTGACAATTCGGTCCATTCATCCATCAAACGATCAATTTGACCTTTTAACTGTTCAAGGCTGTTATTTAGTTCTAAAACCTTGGCATGGTCCTGAAAAATTTCAGGTTCACATAGGAGATTTTCCTGTTCCGATACTTTTAGTTCTAGTTCTTCGATCGTTGTTTCAATTTCTTCAATTCTTCTTATTCTTTGTCTTTCTAGCTTTTTGGCTTCCTTATCCATCTGGTAAGATGTTTTGTCTTCTGTACCATTGTCACGTTCAACCTGAATAGAAGCCGTTGCTTCCAATGCTTTAATCTCTGCTTGTTCTAACTTCTTTTCCACATAATAATCGTAGTCACCTAAGAATTCTGTAGATCCCTCTGCACTTAATTCAATCACTTTTGTTGCGATTCTATTTATAAAATAACGATCATGTGAAACAAATAAAATGGTGCCCGGATAATCAATTAGAGCATTTTCAAGTACTTCTTTACTATCTAAATCTAAATGGTTAGTTGGCTCGTCCAATATTAATACATTGGGTTTTTCCATCATTAATTTGGACAATGCTAAACGCGCTTTTTCCCCGCCGCTTAATGAGTTAACTGTTTTTAAAACATCATCACCTGAGAATAAGAAGTTACCAAGTACTGTTCGGATATCTTTTTCAGGAGTTAGTGGAAAATCATCCCATAATTCATTTAATACGCGTTTGTTTGATGTCAATTCCGCTTGTTCTTGATCATAGTAGCCGATCATTACATTTGATCCAAGTGAAATGGAGCCAGCATGCTTTGGCAGCTTTTCAATAATTGTCTTTAATAAAGTAGATTTACCAACACCGTTTGGTCCGACTAATGCCACACTATCTCCTCGTTTTATTTGGAAGGATATGTGTTTGGATACAGTATTATCTTTATAACCAATAGAAAGATCATCCATTTTTAAAACATCATTTCCTGTTTGTTTTGTAATTTCAAACCCAAAAGAAGCTGATTTTTCATTTCCGTCTGGACGATCCATCCGTTCCATTTTATCCAATGTCTTTCTACGGCTTTGTGCTCTTTTGGTAGTAGATGCACGTGCTAAGTTTTTTTGAATAAATGTTTCTAGTTTGGCAATTTCATCTTGCTGCTTTTCATAAAGTTTCATTTCACGCTCATAATTTTCTGCTTTTTGCTCAAGATAACCGCTATAGTTACCGAGAAACTTTTGAATATGATGTCTAGATATTTCATAGACTTGTGTTACTACTTTGTCAAGGAAGTAACGGTCATGGGAAACGATTAATACGGCTCCTTTATAGCCTTGCAAGTATTGCTCTAACCAGGAAAGTGTTTCAATATCTAAATGGTTAGTCGGCTCATCTAGAATTAAAATATCTGGTGTCGTAAGAAGCAGTTTAGCTAATGCCAGTCTTGTTTTCTGGCCACCACTTAAAGAGGAAATTTTAGTACTGTAATCGAATGTATTAAAGTTAAGTCCGTGTAAAACGGAACGTATATCTGCTTCGTATTGATAGCCGCCACTTTCCTTAAAATCGTATTGCAGATTGTCATATTCTTTTAAAATTTTCTCAAAAGCATCTGGGTTCTCGATAGTGCCAGGATCCGACATCTGTCGTTCCAGTTTTCTTAAATGCTTCTCTTTTATTTGAAGTTCATGGAATACAGTTAACATCTCATCCCAAATGGAAAGACTTGATTCCAGCCCTGTATTTTGGGCGAGATAGCCTATTTCGACATTTTTCGGTTTTATGATTTCACCAGAGTCATGAGACAGTTGTCCAGCAATTATTTTTAATAAGGTAGACTTCCCAGCACCATTTCTTCCCACGAGAGCGATTCTATCTCTTGCTTGTACTTCTAATTTTATATTTGATAAGATAAGTTCAGCTCCAAAGTGCTTGGTTAGCTGATTTACTTGTAATAGTATCATTTCTTCACCTCAGGGGATTATGTACCATAAGTGTAACCTAAAAATACGTTATACTGCAATAAAGGTGAAATGGGAAAAAAGTGATAATAAATACACATTCTCTTTAAAATAGTGTATCATTTTGCTTAGAGGTGTTATTATGGGGGAGTTTACACATTTTAATCATGAGGGCCGTGCAAAAATGGTTGATATCTCAGAAAAAAGTGAAACCGTTCGCATAGCTGTTGCTCAATCTAGCATTAAAGTAAGGGAAGAAATCTATCAGAAAATCACAAATCTAGAAATCAAAAAAGGGGATGTCTTAGCTGTTGGGCAAGTGGCAGGAATTATGGCTGCTAAGAAAACGGCTGATATTATCCCTATGTGTCACCCAATTATGTTGAAGGGTGTCGATATATCGTTTCGATGGGAAGAAGAGGCAGGATTTTTCCACCTAATTATTTCAGCAACGGTAAAGACAGTTGGGAGTACGGGTGTGGAAATGGAAGCCTTAACTGCTGCTTCTGTCACAGCGTTAACTATTTATGATATGTGTAAAAGCATGGATAAAGGGATGGTAATTGGGCACACCTATTTAGTCGAGAAATCGGGTGGAAAAAGCGGCAATTACAAAAGAGAGCAGTAGAAATAACTGCTAATTTTTAAATATAGGTAGGGGATAAGTATGCATAATGAAGTAATGAAAATACCGCAGGCAACAGCGAAGCGGTTACCATTATATTATCGTTTTTTAAAAAACTTGCATTCATCGGGAAAGCAGAGAGTTTCTTCCGCTGAATTAAGTGAAGCAGTCAAGGTTGATTCTGCTACGATAAGACGGGATTTTTCATATTTTGGTGCTCTTGGAAAAAAAGGATATGGTTATAATGTAAACTATTTATTGTCATTTTTCCGTAAAACATTAGATCAAGATGAACTAACAAAGGTTGCTTTAATTGGTGTTGGTAATCTGGGGGTTGCCTTTTTAAAATATAACTTCTTAAAAAATAATAACACAAAAATAGAAGTGGGATTCGATGTGATAGAAGAAAAGATTGGCACTTTAGTGAACGATGTGCCGATTCATCATATGGATGATCTAGAGAAAGTTCTGCAAGAAAATGGAGTAGAAGTGGCGATATTAACGGTTCCTGCAAGTGCTGCTCAGATAATTACTGATCGTTTAGTGGAAAGTAATATTAAAGGGATATTGAACTTTACTCCTGCTCGTCTAAATGTGCCATCAAATGTACGAGTTCATCATATTGACTTAGCAGTAGAGCTGCAATCTCTTGTTTATTTCTTAAAACATTATCCTACTCCGGATGCGGAAGTAGAAGTAGAGGCTGAGGAAACGGAAGAATAAAAAGGAAATGCGTGTATAAGAGTGTAGAGGGAACTACATTCTTATACACGCATTTTTTTGAGAAATTTTTGCTCGTTGATTTCCAACAGAAGCCAACGGACTTGATTATTGTTTTGGTTTTTTAGTGTCGCGTTGGTTTTTTTTCAGGAAAAAGTGAAAATTGATTAGCTTAATTCCTGAACCGATATCAAAGGTCGCGAGGATGACTAGTAAATATGTATAAAATCCCCATTCTTGGTTTCGTTGTAAATCATGTACTGCAAAGTATATAAAGAAAGCTCCGAATATAATATATAGAACTCCTGAAAATAGCGGTGATCTTCTCATTTTATAAAAATCCTCCAATAAAGTGTGTGACGCCTGAGTACTTTTCCTGCCATTCGATAATTCTATCATAGTTTAATTGCATGATAACTACGAATGAATTCATTGCGACATGGGCGAAGATTGGCACAAGAATCCTTTTGGTCCTCACATATAGGAAAGCAAATGTAAATCCCATGCTTGCATATAGTAGAATATGGGAGAAATCTCTATGAGCAACCGCAAAGATAAGGGAGCTAATTAGTGCAGAGATAAAAAATCCGAACCGCTTATATAGGGAACCGAAAATAATTTTACGAAACACAATTTCCTCGAGAATGGGTCCAATCATACTTACTACGATAATGACAAGAGGTGCAGCATTAATAAGCTGCATGATTTGCTCTGTGTTTTCCGATCCAGCTTCTATGCCTAATAGTCGTTCGATTATGCCTGCGAAGGTTTGTGCAAATAAAGATAGAAAAATGCCCCCGATTGCCCAGCCGATAGAAGAAGGAATATTCATCATATCGGAACGCATTGGATTTCTCATTTCTTTTCTTAACAGAAAAAGACAGATTATAAGGGTAACGACAAAACTAAATATCAACCAAATAACGTTAGATTGGAATTGAATCGCTTTAGATGCTGGGTTATACCCAAGCAAACCAGCGATAAAAAGAATAACAGGAACTCCAACAAAAGTAGAGAGCTGCATGGCAATGTAAGCTATTATGATAATCCAATATTCTTTTTTCAAAATAAAAGCTCCTTTAAATAAATATGGTTTAAAAGTTTGTGACATAGGAATTATATCTAAGCTGATCTGTTCATATTATATTGAAGATAACAGACAATCATACTTTCTATTCTACTAATAAGGAGTGTCTTGTTTCAAATAGTAGCAACTAAAATAATAGAAAGAATGAATATTTAAGGCGTAAAGGTATATACTTTGTAAGGGCAAAAGAAACTAGAAAAAAATTTACGAAAAAATAAGTCTTGTCTCTTGCATTCTGAGAAAAGATTAATTAATATAATAATTGTGTTAGCACTCATTGTGATTGAGTGCTAATAATAAAAAATTTGTATATAATTTGAGGAGGTTGTTTCACTTGTTAAAGCCATTAGGAGATCGCATTATTATTGAGCTTGTTGAAACAGAAGAAAAAACTGCAAGTGGTATCGTATTACCAGACTCTGCTAAAGAAAAGCCTCAAGAAGGTAAAGTAGTAGCTGTAGGAACTGGTCGTGTACTAGACAACGGAGAACGTGCTGCGCTTGAAGTATCTGTTGATGACCGCATTATCTTCTCAAAATACTCTGGTACTGAAGTGAAGTACGAAGGGAAAGAATATTTAATCCTTCGCGAAAGCGACATTTTAGCTATTATTGGCTAACTTTATTTTAACATAAGAGATTACTGAATTATAAAAATACATGAGATAACAATACTTGAGGAGGTTTTTCAAAATGGCTAAAGATATTAAATTTAGTGAAGAAGCTCGCCGTGCAATGCTGCGTGGGGTAGACGCTCTAGCAGACGCTGTTAAAGTAACGCTTGGACCAAAAGGACGTAACGTGGTTCTTGAAAAAAAATATGGTTCACCACTTATTACAAATGATGGTGTAACAATTGCAAAAGAAATCGAATTAGAAGATGCATTCGAAAACATGGGTGCAAAACTAGTTGCAGAAGTAGCAAGCAAAACAAATGATGTTGCTGGA
Source organism: Niallia circulans NBRC 13626 (assembly GCF_001591585.1). Lineage (GTDB taxonomy): Bacteria > Bacillota > Bacilli > Bacillales > Cytobacillaceae > Niallia > Niallia circulans. The sequence goes on along the minus strand of NZ_BCVE01000027.1, from coordinate 50,723 downwards.
GACGGTACAACAACAGCAACAGTTCTAGCACAAGCAATGATCCGCGAAGGACTTAAAAACGTTACTGCTGGAGCTAACCCAATGGGTATCCGCAAAGGGATGGACAGAGCAATCTCAACTGCGATTGAGGAATTAAAAGCTATCTCTAAACCAATCGAAGGCAAAGCTTCTATTGCACAAGTTGCTGCTATTTCTTCTGCAGATGAAGAAGTAGGACAATTAATTGCTGAAGCAATGGAACGCGTTGGTAACGACGGTGTTATCACAATCGAAGAATCAAAAGGTTTCACTACTGAGCTAGACGTAGTAGAAGGTATGCAGTTCGACCGTGGATATGTATCACCTTACATGGTAACTGACTCAGATAAAATGGAAGCTGTTCTTGAAAATCCATATATCTTAATTACAGATAAAAAGATTACAAACATTCAAGAAATTTTACCAGTGTTAGAGCAAGTTGTTCAACAAGGTAAACCATTATTAATCGTTGCAGAAGACGTTGAAGGCGAAGCGAATGCTACATTAGTATTAAACAAACTTCGCGGTACTTTCACTGCAGTAGCTGTTAAAGCTCCTGGATTCGGTGATCGTCGTAAAGCAATGCTAGAAGATATCGCTGTTTTAACAGGTGGTCAAGTAATCACAGAAGATCTTGGCTTAGAGCTTAAGACAACATCTATTGAATCTTTAGGACGCGCTGCAAAAGTAGTAATCACAAAAGAGACTACTACAATTGTAGAAGGTGCTGGTTCAACAGAAGATATCCAAGCACGTGTAAACCAAATCCGTGTTCAATTAGAAGAAACTACTTCTGAATTTGACCGTGAAAAATTACAAGAACGTCTTGCAAAACTTTCTGGCGGTGTAGCAGTAGTGAAAGTTGGAGCTGCAACAGAAACAGAATTAAAAGAACGCAAACTACGTATCGAAGATGCTCTAAACTCTACTCGCGCTGCTGTGGAAGAAGGTATCGTAGCAGGTGGTGGTACAGCACTTCTAAACGTATACAATAAAGTAGCTGCTATCCAAGCAGAAGGCGACGAAGCAACTGGTATCAACATCGTTCTACGCGCGATCGAAGAACCAGTTCGTCAAATCGCATTCAACGCAGGTCTAGAAGGATCCGTAATCGTTGAGAAATTGAAAAACGAACCAGTGGGAACAGGATTCAACGCTGCTAACGGCGAATGGGTAAACATGATCGAAGCTGGTATCGTTGATCCAACTAAAGTTACTCGTTCTGCCTTACAAAACGCAGGTTCAGTTGCTGCTATGTTCTTAACAACAGAAGCTGTAGTTGCTGACAAGCCAGAACCAGCTGGTCAAGGTGCTGCAATGCCTGACATGGGTGGCATGGGCGGAATGGGCGGCATGATGTAATCTACCCCTTGAACCCTTGATAGATAAGGATTTGTTGGTAAGATGAGAATGATTTGCTAACATAGAGGTTTATAACGGAGGCTTCTCATGAGTTCTGTGAACTTTTGGGAAGCTTCTTTTTTCTGTCTTTAGTAATGTGAAGATAAATTTGTGTAGTTGTTTCATCTTCTGTATGTCCCAATCGATCCATGATTTGAAGTAATTCAACTCCTGTCAGCTAAAAGAGAAGTGTGTGTATGCTTTAATGAATGAGGGCTTAATGTTTTTTTGTGGATATCTGGCGTTTTCTTTAATAAGCTCTCCATTCGATTTTCAATTGTCTTAATAAAATGTGGATAACCAAAATAAGGCGCATTTAGTCTTCCAAAAACGAAATCTTTATCATAATAGTCTTTCCCTAATTGTAGTTTTATTTTCTTTTGGGGAAGTTGATGTTTTTTAGTGTATTATTAACTTCTTCCACTTCTATTTTTCGAATTGATCCTTTTTTTGGAGGAAGTAGTTGAAAGTTCTTTGTATTATAATACGTTTTATTAACATTAATGGTATGTTCTTCAAATTCAATATCTTTCCATTTAAGGGTCAATAATTCCCCAGCTCGCAATCCAGTCCAAGCAAGAGTTAAGAAAATTACATAGTCATCTGGATGTTCCGAATTTTTAGCTGCATCAAGGAATATTTTTAACTCATCATTTTCAAGGTGAAGGTCATCTTTCTCTTTCCAAAAGAAAGATTGTGAAGAATTGACTTAGTCACTAACCGGGGAGCTTTACTTGTTGCCGCTTGCAAGTTTTCCCGGGGATTAGGCATCAGATTATATTTTAGATAGTATTTTCCTGATTTATTTATATAACTATGTCACCACATTTTTCTTATGATTTGTTTCTTTTAATTTATTATCTTGAAAAAAATATTGACAAATTCACGTATTGTCCGTATAGTATTGGATATTATAAAAAATATTCAGATATAATTTTCACAACGCAAAGATCAGGAGTAGTAAAAGCTCATTATTCGGTTAAGAGAGCTGCGGGTTGGTGCAACGCAGTCCAATGATACTTTGAACTTGCCTGGGAGTGGTAAAGCGAAAGATTAGAGTTCATCTATTCCTGGTTTTAACGATTGACCTTCGTTACAAGGTTTTTAAAGTAGGGTTCGAAAAGGGCCAATAAGAGTGGTACCGCGGTAAGCTTAAGGCATATCGTCTCTTTCTTCATAATCAAATGAAGAAGGGACGATATGCCTTTTATGATTTTTTTGGAGGTTAGGATATGGAAACGGATAAACGGAATTTACAAAGGACAATGACTTCAAGGCATATTACGATGATGGCATTAGGTGGAGCCATTGGGGCAGGTTTATTTAAAGGAAGCAGTTCAGCAATTGATATGGCAGGTCCATCCACAATAATTGCCTACTTGATAGGGGGCATCATTCTATTATTCATCATGCAAGGTTTAGCTGAAATGGCGGTCCGTAATAGCGGTGCAAGAACATTCAGGGATCTTGTCCAATCTATTTTAGGAAAGTATCCTGCCTATTTCCTTGATTGGATCTATTGGAAAATGTGGGTATTGAACATCACGGCCGAATCAATCGTTGCGGCTATTTTCATTCAATATTGGCTGCCTGAATATCCAATCTGGATACTGGCATTAGCTGTTTCGGTGTTAGTTACAGCAATCAACTTGCTATCAGTAAAGGTTTTTGCTGAAACGGAGTACTGGCTTGCTTTAATTAAAATAACCGTCATCATTGTGTTCATCATGGCTGGATTATTGTTGCTGCTCGTTACTTTTGGTGATCATACAGCAGTTGGTTTCTCTAACTTGACTGATCATGGCGGTTTCTTTCCGAATGGATCAACTGGTTTAATCACGGCGATGCTGGTGGTAATTTATTCATATGGCGGGACAGAAATTATCGGGGTCACATTGGCAGAAACGAAAAATCCCGAAAAAGTAGTTCCAAAAGCCGTTCGGAGTACATTGGTCAGAATCATTTCTTTCTATATCATTCCATTTTTTATCATTGTTAGTTTAATGCCTTGGAACGAAGTAAACGGGGTGCCTGAAAGTCCGTTTGTGATGGTCTTTCAAATGATAGGGATTCCAGGTGCTGACCATATTATGAACGCCGTTGTTCTAATAGCGATTATTTCATCGATGAATTCTGGATTGTATGGTTCATCCCGCGTTCTATATACGCAAGCCGTGGACGGCCGCATTCCGAAAATTTTTTCAAGTTTATCGAAGAAGAAAGTTCCTGTTTTTGCAATATTAATTTGTACTTCTACTTTATTTGGCGGTGTACTGATTTCCTTATTTGCTGGAAGCAAGACCTTCGATTTTCTGATGGGATCACTGGGATATACCGTATTATTCATCTGGTTGATCATTGCCTTCGCCCATTTGAAATCACGTAAACAACAGCCTGGAAAAACAAGCGCCTATTCAGTTAAATGGTTCCCATATACGACTTGGGCTGCGATTATCGCTTTAATTATGATCCTGATTGGAATCATTCTCACGACATCCATCATCGTAACGATCATAACACTTTTCATCTACATCTTTATTACCTTAACGTATGTATGGAAAAGACGCCTTAACAAAATCTAGCAGAAGTGATAATTAAATAGTTCAATAGGGAGCGAAAATTTCTTATAAAAAAGTCAAAGAGTTATTAATAGATAATCCATTTTGAATAATCTTTCTTCAAAATGGATTTTTTGTATTCTTTGATAAAATAAAAAGCAAATATATTTTAATCAATCTTTATTTCGAAGCTACAGAAAGGAATATCTATCTATAATAAAGAAAACTCCTATTAGTAAGTAGTAAGGAAGGGAGGAAAGAAAGTATGAACGGACAATTTTTAAAAAAAGAGGGAGAAAAAATATGAATATTTGGAAGGGTGGGGCTAATGATTATACGTTAGATGACTTAGTTCAAGATGATATTATACTTGCAGAAAAACATTTTAATGTAAAATTACCTAAATCATATATTGATTTATTAAAAATTAAAAATGGTGGAACATTACAATATAATGCGCTACCATTCAAACAGAATCATGAGGAAGATGACAATTATATTATAATAGAGTATTTATTTGGAATTAAGCAGGGTGAGGGAATATTTCAAACGAAATACTTTGTGGAAGAATGGCAAATTGAACGAGAAAATATAATAATACTTAGTGGAGAGGGTCATGAGTGGCTAGCATTAGATTATAATGAGTCTTCTTCTAATCCAAGTGTAATTTACATATTTTCAGAGGAAAATGAATTTATCCGCTTATTCGATTCATTTGATGAAATGTTAGATAATTTGTACATATATGAGGAAGAGGAGGAAGAAGTAGATGGTGCTATCGTTTTCACCTTAGAAGAAGCCAGAGAACTAATAAAAAGTAGTGATACTACGGATGTTTTAAATGGTATCAGTGCTTATGAAAAATTATATGGTGAAGATGGAAAAGTTCTTAATGAACAACTTCAGAATTTATTAGTTTTAATAAAAAGTGAAAATGAAATTATTTCAAATGAAGCAGGAAGATCTGCATGGTATTTAATAACCTATGAGTTAACAAACGATAAACAATTCATAAATAAAATAGTAAGAATATATGAGGAAAGTACAAATCCAGTATTTAAACTATTTAGAGAACAGATATTAGAATATATAGAAGGTAATAAGTAATTGGATATTATATGTATAGCAAAACAGTCATCGTAAAAGATGACTGTTTATTGTTTGTAGGAGAAATTTGGAAATTGGAGCATCTTGGTTGGATCAGCAACACTAGCAGAGGGTTTTTAGTCTTCCAAAATATACAAGTTATTTACAATATGATTAAGTATTTTAGTGATCTTATAAGCCTTTTATATTCAAGGGTAATCCCTATTATTTTCAAAATCGTTCAATTGCTGATGAGAACTTCTTACCTGTTGAGCAACATATTTCTGCATTAATCCTTTAGCCTTTCTTATTACACCTATCTGAGATTTCATATTTTAAACTTCCTTATGGCTAACTTCCTATTTATTTTCATTATTCCAACATTATTCCTTCTGTCTTATAAAAGTATGTAGATAACGTAATTTATTATAAAAAAGCCAGCATGTATTTGTAATATGAAGCTTCCAGTTAAAAAACAATGGATAATTCATTCCTAACTAAAAGGCATGTAAGAATGGATGGTCGGAGATGAGAAGAGTTGCAGAGAGCATTTTAAAAAGGAATATTAGCTTTGCCCAATTTTAACCAACAAAAAACAAATAAAATATTTTTCTAAGGATATTCTCAAAGAATGTTGTTTTTAAATAATTGTAACTCTAAAATTATCTGATAAAATAATCGATATAGATTAGAAAAGGAGGCCATCTATTGTCAAAAGGTCTTATTCACCATATTGAAATATATGTTTCAAATTTGAAAAGTTCAATCGCTTTTTGGGGGTGGTTTTTAGAGGAATTAGGATATGAGTCTTTTCAGTCGTGGGAAAGTGGACATAGCTGGAAAATTGGAGAGACATATATTGTTTTCGTACAAGCAGAAGAACGGTTTATGGACATACCTTACCATAGATGTCGGGTAGGACTAAACCATTTGGCATTCCACGCAAGTTCTCGTCAACAAATAGACGATATGACAAGAAAGTTAGAACGAAAGGGTGTTAAGATCCTTTATACCGACAAACATCCCTATGCAGGAGGGGAAAAACATTACGCGGTTTATTTTGAAGATCCGGATAGAATTAAGGTTGAATTGGTAGCCCCTTGACCACTATATTTATAGAGCTTTTAACATCTCAACAGTAGTGTAACTGGATTTTTGACATGCTAAAATAGTATTTCATTAAAGAATAGAACATTTATAAGGAATAAAAAGTGATGGAAAAACTCCATCACTTTATAGGCTTCTCATCAGTTCACCAAGCTTTTGGGAGGCTTCTTTTTTTCTGTCATTAGTAATGTGTATGTTCCTACCGGTCCATGATTTGAAGTAATTCATTTCCTGCTTCTGCTAAAAGAAAAGTGTGTATGTCTTAATGAATGAGGGGTTAATTGTTTGTGGATAGCTGGCGTTAATGGTATGTTCTCCAAAGTCAATACCTTTCCACTTAAAGGCTTATAATCCTCCAGCCCGCAATCTAGGTATAGGCAAGAATTAAGAAAATTACATAGTCATTTGGAGATTCGAGCTTTTGGCTGCATCAAGGAATATCATCATTTTTAATCCTTCGGGAGGGAGAGAAGGAAAGGCATAATTGTTTCATAAAAGTAAATCAATAAAGGTTCCAATGTATTACTGTACAAAATTTAATAAGCCCAGCACGGAACTGGATGTTCTGAACCACCACAGTCAGAAATCATTGGTTTCACATCTGAACCAAATACTGGTGATGACACAGAGAAAATTAATCCAAAAACCATTGTAATTTTCAAGAGATTTTTTTTCATGAATTCACCGCCTTTCAAACGTAATAAGTATATTTATGGTATATCAAATACTGGAATTATTAAAGGAATAGAATTCCACAAAAAACTAAAAGATTCGACATGAAGTGAAAACAGATAACTAAAGTGAAGCAAGGAGGAGTAAAGTTGGCTAAGGTTTTAGACGATGTCGTGGGAGTATGGTGTTTTTGTTTGATATAGAAAATGAAGACATCGTTTTCATGAAATTAACAAGAATTAGATACGGAAATATGTGATGGACGAAAGCTAATAGTTAAACGTAAGGAAAGTAGATAACAGCTGTGCAATCGGAAAGAAAAGCTCTAATTTAATACAAAAAGCGTGAGAGAATTCACGCTTCTATTATTACTGACGTTTTTTTAATTGGAGATTCCCTTTAAAGATAATAACAGCATTGAAAGCTTCATATAAAGCATAAACGGGATAGCAAAATGCTAGGAAAATTATTGCTGTGGGGATTTTTTCCACAACAGGAAAGAAGTTAGTTAAAAAGTTTTTGACAGTGACACCAAGTAAAATAAAGAGAGGAATTATGATTATTGCTACTAAAATTAATATTGGTGTCATCTTCGTTTCTTTTAACTTGGCCTTACAATGCGGGCATTTCATATTAAATGGTGATGGAAAATCTTCAAAATGTTCGATTGTAAGAGATTTATTACAGTTAGGGCATGGGGTAGATGTTTTCATAATTCATTTCTTTCTCCTTAGTATAGTTTTAAATACATTATAAGTTGTAATTATTTTAATAGAAAGTAAATTTTATACAAAAATCAACTTAAATGAACAGTACAAAACTTATCCGCAGAAAGGAGAGTAAGAGATGATCAATAAAGAAGTATGTTGACGAGAACTTCTAGACTATAGTTGGTTTATTTAGCTCAGGGTTTGGCTTACGTTTTATTTTACTTGCCTATGTAATGGAAATCCAATGGGAACAGCGTATGTAATATGGACTGGAATAGGTGCATCTGGAGGACCAATTTTAGGAATGGTATTATATAATGAAAGGAACAGAATTTGCTATTAATCAAAGTTGTGCGGACATGGAAGAAGATGAAAACCCTATATCAACCAAATAGAAAAAATTCGCAGGATTTACATTCATAATTTAAAAGAATTAGTATAAATAAAATCTTGCCAAATGGCAGGGTTTATTTTATTTTTGTATTTTTGGTGATCTTAAGAAATTTAAGCTACTAAAAAGGAATCTTCCTGTAGAAAGGATATGACGGTATCAATGTTTAAAAAAAAGACGCCTAATAAGTTCGCTGAACTTATTAGGCGTCTCTGTTTCTTTTTATAACATGAATAAACACACTACAGGTGTAGATGGGCTTTGTCCACCATAAACCATTTATGCATAATGCTTTGTCAGTCTGACGATGGAAAGAAATCACCTAGAGATTCTATGAAAAAATGACCGTTGCAACGGTCATTTTCCAGCGAAGCGTATGTTATTGTATAGGTTAATATAATAGCAAGGAGGCAAGGAGATGAGTTCTAAAAGTAATTATGAACAAGATCTGTTACTGTTTCTTTCAAAGACTCAAGGATATGTTACTTCGAAGGAACTCCTTGAAGTACTAAATGTTTCTCAAAAAACAGTCTATCGTTTAGTAAATAAAATTAATGACGAGTACGAGGATGGCCCTTTAATCATATCTGAAAGAGGGAGAGGATATAAACTAGATTACGAAAAATTTATTCATGCACAAAAAAGCAATTATAAAGACAAGAAAATGCAGTTTTCTCCTCAAGAGAGACGTAAACGAATAATGGAACAACTATTATTGTCTTCGCCGAAACCTATAAATGTTTATCATTTATTTAGTGACTATTATGTAGGAGACTCTGTTGCTTTTAATGATGAACAAATAATGAGTGAAGAGCTAAAAAAATACAATTTAGTTTTAGAGCGAAAAAATAGAACTTTAGCCATTCTTGGGGATGAAGTGAATATTAGGAAGGCAATTAAAGATATTATTGAGATCTTTCATATTATTGATATTGATGATTTAAAGCGGAATCCGAAATTGAATTTTAATCAATACGATGTCTTATTTATATTGGAGCAATTGAGAAAGATGGAAGAGGATTTAAACATAACGATTCCTTATCCATATAATGTGAATATTTTTTCTCATTTATATATACTTTTGAGCCGATCAAGGAAAGTTCCTATCAGGTTATTTACTGATGAGATTTCTTCTAAAGAAATGGAAAACATGCAGCGAGATATTTTGTATCCGCTTGCTAAGATGATTGTGCAGAATATCGAGAAATATTTGAACAGTCCTTTGCCAGATATGGAAGTGTATTTTCTTTATCAATATCTAGTGTCATCAAGAATGCAGGGATCGCATGCTATTACTTCTACTTTTTCATCAGAAGTGATTAGAGTAACGAAGGCCTATATTGAAGGAATGAGCACCAGCTTAGGAATGGATATAGACAGCCAGTGTCAGTCTATATTTGTCGATTTAGCCAATCATATTAAACCAATGCTGAATCGATTGGAGCACAAGATTCGGGTTAAAAATAATTTGTTAAGTCAGATTAAGTTGACGTATGAAGAAGTATTTATGGGGGTAAGGAAGGTTTCTGGATCGATTAGTGAAAAATTCAACTTACCAGCGATAAATGATGATGAAAATGGTTTTATCACCCTCTATTTTGCAAAGGCGCTGGAAACGAGACAATATCAGCATCCAATCAAAACATTAATCATGTGTACAACGGGAATTGGAACTTCAGAACTTCTAAGAGCAAAGGTTTCCAAGAAATTCCCCGAGTTAGAAATAGTGGATGTAGTGGCATCACGAAATACACAGATATTAAAAGAGAAGTACTCAGATGCTGAATTGATTTTAAGTACAGTTCATATGAAGGAAGAAGTAGCTATTCCTTATTTATTAGTGAGTGCAATGTTTACAATGGATGATCAGAAGAGACTTCAGGGAAAAATAGAGGAAATTTACCATGGATATTAATTCAATCTATCAAGTTTATTTTAATTGTGAATTAAAAACAAAAGAAGAAATCTACTCTTTTATTTCTAAGATTGTTTCACAAGATAATCCTATATCAAAAGAGGAAGTGATCCATCAATTAAATGAGAGAGATAAAATAGGCAGTACGTTAATCGCAGAGCATGTAATGCTGCCACATATTGAAAGTGATCAACTCAAGAAAAGTCAAATTCTATTTATCCGTTTAGTAAATCCAATCATAACATGGGATCAGTCAAAAGATATCTGTCTAGTGATTATTATTTTATTAAAGAAAAATGAAAGCGTTAATATAAAGAAACGCATCTCTTCATTTATCCGATCTTTTGCAGATGAAGAGTATCTAAACCGCTTATTGAAAAGTCATGAAGAAGAAGAATTCAGCGAAGAAATTATAGGATATTAGGAGGAATAATCATGAAAATAGTTGGAGTTGCAGCTTGCACAGTTGGGATTGCCCATACGTATATCGCACAGGAAAAATTAGAGAATGCTGGAAAGAAGGCAGGTCATGAAATTCATATTGAAACACAAGGAACGATTGGAATAGAGAATGAATTATCGCAACAGCAAATAGCTGAAGCAGACATCGTAATTTTGGCTACAGATGTCAAAATCGCAGGAAGAGAACGGTTTGACGGAAAGCGAATTATCCAAGTCACCACAGAGATAGCTGTTAAATCACCAAATAAACTAATTGAAAAAGCAGCAGAGGTTGTAAGTCAAAAGAAATAATCGTAAAAGGAGAGAGAATGATGGAAGTAAACAACATTGTAGATATAAATACAATCAAAACCAACATGAGCGCTAAAAGTAAAGAAGAAGCTATTCAGGAATTAGCTGAGGTGTTACTTGAAAACAAGTACATTAAAGATATCGAAGAGTTCACAAAGGATATTTATGCGAGAGAAGCAATCGGACAGACTGGGATAGGCAATTATATTGCTATTCCTCATGGTAAAAGCGATTCTGTTGAAAAAATAGGGGTAGCCATTGGTATAACGCAAGAGGAAATTGCTTGGGAGAGCCTCGATGGAAAGGGTGTAAAAGGAATCATTCTGTTTGCTGTTGGAAACGATGACGGAGCACAAAGTCATCTGAAATTATTATCATTATTTGCTAGAAAACTAGGAAATGATGAAGTCATTAAGAAGATGCTGCAATCCAAAAATGCGGAAGATGTGAAAGAAGCTTTATGTAGCTAAGAAATTTATGGAGAGAGGTCTTTAATTAAAAGGAGGGTTAATAATGAGTGGAGTAAAAAAATTAAATTTAAAAGGCCATTTATTAACAGCAATTTCATTTTTGATTCCAATTGTTTGTGGAGCAGGTTTCTTAATCGCAATTGGTATGGCTTTTGGCGGGACTAGTCAAGGTACCTTAGTACAAGGGGAATTTAACATATGGGATGCATTAGCAACAATGGGTGGAGCAGGTTTAGGGTTATTACCTGCCGTTATTGCAACAGGGATTTCTTATTCCATTGCTGGTAAACCAGGAATAGCTCCAGGATTCATTATTGGTTTAACTGCTAACGCGATTGGTGCTGGATTTATTGGTGGTATTTTGGGAGGATTTTTATCAGGTTATCTTGCTATAGCAATTATAAAACATTTTAAAGTTCCTAGCTGGGCTAAAGGGTTAATGCCAACCCTAATTGTTCCATTCTTCACATCCATTATTGGTGGATTAATCATGGTATACATTATCGGTATCCCGATTGCTGCCTTTACATCCTTATTAACAGATGCATTAAACAGTTTAGGAACCTCCTCTTTATTAGTATTCGGCGGAATTGTTGGTCTATTGAGCGGAATTGACTTTGGCGGTCCAATTAACAAGACTGTGTTTGCCTTCGTATTAACCATGCAGGCAGAAGGAATTAATGGGCCGATCACAGCTTTACAATTAGTAAATACAGCAACTCCAATTGGATTTGGATTAGCTTACTTTATTGCAAAAGTCTTTAAGAAAAATATTTATACTCGATCAGAAGTAGAGACATTAAAGTCAGCGGTGCCAATGGGTGTTGTTAATATCGTTGAAGGGGTAATCCCAATTGTTATGAATGATATCGTTCGTACTGTAACAGCTGTAGCCATTGGAGGAGCAGCTGGCGGAGCAGTAACAATGGTGTTAGGAGCAGATGCAACAGTACCATTTGGCGGCGTATTTATGTTACCAACTATGTCCAATCCTTGGGCGGGTGTTGCAGCTATTCTAGTGAATGTAGTCGTTACAGGATTAGCGCTTGCCTTAATTAAGAAAAACGTAAAAGAAGACGAACAAGTAGAAGTGGAAGAGGAAGATATTGATTTAGATGATATACAAATTCTTTAACTAAATGCACGGACCATTAACTGATATACCAGTAAAGCTAAGTTTTATTAGTTAATAAGTTTGGTTTAAAAAAAGAGCATTAATTTAAAGAAAATAGCAGGTTTGTGGAGGTTGAGCAAATGATGAAAAAAGTAGGATTTTCACCATCCTTAATGACTATGGATTTAGATAAATTTAAAGAACAAATCACATTTTTAAATCAGCATGTAGATTCTTATCATATTGATATTATGGATGGGCATTATGTGCCGAATATTACTTTATCCCCTTGGTTTATCGAGGAAGTACGGAAGATAAGTGATTTACCTATGTCTGCCCATCTTATGGTTACAAATCCAAGTTTCTGGGTTCAACAATTGGTTGATTTAAAGTGTGAATGGATTTGCATGCATGCGGAAGTACTTGATGGTTTAGCTTTTCGTTTAATTGATCAAATACATGATGCTGGGTTAAAAGCTGGAGTAGTACTGAATCCAGAAACGACTATTGAAACAATTTTTCCATATATTGAATTAGTAGATAAAATAACCATTATGACAGTGGATCCAGGGTTTGCCGGGCAGCGTTTTATCGAAAGCACATTAGATAAAATTGTAGCATTAAGAGAATTACGAGACAAAAAGGGATATCAATATGTTATTGAAATGGATGGTTCCTCTAGTCGAAAAACATTTAAGAGAATTGATGAAGCTGGTCCTGACATTTATATCGTCGGCCGCAGTGGCTTATTTGGAGTAAATGAAGATATTGAAAAGTCATGGGAAATTATGTGTCAAGATTACAAGGACATGACTGGGAAAGAAGTAGAATCCTAATTTTTTAAAGGGGTGGGGGAAGGAAACCCGCCTCTTTATACATTGTAAAATCCTTTTAAATAAATAATAGATATTCAGAAAAACAAACAATTTAAAAAATAAAGGAGCTTTATTAAATTGACTACAAACCAATTGATTGACCAATTAGCTATTAACACTATTAGATTATTATCCATTGACGCAATTGAACAAGCGAACTCTGGTCACCCAGGAATTGCAATGGGGGCTGCTCCAATGGCTTATACGTTATGGGCAAAAGAAATGAATATAAATCCTGCTAATCCTAAATGGCTGAATCGTGATCGTTTTATCCTGTCGGCTGGTCACGGTTCAGCCCTGCTATACAGTATGCTTCATCTATTCGGATATGGGCTGACGATTGAGGATTTAAAGAATTTCCGTCAATGGGGAAGCAAAACACCTGGACATCCTGAATATGGACATACAGAAGGAGTAGAAGCGACAACAGGCCCGCTTGGTCAAGGTATCGCGATGGCGGTTGGTATGGCAATGGCAGAAAGTCATCTAGCTGAAAGGTATAATAAGGAGAATTTCCATATAATAAATCATTTTACATATAGTCTTTGTGGCGATGGGGATTTAATGGAAGGGGTATCTGCGGAAGCAGCTTCCCTAGCAGGGCACTTAAAGCTAGGTCGTTTAGTTGTGCTATATGATTCTAACGATATTTCACTAGACGGGAATCTCAATCTATCTTTTTCTGAAAGTGTAGCAGATCGATTTAAAGCATATGGATGGCAAGTCCTGCGCGTAGAAGATGGTAATGATATTGAAGCTATCCAAAAGGCAGTGAAAGAAGCAAAGACAGATTTAGAACGACCTACTTTAATTGAGGTTAAAACAACAATTGGTTTTGGTTCACCTAATAAGTCTGGTTCCTCGGCGAGTCATGGTGCACCTCTTGGGAAAGAAGAAATTGAATTAACGAGAGCGGCTTATCAGTGGGAAGCAAAAGAACCATTTTTTGTACCAGAAGAAGTAGAAAAGCATTTTGCGAGTATCAGAGAAAAAGGAAAAGCCATAGAGCAAGCGTGGAATGAACAATTTGAGGAGTACAAAGCAACCTATCCTGAACTTGCAGCGCAATTTGAGAGTGCTGTAAAAGGCGAACTTCCTATAAACTGGCGAAAGGATCTGCCTATATTTGAATCAGGATTAAAAATAGCAACGAGGGAATCTTCAGGAAGAGTATTAAATGCAGCAGCAAATGCCATTCCACAAATGATCGGTGGTTCAGCTGATCTTGCAGGATCTAATAAAACTTTGATTTCATCGGAAAAGAACTTTGCGTTAGATGGTTATGAAGCACGCAATATTTGGTTTGGTGTTCGTGAATTTGCAATGGGTGCCGCATTAAACGGGATGGCTCTTCACGGTGGAGTGAAAGTATTTGGAGCAACCTTTTTTGTTTTCTCTGATTACTTACGCCCAGCGATTCGCTTAGCCGCACTGATGAAGTTACCAGTTACTTATGTATTTACACATGACAGTATTGCAGTCGGGGAAGATGGGCCGACACACCAGCCAATCGAGCATCTTGCGGCATTAAGGGCAATGCCTGGTATTTCAGTCATTAGGCCAGCAGAGGCGAAGGAAACGGCGGCAGCATGGCGCTTAGCACTTGAAAGTCAAGACCATCCGACTGCTTTAGTGTTAACTCGCCAAGATCTTCCAACTCTTAAGGCTGATCAAGAACAAGTGTATGAAGGGGTAAAAAGAGGCGCTTATGTTGTATCACAAGCAAAAGGAAAAGTAGTTGGTCTGTTACTTGCTACGGGTTCAGAAGTAACCCTTGCTCTTGATGCACAAGAAGTGTTAGAAAAGGAAGGCATATATGTTTCTGTTATAAGTATGCCAAGCTGGGATCTTTTTGAACAACAACCAGCAGATTATAAGGAAAGGGTGATTCCTAGTCATATAACTGCACGTGTGGCAATCGAATTAGGCTCTAGTTTAGGTTGGAGAGAATATATTGGACATAATGGAAGAATGATTACCATTGATCATTTTGGTGCATCCGCTCCAGCAAATAGATTAATGGAGGAATATGGATTTACAGTAGAGCATATTGTAGAGACATTTAGGAGCACCCTCTAATGGATCATCACCGATTGAGGAAGGCTGAAAAATAAACAAGATAGCGATTTGGTTATGATTTGTATTTTATGCATATCGTATCTGATATTAATTCCTCATTTCCTGATCAAAAGAAAAAAGCGAAACCAATTTTAGTCCTATTATGGTCAAATAGACAGCCCTAAAAATACTCTCCATGCGTGTCGATGTTGTAAAATCGGCACGCATGATTTCAAACTTTTTTTAAATACGTTCGGAAATAATAATTATCCGTGAACATATAGATTGGAGCATTCCACTTCCAATATTTGATCAACATCATCAAAACTATTTGCTAGTAATTCTAAAGATACCGCTGAATACAATAGCTTCTTAATTGCATAATCTAAATTCTTAAGTTAATGTGAACTCTCCCAGAGTATTTGCTTAAAGCAAAAAAACACGTATAATTATTAGTATTAAAAGATAGAAATGGAGTAAACAAATGGTCCAATCAATTAATACAAAAGTCGATTTAGTTATGAATGCAACTTCACACACAGGAATCTCAGAATATGGGAAGATTATGATTGGGGACAAGGGCTTTGAATTCTTTAATAGCCGTGATGCTCGCAAGTTTATCCAGATTCCTTGGGAAGAGGTAGATTATGTAATTGCTTCCATCATGTTCAAGGGGAAATGGATCCCGCGTTATTCTATCCAAACGAAACGAAATGGGACGTATACATTTTCTTCTAAAGACCCGAAAAAAGTTTTACGAGCAATTCGTGAGTATGTTGATCCGAAGCGTATGGTTCAATCGTTGAGTTTCTTTGATGTTATTAAACGCGGATTAACGGGTAAGTCGAAAAAATAACAGATTCGCAGTAGAAAGGATAGAGGAAAAAAATATATTGCAATTAGGAATCTCAGCATTGTTTTTGAGAGAGGTTTTAAGAAAATGATAGCGGAATCAAAAAAATAAATTTCCCTATTGAAAGAGAAAATCCAGTGTGCTATAATTTTTTTGCAAGCTTACTAAAGTGAAGCAGAAGGATATTAATTACTCCGTTTAAAGCGTTTACAGAATAAATTGAATAACTATCGTCATTATTTTACGTGTTACTGATTCGATCAGGCATGAGTAAAAAAGTATGATTGAATGAAGAGAATAGGGGCATTCTATACCTATAAATTCATTTAAATCGACTTTTTACTCATGCCTTTTTTATTTTTATCAAACACTGTAATCGCTTATATGTAATCGCTTTAGATGAGTTGGAAAAATGCAGCTTGATAGCTGTAAAAATAATAATGGGAGGTAAAAAGATGGTAGGAATTATCATTGCTAGTCACGGTGAATTTGCCAGTGGTATCTTGCAATCTGGAGCAATGATCTTCGGAGAGCAAGAAAATGTAAAAGCTGTTACATTGATGCCAAGCGAAGGACCTGCAGATGTAAAGGCAAAAATGCAAGAAGCAATCGCCTCTTTCGATAACCAAGACGAAGTACTATTCTTAGTTGATCTTTGGGGTGGAACTCCTTTCAACCAAGCCAATAGCTTGTTTGAAGAACACAATGAAAAATGGGCAATTGTTGCTGGTATGAACTTACCAATGTTGATTGAAGCTTATGCATCACGCTTTACAATGAACACTGCACATGAAATTGCCGCACATATTTTAGGAACAGCTAAAGAAGGAGTTAAAGTAAGACCTGAAGCTTTAGAACCAGCAGAAACAGCTGCTAATACGACTGCTCAGCCAGTAAGTGCAGGTGCTCCTGGGAAATTTGAATATGTGTTAGCACGTATTGATTCTCGTTTACTTCATGGACAAGTAGCAACGGCTTGGACAAAAACGACACAGCCTACCCGTATTATTGTTGTCTCTGATGAAGTAGCGAAGGATGAACTTCGTAAGAAATTAATCCAACAAGCTGCTCCTCCAGGAGTAAAAGCACATGTTGTTCCAGTGAAAAAAATGATCGAACTTGCAAAAGATGATCAACACTTTGGTGGTCAACGCGCTTTACTACTATTTGAAAATCCACAGGATGCTCTTAGAGCAGTTGAGGGTGGTGTTCCATTGAAGACAATCAACGTAGGTTCTATGGCACACTCACCTGGTAAAGTTCAACCGAATAAGGTGTTAGCTTTTAACCAAGACGATATTGATGCATTTGCGAAGTTAAAAGAAGCTGGTTTAAGCTTCGATGTACGTAAAGTTCCGAATGATTCAAAAGGTAATATGGATGAAATAATCAAGAAAGCACAAGAAGAGTTAAATAGACGAAAATAATCCGAATATCAAAGAAAAAGGAGGATTAATAAACATGGATTTGAATATGATTCAAATATTATTAGTCATTATTGTAGCGTTTTTAGCTGGTGTTGAAGGAATCCTGGATGAATTCCACTTTCACCAACCAATCATTGCCTGTACGTTAATCGGCTTAGTTACAGGAGAATTAGTACCATGTCTTATCTTAGGTGGTACCCTTCAAATGATCGCTTTAGGTTGGGCGAACATTGGGGCTGCCGTAGCACCGGATGCTGCATTAGCATCAGTTGCATCTGCCATTATTTTAGTTTTAAGCGGTCAAGGGGATGCCGGTGTATCCTCTGCCATTGCGATTGCAGTTCCACTTGCAGTTGCTGGTTTATTATTAACTATCATCGTTCGTACAATTGCAACAGGATTGGTGCATTTGATGGATGCGGCGGCGAAAGAAGGAAACATTAAAAAAGTTGAACTATGGCATATTTTTGCGATCATCTTACAAGGATTACGTATTGCTATACCAGCTGCGTTAATTATCGCTATTGGGGCAGGTCCTGTGAGTGACTTACTTACAGCTATGCCAGATTGGTTGACAAACGGTTTAGCAATCGGCGGGGGAATGGTTGTTGCTGTTGGTTACGCAATGGTTATTAACATGATGGCTACAAAAGAAGTATGGCCATTCTTTGCGATTGGTTTCGTATTAGCGACTGTTTCACAAATTACACTTATTGGTCTTGGGGCTATCGGTGTGGCTCTTGCTCTTATCTATCTTGCGCTTTCTAACAAAGGCGGCTCTGGTAATGGCGGAAATGGGAACACTGGTGATCCACTAGGCGATATTATCGATAATTACTAAGAAGGAGGGGACAGAAAATGGAAAAAGCATTTAAATTATCAAAAAAAGATCGTATTTCGGTTTGGTGGCGTTCCACGTTTATTCAAGGTTCTTGGAACTATGAACGTATGCAAAACGGTGGTTGGGCATTCGCCATGATTCCTGCAATAAAAAGATTATATAAATCAAAAGAAGATCGTGCGGAAGCGCTAAAACGTCACTTAGAGTTCTTTAATACACATCCTTATGTCGCTTCACCTATTCTTGGTGTAACATTAGCGCTTGAAGAAGAGCGTGCCAATGGAGCACCAGTGGATGATAAAGCAATTCAAGGGGTTAAAGTCGGAATGATGGGACCATTAGCTGGTATTGGAGATCCAGTTTTCTGGTTTACAGTGAAGCCAATCCTTGGTGCTTTGGCTGCTTCTCTTGCTTTAACTGGTAATATTCTTGGACCAATTATTTACTTCTTTGCTTGGAACCTTATCCGCATGGGATTCACTTGGTATACACAAGAAGTTGGCTACAAAGCTGGTTCAAAAATTACGGATGACTTATCTGGTGGGTTGCTGCAAAACATTACAAAAGGGGCATCGATTCTCGGGATGTTTATCCTCGGTGCACTCGTAAACCGGTGGGTATCGGTCAAATTTACCCCTGTAGTATCGTCAGTAGAGCTTGATGAAGGTGCTTATATTGATTGGGATAAATTACCTGCTGGAGCAGAGGGGATTAAAACCGCCTTGGAACAGCAAGCTGCTGGTCTTTCATTAGATCCAATAAAAGTAACAACATTACAAAGTAACTTAGATAGCTTAATTCCTGGTTTAGCTGGATTATTGTTAACACTTCTTTGTATGTGGCTGCTTAGAAAGAAAGTTTCTCCAATCGTTATGATTCTTGGCTTATTCGTGGTAGGTATTGTATTCCACCTAATTCACTTAATGTAAGTAAGACAATATAAAAGAGAAAAGCACCTCCTAGTATGATTTTTTTAGGAGGTGCTTTTCACATGACAAATAGAAAGAAAAATGGGATAAATAGTATAATAAATAAATTTTTAGGAGGCTGCTATGCTTACTATTGGTTATATTGGAAATGGGAAAAGCACAAACAGATATCATCTGCCGTTTGTATTACAAAGAGAGAATATCAAGGTAAAAACAATTTATCAAAGAAATCCAAAGCATGAAAGCTGGGATCGAATTGCAGGAGTCAATTATACATCTGATTTAAATGAATTATTAAATGATAAAGACATTCAATTAATTGTTATTTGCACAAGACATGACAGTCATTTTGAATACACTAAATTAGCACTAGAACATAATAAACACTGTTTAGTTGAAAAACCTTTTATGGAAACTGCCCAGCAGGCCAGAGAAATATTTGCATTGGCGAAAGAAAAGAATTTAATTGTGCAGGCGTATCAAAATAGACGTTTTGACAGTGATTTTCTGACTGTGCAGAAGGTCATCGAAGAAGGCAAATTAGGGGACTTGCTGGAAGTGGAAATGCATTATGATTATTACCGTCCGGAAGTGCCAGAATCTGCAGAGACTTTTAATCCTGCGGAGTCATTTTTATATGGACATGGCTGCCATACGCTTGATCAGGTCATCAGCTATTTTGGCAAACCTGATCATATTCATTATGATGTAAGGCAATTATTAGGACAAGGAAGAATGAATGATTATTTTGATTTAGATTTATATTATGGGAAGATGAAAGTGTCTGTAAAGTCTAGTTATTTTAGATTGAAAGAAAGACCAAGCTTTGTCGTTCATGGAAAAAAGGGATGTTTTGTGAAAGAAACAAAAGATCGTCAAGAGGAACATTTAAAATTATTTTACATGCCGGATAATAAAGATTTCGGGATAGATACGATAAAACACTATGGAGTATTAACCTACATTGATGATGAAGGGACAATCCATGAAGAAACAGTGAAATCGGTAAACGGCGATTATGGAAGAGTGTATGATGATTTATACAAAGCGATTATAAATGGGGAAGATAAGACCATAACAGACGAACAAACGTTATGGCAAATGGAAGTATTAGAAACTGGCATAAAAAACTTAAAATAGTGAATTTTGGATTAAGACCCCTTATTGGGGTTTTTTCTTTTTCTGCAGGAGCCTTTTCTTTAAAGTTTCTTAAGCAATAGATGTGTTTCTCTTCTTTTTGCATGAAAGCTAAATAAAAAAGAAATAATAACAATATTTAGTGCGATAAGGAGGAGAATAATGAAAGTGGATGAGAATGCTTTGTCGTTTTTTGCATTAGGCGGAATAAATGAAATCGGAAAAAATATGTATGTCGTTCAATATCAGGATGAAATTTTTGTTATTGATTGTGGAGGGAAATTTCCTGATGAAAGCTTATTGGGTATTGATTTAATAATTCCAGATATAACCTATTTGGAGGAGAATCAAGATAAAATAAAAGCTTTAATCGTTACCCATGGTCATGAAGACCATATTGGTGGAATCCCCTATATTCTAAGGAAATTAAGCATTCCTATTTATGCTACAAGATTTACCTTAGGTTTAATAGAGCTTAAAATCAATGAGCATAAGCTAAACGGAGAGACAAAATTAATAACTATTGATTCTAGCTCCAAGCTAGAGTTTGGAGAAGTGCAAGTTTCCTTTTTTAAGGTAAGTCACAGCATCCCAGATTGTCTTGGAGTTGTTTTCCACACCCCAGAAGGAAATATTGTTCACACAGGTGACTTTAAATTTGATTTAACCCCGGCTAATAACCAATATGCTGATATACATAAAATGGCGGAAATCGGGCAGCAGGGAGTTTTAGCATTAATATCAGAGAGCACAAATGCAGAACGAAAGGGGTTAACTCCTTCTGAACAAATGGTTGGTTCTCATTTAGATGAAGCCTTTATGAAAGCAGATGGGAAAATTTTCATTTCGACATTTGCTTCGAATGTTAATAGAATACAACAAGTAGTAGAGTCTGCTATAAAAACGAATCGTAAATTAGCATTGCTTGGCCGCAGTATGGTAAATGTGGTGAACGTTGCTATAGAACGTGGCTATCTTCATATGCCGGAGGGAATGTTAATTGATGTCAGTCAAGTAGATCAACTGCCAGTAGAAAAAGTTGCCATTCTCTGTACAGGTAGTCAAGGAGAACCAATGGCTGCTTTGTCACGTTTAGCAAGTGGGAACTTTCGCGATGTTACAATATATCCGGGGGATACCGTGATTCTAGCAGCATCTCCAATCCCTGGAAATGAAAAAGACGTCTCTAAAATCATAGATAATTTATTTCAACTTGGGGCAAAAGTAATTTATGGTTCTGGCAGTACAACCGGTATGCACGTTTCCGGTCATGGTTATCAAGAAGATTTAAAGCTAATGTTAACCTTAATGAAACCAACCTACTTCATTCCCATTCATGGAGAATCTCGTATGCTCTACCATCATCGAATATTAGCAGAATCAGTGGGAGTGGAAAAAGAGAATACTTTTATTATTAAAAATGGAGAAGTTGTCGATATCAAAAATGGAGTAGCCCGTCAAACACGCTTTGTCCCAGCAGGAGACACATATGTAGATGGGATGGGTGTTGGGGATGTTGGCGATATTGTGTTAAGAGATCGAAAGCAGTTATCGGAAGATGGGATGCTTGTTGTTATTATCACCATCAGCAAGGGCGACAGGAAGATTATTTCTGGCCCAGATACGATTACGAGGGGATTTGTTTATGCCCGTAACTCTGATGAATTACTGAAGGAAGTAAACCGTTTGGTCAAAAAGACTGTCAATGACTTGCAATCAGAGAATATTCATAAATGGAATGTAATGAAACAAAATATTAAAAAATCAGTTGGCCAGTATTTATTTAATCAAACAAAGAGAAAGCCGATGATTCTTCCGATTATTATTGAGATTTAGGATGAAAAAATTTATATTTTCTAAAAAGCAATGGGGGCAATAGATTAAGCATCCATTGCTTTTTAGTTTAGAAGCAGCCTAGCGACATTTTATTGTAAACGGATTCAATTCTGTTCGTTAAAAATATACCTATTCATAAAAGTATTGCGGAACTTACCTTGTGGGTCATACTTCATAAGTAAATGCTGGAATGCGGGCATTTTTTCATAT
This sequence comes from Niallia circulans NBRC 13626, assembly GCF_001591585.1. Taxonomy (GTDB): domain Bacteria; phylum Bacillota; class Bacilli; order Bacillales; family Cytobacillaceae; genus Niallia; species Niallia circulans. The sequence goes on along the minus strand of NZ_BCVE01000027.1, from coordinate 28,362 downwards.
AGCGATTGTATTTTGGAAGGGGCAGTAGTAAATAGCTTCCCCCAATGTGGCTTTGCTTGAAAAGGCTCGAGCTTGGATTCGATTAGCGGGAGTACTTGCTGAACTTCTTTCCACTTATCTTGCCAAGTAAAATGAATAGCGACGGAATCCTGTTTATAGGATGGACTTAACCAAAGTTCGTCCTTCGCAATTGTCCGCACTTCAGAAATAAATAAAAGGGGTGCAATGTATTCACGAATGTCACTAAGGGCACAAAGAGCGTTATAGGCATGTTCTCGCGGGAAAATATATTCACTTTGCAGCTCTTGTCCCTTACTTGGAGTGAAGTCCATTCGGAAATGTGGCATGCGGTCAAGCCAATCTCCTGGAACACCGAGCTGTGCCGTGCAATTAGTTGCAGCGACTCCTCGTACTGGATGAAGATTTTCTTTGGCTGCTTTTGCTCCGTAAAAGTCATCACCTAGTGAAAAAGTCTGGTCATTTGTCAGCTTGCTCTTTAACCACACTTGATTAAATGTTTCGTTCTGCCAATCTGTAAACAGACTGACACTATAAGCACTGGAAGAAATGATATCAAAATGATCAGCTATTTGAGCGAATGGAAGATTTTCATAAACATCTTGCCGCATTTGATGACTTGGATGAATAGCTAAGGTTAGTTTTGTAACAATACCAATTCCTCCTAATCCAACGACTGCACCATGTAATTCCTCTTCTGACTTTTCTCTTGAAAAAGTTATGATACTACCGTCCGCTGTAACGACTTCCATAGCGGAAACTGCAGCAGATAAATTTTGATTGCGATTACCTGAACCATGTGTTGCTGTGGCACAAGCTCCAGCAATCGAAATGTGTGGTAGGGATGCAAGATTATGTAAGGCATAGCCATGCTGCTGAAGCACTTGGCATAGATCTCCATACTTCATTCCTGCTTCTACAGTTACTGTTTTTTCTTCCCTATTAATAGCAATAACTTTATTCAGTTTTTGCAAAGAGACGATATTCTCGTCTGAATCTGCGATGTTATTAAATGAGTGGCGAGTTCCAATTACACGAAGCTTTTTTAACTTTAAAACTAATTGTTGAATTTCCTCCACTGATTCTGGTTCGTGCCAGTTCGTCGTGCTATATTGATAATTACCTGCCCAATTCCTTTTTAATCCCATAACTTCACTCCTTTATTGGGTTTTTTATACATTTTAACTATATACGCAAGGAGAGAGAATTTTCAAATATTATCGTTTGGAAATCACAAGGTAATTAGACCTATTTTTTGTTTCTTTTATGTGAAGAGAAAATCCTGGTATCGACAAAAAATGACAAGTTCCTTATAATGGAATAGTAATATGTATACATGCTATTAGAACTATTGTTTTCCTGAAATTGAAAAAAGCAAACTTATCGAAAGGTAAGGACGCAAAGCTACGAGTCTAAAATCCTCTTGGATAATGATAGTCGGGTTGCCAGGTATACTTTAAGCAATTATTTGGCTATCCCTATTTATGTATTAGGATAGCTATTTATTTTTACTTTGGATTCGTGGGAGAACAATAAAAAATATAAACTAAACAAACTTATAGAAAAGGAGATTCGAGATGATTGTTGTAGACAAAAAGAAGTATAAAATGGAAATAGATGAAAACTCAAAAGAAGTACGTGTACAGGTACATGGGTTGATGAGAGAGGAAGACGCAGAGGGGTATATGGTTGATTTACAGGATACGATAAGTAAAGTATCCAAAAAAGACTATACTTTTGTCGTGGATGGTACTCATCAAACGCCCGTTCCATCAAAGGTGGTACCTCAGTTAGAACAAACAATGCAATTTTACTCTAGCTTAGGTTTTAAGGATGTTCTTGTAATTAAACCTTCGTCTAAAATTGCCCAAGTGCAAATTAGAAATGCCCTAGAAAGAATTGATTTTGCAGGTACATTTATTGATCGTGCATCTCATTCTAAGTAATGCCAGGTTGTAAATAGAAAGCTGTTTTTAATCGGATTTGAAGGGGAGTTATGAAGTGAAAAAGGTAGAAATGTCGTATAAATATGAAATTATAACAAAGGAACAAACGGATCTAATCGAAAAGGCTGCTGACTGTCTTGCAAGCTCATTTATTGGAGTAGATATAGCTGGGAAATGGGTTCAAGAGCCAATGGTTGGTCAATTAAATATAGGCTATGATGATTTCTATCAGTTCACGAAAGATTATATAGATGCTACTGTGGAGCAGGGATATTGTGCAGTCGCTATAGATAATAATCAAAAGGTTGTTGGTGTTCTTGCTGGAGATACTAATGCGCCAGAGATTATTGGGGAAGATGTATTTGAAGGCACCTTTTTAGATATGAATGTTATTCTACATGTTCTTGAAGATGTAGATAAACGCTTTATGGAAGATTATAAGCAGCGTACTGGAAAAGAACTGCAGGATGGCGAGATACTTCATTTATTTATGTTAGGAGTAACTGCTGAACACGAGCGTCACGAAATTATTAAGCAATTAGGAAATAAATTAATAACGAAAGCATCTGAACAGGGATTAAAGGCTGTTGTTGGAGAAGCAACTAATCCTAAGTCTATACGTGTAATGGAAAAATATCACAATATGAAAAAATATAAAGATGTTAAAGGAAATTATATTGTTCATAGATATCAAGAAAATAGTAGATTAAAAGATATTCCTGCAACAATCGCAGACGGCACATATATCATTATGAAAGAACTTTAAAATTTCAAATGTCTAAACAAATATATAAATAGGAGAGTTATTTATTATGGAGGCTATATTGCTAGGTATTATTGTTATCTTATTGGTTACCACCGTGTATTTTGCTTATCGATATTTTACATTGAAAAACCATCCTCATATTAATAAAGAAATAATGAACGGGATGAAAGAAATAGCGGCAGGTAATATGAGCAGCAAAGTAGAAGGAGCAAGTTCTTATCATGCTACCTTTAATCAAGTAATTGAATTTTTAGAGCATGTGAGGGGAAAGTTCTTTTCTTTTTCCAAAAACGTACATAAAAAGGGAGAAAGTTTAACGGAGATCGGTGAATACGCGATGGAAAAGGCGGACATTGTAAGAGCTGCAATTGATGAGGTTGGCAGAGGTTTGCAGAAACAATTAGTCGCTACAGAGGAAAGCGCCCTTTCAATGGAGGAAATGGCTCAGGCGATTGAAGATTTGTCCATAAGATCCAATCAAATTTCTGAACAGTCCAATACTACGTTAGAATTAACGCAAGAGGGAGACGAAAAGTTAAAGGACTCTTTAGTGAAAATGAAGCAATTTAACCAAACAATCAATACGACTTTTCATGCGATAAATAATCTTGGTGAAAAGTCTAAAGAAATTGGTACAATCGTAAAAGTAATTACAGGGATTTCTGAACAAATTAATCTATTGGCATTGAACGCAGCAATAGAAGCAGCTCGGGCTGGTGAACACGGTAAGGGATTCGCTGTTGTAGCAGACGAAGTACGAAAATTGGCTGAACAGTCCCGTCAGTCCTCTTCAGAAGTATCCAATATTGTGAAAAATATTCAAGAAGAAACGAATATAGTTGTCAAATCAATGCAGCAGGGCACAGAAGAATTCAAAGAGACAAATACGAACATTCTAGAGGTTGGAACAATGTTTGAACAGATTTTGTCTACGACAAAGGTTATTGCGGAAAATAATGAAAATTCTTCTGCAAGTACAGAAGAATTATCGTCAGCTTCTCAACAAATCATGGCAACAATTGTACAGATAGCTTCTATCTCACGGGAATCGGTTGAAATGTTTGAGGAATTAATCGAAATCAGCGATGATGAATTACAAACAATTCAAAATTTAGTACAAGAAGCCGAAAATCTTTTAGAATTGAAAAATGATGTGGATAAACTATTATCTACGTGGAATCAAGAATCAGCACAAAACCCACATGCTGAAGGTGATGTTAGTGTAGCGGTTTAAGCTAGAAAAAAAGCTTCTCATCGGTAATCAAACTTGTGAGAAGCTTTTACTTTCATTCCACTTTTAACGTAAATAACAGTATTTTGTTATATTCCTTTGAAAATAGCAAACTCATTGAAACATGAGGACGCAAAGCTGCGGGCCAATTTCCATGGCAGCCGGGTTGCCAAAAAAGGCTGGATATTTGCTAATAAGCAATATATTGCTTTTTTATGTCCTCTTTCGTGTGGACTTTTTTATTTGGACTTTTGTCTCTAGCAGAAGGGAGTATATGCTGCAAAAGTGGAAAGGGAGTAATTATGTCACAACAAGAGCAATGGAGAGCAAAAATAGGATTGGCAGGGTAAGAATATGTATTTTTTACGTCCTGTTGAAATACATTGTTCCTATTGTCCTAATTATCGTTATCTTAGACGCAGCAGGCCTATCAGGTTGATTATTACTTTGTTAAATAATAAGAAGCATTCAGGAGGTCAAATAATGAAGGAAATACAAGAATTGTTTCCTAGTATGGACGGAAATGACTTTCAACGAGAGGAATTGCTGTCCTACTTTAAGACAATTTTAACAAAAATAGATGAATTAAAGGATCCTGACAAATTAACACTTGGAGAAATGCCAGAGTACACAGAGGATTATTATAATCGTGTGATTCAAAATGCGAATGTTCCTCAAGCAGGTGTGTCGATCAATGAAGTAATCAAGGAGCTTCTAAAATTGGTAGAAGGTCATCGCTATGTCAATCGTAATTATGTGGCAAATGCAGCACCTTTGCCGAATATTGCTAGTATCATAGGTAATTTAGTCATGGTGCTTGTAAATGGCAATAACCTTTGGGATGTAGAAGGTCCAGCCGCAGCTACAGCTGAGGTGGAAATCACAAGTATGCTTTCTAAATTAATCGGATATGACGAAAATTTAAGTGCGGGCTATACAACATGGGGAGGACAAGGGGCTGTTTTCAATTCTTTACGCCTCGCTATTGCTCGTTATGCTCCTTCCTCTAACCTAATGGGCATTCCGAAAAATCTTTATTGCTTCTGTTCGGAGCTATCTCACTACAGCTTATATAAATCGGTAGAAGCTGCCGGAATTGGGGTAGAAAATATGGTTCGAGTCAAGGTGAACCAAGATCATTCTATGAATCTTGAAGATTTAAAGGAGAAAATAGAACAGGTTATTGCAAAAGGTGGGGTGCCTCTTTATATTCTGGCAACAATGGGTACAACAGATACCTTTGGAATCGATGACATAAAGGGAATTAAGCAGCTTGCGGAGGAGTTAGAACGCAGACATTGTTTAAGCCCGCTCTATATTCATGCAGACTCAGCGATGGGAGGAATGTATACCTTTTTTAATAATTATGATTTTGAGAGAAATCCTCTTCAATTGGCAGAAGATGTTAAGGAAGTTTTGCAATCCTATCAACAGAAGTTTACACAAATCAAACTTGCTGATAGTATGGTATTTGATTTCCATAAGCTAGGACAAACACCGTATATTACGAGTTTATTTTTGGTTAAAAACAGAGAGAGTCTTAAGTATGTTGATTTAGACGAAGAGGAAACTCCTTATGTTGGCAATCGTGGTTACGGCAGCTATCATACAGGCTATACATTAGAATGTTCGAGAATGGGAAGTGCGTTAGCAATTTATGCATCGTTATTAGCATTTGGTGTGGAGGGCTATCAAAAGCTGCTAGCTAACTATATTCGTGTGAATAGTAAATTTAGAGAGACGCTGACAAAAGAAATCCCGAATGCTGCCATTACGAATGAGGTTTCACCGATTACCACTTTCCGTTTTTATCCAGAAGAGCCAAAATGGATAGAAGAAAGGAACGGTCTTTTAACTGCTGAGGAAATGATTGAAATTAATCAATTTAATGATGCGTTTGCAGAAATAATCGGTGCTGAAAGAGATACGATCTTCTTTGGAAATACAAAAAAGCAGTGCCTAGTAAAAGCAGCAAATTCAAACAAGCAAATCCCTGTATATGCGCATAAATTTTTCACTATTTCGCCATACTCTACAGTAGAAGAGATTGACCGTTATGTGGCATTTTTAAAAGAACACTTATCATTTTTTATGAAAACAAAACCAACCTATGACAGCATTTCTTTGTTGTAAGGAAGGACTTTTTTTAATTACAAAAAGGCCCCATAGCTTATTTAAGTATATAATAAATTAAAAAAACTTTCTCTTAACAGGGGAAGGTTTTTTAGTTTTCATGGCCATATATATCAACAGATAGAAACTCTTTTATTAAATGATAGCCTTTATGATAGAGAATGGAGTCTGCTTCTATCCCTTTTTGAGCGCAGCAGTTTTTTATTTACGTATGACTAAAACAATTAACCCTATAACACTTTGGAGGAGAATATGAAAAAAGGCAAATTCAGTTTACAAGCTAGCATTATTATTTTTGTATGTATAGTTGTTGCATTGTCTCTTGGCATTACGGATTTGATTATCAGTAATAGTATTACCTCCAGCGTGGAAGAAACACAGAAAGAGAAGGCACTGAATGTTGCGAGGATGATGGCGATAACTCCGCAAGTAATAGAAGTTCTTGAAGGCAGAGAAAATACAGAAGATGTACAGGTGTTTGCCAATAAAATTAAAGCACAAACGAATGTGAACTTTGTTGTGGTGATGGATATGAACGGAAACCGTCTATCCCATCCGGAATCTAGTAAAGTTGGAAAGCATTTCAGTGGAGGGGATGAAGGACCAGTACTTAATGGAAAGGAATATGTTTCTATTTCCAAAGGAACGCTTGGAAAATCGATGCGGGCATTTACGCCAATAAAAAACGCTGAGGAAGAGCAAATTGGTGCAGTGGCAGTAGGAATTTCTTTAAAGAGTGTAACAGAAGCTGTCCACAAAGGACGGATGGGGATTGGAATAGGGACATTAATAGGAATTCTCATTGGCATAATTGGGGCTGTAGTGCTGGCGAGATATTTCAAAAAAATTCTGTTAGGGCTCGAACCCTTTGCTATTGCCAAGCTTCTGGAAGAACGAAGCTCGATGCTGCAGTCTGTGCGTGAAGGCATTATAGCCATTGATCAAGAGGGAAAAATCACGCTTGTGAACAAGGCAGCTAGTAAGCTTTTTCAAAAAGCGGGCATTGGGGAGGATGCTATTGGAAGGAACATTGAAGATTATTTACCAGAAACTCGGTTAACACGCATTATAAAATCCGGTGAAATGGATTTGGATCAAGAGCAGAACTTGCATGGGGTAACCATTTTGGTAAATAGAGTTCCTGTAGTGGTAGAAAATCAAGTAGTTGGGGCTATTGCCACATTCCGTGATAAAACAGAGGTTCAGCAATTAGCTGAGCAGCTGACAGGGGTGCGCAATTATGCGGATGCGCTCCGTGCTCAGGCGCATGAGTTTATGAATAAACTCCATGTTATCCTTGGTTTAGTTCGTACGGAACAATATGAAACCCTTGCTAATTATGTAAGTGAAACGGTTAATCACCGGGAAACAGAGGTAGGCTTTGTTACGAAGAAGGTTCAAGATCCTGTACTTGCTGGGTTTTTGATTGGTAAGCTAAGTTTTGCTAGAGAATCAGGCGTTTCCCTTTCCTTTGCTTGTGAAAATATCCTTCCAAAACCAGCAGACCCGGAGATTACAAATGAACTAATTACGATTATCGGAAATATCTTTGATAATGCAATAGAGGCAATGGTAGACAGCATAAACAAAAAGGTAGATCTTACCTTGGATTATGCAGAAGAAATTTTAACCATCGAAGTGAAAGATACTGGAATAGGAATGACGAATGCCCTTCAAAATAAAGTGCTAGATAAAGGCTTCTCTACTAAAGGAAATAATCGGGGATTTGGATTGTATTTATTGGCAATGGCGATTGAAAGGCTAGAGGGGGAACTTATTATTTCGTCCAAGCCTGGAAAGGGCACCACTTTTGCCGTATATATACCATATAAAGCAGAGGATGAATAAAATGATTAATGTGATGATTGTGGAAGATGATCCGATGGTAGCAGAAATTAATAAACGATACCTTTCTCAAATCAATGGGTTTCATTTAACTGCAACCGCCAATTCAGTAGATGATGCGATTTCTTTATTAAAAAAAGAAAAAATAGAGCTTATCCTTTTAGATATTTTTATGCCTGGTAAGATTGGACTGGAGCTATTAGCTTATCTACGAAAAAATGATCTTGCTATTGATGTTATCGTGATTTCAGCTGCTTCTGATCTTGAGCGCATTAAGAAGGCTTTAAGACATGGTGTAGTCGATTATTTAATAAAGCCATTTGAGTTTGAAAGATTTAACACAGCACTGACAACTTATCTAGAACAAACTAGGATTACCAATAAGCAAGCTTCCATTAGTCAACAAGAGTTGGATGCGCTTCTTTTGCATCGAGAAGAAACTGTGACAGTGGAAGAATTGCCGAAGGGATTAACAAAGGATACGTTAAAACAAGTATGGGAAGCAGTTCAAAAATTAAAAGAGGAACCCTTTTCGACCGATGATGCTGCGAACTTAGTAGGTATATCAAGAGTATCTGCTAGAAAGTATTTAAATTTCTTAAAAGATTTAGGAATACTGGAAGTTAAGGTAATCTATGGAACGATTGGAAGACCTGTTTATCAACATGAATATAATCGATTAAAAGAACACAGAATAAAAAACTTTTTGTAAGCAGTATGAAGGCTGCTTACTTTTTTTATTTACAAAAAGAATTATTAAACTTTCATAAACTATGAAAGCGTTTAACAGGGGAGTAAGATGAACTTGTAAAAAACAAAAGCAGTTTGAGCATAACAATCTCAAACGTATTGATAAAGGCTCAAATGAAGTCGATAGGGAGTAAAAACTTTGTTAGGAGGATTAAAATGCATATTCCAATTAAGAAGACACTTGATAAAATTCCAGGTGGTATGATGGTTGTACCGTTATTTTTAGGGGTATTAACTAACACATTTTTTCCGCAATTTTTAGAAATTGGCCATTTTACAACAGCTTTATTCAGCAAGGAAGCATCATCCACCATTCTTGCTTTATTTATGTTTCTGATTGGTTCACAAATTAATTTCAAACTTGCCCCAAAGGCAATCAAAAAGGGTGCCATCTTACTAACAGGTAAATTTATAGTAGGGGCAGGGATAGGGATTGCAGTCGCCATGTTTTTTGGACCTGCTGGAATATTAGGGTTATCACCATTGGCAATTCTTGCAGCCCTATTAAATGCGAATGGAGGATTATATGCATCGCTTGCTTCTTCCTATGGTGATGAAACAGATGTAGGAGCATATGCATTATTTTCTTTAAAAGACGGACCATTTTTCACGCTAGTTGCACTAGGAGCATCCGGACTTGCAGCCATTCCTTTCCAGGCACTTGTAGGTGTCTTAATCCCAATTTTGATTGGAATGATTTTGGGAAATATTGATCCGGACATGAGAAAGTTTCTTGGTAGCAGTAAATTATTATTAATTCCATTCTTTTCTTTCCCATTAGGAGCAGGAATGGATCTTAGAACCATTGTAGAAGCAGGAGGACCTGGATTATTACTAGGATTAATAGCCGCATTTACAGGAATTGGAGCTTATCTTCTTTTGAAATTATTTAAAGAAAATCCAATTGTTGGCTTAGCAACAGGCTCTACTGCTGGGAATGCTGTCGCTACACCAGCTGTGGTTGCAGCCGCAGATCCGACCTTATCTTCTATAGCCCCAGCAGCTACTGCTCAAGTTGCAGCAGCATGTGTTGTATCTGCCATTATCTGTCCGATTATTGTTAGCTATGTATTTAAAAGGTCGCAAAGAAAGAAGACTAAAAAATCGATGGCGAGTGCAGCATGACAGGTAAAAAGGAGTACTGCATTATTTAGTTACAAAATAATGAATTTAAGTTAAATAAACTAGTGAGAAAGTACAAACAGTAATAACATAGGAACAAAAGAAAGCGATCTTTTGATCATCATTTTAAATAGAAAGAAGGATCACCCACAATGACTGTGTCAGATAATGTAATTATCACAACATTAAAAGGAAAAGAAATTCTCTCTAATCCCTTTTTAAATAAAGGAGTAGCTTTTACAAAAGAGGAAAGGGAAGACCTTGGTCTAGACGGTCTGTTACCGCCCCAAGTACTTACGCTTGATGAACAAGTAAATAGAGTCTATGAGCAATATTTAATGCGGACCACCAACCTTTTCAAAAATGGCTTACTGAATGACTTATATAACCGAAATGTCGTTCTATATTACCGACTTTTAAAGGAACATCTTGCAGAAATGCTGCCGATTGTTTATACACCGACTGTCGGTGATGCTATCCAGTCTTACTCTCATAGCTACCATCGTCCAGAAGGATTATATCTTTCCATTGATCATTTGGAAGGGGTGGAAAAGGCGTTTCGTAATCTAGGAAAAGCCAAAAATGATATAGATTTAATTGTTGTCACTGATTCGGAAAGTATCCTTGGTATTGGAGATCAAGGAGTAGGTGGTATTAATATTGCAATAGGAAAACTAGCGGTATATACAGCTGCTGCTGGTATTGATCCTAGCCGAGTTCTGCCGGTTGTACTAGATGTTGGTACGAATAATCAGTCCTTAATTGATGACCCTATTTATATTGGTAATAAGTTTGCCCGTGTTCGTGGAGAACGTTATGATCAATTTATTGATTTATTCATTCATACCGCAAGAAAGTTTTTCCCAGAAGTACTACTTCATTGGGAGGATCTTGGCAATGTGAACGCCCGCAATATTTTGGATAAATATGGGGACAAAATTCTTACTTTTAATGATGACATTCAAGGAACAGGTGCTGTAACGCTTGCAGCGATTATGTCTGCATTAAAAGTAACAGGCGGTGCATTGAAAGATCAGCGCATCGTTGTCTTTGGCCCAGGGGCTGCAGGAATCGGCAATGCAGACCAAATGGTTGATACAATGGCTCTGGAAGGACTTACTAAAGAAGAAGCATATGAGCGTTTCTGGGCGATTGACTATCGAGGATTACTGACAGATGAAACACCAGATGTTTTGAAATTTCAAATGCCTTATGTAAGAAGAGCAGAAGAAGTCAAGCAATGGAATCGAAATGAGGATGGGATCATTTCTTTAATGGAAGTAGTTAAAAAGGTGAAGCCAACCATCCTAATTGGTACTTCTGGCCAAGCCGGTGCTTTTACGGAAGAAATCGTGAAAGAAATGGCAAAGCATGTAGAACGTCCTATCATTATGCCGATGTCCAATCCTACTAATCTTGCTGAGGCAATGCCGGAAAACTTAATTAAATGGACGGACGGAAAAGCACTAATTGCGACTGGAAGTCCGTTTGCTGATGTAGAATATAATGGTGTTTCTTATGAAATCGGGCAGTCGAATAATGCATTTGTCTTCCCGGGTTTAGGGCTTGGAGCTATTGTTGCAAAAGCGCAAATTATTTCCAAAGGAATGTTTGCCGCAGCCGCCAAAGCGGTAGCCGAGATGTGCGAAACGAACCAACCAGGGGCATCGTTACTTCCTTCGATTGAGAAATTACATGATGTATCTATCTATGTGGCAGTTGAAGTCGCAAAAGCGGCTATAGAGGAAGGAATTGCAAGAGCCGAGATTACGGATGTAACAAAGGCTGTGGTTGATGCAGTTTGGCAGCCTGAATATAAGAAAATTAAGAGTGTTGGAATTTGGGCCAATGTTTAATGAAATTATAAATTAGAAAAAATGCCTCTACTCCTGGTAGAATCGGATTGTTCGATTAGCCAGTGGTAGCAGGCATTTTTATTTTTAAAATTCATGGTTTTCTTTCTTTTTTCTATATTTTATAACATCCGTAATTACCCATAGAGGGATAATAAGAACGACAAAAGCAATTTTTAACCAATAATCAACAACACTAAAGAGAATAAAAAGCATAAATAGAGCATAACAAACAAATTTCAAAACTAAATTGACTAATTCAGATTTAAACATCGTTATCAACACCATTCGCTATTTTTACTATCCTATACGAATAACGAAATCAATAAGTTTCGTTAACCTCGAACAAAATCCGCATTTACAAGCACAATTTCTGTTTTATTTATTTTTCAATATTAAAGCAAGCAGAAAAGCGTTCTCTATGCCCCAAAGGAAGAGGAGGAAAGGAAAAAGGGAACAGAGAAAAACAAACAAGCTGAAGCAACTCCTATTCGGAGAGGCATTTTTTCTTTAGAATAATTTTGCTTTTACTTAGCTATTAGAAATCTTCCTAGGTCTTTTCAAACCTATGTTAGTTTCTCCTACATAAATTGCTGTGTATTTTAATCGAATGTAAATAATTTACGCTTCTTTTACAAAAGCTTGCTTTTTTCCTGTAAAATCAATCCCTTCATCTTAAATAAACAGAATTTTATTTAATGATTTCTTTACACTACTCCCTAATGTAGCTTTATATTTGTTTTCTAAAATTTAAATTAATAGAGAAATTAATGTAATCAAAAGGAGTGAGGTACTTTTATGCATTTTGCGTCCACACTAGCTTGGGCTTATCCGGTAGATCAAGTGGTCCAGCTTGCTAAGCAGAGCGGGTTATCAGGATTAGAAATTTGGGCAGAACATGTGTGGTTTCACGGTACAGATCCAAACAAAATTCGTGAAGCGAATCGGGATCAGTCTATCAACCTAACTATGCATGCGGCGAGTTGGGACTTAAATATTAGTTCTTTAGAAAAAGAAATAAGAGAAGGCTCTGTAAAGCAGATACGGAATTCTATTAAGTTAGCAGATGAGATAGGGGCAGACTCGATAACGTTTCATCCGGGGAGGTTGACACTTCCGCAGATAAAACAGGAAATATACGAAGCTTTCATGATGGAATCCATCTTTACATTAATCGAAACAGCAAAGCGGTACAAGAAAACCTTAAGCATAGAATTGATGGAGGTAAAGACAAAGGAATTCGTGACAGCTCCGGAAATAATGAATCGATTAATCGCGAGCTTCTTACCGGAACTGAAAACAACCTTTGACGTTGCTCATATTTCAGAAGGAACTCCACAGCAAGCCTTTGCTCAGTTAATAAATGTGGACAAAGTTCATATTAGTGACAATTCACGAGCTCAGCTGCATGTTCCTCTTGGTATGGGTATTCTGGATAGAAATATGCTGAATGAATTCATATCGATAAATGATCTTCCTGTTGTAGTAGAGGGCTTTGATGCATCAGAAAGTTTAAACTGGTGGAATCATAATCTTCATTATTTAAAAAGCCTGGAAATGATGAAGGGGGTACCGCAATGAAAGTGCTCGTAACAAACGATGATGGTATTTTCGCTCCAGGTCTTCAGGCTCTAGTTGAAGTGCTTCAGCATTTTGCAGATGTTTATGTGTCCTGCCCAGATCAGGAAAGAAGTGCTGTCAGTCATTCGATAACATTAAGAGTTCCTTTAAAAGCAAAACCACTACCGCTTTTTCCTGGTGTAAAAGGGTGCTGGGCTGTTAATGGAACTCCGGCAGATTGCGTCAAGCTTGGAATAGAAGTGCTGATGAAAGAGTCGCCAGACTTTGTTGTTTCAGGAATAAATCTTGGACCAAATTTAGGGCGTGATCTTTATTATTCAGGCACCATGGCTGGAGCGGTGGAAGGGCTGCTTTATGGAATTCCAGCTGTAGCAGTATCATTAAATGCCTTTTCTGATATGGATATCAATTATGAGAAAGTAAAAAAGCTGCTTTATCCTATTGTGGAAGTACTTCTGCAAAACAAGATTCCAAAAGGAGTTTTTCTTAATGTGAACTTACCATACCTTTCAAGGGAAGTTTATAAGGGAGTACGTATTGTCCCTCTGGATATGGATGTTGCCAGATATTCATATGTTGGACTGAATGATCCACATGGACAAGTGTACTACTGGCTGAAGGATCAGCTTCACAATATGAAGGACCTTAATGCAGATAGTGATTACACCTTGTTGAGAACAGGCTTTGTGACCATATCACCGATTGAGTTTAGAACATTTCATAGAAGAAAAAAAGAACAAATTGAACGTTGGTTTGCTCATTTAAATATTGCTAGTACAGATGAGGAGGAAATAGATTATGCGTAAGTGGATGCTTGTATTAATGTTTGGAATATTGATGGTTTTTGCAGCAGGCTGTGGCAGTAAGGAAAACAGTGAGCCCGGTAATGCATCTAAAGATACAGGATCATCAGAATCGAAGCTAGAGGGATCCCTTCATTTTTATACCTCACAGCCCGATGCAGATGCTGCTAAATTAGTAGAAGGATTTCAAGCTAAATATCCTGATGTAAAGGTAGAAACATTCCGTTCCGGAACAGAGGAAGTCATTTCAAAAATTAAAGCGGAAAAAATGGCTGGCAAGATTCAAGCAGATGTTCTATTGGTAGCAGATGCAGTAACATTTGAAAGTTTAAAAGAAGAGGATATGCTCAAAGCATATGAATCAAAAGAAGCTGCTGAAATTCCTGCTGAGCTTGTGGATCCAGATCATACTTACTATGGAACGAAGGTCATGGCAACTGGATTAGTTGTAAACACGCAAAAAGTAAAAGAAATGCCAACAAGCTGGAATGTCCTTACTTCTAAAGAAGCAAAAGGAAAAATTATTATGCCAAGTCCATTATATTCCGGTGCTGCTGCCTATAATTTAGGAGTATTCACTCGTCAAGATAACTTAGGATGGGATTTTTACAAAAATATTGCTGCAAATGATGTAACGGTTACAAAAGGGAATGGCGATGTACTTAAGGGTGTTGCTGGTGGAGAAAAAGACTATGGGATGGTTGTAGATTATCTAGTTACACGCGCGAAAGCAGAAGGATCTCCAGTGGAGCTAATTTATCCTGAAGAAGGGGTGCCAGTTATCACTGAACCAATAGGAATTATGAAAGACGCCGAGAATTTAGGGGCAGCAAAGGCCTTTGTTGATTTCGTTCTATCCGAGGAAGGACAAAAGCTTGCTGCCGAGCTTGGATATACACCAATTCGCAAAGAAATTGAAGCTCCTGAGGGACTTAAAACGATTGATGAAATGAAAGTCCTTTCTACCGATGTGCAAGAATTATATCGTGCCAGAGATGGTGATAAGAAAGAATTTGAAACAGTAATTAGTGAATAGAACACTTTTTATGAAGGAGTGGACATAATGAACTCATCTATTCAGAGCTCTGAAAGGAAGAAGGAAGCATTATTTCCGCTCTCCTTTTCTTATTTTTCCCGTAAGTGGTGGGGGATTCCTGGATTTCTGCTGCTTGTCTTTATCTTTTTACTTCCTGTTTGGCGTCTTGTCTGGCTGAGCATTTCCTCTGGAGAAGGAATTAGTCTGGAACTTTATCAGGAAGTAATGATAGAAAAGGCAACGTGGAAGACGATTCAAAACACTGTTATTATTACGGTCGCAAGCACATTGCTCTCCCTTATTTTAGGAGTAGGTCTTGCATTTATCATGGCATACTTGAATATCAGGACAAAAAAGTGGCTGCAATTACTCATCTTTTTACCTTTTTTGATACCATCGTATATCTCAACCCTTGCGTGGGTACAGTTTTTTGGAGGAAACGGCCCTATCCAATTTCTTTTCCATCAATCAGTTAATTTGTACAGTATGGGAGGAATCATTTTTGTTCTTGGGCTTTCCCATTATCCCCTTGTTTATTTGATGAGTGTGGAAGTATTTCGCAGGATACCAAGGGAACTGAAATATGCCGCCAATACTTCTGGGGCATCTGGGGGAGTTGTCTTTCGAAAGGTAATTTTTCCAATGGCGCTTCCGGGAATTGCGAGTGGTGGTATTCTTGCTTTTTTATCTAATATTGATAATTTTGGCATTCCGGCTTTTCTTGGTATACCAGCAAATATCCGCGTTTTGAGTACGTATATTTACGAACAGATTATTGGATATGGACCATCTGCCTTTGCAAGAGCTGCTGTTCTTTCCGTTATTCTTGGTGTAATTGCTTTACTTGGGACAGTCCTCCAATGGGCAATTATAAGAAAAAGCAATGTAAGTGAAACAGCAGCACGAGATATAGAGCCAAGGTATTTTCTCCCAAGGGGCTGGCGAAATGCAGTGGAAATAGTGCTCTGGATGTTCCTGTTGCTCACGACACTTTTACCATTAGTCGTTATGGCTTCTACATCCTTTATCAAGGCATATGGATTATCCCTTTCATGGGAAAATCTTACCTTAAAAAATTATTCGTATCTATTATTTGAGGATGCTAAAACGGGAGCTGCGATAGGAAATAGCGTAACGCTTGCCTTGGTAACCATGCTGATTTGTATGGTAATTGGAACCGTTATTGCCTATCTTCGTTTTAAAAAGCCATCTGTTTTGGTGAGGGTCTCAGAAATTATTGTAACTATTCCTTATGCTTTGCCAGGAACGGTATTTGCATTAGCGATTATCTTAATGTGGCTACAGCCGGTGCCAGGCTTTCAGCCAGGAGTTTATGGCACAATATGGATTTTGCTTATTGCTTATATCACTCGCTTTACGGTATTACAGATGCGGGGAAGCCTGACTGCCTTTTCGCAAATTGATTCTTCTATGGAGGAAGCAGCAAGAATTTCAGGGGCAAAAGCATTAGCAAAATGGAGAAGCATCCTTTTTCCCTTGCTAATGCCTGGTATATTAAGCGGCGCTGCTCTTGTGTTTCTGACTGCTCTCACAGAGCTGACTGTGTCCAGTTTATTATGGTCTAGCGGTTCTGAAACGGTAGGTGTTGTTATCTTTAGTTTTGAGCAAGCTGGATACACCACTTACTCAACGGCATTTTCCACTTTAATTGTGGGATCTGTATTGATCATGGGCATTCTATTTGTTTTATTAGAAAGAATCTGGAAGAAGAAGGTGATGAAGAGTGATTAGTATTGATGGGTTAAAAAAGAACTATGGAAGCTTTACAGCCTTAAATAATATTAACTTAGAATTGCTAAATGGTGAATTTATCGCTATTCTAGGTCCTTCTGGATGTGGAAAGACGACGTTATTACGGCTTTTGGCAGGGTTCATGAAACCGACAGAAGGAACGATTACGATAGATAATGAGTTAGCAGCAAGCTCTAGTAAACTCGTGCCACCTGAGAAAAGGAATATAAGTATGGTTTTTCAATCCTTTGCGTTATGGCCGCATATGACAGTAGAAGACCATATTCGCTTTCCTCTTAAGCATCATCGGTTTGGCAGAACAAATGGTAAAGAGGAGCAGGAGATTAGAGTTGGAGAAGCATTAGGAATGGTGGGCCTTACCCAATTGAAAACACGCTATCCGGCTGAACTTTCTGGAGGTCAAAAACAGCGAGTTGCTCTTGCTCGTGCTATCGTTCCAAAGCCGTCTCTTCTTTTGATGGATGAACCATTAAGTGCACTTGATGCGGAACTCCGTATGGAGATGAGAAGAGAGATTAGTAGGATTCACCGGAAGCTGGGAACGACCATTATTTATGTTACCCATGATCAAGGAGAAGCTTTGGCGATGGCTGATAGAATTGTTGTAATGAATAATGGAAGAATCGAGCAGATTGGTACTCCGGAAAGTATCTATAATAATCCCCAGTCGGTATTTGTTGCAACATTTGTTGGAAAGAGCAATCTGATCAAAGGAGAGTGGATTGGAGAGGATCGGTTTATTCCCGCAGAGTTTCCTAATGTTTCTTGGAAAGACATCGGAATTTCAAAGGAGATCAAATCCCAAAATCTTTACCCTGTTCGTCCTGAACAATGGAGGCTTGGCCAGGCAGAGCAAGACGAGATGACAGGAATCGTCCAGTTTGCCCAGTTTCAAGGGAATGAAATTCATTATAGCGTTCAAGTGGGGGAAGAGACAATTAATGTGTATGGATCTGTTTTTGAAAAACGATTTCTGCCAGGAGACGCTGTTTCCTTGAGGGTATATAGTGGAGTAGAGGAAAGAGCTGTGGTGGCAGGGAGCAGGTAGACTAGGAGGGAAAAGCATGATGGATTTGCATATACATTCCATCTATTCTGATGGTTTCTGGACACCACGAGAAATAGTAGAGGATAGTATCAAAAAAGGGTTGGAAATTATTGCGATAACGGATCATGATGTATTAACTGGGTATGAAGAAGCTTTATCTTATAGCAAGGATGCATTAAAGGTTATCCCTGGGATTGAACTTAATACAGATGGTCCTCAAGGTGAATTGCATATATTAGGCTATCAATTTGATCCGCAGCATCCTAAATTAAAAGATCATGTCTCTTGGAGAGTGGAGGATAGAGTTCAATGGGGAAAAAGAATAGTGGAGAAATTAAGAAATCTTGGCTATGACATTTCTTTTCACAATTGCCTTGCTCGTGTTGGAAAGGGTGTACTTGTTCGAACCCATATTGCAGATGAACTAGTATCAGCAGGTTATTTTCAGAACAGTAAGGATGCATATGAACAGCTTTTAAAAAAAGGAAAGGCTGCTTTTGAAGAAAGAGGCAGTTTTTCCGCAGAGGATGCCATTAAACTAATCCACAAAGCTGGCGGTCTTGCATTTCTAGCTCATCCAGGTATCTATAAGCATGAATTTCAGCTTCAACAGTTAATTGATTATGGGTTAGATGGTATCGAAGTATATCATTCCAAACATTCCGATAAGGAACAAAACTATTGGGGGAGAATGGCAGAAGCATTTAATCTTCTTGTATCTGGAGGTAGTGACTTTCATGGTCCAGAATCGCGGAATCCTTTTCCGATTGGAAGTGTAGAGATACCGCATACTCAAAGACTACCATTGTTAGGCGGTACCAGAAGTTTAACGGAAAAATAATAATCAATGGAGAAAAAGGTCTCATACATAAAAGACCTTTTTCTTTTTTTACGTAAAATATTCTAGTTTAGCATCAGGGAAAAATTTTTTCATATAAGAATGCAGGTGATCCTTTATGTCTTCTTCTTCTTCTTTTTGATAAATATATTTTCCTATTCCATATTTCCCCCATTTATACCTGCGTTTTTCTTCATCTAGCTCTAATTTAGTCATTGGATAATTTTTTTGGATTACCCTTTTAGCAGGCTTTGTAAAGCGGTGCTGGATAAACTCAAATGTTAAATCCTTCTTTGCTTCTAGGGGCAGCTCAGCATCTAGGCGTTCAAACATATGCAGATAGCCTTCTTCCCATCCTTCATGGAGGTAAATGGGTGCCACGATAAATCCTAGGGGATATCCGGCTCTTGCGACTTTTCCAGCAGCCTCTATTCTCTTTTCCAAAGGAGAAGTCCCGGGCTCGAAGTTTTTGATGACGTAATCTGCATTGACACTAAAGCGAAAGCGGGTTTTTCCATTGTGCTTCGCATCAAGTAGGTGATCAACATGATGAAATTTTGTGACAAATCGCAGTTTGCCGTACTCTGATTCCCCGAAGTGTTCAATGGCACGTTTAAGCGTATGGGTTAAATGATCGATTCCAACGATATCAGATGTACAGGATGCTTCGAAACGTGTAAATTCTGGAGCACGTTCTTTCATATAGTTATCGGCAGCTTCTAAAATTTCCTCGACATTTACATAGGTGCGGATGTATGGCTTGCTTCCCATTGTAGTTTGCAAATAGCAATAATGACAATGTCCCATACAGCCGGTAGCAAAAGGTATGGCATATTCGGCAGAGGGCTTAGATGTATCAAATTTGAGTGTTTTGCGAATGCCGACAACAAGCGTTGACTTTGCCACTCGGTAACGTTGAAAATCATTGTCGCCAGGAAGATTTCTAACTTGATTATGGGAAGTGGTATAGCGAATCTCTATATCCATCTTCTTGAATTTCTCCAGCAGTTCTTTCCCTAATGGATACTCTAATGCTTCCGGTTCAAAATAGACAAGCTTTGGAGTGAAGGGTTTAATCATTCCAATCTCCCTTCTGAAACATCTCCATAGTAATAATAGTAGGCTTCTTGAGCTTCTACTTCTGTAGCATATACAGCAACTTCGTTTGAGAGAGGGTAGTAATTTTCGTATAGAAATAAAGATAGTTCATTAGAATTGTCTGGATTTTTTACAACAGCGGCTGCTTGGATATTCGCTACATCTTGGGTATGCGGGTTTCGGTAAAAAACATAGACGATGTCTCCAGCTTGATAGGCATGATTTTCATTATACAGTTCCATTCACTCACTTTCTACATTGAATATAATGCCATTTTTCCCTTCCCAATCACCAGTTATGTATCACTTTTTATGGAAGTTATGGGAAATGAATAAGGGATAATTAATTCGTTTGAAGTTTACTTATAATAAGTTTGATGTACAGCTTAATCAAAAAAAGGAGTGTTTGGAAATGGAAGCTAGCAATTCAATAGAATCTACCTTGTTGTCGTTTAAAAAGGGAATAGGTGATTTTACACAAAAAATGCCTGAGTTTGCAAGTAGATATAATGCTTTTACAGAAGCCTGCTTTGAAGAAGGTGCATTAACTCAAAGGCAAAAGCAATTAATTGCTTTAGGAATTAGCCTTCATGCTCAGGATGAGTATTGTATTATCTATCATACAAAGGGATGCTTAGATCAAGGGTGTTCCGAACAGGAAATTCTAGAAGCAGTAGGCGTAACTGCTGCATTTGGCGGGGGAGCGACCATGAGCCAAGGAGTTACCCTTGTACAAGAATGCATTCAGGAATTGAATCGTTTAGAACATTAATAGCTGAAAAATAACAGTAATTATAGGAGCAAAGCAGAATATGGCAAATCAAAATTTAAAGAAACAAGTTATTAACATTATTTCAGGTCATCGAACAGGAGTATTTTCATCTGTGGAAAATAATAAACCCCATTCCCGGTATATGACATTCTACCATGAAGATTTAACTTTGTACTCGCCCGCTCAAATGGATACAGAAAAGATGGATGAGATAGAAAAAAACCCTCATGTTTCTGTATTGTTAGGCTATGAAGAAAAAGGACAAAGCGATTCTTATGTTGAAATAGCTGGAACTTGCTCTATTAATAATTCTGAAACATTAAAAAAGCAGTTTTGGAACGAGTCATTACAACAATGGTTTGAAGGCCCAATGGATCCAAATTATGTGTTCCTTCAAGTGCAGCCTGACGTTATTCGAATTTTAAATAGGAATGGCGAACCTGCACAAGAGTTAACACTAGGCAATTAATGAATTATTTTAGGCTCTTCTTTCCTTTATTTAAGACGGAAAGAAGAGCCATCAATCATTTCTACATCGTTTCTAATGCTCACTTCTTCTATTAACTTAAAAAGAGCCTCATCCTTCTTTTTAGCTTCTATCATGCAATCGATAACAGGAATGCTTCCTTTTATGCGGTTTAGGAAATCGAAAAACATACCTATATCAATATAATCGGCATGATGACGGAAATGCTTTTCATCTTTGGGACTCGAAATATGCATTTTAATTGGTAATGGAGATGTACTCCATGTTTGAAGAATGCGACTCCAGTTATCTTCCCAATTGGGATTATGATGATGGGCGAGATGGTGATGATAATCAAACACAAGCGGAATCCCTAATTTCTCGCATAAGTAAAGAGTATCTTCCAATGTGAAAGAGGTATCATCATTTTCAAGCATGATCATATTTTGAATAGAGTTTGGGACTAGCATCCAATTATCAATAAATTGTTCCAATGATTTTTCGGTATCTTTATAATTTCCTCCCACATGCATAACACAGCGATGAGTTGTATCAATCCTCATTCCCTTTAATAATAAATAGTGTAATCTTAAAGTTTTAATTGAGTTCTTCCATATATGTTTTTGATTGGAATTAAGGAGAACGAAGTGATCAGGATGAAAATCAATCCTAATCTGATGCTTTCTGGCAAATTCACCTATTTCCTTTAAAGGCTCTGTTAAAGGTTTCATATAATCCCAATCAAGAAGCTCTTCGTGATTGGCTAATGGAATCAGCCTGGAGGTAAGGCGGTAAAAATGGATATCGGAAGCAGCAGTATGTTTTAGGAGCCGAAGCGTATTATGGAGATTTTGCAAGGCGATTCGTTCCAGCTTACGAAGGCCTGCTTCCCGGTCATCTATTTTTTGAAACTGTTTAAATGTCATCGTCCTTGAAGGGGATGCATTTTTTACCATCATGCTCATTGCGACATATCCAAGTCGAACAATAGTCATCCATTACACCTCGTTGTTAGTATTCAAATGTAGAGAAACATTCCTACCATTCTATTGTTCCACCGGAAACTCTCTTTACTCCTCTAATAGAGGCAATGTCCTCGATAAGCTTAAACATAGCCAGATTTTTTTGTTTTGCTTCTATCATAACGTCGAAATCTTGATTAAGATTTTTAGCCATTTTAAAAAAGGGCTGTACAAAATCAAATGAGACAAAGTCAGCATGAGAACGGAAGGCCAGAGTGGATTTCGGGGAGGAAATATGGACTTTAGGAACCATTCTATGATTTTCCCACGTTCTAAAAATTCGCTCCAAATAAAGGGCTAAGTCAATATCTTCTTTATTGGCCATATGGTGATGATAATCAAGGATCATGGGAATGTTTTCCTGCTCACAGGTTATCAGTGTTTCTCTCACATTATATGTTTTATCATCATTTTCAAGGGTCATCTGGTTCTTAATTGCCATAGGAAGTTGCTGGATATTTTGCTGGAATCTTTGTAAAGAAGTCTCTTTATCACCATAGGATCCACCAATATGAATATTAATAAGGCTATTATCAAGGGCATCCATAGCTTCTAGCATTTTATAA
The DNA here is from genome assembly GCF_001591585.1 of Niallia circulans NBRC 13626. Taxonomy (GTDB): domain Bacteria; phylum Bacillota; class Bacilli; order Bacillales; family Cytobacillaceae; genus Niallia; species Niallia circulans. The sequence goes on along the minus strand of NZ_BCVE01000027.1, from coordinate 5,696 downwards.
TGGAAGGTCATATCTTTTATCGCATTTATGGTTACTTCTTCCCTAGGACTAGTAAAAAGCGTAAATTGGTTGGGGTGAAAACTAACCCGCAGTTTAAATTGTTTAACTAATTGGCCAAGTTCTCTCCACTGTTCCTGAAAAGGAGTTATGAAATCCCAGTTTACATCTGGATGCGTTGCTAAGGGGACTAACGAACTGGATAAGCGATACAATGGAATTTCATTGGCAGCATTATAATAGAGAATTCTTTTCGTATTTTTTAAATTTTGAGCTGTAACAGCTAATAGCTTTTCTGTAGCTTCCTGTTTAGGGAGTGCTGAATATCGGGAGAAGGTTAAAGCCTTTGAAGGACTTGCATCCCATAATCCTAGTGCATTAGCCACATAGCCAAAGCGAATCTTCATCTGTTTAGTTCCTTTCCATAGAGTCCAGTAGTTTCTCTTTTTATATTGCCTTATCTCCTGGAACTCTATGTGCTGTTTTTGCTTAGTTAATAAAACGATGCATAAAAAAATCCTGAGAATGTCTCTTTTCTATACCACTCATTCCTTCGGCCGAACCCACACTTTTGAAAAATCTACATAGCCAAAATGGCTAATTTTAATATTGCTTATATCGGTTGAAAATGGAATATATCGCTTTTGATAATAAAGGGGAATCATAATCGATTGATTAATCAATTCTTTTTCGATTTCTAGATTTAAAGCTGTCCATTGTTCAAATGGTGTTTCCTTATATTTACCCATTAAGTTTGTAAGTGTTTCATTATTTGCTATCATTTGGGAAAGTGGGGAAAACCCATTCATTAAAAAGTGGTAAAAGGAAAAATCCTGATTGAATTCAAAAACTTCTCCATGTACGAAAAGATCTACGTTTAATGTCTCGGGATGCTTTGTTAATATATCAGCAAAGGAAAACCATTGAATATCTGTAGGGATATTTTCTTTTGCGAATATTTCTGCAAGCCATTGTGTAGTATTAGCAGTATGTCTGGCACCTCTTATCACAATTGGTTTAGAAAATATTGGCCGTTCTACTTCAGAAATAGTCAGCTGTTGATTTTGGCCGACTATTATACTCTTATCATTCGGTATTAGTCTTGGACTTAGGTTACCAATAGTATGACGGTTTTTAGCGATAATCCAATGAAGGTAATCTCTTACTTTCTTCTGTCTAATAGCAGAATCTCTACAGGAGTTCATTACGATAATACCAAACCCCGAGTCGCTTTCTACTTCGAAGGAGGAAGAGGTATTCTCCTCCATAGGAGAATGATAGATTCCTTTAAAATCCTCAGGCACTTGAATGAATTCTACTACATCAATTAATGGTCTTTCTCGAAAATGATCTTGAAAAGCAGTTAAAGTTGTCTGCTTATCACTGTTTTGTTGCAGGATAAAGTAACCAGTGCCCAATAGTTTTTCATTCGTCTCTCTATAGATGCTTGCACACATCATACTAAGCATAGGAAGGATATAGCTGCATCCATTGGGATGGAGAATATCGAGTATAAGTGGAGACTTTACTTCAATTCTTTCGACAGGTGTCCATAAATCTTTGTAATAAGCATGTGCCCGAAGCTTGTCAAGACATTCGGCCACATCATTTGCTGTCAGAACAGAACCGTCATGAAATTTAATGTCTTTTTTTAGATAGAGTCTTAATTTAGAAGGGGTGCTATCCCAACTATGGGCAATTTCAGGTAATACTTTCCCATCTTCTGTATGAGTGACAAGCCGATTAAACACATTTGCCACTAAATGCGCACTGAAGACATCTCCAGCCTCAAGCGGATGGACGGAATGGAAAGGATATCTTTTTGGTACGATTAATTTATCATTTGACTCTTGGACAAAGCCAAGTTTTGTGTGAAATTTATTCATTAATCTCATTTTACTGTTTGTGGACCAATCATACATTAAGTATTTGCTTGTTTGTTCTACTGGTTCCAGATCAAATCGCTTTAAAACTTCTTCCTCGTAAGAAGTTTCTACCTCTTTTTTCCATAACAAAGTTGAGATGTTTCCGCGTCCTCGTCCGGGTGTAAATGATAGCCAGCCTTCCTCCATCCATTTTTTTAAATAACGTGTTGTTTGTTTCGAGCTCAATTGCAAGGTTTCAGAAATTTCCTCCATTCGAATACTGCCAGAAGGATAATATCTCCAAAGTGTAAGTAATTTGTTATCCATTCTTTTTCCTCCTAAAAGGGGACATTGTTTTGTTAATTGTCTATTTTTAGAATTATTCGTCTAGTTTAATATACAGTAATAACAAGGGGGAGACAACATGAAATGGAAGGAATTACCGCGAAATATCAAAGTTAGGATGATTACCTCTTTCTTTAATCGGGCGGTATCATCAGCAGTTATGCCATTTATGGCTTTATTCTTTGCGCAGGAATTAAACAAAATTTGGGCGGGCTTATTTTTGATCACTACTGTGGTTATCGGATTTTTGATCAATTTAGTTGGAGGATATATTTCTGATCGCTTTCCGAGAAAAAAGGTTTTAATGATAACATCCTGGCTGAATGCATTCTTCTTTTTAATCATGACGATCAGTCTATTTCCGACCAATAAAATAATTGTATTGTTTGCTTTGGCATACGTTGGATTTATTATCACAAGCAGTCTAGGGCGACCAGCAATGCATGCGATTATTATTGATTCCACAACACCAGAAAATCGAAAAGCTATTTATGCGCTCGATTACTGGCTGATTAATTTATCGATGGCTATTGGGGCAGCACTTGGAGGACTTTTATATTTGAATCATCAGAAAGAATTATTCATCATGCTGACTTGCACATCTACATTGATTCCAATTGCCTACGGGGTTTGGCTGCAGGACAAGTTCACAGATCAGTTACAGAAAAAGCACAAGAATGTCTTGGTTGACTTAATCAGCAATTACAAAGTGGCATTTAAAGATACAGCCTTTGTAAAAGTGGTTACAGGCTCCACCTTTATTTTTGCAGCTGAATTTTCATTAAATAGTTATATTGGGATTCGCCTTGCTGAAACTTTTGAAGCAGTTCGTATTGGGAGTTTTGAAATTGTTGGGGTACGAATGCTAAGTATATTAAATATAGAAAATATGCTGCTCGTAGTCTGCTTTACTTTTATTATTAATCGGTTCACAGATAAGATGAATAAAAAGAATGCTTTAATAACAGGTCTTATTATATATGGAATTGGATATGTGACTGTTACTTCGGCAAATACGTGGTACATGCTCGTTTTATTTAATTTGATAGCAACGATGGGCGAATTAATTTATTCACCGATTCGAAATGCAGAGCAGGCGAATATGATTCCAAGCGATAAACGTGGATCATACTCTGCTTTTTCCAACCTATCATTTAGTGGAGCAGATTTAATTGCAAGAGCTAGTATTATTATCGGGGCATTCTTAATTCCAACAATGATGTCTGTCTACATTGGCTTCATTGTAATGGTAGGGACTATTCTTATTTATACAGGATTATTCGCGAAAACCATAAAAGTAAACAATCTAGTCAATAAAGGCGTTAGTGGCGACTAGAGCAGTAAGTTCAAAATAGATTTATTGGCTTCTTCTTTATAAAGAAGAAGCCTCTTTGAATCTTAGTCTTCTTCTGGACTCCCGCCGAAGGCTTCGGGAATCATTGTAAATCCTTCGATTACGGTGTCTTCTTCGACTTCAATCATCAAGTAGCGTTTGCCGCTAAATTCGATTTGCTTCACGTATCTTAAGTCAGGAGGGCTGATGGCAATGTTAGCAATCTTGGTGCTGATCTTAATCGATTTTGACGTGAATTTTGGCAAGATATTACTTGCTTTTAATTCATATTTATCATCATCAATAATTTTTTTGAAGGCAAACTCGACTTTTTCTGGACTAATGTCCTCTACGCCGCTCATCTTTAAGACTTGTTCCACGTCTTTGGAGTCTAATTTTGGAACCTCTTCTTCTTCATTTTCGACAATCATTCGGTTAATTTCCTCATAAACATTGGAAAGAGTAGAGGTGCTCAATTGATCTCCAGTCACATCTTTAATGATTTCCTCAAACACAATTTTATCATCTTGAGCAGTCATCATTTCCTCGCCGTTGAGAACTTCTTCAATAAATTGATAATCTGGCTCATGGGTCTTGCCGGCAGCATAGAGAATATGATTAACATCTGCTGCGTTATCTGTGAAGCTTGGGAAAAGAAATCCACCCATTGGCGCATTCAGATTAATAATGGGGTCAACAACAATATTGTATTTAAATTCTTTCTCTACATAGTCAAAAAGCAATTCTTTTTTCGGCTCTTGGGTGTTGTTGATACTGCATAAAATGAAAGGATGAGAGAAAACTGTATCTCGGTCACTTTCTTCAGACTCTTCACTGCGGCGCTTCTTTGGCTTTAAATACTCACCGCGAATAAATGTGATGACAATATCTTTGTCATATTGTCTGCTATTAAGCATCTTGTCTACCAGCAGCAGCATTTGCTCTTTCCAATCCTCTGTTTCAGAGCTAAGTAATCCTTTATGTAAAATAAGCTGACTATTATTTTCTGCCTCTCTTTGAAACTTTAATTCAAACAGCTTTTCATCCAAATTACCAGCAAGTAATTTCTTGAAATTATGTAAAAATAATTCTTGTTGATCTTGATCAAGCATGCCAAAGGGCTGACTTTGATAATGAAATATATCACTTGATTCTTTCATGACATAAACATTAAACATATCTGTTATTCTAAGTAGATCATTATTCATTTTGAATTGTTTTCGGATGTTTGCTATATCTTTTTTATTCATTTTAAGTTACACTCCTATGTTACTTTGAAAGTAAATGATGGATGTTTGATAAGCCTTAGACTTTGAGCTCTGTATTCACACTCAATTTAGTCATTCATCCATTCTATCATATTTGGTTTCCCTATTATAAGAAACAACATGTTCTTTTGTATTGTATTATTTGAAAAAGAAGCAATTGGATGAAATAATAGTAGAAAATGGATTAGAAAGGAGTTTGCTGTGAAAGTATTAGTGGTTGGAGCAAACGGGCAAATAGGTAAACAGCTTGTGACATTATTACATGAAAGTAATGAGTTTTCTGTTAGAGCATTGGTAAGAACAGTAGAACAGCAGAAAGCGTTTGAAAAAATCGGAGTAGAAACTGCTTTAGGTAATTTGGAAGAAACGGTGGAACAGCTAGAGTCTGCAGTGAAAGGCTGTGATGCCGTCGTATTCACAGCAGGTTCAGGTGGGAAAACGGGGTATGATAAAACATTATTGATTGATCTAGATGGTGCTGTGAAAATGATGGAGGCAACAAAGCGTGCAGGGGTAGAACGGTTTGTAATGGTTAGTGCGTTGCAGGCACATCATCGAGAAAACTGGAGTGAACAAATTAAACCATATTATGTAGCAAAACACTATGCCGATCGTATTCTTATGGAGAGTGGATTAACCTACACCATTATTCGTCCGGGTGGATTAACAAATGATGCTGGCACTGGTTTGGTTACAGCTGCTGAGAATCTAGAAAGAGGAATGATCCCAAGAGAAGACGTAGCAGCGACAATCATGGCTTCTATAAAAGAAAAAAATGTGTTTAATAAATCATTTGATTTAGTTTCTGGTGAAACGGAAATGGAGAAAGCAGTGAAGAATTTATAAAGAGTCATTAGTGGAGCAGCGTTCTATGCAGCTTGTGGGTTT
>NZ_BCVE01000026.1 GCF_001591585.1 Niallia circulans NBRC 13626 | reverse complement strand
GGCGTCAATTGTCGAAATAGCAAACGTTGATATGACGAGCGATGTACGTAATTGTACGTCGCTTTTTTTCGTTCATTACGTACGATTTTGTCGATACGTCGAGTTATTGCGTAGTGCATACGATTATGACTACGGAAAGCGAGGCGTTAACATGGCGCGTAGAAGCAACCGAATCAATCCAGGCGCGCTCGAAACGGCGCAGGCACAAACGGAAATTCATGCGGAAGATTTCGAAACGTCGCTACATTTATTTCTGCGCGATTGTAAGATTCGCAATCTAAGCGATCACACGTTGAAGTATTACCGGAATGAGCTTACGGCGTTTCGGTCGATACTGGAAGCGCAAGACTTACCGACACATCCTTCGAAAATAACGCTGAAAGTGTTACGCGAAAACGTTATTTATTACATGATGACGGTGCAACAGCGAAAGGAAACGACGATTAATACGCGATTAAGGGCGATTCGTGCGTTTTTCAATTACCTTGCGAAAGAGAAAATGATTGCGGTCAACCCCGCGGAAGAATTGACGTTAATCAAAGCGAAGAAAGAAGTCATCGAAACATTTTCTCGGGAGCAATTACGGGATATCCTCCGCCAGCCCGATCAAGAAACGTTCACGGGATTTCGCGACTACACGATTTTAATGTTACTCGTTGAGACAGGTGTACGGGTACGTGAAATCACGGACATTGGCGTAAGGGATATTCGTTGGGAAGATTCGCAGATACTTATTAACGGAAAGGGTTATAAGGAGCGCCTGGTACCTATGCAAGCGACGATGAAGCGCCAGTTGAAGAAATACCTTGCCGTGCGCGGAGACGTCGTAAATGAGGCGTTATTTGTGACCGTAGACAATAAGCCGATTACCATTCGCCAGTTGCAGAATAGGATTGCGAAATACGGTCGTATGGCTAATATAACGAATGTGCGTTGTAGCCCGCATACTTTTCGGCATACATTCGCAAAGATGGCCGTGCAAAATGGCGCCGATGTATTTGCGTTGCAGAAGGTGCTCGGACATACTTCGCTCGAAATGGTGCGCAATTACGTGAATCTGTTTAGTTCGGATGTATTCGAAAGTCACAAGCGGTTTAGTCCGTTGGAAAAATTATTTTAATTTAGCGTCGACTCTCTACGGAGGGTCGGCGTTATTTTTTTTTGCGTAAAAAGTGCGCTAGATTGATTCGGTATCCTTACTATATAGTGTAGCGTAAATCACACGGAAGTTAATTTCGAAATTGGTGCGCGAAAAGTTATTCAGGTGCGTCAAACTAAGTAGAGAGTCACACGGAAGATATTTTCCGCAAAACTGCGCGACTTTAAAATGGCGCGGGTATTATTAATTGAGAACGTTAAGTCACACGGAAGGAGGACGAAATGACTAATCAAGATATTTACGTAAAGTTTCATAAACACGCATTAACTAGCGGTCTTATGGGAGCGTTAGGTGCAGAACGATGGCATACGTTATCTGCTTTGGCGTTATTCATGAACGATCGCGGCGAATGTTTCCCATCGCAAGATTTACTAGCGGAACACCTTAACGTAAGAAGAGAAACGGTGAACAGGCGAATTAAGTCACTATGTGATTTTCGCTGGAATGGGCATCCATTAGTTACGAAAGAGCAAACGAAACATCCGACTAAGAAAACGTACTTGCAAGTCAGATATTTAATCGGAAGAGAAAGCGGTTTTCAGTTCGGTAATAGAGCGCAAGAAGACAGTCCGTGTGACGCTGATATAGTAGACCGTGTGATGTATATGTAAGAAATCGTGTGACGTAAACCACACAGTAAGAAGAACCATATAACAAAATCCATTTAACAAGAAATAATTGCACCAAATAGAAAATCACTATTTGTTGCGAGTCTTATATTGCATAAATAATTACTTCAAAAAACATGCGATAAGAGGTGTGATAAATGAACACATGTAAAGATCAATCTCTTGTTTTGGGTTTTGAGATAACTTGCAAGAGATGTGGAGCCGATGATATACAATTTTCTTGCTTTTCAGATGAATACGAACAATATATCAACATTCATTGTAATAAGTGCGACAACATAGAAACCTATTATTAAAAGGAGGAATCGCAATGACCAACGTAAAACCAACGCTACCACGCGAAGTAGCCAACGCAATCGAATCTTTGCGAAATGAGGGACGAGATAACTATTCGATTATCCGCATAATTTTCGGAACACCAAAATCGCAGCTAGAAACGGATATCCAATCATTCGCCTATGAAATTTCCGGTAAAAAGAACGTTGACTTACTCATGAGCGCACTAATCAACGGATACGAAGTCGAGCAATCGCCCGAAGATAAATTGCGTGAGTATTACGATAAATTATCGGATGAAATGAATACACTACCTGCCGCCAGTCATTCTTGGTTAATTAGACACGCTGAGAGAGACGGAATTCACAAAGCGATACAAATTCTCGGAATCACAATCGACGGCATCAACTCATAGCCTTCACACGCTATGTGTGGCGCATACAGACGCGATGAATAGCACGGAATACAATAAGTCTCGGCGGCTAAAACAAACGGAAATGAGGCGGTAAAATGCACATTAAAATCGAATTGACAACGAAACAACATACCGATTGGGTGGACGATAAGGTTACGTTTGAAGATGATTGCGACTTTATCGAAATTAACCACCACAACGGAAGTACGTTTAGTATTCGCAAAACTGAATTGCGAAAAGTATTACACGTCTTATGTGAGGAGGAATGACGATGTTAACAACGGAACAACTCAACGCAATAAAAGAACGCGCGGAAAAGGCGTCATTAGGCGCCTGGACTGTCACACACAATACCGATATAGTTCGTGAAGACCCGATTGGTAGCGGATTTACAGACGCAATCGCTTTCGCAGATAGAAGTATTGATGCGGAATTCATCGCACATGCTCGCGAAGATATCCCAGCGCTCATTGCCGAAGTCGAAAGATTGCGAAAGGTAAACGAAAAGTATTTCGGAATTCTATCCGAATTAGAGTACCGAATTAATAAATATTCGCATTATGGACTCGAACAATATATCGAAGGGTGGGATAGCGATGACTAAACCGAAATTACCGCCCGCAACGGACTGGCGCGCACGAAATATCGCCGACTGGAACGTTAGCACATTCATCGCATTTATTACCGAAACGACAGCCGAACGCTACAACGCCGATTATCAGCCGGGCGGTCGAGGCGCTAAGTCAACGCGATGGGCGCGCGAACGTGGCATGCTGAAACAGGCGCAAGGGCGATACGGTAATGCGGTGTTGCGTCAATTCATCGAAATATGCTGGGCGGAATATCGCACGAACAAGCCGGACGAATATCCGTACCCGACATTTACGTTCATGTATTCGTATATGGATCGCAACTTTCAGCCGGCACAGTCGTCGGTGGCGAGGGAACAGCGCGAGGCGGAAACGGCGCAGAAATTCGAAGAAATTAGCGAAGATTGGTGGTGATTGCGTGGTCATATTCGTATTTTTAACTGGCGTGATAACCGGTGCAGTAGGAACGGTAGGACTAATTCGTCTAGGCATAAGGAACCGAAAATAAAACGAGTGGAGGTGAGCGGGATGGAAGATGAGTACGTAATACCTTTCGATGATTTAAGCGAGGAAAAGAAGGCGGAATTTAATAAATTGGCGGAAGAGTATAGTTACGTTTTGCAATTGATTTATTTGTTCATCGAAGTAAATAACGCTGATAATGACGAAATTTGGAATAAGGCGAATCAAAGATACGACGAAGACATGACATATGCACCAAACGAATAGGAGGAGAGCGGGATGGAAGAATTTCACACAGTAAAACGTAAAGCTCTTGTTGGAGAGCGTATTCTAATTACGCATGCGCAATTTATGGAAACGCGTTATGATGACGGCGATATTCTGACTGTAACAGATTCGGATAGTTACGGAGTGTACTCGGAAGATGCGCTAATTTTAGAGGATGAATACGAAGTTATTATCGGGGAGGAAAGCGCATGAAACAATTTCGCACAGTTAAACGCAGGGCTAAAGTAGGCGAACGCATATTGATTACGAATAAATACGATTGGGAACATCGGTATAAAAACGGAAATGTGGGCGAAGTGTTAGGCTTAGGCGTAGAGAGTGTATTCGTTCAATTCGAAGGAGTAAACGCAGGGGTAGCGGATTGTGAATACGAAGTTATTATCGAGGAAGTTAATCCGAAGGAGGAAAACGAAATGGAAACTAAGCAACTAACGGACTACTCATACGAAGAGTTACTGGACGCAATTAAGGCGAAGGCACAGGCGGAAGTTGTAATCAAATCGCAAAAGGAAACGGTAGTTCAATTTGGGCATTCGATTCAATTGAACGGAGAGGAAATCGCTAAAGCATTAAACCGATTAGGGAATGCGGCAAGACGTGCGTTAAAAACCCCGCAGCAACAACGCGATGAGATTATCGAACAGGCAAAGCGCGATGTGGTGGGTCTTAAAAATACGAAAGGAAACGGTAAACAATATTTCGTTAACGATCCGAATAGTTGGGATCCGTGGTCATGTAACGTTGAATTTATCGTCAATAAAGAAAAGCGTACGGTTGTCTGCCTCCTGCGTGGAGTCAGTAGCGGTAAAATTCGAGCAAAAGGAATCGCCAAGTGTGCGCCGACCGACTGCTTTAACGTTCATATTGGGCGTGCAATAGCGTTGCGCCGTGCATTAGGTTTAGACGTGCCTGCCGAATATTTAACAATCGATTGGAGTGAATAATATTGCCCGCAGGTTCCCCGCATAAAATTGTAAAGTTATATATAGATGGTGACCTATTCAATGCTAAAATGTGTACTGTTTGCAACGAAACAAAACCTTTATTCGATTTTTATCGAAACAGATTAGGGGTTGGTGGTCGAAATGCCAGATGTAAATCTTGCGAAAGTTCTGCAAAAGCAATTTACAGGAAACTTAATGAAGATAAAGAAAAATCACGTCATAAAAAATATCGTGTCGAAAACTACGATAAGTGCAGAAATGCTTCTGCTAAGTGGGCAAGAGAAAATCCTTTAGCAATGGCTGCGATTCAACATAGAAAAAGAGCTAAACATCTCGGATTGCCAGCGACCATCACTAAAAATGAATTAGGCGATATTTTAGATTCATTCCAAGGGAAGTGTGCGTTGAGCGGTGCAGAATCCAATTTAGTTTGGGATCATTTCATTACGTTATCTACGGGCAAAGTAGGTTCAGTAAAAGAGAATATGATTCTTATAGAAGATACTTTAAATAGGTCTAAAGGTGATAAAAACCCTTTCGAGTGGTTTAAATCCTACAATTCCCGATACAGTCTTGAAACTGTGAAGTTCGATAAACTAATTGACTATTTGGCTAAGGAAAACGATATGTCAAAAGAAGATTATATCAGATATGTAAATGAATGTTATGCAGAAAAAGAGAGGAGAGTGAGCGAATGACAACGAACGATCACGCAAGCAAATGCGTATTAGCCGACCGTTGCACCGTCGCGAACGGCAAATCGTGCAATTTCCAGTGCCCGCATTTCATCGCGACGAACAGCCGACTGCGAGCGAGTGGAGTGCCCAACGATTATAGACTCGTGACGGTAGCGAATTCGCCAGCAAGAGCGGAACAAGCGAAAGTATATAAATCGGTGGAGGCATACGTAGGAACATTCGAACGGCAATTCGATGATGTGACTGGCGACCGCATAAAATCGCTTTATCTTTACAGCGCAAGTCCTGGCACGGGTAAAACGACGACAGCAAGCGCGATCTTGAATGAATATTTAACGCAACATTATATCGGAAGTTTAAAGCGCGGTAGGCAGGCGCGTTCTCTTCCGGCTTATATGCTCGATGTCAACGCCTGGCAAACGTTGTTCAACGAGTTTAACCGCAGCAACATTCCGGCCGACATTGGCGAAGAGGCAAGCCGTCAGTATTATCGCCAAATGCAAGCAGCTAAGACGGCGCCGTTCGCAGTGCTCGACGATATTGGTGTCCGCAATGCAACCGAGGCATTCCGCGGCGACTTACATGCAGTAATTAATGCGCGTGTGACGAACGGATTGCCGACGGTGTACACTTCGAACTTGCCATTGGTGGAAATGGAACGAGTATTTGACGCGAGGCTTTACGATAGAATGCGCGATCAATGTGCCGAGTTGGGGTTCGTAGGGAAATCGCAAAGGGGGATGCGAAAGTGAAGAACGGGGATATCAAAGTAGGCGACAAATTAATCGCGGTGGCTTGGTGCGGTTTCCCCGACGGAACAACGAAGGGAAAGACATACACAGTTACGCAAGTTCATCCGTCACATAGCCAACTAATATTCAAAATAATAAACGATGATGGGCGTGAGGTGTTTCCGATTTCCACAACGTTCAGAAAGGAGTCCGTCGAATGACCAAGGATATAGTGTTTGAACGAAAATGCTTAATACAATTCGCGATTCAAACTGGATTGGGAGTCGGCGAAACCTTCCGTCATAGAAAAGAAGTAATTGATTCGTTCACATATAGTCGTATTGCAGTCGAAGTAAGTCTCAATGAATTATTAAACGCTATAGCTACAACGATAAGGAGGCAACCGAATGACCAACGAAAAGAAACCGCAATTTAACTTCGGCGATTTGGTCCGTGTCGCTGGCTACTGGCCGCAAGTATTCGTCGTAGATGGTCGACGCAAAGAACATTACGAATATCCCGACGAAGAATGGACCGAAATGGTATACGAATTGCATGGAGCATTTACGCTGGAATGGCTCGAAGCAGACGTCGAAGATTTAACGTTAGTTGCGCCGGCAGCCAACGCGGATGAATATTTAACCACGGTCGGACAGCCGACGATTGACTTGACGGATTACATGTCGCCATTAACCGAAAGAGAAAGCGAGATTATTGAGCGAGAGTTTAATAGAGGAATGGAGGAGATGCGCATGCTGTACGGGAAACAACCGAAGGAACCACGCAAGCCGACCGCAAGGGAATTGTCAGCGCAGGAAGCGGAAAGGCGAAAGGCAGCCCGAAAGGAACGCGCCGACCAAATCGATAACTTACTGGATATTGCGAATTGGAATCGTAAGAAGTTCGCGGAGACTGGCGAACAGGAGTATGCGGCAAAGATTGCGGAAGTGGAAGCGGAATTGAAGAAGATATGCGAAATCAAACGATGAATAAAAAAAAATATTAAAATGTGATATTTGGCCTAGTTCTGTGATTTGGGGTGAGTGGAACAGAAATCTAATGGTGGAACAATATACTTTCATATAAGAACAATAGCTGGTAAACAATGGATATTAAGGACAGCGATTTAGGCGGTATTGCCAAGAATAATCACTTGTTATAAAGTACTGATAAACGGATAAGCAACCGAAAGGAGCTGACGAAATGAGTCAACACGCAAACTTACTATTTTCGAAAATCATCGACGAAAATAACCCGCAAGCACTCGTCAAGTACGGCATCACCGAACGCGACCTGACAACGGACGGCGAGCGGGCAACCTATCGATTCATAACGGACTACTCGGCGAAAAACGGCGGCGCTGCACCTTCCTATGCGAACGTGGTGGCGCAATGCCCGTCGTTCAATTATACGCCAATGGTCAGCGATCAATACGAATATCTTGCGGGTAAAATCAAAGGGCAAGCAGCGAAAAATCACATAATCGACCTTGTAAATAGCGGCGAACTAGCGAAGAAACTCGAAGAAATTCCGAACGGAGTTGACGTGCTAAAGTGGTTGCAAGACGACCTATCATCGGCTATAATGAGAACAAGTGTTCGAAAATCAATTGGCCGAACGCTGACCGAAATTAAATCGGACGTCAAGGCGGAGTATGAAAAGCGCGCAGAAGGGAAATCCGCCAAGCGTTGGGACACGCCGTTTAAAGGACTTACGCAGGAAATTGGCGGATGGTTCAGCGGCGACATTTACGGAATCATGGGCGAATCAGGTCGCGGTAAATCATACCTTAGCGCAAAAATCATCGACTCATTATTGCGTCAAGGTGCGAAAGTTTTATGGAAATCTTACGAAGTAAAGGAATACGTTTCTATTGCGAGGTTAATATCTATCGCAACGGCAACCGACGAGTTATTGGTCGACGAATTAGGGCGTAAGGTAGGAATTCCGAACAAGAAAATCCTTAGCGGAAATTTAGACGATATTGTTCGCGATAAATTCATAGAAGTGATTGACACGCTGGATTCCTATTATCCGGGGCAGTTATTCTTTCAAGGGAAAAGCGGAAAGGAATTAACGAGAACACTCGACGATTTAGAACGCGAATTAATGCAAGGCGGAGTGGATGCGGTTGTTATCGACCCATTCTACGGACTGACTGATGTATATGGAAAGAACGCAAACAAAACGGCTGGCGGTGCGGCAGAATATGCGGCAACTAGATTCGAGCAGATAATCGGCGATCATGATGTCGTTGGCTTTTATACCGTGCAGGCGACCGTTGAGAAAAAACAAACCGATGATGCTGGCGAACGCGAGTTGAAAATGCCGACGCGTGACCAAGTGAAAACATCGAAACGATTGCTCGATATTGCGACGAATCTAATCGGATTTGACAGCGTAGAGAAGCAGCATATAGCGATGTTAGGTATCGAAAAGGGGCGTAATGGCGGAGAGGATTTTCGCTTGGAATTGACGGCATTATTCGATTATGGAGTGTTGCGAGAGTTGCCAACCGGTGAGGAAGCGGCGAAACAATTTGCATTTTAGGAGAAAGCGTTTATGGAAAAGAAGATTTGCAAAAGATGCGGGCGAGAATACCCGGACAGAAAGGTAGTTAGTTATTATTGCAGGGCATGTGAGGTAGTTGTACGTTATGAAAATAAATTGAAAAATAAGAAGTAGATAACTATTGTGAAGGAATGGTATGAATGAATTTTTCTGATGGTACTAAATGTGAATATTGCAAAAGTGAAGTTTTAACCCTGTTAGGTCTTGATTACAAACAATATGGAAAAGTGTTTTGTTGTAAAGAATGTGCAGATGATTATAAGAAAACTAATGAATAGCACGAAACTAAGATTCGACAAAATTCGCTATTACGAACATTTCTATTGCGTACATGTGTACTGTTATTGTAAGATATTATTACAAGTTTATTACAAAGGAGGCGTTACCATTGGCGGAGGTATATATACGCAATCAACCGGTTGACATTGACGTACGTACGGAACTCGAACAATTCGCATGGACTCGACCGAATTGGTCCAGCGACAAGTTAATCGCAGCCAGTCCTTTTCGCTATGATCGAACGCCTAGCTTTTTCGTGCGGCTCGAACAACACGGTGACTATCCGGCGGGCACCTTCCACGACAGCGGCGCCTATGACAACGAATGGTCCAGCGGCGGCCTTGTAAAATTACTCGCATTCCTGCGCAACGAAACGGCGGAAGAAACGGAAGACTATTTATTGGCGGAATATGCTCCGTTTGCAGCCGACGAAAATGCGCCGATCCAATTGCGCAAAATACACGTAAAGCCCCAGCGCATTAGGCAAGCGTTGGGTGCCGAGTTCCTGGCGCAATACGCCGAGGATTATTCGTATTTAGAGTCGCGCGGAATTGGAGCGAACTTCCAATCGGAAATAGGAATAAAGTTCGATGCGAAAAGTCATGCGGTCGTGATACCGTGGAGACAAGCGGACGGCCGACTTGCGAACGTAAAGTATCGCCAAACACGCGGCAAGGTGTTTTGGTATGCGAAAGGAGCGTGGCCAATCCGTGAGTTGCTATTCGGAATCGACCGAGTAGGCAAGACCGCATTAATTTGCGAGGCAGAGATTGATGCGTTAAGTTGGCGCGTTGCTGGCTACGATGCGCTGGCTACTGGCGGGGCAAGTTTTAACGAGTTTAAGCGCGATTTAATTTTAACGTCGCCAATCGAAGAATTACTCATCGCAACGGATAACGATAAGGCTGGCGAAAAGTTACGAGCGGAAATAGAGCAGGCGTTGAAAGGGCGAGTGCGAATCGGACATGTGCGAGTGGATCAGCGGGTGAAGGACGCGAATGAGGCGTTGATGAAGTTCGGAGTGGCTTCGTTGAGGGATGCGGTTGCTCGGGCGGAAGGTCGTAGTTCTTTGTACGTGAATTTGAGTACATTGCGCCTCGGGTAAGTAATGTTTTAATTCGCTTACCCTTCCGTGTCGCTTGATTCGTCGTCGACCCATTCGTAAAGTTCTTCGATGGAGCAATTGAATACATCGGCAAATGGTTTCGCGGTATCGACTTTCATTACGTAGCGCAAGTTTTCGTAATCCGATACGCGGGACTTATCCATGCCGACTAGTTCGCCGAGTTGTGTTTGCGTTAGTTTCATACGCTTACGATAGTCGCCGATCAAGCACCTTCCGACCCGTTTCGTGGCGCTTCACCTCATATTTATGTAATTGATTTAATCTTCTATAATAATTTCTACTATATCCTGTATTTTTACATTCAAAACCTTACATAGTTCATCAACTTTAGTAAGGGATATAGATTCACCGCGATTAATTTTAGCAATTGTAGTTGGATGTAAAGGTTTATTCCTTAAATCACTAATGACTAAATTTCTAAACTTTAAAGTTTTAAATAAGGGGTCATAACTAATCATCTTACACCTCCGTTAATTTTTTGGACAAAAATGTTCACATATATGAACATTTGTAGTATACTATAAATATAACAGATATTTGTAATTATTTCTACCTACCTAGGTTAATTTAAAACAAAGGAGATAAACAATATGCCACTTCGTCGACTCTTATTATCAGAAATGGAACGCGTTACATATGATATTAATTCAACCGAGTTAGCAGCAAATATTAATGTTCATCATAGTACATTTTCGAAGTTTTTTAACTATAAAAATGATTTATCTTTCTATAATGTATTAAAATCACTTAAATTTCTGAATCCAAATAACGAGCAAAAGTTAATGATCGAAGCGATAGAAATTTTTATCGTAGAGAGACAACAACAAAACACAAGGCTTTCGCTTGAGTATTTATCTATTAATGGTTTATTGGATGAGTTAGGCAAAGCTTTGAAGACTATGGATACATCGAATACAACCTGTAAAGAGTGGCATCAAGTGTATAGTATCGCCTATAAATTTCAAACTCAAGATTTATCAATTAAAGATATAGAAAAGCAATTAAATAGCATTAAAGTCAAATCGTATGACATGGTGATTTTTAAAAAGATACTAGTTGCATATTTGTATTATAAGAAAGGTCATTACAAAAGGGTTCTTGAGATGTCTGTGGAAATTACTTTAAATTTAGAAAGTAAGAAAATGAATGATTATTTAAAAGAGACATTTCAATTGAGGTTAAATGAGATTTTAGCAAATGTGTATCTTTTTGCAAAAGGAGAAGAGAAGAAAGCTAGATTTTATTTAAATTCTTTAATTCTTTCACCACTAACATGCGCGAGATTCAACTTTTTCGCTTATTATAATATGAGCCTTTCGTATTTCTTTGAAGATTACGAAATGGCGGTTAAATACTTAGATGAATATGTTGGTTATTTACAAGAGTATAATCTTGAGGATAAGTTAATGTATGTATTAGAAAATGACTATCCTTTTTTACGTACTTTTTGGGGAGTAAATACCGAAACTGAAATTAAAGATTCGTCTAAGATTGAACAAGCGCATTTTTATGCGAAGATTGGTGAAACGGATTTGGCCTTAGAGATATTAGAAGGTATAGAAGATAAAGGGGATCCATTCTTTGAGTGCTATAAAGGTCTAGCGTTAGGGTCGACAGATTATCTAGTTAAATCTATTGGGAAATTACTAAATTCGGGTAATAAATTATTCGCTAAACTTCCTTTAAGTTACTTAGATGATTCCCATAAACAAATCGTTTCTCCGTTATTAAGTAGTCTAAATATTATTTAAGGGAGAAGATAACTTGAAAAAGATAGCAGCATTACTATTAACACTTTCAATTATTATCGGATTAACAGCACCAGTAGTTTCTGCAGAAGAAACAGATCCTACATCTCAAGAAGAGAGCAGTCAAGTAGAGTCGGGAGTAATGTCACCTATGTACATTCCTGGCGGTGGTGGAGGTATCGGGGGAGGCTGATAACCGCTAATATAAATAATAAATCAACAGTCCAATTCCCCATTGGACTTTTTTTATGTTCACTTATGTGAACTATTTTCAGAAAATAAAATCAGTCACAAACTAAGGGAATTAAAGGAAATTGTTGTAATATAACGGTAAGAAGTAAATATTTAATTTTTTAAAAAAAAGCTGCGCGAAACTTCATTAATAACCTTATTATTATATGTAAATGAAAGGGGAGTATTAAATTGGATAAAAACGAAAAATTAAATAAGTTAGTTATTTCTTACCAAGAGACTCATTGCGATATTATCTTTGGCGAGATATATAGTATCGTTTCAGCGGAATGGAGAGGGCTTCGTTCGGTAGCAAAGTCGATACGATCAGACGAACACGAGACGTTAGCAATATACGAAGATACTCTACTAAGGTGTATCGAAGTGTATGATGGAAGAGGAAACTTTACGAATTTGTTAAAACGAAGTATTTGGCGAGCAAGACGCGATGTTTACCTAAAAAACGGAAATCGCTTGAAGAACGAAATACACCAACTAGAATCGGATGACGGAAAGTTATTCGAAATCAAAGACGAATCCTCAAACTTAGAAATTAGCGAAATTAAAGAAGCCGACCAGTTGGCGCTGATCGACTCCTTGCTGAAAGACGCGGACGAATTAACTATTGGCGTAGTTAAAACGTTCTTGAAACATCCGAAACCTACACCGACGGCAATCGGTAAAAGCTTAGGACTGCATCATTCAACGGTGATACGCAAACTCGAAAAGCTGGCGAGCAAATTCGATTCTAAACAATACGGTTCACACCGCGATTATTTAGTTGCGCTTTAAATTAGTGGACTACACGGCACTTAGGCACTGTGTCGTGTGGCGTACCACGGTTTTATTATACACGAAAGTCAAAGTTTTAGTAACCATTGACTATAGTGTAATCATAACAAGTTTCGACAAATTCCGCAAGAGAGAACGGAGGTTCGCATTACTATGAAACGTAAATCTAATTCGGCATATCAGCCGTCTACTAATAAATATGCCCGATTATTCGGCGATAAAACCTATTTAGCGAAAAAATTTCAACGAATTGCACAAGATCCGGTACGTCTATACGAAGGTACGGGCGAGCACGACTATCCGGTTGTAAAGGCGGTGCGCCTCGGATGAACTTTTTTGCATTATTATTCGCAATATACTTCATCGCAATAATCGCAACGGTATGGAAGGCGGCTGGCAGCGATGAAAACTAACGTAATCGATTTAGCGAAGTTAAAAGCGCAACGCAGACGCAAAGAAATCGAAGCACAATACGTTGCGTTTTACGGAAACAGTTATGCGAAGGTTGGTGCCAAATGAATATTCGAATATTAGCTGAGGCGTTTCAAATCGCAGTAACTATCGGAGTGTTAATCGGATTTATATTAGATATCCTTTTCGAAGCAAAATTAAATATCATTACACTTGCGTTTATTATTATCTCTATATACGTAATGGTAACCGATAACGAAATGTTCGCCGACATAGTGGAGCGTTTAAAAACTGGCGGAAAGTAAAACTGCGCCGGTCGGAGAGTACGAAGACAGTCGTTTGGTAAAGTGGTCGCCAAGCTGCCGCAATTAATTGCCGGTTTGGTTTCGGCTGTAGAGATTCGTGCTTTGCGACGGGCGTAGGACGCTATGCTCGGTCGGTGCAGGAACGTTAGCTCAGTGGTAGAGCAAGCTTATCCGGAAAAGGTCGGCGGTTCGATTCCGCCACGTTCATTACTGCGCCGTAAATTAATTATCGTATATGTTCCGGAGATTGGTCTAGGCAACTGTCTGCGGTGGATATACGAGGTCGACTCCGCGTCGGCTAAACCGTCAAATTACCGGCGCAATTTTCCCCGCGACCGAGAACAGCAGGGCTGATTGCGAAGGTTACTACGTAGAATTTGGCGGTTCAGCGGGCGCGGGAACAATCCAGCGTTCGACTTACGTCGAAAGACGAACAAAACGAAAGGGAGCGATTTAATGAGTCAATTCAAATTCGGAATGGACGCAATCGAAGAAACAAACGCAAGCGGAGGCGGTTCAACTGGCGGTGGTGAATTCGCAAAACTACCGAGCGGTACATCGCTGAAAGTAAAACTAACCGGTTTGCAAAACGTAATGCGCTACTACGGATATGGCGTGTTTAAGAAAGTGAATACGTTTATCGCAAAGAATCCGTCAGACCGCAACGAAAAAGGCTTCGTCGAAGCGAATCATACGCCGTGGGACTTAGCGTCAAAGTATTACTACGATAAGGCTTACGAAATGGTTAAAGACGTAACGGACGAAGCGGAAGTAAAAGCGATCAAGGAAAGCGCGGAATACAAAGCGTTAAGCAGCGAAGGATTTAAGTACAGCGGGAAGCGCCGGTATGCCGTTGGCTTCATCGATTTAGAAGTCGGCAAGGAAATCGTGCTGGACTTTACGAAGAAGCAATTCGAAGAAATCATCAAGGCTGCGCTAGTGAAATTCGATGGCAAGCGCGATAAAGTTGCGTTTGAAATCGAAAAGACAGGCGCAAGGCAGGATACGAAAATTACGATTACGCCGGTGCTTGATATGGACGACGACTTGACGGACAAAGAACGCGCAAACTTCGAAAAGTTCGTCGGCAAAGAATTTAACGTTAAGTTATTCGAAGGCTTACTGTTCGAAGCGGACGAAAAGACACAAACGGAAAACTTAGTCGCGGCGGGCTTTGACATTTCGCTGATCGGCTTAACGGTTGGTGCAGGCGCGCAGGCAAGCGAAGTAAATCCAACGGACGTATTTTAAACGGAGGTGATTGCGAGTGTACCGAATCTTAAATATATTAATCGCAATAATGTGGACAATTAACGTTGTTATACTCGTCGTATCAGACAAACCAATCACGCTGGTAGATGCGTTAATACCTATGATTTTAATTATTGCGTATAGCATAGCAGAAGCATTGGAGGCGGAATAATGGCGCATGAAACTATTACGAAAGGTCGCCATTCGGAACTCCTTGCGCAAACGGCGTTACTAGCGAACGGATGGGAGGTATGTGAACCGGTGGCGCCCGAACCGTTCGACCTCGTAGCCCGAGCGCCTGGATCGGCGGAATGGACCACGATTCAAATTAAGAGCGCAAGAGTTCGTGACGACCGAAACGGCGAAATCGTATGTAACGCACGCAAGAATAACGGCAAGCCTTACGACGCCAATGATTGCGACATGTTCATTGCGGTGCTGAATGGCGACGTGTACCTGTTTGACAATCGCGGCATTTCGGAGTATTGGGTGGCTGCGAAAGACTTAGCTACAAAATGGACGCATTTAAAAACGGGAATCGAAAATTTAAAAATAGCGGAGGTGTGAAACGGCATGATTCTCGAATCACATCTAAATCCGCCAGAACCAATTATCGCAGGAAAATGCGCATGTTGCCACGGTGACCTGTACGCAAGCATCGAATACGTAAAATGCGTTAATACCGGACGTTACTATTGCGACGATCATTGCTACGTTGAGCAGCAACGTGACGAAGGCGAGTTAATTCCGGAGGTGATTGGCGATTGAGATTACGGCTAAACGTGGCGCAACCTAGCGAAGTGGAGGCGCAGCAAGCGAACGAAAGAATCCAAGCGGCGGCACAACGAAAGAAAGCCGCGACGGAGACAGTCGACGAGGCTTGGGCGCGAATCCTTGCGATGAAAAATAGCGACACGGACCAAGCGAAACTAATCGAAGTACAGGCGGCAATGACGGCGGGACTGATAGGCAGAGAACCCGCGTCGGCTGCCAAACGTTTCAGCAAAGCGGAAGCCTTGCGATTGCACAAAACGTTGGCGGAAGCGAAGCGCGAATCAACCTTGCGCAAGATGGTGGACGAAACGCCGAGCAATTACGAATTAATAACGACGGAACGGCAATTCCGCGAATTACTAACCGAATTGACAGCCGAGCAAATAATTGCAGTCGATACGGAAACAACAGGCGTCGACGTTTACACGGACGTAATAGTCGGCATATCCTTTTCGCTGCCACGCGCTGGCAAGCACGTTTATATTCCGGTTGCACACGATAATTGCGATCAGTTAAGTCGCGACTATGTGCTCGAAGGATTGCACGACGTGTTATACGACGAGTCCATCGGCAAGGTTTTACACAACGCAATATTTGATATCGCAATGTTTCGTCGACATGGCTCCGACTTAATTGGCGTTAAGTGGGATACGATGACGGCGATGCACTTGCTAAACGAAAATGAAGAGTCGTTTAAACTGAAAGATTTAGCGCCGAAATACCTCGGAGTGGCATCCGATACTTTCGATACGCTTTTCGGTAAGAACGCACAGTTTCGCGAAGTTCCGTTGGATATTGCGCTAGTGTATGCGGCAAAGGATACGGAATTAACGTGGAAGTTATACGAGTTTCAGCGAGCACACATGGCGAAGATGCCGACGATTTTACACTACTACGAAACGGTGGAAGTGCCGTTGCTTTACGTAATTGTTGCGTTAGAAGCAAACGGCTATGTGCTCGACTTAGATTTCGCTAAGCAATACGGTGAGGAATTAAATAATCGTGCCGAAGAGTTAAAAGTGAGTTTGGTCGAACAATTAACGCCATACCACGACGGCGACGAACCGATTAACTTAAATTCTACGCAACAAATGCGACCAGCACTATCGAAAGCAATCGGCAAGGAGCTGCCGAATATGGACGCAAAGAAAACGCTGAAACCGTTAAAAGGTGAGCACCAAATCGTGGCGGACTTGCTCGAATTTAAGAAAATCGTCAAGTTGAGCGGCACATATATCGACTCGTTACCGTTAAAGCAAAATCCGACCACAAAGCGCTGGCACTCGCGGTTTAATCCGATGGGAACGGTGACCGGACGATTCAGTTCCGGCAAAGAGGAAGCGAATGACGGTCAATTTAACGTGCAGAATCAACCGCCGGAAGCACGGCCGATGTTCGTTGCGTCGCCTGGAAAAGTGCTCGTGGGCGCCGACTTTAAAGCGCAGGAAATTCGTTGCGTAGGGTACTTGTCGGGCGAGCCGGTTTTAATTAACGCATTCCTGGAAGAACGCGATCCATACGCAATGATGGCATCGAACTTCTATAAGCGACCTTATGACGAAGTATACAAGAACGCTGACGGAAGCGATACGAAAGAGCGTAAGCAAATGAAAGTCGTATGGCTAGCGACACTATACGGCATGAGTAAATATTCGCTGGCAGAAATGCTTGGCGTAGATGTGAAGGCAGCCGTGCAGTTTCAAACGGACCTTTTCGAAAGTATGCCGAAGCTAAACGCATGGATTGAAGCAAATAAGAAATTCGTCGAGCGTAACGGCTATGTATGGGCGGACAAAGAAGCGCGTAAACGCCGACTACCCGACGCAAAGTTGAAACTGAAAGGTTGGGGCGATCCTACCTTCGCCAAGAAAAACCGAGCGATGCGACAAGCGACGAATGCTCGCGTACAAGGGTCATCGTCAATTCAAACGAAAGTAACGATGATTAAGGCGCATGAATATTGCGCAAATAAGCCGGGTTGGTCGTTATGGTGTAGCGTGCATGACGAATTGATATTCGAAGTGCCGGAAGATTTTACGCAAGAAGAAGCGCAAGACATTCGCGACATTATGCTGAATTCCTACGTATGGGGCGACGTTGTGCCTAACGGAACCGATATCGAGGTAATGCGCAGATGGGGCGAAGGCGTACCAATTGACGAATGGTTTAAATCGAAGGAGGCGAACGTATGAAAGTAATCGGATTTATGACCGTCATGCTTATTGTATATTTTATTGTGCCGATGGGCTTTCCGTACGAGCCGACGATCGTGCAATCGGCAGTCATTACGTTACTGCTTTTCGTAGCGCGGTTCGTGCTGACGGAAGGTATTACGGTGAAAGCGGAGGAACAGCCGTTTCATACATGGCGAATAGTAGAAGACGAAGGGGAGGACGATTAGATGATTATTCCATACGTAAAGTTTATGAAGCATGCGGAAAAAGTAACGAAAGCAGCACCGGCAAGTCGACCGGTATTAAAAGGCGTTCACCACGCGGAAGATGGATCGCTTGCTGTCACGGATTCGCACCGTTTGTATATAGCGAAAAATGCACACGCAAATACTGCTGGCGATATTATCGACCCGAAAACTGGGGGAACAATCGAAGGTAACTACCCGGATGTGTCGCGATTATTACCCTATATTTCTGATGCGAAATACACCGTTAAGTTATCCGTTAAAGAAACAAGCGACGCATTTGCAGCGTTATTGAAAATCAATCAAATCCACGATAGGAAAAACGTGTATGTAGAGGCGGAAGTAACCGACGAGGCGAGCGTATTATTTTCCGCAAACAATCCTATCGCCCAAGCGCACTATAAGCCGATTTCCACCGTTGAAGGCGAAGGAGAGCCGATAGTATTTAACACGCAATATTTTATTGATGCTATTTCGTTGTTTAAGGACGCTGGTGCAGAGGAAGTTACATTCCGATATTATGGCGCATTCCGTCCGTTCACATTAACCGCAGGACCAAACGATGAGTTATTAGCGTTACTATTACCGATTAGAAAAGGACGTGATTAATTGACGGTTAACATTGAACGTATCGCGAAAGAATTTACGGATTATTTAAACGCATGGCATTCGCTTCCCGAAGTTTACGACAATGCACTCGACGCACAGATTCATCGATGGTATGCCGAAGTGGAAAACGTTTGGCCGAAGCGTCCTTATTTCTCGCCATCTGCTGCGAATTCCGACAAGCGCGAATTGTATATGAAAACGTTAGGCGCTAAAAAAGACGCATTCCCACGACGTCCATACCAGTCGAGATGGCAACGTATTGGAACGGCTATCGGCGACATTATCCAACGCGACTTGCTATTCGCCGAGAAACACTTCGAGCGCCTAACCGGAAAACCTGCATCATTTACGTTTGAGCGCGACGCAAAAGGACGCCCGATGTTCGAGGACTTTGCGAAAACAAATGCGGAAGTGAATCACCGAGGGCATAAGTTTTATCTTTACGGAACCCCGGACGGTATCATGCGTTATGTTGATCCGGAAACAGGCGAAGTATTGCGGATTGGGCTCGAAATAAAGAGTAAGCAAACTAGCGCAGCCAAGACGTCGGAGTTTTCGCTTAAAGAGCCGGACATTAAACACGTTAAGCAAACGGTCGGATATTCGAAAATGTACAACGTGGACCATTATATCATTCTCTATGTTAACGCATCGAAGAAGTCCTGGTTTATCAGCGATGAAGATTTCGCAAAAACGCCGGACATTCGAGCGTTTGGACTTTCGTTTACGGAAGATGATCGCGTGGAGTTGTACGATTATCTAGTTGATATACTTGAATGTGCTAAAACGAAACAACCACCGGCGCTAGACTTAACGAAATGGACATTCAATAATTTCAAGACTGCGTGTGCTAAAGACCTTTCCGAAGAAGAAATGGTGGAATTGAAGGAATATACGAAACGAGTATTACGATCAAATATGCGTCAGAGCGATAAAGAAGAAATCTATGACGCTTACGAATTTATAAAAGAGACGCGAGCGAAAGGGGAGGCGGTTTGATGACGCTGAAAGAAAAGATATTAATTATTAGCGCAATAGATGACTTTCTTATACATGAAGCTAATTACGAAGAGTGCTTTTCGGATGAAGAGCGAGAGGAAATCTTAATTCAATATCGCGATATATTTGATACTACATCGCCGAAGGATATCCGAGAAGGGATGGTACAATTAGCGCATAAATTATTCGCAGAAACTCGGGGCGAAACGTTGTGAGAGTCCTAGCGTTTGACACTAGCATGTCATCGCCCGGAGTTGCCTTACTCGAAGTGAAAAACGGCAAAGCGAAAGTCCTAGCAGTCAGCCACGTTAAAACAACGGCGAGCCAACCGCACGGTCTTCGTGCTGAAATAGTCGAGGCGTGGGCGGTCAGTTTTATCCATAAACACGGCGCTAAATTCGACGTAATCGTGCGCGAAGATTTCGTTGGGCGAACGAGCAAACAAGCGCATCCAGTTTACTCCGCATGGGGAGCGATCGACCAGGCGCTGAACAAATTCGGCTTGAACTTTACAACACCAGCTATTTCGCAGTCCGCCGTTAAGAAAGCGGTGGTCGGCGTAGGCAAGGCGGAAAAAGACGAAGTAGCTGCAGCGGTGCGGGAGTGGACCGGTTATACTGGCGAATTTGCTTGCGATGATGAAAGCGATGCTGTTGCGATAGGATTGGCGTATTTAATTAATTCGAAAATAATAACGAAGGAGTGAGCGGAATGGGCTATTATACACGATTCGAATTAGAAACAGACGTTCCGGAAGTAATGGAAGAATTACTCAAAAAGGAAATTAACTCGTATAGTGAAACGTTTGATTGTCTTTTCGACGCGGATGGAAACTCTTGGGATGGCTATAAGTGGTACGATCATGAAACGGATATGAAAGAAGTTTCGAAGGAATTTCCGGGAGTATTGTTCACGCTGAGAGGTGAAGGCGAAGAGTCCGGCGATTTATGGGTTAAATATTTCAAGGACGGAAAAATGCAGAGTTGTCCAGCTAAGATAGTATTCGATAGTTACGACGAAAGTAAATTGCGATAGGAGTGATTCGTATGTTCCTGTGGGAAAATATTTTGTCGGTGGTTATATACATGGCGGCAATTTTCACCGCGTTCTATCTCGGTAAATATGTTGCGAAAAAGGAAATCGAGGAGAAAGGCGAATGAACCTAAACAAACAGTTACTCGAAGCTAACCTACGCGAACTAGCAGACATAAACTACCGCATTAAACGCGTCGACGAAAAAAGGGCGGACTTAATCGCTCGCCGAGCCACCGTCGAAAGGGCAATCGCAGAATTGAGGCAGTCGCAATGAAAATATACTACTATTCTATCGCCGGCAACATTCGTCGGTTTCTCGCAAACTGCCAACTTGACGCGGAACTACTCACCGCAAGCACTATCGCAGCCGAGCCGTTCGTCCTCGTTACGAATACGCTCGGATTCGGCGAAGTGCCTGCGCCAGTATCCGCCTTCCTACGCAATAACCACCGCCATTTAATTGCGGTTGCGAGCAGCGGAAATCGTAACTGGGGCGCCAACTTTGCGAGGGCATCCGATTTAATCAGCGAACAATATAACGTGCCAATCATACTTAAATTCGAATTGTCGGGCACGGAAGAGGATACGAAATATTTTACGGAAAGGGTGCGATGTATTGACGAGACATATCGAGTTAAATAACGAAATAACACAGCGTAAGGATAACGGATTTTACCGGCTGGAAAAGGATCGCGAGGCAGTGGCGGAATTCATGCGCGAAGTAGAAGAACGCACGGTGAAGTTTGCGGACCCAATCGAGCGACTACGGTATTTAGTAGATAACGATTTTTACTACGATGTATTTAAACAGTACGAAGAGTCGTTTCTAATAAAGGCGCATTGGTTAGCGTATCAGTACAATTTCGAATTTCAATCGTACATGGCAGTTTCGAAGTTTTATAAAGACTACGCACTTAAAACGGACGATAAAAAGCAATACCTCGAATCGTATGCAGAACACGTAGTTATTGTAGCGTTATACTTAGCGCAAGGCAACGTCGATAAAGCAATTTTGTATATTCGCGCAATGATGGAACAGCGATACCAGCCGGCAACGCCAACGTTCTTAAACGCAGGGCGCAGTCGACGAGGCGAAATGGTTTCGTGCTTCCTGCTCGAAATGGACGATTCGCTTAATTCGATATTCCATAATATCAATACTGCTGGCCAGCTTTCGAAAATAGGCGGAGGCGTGGCATTAAACCTTTCGAAATTACGCGCACGTAACGAGCAAATAAAAGGCATCGACAATGCGGCGTCGGGCGTCGTGCCGGTCATGAAACTGCTCGAAGATACGTTTTCCTATGCGAATCAATTAGGGCAGCGAAAAGGGGCAGGCGCAGTTTACCTTAACGTTTTCCACTGGGACGTTAGCGAATTCCTCGATACGAAGAAAA
This sequence comes from Niallia circulans NBRC 13626, assembly GCF_001591585.1. Classification (GTDB taxonomy): domain Bacteria; phylum Bacillota; class Bacilli; order Bacillales; family Cytobacillaceae; genus Niallia; species Niallia circulans. The sequence continues at coordinate 38,795 of NZ_BCVE01000026.1, read as the reverse complement.
TTAACGCGGACGAGAAATCGCGCATTCAAACGCTATCGATCGGGTTAATTGTCGAGCATAAATTATTCGAATTAGCACGCGCCGACAAAGACTTATACGTATTCGCTCCATATAGCGTATACAAAGAATACGGCGTACACATGGACGATATGCGAATGGACGATATGTACGAAGAGTTAGTCGCCAATCCGAACGTAAAGAAACGCGTATTAATGACTGCGCGCGAACTACTCGTAAAGATTGCGCAAATACAGCTCGAATCGGGCTATCCGTATTTTATGAATAAATCGAATGCGAACGAAGCGCATGCGTTGAAAGACATCGGTCAGATTAAAATGAGTAACCTTTGCACCGAAATATACCAGCTACAGGAAACGTCGGAAATAAACGATTACGGCGTCGATGACGTTATTCGTCGCGATATCAACTGCAATCTCGGCTCGCTGAATATTCCAAACGTAATGAAGCCCGGCAACACTTTCCGCGATTCCGTTCACGTAGGCATCGAAGCGCTGACGACCGTTTCGGACATTTCACGAGTACAGAACGCGCCGTCGGTCAAGAAGGCGAACGAGGAGTTGCATGCGGTTGGTCTTGGCGCAATGAACCTGCACGGCTACCTTGCGAAAAATAAAATCGCCTATGAGTCCGCCGAAGCACGCGACTTTGTGCGAACGTTCTTCATGATGATGAATTATTACTCGCTGGAAAAATCGATGCTAATTGCGAAAGAGCGAGGCGAAACGTTCAAAGACTTCGATAAGTCCGAATATGCGAAAGGCACTTACTTCGAAAAGTATACGCAAAATGACTACGCGCCGAAAACGGAAAAGGCGCAAGCATTATTCGAGGGAATTTACGTACCAACACGCGAAGATTGGGCGCAATTAGCAACGCAAGTAAAAGAGCACGGCTTATATAACGCATATAGACTTGCGATCGCACCGACACAATCAATCGGCTATATTCAAAACGCCACAGCTTCGATTGCGCCTATCGTTAATCAAATCGAATCACGCACATACGCAAATAGCACAACGTATTATCCAATGCCGTTTATGGACGAAACGAATATGTGGTTTTATAAATCGGCGTTCGACATGAATCAATTCCGCGTGATGGATTTATTCGCAGCAGCGCAGGAGCATATCGACCAAGGTATCTCGACGATTCTATTCGTTAATGCGGATGCGTCGACGAAAGATATTGCACGATATTACATTTACGCCGACAAAATCGGATTGAAAGGTCTTTACTACACGCGAACGAGAAACCTTGCGATTGAGGATTGTACGTCATGCGCGGTTTAAACGAAAAGGAGGGAACGGATTGACTAAATTAGCCGTTAATTGGAATTTACACGAAGACGACTTTACGCAAATGTTTTATACGCAGAACACACGCCAGTTTTGGCTGCCGGAAGAAATCAGCATTAGCGCCGACAAAAATACGTGGGCGGAATTAACGCCAGCGGAAAAAGAAACGTATAAAAAAGTGCTCGGCGGCCTAACGCTGCTCGACACGGAACAAGGCGGCGAGGGCATGCCGTTAATCGCAATGCACGTCGAAGGGCTACAACGCAAAGGAGTGTTAGCGTTCATGGGGGCGATGGAGCAAATACATGCGAAGTCCTACTCGACGATATTCACAACGCTTGCAACCGACGCAGAAATCGACGAGGTGTTCGAGTGGGTGCATAATCACCCGCAATTGCAACGCAAAGGAAAAATCGTCAGCGATTACTACATGCGCCTGTTCAAGCCAACGATTAGCAAGTCCGATTTATATATGGCGATGGTCGCTTCCGTTTATCTTGAATCGTTCCTTTTCTACTCCGGATTCTTTTATCCGTTGTATCTTGCCGGTCAAGGAAAGCTAACGGCGTCGGGCGAGGTGATTAACTTAATCTTACGCGATGAATCGATACACGGCGTATATGTCGGCTTACTTGCGCAGGAACTATTCGCACAGTTGCCGCCGGACGTACAAGACGCAGTGGAACAAGAACGCGCCGAATTGCTAACGAAATTATACAACAACGAATTGGAATATACGCATGACCTTTACGCGGACATCGGCTTAGTCGACGAAGTTAATCGCTTCATTCGCTACAACGCAAATAAAGCGTGCATGTGTCTCGGAGTTGCGCCTGCGTTTGAGAGCGAGCCAATTAATCCGATAGTGGAAAACGGCTTGAAAACCGACACGAAGAATCACGATTTCTTTAGCGTAAAAGGAAACGGCTATGTCAAAGCGACAAAGGTCGAGCACTTATCGGATGACGATTTCGATTTTGCTGACGCATAAATGTGCGAAGGACCGCCGTAAATTGTATCACCTAGTATAAGCGAATCGTTGCGCGACATTAAAGTGGCGCGGGTATTATTAATCAAACAGGTTATAAACTGCGCGACAACGACCGACCGCACTTATTATAAATAAACGGATAAAGGGAGCGATCTTATCATGCCATTGCCGAAAGATAATATGCTATTTGGATTCGCGAATAAATTAACGGACGAACAACGCATTTACGTCGACTCAATTTTCGATAATCAACTTACGATAGTTAATGCGAAAAGTGGTACCGGCAAGACAACGTTAGCAGTTGCATGCGCTAAGTTAATCGGCAAGCCTTTAGTATACGTATTCGCGCCGGTGCAAGAAAAGGCGATGGGCTACCGACCTGGCAAGCAAGCGGAAAAGGAAAACGAATATTACCAGCCGTTAGTCGATGCGTTGCTGAAAATCAACGAGAACCCTTCGAAAGTAATGTATAGCGAAGATAACCCGGACGCGCTCAAAGCAGGGCACGTTTGGGTTTATCCGAAATCGCATATATTCGCTCGCGGCACGAACATGGAAGAATATACGGTAATTATAGACGAATGCCAAAACTTTACACGCGGCGAATTAAAGAAATTACTAACGCGCATACACGATAGTTGCAACGTTATTATGATCGGTCATGATGGCCAATGCGATTTGCCCGATCCGAAGAAAAGCGGATTTGTACCGTATATTAATCACTTCGCCGACGAACCGTATTGCAAAACGGTCGAACTTACGAAGAACTTCCGCGGCAAATTAGCGCAGAAAGCAGACGATTTAACATGGTAAGGGCGCAGGACCAACGCATCGAGCACGCCGCGTCCCTAATCGTCTATCACGTTCAAACGAACGAATCGATCCACCTTTCGGATAAATCGCGCCATGACATCTACAGTAAAGTTCGCGAGGTTGCCGATTATTGGAAACGCGATGCCGACCATATTCGCGCCGAAAATCATGCGCTACGTTGGAACGAATTGCGCTTATGGGTTAAACGCAACAAACCGGAAGGCGCCACGGAAATACTCGCCATCATGGAACGCCTGGACCGAAAGGAGTCGGTACGATGAAACACAATAAAAGGAGGCAAACGAATGAATAAACAATACGAAATGGTACGCGAATTTCAATCGAAAATGGGGCAACCGGTAGCGGATAAGCCGACCGTTATGAACCGTTCAAGACAAAAGGATAGATACGCGTATATGGCGGAAGAATTGACAGAGTTTATGGAATCGAGCGAAGTTGTCGATCAAGCGGACGCAATGATAGATTTAATTTATCTCGCAATAGGTACGATGGTTGAGCTCGGTGTAAAGCCCGAAAAGCTATTCGAAATTGTTCACGAAGCTAATATGTCGAAGATATGGCCGGATGGAAAACCGCATACGGATCCCGAAACGGGAAAAATCATAAAGCCGCCAACGTTCGTTCGACCTGAACCGTTACTGCAAGCGGAAATTGAACGACAGGCAAAAGGGTTGCGGAAGGAATCTCGCAAACTATCCGACTATCATACGGAAACGACGATTTATATTGAAGAGCAGGAGGCGGAATAAATGACCGCAAGGGAATTAGCGTATTTATATGCGACTCTTAAATCCGAATGGAAAGCGTTAGAGGAAGTTCGAAAGTTTAGTACCGAAGAAGATATCGCTAATTTACTCGATAGGGAAATCGCAAAGAGACGAACGCAACTTAACAAAATCAGTAAGAAACTTGGCGAAATACTAATATTGGAGGGCGAATAAATGAACGTTAAATTATTGGCACATACGCAATTAAGCGAGAGTTTTTGTGATTACCTTCTATCCGATGAGACACGAACAACAATCTTACCTTCCGATGGTCAAGCGATTGCCCTTACCGCAATACGTACGTGTTACTCGCCGGGACTTCCTAGCGAAATAGTTGCGAAGGAAGGAGCGAAATACTTTGGCGCAAAGGCAACCGACGGTAAAGCTGGCACGGAAGCCGACCGACTATTCCGCATGATTGTTAGCAGCGGGCACACGTCAACATTGGAGCACTTATCGTTCACATTCGCAATAGAAGGCGTGAGCCGTGCGTTGCTCGCGCAGTTAACACGCCATCGTGTCGGCTTCTCCTTTAGCGTTCAGTCACAGCGTTATGTTCGATTCGGGTCGGGCGATCGGAGTGGTGGAATGAGTTACGTAATTCCGGATACTGTTAAAAAGAACGAAAAGGAAACGCCATTTTATAACGTTGCTGAATCGAGAGTAACTGACCATAGTGCCGAAGAAATATTCGAAACTGCGATGATATCTGCGCAAGAATATTATGATGCTTTAAGGAGTTCCGGCGTTCCAGCGGAAGATGCACGCGCAGTCCTACCTAACGCAGCAGCTACGAATCTAGTAATGACGGCTAACCTTCGCGGACTGCTCGAATTCTATTCGAAACGTAAGCCGGGCAACGGTGCGCAGAAAGAAATAGCGGACTTAGCAACGGAATTAAAGAACGCGGTAACAGCCGTTGAACCGTGGACGGCACAATTCTTCGAAAGCGAGGCGAAGTAATATGACACAAAACGTGTATGTAATCGAATCGATTGAGCGAAAAGCCGGTGAGATAGACGCCGATTTAATGCGAATAGGTAGACGTGTAATCCCGGCACTGATTCAACACAATGCAAGTGCTGTTTTGGTGCATGAAAACGATCATACCAAATCGATAGTAACTTCTCGCGTGGAAGATATTGAATACCTAGAAAAAGATAGTGTCATTATTTTTATGACAAAACACACTACCTATAAACTACGAAAGGTGGCAGTTTAATATGAAGGTACACACAATTGACGGAAAGCAATACGTTGAGGTTGAGCGAGAAGCGAAAGTCGGTGAAAATGTCATCATTACTAATCTAGAAAATGCAGGAGAAGCTTCATTTACCATAGGTAATATATATAAAGTAATTAATAATGATTACGATAGTTTTCTTGATGTAATAGATGATGATGGAGATTTGGCGGGGATTTTACACGACGAATATCGCGTACTAGAACCGATCGAGCCCGAAGAAGAAGAATTCGTAACAGCAAGCGCAGACAATCCCGACCAAATAATCGAATTACTCGGAAACCTTGCGCGCCGAGTGACCAAATTGGAACAACGCGTCAGCCAATATAACGCACTATTTCGCGACGTAGCAAATCGTTCGGGCGAAAAGTTCACAGCGAAACAAGTTGCCGAAATCATCAAAGCGTTAGGAGTTGGCGCCAATGATTAAAATTGCCATCTGCGGTCAGCTACGCGCCGGCAAGGACGAAGTAGCCAATCGCATTTACCATACGCATGACTATTTCGAAAAGCTGGCGTTCGGCGACGCGCTCAAACGACTCTACCACGAATTGCTGCCGTGGGTGCCGACCGACCCGAAACCGCGCGCCGGCTATCAGCAATTCGGTCAGCTTGCCCGCGAACAATTCGGCGAAGATATATGGATACGCCATGCCGAGCGGATGTTAGGGTTTTACGAACGCGTGAAACGACCCGACGGCGTGCTGATTACGGACTTGCGCCAGCCGAACGAATATGAATGGGCGCGAGCAAACGGCTGGATTATCGTAAGGGTAACAGCGCCGGCTGAACTACGCTTGGCACGGGCGAAAGCTGCTGGCGACCAATTTGACGCAAAGGACTTGGCGCATGATACCGAGCAGCACGTCGCAGGGTTTGCGGTTGATTACGAAATAGTTAACGATGGGACTATCTACGAATTACACGCGAAAGTTGACGCGATGATGAGCGAATTGAGAGGGGCGGATTGAATGACGTTTAATTATGTATCTTTATTTTCCGGCATAGGCGGGTTTGAGCAAGCGTTAAATAAACTCGGTGGCACTTGCGTAATGGCTTCCGAAATAGATAAATATGCGAATCAATCGTACGAAATATTATACGGACACCCAACAGTCGGTGACGTTACGAAGATCGCTCCGGAAGATGTGCCGGATCACGATTTATTAGTCGGCGGGTTTCCTTGCCAAGCATTCAGCGTTGCGGGTAAGCGATTAGGATTCGATGACACTCGCGGAACGTTATTCTTCGAAATCGCACGTATTGCGAAAGTGAAGCGACCAAAAGCGCTACTGCTCGAAAACGTGAAAGGTCTTATATCGCACGATAAAGGCAAAACGCTAGATACGATTATTCAAACGTTGGCTGATATCGGCTACACCGTTGATTTTAACGTGCTGAATTCGAAATACTTCGGTGTCCCACAGAATCGCGAGCGTATCTTTATCATCGCAGTAAGGGACGATTTAATCGAACACCAACCGTGGCAAATCGAAGGGTCGAACGTTGTAGCGAAAGGAAAGAAAAGAATAAGCGAAATAGAAGGCGTTAAGACGTTTAATTTCGATTGGCCAGCGCAGGAAGAAGTAACGACTAGATTGCGAGATATACTCGAGGATAACGTCGATGAAAAGTATTATTTGAGCGAAGAGAAGACAGCGAAACTAGTGGCTAAATTGCGCGGTAGAGAAATCGAAGTCCTAGAAAAAAGAGAGGATAAGGATATTAATGCGATTTGTTCACCTGAAATAGTTACTAAAAATCAGAATGGAACTCGTATAAAATCCAATGATGAGCCTATGAGCGCTCTGACTGTCAAGGATAGACACGGCATTATAGAGGGCTTACCTATCAGGGAAGCAACAAAGCGCGGAATTAATCAAGGCGTGGTCGAACCGCAAATGCTCGGTGCGGAAGAGGTTAGCGTAAAATCTATCGGAAACACCAATCCGTCTGGCAGCGGAATGAACGGGCAAGTTTACGATATAGACGCGGGATTAGCGCCGACCCTTACAACAAACAAGGGCGAAGGCAACCGAATAACGAGCGCACCACACTACCGCATCCGCAAGCTAACTCCGCGCGAATGTTTCCGCCTGCAAGGCTTTCCGGATAGCGAGTTCGATAAGCTAGTCGAAGGTGGCATTTCGAATAGCCAATTGTATAAACAGGCGGGCAATGCCGTCACGGTCAACGTAATAAGCGCAATAGGCAAGCGACTTATCACGTACCTAAATTAACGGATCACCCTAACGGTTTAGTTCAAACGCGTGCCAAAATACGGTACCTTCGTCGACTTTCCCTACGTATTTAAACGTCGCTGGCAAGTCCGCCTTGGTCAGCGCTAATTTATCGCAAACGTCCTTACCGGCTTTCGTGCCGAGGTAATTGCGTTTGTCAGGGCGCACAGTCGAGGCGTTCGGCACCTTCGCAAGTTCTTGTTTCGCAACGCCGATTCGCTTATTTTCAACGTCGACACTTACGACAACAGGCGTAAATTGAGTTAACGCTAATTCTTTAACGGCTTTGGCAGAAAATCGCAAGCGCATGGCCACATCGATCGTCATTGCGACTTCGCCACGACCGCCGAAATTTAACGGAGTAAACGGCATAATAACACGTCCAATCATTGATTTATACGAACATTATACGCAATTAGAACGAAAATGACAACGCGAAAGGGGACTGATTGCTATCGGAACAGTCAAAACGGATTTACACGCAAAGGAGCGCGCATTGGAAGCGAAATACCCAGCGCTCGACAATGCCGACGGAGTTCGCATATTACTCGGCGACTACCACGCGCTAGTCAGCAGGCGTTATGCAGGCGATTACGATGCTTGCGTTATCCTTGCCGACTTAGAAACGGCAATCGAGCGTGCGGACTTAACGACAAGGCAACGGCAAGCACTGACGTTAGTGTTTCGCCAGGACTTGTCGCAAGTGGATACGGCGCAGCAGCTCGGCGTAAGTAAGCAAACGGTGAATCGGTTGGTAAACGTGGCGCTGACGAAGATTGCTCGCGTGTATGAGGCGTGGAGCAGGCGCGGTGAGGGTTACAGTTTGAGCGATGAAAATACGACAGTGGAGGCGGAAGTATGAACAACGAGCAACTAAACGCGCAAATAGACGAATTATGGGCGCAGACAAAAGCGGGCAACTTACCGCGTGGTGCACGATTTGAAGCAATCGAAAGGCTTACGGAGGAATATATTGCGGCGAATGGGAAAAGACCGCCAGTAAACGCATTGGACCGATTGGCGACGTTGTGTCTGTACGAGGAAGTGACGGACCCGAACGAGCATAAAATGACGCACGAAGACGAGCCGGTTCTTAGTGATCGCCAGTATGACCGCAGGAAAAAGCGCGAATGGTGGCGCGAGGAAATCGAAATAGGACCGGCACACATAACCGGCAAGCGAGCGACGACGTTTATAGACGCAGACAATACGATGCAGAGCGCCAAGTCGGCGAGTTATTTAAGGTGATTCGTCTTACTTTCGCTTAGTTTCGCGGTATATAAAGTGGGTAAGCCCCTTTTAGCGAAAAAATTAACTGCGTTCACGATTATCGCCTTAAAATCGTAGATTAATCGATACTAGGCGGATGGTATCACGCCGGTTAGGGCGCTAAAATCCAGCTTCGGGATTCCTTTCGGAGCCATTCCGCATATTGTCACGCTCGCTTCGGCGGGCTTTTATTTTACTTAACGCAAAGGAGACGATGAACATGGCGGACAAAAACGAAACGTCGCGCGAAGTAGTAATGGACGTATTAAAAAAGGTCGTATTAGACGAGAATTATCCGGAGGTTAATGGCGTAGAAAAAGAACCGAAGGGGATAACGTTATACATTAACGATAGTCGTTATTTTCTCAAGGAAGACAACGTAAAAACAGTCGGAGAATTAACGTGTAAGGTTGACGTAGACATTTCCGAAGCACTTACCGGACTTAAAGCGCTGCAACGTGAAGCGAAAAAGGCCGCAAAAGAACTACGCGAACTTGAAAGTTCTTCGCAAGTATTGCGCGAACTGGAAGAAGCGCCGCAATTTAACTTAGCGAACATAATTGCGAATTCACTTCCGATTAGCACGGAAGACGCCGAAAAGGTCGTTGAAGCGATTATGCAAGGACGTCATAGAAATGGGCACGTATTTCCGGCAGATAAAGACGTTAATCATCCGACTAAAGGATATACGGTAACTGACGGTAAAAATCATACCGTATATATTTCGACTATAAACGAAGTACAAGGTAACTTTCCTGTGCGAGGTGGCAGCGAATGAGTAAATATCGAAAGAAACCAGTCGTAGTCGAAGCGGAACTGTATCGAGAAGGGTTAGAGGACGGTTTTACATTAGCGCCTATAGCAGAAAACGTCCGTGGAGTGGTAATGAAACCGTATATTAAAACGCTTGAAGGCGATATGATCGTTTCTCCAGGTGATTATATTATTACCGGTGTGAAAGGCGAACGCTATCCGTGCAAACCGGATATATTCGAGCAAACTTACGAAAAAGTTTAATTTAACGGAGGTATTTACATGAACGAATTTTACTATTGCTATTCGATTAAGCTACACGCATTCCTAACGGAGCACAACCAGCGCTATATTTGCGCAGGTCTAAACGAAAAGACAATGCGTAAGTTTTGGCAATATAAACGCACCGACGAATTACATCGATTGTTGAGCGAATGGGCTGCGAAAAGACCCGCGTAACAAGCCGCAGATCAGCCAGCGCGTTAAATTGAATTCTTATAAACGGAGGACGATACGATGAATCTATCGAAGGAACAGCTCGAAGCCATGCGCCAAAAAGAGCGCGTGTTGAAAGGCGGTTATGCGCCGATACCACATTTTATTTACCGTGAGTTATTGCCGGAATTAAAGACGAAATACGACGGTAAGAAAGCCCGTGATTGCCTTACGCTGTATATGTACGTTCATGCCTACGTAAATGGACAGAGCGAGCAGCAGGCGTATTTATGGGCGTTTCCTAGCGTGACTCAGATCGCAGAGGATACCGGCATTCATAAAGACCGCATAAAAGGATTATTCGACATACTCGTTAGTGAAGGCGTAATGATTACGCGAAAGATTCCGTGGTATGGACATACGAAGAAAATGTATATGCCGTTGTATGAACGGAAAGATGAGGCGTAAAGTTGCCCGATTCCTACCAACGGGAATCATTCGATTCCTACGAATGGGAATTAATCAATTCCTATGAACGGGAATATAATAAGAACAAATTAACAAGAACAAATTAATAATAATAAAGATTGCGCCCATTTACTTTCGTAAATAGACGCTGTAGTTATTATTGCATATATCTTATTGCAAATAAAAGAGCGTAAGCGATGAAAGAGAATAATATGACGCCCGATTCCTATGAGCGGGAATTAGGCGCATAAATATCGTGTAAAGTATGGTAGGAAATAACGCACCATATTACGCCCGTATATACGCATACAATATAATAGTAGGAACTCGGAATAATACGCATGCTATGCGGTTATCTACCGTAACTACAACCAGCTTTCGGTCGTCGAAGGAGAGACGCTTGTCAAACTCACGGGGTTGCTCACGTATTGCAAAGTATAATCGTTCGTTTAACGACCGTTTACTGAACGAATGAGTAACACGATGATTGTAACGCATTAATGCCGATTATACAGTTCGAAAAGCCGTTCGTTAATCAACGTTCGGAGTTCGGAAATGCAAACCGTTAAACGAACGATGAAAGCGGAAGGGGCCGGGGCGGTCCAGAAAAACAAATCGCTCCTGGTGCCGGAAACTTTCTCGCAAAATTTTCAAACTCGGGGCGTCGAATAAATCTTCCGTAAAACGTCCGTAAATCTATTGACGCAATCACTCGTTTCGTGTACAATCGAATTATAAACGAAGTACAGACGAAAAGAAACGAAAACGGAGGCGTCGGAAATGTTGTTTGGATATGCGCGTGTTAGTACGGAAGATCAATCGTTGGATTTGCAAATTGATGCGTTAACTAAAATCGGAGTGGACGAATTATTCGTCGAAAAAATAAGCGGCACAAAGAAAGACCGACCGAAGTTAAACGAAATGCTCGGCAAGATGCGAAAAGGCGACAAGATAGTCGTATATAAACTCGATCGTATTTCACGGTCAACGAAGCATCTCATCGAATTGACAGAAACGTTCGAGGCTGCCGGAGTGGACTTCGAATCAATCCAGGATAAAATCGACACGTCAACGGCAATGGGGCGGTTCTTCTTTCGCACAATGGCTTCTATTGCGGAATTAGAACGCGATATCATAAGCGAGCGTACTAAGGCGGGCTTAGAGTCGGCGAGGGCACGCGGACGCAAAGGCGGACGACCAAGCGCCAAGAATGACGCAGTAGACAAAGCGCTGCGACTATATGACAGTGGCGACTATACCGTGCCGGAAATTACGGAAATGACCGGCATTGGAAAAACAACGTTATACAAATACTTAAAAGAACGCAAAGGGTAATCGGACGCACAGCCGGTTGCCTTTTTCTATGCGCAAAAATAAACCGAAGGAGGGGCAACGAAATGAGCCGATTACAAGAACTCGCAGCAAAATTAACGGAGCAGCAAAAGAAAGCAGCGTATATGCTCGTCGAAAACGATTTGAAGTCGAACAAAGATGAATCGAAATTATCTTACGCTGAAATTGCCGAAGAGGTAGGCGTGACCTATAAAACGATTTGGGAATGGAAAACGAAGAATCGCAATTTTATCGAATATAAAAACGAAATCAGCGACGATTTCCTTAGCGAAAAGCGGTCGAAGGTTTACGGACAATTGTTGAAGCTAATCGAAAGCGATCAGCCGAGCGTTAAGGCAATCGATTTGTTTATGCGCCGATTTAGTTTGCTGACGGATAAGACGATCGTCGAGAATAACGACAACGCCCAACGCAGTGAGGCCGAAATTAAACGCCAGCTAGCGGAATTAGATTCGCTGCTTAAAGACGAAAACAAATAAGGGAGGTGACGGGTGGATGGCGTATATAGACGGAAAATGGCTCGACCGAGAAGCCCGTCAAGCTCGTATCGACTTGTTAAAGGAACGCGTGCTTAAAATTCGCAAATTATACGAAACAGGCAATGCGACCGAATCACATATCGATATCATGATGCAAGACGCGGCGGAATTGAAAAAACTTAACCGGGTACATCGCGCCGAGTACGATTTACTTTACTTTACGTACGAATATTTTAGCGCGGACTGCAACCCGGAAAACCCGTCGAACTTGATTCCGGAAGGACAGCGATACGAAGATGCGGCGGACTTTCACGTAACGCTTTGCTCGCTGCTCGACGAAGTGACACGCGGAGAACAAGAAACGAACGTAGGCTGGTCGGTAGGACGACGGCATGCGAAAACGGCTTACTTATCGAATTCCTACTTGGCGCATCAATGCGCGTTTAGGCATCAAAAATACATCGTAGAAGTTTCCGAAACGACCGACGTTGCCGGCGACTTTATTAAATGGACCGTAAATCAGTTGAAGTTTAACGAAAAGCTTCGCGACGATTTCGGTCCTTTATTGCATCCGCGTCCTTCGATGAATGAAGTCGATAATAAATACGAATTCATTACGTCGGCGGGTACGAAGGTGGAAGCGAAAGGTATTGGAACGCAAATGAGAGGACTCCGCCATCTTTCCGAACGCCCTGGAATTTTCATCCTGGACGATTTAGAAAGCGGCGAGAATACGAATACGCCCGAACTACGTGCAAAGAACTTGCATTGGTTCCGTTCGGAAATGTTAGAGGCGTTGGGGTTTGGCGGCAAGTGTATTTACATGGGTACAATCGTTCATTACGATTCGCTCCTTAATCACGTACTAACTAAACGCAAAGACTTCGTATCAAAGAAGTTCCCAGCAATCCTTTCGTGGTCTGAACGCGAAGATTTATGGGAAGAATGGCGCAAGATTTATAACGCTGATGATAAAGACGCGAAGATAAATGCGGATTCGTTTTACGAAGCAAACAAAGCGGAAATGGATCGAGGCACGAAGGTCCTTTGGCCACAAGCGTATAGTTATAAATATTTCATGGAGAAACGCGAATCGATGGGCGCGCGAGCTTTCAACCAAGAATATCTCGGCAATCCAGTCGATGAGGAATCGCAGATATTTAAAATTGACGAATTTACTTACTACGAAGACTACGACTTAGATTTAACACAATGTGACTTATATGCCGCGGCAGACTTTGCGATGGGTAAGGAAAAAGGCGATTACTCGGCATTTATCTCAATCGCAAGAAAACAAGATACCGGCGTTTGTTACGTTATTGATTGTTTCTTAGAGCGAGTAAAGCCGGATAAATTCATGCAAGAAATCGTTAAAAGAACGTTGAAGTATCAATATGAAGGATTAGCGGTTGAGGCTCAACAAGCGCAGGAATGGTTCGCAGATAAGCTGCAAGAAGAATTACAAAAACACGGCTATCCCGCGCAAACACGACTTAGCAAGGTTAAGCAAAAAACGCGGAAGGCATTGCGTATCGAGGCGTTATTGCCCGACGTACAAAGCGGTCGTATCCGATTTAAGAAAGAGCATCGATTATTACTCGAAATGTTCGAACTGTACCCGAACCATAATCATGACGATGGTCCAGACGCATTAGCAGACGCATATAAGCTCGCTAAGGGTACTAAGGTATCAGTACGGTCGATAGCGAAAAGAACGCGATAACAAGCGAAAGGAGGCGTTTAAATGCCATTTAATGTTCTAGCGGATTATAACTTAATGTCCGCGCCGGATATGGACGAATTATTATTCTCGCCGTATCAACAAGCACTAGGTAAAGCGACAGTTGAGCGCATGCAACGACAAATAAGAAACTATGAATACTACGAAGGAAAGCAGCACGTTGATCCAAGGACAGGACAACTCGTTAAGGCGTCCGAATTGGAAAGACCGCCAGGACTCGATTATGACCCAACACGCTACGCCACGAATTATTTTAAGTCGTTCATTAAGCGTAAAGCACGATGGCAAATGGGTGGTCAGCACGGAATTTCCGTATCGCCTAAACAAATCGACAGCATTATCGACGCGGTTAAACCGGAATATACGCCTAGTGAAGCGCAAAAAAGCGAAAATGACCGAGCGGAAAACTATGAACGATTGTTGTATCAGATTTGGCGCGAAAATAAAATGCGCGAAAAGTTACTACAAGCTGCTCGTGACCGTTTAATCGCCGGTAGAGTTGGCTGTAAAATCATGTTCAATCCGAATACTGGAAAAATAAAGTGGGTGTTTCGCCCCGATACGGAAATTATTCCTGTTTATTCCGATGATGATTTCGAAGAATTAATCGCAGTACACTTCGTCACGTTTAAGACGATTAAGGATATCGAAGTAATTCAAAAACAAACGTTCAGTATCGAAAATGGTGTCTGTTATCTCGAAGAAGGTATATATACGACCGATTTGACATTGCAGAAAACAATTACGAAAAAGCAATCGATGGAACTTGATTTCATTCCTGTCGTTTTGTTTCCGGTATCTGATTTAAGCGGAGAAGTAGCGGATAGCACGGAAATCGATGATATGAAAGAGCAAACGGACGTACTTAACAAAATGAACGAAGACGCAATAGATTCGCTTAAATTCGAAATGTTTTCTATGACGGCGTTCTTAAATGTTCCGGAGGGTACAATCGATAAGGTTCGTATTGAGCCGGGTGGAGCAGTCGAAGCAAAAGGATCGATAGAAGGTGCTACACCGGATATCAAGAAAATCGAAGGCGGATTTCGGTGGAAAGAAGCGTTTAAGGATCAATATTCACGCGTTAAGTCAGCTTTGCATGAGATAACATCACTTCCGCAAATTGTTCCGCAAGAGTTAAACTTCGGGGGATTAAACGCGGATGCACTGCATGTTTTATTTCAAGAGATTATTCAAGAAACGGAAGAACACTGGTTGTCTTGGGGTCCTCGATTGGAAGAATTGCACGAAAAGACTATTCGATATTTGCAGGCTCGTACTGATCGTTCGAAATTCGGTTACGACCGTGAAGTCGTTAAATCTATCGGAACGGACTATGAGAACGAAATTAAATTCGTATTGCCGTTACCGGACAATCGAAAAGAACTTGTCGAGTTACTAACTTTAGAAACTAGCGCAGGATTCGAGTCAATCGCGGGTGCAATGAATCGCCTAGGGGTTGAGAATGTAAACGCCAAGAAACAAGAAGTAAATAACGAATCTGTACAGCGAAGAATTTCAGAAGACCCGTATAGTGAAGTAAATTCGACCGGTGACGATACGTCGATATAAACTGACGTCAAATTCTCGTCCGAGAGACGTTAAGCGGAGGTTATTATGAAACAACCAATTAAGTTATTAAAACTAAATTTACAACACTTTTCCGAAGATATAGTCGACGATCAGCCTGCGGAGGCGCAAAAACCCGATACAAACGAAGTCGACAACAAAATTCCTTACGATCGCTTTAAGCAGAAGGTCGATGAAGCTAACGAATTAAAACGTAAGTTAGCCGAATTAGAAACAGCAAAACAAGAAGCAGAACGTAGGAAGTTAGAAGAGCAAAATGAGTTCAAGTCTCTATATGAGACTACGAAACAAGAACTCGAACAAATCCGCAAAGAGGCGGAGCAAAGTAAGATCGAATCCCTCAAAACTAATTTGCTCGTTAATGCCGGCTACACTGGCGAGCAATTAGAACGCGTACGCAAATATATTGTTGGCGCCGACGAAGATGCAATAAAAGCATCACTCGAAGAATTAAAGCAAGACATTCCGCCGAAATTCGGTGGCGTTGACCCTAGCGTTAGTAATCCGCAAAGGCAACAACCACCAGCGAAAGACCCAGCGGAAGAAGGACGTTCACTTTACGAACGATTAAAAGCGGCGGGAAAAATTCGCCGATAAAACAATACTAGGAGGAAAACCGAAATGGCATACAACTTACAAACTTCTCAAACGTCATTCAAAGGCGGAAAAAACATTCTAGCTTCCGAACATTTTCAATTCGTTGAGGCTGGCGTAACCCTTAAAGCGGGGCAAGGTGCTCTTGCAGTAGGTCAGGCAATTGCTCGTGAAACTTCAACAGGTAAATGGGTAAAATTCGTAGATGCAGACGTTGCTAATTACGATGATTTTGGCATTCTTAATGTCGACGCAGACGCAACAACTTACGACGCAATTGTTGGTGAAGTTATTGTTAGAGGTTCTGTTTATGACGCTAAATTAGTTGGGGCAACAGACGCATTTAAAGCAGAAGTACCTAATATCCGTTTTGTAAAACACATTTAATTAGCAAATAAAACTACTCAATTTTAGGAGGAAATAATAATGGCAGGTATTACACACTTAAAAGAATTTCAAAAACCATCACTTCGCGGACTTGTTGATGCATCCGTTCAAGACGCAGTTCCAACGTTAGGAGATCGTTTCTTACCGAATGCTAATACGTACTCAAATACTTTCTCATACGACATTATCAAAACGAATAAATATATTGGCGCAATGATTGGTTACGGTTCAGAGCCACCAGTTGTTGACCGTGACGCAGTTGCTTCTAAAATGGGCGAAATCGCGAAAATGGGTTTAAAATATATCGCTACGGAAGAGGAATTACTTGCGTTACATCAAGCGCGTAATGATGGCGAGCATGCTGCAATGGTTGATAAGTTAACGCTTAAAGGTGTTGACCTTGTTAACGCAATCCAACGACGTATCGACGTTATTAAAATGGAAGCACTAACGAAAGGTAACTTCGCATATAACAAAAATGGTGTTAAAGTTTCCGTTGATTTCGGAGTGCCAGCCGAGCATAAGGTTGCGTTAACAGCAGGTGCAGATTGGAACGAAGCAGATCGCGATGTAATTGCAGACTTACTTGGATTCGTAGCCACTTACGAAGCAACTAATGGTCAATCGCCGTCTGTTATTTTAATGAGTCGCGAAGCGCAAGCGAAATTGCTAACGAATAAGATTATCGTTACAGAAGCAGGTCGCCCGGTCGGTTCTACTCGAGTAAGTCAAGCGGAACTAAACGAAGTATTAGGTGGATTTGGATTACCACCAGTTCAAGTTGTTACTGATCGCAAAGTTACGGTAAAAGATATTTACACAGGAAACGACGAAGTTATCGAATTTATGCCTGCTAACAGAATCGTAATGCTGTCCGAAGGTATTGGCGAATTTTTACTAGGTCCAACCGTAGAGAACGATTTCCAACCAGGTATCGTGCTTGAAGCGAAGGACAAAGACGAGCCAATTCAATCAATTTTACGTGCGGTTGCTGCCGGGTTCCCAGCGCTGGAAAAACCGTCCTTAATCTTCCACGCAGACGTATATACTGCGTAATGGTAAAAGTGAAAGTACTGAACGCGGTAGTGGATGGGAGCACTACCGGTTCTATTATCGAAATTGACGAACAATCAGCGAAACACCTCGCAGCTATAAAGTACGTCGAAATTCTTCCGCAAGAAAAAGATCCGGAGGAAGAACCGAAAAAGCCAGCGACAAGAAGACGCAAAAAAACGGAATAGGAGGACGTAATCATGGCGAATTTAACCGAGCTTTCAGAACGTTTATTCAAACGTTTCAAAGGCGTACCTAATATAACAATTACCGACGCGACTGATTGGACGGAAGAGGCGTTATTGGAGCACGGCTATAAAACGTCGGATAACATCCCTTCCGAAAAGGACTCGTTAATTTTACTTTATGCACAAGCGGAAGGCGCTGGACAAATCGCTTTAGCAACTGCGCACTACTTCTCATATCGTGACGGTGAAGAACAAGTCGATAAAACTAAGATATCGGAACAGTATCGCAAATTAGCGTCGGACTTACGTTCGCAATATGAGCAGAAAAAGGCAGTTACAGGCGGTTCAAATTTCCGCCATTTAAAGCGAGTTGATCGTTTATGACGAACCAAGAGAAACTCGACAAGCTGCTCGAAAGTCTTTCCGATAAATATATTAAACTTAACGCCAAGCAGCAACGCTTTGCAGTTGCGGAAATTAATCGCGTACGGGCCGAGTTAGTCGAAAAATTAGCGGAATATGCAGATAGCGACGGAATAATTAAACGACAGCGTTTAAACGCATTATTACGCGAATTAGAAACGATTGAAAAAGCGGTCCGCAAGAACGGCATGAACGCGCTGGAATCGATCATTAAGGAATCGGCGTCGGCTTTAACGGACGGCATCGCTGCTTCGATTATTGCCGACGGAATTTCCTTCGATAAAGTAAACGCAAATGTATTTCGCTATGTAGTCAATCGCTTCGGAGAGGACGGTCTTGTTCTTTCCGATCGCGTTTGGCAGTTAGCGGGCGACCAACGCGAGGAACTATCGAAAACAATTCGCTCGGGCGTCATTCGCGGCGAGGCTGTTACAACGATGATTGCGGCGGTTAGAAAAGTTTACGAAAACGAAACGTGGAAAATTAAGCGATTGGTTGTGACGGAAGGCAATACGGCATTTCGTACCGCAGCGGCATATTCGGCGCAACAAAGCAAAGTAGTCAAGGCGATGCGAGTACACCACGGTAAAGCAGACCGACCTAATCACCGTTGTACAATTCTCGAAAAGGCAGATTCTTACGGAATGGGTCCTGGAATATATCCGCCAACAGCAAGCGAGATTTATAATCCTCATCCGAATTGCACCGGATTCTTAACGTACGTACTAAACGAAAGGTGGTTATAAGATGCTAACGGATGCTGATATCGAATTTATGAAGCAAAACCGGGCGGAAATAACCGCCAAACGTACGCATGATATAACCGTTTATTATGCCGGTGAAGTTTCATACGATCCAATCACAAACGAGCCAATTGGCGAAGTACCTGGCGAACGAATTGTGCCGTCAGTTGTGACGGAAATATCTTCGACTGCTTCAGCGAATAGTGAACGTGAACTAATAAACGGAATACTAATTGAAACAGGTGACATTTGGTTTTCGGTGAACATCGATTTAATCGAAGACGTAGCGAAAACTATTACGCTTGTAAAATATGACGGAGTTGACTATGAAATATTAGCGAGCGATAAGAAAGGGATTGGCAAACGGAATCGAATCGAGTTTTTAGGGAGGAAGTGGTCATGACTATTCGCATCCAAGGATTAAACCGAGTGTTGTCTTCGTTGGAATATGACGATTTAGTACGGGATGTCGCAAACACGACAGAAGCATATACGCGCAAAGCTGCAAATGAAGCTGCGGAAATGGCGCCAGTCAAAGATGGTATATTGCGAAACTCTATCGTTGCTAGTCCGGAACAAATAGATGAAACTCATTGGCAGTATGGATCGAACGTTGATTATGCACGAAAACAAGAATACGAGAATAAGACGAAGAAGGCATTTATCCGTAAATCAGTTTGGAATAACGAAGAACCTTACCGCGAAAAAATACTCGGATACGTTCGCGATTTAGGAAGGTGATGACATGCAGATAGAACTGCAGCACTCTATTCGTACTTGGCTTGCGAATAAAACCGGAATGAACTGCGTATGGGTGTTCGATGGGGTTGAGTTGCCGAAGACTAAGCCGTTTCTTACGATAGAACAATTGCAGAATAATATAACGCAAGTTGCGAAGTTGCGCGAAACTATGGCGACAACGTACCGATTTCAAGTTGGTTTATTTGCGAGTAGTTCGAGTGAGCGTGCGAAATTACAAGACGCCGTAAAAGAAATATTTTTATTCGACGAGATACCGTTAGTCACTGTGACAGTTCCATCGCAAACTATCGGTTCTTTTTATGTTGACGTAGCCACAGAAACGCCAATACCAGCGGATGACATTAGTAACACAACGCAATACCACCACATGTATTTCGATATATCGGTGGAACTAACGAAAAATAGGGGGAGTTATTAGTGATCGAATATAAAGGCGAAGAGATCCTTTTTGTAGTAGCGATACCAGGAGAAACGTCCGAAGAAACGTTGCATAGACCATTCAACCAAACTGCGGGGTCTACCAATATCTCTGCCGATTCAATTGATTTAGACACAAAAGATAAATCGGGATCGGATTACGCAAAAATAACGGAAGAGGTTTCTTTGGAAGGAGTTATTTCAGAAGGAGACCCGTTTATTACGTATATTAAGAAAGCAATAAGAGCTAAAGAATTCGTTAAGATTTACGAAGTGGATACGAGAACGAAAAAAGCGGAATGGGGAATGTATATGATTTCATCATTCGAGAGATCGTTTGGAACAAGTGATTTTGCAACGTATTCACTAAGCGGAACATTAAATGGAGAAGTTACTGAGGAAACGTTAACGACAATACCGGAAGGAGCGCAATAACGCGCTCTTTTTTAATTTCGAAAATTACCGAGAGGATGATATAGATGGCACGTTTTGAAGTAGAAGGGAAAGAGTATGAAGTAAAACTTACATTCGCTAGTGTTAGACATTTAGGAAGTTTGTACGATGGCGGAGCGCTTGAACTCATCGGGCGAGCAATGACTGGCGATTTAGATACATTCGCAAACATCGTCCATGCAGGATTATTTCATACTGGCGAAAACTTCTCGCTAAAAAAAATTGAAGAAGCAATCGAAAAAGCATTCGAATCAGAGCAACTCGATATGGATGCAATTTTGAAAATATCTAACGAGGTGGTTGTGGAAAGTTTTTTCTTCAAGAAAACCGTGGCGAAATTAGCGAAGAAAGATCCGAAAACGTTCGAGATGATGAAAGAGATTTTAGGATAGATAAAATCCTTTCGGACGGTTGGCGATACTTACAACTTTTGCCCGAACAAGTTTACGACTTAACGCCAAAAGAATTTCGGTTGCTATTAGGTGCGCAAATGGAACGAAAGTATGACGAATATGAACGCCAATCTCATTTTGCAATCATGAATCTAAAGGCGCAGAATGCGAAAAAGTCAATTAAAGCAACCGACTTATTCAAACGGCCAGCAGACGAAAAAGCGGAAGCAGAACTCCAAGAAGGCATAGAAAAAGCGAAACACGCATCGGAATGGTTATCCCAATTCGAGCAGTTTAGCGGAAAGGAGGAAGCGAATGGCAGACCATAGTATTATCGTTGAGTTAGGTGCAAATATATCAAACTTGACGAATAATCTCCGAAGTGCAAACAATACACTTTCCGATTTTGGTTCTCGAACGCAACAATTAGGTGCTGATATCGCGAAAGGTTTTGGTTCGGTCGGGCTAAGTATCGGTGCAGGGTTAGGTTTTGCAGTTAAGCAGTCGGCAGATTTTGATTCTGCGATGCGTAAAGCTGGCGCAATTGCGGGTGCTAACACGGCAGAATTTGACGCTATGAAACAGTCGGCAATTGAACTCGGCGCCAATACATCGAAAAGTGCGAGCGAAGTGGCAATCGCAATGACAGAACTTGCCGCCAAAGGATTCGACGCTAATCAAGTAATCGCCGCAATGCCTGGCGTAATATCCGCAGCGGAGGCATCCGGTGAAGACTTAGCGATGACATCTGATACTGTATCTTCGGCGTTAAACATATGGGGATTAGAAGCGAGTGAGGCTAGTCGAGTTGCGGACGTGTTAGCGGAGTCAGCGAACTCAACGGCAGCAGGAATCGAAGATATGCAATATGCGTTTAAATATGCTGGTGCGCCAGCCGCAGCGTTAGGAGTTTCGATGGAAGAATTATCTGCGGCAATCGGTTTAATGACGAATGCTGGTTTAAAAGGCGAGAACGCCGGAACAGCGCTTCGTGCGTCAATGTTGGCGCTATTAAATCCGTCGGAGAAGAACTCGAAGATGATGGAATCAATGGGGATTGCAATAACAGATGCAAAAGGTAATTTCGTAGGTTTATCAGGATTAGTTGATAATATATCGAAATCTATGGAAGGCATGACAGACACACAGAAAGCAGCCAATCTTGCTGCGTTAGTCGGAACCGAAGCGGTATCCGGCTTTTTAGCTTTGATGGAAGCTGGACCGAAAAAAATCGACGAAATGACGGCATCGTTAGAAGGTAGCGAAGGTGCATCGAAAAAAGCAGCGGATCAGATGAAAGCGGGTATAGGTGGCGCATTAGAGGAAATGAGTGGCGCGATTGAGTCGCTTGTTATTTCAATCGGTGACCAATTAGCGCCAGCTGTTCAGACCGTAGCGGTATGGCTTTCGAAATTGCTTAATTGGTTTAATAAAATGCCGGAAGGTATGAAGAAAACACTTGTGATAATAACCGCGATTATTGGTGGAATATCTCTACTTATTTCAGGTTTCGGATTATTACTAGGTTTTGTAGGTTTAGTCTCGAGTGGACTAGGATCACTTGCAATTGCTCTCGGAACAACTTCTGCAGCTATTCTTACTACAATAGGAGTTGTAGCGGGGATAGTTTTAGGAGTTATTGCGCTTGGGGCAGCTTTTGTAATTGCATACCAAAAAGTTGAATGGTTTCGTGACATGGTAGATGCGGCGTGGGCATGGATAAAGAACGCATTCTTTATAGCGCTTGAATATATCAAAGGTGTTGTTCAGTTCGTTATGGCCGACATCAGCGAGTTTATATCGCAGCAACTTGCGAAGATAAAAGCGTTTTGGGACGAAAATGGGAAAGCGATTATGATTATCGTTACTACAGCATTCGGGATTGTAGTCGAAATTATCAAAACAGTTATGGGCGTAATTAAAGGTGTTTTCCAAGTCGCTTGGCCGTTAATTGTAGGTATTATTAAAATCGCATGGGCTACGATAAAATCTGTCGTGAGTACGGCGATTAGCTTAGTGCTCGGTATTATACAAACGGTGATGAAGTTGATACAAGGAGACTGGAAAGGCGCTTGGGAAACAATTAAGTCCACCGCGAAAGAGATTTGGAATAACATCGTTGGATATTTCGAAGGCATTGATTTGTACCAAATCGGGGCAGATATCATTGGCGGATTAATAAATGGTATTTCATCGATGGTTAGGTCGGTTAAAAATGCGGTATCAAATATCGGTGAAAAGATAAAAGACGGCTTTACTTCCTTCTTCGATATTAATTCACCATCGAAAGTTATGAAAAAAGACGTTGGACGTTGGATTCCGGCAGGTGTTGCCGACGGTATCACCGGAAATATCAAGACGGTTATAGCGGCAACGAAAGAGATGTCGAAAGCTATAATGCCGGAAGCTATGAGCGCTACCTTAGCGTATGATACACCGACTGGCAGTGTAAGTGGATTTGCGACGGTTAATCCGTCAGAACAAGTGCAGTCAGAATCGATTGTAAACTTCGAGCGAATGTTCGACGGCGCTACGTTTAACATAAATGGCGAGCAAGATGCGCTTACAATGGCGAGGGAATTACACCGCCTAGAACAACAAGCAAAACGCAGGAAGGGGCGTAGGTAAATGAGCGTATGGATTGACGAAACTTATTTGCCAGATATCGGCGTAATAGTATTAGTAGGCGGCGAGGAACCTGCGCTACCTACTACTAGAGATCGGTCGGTAGTTATTCCAGGTAGACCTGGCGCGTATGATTTAGGCGGTGAATTAGGCGTTAGAAACTTCGAACTAAATTGCGCCATTGCCGGCGTGCGTGATCATAACCTAATAGCGACAAAAGTGCGGGAGTTTACGCAACTATTAATTGATAGATACGGAAGACCAAAGACGGTTAAGCTTCGTTTTGAATCGGAGCCTGACCGTTTTTATTATGTGCGATATAGCGGGAATATTCCGGTTGATAAGATTGCATATACGGCGAAATTCACTGTGCCGATGACTGCATTTGACCCATACGCCAAGTCGCTGGTAACAAACGACGAGGTTGCATGGGGAAGCGAAAAGATTACCTTCGAGTCGCAGTATTCTTTAGGAAATAGCGGAGGAGGGAAACCAGTGACAATCACAAATGCCACATCTCTCAATGTGTACGTAGAAGGTCTATTGGTTAGGCCTGTTATTGCAATTGAAGGTTCAGGTACTGATGTAGTAATAGGTGTAAACGGTAATGAAATGTTACTTGAATCTTTTGAAAACAAAATAATTATTATTGATTGCGAAAATTTCACTGTGACTGTTAATGGAGAAAGTTCACTTTCAATTTTAAGCGGTAACTTTATCGAGTTGCTCAACGGAGATAACTCCATAAGTATCAGCGGAACTAATCTGAATCTGACAATCGCGACAAAATTCCGAGATCAATTTATCTAAGGAGTGAGGAAAGTAGATGGCTGATTTAATAAATGCCCAGGACTCGTTAAACGTAGGTAGAAACAAGATTAACACCGTAATTCTTGGTATGGATGATATCCGGAATAAAGTACTTGGGAACTATATAAACATTTCAGATGCTTTGAATTATGATACAACTAGTCACATACTTAGTTGGCCAGACACATATGTATTTGGCACTAAGTCAAATCGTATTCCCTTACGTAGTGGAGAAATCGATTTGACTAAATTTGGAAATAATTCAGTCGTTTTATTTTTTGACTCTAAAAATGGTGTGATCATTGCTAGATTCGCTACCGATACATCTACAGATACGGATATTTTACTAGGTATCATGTATTTAAGTGATTTAAAAAGCAGTATCCTTAATTTTAAATTGAAAGTAAACGGGAGTATTCCATTAATTACTTCGGATCAAATATCGAAATTTGGTCGCTGGGCTTTTATTCCTGATACCGTAGATTATAACACAACAACAAAACTTCTAAGTTGGAATGCAACCTACGTATTTGGAGGCACACTATCTAGGACACCTTTAAACGCGGGGTCTGTAGATTTAACCAATTTTTCAGGTTCGGTTATAATTTATTTCAATAGTTCAACAGGAACTATTAACGCAAAAAGCGCATTGGAATCTGCTTCTGAAGACCACATTACTTTAGGTATTCTGTGGTTAAATAACTTCACAAGAAGTTTGCTAAATTTCAAATTAACTGTTAATGGAGTAGATGTAAAAACACTATCCACTCAAAGAACTCCATTTGGTCGGTATTGTTTTATTTCTGATCCTATAGATTACAACCCAACAACAAAAACGTTAAGTTGGAGTGATACGTATGTTTTTGGAAGCGGTCTTTCGAGAACAAGGTTATATGCAGGTACTTTAGATCTTAGTTCATATTCAGGTGTTGCGATTCTATTTTTTAACAGTGATACAGGAATAATGGAGGCGAGAACTGCAACAGCAGCTAGCTCTGAATCATTGTTATTCATTGGACTGTTTTGGTTAAATAACTTTTATCAAAATAAGTTGAATGCAATTTTAACCGTAAATGGTAAGTCGTTAGAAAATCAATTCTTTTTAAAAAAATACAATTCTATGGGAGATTCAATCACTGCTGCAGGTAAATACCAAGCTGTAATAAACCAAGTAATAGGGTTTAAGACGATAAATAATTATGGTATTGGTGGAACGTGTCTAGCTTCTACAGATGAAAATGATACTACTTCTATGGCGTATAGAGTAACGAACATGGACTTTACAGCAGATGTAATTAGTATAAGTGGCGGTACAAATGATTGGGGAAACATACCAGCAAAACCATTAGGTCAAATAGGAGATACCCAAAAAACAACTGTTTATGGAGCGATTGATAGCATTATAAGAACAGTTCTTACAAATGCACCAACAACTAAATTGTTCTTTATAACTCCTTTACAAAGAAACTTTAAAACTAGTCCAACCACTACATTGAATGGTTGGAGTGAAACTACAGTTAATGAATTGGGATATAAACTAGTAGATGTTGTAAATGCAATTAAGGAAGTTTGTGCGAGGTATGCTGTCCCTGTTTTAGATTTGTATCACACTTCTGGTTTTACTGATTTAAATTTAGATGAATTAACTGTCGATGGTCTACACCCTAACGATGTTGGACACGAAAAAATTGGTAAGCAGATAGCGGCATTTATCAAGAATTTGTAATAAGATTGTTTTTTTAAAGAAATATTTATTGTATAATTTTCCTTACAAGATATTAATTGGAGGAAGTTATGGAAAAAAGAATAAAAGCTTTTTTACTGCCTATCCTAATTTTATTACTAATCGTTGTTATCGTAATAGGATGGCTAAATTTTAATAACTCGAAGAACCCTAGCGGTGTTTCTAATATTGATAAGGAAAAATACAATATAGAATACACCGATTTTTATGAAAAAGTATCTAAAAAGGAAGATATAAACTATCTGATTATTGGTGATAGTATTGGACAAAGTAGTGGTACTGGTGATAAAGACTACTTTTGGTTTAACTTACTAAATGAAAAGTTAAAAAAAGAATTCAATATAAACTTTATCACTACCAAAAAGATCACTGCTGGTGGAGCTACAATTTTTGATGGTTATGTTAATTATTTTCCGACAGATATTGTACATGCATATGACCTAGTTTTTATATGTTTTGGACAAAACGACCAAGCGGTTATGTCTCCAAAAGATTACGGAATATTTTATGAAAATTTAATAAGAAGTATTAAAGAGAATAACCCAAAAGCAGAAATTGTTTCCTTGATAGAAAGTAGTATTGAAGATGAAGAATTTGCAGATACTGCTAAAAAATTATCCAAAAGACATAACACAATCCTAATTGATACTCGAGATGAATTTTGGGCTGATGGTAAGACTAAAGCCGAAATGACTGTTGACTCAATTCACCCGACAAATGAGGGTTATGAAATTTATGCTGATGTAATTTTTAAAGCACTTAAACAAAGTATAGATCAAAAGAAAAAACCAGCTGAATTGAATCAAAAATTAATGTATCTAGAAAATCAATACACTAAGCTAATATCTAATTCAAACTTTGATACTAATGAAGGGTTTGAGAATTATAGCTTCAGTAATAATAATTACTTCACGAGTAATAAGAAGGGCTCGTATCTTGAAAAAGAGTTTGTTGGTAACATGATTGGTTTCACTTTGTTAGGTACTGATGATAGTGGTTTAATTAATGTATATATTGATGGAGAACTTAAACAACAAGTCAATCCGTATACTGCTGAACCACGGGAGAAACAAATAATAATATCTAATGATTTATCTAAAGGTAAACATACCATTAAGCTTGAGGCTTCAGGTGAATATGGTTTTGATTATAAAGGTAAACCAACGAAAGGTAAGAATATATTCATAAGAAGAATTATAACAAACGAGAGGTGATTAAGATTGCTCCTGAAAGTTTTAAACACAGACCAACAACCGGTCGCATATCTCGAAAATGCATACGCAGTATCCTATGATAAGAAGCTGAACGAAATTCCGTCGGCTTCTTTTTCTTTGCCGTTAAATGATCCGAAAGTGGCGGAGTGTAAACCGTTCTATTACGTCGATATTCCTGACTACGGGTTATTTCGAATTATGCCTAATTCAGCGCAACGAAACGAAAGCACAAGCGCAATAACATTCGAATTGGAACACGTTCTCGCTACGTTGCTCGACGATGTGCTATTTCGCTACCATCAAACGACGAATCGCACAACGCGCTACAATATCGAATATATTCTTTCGCACCAAACAACAAAGAATTGGGTTCTTGGCGAGTGTGCTTTCGAAAAGTATTTCGCCTATAAATGGGAAAATGAGAACGGATTATTAGGTCCGATACATTCTATCGCGGAACCATTCGATGAAAATTACGAATGGACATACGACACATCTTCGTATCCGTGGACGTTGAATTTAATTAAGCCAAGCAGCACGCCTACTTGCGAAATTAGGTACGCGAAAAATCTTATCGGAATTACACGCGAAGATGATCCAAGCAATATAACGAATCGGATTTACGCATTAGGTTACGGTGAGGGTATAAATCAATTAACCATCGAAAAAGTAAACGGCGGTAAGCCTTACGTAGAAGATAACGCATCGATCGAAAAATACGGTCTCAAATCGTATGTATATGCGGATACCGCAGTAGAAGATGCGGAGACTTTATTTGCGACGGTAAAGGCGTTATTGAAACAATCAAGCACGCCAAGATTAATGTATAGCGTAACGGCTGCCGACTTATCGAAGATTACCGGCGTTAGTTCAGACGAGTTTAGATGCGGGAAAGTCGTACGAATTATTGACCCGGATTTCGGCACATTCGAACAGCGAATTGTGAGCGAGTCTCGAAGCGATGTAAGAGGTACGCCGGAAGATGTATCGTTAGAAATTGCGAATAAATACGAGGATATTGCCGATTCGATCGCCGGCTTGGAAAGATCGCGCGAAATCAACGAAGTTTATGCGCAAGGTGCGACGAATATCGATTCGCATAATTTTGCGGATAATGCCGATCCCGACAATCCTGCGGAGATTAAATTTTATTTGCCGGATGAGTTGGTGCGTATAAACAAGCTTGTTATGTCGCATAAGACCGATAAATTCCGTGCCTACGAACGCGCAATTAAAGGCGGAGGTGCTTCGGTGGATACAACTAGTGCCGGAGGGGGTTCAACACAAACAAGTTCAAGCGGCGGGGGAGTTAGTAAATCGACTGCAAGTGGTGGAGGTAATGTAGAATCTTCCGGAGCTGGTGGAGATCATAACCATTTAGTCTTAACGGCAGCCGATTACGTGGGTCCTGTTCAACCTACTAGATATCGAGGAGCTAATGGTGGAGGCATTATTGAGGTAGAGGGAAGCGGTGGAGATATTTACACAGCAGGATCTAGCGGAAATCATACCCACAGTGTCACGATACCGAATCATACACATGAATTCGACGTTCCTAATCATACCCACACTGTTACTGTACCGAATCATACGCATGAAATTACGTTGCCAAATCATACGCACGGTATCGATTTTGGTATTTTCGAGTTGGACGAAGTAGCAACCGCGGTGCAAATAATAGTCGACGGAAACATCGTTCCAGTTACATCGACAAGCGCGGATCTTATCGATTTAATTCCGTATCTTGACGTAGATTCAAGCGGAAAGGTTACTCGCGGATGGCATACGATTCAAATTAAACCGAACAAACTTGCACGGATTACAGCGCAAGTATTTTCGCAAGTGTTCTTACAAAGCCGCGGGGGAGGCGATTATTGATGATTAAATTGGAAATTAAAACACATAGCGGTGAGGTTTATAGAAGTGAAGTTGCAGAATACGACCCGGTACAAATAAATGCAGATATAAATAATAACTCGATTATTACTGTGTTATTCGGGGATGTAATTATTTCGCGAATTGACGTTAAATCAGTAGTAAAAGTTGAAGAATAACGTTCAGAAAGGCGGTGTAGCATGGACGGAATAAATGTAACGGAATTTTTTATCACGCAGGGGCCATTCGCAGTGTTATTCGTATGGCTCCTTTTTTACGTAATGAAACGCAATACCGAGCGCGAAGCCCGCCTGCATGATTTGCTCGAAAAATTTAGCGATAAATATGACGTTGTAATTGACGAGCTTCGCGATATTAAAAGCCGACTAAGCGGCGGAAAGGACGAAGAATAATGACGAAAAAAATCGTAGATATTTCGCATTGGCAAGGTAAAATCGATTGGGATAAATTCGCGAAAGAGGTTGCGCTTGTAATCATTCGCGTACAAGACGGTAGTTCCGTAATCGACCGCGAATACAAAACATATGTCGCCGAAGCAAAGAAACGAGGCATTCCGTTTGGCCACTACGCATTTTGCCGATTTGTTTCGGTTGCCGACGCGCGCAAAGAGGCGCAAGATTTCTACGCACGAGGCGACAAAGATGCGTTGTTTTGGGTCGCCGACGTCGAAGTAAAAACGATGGGTGATATGACGGCAGGAACGCAAGCATATGTAGATGAGTTACGTAAACTAGGCGCTAAGAAAGTCGGCGGTTACTTCGGACACCATACGTATAAAGCGCTGGGACTCGACAAAGTGGACGGCTTGGACTTTACGTGGATTCCACGCTATAGCACGAAAAAGCCTGATTATCCTTGCGACTTATGGCAGTATACCGAAAGCGGAAAAGTTGGCGGCGTAAATGGTGGCGTAGACTTAAACAAGCTAAACGGCAATAAATCGCTCGAATGGTTTACCGGCAAAGTGGGCGTAGTTAAACCGCCGGCGACGAAAGTCGAAGCGGAAGTCGTAAAGAAGCCGGCTCCTAAGCCAGCGTCTAAGCGCAAGAAAAACAGCGACGGCACGTATACCGTTGTTGCAGGCGACACGTTAGGCGAAATCGCGGCGGACTTCGGCGTTTCTACTGCGAATTTAGTTGCGTGGAACAATATCGCTAATCCAAACGTAATTGCTGCAGGTCAGAAATTGCGATTTAGCGCGCCGAAGAAAACGACGCAAGCGAAAGTCAGCACCGACACATATGTCGTTAAAGCGGGCGATGCTTTGAGTAAGATCGCCGCGAATCACGGAACGACTACTGCGGAATTGCAAAAGCTGAACGGAATTAAAAATGCGAATGTTATTTACGCAGGTCAAAAGTTAAAAGTGCCGGCAAAGAAATCGGCAGCAAAGGCGGAATATCACACCGTTAAGTCGGGCGACGTTGTATCTAAATTAGCGGTTAAATACGGGTCAACTTCTGCGCAAATCAAAGCGTGGAATAAACTCGACAGTGACTATACGATTTATCCCGGACAAAAATTACGAGTCAAGTAACGCAAACAAACGAAGGAGGAAACGGAATGAAACGTTTTAAGAATTACGCATTATGGATTGCAGTGGCAGCGGTTGTTGGTATGGCATTGGTGGACTTCGGGTTTATTCCGGACACGACGGTATTTAATGGATACGTAGAGAAAATCCTTTACGTATTAATCCTTGCAGGGGTAATTAATAACCCTTCAATCGGAAGCGGATTTAAAGACGAATAAATAAACGAAAAAAAGCGAGAAAAAACGAAACTTTTTGTTTTTTCTTGCGTACATATTGTTATAGAGGTAAAATAAGGGAAAAAGGACGTGTTGTGTGATGAAGAATATCTATAAAATATTGATTATTTTCTCACTAACTATAGCTATATTTATAATAGCTGATATAAAAAAGAGCAATGTTGTAGAAGGTGAGCCCTACACACAAAGTAATGAGGAAAGCGTATTTTTAGATGAAAGAGAATCCGCAGCTTATGAAAATACGATTTTGGCGTTCTCTAAATCGCAATTAACTAATTATTCTTCGAAGGTAAATAAGCCTTATATAGATTTCACCGATAATTATATCAATGAACTAAAAAAACTAGACGTAAACAAATCATATCTTACTAAGTTATATAAAATTAAAAGTTATATAGAAAAAGAGAAGTACGAAGAGGTAATAGAGTTATTAGAAATACCACAACCTGGTGATTATGATTTTACAGGACCTTTAAAAAACAAATAAAATGGGATGCGTATAGTATAAAAACTATGCGCCTATTTTTTGCGTTCTTATGGTATAATTCGGAAAAAGGGGCGTGAGAAATAGTGGAGTTATCAAGAATAGAA
Source organism: Niallia circulans NBRC 13626 (assembly GCF_001591585.1). GTDB lineage: Bacteria > Bacillota > Bacilli > Bacillales > Cytobacillaceae > Niallia > Niallia circulans. The sequence continues at coordinate 7,254 of NZ_BCVE01000026.1, read as the reverse complement.
GTAGAACGCAAAAAAGGTAGCGCAATGGGATTCGTCGGGCGCATGATCGGCTTTATCGTCGGAGGATTAGGCGTACTTATTTCGTGCATATTATTTGTAACGATTATCGGCATATTGCCTGCGATTGGATTATTCGGAATGTCGCTCGGAATCATTTACGCGGCAATGGGAAAGCAGAAAGTCGCATGCCCTCATTGCGGTAAGAAATCGCCAGTTATAAAAACAGCGGAAAATTTTACGTGTTCAAAATGTCGTCAATTGACCGTTATCGATTGGAAATAATAAAAATATCCGCCGGTACTTGCATTAATTCGCCTGCGCCCGCATATGCTTTAGCGTAAGTGCAACGCGATAAAGCGTCCGTAGGAGAACTACGCGCCGTCTACCTCGAAAGATAGACGGCGTTTTTTTTGTTTATTTTGCGAATATTTTTACTAGGACTTGCATAGAGTACGTGAATTCACGTATATTTAAAGTAGGCGGTGGTTATCATCTACGTATCAACCGAAAACGATCGGTTATCAACTAGATATCAACCGTACTTTAACGCGAGGTGAAACGAAATGATAGTATCAGTAGACGCAGGAAATAGCGATGTTAAAACGGTAAGTGCTTACGGAGTGGATCGATTTCCGTCCGCAATAGGTGAATACCGCGAGCGCAATATTAAGGAGAAGCACGGCAAGGACGACATTATCTACGAATATGAAGGACGCAAAGGATTCGCTGGCACACTAGCGCTTTATGAATCCGAATACGGTGGTGCAATCATGGGCGAAAGTAAAGCGCACGTAGACGCAAAGTTGCGCGTGTTAATTGCGTTACATAGACTCGGCGCATCGAACGTATATAATCTCGTCGTAAATCAACCGATAAGCAAACACGACGATGCGGAAAAAGCAGCGATTCGGACAATGTTAATCGGCGAGCACAAAATCGCGGTGAATAATATCGAGCGGACTTTTCGCATTAACGACGTAGTAATTGCGGCGGAAGGCGGAGCGGCTTTCTTAGCGGAACCTAGAGCGGGCATTGTGCGCGTGATTGATGTCGGCGGTGGCACGGTAAATTGCGCAACGTTTAATAATAAGCGATTCATCGACCGCGATTCCTTTACGTTGCCGTTCGGACTGAACACGGTTAAAAACGCCGACCCTAACGAATTAGTGCGCGGAGTTGTGACGCAAACTTCGAAGAAATGGAATCCTGGCGATTTAATTTACGTAGTGGGTGGAGCGGCAACAGTTCTTACGCCAATATTACAAGCGTATTATCCGAACGCTAGAAAAATAACGCCGATGTTTAAGGGCGAAAGGCTCGACGCGATATTTGCTAATGCGGTTGGCTCATACGCAATAGGGAGCGCTGTATATGCCAAAACAAATTAAAAACCGCCCCGTCTCGTTTAATATTAACGACCCGTACCAACGCAAGTTATACGAACACACTTTACAATATTCGAACTACTCGGCGTATATAAAGTCGTTAATTCAACGCGACATGGAAGGCGGTCATATAAGTAACGAGCAGCAGACGGATGATGTGGAGGACGGCGGTGTTAATATCGATATGCTGCACGGTCTTATCTAACGGTAAATCAGCCGAAAATCAACGTAAACAATCCAACTAATGCGCCAATGCCAGCGCCTATAAGAAAATTCATGCGACTCACTCCTTCGGCTAGTTATAATGATAGTATGTACGTTAAGTCGCGTACGTATTCATGGAGGCGAAGAAAAATGCGAAAGTTACAAACGGTCGGGACTATTGGCGAGTTTATGCGCCCGGCGGAACTGAAAGGAAGCGAAGGCACCAACGTTTATAAAGTAATTGCGCTAGGCGGAAAACTATTCGCAGTTATGGCGCCAAGACATGCGCTTGCAGCGACGGCAGACGCAACGTTCGGCAATATATGGTCGGCAATTATGAATACGGTTGACTGGATCGTTGTTGGCGTATTTATATTCGCTGGCGTGTCGTGGATGTTCGGACACCGCACGAAGGCACTCGAATTGTTAATCGGCGGGGCAGCCGGCTATATACTCGCCAGGCATGCGATTGATATGCGTAATTTTCTTAAAGCGTTGTAAATACGAAGGAGGCGGACGAAATGCGATGGTTCGAAGATTTTAGCGAAAAGGTTGTACTAAAACCGATTGGCGAGGCGTTAGTAGAAGGCGCAAATCATTTAACGGAAATCCTAACGGCAACTATGCCGGAAATAGGCGCAGGGGTCGTATTAGTTTGTGGCGTTATGATAATGATAACGGGCGATGTTCCGAAATGGCTTGGGCGAATGGCGGTCGGCGTAGGCGGTGCGATTATATGGCTACTCAACGCATGAGCTTGCGCGAGTTCTTCGCTTATCAACGCAACGAAATGATAACGTACCGAATCACGCCACACAGCAATGTAACGAATAATCAAAACGCAAAGATGTGGCGAGTGTTGCATAAAATGTACGAAATATATGATCGCATGCCAACGCGCTTAACACGCGAAGGATTTCGATTTACGATGCGCGAGAAAGATACGATTTGGTTTGACGTAGTGTTTCGCCAGGTTGCCGGCGTGAAGTCGGTTGAGTATTACGTCAGTACGTCGCAAATATGGGCGAAGAAGTTTCGCGAGATAGTCGAAAACTTTATGCATGTAACGGTCGAAGTTGCGGACAAATCAGCGCTTGTTGTGCCGGCGGGGAACGAAGTAACGCTGAATGAACTGCGCCTTGCCCGCCATGACATATTTGCTCTACAAACGAATGCAGCCGAACAGACTTCGCCGGTCGCTTCAATTTTAACCGCGCTCGATGATATTGCGGAAGACGGAGATTACGCAAGGCTGTCCGTTTGTTCCGAAACGCTAGACCGTCGTAAGTGGTCACAGAACGCCTCATATGCGCATGAAAAGTTAACGAAGGGCAAAGTACCACAACGTGCTAAACTAACGGCAGACAAGGCGTATAAAACGCTAGGTAAGGCGCTCGCTACGATGTTAAACGAAATATACGATATTGTAAACGACACACTACACGCAATCAGTAACGTATTCTTTAAAAGTGCTGGCGGCTTTGAAAAGCGCAAGGCAATTGATAAGCCCGACGCATTGATCGAAGAAATCCAGGCGAATAAATTAAGTGCCAAGTCTGCCGATAAAATAAACCAAGCGGTTTGGAAATCGCACGTTCGCGTTGTTGCTAGCACGAAAGAAATTCTACGCGGTCAGCTCGTAGCGAATACGATAAGTAGCGCGTTTGGGGAATTAGCGGGCAATAACGAATTGGTTCCGTTTAAGGTTCGCATGAAAGCGCGTAAGCAAGAAATACTCGACGAATTAAATACGCTGCATCTTTCCGCGCGAACAAGAGCCGACGGGGACGTTTCGTTGCTATCATGCGATGAACTGGCGAAAGTAGCGCTACAAATGCCGACTGCAATCGTGCAACAACGTTACGAAGAAGAACTCGCAACAAATCGCCGAGTAGAAACGGACCTGCCAAAAGTGATGCTACATAAACCAGCGCAAAAATATGTCGAAATAGAAGGAATCCGCATTAGTATAGGCGAATGTAACATAACGCGAAAAGGCGCTGATTTGCCTGTAAACCGCCGTAAAATAAACGGCATACTCGTCGGACATAGCGAAGTGCGGGGCATCCAGTATCCGATTGGATTGCCGACGAACAACCTCGACGAAACATTCCGCAGTTACGGGTTAGTCGGAGCGCCTCGAATGGGTAAAGATACATTAGCGAAAAATGTCGTCATTGAAGGCGCATTGCAGCACGACATAGCTTCGTTTGTTATCGACGCAATAATGGAAGACGGAGAACGCGGATTTGCGGACGGAGTGCGGGATTCGTTACCGCCTGATCGCATAATTGATATCGATTTGTCAGACGCAGAATACCCCGTGCCGATGGACCTTACGGAAATAGTCGAGCAGCTTGGCGCAAATGGTGCGAATCGTTTTGCGCAGGAACTAATCGACTTCTTTGGCGACATGGAATCGATGGGGCAATCGCGTGCAATCTTGCGAGAATTTGCGAAGGCAAGTGGCGGCTCATTATTTGCGATTAAACGATTGCTCGAAGACGAGGGATATCGTGCAGAAAAGGCGAATGAACTACGGCAACAAGGTAACGTAAGGACTGCGGAATTCATCGAGAAATACACGTCAGAATGGGGCGTAGATGCAAAGGGCAATCCGAAGTTAATACGCGACGGTCAAAAGGCGATCGACGGCAAAGCAAGCGCGATACTCAACCGGCTCGACGAAATGCTTGGCGACGATATGTTGTTCCGTATTTTTGCGCAACCAGCATCGGCGGATATTGATTTCGCAAATTGGATACGCGAGGGCAAGGTCGTTATATTACGCGTGCCGAATCGGAAACTAGGCGCATTGTCGGCGAAAACATTGATTCATTGGATTACGCTAAAAATATTCATGACGAAGCTATTAATGGATCCGAACGACGGCGGCGCATTCATCGTATTTAACGAACCGCATCAATTCCTAACGCCAGGGCTTAAAGCGCTAATGCAACGTATCGTGCTCGAAGGACCGAAGTGGCGACTCGCTGGCATATTCGCATTTCATCATTTCGATTTATTGCGATACGGCCTAGACGACGATTTAATCAGCGGCGGCATTAACTGGTTCTTATTCGCCAATGACAATCGTAAGGTGTTCGAACGGCTGGAAGCGCAATTGAAACCGACATTCGACGTTGACTTAGCGTTGCGAATCGAAGCGTACGATGCGATTGTGTTGGCACGGTTTGGAGGTCGAAGGCAAAATGCGTTCTTAATGCGTGCGTTACCGCCGGCAAGTCAACGTGTGCAGCAATACGATAATTCATTCTTAACGAAAAGGCATTCGCGAATGTATGGGCGCCATTGGCAAACGGTTGAAAAACTACTAGCAAGCGGGGAGGTGTAACGATGACTTGGTCGGAATTCATTGCGATATTAGAAGAACGTGGGCTCACGCCTGAAGACGTGGCGCAGATGATTTATTATTACGAAGTGAATCACGGACGCCTTGACTGCGAACTTACGTTCGGTTATAATGACGAAAAAGCCTTCGGAGGTGTTAGGCGTGATTAAAGACCGAGGAACAAAGAAATGGACTTCGATAATGCTACCGGAACTAATCGAAGAATTACGCGACGCAATATACGAGGAAGAGTACCGCACAGATAAGCCGATCATTGACGAATATCAGCAAGCGGAATTTGATTCGTTAATTGAATACGCAATGGAATATAACTATCCGGTCGAGTTTACGTCTTGGCATGACGGTTATGTTTCCGTTGCGGTTGGTCGCGTTCATTACGTAGATGCCGTCGGCAAGAACTTCCGCATAAAGTTGCTCGACAAATACGAATCGCTAGATCGGGTTTATATGTCGGACGTGATTGGCGTTAAAGTGTTAGATATTTAATGTTAGTGTAAAAGCCCCATCCTTAGTTGGAAGAGGCTTCTTTTGTGGTTATATTAAATAGAAGATTCATGTCTGTTATTTTTAGCTCAGTAATTATTTTTTCCAACGCGTCCTTAGGATACCTTTTCATTTTTCCAGTGCATAATTCACTTACCGTACGAGTAGATAAACCCGTCAATCTAGCAAAGTCCTGTTGCTCAATTCTACGCTCTTTTAATATATCTTTTAGACGTAATTCTATATTAAAAGTATGTTTATTTCTAACAATAGGTTTATCCTCAGGTGTCGCGTCTACCATATCATAAATTTTTTGCACATTGGTTAGGTTAGTCTCTCCAATTAAACTTAAATCTCCACTACTAGTTCTTACATATACTTCTGTAGTTTCATGTTGGGAATCTGAAAGGGATAACTTCATTAACGTAACCTCCTATTAATTGATATCTTAATTGTACACTATTACGTAATTGCGTTCAACCCCTTAATTCAATAATTTCAGACAAATCTTTTATGTTTAGAGCTTCAGCGATTTTTACAATATGGTCACGATTGATTGCTTTAGTCTGATTGCGACATATCTCATTAATCCCCGCTCGTCGTATTCCTGTCATCTCAGCTAATTGTAATTGTGTAATATTTCTTTCTTCTAAAATCTCCTTAACTTTAACGTATATTTCCATCAAAACCACTCCCATCTAATACTATTAATATTATAAAACAATTATTGACATTACGCAATTACGTATTATAATAAGATGTATGAGTTGTACGTAATTACGTATTTAACGAAAGGAGAAACCAGTATGCACTATTTAGCGGAACATTCTACGTTCGATTCTACCGCGCAATTAAACGCAGCAGTATACGAACATATACGCAATCATACATACGAATTAAACGAAACGGACCGCAAGGCGCTGAAAATGATCGCTCGCTATTGCGTTAAGTTTGCAGGCGCGTGCCACTTAAAAGCGTCAACTATCAGCGAGTTAATCGATCGCAGCGAAAAGACGGCAAGGCGCATCGTTAACAAGCTGGCGGAATTAGGAATCATCGAAAAGGTTGCAACAACGCGGAAGGTGAACGGAGGCAAAGGCGCTAATATACTGCGGATATTGCCGGCGGGAGGCGAGCGAAATAATGGTGCGGAGCAACATGTCCAGTCGAGCGTGTCCAATCGGGCAGGCAGCGACAAGCCAACGGAGAGTAAGGCGGAGGCAAGCAATTCCGGAAATGAACCATCGAATTTTATTAAGCCTTTAAAAGGCAATTACGTATTAGATACGGCGGTGGAGCCAAACGCATTAAAAAACGTGCTGCCTAGCGGAATATATAACGCAATCGTGAAATATTTTCATAACGCCGAGTCCATTTATAAATATTACGGAATTCTATTGCGAGCAAAAGCAAGCGTGGATCCGACCGTAGTCATCGAAGATAACGAAGCGCCGTTCATTGAGGCGTGGAATGCTACGATACTAAAAGCGAAACAACGCAAGGTAAAACGCATGGACGATTACTTATTTGCGAGTTGGAAGCAGGCGACCTTGACTTCGAAAAGGATACGCGAAAAGGCGAACAGCATGGCGGGTAGATTTGCGGAATGGTTTGACGAATAAAATTTCGAAATTAACCGTTGACAACTTCATACGCGTGATGATATATTATTAATTGTTCATTACGCACGATTCGATTACGTAACGACATAGCTTCGTATGATATGACGCGCGATGATCGACAATAAACCGGATAGTACGCACCACGTTCGAATAATACGAACCGAAAGTGCTTGCGAATCCAGTCATA
>NZ_BCVE01000025.1 GCF_001591585.1 Niallia circulans NBRC 13626 | reverse complement strand
AAACAATGGTGTCCAGCTAGGGTCCGTAAAGGTTGTGACTAGTATATCTCCATCTTCTAAATCTGCGTCTTCCAAGTTTAAGATAACGCGAGCGCGGCCCTCCATAATTCCTGAAGAAACTGGCAGACCTGGAATTGCTTCTTCTGGGAGATTTTCACGTTTATACTTACCTTCAATGATTTCGCCATCAGATGTGATCACACGCGGGGGAGTCAGCTTTTCATATATGTTGTAATCTTCCTTTCTCTTGCTGATAATTTGATAATCCAGCTTATTTGTGCGTACTATTTTATGGAGTTCTTCGAAAGTGAGATAGAATATATCTTCTTTTTCATGAATAACTCCCGCTTGCACGAGCTGGGTAGCTTCATTCAATATGGCCTGCTTGTAAACGAAGTAACGGCTGATCATCCCAATAAACACCACTCAATATCTTGAGGACAGCCAAAATAATCTTCAATCTTTCTTCCGATGCGTGCCAGTTGCAAGATTTGCATATCAGTCAGTGATTGTGTCTTTTGCTGCTCAGGATTAATCGCTTGCGTCTTTGTTCCGCCATCTTTAACAGCAGTTACAGCCAACTTTTTGGCAGCGATCTTTTTATGGGCAATTTCATTTTCTTGAATCTTATAATTATCGGCTGATACCAAGCCAGAGACTAGCGCTTCTCCAAGTCCAAAACTGGCATCAATCGATAGTATTTTTCGGTTGGAGGTAAGGGGATCAGCTGTAAATAAAATCCCAGAAGCCTGTGGAAAAACCATCCTTTGAATAATCACAGATAAATAAACTTGCTGGTGGGCGAATCCATTTTGCATTCGGTAGATTACAGCGCGATCTGTAAATAGAGAAGCCCAACATTTCTTGATATGCTCCAAGATGGCTTCTTTGCCGATGATATTTAAATAAGTGTCTTGCTGGCCGGCAAAAGACGCATGCGGCAAATCCTCAGCAGTTGCACTAGAACGTACTGCATATGCATGTTTTTCACCAAAACGGGCGAGATAAGTGACAACTTCACTAACAACATCGGAGGGAATATCCGTTTCCATGATGATTTGTCGAATCTCCCTAGAAATCTGACTTATTTGCTTTTGATTTTCTACTTTTAAGCATGTAAGCTTTTCTATTAATGCTTTAAACATTTCGTTTTGTTCGATGCTTTTTTGATAGCCTACTGTTGTCACACAAAATCCATCGGGTACTTGTATTCCTGGAATTTTTGATAATTCCCCTAAATGGACTCCTTTCCCACCAACAAGCATACGTTCTGTTTTTCCAACTTTCTTTAGATCGAGTACCAAAGAACTCATCCGCATCGCTCCTAACCATTAATGTTCTATTGATTTTAGCAGTAATAAAGGAGAATAAATAGTCTATAATAACCATTTTTTGTATGGTCTAATTAATATAGAGGGTACTATGAAAATAAAATCTAGCCTTACAATAACTTAATTCATGTCATTTCTTATTTAACTTTTTTTGCTTTATGTTCTAATAGTTAATAGGAGATATTAAGCCTTTATCATACACACTGTGCGATACTTAATAATGAAGTATCGTATTTTAATTGAACAATAGGTGTATGAAAAAAACGCTATCTCATGATATATAATGGACAAGAAATAAGGAGGAGATTCATAATGCTAAGTAATAAATTCTGTAGAATCGGTATTTTGGCGGGGATGGGTCCACGTTCGACCGCTCCATTTATTGAGTCGGTTTTAGATGAATGCGAGCGACAATATGGTGCAAAAAATGACATTGATTTTCCCCATATGATTATTTATTCATTACCTACACCCTTTCATCCAAAAGAACCTATTATTAAAGAAGATATGGTGAAATCTTTACAAATAGGAATAAGGTCTTTAACAGAAGCTAATTGCGATTTTATTGCTGTTCCTTGTAATGTAGTCCATCAATTTTATGAGGATATGACAAAGATGACCAATATACCTATTCTTAATATTATCCAAGAAACAATAAACGCTATTGGTGTCCAAAGTTCAAAAGTCGCTTTAATTGGTACCAGAAGTACAGTAGAAAATCAGCTATACCAGCCTTACCTACATAATAATAATAAAGATATTTATTGGACAGAACATATTCAAAGCCAGGTTGATCAATTAATTTATGATGTTAAACAGAATCGCGAAATGGAAGAGCTTATTCAACAATGGAAAAACATAGAAATGGAGCTTGTAGAAAATGGTGTAACTGATGTAGTTTGTGTATGTACTGATCTATATTTTTGTGGATCTTATACATCTTTAAATTTCTTCGATTCATCAAAAATTCTTGCTAAAAGTTTAGTAGAAAGATATTTAGCCTTTAAATAGGTGATATTCGTGTTCAACTATAGGGTGGTTTATTTAGCGGATAAATAGTTGTACGAAGGGGAATATAGATCTTTAAATTATCCAGTATAATTTTATATTCACAAATAGAGTGCATTTGTATAATACATATTAATGCTTCAAAGATTTTTAATAAAAACGTCTAAAACCTGATATATAAGGAATTAGACGTTTTTTATTTCAGTTGAAGGAAAAGAAGATTCTTGGGTAACTTCTGGAGCATTCTTTTATTAAGTAAAACCTTACTTTTGCTAGAAAAGGACTGTGTTGTTATTTAAGTTAAATGATTTACGTTAATAATCTTTAATCCGAGTGGTGGAAGAACCTTTAATTAGAATAAAATAAATGCTTTTTAGTAAATAATATAATGGTTAAACCATTTTATTTAAGGGGGGACATCTATGCCACACCATCGAAAAGCAGAACTTCAAAATGATACATACGAAGAAAAAGAGATGATTTCAGATAATTCACAAAGTCTACCTCATCATGTGCAAAAGGAGCTGCCGCAAGAATTATCGGTAAATCCTTTATTTGCCCGTGAAGGGGAATCGGACGTTCCGCGTTTTCACATGGCTGATAAAGGCATGTTACCAGAAACAGCATATCAAATCGTCCATGATGAAATTGCTCTTGATGGCAATGCTCGCTTGAATCTTGCTACATTTGTTAGCACATGGATGGAACCAGCCGCAGAGCATTTATATACTAAATCATTCGATAAGAACATGATTGACAAGGATGAATATCCACAGACAGCTGAAATTGAAGAGCGATGTGTCCGCATTTTAGCCAACCTCTGGCATTCGCCCAACCCTCTCACGACTATGGGTGTTTCTACAACTGGTTCGTCGGAAGCATGTATGCTCGCGGGGCTTGCGTTAAAGAGACGCTGGCAGAACACACGCAAAAGCACAGGAAAGTCGGTAGATCGCCCCAATATTGTGTTTAGTTCTGCTGTTCAAGTCGTTTGGGAAAAATTCGCGAACTATTGGGAGGTTGAACCACGCTATGTGAAGGTTAGCCCTGATCATCCTCTATTGGATCCTCAAGGGGTTCTCGCTGCAGTGGATGAAAATACAATTGGTGTGGTACCAATTCTCGGTGAGACTTACAGAGGGCTTTATGAACCGGTTGCTGCTATTGCAAAAGCGTTGGACGATTTGCAGAAGAGGACAGGTATTGACATTCCGATTCATGTAGATGCGGCTTCTGGGGGATTTATAGCACCATTTCTTCAACCAGATTTAGTCTGGGATTTTCAATTACCGAGAGTGAAATCCATCAACGTATCTGGACATAAATATGGGTTAGTATACCCCGGGCTGGGCTGGATAATTTGGCGGGAAGCTGCAGATCTCCCTGAGGATCTCATCTTCCGTGTTTCCTATTTAGGCGGGAACATGCCGACTTTCGCTTTGAATTTCTCTCGTCCTGGCGCACAGGTGCTCCTTCAATATTACAATTACCTGCGTTTGGGGAAAAGTGGCTACTATGATGTTCAAAGAGCTTCTCAGAAAGTCGCTCTTTTTCTTAGCGAGGCGATTCAAAAGATGGGACCGTTCGAACTTTTGTCCGATGGTTCGGATATTCCGGTTTTCGCTTGGCGGCTTAAGGATGGTTACACATTAAATTGGAATCTTTATGATTTATCTCGACAATTACGTGTATTCGGCTGGCAAGTACCCGCCTATCCTTTACCTCCAGATATGGAAGAAGTGACGATAATGCGCATTGTGGTTCGAAATGGATTTTCTATGGATCTCGCGCATCTGTTTTTGATGAATCTCAAACAGACCGTTGCTTTTTTGGATTCTCTAGACGGACCCATGCCACATGATTCGAAGTCTAACAATGGGTTTCATCACTAAATGGATTCTATAGTCTTTAAATTGAGCTAACTCTCAGTGAAATTAATATTCTTAGATGGATCCCTCCAAGCAGAAGTTTATTGGAGGGACTTTTTTATAGAGATTACGTCAATAAAGGAGAATATGCTTTATACAGCTTATAAAACATAAACGTAGATGATTTGCTTTAAAAGAAATGTTTCTACCTAGCTCTGGCAGTATAACTTAATAACAAAATAGTTTATGATAGTAGTAAATACAATGAAATATATGATAATAAGAAAAATAATAAAAGAAAGGAGTCTTACAAAGTGCTCGAAAATAGAAAAGTTATTATAACAGGTGCAGCCTCCGGTATTGGAAAGGAGAGCGTCAGAAGATGTTTACATGAAGGTGCTTCCGTTATTGCTTGCGATATTAATAAACAGTCCTTACATAGTTTAAAACAGTCAATGGGTGACTGTTATGATCTACATACATATCATTTGGATATAAGTAACTACGAAGAGGTTCATAAATTTTTTGTATATATTGATGAAGACTATGCTGATATAGATGGTTTGGTTAATAATGCGGGAATTTATTTGGCTAAAAATATCTTGGATTATCAAGTAAATGAAATTGATAAAGTTCTAGATGTAAACATAAAGGGATTTATTTATTTTTCGCAAATGTTTGGTAGAAAATTGATGCAAAGTAAGTCAAATGGAGTAATCGTAAATATGTCTTCCGTGTCAGGCGTTGAAGGCAGTTCAGATGCAATTTACGGGCTCTCAAAAGCTGCCATAATTGGTTTAACTAAAAGCTGTGCCATCAATTTCTCACCGTATATTCGAGTTAATGCTGTTGCGCCCACGATGGTGGATACATCTATGATGGATACAATACCCGATTGGAGAAAAGAGGAGTATCTAAGCCACCAGCTTATTGATAAGCCTGTCTTACCGGAAGATGTGGCTGATACGGTTGTTTTTTTATTATCAGATAAAGCTAAACATTATACTGGTGCCACATTTGATAATAATAACGGAGGATATTTAAGATAGTACATTTTTTATAAGCTTTGTGCAGGCTTCCTTTTATTTTAGGAAGCCTGATTAATTAATTAATTGGAATGAGAAACAAATGCTTTTCGCTACTATTATATATAGTGGATTAAAGAAGTAATGTAGCAATAGGCCAATAGAGAACCTAAATAAATTTGTGATATAGTTAAGAATAAATAACATTTGATTTATGTAATTGGAAGATTTGATTTTATTTAGGAGGAGATTCATTGAAGAATAAAAATTGGATATTATACGAGAATTTTGATGGTAAGAGTTTAACGGAAAATCTTGTGTGGCGTTGTGAACCAAAGAAATGGTTTGTAGACACGAAATCTTCTCAACTAGTTTTAGAAACAGATCAAGAAACCGACTATTGGCAAAAAACTCACTACGGTTTTGAGGTTGATAATGGCCATTTTCTCTTTACCAAAACGAACAAGAATTTCAGAATGACAACAAGAGTTAAAGCTATTCCCAAATCTAAATATGACCAAGCTGGACTGATGATTCGATTTTCCGAAGAGACATGGGTGAAAACGTCTCTAGAGTACATACCAGATGGGTTAAGCAAGCTGGGTGCAGTTGTCACCAATAGAGGTTATTCCGATTGGTCTACTCAATATGTAGACTGTAAAGAAGTGCAAATATATTACCGTATATCCAAAATTGGGCAAAATTGTTATATGGATTTTTCGTGGGACGGAGAGGTATGGAATCAAATTAGAATTGCCCACTTAGATGTGGCAGATAGTTCAACTGTTTTAGCAGGAGTCTATGCTTGCAGTCCTCAAGGAAGAGAACAAGAAGTTCGTTTTGATTTTATAACAATCGAAGAGCTAAATAATGACCCAGCAACTGCATATTTGTAAGTCAACGATATTTACTATAAATTGCAAGTATTTAATTTAGATTAGATAAAAGAATTACTATGGCGCATTGATCCAATAAGGGATAATGCTTCTTTTTTGTTCTTATACTAACGGGGGGGAGTATAGCCCAAGAAGGATGATTTAAAGCAATCTAGAGTAGTAAAACGGAGTTAATTGTAGTATAGAAAGGAGAAAACCTACTTGTAAATAGATAAAACCATTGCGGATTTACGTCAACAAGTGGATACTTAGCTTAAAGAGCTAAATGTCGTTTAAATGCTGTTCATATGGATGAACAGACTTACTTCCTTTTAAATAATAAGCATACAGCTAACGAAAATTTTATAGATTAAAGTACTTTAATCATTTGACGAGTCATGTTATAGTAAATACTACAAATGTAAAAGTTGGGGCGTGATGAATGTAATTTTAGAAAATCTAAATATAGAAAATAAGCTATTTATAGAATTTTACAATCATTAAATGGTTAACGAATTATTTTAAATAATTTTTTTTGGTTGAAAAACTACAAATGTAGTATTTTGAGAAAAGAGAATCTATATCCAATATGGAAGAATAAATGTCAAAATACGTATATTTATTGTTATGAAAGGGAGGGTGCCGTTGAAGAAAAAAAAAGAGAGGACAAAGCCATTTGTTTTCTCCTTCCGAATAAACATATTATTTTTAATTGTTTTTTTGCTGTTCTCGCTTCTTATTTTAAGGCTTGGGATTGTGCAAATAGTAAATGGAGAGGACTATAAGCGGGAAGTTGACAGAAAGGAGAATGTAACTGTAAAAATTGCTATGCCGCGTGGGGAAATATTAGATCGAAATGGGAAGTTAATCGTAGGGAATAAGCCGTCTAACGCAATAACGTTCACAAGAGCACAAAATAGTAAAACTGAAGAAATGTTGAAAATTGCAGAAAAGCTAGCGATATTTATTAAAAAGGATTCTAAAGAGGATTTAAAAGCAATAACAGAAAGAGATAAAAAAGATTACTGGATTATAAAACACTCAAATGAAGCAGAAGCGAAAATTACTGTAGCTGACAAGAAAAAGCTTAAAGATGATAAAAATTACGATGCAAAAATTTATCAGCTAACCCTAGACCGTATAACAAGTAAAGAAGTAAACTCATTTACTAAGCAAGAACTAGAAGTATTAGCTATTTATCGTGAAATGAGTAGCGGATATCCGTTGACACCACAGATCATCAAAAAAGAGGCTACAACTAAAGAAGTTGCAATGATTAGTGAAAATCTAGATTCCCTGCCTGGGGTTGATACAACGATAGATTGGGATCGCTATAATCTTTATAAAGATACAGAAGGGAATGAAACTTTAGCCTCGGTCGTTGGTAAAGTATCCTCTTCTAAAGAAGGCTTGCCTAAAGATTCTATTGATTATTATTTAGCAAGAGGCTATAGCAGAAATGATCGAGTAGGAAAAAGTTATATTGAAAATCAATATGAGGATGTATTGCAAGGCCAAAAAGAAAAAATCAAAAACATAATCGATAAAAACGGAAATATATTAGAGTCTGAAGTTGTGCAAGAAGGAAAACGAGGTGATGATTTAATCCTTTCAATTGATATCGATTTACAGCGTGAGATAGAAAAGATAATTGAAGAAAAAATAGGTAAAGCTAGAATTGGTGAGCCTTATCTCGATCGAACATTTGTTACTGTTATGAATCCGTATTCCGGTGAAGTTCTTTCCATGGCGGGAAAACAATTTGAGCAAAATAAAAAAACAGGTAAAACGGAAGTAAATGATTTTGCATTAGGAAATATAACGACCTCATATGAAATGGGATCAGTTGTGAAAGGAGCTACCGTATTAACGGGCTATCAAACAGGTGCAATTGTTCCAGGTGAGGTACTTAATGATCGACCTTTAAAGTTTTTAGGAACGAATGCAAAAAAATCTTGGAATAAGACAGGATTCGGTCCAATTAATGATCTTTATGCATTGAAACGATCTTCTAATGGATATATGTTTTTAACGGCCATGAAATTAGGTGGACAGCAAACCTATATTCCCAATGGACTATTAAGTATTGATAAAGTGTTCGCGATTGAAACATTCAGATACAATTTCTCTCAATTTGGGCTAGGAGTGAGAACAGGAATTGATTTACCTGGTGAACAAATTGGTTATGGTGGAGGTCAAATCCCTTCTGAATCTGGAAAAGTATTAGACTATGCGATTGGGCAATATGATACATATACGCCATTACAAATTGTCCAATATATTTCCACTATTGCAAATGGGGGTTATCGAATCCAGCCGCATATTGCCAAGGAAGTACGTGAACCTAACCAAGCAAATGAATTGGGACCTATTATTCAGGAATTTGAACCAAAGGTGTACAATAAAATTGACATGAAGGAAGAGTGGATGAAACGTGTCCAGCTTGGCTTTAAGCAAGTAGTGAATGAGCCACTTGGAACCGGATATGGAATAAAGAACAAAGAATATAAGATTGCTGGGAAAACAGGGACTGCACAGGCGTTATATAATGGCCCGTTACCACATAGCCCAGGTCTAATGCTCTGGAATATTACATTTGGAGGGTATGCACCTTATGATCACCCAGAAATTGCTGTTTCTGTCACTGTCCCTTGGTTACGAACAGACCAATCACACGTTAATTTAGAAATAGCGAATGATGTGTTTAAAGCGTACTTTGAACTAAAGGAAAAGAGGCAAGATTCTGAATAATCATTGTGTTTAATTCGCCTTAATTACTACAAATGTAGTAATTAAGTGAAAGGAAATGAGGGGAAGAGAGTTGACTAGCAGAGTAGAAAGAAAAAAGAGAAGAATCAAACCCTATATCATAATGATATTTGTCACTTTAGCTGGGATTATTGGCTTAAGTCTTTATATGATCATGAATAATAGTAATAGTAGCCAAGGACAAAAAGCTGCAGATGCCTTTATTCAAATATTAGTGAACAAAGAGTATGAAAAATTAGGAGAAGTTCTCGAAAAAGACTCATACGATTCATTAGGATATACGTTGGAGGAAGTGATCGACAAATATGATCATATATTTAATGGAATTAATATTCATGGGATTCACGCGTCCAATATTGAATTAAAAAAACTCAATCACAATGTGCAAGAGTTATCCTATCAATTAAGCATAATAACTCCTTTAGGTAGATTAGATAAAATTAATTATCAAGCAAGGATTATCAAATCAGGAGATCAGTATTTGATAAAATGGGACCCTTCATTAATTTTTCCTAATATGGAGGGAAAAGATAAGGTAGCTTTTCATCAATGGAGAGCAGAACGTGGAGAAATTATAGATCGTCTTGGCAATGGCATCGCAGTGAATGAAAACTTTAAGGAGGCAGGGATTGTTCCGAAAGACTTACTCAAGGGAAATGAAAAAACGAAGCAACTGCAAAACATTAGCAAACAATTAAATATATCTATAGAAGAGATTCAACAAAAACTGAAACAAGGATGGGTAAAGGATGACCTATTTGTTCCTCTTAAAATTATCGAAGCCAATAAAGCGGAAGTCATATCTGGGATTTCCTATCAAAATACTAACCTCCGATATTACCCTTTAAAAGAAGCTGCGGCACATTTAATTGGATATATCGGAGAAGTAACAAGGGAAGATTTAGATAAAAATTCTGATTTGAAAGAAGGAGACATGATAGGCAAAGCCGGATTAGAAAGAGCTCTTGATAAAGAGTTGCGTGGAAAAGATGGTGGAGAAATTCTGATTGTCGATGAAAATGGAAAAAACAAGCAAGCAATTCAAAAAACCGAAAAAATAGATGGAAGAGATATTAAACTAACCATTGATGCTTATATTCAAATGGAGGCATACAATCATTTGAAAGAAAATCCAGGTTCTACTGTAGTCATGAATCCGAAAGAAGGTGGTCTTTATGCTGTAGTTAGCTCTCCTTCATACGATCCGAACAAAATGGTTCGTGGCATATCACAGAAAGAATATAATAAATATGCTATGGATGAAAACAAGCCATTTCTTTCAAGGTTTGCTTCAGCTTATGCTCCAGGCTCCACTTTTAAAACGATTACAGCTAGTATCGGGCTTGATGCGGGTGTGACATATCCAGAAAAGCGAAGAATAATAAATGGGTTAAGTTGGCAAAAGGATAAATCCTGGGGAGGGTATTCCGTTACACGTGTTTCTAATGTGCAACATGTCGATATGAGAAAGGCACTTGTTTATTCCGATAATATTTATTTTGCTCAAGAAACGTTAGAAATGGGAGAAAAAACGTTTCGAAATGGGCTGGATAAATTTATCTTTGGCGAGGAATTGGATTTACCAATCGCAATGAAGCCAGCGCAAATTTCAAATCACAAGTCATTTAATTCAGATATCCTTCTTGCTGATACAGGATATGGACAAGGAGAATTATTACTTTCACCTATTCAACAAGCTGCCATGTATTCTATTTTTCAAAACGAAGGAAAAATCGTTTATCCGAGATTGCTAGAGGATAAAAGCGGGCCGAAAACTAAATCAGCTATTACCCCTTCAACAGCAAATGAAATGAGAACTTTTTTAGAAGCTGTTGTGAGCAACCCAAATGGAACGGCACATCTGCTCTATAATCAACAATATCAGTTAGCAGCCAAAACGGGTACCGCTGAATTAAAAATGCACCAAGGAGAGAAGGGGGATGAAAATAGCTTTTTATTAGCTTTTGATACAGGGAATGATCAGTTTCTTTTACTTTCATTAGTGGAACACTATTCAAAAGGCGGTTCGGCTACTCAATTAAATAAATCATTCATCGATGAGTTGTATAAATATTTTAAGTCCTTGTGATGCTTTAATAATTTGGCCCAACCTGCTATAATAAATACTACAAATGTAAAAGCAGGAGGGTCATGATGAAAGAAATTCCGCAAATTTCTGAAGGTGAATATGAAGTGATGAAGGTAGTCTGGAACTATGAGCCGATTTCCACTCCTGAAATTGTGGAGAGAGTATTAAAAAATAGCGATTGGAAACCGAATACAATTCATACAATGCTTGTACGTCTAGTGAAGAAAAAAGTATTACAAACAAGAAAAGATGGCAGAGCATTTATTTATACATCACTTGTTAAAGAGAACGAATATGTGGAACAGAAAAGTAAATCTTTCCTGAAACAATTTTTTGGTGGTACATTAAACTCAATGGTATTAAATTTTATTGAAAATGAGCAGCTATCAAAGGAAGATATTTCAGAACTCAAGAGTATTTTAGCTGAGAGGGATAAGAAAGAAGGGAAAAAATAATGGTTGTAACCCGGTTATTATTAAGTACACTTGTTGTATCCCTCCTTATTTTAATAATCCTGTTAATCAAAAAAGTATTTTACAACCATTTATCTCAGCAAACACATTATAAAATTTGGTATTTTCTTTTCGCTCCAATAATTACTTACGTGATTCCATGGGATTTTTTACAGTTTCGAGAAATATTTCAATATATGCAAAACTTCCTATTCATTGAGAAAGATATAACTAAGGGCAATGAAAGGTTCAGTGGTTTGGGCATTTCACAGACATCCAATTATGATTTATTGAATGATTTCTCTATTTCTGTGAACAAAACAAATACAGAATTTTTTCAACAGTTCTTTTTGGTAATTTGGATCACTGGAATCATGTTTTTCATTGGGAGTGCTATTTATGCAAATTATCAAATTAGGCAAATTAAAAAGTCATCTACGAGTATTAAAGATCAAAAAATAAATGAAATGTTAGAAGAGTGCAAGGAGGTTGTCGGGGTAAAAAGAAAAATAATTTTACTGGAGACCGCACTTATTACCTCTCCTATTACATTAGGATTGTGGAAGCCATATGTATTTTTACCCCAAAAAACCAAAGAAGAATTCTCGTTAAGTAAAATAAAATATGTCTTTTTACATGAACTATGCCATCAAAAAAGTAAAGATAGTTTCGTTAATTACCTAATGTGGTTGCTTCAAATTATTTATTGGTTTAATCCATTAGTATGGTTGGCTTTAAAAAAAATGCGAATCGACCGTGAGTTGGCATGTGATGCTTCTGTTCTAAATCTTTTGGATGAAAGTAGATACACCGAATATGGCTATACAATCATTCAGTTTGCGGATAAACAGTTTAACCGACCATATAAACAGTTTTCCACTGGAATGGGAGGAACGAAGGAACAACTCAAACGACGAATTCAGAGTATAGCTAACTATAGAGTGGATTCTCCATTACTAAAATGGAAGAGTAAAGTTATTTATACTATATTGGCAATTGTTGTGTTACTCTTTACTTCGCTTTCTTCTGTACTCGCTAGTTCAGACGATGTGTATCATTTTAATGAGAAAAATGTTATCTATGAAGATCTTAGTTCTTATTTTAATGGGGATATGGGTAGTTTTGTTCTATATGATGCTATCAAAAAACAATATCAAATATATAATCGTGAAATGAGTGAACAGAGGGTTTCCCCCAATAGCACCTATAAAATTTATTCTGCATTATTCGCTTTAGAAACGAATGTAATTTCCACTACAAGCAACGAGCAGTTGTGGGATGGAACGGCATATCCTTTTGAAAAATGGAATACCAATCAGAATTTGTCAACTGCTATGGAGAGTTCTGTTAACTGGTATTTCCAACACCTTGATCGTGAAGTTGGGAAGAAAAAGCTGCAAAGTTATTTTCACAAACTAAACTACGGGAATGAAAATTTGTCAGGTAATATAGATCGCTATTGGATGGAATCCTCTTTGAAAATTTCTCCAATTGAGCAAGTTCAATTATTATCTGCATTAGAAGAAAATAAATTGGGCTTTAAAGAGGAAAATATTCGTTCAGTAAATAATGCTATTTTCATAGATGAACAAAAGCAGGCACAGCTATATGGAAAAACAGGAACTGGTACAATTAATGGGAAAGAAATAAATGGTTGGTTTGTTGGCTTTGTGAAAAAAGATGGCTATAGTTATTATTTTTCGATAAATATTCAAAATAAAACTGGAAAAGCCAATGGAAAAAAGGCGGCTAATATCGCAAAGCGAATATTACATGACAAAAATATTTTCTAAATAAACCTAGTATGATACATGAAATTTTAAAGATGACTAGATTAGGAGAATTTAATACTAGTTGATAAAAAAATTATTTTAAATGATATGGTTTAAATTAAATACCTTCACTTTATTGGAAGAGTCTGTCACTAAGGGATACGTATGTTCTTAGTGACAGGCTTTTTTCTGAATTATGTTTGGTTTGGAACTTTAATCGATTTTATCATCTGTCGTATTGATCCGAGATGGTAGGCGGAGTGAGCGAGCGCCCCTAACAAACCATGCGATGTTTGTTTATCTAAGGAGCCAAGAGAATCAATCTTTTTTATTAGTTTTGTGTATTCTTGTTGAAGTTCGTCAGTAAATTGAGCCCATGTGATTTTATCAACGGTTGTGATTTTCCATGATGCTCCCCAGTCCTTACTGGGTACTTCCCCATTTAAGTAAGAGTTCGCAACCCATAAGTAATAGCGGGTATGATCTGTTTGTGCGGCGATTGTCGTACCGTTGACAGGTATTGAAGCATCTTCTGCCGATATCTTTTCAAGTGTTCCGAATAAACCACTACCAGGTTTCGCTTCTGTGTACCAGCTTGCGTTTTCTTCAGGTCCAGCATATGTTTCCTTCAACAATGTTCTAATAGCCACCAACATCGGATTGTCCATCTCAGTACCTCCTAAATTCAGTGTTTAACCATCAAAAATACTTTTGATGGTTAAATTATAGCTAGGTTGATTCTAACTGTCAATTTGTATTATGATAGTTATAGTAAAGGAGCTTTGAATATGTCGGAAATGAACTCTTATATGATGGTCGGAGAACGTTTGTGTATGGATTTTATCAATACTGTCAGTTGGCGGGAAAGTGGTGAGAAAAGGCGGGATTGGTTTACGAGTTACGCTAAAATAGTCGACTGGTGCATCCATGCTGACGTCTTGACCAAACAAAAAGCAAAAGTACTTCTTTTAAAGGCCGAGGAGAAACCGTCTGAAGCGGGAGAAGTTCTAAAGCGGATTATCGAAATGCGGGAGGTCATGTATCAAATCTTCAAGTCCGTTTCAAAGGGGACATCGCCACATCCGCTAGACCTTGAATGTTTCAATGGTTTTGTAAGTAACTTCTACCAAACTTTGCGTGTAATCCATGAAAAGGATCATTACACGTTGAAGTTCATGGATAACGAGGAAAACTTGGACACTATGCTGCCTCCAATTTTGCAATCTGCTGTTGATTTACTTGTTTCTAAAAACGATTTAGAACGAGTCAAAAAATGTGAGGGCGACTCTTGTGGATGGTTATTTTTTGATACGAGTCGGAATAGGAGCCGTCGCTGGTGTTCAATGGCTGATTGCGGCAATCGAGCTAAAGCCCGCCGATTTTATCAAAAAGAAAAGTGATTAGATTCTCTCTGTGTAGAAATAGTAATTGGACAGGCAGGAAATAACAGTGGGTTTTCAATAATTATAGACTTGTTTAATAAATAAATCGTAGCTTATAAGCTATATCATCAATTTTGGTGATTGCCCCTTGGTGAAGTCTTAGCAAAATGAGGAAACCATAAAGGCATAATCATCCATTCTGATCAATGCAGCGTCTACGCTTCTTATACATATCAAAAAATATGATTAAAGAAAAAATTTAGTCAGTAGTATGTCACGCCGAGGAAACTATTGGGAAAACACAGTCATTGAGCCTTTTCATTCGAATGTAAAATTAGAGAGGGTTCAAAAGAAGTAACAGAACATGTAGAACAGTTTATGAGGATCATAGCGAGTAAACATATGCTGCCTGTTACCAATAGAGATTGGCAACAGGCAGCATATGTTGGTATTTTATTACTGCCCCATTTGGCTAGGTCAGTCTAATCTAAAAATATAATTTTTTAACTTTTGCATTCCTAATAACCTCTGTTATAAAGTTGCCCGATAACTTAGAACAGAACTTTCATTAATTGCCCGAAAGGAAGCCTAAAAAGTGTACGATATTTAATCTACATCTTTTATGCTTATTTTATTGATGTGAAGTAAAACTAGCATATTCATAACATTCTCTCGCCATTAACAATACTATAGTAGCCAACTTTAGCTAATTAAAAATCAATCGACTCATTATCCAATTGCTGCTGAATGGTCTTTACTTGTTGAAGTGTTTGCTCCTTCGTTAAATTATCTCTTTCCATTCCTATCATAATGTAAATGGACTTAGTAGTTATAAGAGTATTATAGTTATAGGCAAAAAAAGAAACTAAATAAATACGTGATAGATCTAGTTAAGAACAAATAAAATTTGGTTTATGTAATTGTAAGGTTTGATTTAATAGGAGGGGAATCATTGAAGTATAAAAATTGGGTATTTTACGAAAATTTTGATGGTAAGAGTTTAAATGAAAATATTGAGTGGTGTTTTGAACCAAAGAAAGGATTTATAAACACAAACTCTTCTTAAATTGTTTATGCTTCTTTTTTGTTTTTTGTTCTGCTACTAACAGGGATAGTTAGTTACCCAGAGAATATAATAAATACAATCATAATTTAAGTATTAGAGGGGGAATTTTAAATGAATCCTATTTTATTAGATATTCCGTTACAAATCGAAACAGATAGACTGATTCTTCGAGCACCGCTTCAAGCTGGTGACGGCGATGTCG
Organism: Niallia circulans NBRC 13626; assembly: GCF_001591585.1. GTDB lineage: Bacteria > Bacillota > Bacilli > Bacillales > Cytobacillaceae > Niallia > Niallia circulans. The sequence continues at coordinate 51,174 of NZ_BCVE01000025.1, read as the reverse complement.
TATGCCAAGCTATAAAGGATTCATTTCATGAGTTAAAGCAATGGTTAAGCTTATTTCAAACAATGCATACTGTTGAAGAAATAGAAATTATCTTGAGAAATGCCCATATTGATTTTTTGAAAAGAGAAAGCTTTCGTTATCTTATCTTTCATAAGGCAACTAACGAATTTATTGGAACTGCTAGCCTTCACGGAATTAATTGGAAGATTGCTAAATGTGAAATTGGATACTGGATTAATACAAAATATACTGGCAAAGGATATATGACAGAAGCAGTAAGAGCGTTAGTTAACCATGGTTTTCAACAACTCAATTTTAGCAGGATTGGAATAAGATGTGAATCAACAAATGTTAAAAGTCGTTCGATTCCAGAAAAACTAGGTTTTGAATTAGAAGGAATTTTAAGAAATGATGATTTATCCGCAGATGGCAGCAAGCTAACTGACATTTGTATTTATTCAATAATAAAGGAATAATCCCACTTAAATTAATACGGGTGCTTTCGTTTTAATAAAAAAGTAGGTAAAAACAGCTGAATATGGTTCAGCTGTTTTTACCTACTTAATTTTAGTTAATAACCGGAGTCTTCTGAGGTAAGGTTATCGATCATTTTATAATCATATTTTTGTAATGGCTTTTCAGCTGGTCCTTCAAGAACTTCTCCTGTATACGAGAACCTAGAACCATGGCACGGGCAATCCCAAGATCGTTCACCATCATTCCATGCAACTTCACACCCCATGTGAGTACAAGTTGTATCGACAATATGAAGCGTACCTTCCTTATCTCTATAAGCTCCTTTTCTTTGTCCATTAATGTCAATAACAGCTCCCTCATCAGGGGATAGGTTATGGATATCGTTTTGAGGTATTTCTAATTTCCCTTTAATTAGGTGACTAACAACGTTCGCATTTTGCGTTAAGAAATTTTTTAGACTTGGATTCAAATTGAAACGGGAAGGAGAATACAATTCCTGGTACTTGCTCTTTTTACCGAGTATGGTATCTCGGAATAAAAGCGCAGCTGCAGTTCCATTTGTCATTCCCCATTTCCGGTATCCAGTAGCGATTAATATATTTTTTTGGCCGGAAGTAATTTCGCCAATGTATGGAATTTTATCCAGAGTAGTTAGATCTTGTGCTGACCAGCGGTAGATAATATTTTCAATTCCGAATACTTGTTGACCGAACGCTTCTAAGGCTTCGTAATGCTTCAGTGTTTCTCCGCCTTGTCCTGTTTTATGACTTTCCCCAGAAATGAGAATCATTTCTTCCCCATTAATTGTTGCATACCGGAGAGACCTTTTCGGCTCATCTGCACTAATATACATACCACCTGGATAGGCTGTTTTTACTTTTGCAGCAATAATATAGGAACGGTCTGCATGCATTCTTGTAGAATAAAGTCCAGCCCCCTCATAAAAGGGAAAATGAGAACAGGAAAGAACATATTTCGCTGTAATTCGTGCTCCCCCACGGGTAAGAACTGTGGGGTGTTCGCCAGTCTCGATATTTACAGCTGTTGTATTTTCAAAGATGTATCCTCCTTTTTTGGTGATTATTTTGGTAAGATGAGCTAAGTACTTAAGTGGATGGAATTGAGCTTGATTTTTCATAACAAGTGCATTATATATTTCTAAATCGAAAGGAAGTTTGTTTACGAGTTTTCCTTCAATATGAAGCTCCTCATAGGCTTTTGCTTCTTTTTCTAGTTTCCGTGCATATTCTTCTGTTGTGGTATATACATAGGCATCTTGATGAGTGAAATCACAATCAATTTGATGCTTATTGACCGTTTCTTGAATAAATTTTAAAGCATCGGTGTTCGCCTCGTAATATAATCTTGCCGTGTCTTTCCCGGCATAGCGAATTAGTTCCTCATAAATTAAATCGTGCTGGGCAGTGATTTTAGCTGTGGTATGTCCCGTTGTCCCATTCAGTAATTTGTCTGCTTCGATAATAGCAACTTTCAGACCTTCATTCACCAACAGATAGGCGGAAGTAATGCCTGTAATGCCACCACCTACAATAGCTACATCAACTTGCATGTTATCCTCAAGGCATGGGTACTCTGGTAAATGAATAGTGTTTGTCCAATAAGATTCGGTGTTAGGTGGTAATTTTTCATTGTAATTAGCGTTGTCGGCCACTTTAACTCCTCCATATAATAGTTTATACCATTATTATTTCCATTTGCTAGAAGGATAAACTTAGTTTGGAAAACTGTATCGTTTATAAAGGGGAATAAAAGTGAATTTATGACCTATTTTCATACGTATTTAGGCTGTACCCATATAAGTCCTAATATATAAACATGAGTAAAGAGAAGTATAAAAAAATATTAACAGATTTTCAAGGAAGGGGAAACATTACCTAAGGGAACAAGTAACTTATATACCATTTAAGACTTAATAGAAAAATTTTTTCCTGGTAAAAAGAATGGAGTGTAAAAAATACAGATTACGCTAAATAAACAATAGAATAAGTCTAATATGAACTGGGAAAAGTGATTGCCTTAATTAGCCCATTTCTTTATATAAAATACTTTTTATATTTTTCCTGTTATTGGGAATATTATTCCCAATGGATGAATAGGAGGATTGTTAATGAAGTTGATGAGGCATTCAAGGGGATTACTAGTATTGATGATGTTTCTGTCTTGGTTTTTCCTTCCTTTAATCGGGAAAGATGCTGTAAAAAGATTTTTGCCAGCAGGGTTATTTATAGCTTTGATTGTCACCATAGAAGATATAATTGCAAAAAAGCGAAAATGGTGGTGGTACGAAAAAATTCATCCAAAGCTATCTGGCATTGTTCCTTTTTTATGGGGCCCATTTTTTATTGGTTCCTTGTGGATTTTAAAATGGACTTACGGCAAATACTTCAGATACATTTTTATAAATTTAGTGGTTGATTCGATCTTCGTCTATTTCTTGGTAGATTGGTTAAAAAAATTAGGAATTGCTTCGTTAGTTCGATTAAAAAAGTATCAACTATCATTGTTATTCTTTTTTAAATCCTTACTTTTATATGGCTTTCAGTTTGTAAAGGAAAGAAAATCATTAAAAAAAAAATAGTGATAACACTCTTGTCTAATGGCTAGATGCTAACGTATTGTTACTAGAACAAAGCCTTCTTGTGACTACATTAAAGACATCACTACTTAGAATTGAAAGCAATATCGTTAAATAGTTCAGCTATTTATGAAGGAAAATGACCATTTTAAAGTAATAAACGACAAGAACAAAGAAATTAGCTATAGTGTTAGTTGATTTTCTCGGATAATAAACCGATTAGTACATATTAGAGGTAACTTAGGGGGATCGAAATATTTCTGTCCTATCATCGTTTATTTTTAACAAGTTTTTTTCCTTCATTGTACTTTCAGAGTTTTAGTTTATTGCTGTGAGTCAACATATTAAGTGATTTCAGCATCTATTTCCTTAAAAAGACTAAAAATCGGGTGTTGTCTATTAGCATAATATTAATCATTGTTGTGATAGCTTATATTATTTGAAAAAAACGACCGTAATATCAATAATCTTCTCTATTGTTGGAAAAGCTATGGAAGTGCGAACAGATGCACTAACTAGAGAATTACTTAACATGAAGGAGGATTATAATGGGGATTTTATCTGGAAATCCAAAGGAAGAGCCCTTACACTATGGGGAAGTTTTTGATATTTGGGCTTCCCTATTGGCCGGAAACAGTATGACAGCAGGTTACCAAACGATGTTGAATCATGCTGGTGATGGGGATTTAAAGAAGTTATTAGTCGAAGCTATTGAAACTTGTCAGGAAGAAAAAAAACAGCTAGAAGAAATTCTGAAAGAAAATGGTGTCGCTACACCACCAGCTGCTCCCGAACCTCCTGAAGCATGTTTAGAGGATATTCCAGTTGGAGCAAAAATTCCAGATCCTGCAATAGCAGCTACACTTTCTGCTGATATTGCTGCGGGCTTAGTTACCTGCAGCCAAATAATTGGGAAATACATCAGAGAAGACGTTGCTGCTATGTATGGTCAATTTCATACCAAAAAGGCAGCTCTTGGAGCAAAAGTTCTTCGCTTAAATAAAGAAAAAGGCTGGCTTATTCCACCGCCATTACATCTTAATAAACATGGTGATTGTTAATTCTCAAACACGGTTAGTACTAGCCGTGTTTTTTTATTTTCTAGCTAACAAGCTATTCACGAATTGACGCTGGGGTCGATGAGAGGATGTATGTACATAAAAGATAGTATTGTTTAATAACTTAGTCTCTGTTTTGTTTACTTTTGTTGAAGAGGAGGAAATGAATAAAAAAGGTTTATTACAATAATGAAAAAGAAAAGGAGTTTTGTATCATGTATTTTTGAGTAAAGTTGTGGATCCAAAAGGCATATTCATATAATCTTTAAACAGACTAGAAAAAGTTACCGGTTGTTTCTGCTCTTAAAATATATAACAATGATATAGCAAGATAGCAGTCAACCAAACAGGGAGGAACATCATGAGAAAAACTAAACTATTATTATCACTAACTATGAGTATCGCGATAATCATTTCTGTTATGGGGATGAAACCAACTGTTTTAAAAGCTCAGACAACTGGACATGATCCAGTAATCTATGTTCATGGAACTGGCGGCAGCAGTACAAACTTTCTTGCGATAAAAAATTATTTGCTTAAGCAAGGCTGGTCTTCTGATGAATTATTCGCAATTGAATTAATTGATAAAACAGGCAACAGCTTGACGAATGCTAAGCAGCTTGAATCATATGTAGATAAAGTGTTAAAGGAAACGGGAAAAAACAAAGTAGATATTATCGGTCACAGTGCTGGTGGAATCAATACCCTTAAGTATATCCAAAATACGGGCGGAACGAAGGTAAATGATGTGATTACATTGGGATCTCCAAATAAATTCATTACGTCAAAAGCACCTGTGGGAAAAGATCCTAATCATAAAATCCTTTATACTTCTATTTACAGCAAAAATGATTATTTAGTTCCTAATATGCTCTCAAAATTGGAAGGCGCTAAAAACATACAAATAAGCGGTGTTGGCCATTTAGGATTAGTAGTAAATAGTAAGGTAAATGAGTTAATTAAAGAAGCTTTAAATGGTGGGGGAAAAAACACCAATTAAGATAAGAATAATAAAGAGCCCTTCGATGTTTAGTATAAGCATGGAAGGGCTCTTTTATTATGGAAAAATTAAATTTGGGGTTAGCAGTGGTACGATTTTATCCCAATTTGGTGTCGCGTTTGGTGCTTTTGTTGGAGCTATGATTACTACATTATGTGGTTCCTTCTCTAGCCTCATTATTTATTTTTCTAATAAATGTGATGGTATCAAAACAGTTATTTTTGGGTCTATGGGAAGCTTAGCATCATCTAGTTGGACAAAAGTCCCTATTATGGCAGTAGTCATTATGCTAGGGTGCATTTTGTTTCTTTTTCAATATCGCGTGTTAAACACAAGGCTACTTTGGGATGAATCTACTATTACTCTGGGAATTGATTTAAGCGTTTTCCGTAAATCTTACATGATTGCTACTGCTCTGGTTACAGGAACATTGGTTGCATATGCAGGAATGTTTGGTTTTGTTGGGCTTATTATTCCCCATATATGTAGAAGTGTTTTTGGGGAAGATTATAAACGTTAATGCTAGGAACATTTCTAGTAGGAGGCTTGCTTTTAATTTGAGCGGATATTCTACCAAAGAACATTAATACATAATGTTGAATTGCCTATAGGAATCATTATATTTGTCATTGGATCACCGCTATTTATCTACAGGAAGCAAACGTTATATGAAAACAAAGAATTTAAAATGGAAAATCTAGTGGAAAATCTCCCGTTTTTTAGTAATAACATGTTACAATATACTTCATTTAAAAAAAATGGAAATTTTGATTATAATTTATATATCAATTATTTATAGGAAATTGTTGAGGAGAATATCTACATGTCGAAAAAAAAAGGAACTATTCCGTGGTCCCAAGAGAACTATTACGGAAGAATAATTGATTGGATTGTGGAAGAACTAGACAAAGTAAATTTACGAGTACAAGGTAATATAAAGCATATAAAAGAAACCGATCTGACACTCCTACTTCGTGTGCCAACAAATGAGGATAATTATTATTTTAAGGCAGTTGGTTCAGTACTAAAGTTTGAGGCAGCCCTAAGCAAGGAATTATATAGGAAATGCCCTGAAAGAACAGGTGATATACTAGCTATAAATGAAACAGAAGGATGGCTATTGATGAAGGATTTTAAAGGCCAGCCCTTACGGATACAAAAAGATAAAAAACTTTGGCAAAAAGCTATAGGGGATTATGCTGAACTTCAAATTTCACAAATCGGTAACGTGGATAAGTTTTTACAGATTGGGGTTCCTGATCGAAGAATGCCTATTCTTAAAGAGGAAATCAACCAGTATTTAGAAGAAATGTGTCTAACAGGGTTAAGCAAGGAAGAAACTAATCAGATACTTTCACTCTTGCCAATATTACTTGAGATGTGTGATGAAATGGCATCCAATATACCAGCTTCAATTGAACATGGGGACCTTCATACAAACAATATTAGAATTGTGGAAAATAAATTTGTATTCTTTGACTGGGGTGACGCATCAATTTCACATCCCTTCTTCAGTACCCGAGTTTTCTGGCATGCGCTTGATAACTTAATTTCATCAGAAACTGAATGGTTGGGTATGGTAGAAGAATTTCGTCCATATTACCTGGAACCTTGGACCAGATTTGGGTCAATGAAAGAGATTGATAAAACTCTTCGGATTTCTGATGAGCTAGCATGTATTCAAAGAGCGCTAAGCTGGCATTTATATATCACACCAAATAGACAAGATAAATCTGATTCTAATCATAAACCTTCGCAATGGCTTCGGTTATTACTTGAACATCGTACTTTATTAGGAAAGTAATGCACTTTGAACTTCAATGAGATACACCACTGAGAACCATATCATAAATAATGAATGAATCCTCCAACAAAGGTACTTTAGTTGAGGATTATTTAAATAACTTAAACTACTATATTATTAACTTAGGATTTTGCGAAATAAATTAATAATCAACTTCACTATTTTATGAACAACTATTGATATATATCCGAAAGGGAGAAATTTAAATCCATCTATATTAATTCTTGATCAAGCTACTTCAGCTTGAGATACTGAAACCGAAGCAGCTATACAAAGAGCATCCACTGAATTGTCACAAAGAAGAACTATCTTAGTCATCGCCAGCTGGTTTGCGACATAAAAATTGCTGATTGTATTCTAGTGATTCCGGAAGCAGGCATACAGAAACAGGGAACTTATAAAGAATTAATTCAAATAGGAGGGACATACACTAGACTTCGTCATACTCAGTTTCGTGTCGACTAAAAATTTTACCGTTAACGTAAGATTGATATGGATCCAGTTTTGGATAATATCTTGCCAACCAACTATAAAATAAAGGAAAAAAGTGTAATCACCAAAAGAGATTACGCTTTTTTCCTTTAACAAGACTTTTTGTCTGGTAATAAGACGTCCCTTTTTGTTTTCATTATTTACGGTCGGCATCTTCTTTAAATTTTCCTGCTGTTTCCTGCATTTTTCCTTTCAGCTTATCTTTTTTACCATCAGCTTGCATACTCGTATCGCCTTTCGCGTTACCAATCTGATCCTTTACTTCGCCTTTTACTTTTGATACACCACTTTTTACTTTATCTGCGATACTATGTTTATTTTCTGCCATGATTGATCACTCCTCATTTTATGTTATGTTTAATTTGTACCCTGTTGTTTTTTTCGTTAAACGTTCGGCTGATTGATTTAGTGATAAAGGTAGAGCATATATAGATGATTAACAAAATCCAACATCAATCATACAAACAAACTCTCATAATACATCCACTGAAACATGATTTTTTGAGGGTCTTGGAGACCAAAATTAAAAATTGCTTGAATTCAAATGTTTTGATTTTTATTTTATAGGTAATTTATATAATTAAAGTGACAGAAAACTGATTTTTCTGTAATAATTTATTACAAGAGGTGTTTATTCAATGAGTAAAGTTGCAGTTATTACAGGTTCAGCCGGTGGTTTAGGTCGTGGTATTGCAGAACGTTTACTTAAAGATGGTTTCAAAGTAGTAATACATGATATCAATCAAGAGTTATTGAATGCCACTCTAGAAGAAATGAAATCTCAAAATGCTGATGTAATTGGTGTTGTGGGAGATGTTTCAAAGCGAGAAGATCAGTTTAATCTTGTCCAAAAAGCAGTAGACGCATTTGGACGTTTAGATGTATTTGTTAACAATGCAGGTGTTGATGCAGTTAAACCTTTCTTGGAAATTGAAGAAAATGAATTAAACCGCCTATTTAACATCAATGTAAATGGTGTAGTTTTTGGTACACAAGCTGCTGCTAAACAATTTATAGCGCAAGGCTCAAAAGGTAAAGTCATAAACGCTTGCAGTATAGCAGGTCATGAATCTTTTGAAATGTTAGGTACTTATTCTGCTACAAAACATGCAGTACGTTCATTTACACATTCTGCTGCGAAAGAGCTTGCCAAATATCAAATTACTGTTAATGCTTATTGTCCAGGGATTGCGAAAACAAAAATGTGGGATCGAATTGATGAAGAAATGGTACGTTATAGTAATGGTGCTTTACAACCAGGTGAAGCATTTGCTCAGTATAGTGCAGATATTGCGTTACAGCGTTATCAAACACCAAGAGATGTAGCGAACTTAGTATCATTTTTAGCTTCTGATGATGCCGATTATATTACAGGACAAGCAATCTTAACAGATGGTGGCTTAGTTTATCGTTAATTTTCTAAAGTTTATTGGAGGCTGCTGTGTCTGTAAATGCAGACTGCAGCTTTCAAATTCATTTTTTAGCTGCTTTCTACTTATTCTTTGTTGTTTCTACGCTTGTTATTATTGATACCATTCTTTTCAAACCAACTTTCAAACGGTTGTCTACATTCTAAATATCAGCAAAACAGGAAATAGTCTATTGGCGCCTTTCTAGATAACGCTAATAGAGCCAAAAACCGTTCCTTTATCCCCAAATAAAATCTTCATTTTATCTCGCTTTCTATTACAAATACAAAATAGATTAGGAGAAAAAGAATTTAGCTCAAAAAAAGCCAATCCACCAATTATTTTTTTGTATCCGTATTTTCTTATTACTAGAAAGATTCAATCAACAGTCACTTTATTTAATATGAGTTTTCAGTACCTTTATCAGGAGAAGAAGTGAATTAAATCTAAGAATAAGCTTTTTTCTTCAGTATCCCAAGCCATTGTCATAGTAAAACATTGTTTTATGAACTAAAGCTCCCAAATTATATCTAAGACTTGGATAAAACTCCTTTTCTATCATTTACACATTGATTTATTAGCGGAAAAGGAAGAAATTTGGGAATCTATGTTAAAATGGATATGGAAGGTTAAACTTTTCGGACAAGACATAAAGAGATTGGAGTTTTACAAAATGAAAAAAAGCAGTATATTTTTTGCAGCAACCTTGCTTGTTCTTTTATTAGCAGGTATGTCTGCATGTAGCAACACATCTGAAAGTGATTCATCGAACAACACTAATAATAAGCAGTCAGAAAGTGATTCATCGAATAACACTAATAATAAGCAGTCAGAAACTGATCAGAAAGCAGAAAACACAGACGTTTCTTCTTCGTCTAATGAAGCATCTGCAGATAGGACAGAAACTGCTGTAAATAGTAAGAATAGCAAGATGGACAAACCGGCGAGCGAAGATAAATCGCAAGCAGGTGATAAAGTAGAAGGAAGAAAAGCAGAGTTTATCGCAAAGTTAGATAACATCCAAAAAGAAGTTGATGCTATGCCTGATAAGAAAGATTCAGATAAAGGGGTAACAAACGCGATGATTAACTACTATGGCGTATCCTATGAGAAGTATGATGAGGCTCTGAACGAGATTTATAGCATTTTAAAGGCAGAGTTATCACCAGAAGTAATGAATAATTTGAAAACAGATCAAGTGAAGTGGATTGAACAAAAGGAAGCGGCAGCAAAGGAAGAGAGATCAAAATATAGTGGCGGTACGTTTGAAAATGTTGCTAATTATATTTCTTTATACGAATCCACTAAGAAGAGATGCTATGAATTAGTGAATGAGTATATGGCAGATTAGCGGTCTTTATCATTCCATCTGGATACGACATTTATAGGCATCATATGTCGGACGAAATGTCTCTAGTTTTTATAAGATAGGAAGTGAAAGGAGGGATTCTATGGACTGGCTGGATAGAATGAATCATGTACTAGACTACATAGAAGCAAATCTAGAAGGAGAGATAGACTACAAAGAATTAGCCAAAATTGCGTACTGTTCCGAGTTTCATTTTTCGAGAATGTTTGCATCTATATCTGGATTTACTCTATCTGAATATATAAGACGAAGACGTTTAACGCTTGCTGCTTTTGAATTACAAAAAAGCGATAAGCGGATTATTGAAATTGCTCAATTATATGGTTATGAATCGGCTGATTCTTTTTCTCGTGCTTTCAAAAAACTACATGGAATAAAGCCTTCAGAATGCCGTCATCAAGGAACACAGCTAAAGGCCTTTCCAAAAATCTCCTTTCAAATCACTATGAAAGGAGACACAGAAATGGAATATCGAATCGAAAATATAGACTTTGAAGTAAGGATTGTTGGGAAGAGCAATTCGGTTCAAACAAGTAGAGCCTTTAAAACGATCCCGACCATCTGGAGCAAAGCGAAAAAAGATGGATTTATGCAGGAATTGATTGACCTGTCATGGGAAAATCCAAAGTGCTCATTGGAAGGGATTTTAGGTATATGTGGAAAAGAAGCCGCCATAATGGACGAGGAATTCAATTATTTTACGGGTGTCCGGTATGAGGGAGAAGCAAAGAATGGGATGGAAAGCATCTTTATTCCTCCAGCAACATGGGCTGTTTTTCCCAATATCGTAGAAGCTTGGAAACGATTATATTCCGAATGGGTTCCGACCTCTGGATATGAGCTTGCCAATTTACCATGTATAGAATGTTATTATGGCCCAGGACATAAGCCGCGCCATGAACTCTGGGTGCCCATTATTCCTAAACCATCCAAGTAACTTTTAGAAAAACAGCCGCTTATAAGAAGGCTGTTTTTCATTGAAAAGGAAGAGTTTTATTAATAGAAGAGTTAGTATAAGCTTACAGGTGATTGCAGACTTACAAGGAAACGAACAATAATGGACTTAGAAGCCTAGAATAAAGAATTACAGCAAAAAGAAGCTGTATGGATGAATGGAAATGTATTAGTTATTGCAAATCATTAATACATTTCCATCTAAGTCTTTAAAGTTAAAATAAGCAAAATCACCAATTCGTTCTATCTCTTTCACAATAGTAATCCCTTTGTTTTTGATAAACTGATATGCTTCATCAATATCTTGAACAAAAAAGTTAAACAAAACATGCTCAGAGTGATTTAACTTAAAGCCTGGATCGAAAGTATGGTCGTCCAAAGTAATCCCCGTTTCTGAAGTAACTGGAATATTGTATACAGGCGATTCAACATTATTTTTATTGAAAGGAAGTCCGAGTAATTCACTATACCATTCAGCTGCCTTTTCAAGATTATCAACATGAATAAAAACATTATTTACTTTACAAGCAATAGGAGAAGAGAGTGAGTTCATTTATTTTCCACCTTTATATAGAATGTATGATAAAGATTCTATATAAGGGGAAAATATTCCTTTAAGATTCGAAAGATTTAGTAGCTTTTTTTGCACATGTTAAAAGGACTGAAAAAGTCAATCAGTTTTTAGCTGGCTGTCTAATAGCTGCTTTTCTAATTAGTATCATCATAAATCGAACAAATAAAAAAGTTGCTGCGATGGAACCCAGGCTATGGAAAGAGGTCCAGGATTTTTTGTATTTAATTAAATTGGTTTTTCTTTCGATCCAATGTTCGGCAATCGCTATTGGAAGGCTAAACAATAAGCATTTAACCAAAATTCCCACTATACTTGAATTTCTTGTTACTTGATTATAATAGATACAAGTGACAGGAAAGAGAAGATAACTGAAGATAACACTGACATCAAATGTCTTTAAAAATTTTACAGGATAAGTTAGATAGCCCTTTTTTACTAACAGATTATCTAAAATAGAGGCGATATAACTTTTCAATAAGAAAATAATGAGCCAATCTTTTAGTGGCGGCTTTCGCAGTAAATTTAAAAACGAACCTATTCCAATTACAAATAGGACCCGTAACAGGAGCTTTTCTTGCTTGCGTTTCTTCACAGTAGATTCTCCCTTTCCTTTGCTTTTCTTTTAGTTTAACCAAAGAAGAAAGATTTCCTGCTGCTTTTTTAATGGGAATATGAGGATGGATGAATAAGCAAGATAGAAATTAGAAAAGCTCTGCTTCTTACACAGAGCTTTTTTCAAAATCTCCTTTAAGGATCGAATACATATATAAATCATCAAACTTTCCGCGTGTATACTCATAGTGCCTTAATAGGCCTTCTTTTAAGAAGCCGTGTTTTTCGACTAATTTTTGCGAGGCTGTATTGGCTGGTTCGATTAAGGCTTCGACTCTTTCCAAGCTAAGCTGTTGAAATCCATAGGCGAGAACAGCGTTGAGGGCTTCACCTGCGATTCCTTGTCCCCAATAGCTGCTGCTTAATTCATAGCCAATTTCTGCTTTATAATGCTTTGGCTGTCTATTCAGAAAGCCGCAGCTTCCTATAACGATGTTTTCCTTTTTCAATGTGATGCACCAGCGTATGCCAGTGCCTTTTTCCCAGATTGATTTGTACCAATTTATTTCTTCTAATACATCTTCTGCTGACTTGTAAGGTTCAAGCCCCATATGCTGCACTACCTCTTGATTCGATAAGTAGATAAACATATCTTTTGCATCTTCATCTCTTGCCTGTCTTAAATGCAAACGCTCTGTTTCTATGATGGGGAATGGCTGCTTCATTGACAATACTCCTTTTTTCTAAATACAATGGATAGGTATATACTTCAACAAGGAACAGATAATTCCTTCATTTGTCTTATAAAGAAGGGAAGAAGTCCGGCAGAATACATTTAGAATCACATATAGAAGAGGAAGTGAAACAATGGATTTGGAAACAGTTATGCAGGAACTAGAAGCACTAGGGAAGGAGAGAACGAAAAAGATTTATATGGGCAATGGGGCACAAGAGCCGGTTTTTGGGATTGCAACAGGTGCGATGAAGCCACTTTCTAGGATGATTAAGAAGGATCAAGCCTTGGCAGAAGAGCTATATGCAACGGGTAACTATGATGCCATGTATTTTGCAGGGGTTATTTGTGATCCAAAGAGCATGACAGAGGAAGATTTTGAGCGGTGGATTGATGCAGCCTATTTTTACATGATTTCCGATTTTATAGTAGCCGTTTCTTTAGCGGAAACTGACTTTGCCCAAGATGTTGCTGATAAGTGGATCGAAAGCGGAGAAGAATTTCGCATGTCAGCCGGATGGAGCTGTTATTGCTGGCTGTTAGGAAACCGCAAGGACGAGGAATTTAGTGAAACTAAGCTGGCGAGTATGCTGAATCAAGTAGAAAATACGATTCATCAAGCTCCAGATATTGTAAAATCATCTATGAATAATTTTATCGCTACTGTAGCCATTTCCTATGTTTCCTTACATGAAATGGCAGTAGAAACGGCTAGAGCAGTAGGTCCAGTGGAAATCAAGAAAGGCAAGAAAAAAAGCACGACCTCAATTATATCAGACAGAATTCAAAAAGAGCTGGACAGAGGAATGCTAGGATTTAAAAGGAAATATGTAAGATGTTAAGAAAAAGGTCAAATTCCTTCATGCTCACAGGGAATTTGGCCTTATGTTGTAGCCCTTTGTAATCATGCAAAACCTTTTCTAAACCAGAAGGCAAATTTCTTAGTCATATATAAAACGAGAAAGTCGATGCTGACAGCAAGCCACCAATGCCAGTTTAGATCATGTATAAGATTGCTATTTTTCTCTACTAAAAACATAAAAAGATGTATGCCATTGCTAAAGATTAAGTAATAGAGGAAAATTTTTAGCCAATGTTTCTTTTCCGGATAATAGAGAAGAAACAGAACAGCGAAAGTTGGCAATACAATGTAGTAGAGGGAGAAACTCATTTTTGTTGCATGCGAAAATTCTCTATATGGAAATCTCACCAAGTCCATAGATACTTGTATATGTGTAAAAATCCAAGCTGTTGCATGGGCGAATAAAAAAACAATTTGAAAATATCTTTTTCTCTCTTTTGGAATAATGCGAATGAGTAAAATCAAACAGACAACCCATGAAATAATTAAAATAATTAGTTCCTTATTCATTCTTTTTCAGTTCCTTCTTAAACCAACTATAGTAAGTATGGTTAATATACAATGTGACCATAACACTTAGTAGCGTATAAGATCCGTGCCAACTAAGATAGTCCACGAGTTCGGTGCAGCGCTCTATCACTACTTCAAGACAAGTGAAGAATCCAGCAAAGAGAAAATAATAGAAGAATTTGCCTGTTTTTTTTAATTTTTTGGGGAAATATAAACTAAACATAATCGCTGTCACTGGGAAAAGAAAGAATTCAAACGTAAAGCTAGACCGGTTAAATTTGTTTGCGGAGGAGAAAAGTTGAACAGGGTAGTCAATCATATTCCATTCCACAGCAAGTAATCCGGCAGGCCAAGTGATAATCTGCAGAGATAAAAATATCACCCACGCTTCTCTCGTTTTCTGTTTGGGAACAAGTAAGAAAATGGCAAGGATACTGATTACAATAATTCCTACTAAAATCCATCTTTCCATATTCATGGGAATTTCACCTGCTCAAATAGATAGTTATCCATAGTATTGCCGCTGGGACAGAAATTATCCAGAAAAATATAAAGGAAGACTTCTAGATATTCTACCTATTAACAAAGGGAGGCAGGTGGAGAGCAACGTCCACTGGCAGATAGAGAAGTGCGGGAAGGGAGAATAGCAGCAAACAAATTTATTGCTTACGTTCTCTGTCTTGCTCATAATGCTTCCAAACATAATAAATGCACCAAAATACAATCGGCAAAGATAAGGGAATAAAACTCTTTTCTGGTGGAAGAAAGAGAATAAGCACAATTCCTAGTATCAAAAAGGGAGGCATTAATAGCCAATACTTCTTATCTATGTTCATTTGTATCACTCCAAATAGCTTGTTTATACATATACGCTCCCGTGGATGAGAAAGTTTCCTTTCGTTATGAAACTTTCCCCCAGAATTGAAAAAATGCTGTTTTTTCTATAGCCAAATTGTCAAGACTGCATATGATAAAGTGGATGGACAACCAATAACTTGCCAGCTAGGAACGCGAAAAGCTCTGCTCATTTCATCCTGAGCAGAGTTTTTTTAGCAAAAAATTAATAAGCAATCTGTTTATGATTAATTTGGATAGATATTTTATCTGGAACTTCTTTTTTTGTTTGTTCCAGATTGGAGACGGAGGAAGTTTGGAGGCGATGGGAATCTGGTGGACCAATGACAACAGATTCCTTCAGCGCAGAAAAAGCATTGGCAACCTTTTCTGAATCCACTCCATATGCTGCTTCAAAAACTTCTGGTGGAGTTAAGCGTAATGTATCGGAGCCTTCCGCACTTTCAAATTGGTCATTATTAAAGAAGAGATGTAAATGCAATTTCTCTGTCGTCGGCTGAATCCAATGCCACCATGCCATTGGAATAAATACGACATCCCCGACCTTTGCATGGTAATGATGAAGTTTTCTTGTATCTGGATCGACAATCGAAATCATTGCTTCACCGGATACAATGACATCTAATTCCCAAGCGTTTGGATGCCAATGCGGCTCCCGCATATGTCCTTTTGTTAAAAATAAATCGACAAAGGCTCCGCCAATCATGGCTGGTAATTGTGTAGACGTAACTTTATAGGCAATGTTTTCTGGATTTCTTTCAAAAAATACATTATCACGAGTGTTATAAATAAGATTAGGAGTGCCACTCGATGAATGAATATTCGTGTTATCAGGAATATAGCCTGACTTTGACATGTGTTTTCCTCCAATACATAATTTTAAGGAATAGATCCTATTTTTTAATATGCACATGGAATGACGATGGTGTTAAGGAGAGAAAGAAAAGAGGAAGAAAAAATGGAAGATGCCATAATAGGCTTCTCCCATTTTTTCAGGCTTAATTATTTAAATCCATAAGGCCTGATGCATGCTCATTTGGCATATCTGGCAGTTCTGGAACTGGATAGCCTTGCGGTGGTGGAACGACATTTAAATCACCATTATTTCGGCTAGGGGTTGTGCCTTGAAAAATCTCACCGATTCTCGTATCGTCTAGGCGGAAATTAAATTGGGCATTGTGGAAGCCCATTTCTACATATTTACGACATTCAGGATATTTATTAATATCGTAGTTTGGAACTGGCAGAATTTTCCCCCAATTTACTCCTAATGTTTCTAATGCTTTGGCAAAAGCATTTTGATGAGCATTATCACGAACGATTAAAAAGGCAATCGTTTCTCTTAATGTCTTATTATCGCTCATTTCATAAATTCTTGATTTTTGAAGTACACCTGTTGATTCTAACATCACATTATTGAGAAGATTAGCAACGAGGTTTCCATGATCATACACCCAAGAACCATTCCATGGATTTCCGCCTGCATCGACAGGAAGAGAAGCTTTTGCACCGATTATATAATGGTGAGGGTTTGCCCCGCCTTTAATGACATCATCTAAAGGAGCTCCATCACTTGCCATATTGCCTGGCATGCTACCACCAGAATCGTTTAGAAGCTGATTGATAGTGGATTGTACAAGCTCTACATGGCTAAGCTCTTCCAAGAATACGCCGCGGATAAGATCACGATACTGTTTTGCTTTTCCACGGAAGTTAGCGCTTTGAAAAGAGAACTGCATTAGTGTTCTCATTTCTCCAAACTGTCCGCCTAATGCCTCCTGCAATACTTTTGCTGCATTTGGATCTGGTTTGTCAGGGACGATCATATTGATTAAATCTTCTTTATAAAAATACATACATCATCTAGCTCCTTTTTGATAATCTGCATATCGCTTTTATGATTCCAAAAGTAGCTGAATCTATTCTGAACTAGGGAGAGTTGGAAATTTTTTGATAGGAAAAGCTGATGATTTTTGTTAGAGTGAAGGAAGCATTAGCTAATGGAGGGGGAATATGAAAAGATTAGTCATTATGACAGTGGGCATGACACATAGCGGAAAGTCCACTTTTGCGCAAACGTTAAAAAGCAGACTTGAAAACGCGATTGTCATTGATCAAGATAATCATGCAGAATTTTTGCAGACCTATTATGAAAAGCTTTTGCCAAAAAAGGGGCCTAATCTTATTAAGCATGCCCTCACAAAAACAATTGTTGATTATGCCGTCCATCACTCTGACTGCCATCTTATTTTGAGTAATAGCAATCGCGATCGTGAAAGTCGGGCAGAACTGCTTCCATATTATAAAACACTTGGTTTCACGACGATTCTTGTCCATTTTGATCTGCCGATAGAGCTGCTAAAGGAGAGAATAGTTAAAAGTAAGCGGGATAAATTACGTTTAAGAACAGCGGCCACTTACGAAGAGGTTCTTGAGCGTCAGCATAAACAAACAGGGGGAATCCAGCAGAAGGGGAAGCGGATCATTTATTTAGAGTAAAGCAGGAAGCAGATATCCCAGTTATAAGGGATTTGATTGTTAGTATATTTAAGTAGGCTAAAAAATTGATTCCTGAGATAAATGGAGTCCATTTTTTATGACCATTAATCTCAGGATTTTATTTAAGGCAACTTAAAAAATGGCATTTTCCTTAAATAAATAGTAAGATAATAGCTTTTCTGTATTTGCTTTTAATTCTGTATTAGCAAATCGGTGAACTTCGTGATAGTTGGCTACATAGTAATGATACTCGGTAAAGTTTTTATCCACATTGCCTTTTAGTAGTTTTATTTTCTTTCTATACATTTTTTCTCTGAAGCTTTTTAAATCATCTTGGACTTTTTTCATCGTATGTTCGATTAAGTTTAGATAGACTTGATTAAGTTTAAAGGGAGTTGTTTTTGCTTGCTGGTAATCTCTTTCTAAAACAGTTAGTAAGAGAGGCAAATATATGAGATGTTCCAGTATTTTTATGTCTTCCTTTGATAGTCTATTCATGGTGATTTCCTTTAAATTATAGGCGTTCCACATCGATTAATAGATGGAATGGAATGTAGTGAATAACATTGGTTTCGTCCTCTATCCGAAGTTCTTTTTTTAAGTAGTCAATAAAAACAGTTCTGCCAATGAGTGTTTCGATAAATCCATTTTTAAATAATGAAAATTGCAGGAATAAATGGTATTCCATTCCCTCGTGAATAAGCAAATCGATATCATTTAATTTTTCTTGATCCAATTCTGGTTTTTTTATTTTTTTCTCATTTAATAGCTCTTCTTTCACAGCAGCAACATGTTCTGGCAGCATCATTGCTACCCATTTTTTTGTTCCACGGTCTTTAATCATGCAAACACACTCCTTATATTATTATAATAAAACGAACAGACGTTCTTTTCAATACTTTTTTGAGAACATTTGTTCGTTTTATAATATGCGCATAATGATGATATATATGTGAAGTTAGGGAAAAAAATCGTAGCGTATAGAAAACCACTGATGAGGTGAATACGTATAAAGCGAGGGAGATCGAAGAGAGAAGGGGGTTTTCGGTGATTCGCTAAAAAACGTGGAGGAGCTGATTATATGTTTGCCTATCAATTTGTTTCCATTCCCGTTAAAGGATTGAGTGGAATACTCCAAATGGATTATCAACCAATTTGTTCATGAATATGCAAGAAACGGTGGAGTAGTCTTTAACAATGGAGGTAGTTTTTGAAAAAGAAAGAAAAGAAGGGGAAGGCAGTGAGCCAACCCTTTTCCTTTTTATTTAATAGGTCTTTCAAGTGTCAATAATTCGTCTTCAAGAGAGCTGGCTCTTTCTTCTACGATTTTTCTTGCATCTTTTACTCCAGCATTATAAAAATGGGGAGCAAGAGACTCTTTCACAAAGTCTAACAACCGTTCGGCAGCAAATTCCGAGATTTCTTCTTCTCGCTCTTGAGAAAAGAAGTATTGAATGTCTGCAATCATCGCATTTTGCTGTTCTCTAGTTAATTTATAAAACATGGTATCCCGTCCTTTATTTTGAGTTTTCCCATTCTTCACGCAGCAAACCATAGATAACATGGTCAACATAATGGTCATAAAGCCATTCTGCTTGTCTGATAATGCCTTCTTCTGTAAATCCAAGTCTTTCTGGAAGTGCTCTGCTTTTTTTGTTTTCGCTTGCTGCTGCAATTTGAATACGATTAAGCTTTAATTCAGTGAAGCCATAATGGATGATCGCTTGGCATGCTTTTGTCATAATTCCCTTTCCCTGATATTCTTCTCCTAACCAATAGCCAATTTCGCCAATCTTACTCGTACGGTTAATCTCATTGAAGCCGATGGTTCCAGCAATTTTTCCTTTATAGAGAATGGCGGTGGATTTTGGATAGCCACCAGTTTCCAGCATTCCTTGAAGTCTTTGCCGAATATTTTCTTTTGTGTCTTCCACTGTTCGCGTATAATCAAGCCAGCCGAGCCATTTCTTTAAATAAGCTTTATTTTTCATTGTTAATTGAAAAAATTCTTCGGCATCGTCTAAACGGAACACTCGTAGTGCTAAATTTTCGTCAATTGTATGTTCAAACATATGTATCCCTCCGCGGTTAGATTATGTATATTCTTTCATTGTAAGGGAAGTGAGTCAGAAGTTCATTACTTTTTTCTTCGCTAACACAATAGTTGTAATTCGAGACATCTCCTGTTTTAATAGAGAAGAAGGGATGATTTTTGTCATTATTAAGGAGGATATATATATAGTGGAGATAGGAATAAGTACATTTGTAGAGACAACTCCAGACCCGCATACAGGGAAGGTAGTAAGTCATGCAGAGCGAATTCGCCAAGTAGTGGAGGAAATTATTTTAGCAGATAAAGTTGGATTAGATGTTTTTGGCGTAGGAGAACATCATCGAAAAGATTATGCCGCGTCCGCACCTGCGCTTATTTTAGCAGCAGCTGCCACACAGACAAGTAAGATTCGGTTAACAAGTGCGGTGACGGTTCTTTCTTCTGATGATCCGGTTCGCGTGTTTCAAGATTTTGCAACATTGGACGGGCTATCAAATGGACGTGCCGAAATTATGGCCGGCCGTGGTTCTTTCATTGAATCATTTCCGCTCTTTGGCTATGATTTAAATGATTATAATGAATTATTTGATGAAAAATTAGATTTGCTTTTAAAATTGCAAGCATCCGAGAAAGTAACCTGGAGTGGAAAGCATCGCGCAGCTATTCAGAATCGTGGTGTTTATCCACGGCCAGTACAAGATCCACTGCCAATATGGATTGGAAGTGGAGGAAATAGTGAGTCTGTTGTACGTGCTGGGATTCTTGGATTGCCACTAGTGTTAGCAATAATCGGAGGGAACCCAGCAAACTTTGCCCCGCTTGTCGACCTGTATTACCGTGCAGTGGAGCATGCCGGTCATGATCCGAAAAAGTTAACAGTCGCGTCTCATTCTCATGGATTTGTAGGAGAAGATACACTGCTTGCAGCAGATGCATTCTTCCCATCCACTCAATATGCAATGAATGTGCTTGGAAAAGAAAGAGGATGGGAACCATATACGCGAGAAACTTTTGATGCAGCTCGTAGTGAAACTGGTGCTTTATATGTCGGAGATCCGCGTACAGTCGCAGATAAAATTATTGCTCTGCGCAAAAATGTAGGAATCACACGTTTTATGCTTCATGTTCCTGTTGGCAGCATGCCACACGACCAAGTGATGCGTTCAATCGAATTGCTTGGAACAGAAGTTGCCCCGATTGTCCGTAAAAAAATTGCCGAATGGGAAAATAATAACTAAAAAGATAAGGACTGCTCGTTAAGAAGCAGTCCTTATCTTTTTATCGGAGATGATAAATTTTTGAAACCAGTAATTAAGAAAAGAGAGGCCATATGCAATTAAGAATAAATGAATGGATGTGAATTTTTTTAATTTATAAAAGCCTGCTTTTTGAAAAAAGGAATTTAGTGGAAACGCAAAAATAAGATCCATGATTAAGTTTACTAGTGTGTACACAAGGAATCTTTTATATGTGAAATGAAATATCCCAATATTAATGGCGGCGAAAGGTCCGAATATAAACCCTAATGCGTCTGCGACCAATGATTTTAATCCGCCTTTTACCTCCCACCATTTAAAGATAAGTGATAAGAGCGTTTCAACTAAAAGGATAGAAGCAGAGAAAAAAGTAACCGGAAGAAATTTTTTAACTGCTGATTTAGGAAGAAAAAACAAGCTTCCCCAACTAATCAGAACCATACAAATTCTTAAAATAACAATCGACATTGGATTCCATCCCCATTTTGAAATTTTCCTAAATATGAATCATTTTTAGTTTTCGTCTATTTAATAATTTTATTCTCAGTAGAGTCGGGAAATGTGGAGAATAAAGTCTGATTTGGCAAAGGGAATGGAAAGGAACAGTAGACAATAAAAAATCCATCATTAATTAATGATGGATTGGCAGTAAGGACAGGTGATATCAGTTAACTGTTTAAATTCAATTCGTTTAAAGTCTGATTTTTTAAAGGTGGAGTATGATTTATACTTTGATCCACACATACAATAATTTTTGTCCTTTACAACATGTCTAAGACAAGGCTTTTCATCCGTTACTACAGTTGGGTAAAACATTAACATTCCTCTTTTCTAATTTTATAAGGCAAATTAGACAGGAAGATTTATTAACAAGATATACGATAATCTTGGCAACCCGGCTACCATAGCATTTTTGCTTTAGGCCCGTGGCTTTGCGTCTTTTACTTTCGTAAAATTTGCCCAAATTTAATTCTACCATGTTCCTCTGTTAATTCAAGGTATAAAGTCATGATTTTTTAATATTTTTGTAAAAAAAATGAGTTTATAGACCTATTTATTGTCAAATAAGGAAATGTAGACGAGCGTCAATACTAATTTCAGATATATATTCGATTATATTCATGAATGTGGCAGGAAAAAAGAGATGGATTTTTTGGTATACCGCCAAAAGCGGCAGGGAACGGGATGAATTGCCGCTATATCAGCCAACCTGCAGGATATATCAGCCAAAGTGGAGGGGAAATCAGCCAACCTGCAGGGTATATCAGCCAAAGTAGAGGGGAAATCAGCCAACCTGCAGAAATATCAGCCAAAGTGGAGAGGAAATCAGCCAACCTGCAGGGTATATCAGCCAAAGTGGAGAGGAAATCAGCCAACCTGCAGGATATCAGCCAAAGCGGAGGGGAAATCAGCCAACCTGCAGGATATATCAGCCAAAGCGGAGAGGAAATCAGCCAACCTGCAGGATATATCAGCCAAAGCGGAGAGGAAATCAGCCAACCTGCAGGATATATCAGCCAAACCAAATAAAACCCCAACAAAAAGCCGAGTAGCAACCCAACCAGGACGCGCTTTCTTTATAATTACGCCAAAAAGGATTTCTTCTCGAGCTTATTTATTAGCTTATAATATTTAATTAAAATAAATAATAAGAACGGATTAATAAGAAAGGAGTAGGCGAGTTTCCACCAGCCATAATGAAAGAATCCCCATGGAGAAGGGAGTAAAGTAAGCCACTCGTATCCTACAATGATAAAATTCCATAGGAAAATAAACAAAATTTTATTTTGAATCCGCTTTTTCATCGGATAAAGGTTTAAGAAAATAATATTTACAGGCGGTACTAAAAATAGAATATGAATGATGGATTCCCAATCTACTTCGGTTTTGCTGAAGTACCAGTAGGCATGATATCCAATATCAATATATAAGTCAAATAGCTGCTGAAATGCAATCGTGAAGATCCATATATGTAAGATTTGATTTACTGTTAACTTTTTATTTGTTTTATAAGCAATCAAGTTAAATAAAAAGACAGAGAGTAATAATCCAAGCATAACATCCTCCTGGAAGTAATTAGATAGTTATACTATTTACTTACTTTGATTAGATTATCCTATATATGTTTTTTTACATTTCTTCTTCTGTAAATATATCTTTTAACATTTTCTCCCGATATTGCAAAAAGTATTTAGTAATCTGATAATGTTCTGTATCCTCGTATGCTATTTCTTCGATTTGGTCCCCGTCGAAGCTTAGAATTGTTGCACTTGGATACCCTAATAGAATTGGAGAATGGGTGGCAATAATAAATTGGCATTCTTCCGTTTCAGCTAAATCATGGAGGATGCGGAGAAAGCTTAATTGCCGCTGCGGGGATAGCGCAGCCTCGGGCTCATCCAGCAAGTAAATGGCTTCCCCTCTAAAACGATGGAGAAAGAGGGATAAGAAGGATTCGCCATGAGATTGCTGCAATAAGGACTTTCCACCATAGCTCACATACTTTTTTTCACTTTCTAGTTGATCAATATGGGTGGCAAATTGATAAAAGGATTCAGCCCGCAGAAAGAATCCATTGGTGAGCTTAGTCGGAGACCAAGATAGCTGCAGATATTCTCCTAAATCCGATTGAGAAGCATGAATATCATAACTGTTATTTCTTCCGCCGCCTGCTGTGTTAAATTGACATTGATAGGCAATTGCCTCAAGCAAGGTCGACTTTCCAGAACCATTTTCCCCTACAAAAAAAGTCACTTTATTTTGAAAATCAAGGGAGCTGAAATGGCTAATAGCAGGGATGGTAAAAGGATAGCCACTTTTTGATGGGATATTTTCTTTTTTTAAGCGAATTTGCTTTAACATTTGATGCACCTCATTTTTGTTTATTTTTTATGACCGCCAAGCAGCTGTGCGCGCTGCAAGGCTGTACCGCCAGAAGTGTAGGAAACAGCACGTAAGAGGGCAGTTGATCCATAGCGATTTCGAATAGTATCGACAACATATCCAAGCTTTCTTTTTTTCCAGCCGCCTGTATCAAATAAATCTAATTGCATTTCATCATCATTCTCTAATTTTGTAATAGAAACAGAAATTTGTCTAACGGTTTGTCCTCGGTGATTTTCATGAAACAATTCAAGACAAACTTGATAAATAATCATGGTTACATTAGTCGGATTTTCGATTGTTCGTGAGCGCTGGAAACCGCCGCCGAATTCATCTTTGCTGTAAGAAATGCCTAATGTAACCGTGCGTCCTGCATGGTGATTACTTCGTGCTCTTTTGGCAACATCTTCGCACATTTCAAGAAGAACCGATTTGATTTCATCAATCTCTTTATAATCCCGTAATAAAATTTGACTTTTCCCATAGCTGATTTGTCCCTGCATAATAGGTGCGCCAATTTCCGATAAATCAATGCCCCAAGCATGATGGTAAAGTTGATTGCCCATAATTCCCAATTTTTTCTCTAGTAATCCTAAATCATAGTGTGCAAGTTGACCAACAGAGAATATTCCCATATTATTTAATGTCTTTTCCGTTCGCTTCCCAATCCCCCACATATCGCGTAAAGGGGAGATAGGCCATAATTTATCTGGAATGTCTTCATAAGTCCATCTGCTTATACCACCTTCTGCCTTTTTGGCTTCTAAATCGAGACAAAGCTTTGCCATAAGCATATTTGGGCCGATGCCGATCGTTGAAGGCAGCCCAAACTCACGCATAATATCGGCTTTTATTTTTTGTGCTATTTGGAAAGGTGTGCCCAAGCTTTTTTCCATTCCACTGACATCCAGAAAGCTTTCATCGACAGAATAGGTATGGACAGCAGTAACAGGGACATATCGAAAAAATAATTTCGTTATTTCCGTTGACACCCGAATAAATAGTTCCATTTTGGGATTACTTACGAGAATTCTTGGATCATCTGGTATTTCAAAAAGGCGGGAGCCAGTCTTTATCTTAAAATCCTTCTTCATAGCTGGAGATGCCGCAAGTACGACACTGCCCTTTTGATCGGTATTGCCGACAACAACTAGATGACAGGTTAGAGGGTCTAAACCTTTAGTGACCGCTATAATACTCGCATAAAAACTTTTCATATCGACGCAAAGAATCGCTCTATTGGGCAATTGGTCATAATCAAACACGGTAATGCTCCTTTTTTTAATCATTTTGTATGTTTACTAAGCTGTGAAAAGGAATAGAGTGCATATGATTATTCTTATCCTTGAATACGAAACTCTTGTTTTAGGTGGTTTTGCCATTTAAACGATCAATCGTTCCATTGTTAAAAATATCGTAGTGAAGCAAAAGCTTATTTTCGAGTCCTTCTAGTAAGAGTAGCTCCATTTCTGCATTTTATCTTTTTCTAAAATGAGAATTGTTATTTTTTCCGGTTACTCTAAAATCTCTTTTATACTTTGAAACATGCTCCGGCAGCAGCGATGTCCATTTAATCGAGCCTCGATTGCGTATTCATCATCTCCTTAATGGTTTCATCATATCAGAACAAACGTTCGTAAACAAGGAAGGGAACAAGAAAAATAAGAGGTAAAAGAAGGAAATGAAATATTAGAGAATAAAAATTTTACGTATCCAAAATAAGTAAAAAAACTTTCAACGTCTATAAAACAAGAATTGACAACAAGAAATTATCGTGCTAATATTTTGTTAATTCAAAATCGAATAAAAACTCTTATATAGAGAGGTGGAGGGACTGGCCCGTCGAAGCCTCAGCAACCATTCTTTTTAAAGAAAAGGTGCTAATTCCAGCAAAGCTATTATGCTTTGAAAGATAAGAGGGGGATAAGGATACAAGGTGAAACCTCTCTTTTTTTTAAAGGGAGGTTTTTTATTTTTGCACAGGACAATTGAATAGCGCAAATAGGTGCTGTGAATGAAGTATTCATAGCTTAAAAGGGAAGACCGGTTAGAATCCGGCACGGTCCCGCCACTGTAAGGAGGAGCAATTTCTCAATATCCACTGTCTTTTTTAGATGGGAAGGGGAGAAAGAGTGATGATTCTAAGTCAGGAGACCTGCCTATTTTGTAAGTAAGCTACTCTACGTGGATATAGAGGAGGGAGACCATGTGTTGGGATAAAGCGTATCTCAACTCTAGTTAGTGCTGGACTAAAATGAGAGAAAATCTCATAAGAGTCTGACTCCACTGTTTATCCAAGAAGCAAGAAAGTAGGAAGCTTCTGAAGAGAATGTGGATGTCAGACTCTTTTTTTACTAACTTTTGGCTGAGAAAAAATAAGAAATGGGGAAAAGAAATGTACAAAAGTTCTAATTTAGGCTATCCGAGAATTGGAGAAAAGCGAGAATGGAAAAAAGCATTGGAACGTTATTGGAAGGGAGAGTGTTCCGAAGAAGAGCTTTTACAAGAAACGAAAAACCTTCGATTGAAAAACTTACAAAAGCAAAAGCTTCAAGGAATTGACTTGATTCCAGTTGGTGATTTTAGTTTCTATGACCATGTATTAGATACGGCTGCAATGTTTGGGCAAGTGCCAGCTAGATTTGCTTATGATGGGGGCAGGGTCCCGTTACAAACTTATTTTCAGATAGCTCGCGGAAATCCGACTGCTGTAGCAGCAGCCATGAAAAAATGGTTTAACACAAATTATCACTATATCGTGCCAGAGCTTGGGGAGAGAACACCAACATTAACGGAGAATCGCCCGCTGTTTTTTTATCGGGAAGCAAAAGAAGCATTAGGAATCGAAGGGAAACCAGTATTATTAGGACCGCTGACCTTTGTGAAATTAGCAAAAGGCTATGAAGAAGATAAGCTTGCAGAAACAGTGGCATCCTATCTTCCTTTATATGCGCAGGTTTTAAAAGAGCTAGAAGCAGAAGGGGTACAATGGCTTCAAATTGATGAACCATATTTAGTAACAGATGTCACAGCAAGAGAATGGGAGATCACGCAGCAAATATATCAAACATTGCGAGAAGCGGCTCCAAACTTAAAAATAATTCTACAAACCTATTTTGATTCTGTAACAGATTATAAAACAATTGTTTCGTTGCCTGTTGCAGGAATCGGTTTAGATTTCGTTCATGATGATGGAGAGAATTTAGCATCTATCCAGCAATACGGATTTCCCCAAGATAAAATCCTAGCGGCAGGCATTATTGATGGTAGAAATGTATGGAGAGCTAATTTAGAGGAAAAATGGAATCTGCTTACAGAGATACAGAAAGCGGTCGGAAGTGATAAGTTAATTATTCAGCCGTCATCAAGCTTACTTCATGTACCGGTAACAGTGAAGGAAGAGCAAATTGCTCCCATTTTAAAAGAGGCACTTTCTTTTGCAGATGAAAAACTGCAAGAATTAAATGCATTAACAAAAGGAATTAGAAATGGAAAAGCAGTCATTCAAGCAGAAATCAATAAAAGCGTAGAAGCAATCGGTCAATTGAATGCCTCCTCAGCAAGAAATAATCAACACCTTCAAGAAGAATTAAAATGGCTTCCTGATAAAGTGGAAAGAAGTGAAAATGCAAAAATCAGACAGCAAGCACAACAAGAAGCTTTTAAACTCCCAATTCTTCCAACCACCACAATCGGAAGTTTTCCGCAGACAAAGGAAGTACGAAAAGAACGCTTGAGATGGCGAAAAGGAGAAATAACGAATGAGGAGTACGAGACTTTTATTCAAGCAGAAATAAAAAAATGGATGGAAATACAAGAAGACTTGGGATTAGATGTATTGGTACATGGAGAATTCGAACGAACCGATATGGTTGAATATTTTGGCGAAAAACTAGCTGGTTTTCAGTTTACAACATTTGGCTGGGTTCAATCCTATGGTTCCCGCTGTGTGAAGCCGCCTATTATATATGGAGATGTTGCTTATGTGAATCCAATGACGGTGAAAGAAACGGTTTATGCCCAAAGCCTGACGAATAAGCCTGTGAAAGGAATGCTGACAGGGCCCATTACGATTTTAAACTGGTCTTTTGTAAGAGATGATATTTCACGATCAGAAGTTGCCAAACAAATTGCCTTCAGCCTTAAGAATGAAGTAGAGGAGCTGGAGAAAAACGATATACGCATGATCCAAGTAGATGAACCGGCACTTCGTGAAGGGCTGCCATTGAAAAAAGAAAAGTGGCAGGGCTATTTAAATACTGCCGTCTATTCTTTTAAACTTGCTACCACTTTTGTGGAAAAGGAAACACAAATTCATACCCATATGTGTTATTCGAATTTTGAAGACATTATCGATGCTATTGATGCCCTCGATGTGGATGTCATTTCTATTGAAACTTCGAGAAGTCACGGTGAATTTATTCAAACATTTGCAAATAAAACATATGAGAAAGGAATTGGCCTTGGTGTATATGATATACATAGTCCTAGAGTGCCAACAAAAGAAGAAATAACGCAAACAATCGGAAACTCCTTAGGTGTTTTGGATCCACAATTATTCTGGATTAATCCTGATTGCGGCTTGAAGACTAGAAATGAAGAAGAAACGATTCGTGCACTTGAAGTAATGGTAGAGGCAGCGAAAGAAACCAGAGAAAAGCTATTTGTGCAAAAACAGTAATTGATCGTAAAAACTTGTAACCTTGGTTGCAAGTTTTTTTGCATTCCCATTAAAAATGTCCAAGGTTTGCCACAAAGTTTTTTTCAAAAAGCTGAATAAAATGGTCATTTCATGTATAATATTAGTGGCTTTAAGTAATGACAGATAGATAAGCGCCTAAATACAGTAACTAAAAGTTGAAGAAGTACCGTGTTTTTATCTATAATAAATAAGTTGAATGTATAAGCAGAAAGAGAGTGTTCATAATGGGTCGTAAATGGAACAATATTAAAGACAAAAAAGCTTCAAAAGATGCAAATACTAGTCGGATTTATGCAAAATTCGGACGTGAAATTTATGTAGCGGCTAAACAAGGGGAACCAGATCCAGAATCTAACCAAGCATTAAAAGTTGTACTAGAGCGTGCAAAAACATATAGTGTACCAAAACACATTATTGATCGTGCGATTGAAAAAGCAAAAGGCGGTTCCGAAGAAACATATGACGAGCTTCGCTATGAAGGCTTTGGCCCTAACGGTTCGATGGTAATCGTTGATGCTTTAACAAATAACGTAAACAGAACTGCTTCAGATGTTCGTGCGGCATTTGGCAAAAATGGCGGAAACATGGGAGTAAGTGGATCTGTTTCTTATATGTTTGATGCAACAGCTGTTATCGGTGTAGAAGGAAAAACAGAAGAAGAAGCATTAGAGCTACTAATGGAAGCAGATGTAGATGTCCGTGATATCATGGAAGAAGAAGATTCTGTTATTATATACGCAGAGCCAGATCAATTCCACGCTGTCCAAGAAGCATTTAAACAAGCTGGTGTAACAGAATTCACTGTAGCCGAGTTAACAATGCTTGCTCAAAACGATGTAACATTAGATCCAGAGGCACAGGCGCAATTTGAGAAAATGATTGATGCAATCGAAGATTTAGATGACGTGCAGCAAGTATACCACAATGTGGATTTAGGCGAGTAAGCTGGATAAGAATAAATGATAAAACCCCACTTATTGGATGGATGAGAGCCATCCAGAAAGTGGGGTTATTTGTTGTTAGAAGAAGTATATCCCCAGTCTATAAGTTGGGGGATTTTTAACTTATTCGGCAATCGCCAACCATTAGGTAGAATTTTTCCAATTCTCCCTTGAACCTCCAGTTACTTGAGGAGTTATAATGAAATTAAACTTTGAATAGGGGGAATTTTAATGGACAAAAATAACAAGTTTTCGATTGGGGAATTCTCAGAAAAGACAGGAGTATCAATTCCTACTTTACATTACTATGATGAGATTGGTATATTACGACCCGAAAAGAATCCATCATCCGGTCACCGAATTTACAAATATCAGGATATTGTAACCTTACAGAAAATTCTTAGCCTAAAATTTCTAGGATATAGTCTAGATAATATCGCTAATTTGTTATATGAATCAAGTTTTACTACTGATTTGAATGAAAGTCTGTCTCTCCAATTGCAAGTGTTAGAAAAAGAACAAGAACAAATTGAACAATCCATAAAATCTATTAAAAGAGTAATTAAGCTAGTCAAGGAAGAAGGAGAAGTAGATAGTGCTGTTTTATTTAGCCTCATTCATAGCATGCGTACCGAATATATCCAAGAAGAGTGGATGGAGCGTCATATGTTAACAGATGTTGTTGAAGAGCTATCAAAGAAATCGGAAGAAGATAAAATCACTTTAGATAAAACATATATTCAGATGTCTAAAAAAGTAAAACGATTATATGGTAAACCAGTAGAGGATCCAGAAGTCCAAGAAATGATAAAGACCTATATAGAAGCATCCTTGGCATTTCTTGGGGAGGATTTGATGCAAAAGCTGGCTGATACTAATATGGAAGAACTTGATATTCAAGAAATTGAAAATATGACACCATCTCCTTTTACGGAAGAAGAACAACAATGGTTTAACCAAGCAATGGCATTTTATATGAAGCAAGAAGAACTAGAATAGGCAGATAACCCTTGAAGTTCAAAGAGATAAACCATTAAAAGGGCACGTTTGTAGGATTTAACAGGTCTTTCCTTAGTTAAAAGGGAAGCCTTTTTTTATGCTGGGATAAACAAATATTAGTAGAGGTAAAACTTACCTTGATTGAGGATCGTCTAATCATTGAAAGAGAGTAAATAAAGGTATGCAGCTTACAAAACATTGAAAAGTAATGGAGGGGAAAATGAAGAAAATAGGAAAAGTAGCTCTAAAGATAAGTTTCGTGTTTTATTTATTAGCACTAGTATATTTATTATTCTTAGGCACAAGAGCGATCTTCTGGTCAGATATATCATGGATAGAATATATAAAAAACTCATCCAATTTTGTTCCATTTAAAACGATAACTACCTATATTCTAGCAATGTTTGACGGAAGTATGAATATGTATATACCTATTGAAAATCTATTTGGTAATTTTATGATGTTTATGCCAATGGGTATATACTTACCTTATTTATTCAAGCATTTAAACAAGTTTAGCAGATTTACTATTTCGATGAGTTCCTTGCTAATAGTTATTGAAGTAGTTCAAGTAGTTACAAGATTAGGGAGTTTCGATATTGATGATTTTATCTTAAATATGTTAGGTGCATGGATAGGATATGGTGTTTGGAAAACAAAAGTTGTCCAATATTTACTTAAATGACTTATGTTGAAGAAGGAGTATAACGAGAGAACAAAGAATATAAAAGAGGAGAATTTGCAAGGGGATGATATACGATGGAAGGGATACTGGAATCATTTTTAGAAGTAGAAATTTCAGATCAAGAGTTTTATGACGGCATTATTGATTTTATTTATAATGGCAATATAAGATGTGGAGAATATGAATGCAATGAATTTGTCATTCGGAAAATGGATCTGTTAAATTTCATCGTTTATGTAGAGTATGTTATAGATGATAAGAGAGAAATTCACGGGTCTTTTTCTATCGCTAAAAATAAATTACTTCGAGCCATTAATGAATATGCCCGAAAGCAAGGATTTACCATAAGAAATTTCGAAGGTTATTCTAAACATAAAGGACATTGATCTAAAAAAGATTAATGTCTTTTTCGTTTGGATGTCTTATGGAAGAAAATAAGTTAGAAGCACAAGCATTGCGAAAAGGGAAGTTATTTGTGAAGTAAATTATTAGCTGGGATAAAGAAATTTGGTTATTTTAAAAAGAATAGTATTGTTTATGTTTTAGGACTTTTTTGGCAGAAGCAGGGTTTCTCACTCTGGTTAGAGAATACAAGTTAGTGGCTACGTAGTAGTGTGAAAAGGATATCTAAAATTATGGAAATTAAAAAATGATATTGGGAGAGAATCAATGTTAAATAATATATGGCAAGAAGATGATGATTACTATAGGCTAGCTCCATTAACAGATAAACTTATAAAAAAGGCCGAAGAACAATTAAATATTAAGCTGCCATTATCTTATCTTAATTTACTGCAGAAACAGAATGGTGGATCTATTAAATTCAAAGCCTTTCCTTCGAAAGTCCCTAATTCATGGGCAGAAGACCATATCGATGTAGACCATATTTTCGGAATAGCAGAAGAAGAGGGCATATTAAATAGTGAATACCTTATTAAAGAGTGGGGTTTGCCGGATAATATTGTCTTATTTAGTGGAGATGGGCACTCTTGGATTGCATTTGATTACAGGAACGTAAGAGAAGAACCACCAATTATCTTTGTTGATGTAGAAATGGAACAGATTATTAACCTGGCTCCTGATTTTTCCACATTCTTAAGTGAGTTATACTCTGTCGAAGCAGAAATGGAGAATGAAGAAGATGAAGAAACTTATCTTCAGCCAGAGACAATCAATTGGAACCTAAATAATGTTGAATCAGCCTTGTCAACTTACGACATACCGCAAGTGATGTTAGCTTTAGACTATCTCTGTATAAATATGAAAGGGAATGAAGGCTTTATTGAGCAGAAGTTAATAAATCTTCTACAGAGCTCAGTGCTTGAAATAAAGGAAATAGCAGCAAATTATGCTAATCATTTCAATAAAATGGGGATAATCTCTTCTGAAGGTATTGAGAATATGCTATCTATTATACGTGACGATAAGGAAATAGAATATTATGTGGAAATGTTCTTTAGTGATATTTGAAGTTTAATTCTATCTCAAGGGAATCTTAATGCTAATCGTTCTATTCATTAATTAATATTCCTAAGTTTTAGGACTCTTTGGTACTAAGTGCAGTATGCGCAAATAACAAGCAGTATAAAGCAAAATAGTCTAATGGAGAGAAAAAGATAGAGAGGGATATTGTGTAAAAAGAGGTGATTATATGGAAAAGGTATTTTCTCGTGTCCTTATAAAAGATGAGGACCATCATATGTTAGTAATTCAAGATAGAGCAAACAATTGGAATTTCCCAGGAGGCAAACAGGAATTAGGAGAGACACCTGTAGAGTGTGCAAAACGAGAAATACAAGAAGAAATCGGTCTTTATATTCATCAACTTACAGAGGTTTTCCAAGGAGATTTTTATTTCGGACATACTAAATGGAAGGGCTATTTCTATTTTGCAGAGTCTGTTAGCGGAATACCTTCGATGAATGAAATGGATAAAATAAAAGGAATCAGGTTTGTAAATAGTAAGGAAAAGATTAATTTTCCAATTGAGTTATCCGCAGCAATAGAAACAGTATTAACTAGTAATCTTGTCCACGATAAAATAACTAAATGGATTTAACATTTAGGTGCTTTCCTTTAAATAAAAGGGAAGCTTTTTTTACGTTGCAATGGGGCAGAAGAGTGAAATATTATTCAAAGCAGCGGAGAAATCAGCCAAACTAAAAATTTATCAGCCAAACTAGCAGGGGAATCAGCCAAAATAAAAAAATATCAGCCAAACCAGCGGGAAAATCAGCCAAAGTAAAAAGATATCAGCCAAACCAGCGGGAAAATCAGCCAAAGTAAAAAGATATCAGCCAAACTAGCGAGGAAATCAGCCAAAGTAAAAAGATATCAGCCAAACCAGCGGGAAAATCAGTCAAAGCAACAAAATATCAGCCAAACCACATACAAAGAAGAGGATATATTTTCCTTTTCGTCGAATATAAAAGCAAGCTATTCTATCGAAAAGGAGAAAAATAATGAATACAATCATCCACAGAGTGGGAACGATTTATCTGCCAGTTGAAAATCCAGAATTAGCCTCAAACTGGTATCAAGAAAAATTAGGAGCAAGAGAAAATTTCAGAAATGGAGATAAAGCTATTCTAGACTTTGCGAATCAAAGTTTCTTTCTTGTTAAAGCGGAAAAAGGAGAAAAAGCAGCCTTTCAAGATGATGCAGGAAATGAGCATTTCTTCCTGACATTTGAAGTTGATGGGATAGACCAATTAAAGAAACTTCATTCCTCCTTAAAAGAAAAAGGTGTTACGGTTGACGATATTGAGGATAGAGGACATCCAGGCAACAATTTTGTTTTTTACGATCTTGATGGAAATAAATTTGATGTGTGGAGTCAGTTAAGCCCGAGCTTTAAAGAAAAATACTTGATTAACCATGATGAAAGATAGATGATACATAACTTGAAAACTCCAGAGCATACTAATGGTTTGGAGGTGGCTATAATGGATGAAAAAGACTATCAAAAAATATACGATAATTACTTGCAGCAAGCAAGTGGCCAAGCTCAAAAAGAAGCGGCCGAAGAAATAGATCCTAATGTAGAACAAATTGTCGCTGTTCGTAAAAATGAGGATGATGATATTATTGCTTTTAAAACGAGCAGTGGTAGAGAATTAGATTATATTACTGCCATTGATGAAGCTAAAGCAGGGAAATTAGCGCATGTAGATGTTTTTCATAAATATGGCAGGGATATTATCCGTAGTGAACCAGATGGGATTAAAGAAAATAACTTAGATAATTTGCCTACTTTTTAAATAGGAAATAAAAGAGAATATGCAAGTGGATATTCTCTTTTAACATTTAAGGAGGAGAGAGTGTGATAAATATACATACATATATATTTAATTCACAAAGAGAAAAAATTGCTATTACAGAAGAGAAAGCAATAAGCATAGCAAATGACTATCAAGTGCGAAACAATGGTTATATAGACGGCTTCATCCATATCACATATTATAATCATAATATAACATCAGAGGAAAACAGCGATGATGTAGAATTAATGTGGATTGGTTTGCTGCGAATGACGTTAGAATACTTGGAAAATGGCAGCGGAGAAACGAGTTATTTTATGAACGATCAGACTTGGAAAATGGAAAGAATCAACACAAAGCCAGAAAATCAAATATTGTTCAGTATAAGAAACAAGCAGAAAAAATTCGCATTTGAAGAGCAATTGTTTCTAAAAGAATTACTAAAATGTGGGGAAGAATTCACGAAATTTATAAGTGAGTTATCTCACCAAATAGTATAACTGCTTTAGAACCAGTTATAATGAAAATAAAAAAACTAGTATACAAGTAACCTTTAGTTGTAACTATTGACTATAAATCTAATTTAAGGTAATATTTTCTAAAATAAATACGGAATAGTTGGCTAAGAAGAGAAGAGTAATTTTGATTTATTATTTAAAGAGAGCTCCAGCTGGTGAAAAGGAGTAATAAGAATCTTAATGAAAAAAGACTTGGAGCTTTCGCACGGATCAAAGAAACACTCTTTGTGATACTGCGACGGGATCTCCCGTTATAGAGATAGGGTATAACCAATTTTTTAATTGCCGTACCCGAAGAGGTTGATATGGCAACATATCAATAAACTGGGGTGGTACCACGAAGTTAATAATAACTCTCGTCCTCAAGATGAATAATCTTGGGGGTGGGAGTTTTTTTATTTTATATAGAATAAATAAAAAATCCAATAAAAGGACTGGAGGGCCATAGAATGAGCCAGGAACAAACAATACGGAGAATAGAAAAATTAGCGGCATTAAGATCAGAGGGAGTTTTCGTATATCCAGAAAGATATGAGACAAATTATGAACTTTATGAAGCAGCTTTACTGGAGGATGGCACAGAAGAAGTGCGAGTGGCAGGAAGAATCATGGGGATTCGCCAGTTTAGTAAATTTAGCTTCCTGACGATTTCAGATATTCAAGGAAGTCTGCAGCTGCTTTTGAAAAAAGAAGAGGTCGGAGAGCAGTCAGCCAATGTTTTCGCTAACTATTTTGATGTAGGAGATTTTATTGGTGTGGAAGGAAAAATGTATTCGACAAAAACAAAGGAAAAAACGCTGCGGATCGAAAAATATGTTTTACTAGGAAAGGCTCTGCATCCTCTGCCAGAAAAATGGCATGGATTAAACAATGTAGAGACCCGTTATCGACAACGTTATTTAGACCTGATGATGACAAAGGAAACAAAAGAACGAATGTTAACACGAACAAAGTTAGTGCGTGCAATTCGGAGATTTTTAGAAGAAAGAGGTTTCCTAGAAGTGGAGACACCTGTATTACAGCATACTTCTTCCGGGGCATTAGCTCGTCCATTTAGAACGTATCATAATGCATTGGATTCGGAATTAAATTTACGAATTGCACCAGAGACTTACTTAAAAAGATTAATAGTAGGAGGCTTTACTAAAATATTTGAGCTTGCAAAGTGCTTTCGAAATGAAGGAGTCAGTCCTCAGCATCTTCAAGAATTTACGATGGTAGAAGGCTATGCGGCTTATTGGAGCTATGAGGATACAATGGCACTCATGCGTGATTTACTTCTATATGTGCTGAATGAGGTTTTTCATACAACCGTTATTTCCATCCAAGGAAAAACCATTGATTTTTCTTTAGACTGGAAAGTCGTCTCCTTTAGGGATTTAATTCTAAAAGATACAGGCATTGATATTGATTTATTTCCCAATGTAGATGACTTGTATGAAGAAACAAAGCGGAGAAGTATCTATTTAGAACAAGACAATATCGAGACCTTAGGAAGAGGGAACTTTATCGATTTGTTATATAAAAAAATGTGCCGTCCGCAACTAATAGAGCCAACTTTTTTAATCAATCATCCTATTGATTTGTCACCTTTGGCAAGAGCAAATGATCATAATCCCGCAATTACGGATCGCTTTCAATTAGTAGTAAATGGAGCTGAAATTATCAATGCATATTCTGAATTAGTGGATCCTCTTGAGCAAAGAAGAAGATTAGAGGCACAGGCTGTTTTGAAAAGCGGCGGTGATTTAGAGGCAATGGAAATGGATGAAGACTACTTATTGGCAATGGAATATGGAATGCCGCCAATTTCTGGTTGGGGATTTGGGATTGAACGCCTTTTAATGATATTAACAGACAGTGAGACAATTAAAGATTGTGTACTGTTTCCATTAACGAAAAAAGTTTAATAGAATTTTACAAAAGAAAAGCAGCAAGCATCCCCTTTTAGTAAAAGAGAAAGTGAGACCAAAAAGTTTTGGTCTCCATTGCTTTAGATTAGGAAATTTAAAACGCTTATTTAATTGAAGTAGGAGAGGTCAGATGATAAAAAGAGAAAAATAATTGATTTCTAGATTGAAAAAAGAGATACCTAATAGGTGAGGAATTTTCCAAAAAACTGGATGTAATCAGACTGGTCTGTTAAAATCTAATGATAAAGAAGAATGAGAGAATGATAACAAATTTAGTGAAACAGCTCTAAAGGAAAAGAGGGACTAATTTGCAAGATCATATAAATGCTATAGCAGCAAGCATTCCAATACCCGCAAGTGGGAAAAGAGTTGTGGTTGGGATAGACGGGTTAAGCCGGTCTGGAAAAACAACCATCGTGAAAAAACTACAAGCAAGTCTCCATGAAAAAGGATTTTCTGTAACAGTTTTACACATAGATGATTATATTGTAGAAAAAAATCGGCGTTATCATACCGGCTATGAGGAATGGTATGAATACTATCATTTACAATGGGATGTCCATACGTTACGAGAATCACTTTTTAAGGAACTAAAAGAGACAACAGAATTACAGCTGCGTAAATATAATTCAGACGATGATACCCACCAAATAGAAACGATTTCCTTATCGCATACTGACTTAATCATAATAGAAGGAGTTTTCTTACAACGGAAAGAATGGAGAGAGTTTTTCGATTTTATCCTCTATTTAGATTGTTCAAAGGAAACTAGATTTGCACGAGAAAGCAAGGAAACGCAGCAGAATCTAAATAAATTTAAGCATAGATACTGGAAGGCAGAGGATTATTATGTAAACACAGAATATCCAAAAGAACGAGCAAATATGGTGTTTCAAGTTTAAAGGAAAAGTACCGATTACATAAATAAGGAGACAAGATCGGGCAAAAGATTTTTGCATAAGGGGGCGTGGGCTGATTACTAGGATAAGATCTAATATTGATCACTTCAACAGCCATTTTAAGATGACTTCCTTTTATATAGTAAACATGAAGTGAACGGGAAGTAGATTAGGTATTTATATACCATTTACTACAGTTCTGCTCTGTACTTGGAGAATAATGAATAAGGTAAAGTACAAAGAAGTGTGGAAAGGACGTGGCAGGATGATAGGTAATATGGAACAAAACGTTACACTTCTTCCGGTAAACAAGTATATGCTGGCCGATTTTAAGCAGGAATTACACAAAGCTTTCTTAAAAGGGTTAAAGGATAGTTTTCCAGAGCATGATAATCCAGCTGAAATAGCACCGGTTCCATCTGAAAAGGATGTTGAGCAAATGCTCGCAGAACCAGATGCAGCGATCTATCATCTCGTAATGAGCGGAGAAAATCTGGGTGGAGCAGTGTTAAAGATTGATGAAGACACACAGCATAATGAAGTTGTATTTTTATATATGAATGCGAATGCCCATGGTAAAGGAATCGGGACAAAAGCGTGGCAAGCAATAGAGGCAGCATACCCAGAAACAAAAGTTTGGGAGCTATATACACCCTATTTTGAAAAACGCAATATTCACT
The DNA here is from genome assembly GCF_001591585.1 of Niallia circulans NBRC 13626. Classification (GTDB taxonomy): domain Bacteria; phylum Bacillota; class Bacilli; order Bacillales; family Cytobacillaceae; genus Niallia; species Niallia circulans. The sequence continues at coordinate 12,641 of NZ_BCVE01000025.1, read as the reverse complement.
TTTATGTGAATAAATGTGGTTTTCATATTGTGGAATTTTTGCATAGAGGTAACCCTGGCCCAGACTTTGAAGTGGATGAAACGAAACCAGATACAGAATATGAATTTTTCCACTTTAAAAAAGTAATGAAGAAGTAAGAGCGTAATTTTATAAGGTAACTAAAAAAGTTGACTACTTGTTTAAGTTAACTTTCAGGTTGTATAAAAGCTGCGTTTTTATGCGGTGGAATGGATATATAATCGTTTGATATGTGCGCAATAAACAAAAAGAAGAAGGAAAAACTTGTATTTTAATGATATAATCATAGGGTTGTTTTCGATTAATCAAGAGAGGAGATAGTATGAATAGTATACGTTTTTATAGTTTCTGGTTTGCTAAGACAAGCATAGCCTTAGCGGATGTCATTTACATTATGGTCATTACCACCTACATATATCAAAAAACGGAATCTGCATTAATGTCCTCATTGTTTCCTTTATTCAAGGCTTTGGCTAATTTAACTGCAGGTCTAACATCCCCATTAATTTATAGAAAGTTTGCTTTCACTAAATTAATGTTAAAGCTTCAGGGGTTGAAAGCATTATTACTTTCTTTTTTACTACTCGGTTTTATGCCGATAACGAATCATATTTATGTTTTGCTTCTATTTATTTTAGTTATATCTTTTATGGAAGGATGGGGAAACCCATTACTTAACTCTGTTACACCTAAAATTGTACCAAAGGAAAATCTTGTGAGAGCTAACAGTTCACTATCCATCACAACTCAATCTGTTCAAATAGCGGGTTACAGCTTTACAGGTTTTGCAGTAATAAATTGGGGACATAATTCTACTTTGGCGTTTAATGTAGTATTGCTTTGGCTTTCTGTATTGGCTTTATATATTACATCAAAACATTTCGTTTCTAATATGGAAGTTCCTGTCGAAAATAAATCCAAGTGGGCGCTGATGAATGAAGGATGGAAGATTTTATGGCATAATCAGACGCTTAGAATGGTTACTTTAATGGATGTTATTGAGGGAATGGCAGGTTCCATTTGGGTTGGGGCAATAACATTGGTGTATGTAAAAGAAGCCCTAAACCAAGGAGAGCAATGGTGGGGTTTTATTAATGCAAGCTATTATGTTGGTGCTATTTTAGGGGGGATAATCACCATATTCATAGCTAAAATAATTCAGAAGCACTTGATACTTAGTATGGCAGTTGGTTCGTTAGTATTTAGTATTTTTACTTTAATTTATGGGCTGACCAGTAGTCCTATATTGGCTCTTCTGCTTTGTATTGCAATGGGTCCAGCCTACCAAATAAGAGATGTGGCTCAACAAACTGCATTTCAAATAAATATTCAAACCATAGACTTACCCAAGGTATTTGCATCACAGAGTATTCTATTATCAACTGTTACAGGTTTATCCATTTTTCTAATAGGTTTCATTGCTGACTTTGTTGGAATAAGAGCCGTTTATATATTTGCCTCCATCCTAATCTTTATTTCTGCTTTATTATCTTTTACCTTGGTTAAAGTAAACAAAAAGAAATTTTCTACTGTAGATGCTAGGTAATATTAAAGGGGACAATTTCTGACTTGGAATAGTGCCTATTTCAGTACTAAAATTAATCAAATAGCATCTTTTGTTGAATCGAAAAGCAAATACTAGTGAAACTTCTAATTAGAAAAAAATAATGTAATATCTCTCCAAATCTTTTATTGAATTTAATACTACATAATCTAAGTATTTACTGTAATAATATTAAAATTGTAATATACTATTTTAAACAGGTTAACATTGTTAATTCTGTATAAGTTGAAAATTTCTAGAATGAATAATAAGAAAACATCATGAGGAGTCTTAACATGAAAAAGAAAATGAACTATTTAATCTTACTTTTAACTGCTATCTTTATAGTTGGTTGTTCCAACGTAGAAGATGTATCGAATACAGATGGGAAAGCTGATTCACAAGAAGTAACTACCAAAAATAGTGAAACAGAAAAAACATCGACTGAAAAACAAGTAGTAGAGGAAGCAGCAGCCCAATCAAAAAATGAACTGTTCAAAGGATACAAACTTATTGAAGTGGATGGCGGTGATTTATCTGGTCATCGTGAACCGAATGTTGTTGTTGATATTGGATACGGGGATCGTGAATATTGGGCATTTACGAATAAGCATGGGCAGCTAGTCCGTGTCATTGCTGAAGAAATCATTCTACAAGATGACAATAAGGAACCAGTAACATCGTCTGGCAGATACTACTCTGATGAAGCAAAGGTTCCTGGTGTCGAGAGAGCAGATTTAGATGAAGGACATATCATTGCAGATTCACTTGGGGGAGTGTCGAATGCTTATAATATTACCCCACAAGATAGTACGCTTAACCGCCATGGTGATCAAGCTTATATGGAAGACGCAATCCGTAAGGCAGGTGGAGCCACGAACTTTGAAGCAATCATCACATATCCTAATACAGAAACGCAGATTCCTTCTAGATATCAGTATACCTATACAATAAAAGGAAATGTCATTAAGGATGAATTCGACAATGTGAACCCTGATGAAGTAAATAAATCACTTGGATTAACTGGCAGTAAGTCTTCTGAATCAGCTAGTTCGAAGAAGAAAGAGGATATTTCTACTGTGGATACAAACGGTGATGGTCAAGTAACAATTAAAGAAGCAAAAGCAGCAGGATATAGCATGCCAATAACAAGTGATCATTGGTTGTACAAATATATGCGCGATAATGATAACGACGGTATGGTAGGGGAGTAAGCCGCTAGAATTTCAATCCATGACCATAAATAACAGATAAAAAGTCCAAAGAATATATTAAAGAAATGCAGCTGATATTATTAGTTGCATTTTTTTATCCTTTTAAACATCTCTAACGTCACCTGATTTGATTTATGGACAGCATGAAATGAAAGTTGCTACTCATTCTTTTTGATTCATCTTTTTGGTATATTCTAAATATCACTTTGTGAAGGTACTTAAACTATGGGGGGCTTTTCTTAAATAGAAGGGAAGTTTTTCTCTCATGTAGCTAAAGGTGCAGGGAGTTAAATAAGAAGATAAGGTATCATTGAGTTATATAAATCAATAAAGGAAGTGTACAAGTGTTTTATTTTTCAAAAAAGAAGAAAATACGAGGTTGGAAAAGGCATAAAAGAAAAATCGAAAGATGGAAGCAAAATGCAATGAATTTAGATATGGACTACTTAAGGAATTACCAAAGACAATACGAAAAATTATGGATTCACCCTTTTTATGGATTAGAACGAAGAACCCCTCCTAATTGGTATAATTGCCTTTTACTTGATGCAATGATCGAAGTTTACCTAAAGTGGCATCAAAAAATGAAAAAAGAAGATGAAGACTTTTATTTGAAACTCTGGCTTTATGACCCCCATTTTATTAATTCACAAATTGTCGTCGCATATAGAAATTGTCTTGATTTTTATGATGAAACCTTCAAAAGAAGGCAAGAAAATAAGAGATTTCCATTTGATAAATTTCATTCTTTGAGAGACAAGTTAGAACAATTTGAATGGGATTTGCATATAGAGAGTGATTATTACGATGAAAACGACTTAAATGAATGGTTAGAAGAAGGAGCTTTAACTGAAAAAGAAGTATCAAGAATAAAAGAAAAAGCCTATGATGCCGTAAGAATTAAAGATGAAGATGGGAGTTTCCTGCAATATAGTCTCGACAAAGGTGATGTTTGGATAGGGGCTTTAAGGAGATAAAGATAATACGCTAGTTCTTCAGCTAACTGTTGCATTGATCCAAGACGGATGAACGCACTTTTGTCTATTAAGTTATTAAAGGGGAAGCATTCCTGCAATAAGTGAAATCTTGCTATTGGTAAAGGTTTGTTAAATAACGGGAACTTTTTCTAAAACTAATCGTAGTAATACTAAGAATATAAAGGATTGTTATAATCAAAAAAAATAACCCAATTTAACTATGTTTTACAATTATAAAAAAAGATCCGGATAAGGTGTGTCATAAAATTTTGAGCTAAGGAGTGGTAAGGTTGATCGTCTTGAGAGATATTGGAAGGTTTCAGGAGCTGCCGGAAATTGCGATGCATATTTATGAAGGAAATATTCCAGCTTTAGAGGCGGAAATCGCAGCAGGCTGGGATATTGAGGAGGGTATCGTACTTAGTAAGCGTATTTCTCTTAGTCCGTTAGATCTGGCGCTCGTATTGCAGAAAATGGAGGTTCTAAAGCTGCTGGTAGAGCATGGCGTTAACCTGAATGTTCATCATAATCCAGCTTTTTTGAGAGCTGTACGTTATTGCGGGGAGGATATCGTCCGTTACATTGCAGCGCAAGGAGCCGATATGGACAAGCCTAATCAAATGGGGTCGGGTGCATATTCAGAAGCCTATTATGGCAACAAAAAAAACATTCCGCTTATTCATGAGCTGGGATTAGATATCAAGCTGCACGGCGGTGCCATCATGCGTGAAGCTGCATCGGACCATGACCTGAAGACACTCAAGTATTTGCTCAATCATGGAGTGGACATCAATTATAATCAACCGGATATGGTCTATCCTTATCAAGCGACTCCATTAACAGTGGCTGCTCGTATGGGGAATATGGGCATGGTTAAATTTTTAATTGAACATGGTGCAGATGTTACTAAAGCGGAAAAAGACGGCGATCGGCCATATACGATTGCGGTCAGCAATAAGGATACGGTTATGGCTAATTATTTGAAATCGTTGGAGCCGGCTGAATTTCATGATCCAGCGAACAAGAAAAATGAGCTTAAAAAATATAAATTACCTGATGAACTGGTCTGCTTCCTTACAGGAGATCAGCTACGCCTTGAGCTAGCGCAAAATGAATATGAAATCGAGTATATAGATTTTTTTACGTTGAACGATACAATTGAGATGAAAATCGGTGGACAAAAGCTGCTGCGTCTTTCAGCTGATATCGACAATTACTCTGACCTACAGTTGGTTTGGAACCCAAAGAATAATGGCCTGATAGGATGTTATGATGTAGAGCATCAGACGTATCTGGATTTATGCAGCTTTACAGAGTTCTTCGCGCAGCCTGAATTGTACCTAATAAAGTATCTTGATGGAGAATTGTAAAGATGAGGAGGAGAAGATCAGATCAGATGAAGATTTTAGCCAAGAGAACAGATATATTTTTTTCTGTTTTCTATAGATTGCAATTTAGATCTTCTGGAACTTCAATTGATCGATGAATTTTATCTAATTTTTAAAGATGGACGGATTACCGACTATTATGCCGCAAAGGGACAAGAAGTGTTACATAATCTCATCGAACCAGACGAAGGTTCACATTTTCTAAGTGAAATTGCCTTGGTCTCTAATAAATCTCCACTTGCACATGCAGATACTCTTTTTTACAATAGCTTGTTTGCTGAAAATACGGCCAGTCCTATTGGAATCGGAAATGCATCGCCCTCTAATATTCAAAATGGCCTTGGCCAATCTGAAGAAGAGTTGAAGGCAGAGGGGCTGAATACTTCACTTTTGTAAGTCAATGAGACCTTTGGTACCGAAGATATGAAAGTAGTGGGAATTAAAGAAGGTGGAACTAAAGTGCTGCTAATGAAGGATGGGAATATCTAAATCTAATCCAAACTGGGCAGCTTTCTTACTATGGAGATTATGGGTTCTGTTTGTGAAAGTATGTACTTAAACAAAAGGGTGCATTTCTTATATAAAGGGGGGCCTTTTTCATGTGGTGCTAAAGTGGCAGTAAACTGTAATATGTAAGATCTTTCTTATGGTAGAAAAGGTCAGTTTAGTAAAAGATAGGATTAAACCGACAAAATGGTGCACATAATGTCGGACGGATACATTCAACTCCTGTTATTCTATTGATGAAAGGGGGTCATTTATTGGATTTGCTTAAGAACATGAATAATGCAATGAGGTATATTGAGGATAACCTCACGAACGAAATAGACTTTAAAATAGTGGCAAGAATTGCTCATTGCTCTGAATATCATTTTAAAAGAATGTTTTCGTTTCTGGCAGGTATAACATTATCAGAATACATTCGCCGTAGACGACTGAGTTTGGCAGCATTTGAGCTTACAAATAGTATTTTAAAGATAATTGATATTGCGGTTAAATATGGATACAATTCTCCAGACTCTTTTACTAGAGCTTTTCAAAATTTACATGGTGTAACACCATCAGAAGCAAGAAACAACGGACAGCAATTAAAGGCCTTTCCACCAATGACCTTCCAATTATCAATTAGAGGAGGAAATGAAATGAATTACCGAATTGAACAAAAAAAGGCATTTAACATAGTTGGTATTATGAAAAGAGTTCCAATTATTTTTGAAGGGGAAAACCCAGAAATTACAGCAATGTGGAAATCTTTGGATATGGGAAAAATAGATCAATTAAAAAAACTCTCTAATGTTGAACCTAAAGGGATGATTCAAGCATCTACAAACTTTTCTGATGGACGTATGGAAGAAAAAGGAGAGCTTGATCAGTATATAGGAGTGGCAACAACAGAAGAATGTCCTGAAAACTTTTCAAAACTTGAAGTTCCTGCTTTAACCTGGGCGATATTTGAATCAACGGGATCTTTTCCTAGTACTTTACAGGAAACTTGGGGTAGGATTTTTTCTGAGTGGTTTCCATCTTCCAATTATCAAGTAACAGAAGGACCCGAGATCTTGTCGATTAAAACCCAAGATTTAACTTCACCATCTGTGAAAAGCGAAATTTGGATTCCAGTTTTAAGAAAATAATTTTAATTTTTAGATCAAAGAGCTGCTTATTGTCAGCTCTTTTTTCTTAAGAGATGGAATGATTGTGAATGTATTCACTTAAACTATAGGGTGAGATACTTCAACAAAGAGGTATCGCATTTCTTACTAAAGTAGGATAGTTGATCTAGAGTGAATATAATTATACATAATTTTTAGCCGAGGCTTTCTTTAAAGAAAGAGGGCCATATTCTGTGTTGCTATAGTGGAAATCGCTGTGGTTAATTTGATGAACCTATAAAATGGTAGGTAAATTTAATAATTCCATACATCCTCTAGTGGCTATTTTCATATTGAATTTACTGGAGTTTATGCAATATCTTAGCGATATTCTTGTGTCGCTATAGGGGCAGGGCAGGTTGGCGCAAATAGAATTCAAGTTTAGCATAATCGCCTTCAAAATATATGCTAAACTTGAATAAAAGTAAATCAAAGGACTGATTCAATTAATGGATATTAGAAAACCTAATGATTTTGAACTAAAAAAGGTATTATCTCTTTCACCACAAGCTGTTTTTGATGGTACTTTAGGACAAGTGGAACCTACGAAGGAAAAAATTGACCAGCTTGTTAAACCACTTTTGGAAAACGGAAGCTATTATTTAATAGCAACAAAAAACAACAAAATAATGGGCTGGATTCTTATAGGGACAAGTAAAGACCAATTTACTGATAGGGTAATTGGATTTATTTACGAACTATTTGTTATAGAAGAATTTAGAGGGAAAGGAATCTCCAAACTGTTAATGAGAGCAGGTATTGACCATCTAAAACAAGATGGATATTCAGAAATCCGTCTAAGTGCATTTGCAGAGAATCATGCAATTAAACTGTATGAGAAATTGGGATTTAACACCAGGACTATTACTATGAGTTTACAGTTATAAGAGACTAACTTATTTCATTTCCGGTTGTTAATCCAATAGGTATTATTGCTGCTTTTAGACTTGGTATTAACGGGGCAGGTTAACAAAATTTGCATTCTTGGTGTAGATGAAACAATAGAAGAACCCTGGTTTGAACAACACATAAACTAGGGGTTCTTTGGTATAGATATAAATTCTCATTTACATTCTTTATGCTTCCTTCTTAAAGGTTCGACAAATAATGATTGATACAAGTAGTTAATTATTGCTACTGCAATGCTTAAAAAGAAAAGTTGTTTTCGGCTCATTCTTACCATTTTATATACTCTAAGCTTCTCGGCTATTGAAGTTAATGGATATGCAAATAAATAGTCAGCAATGACATTAGAAAATAGATATAGCCAAAATCTTTTGTAAGTTAATTTAAAAATCCAAAAGTTTAGGATTGTAAAAGGTCCAAATACAAAAGAGACATCCGTTGCTAATTTGGGGAATATAGGTTTTCTTACTTTCCACCATTTTAAATTTCGGGATAGCTCACTTATTAATGCAATAACCAAGTCGCTAAAAATAATAGTGGGGAGAAAGCGAAGAAAGCTAAATTTACCAAGTTTTCTTATAGTTAACCAAGGCAATACCAATAATAAATACATTTTCCAGTTTCCTTTCATAAACAACCTCCGAAAATATACGATCTACATGATAATCACTGGTATTTTCACCTAAAATAACTTCATATATTCAATTTATTCATCCTATAGTAAAAATTACTGTCATTTGCTTGATTATGCTTGTTATTGAATATAGTCGCCAGCATGTCAATAACCAATCTTTTTTCATAATCGGGGTATGTTTATTGAATAATAATATGGAAAATGAATCTACAGCTGCTGACAAGGCAGCTTTATTTAGTTATTATTTTCTTTAATCGTGACTTCCTTCCTTTTATCCAATTGTTCTTCTCCCCAATAGCAAATTGCATCTAATACAGGAATCAGTGACAACCCCTTTTCTGATAAACTATATTCTACTTTTGGCGGTACTTGAGGATATTCCATTCGAATAATTAGTTGATCACTCTCAAGTTCCTTTAGTGTATTGGTTAATGTTTTAAAAGAAATATTGCCAAGCTTCCGTTTCAACTGATTATATCGTATAGGGTTATTGTTTAAATATAACGCATATAAAACTGTCATTTTGTATTTTCCGCCAATTAATGACAAAGTATATCCAAAACCAGTATCCTTCAAATTCCCTTCAAATAGATAAGATTCTTTTTTCATTTAGCACTCTCCTTTAGGTTAGTATCGTACTTTAATTACCGTACTTGTAAAAATATATAGCATACAATAAGATGAATGTACATCAAAATAATGAAAATAAGGGAGAAGGGTGAACTAGTAATGAAAACCATTGTCTATGCACATCCATGGGAAGGAAGCTATAATCATGCAATTTTAACTTCTATCACGAAACACTTAGAAGCTAAGAAAGAAACATTTCAAGTGATCGATCTATATAAAGATGGATTTAATCCCGTATTTACAGCAGAAGAATTGGCGCAATTTAATAGAGGAGAAACACCTTACGAATTAGTTAAGGACTATCAAAAAAAATTAAGTCAGACAACCGAGTTGATTTTTATATTTCCTGTCTGGTGGTGGGACTTACCTGCTATTCTAAAAGGATTTATTGATAAAGTGATGTTGAGTGGATTCGCTTTCCTAGAGGATAAAACAACAAGTACTCTCAAAGGGCTATTGACAAATATAGAAAAAACAACTGTGATTTCAACTTCTACAACGGATAAAGAATATATTGAATCTGAAGGAGGCAATGCTATTCAAGGAGTTTTCATTAATCGAACTTTAGCTGACCTGGGAATTAAAAATGAATACACTAAATGGATACATTTTTCTAGAGTCAACTTAACAACAGATGAGAAGAGAAAACAATTTTTAAGAGAAATAACTCAAGAAATTTAAAGTAGAATGAACGGAAAAGACGTTGTTTGTGAAGACATGTACTTAAACAAACGGGAGCGATACTTTTACAAAAAGGTATCGCCTTTCTTTCTAAAGAGGTAGTTTGGTTTAATAAGGAGTATCGTCAGTTTTACGGGACTTTTAACTTTTAGTATAAAATGTTCTCCCACGATTTTTGGATCGTTATCATTTTATTACGAAGTGTTGGATATATTTTGTAAAAATCATTATTATAAATTTAATCAATAGTATACTGAGAATCTTGTACAAAAAATATACATAGGAGTTTGGCGATGGAAAAGTGGGATTTGTATGATAAGCACCGTAATAAAATTGATAAACAAATAGCTCGTGGCGACGAAATGACTTCAGATGAGTTTCATTTAGTAGTACACGTATGTATATTTAACCCAAAAGGAGAGATGCTCATTCAGCAGCGTCAGCCCTTTAAGCAAGGATGGTCGAACCTTTGGGATATCACTTGTGGTGGTAGTGCGGTTGCAGGCGAAACAAGTCAGCAGGCTGCTTCAAGAGAGTTATTCGAGGAGCTGGGGATTCTTTATAACTTTGAACGGATACGCCCACGATTTACTATTAACTTTGAAAGAGGCTTTGATGATTATTATTTAATTGAATATGAATTAGATTTGAATGAATTGACATTACAGACTGAAGAGGTACAAGCAGTCAAATGGGCCTCTAAAGAAGAAATCTTAGAGCTAATCGAATTAAAAAAATTTATACCCTATTATGAGAGTATCATTGCTTTTCTTTTTGAGGGGCGACATCATTATGGCTCTGTTTGTCTTTAAATGAAACGTGTAAAGGATAAAAACATATAAAGATCTGGTGAGAACACAAAAAGATGATGTGAAGTATTGTCCTTAAAATAGTGCGTTAGTTTAAGAAAGCCCCTCTAATCAACTAACTTTGAGGGGCTCTTCATTTTTAGGAGGTTGACCAGTTCTTGGAGAAGACTCTTTATTCAAAGCCAACAATAATATCATTCCAATGATACAAGCTGTACCTACCCATTGAAATAAACCAAAGGCTTCTTTTAACCAAAAGACCGTTGTCAAAACAGCAGCTAGTGGCTCTATGCTTCCAAGAAGACTTGATTCTTTAGGTAGCAGACTTTGTAAACTTTCTATATAGAACCAAAATGCAATCATGGTACCAAATATGATAACGAAGACTAAATATAAATAAGCTTCTATCGTTAAGCTTTTAAGGTCCATTTGCCAGGGAGGATGGATAAAACTTAATGCAAAACCACCGATAATCATAGCCCATCCGACAATGACAAGTGAATGATATTGCTTCAGTAATGGAACTGCATAAAGAGTATAAAATGCTAATGCTATTCCTGATAAAACACCCCAAATGATTGAAAGTGCAGGTACAGATAATTGAGAGATTGAGCCGTTTGTTAATAAGAAAAAACAACCCAATAAGGCCAAAGAAACAGTCAACAAATCACTTCGTGTTAAAACCAATTGTTTGCGGAAAATTAAGTATACGATAATCATAACAGGCGCTAAATACTGTAATAGTGTTGCAACAGCAGCATTTCCATATTTAATGGAAGCCATATATGTGTATTGAACCGCAAGCATACCGAGTAACCCGAAGATAATTAAATGAATAGCTGTCCTTCGAGATTTCCAAACACCAAGTATTTGGGAACGATCTTTTCTGAAAAACTGAACTGCTAAGAGTAAAAATCCAGCTATAAGCAATCGGATTATTACCAACCAATCTAGATCGATTTGATACTGTTGAAAAAGCTTTTTTGCAACTGTACCACCGATCCCCCAAAATACTGCTCCCGTTATAACAAGAAATATGCCCTTTCGTCTATTCATCATAGATCCTCCACCCTTAAATATAAAAATAGTGTTATAATATTTAAATAATAAGTGGAAAACCTCTAAAATAATATCTGAATCGAATAAAAAAATATAAGTATATTGAGGTGATATATATGCAAATAAAAAAATTTATGGTTGATGAAAGTTTAAAAGAATTAACTGAACACCGTACAGTTGAGTTACCTATTGCTTGTTATGAAACTATCATTAACCAAAATATAAATGGATATGTACCACTTCATTGGCATGATGAATTTCAGTTTATCTTCATTGTAAAAGGAGAAGCAATTTTTCAAATAAATGAGGAGAATATTACAGTTCAAGAAAGTGAAGGGCTATTTATAAATAGTGGCTGCCTTCACATGGCAAAAGATAAGAATGAGTCGGGTTGTGTCTATATTTGTTTGAATGTTTCACCACACTTCATTTTATCTCAGGAACTTTATACAACCTATGTAAATCCCTATATTCAAGCAACTAATATACCTTATTTATTATTGGATCCAACGGAGCTTTGGGCGAAAAATATTTTAGCCTCTATCATGAAAATCAATCAGTTGATACAACAAAATCCACCATGCTATGAAATTGACATTACCGTACATCTTACTTTAATTTGGAAGAACCTAATAATAAATGGTATTCAATTAGAGTCCGAAGAGACGGAAATGTTAAAGAATAATCGAATGAAACAAATGCTAAATTGGATACACCTGCATTATGCTGAGAAAATCCTTTTAGACGATATTGCACGAGCTGGTCAATTAAGCCGTTCCGAATGCTGTCGATATTTTAAACGAATTTTAAAGAAAACACCTTTAAATTACGTAAACGATTATCGAATTCAAAAAAGTTTAATTTTATTACAACATCCAGATTCCAATGTTACAGATGTTACCTATCAAGTAGGGTTTAACAGTACAAGTTATTTCATCGATAAATTCCGAAAGTCTATGAACATGACACCATTAGCATACAAAAAATATAAGATTAGTTGTTCACTTGTGAAGTAGTACACTTAAACTATTTGGTGCGATACTTTTCCAAAAAGGTATTGATTTCTTTCTAAAGTAGGATGTTAGTTTGGTGGAAGAAGGAAATAAATACTTTATAGCGAAAGGTATTGT
>NZ_BCVE01000024.1 GCF_001591585.1 Niallia circulans NBRC 13626 | reverse complement strand
AGGTAGAACAGGCAGTAAGAGAAGCGACAATAAGCCTGCGTTTAGGCCAAGAAAATGCGGGCAGAGAGAAATTAGTGCAAGCAATCACAAAGGCCGAACAAGAAGTAACGGCCCAACAATCTAAACCAATAACAACAGACCAAAGCAAAGCCCTGCAGGATCAATTAACTCAAACGAAAGACCAAATAAAGCAAGAGCCTAATCTACAAAAAGCAATCGAAACGGTAAAAGAGACGATTATCAACAATCCGAAAATGCCGCCAGAAGTAGTAAAACAGGTAGAACAGGCAGTAAGAGAAGCAGCAATAAGCCAGCGTTTAGGCCAAGAAAATGCGGGCAGAGAGAAATTAGTGCAAGCAATCACAAAGGCCGAACAAGACGTAACGGCCCAACAATCCAAACCAATAACAACAGACCAAAGCAAAGCCGTGCAGGATCAATTAACTCAAACGAAAGACCAAATAAAGCAAGAGCCTAATCTACAAAAGGCAATCCAAACGGTAAAAGAGTCGATTATTAACAATCCAAAAATGCCACAGGAAGTAGTAAAGCAAGTGGTACAGGTTATTAATCAAGCAGATCAATTAAATGCAGCAGCCAAAGAGCGTATAATGACTGCTCTTAATCAGATTATCGATATGGATAATTCAAAAATTCCTAATGAAAAGAGTCAAGTTCAACAAAATGAGAGCAATAGAGAAGCTGCTAAGACTAACACGACAACTCAATTACAGATGGAGAGTATCAAACAAGCTGCTAAACAAATACAAAAAGAGCCTATCCTAGAAAAGGCACTAAATGATTTAAAATCTGAGCTTAGTAAAAATGAAAACTTAAGTCTAGATAAAAAAGAAAAGATAGAAAAAGCAATTAATACTTCATTAGAGTTAAATAGTAAAGGCAGAGAGATGGCATCAAGACAAAACATTTCTAAAGCTTTACAGGAAGTAGAAACAGCAATACAACAAGAAAACAAAAATTATGGAGAAGATAGTTCTCTAAAACAAGTGGATATGGAAGAGAAACGATGGGATAGTCAGTTGCAAGCCATGGGAATATCTTCAAAGGATATATTGGTAACAAAAATATCTCAAAAACTAGCAGAGGCAACACATGAATTTAGAGATATTAAGAGAGAAATCTATCGAAATTTAGATAATGCGCAAAAATTAATGGAAAAGTACAAGGATTCGAGTATCCCACAAGCATCAAAAATAATTGAAAGTACAATTGCTAAATTAGATCAAACAATTTTAAAAAGTGATTTAATGTTATATGCCGATATGCGTACCGAAAAACGACTACTCCAGGCGAGCTCACAATTAGCAGAAGCAAAAAAATATCTTTCTAATGGAAATACTGCCAAAGCAACTGAAATTGTTTCAGAGGTGAAAAAGATGGTTGATAGTATTCAATATAAGCCATCTGAACAAAAAATTGTCCACTATGTTTCAAAGAATAGTGCGTTATTAGAAGAAGTATCTCCATTGAAAAGTTTGGTAAAACAATCTGAAGATATTGGAAGGAATTATATATTAGAAGGAGAAGAGCCTTCTTCACGACAAATGTATGAAAAAATCCGCTCATTCGGCTTAAATCGAGAGAGTGATGTAGCAAATAGACTTGTTTCAAGTCATACGCCAACTAAAGAACAGGAAGACAATCTGAAGACAACATTATTGAAATTAGCAAGTAGTGAAAATTTAGGTGATGAAACAGTAAGCAGGCAGGCGGAACAGGCATTAAACAATATTAACGGACAACAATTATTAAATAAGCAAGATTCATCTAGCCAATTGCAAAGTATGTTCTTTAATTTGCCCATGTTGTTAGGCGAGAAAAATGAGAATATACAAGTATTTATCAATTCAAAATCAAAAGGAGAGCAAGTAGATTGGGAAAATTGCAATCTTTACTTTCTTTTAGAAACGAAGAAATTAGGGGATGTTGGAATTTTATTAAATGCGACCGATCGCAATCTATCCATCACCGTAAAAAATGATTCAGCAGATTTTGAAAAGAAAATGTCGCCACTATCTAAAATTGCGGTAGACCGTTTACAAGAGATTGGTTATCAGGTTCAAAATATCCATTTTACGCATCTTACAAACCCTTCAGCTGAAACAATAGAGAAAAAAGATAATAAAAGACTTGCAAGCGTTAATGAATTCATACAAGAGAAAGGAGTTAACTTACAAATATGAGCATGACAAGATATTATAATCAAAAAAATCGCTTTGAAAGAAATGGACCAGTTGCAGCAGTATTAAAATATGACGATAAAAGCACGGCCCCTTCCGTTGTTGCGCAAGGAAAGGGAGCAGTTGCTCAACAAATAATAGAATTGGCACAAAAAAATAATATCCATATGCAAGAAGACTCCTCTCTTGTCGCCAATCTATTAGATATGGACTTAGGGGATAGTATTCCTCCTCAATTATATTCCGTAATAGCAGAAATTCTTCTATTAATTGAAGAAATGAATAAAAAATATTAAAGAAATTAAAAGATGTTCCGATAAAAAAAACAGGAGCATTTGGAGGTGGAAAAACATGGCTAACCTTATTTCAGAAGAAGTACTCTATCAAAAATCTCCACAAGAACTCACAGCATTATTATATGAAGCATGTCTAAATAATTTAGAAGAGGCAATTGAAAATATAGAGAATAAGGATTATATCCTCGCGAATGTAAAATTAAAGAAAGCTAATGACATTGTCTGGAGACTTGGCGCTGGGATTAATTATGAGGCGGGAATCATCGCCGATCAACTAGACATGTTATATAACTATATAGCAGGAAAACTTATTGATGCCAATTTAAAAAAAGATATATCCATTATCCAAGAAGTCAAAACGATAATAGAAGAACTGCTTGCAGCTTGGACTGTAAGCATGAAAGAAAAAACACCTAAGATAAATACTGGTCTTCGCCAAAAAACATTGGCATACGAAAAAAATATCATGACATATGATAAAAATTAAAACAAAAGGAGCATATTAAAATGAAAATTAATCACAATATTCAGGCGCTGAATGCTTACCGTAATCTATATCAAAACCAATTCAATACTTCCAAAAACCTAGAAAGATTATCTTCTGGTTTAAGAATCAATCGTGCAGCAGATGATGCAGCAGGACTTGCGATTTCCGAAAAAATGCGTTCACAAATTAAAGGTTTATCTATGGCCGAACGCAACTCACTAGATGGCGTTTCTTTAATGCAAGTAGCAGAAGGAGCAATGAACGAAGTACACTCTATGCTTCAACGTATGCGTGAATTATCTGTACAAGCAGCAAATGACACAAATACCGATTCAGACCGTAATTCCATTCAACAAGAAATTGATCAGCTGTTAAAAGAGATTGATAGTGTTGCCGCTAAAACTGAATTTAATACACGTAAGCTATTAGATGGTTCTAGTGCAGTTGATACACAATTCCTTGATGGAGAACAGGCAAAAACAAACTTAAAGCAGGTTCCGACAGTAGTAGATCCAACTTTAGCAACAGGCAAATACGAAGTGGCTGTTTCTGGGACTCCCCAATTTGTTAATACATTAAATCAGCCAGGTGCGGGAATCAGTTCCTCAGATGTTCTTACAATGGATCCAGACAGTGACTTAGCATTAGGAGAATATTCTGTGGTGGTTACGGGATATCAAGATGATGGAACAAAAAGAAGCGCCAATATTGAAATTTTTGATCCAAGTGGATTTTCTATTGGACAGCTTGCAGCAGTAGTCGGTGAAGATGGTGCAGAAGAGACAATTGGAACAGAGACTGGCAAGAAAATAAAGATAGACACAACCCAAATTACTGGAAATGGTACAGCTAAAGTTCAAATAGAATCTAAAGTTACATTATCTGTTTCTAAAGTGAATGGTGACGATTCTACTACTCCAATTACTTTCTCGAAAGAGCTTATTACAAGAAATGGAGAAGTTGAGCACGGCGGATTGAAGCTATCCTTTGGAGCGAATGTTAAAGAGGGAGCATCGCAATTTGATTTAACAAACAAAGCTCTAACATTCCAAATTGGTGCCAATACAAATCAAAATCTAAATATTGATATCCCGCAATTAAGCACTGTAAAGCTGGGAATTAATAATTTAAATATTCTTTCAAATGATGATGCTAGCAAATCAATTTTCAAAATTGACCAAGCGATTAACCAAATTTCATCCATTCGTGCTAAACTAGGTGCTACCCAAAACCGTTTAGAGCACACAATCAGCAATCTGCAAGTAACAAATGAGAACTTAACATCTGCAGAATCTCGTATCCGTGATACAGATATGGCTCAAGAAATGACAGAGTTTACCAAAAATAATATCTTGAATCAATCAGCTCAAGCAATGCTGGCTCAAGCAAATCAATTACCAAATGGAGTTCTACAGCTTCTACAATCGTAATTATTAAATCAAAGCTAGTCCTGGTAAAAGATGGACTAGCTTTTTCTCTTTCTGTTTTATGATAATATAGATGTTATCAGTGTGTAATAAATAATAAACTTAACTATAATATCAATCTTCTCTTGGAAATCTAAATATATTTATAATTATGAAAGGGAGGTTTATATATGGAAGTCCAAAGAGTATCGAGGACAAGTACGGATAAAATAAAAAGTAAAGATAATTTGCCGGCAGAGAGTATTTCTTTTCAAGAAGTTATTTCTAAAAATCGTCAACAGGCAGTTTATGAAAAATTATCAAAATTAGTAGAAGAAATTGAGGGACAAGGGAAAAAATTATCGGAACACCGTACGGTAGATGATTTGCGCAGATACAAAAAAATGGTAAAAGATTTTATGGATGAAGCGGTTAACAATGCCTTGAAACTAGAAGAGCAAAGTGGTTTTAATCGCAGAGGAAGAACGAAAGTATATAAAATTGTTAAAGAAGTGGATAAAAAGTTGGTGGAATTAACCAATACCTTATTAGACAAAGAAAAAAACGGTTTAGATATATTACAATCAGTTGGTGAAATTCAAGGTCTTTTAATTAATATATATACTTGAATGAGTATTTAGAACTATTGCGGCAAGTGAATTCCCACGGATTCAGTGCTGCTTTTTTATTATATTGGGATATTTTAACTAAAATAAACATGAAATAGGAATAGGCTGGTTATAATAGAAATAGGAATATCAGTCTAATTTGTATAAATACAAGTTTTAGTCTTTAAAAGGAAAAATTTTGACCGATATAGAAGATAGAAGAATAAGAACTGAAAGATGAGTATAGTAAATTTCCATATATAAACGTAAGGTCAAATTTTCTGTAGAGGAGTGTAAAAATGAAAATTAATAATTTTAATCCAGTAAATATAAACCCATATAAAAAGCAGATGGAAAAAAATGTAGATGCACAAAACATTAAAAAAGAAGACAAAGTGGAAATATCAAAAGCTGCGTTAGAACTTCAAGGTACACAAGATGAAGTGAGACTAGAAAAAATTCAGGAGCTAAAAAAGCAAATTAGTGAAGGCACATATCAAGTAGATTCCAAAGAAGTTGCTGAAAAAATTCTATCATTCTGGAAAAAGAGCTAAGGAAAGATAGGAGGATTTCGGATGCAGACCGAAAAGATTGAAGCGTCATTAAAAGACATACTTTCCTTGCATGAAGATCTGTTGCAGCTTTCTTTTGAAAAAAAAGACATACTTATTAAAGGAGATACAGATCAATTACGAGTAATCACAGGAAAAGAACAAAAGTTTATTAAAGCTATTCAAAAAAAGGATCAAGAATTGCAATTGAATTGTAATAATTTTTTAGGCAGTGAACTAATGAAGGCAACATTAAATGATGTTATTAAAATGGTTGACGATCAAACGAAAGAGATATTAATTGAAATAAAACAGAAACTGGTAGAGGTGCTGGGGTTAATAAAAACGCAAAATGATACAAATCAACAGCTTATTAACCAGTCTCTGCAATTTATTGAGGTCTCGCTTGATTTATTAAAGCCAGATATAGACACATATAATTACAATCGATCAGAGACGAAAAATCCTTATCCAAAAGAAGGATTTTCGATATTTGAATCAAAGATTTAGGAGGAGAATCAATGGTTTCAACCTTCATGGGCTTAGAAACAGCAAAGCGTGCTTTGACAACACAGCAATCAGCTATTGCTACAGCTGGGCATAATATTGCAAATGCTAATACATTAGGCTATACGAGACAAAGAGTAAGTTTAGCTGCAACACAAGGATATCCAGCAGTTGGTCAGAATAGTCCAGTGATGCCAGGACATTTGGGGACTGGAGTTCAAGCTGATCAGATTGAACGGATTAGAGATAGCTTTGTCGATATGCAATATCGTAAAGAATCTAGTAAGTTGGGGTATTGGGATTCGAAGGCACAAATGTTATCACAAATGGAAAATGTTATGGATGAGTTATCTGGAACAGGGATTTCGAATAGTATGGATCAATTTTGGAATTCCTTACAGGATTTAGCAACAGAGCCAGAAAACGAAGGGGCAAGAAGAGTTGTTAGAGAACGCGGATCTGCTTTGGCGGATACGTTTAAATATATGTATACTTCTTTAAAAGCAATTCAAAAAGATAATAGAAATGAATTAGAAAATACAGAAGATAATATTAATAGTGTGTTGAAGCAAATCAATCAATTGAATCAGCAAATAGGTGCTGTGGAGCCTAATGGCTATTTGCCTAATGACTTATATGATGAACGTGATAGATTGATTGATTCTCTTTCTACGATGATGAATATTAAAGTAGAAGCTAAGTCCAGCGGCGGGTTAGCTCGGGCAAGTGCTGAGGGATTATATGATGTATATATGGCAACACCTGAGGGTGATATTTTAACAGATTCTAATGGTCAGCCTATTAAACTAATAGATGCATCAACAAGAACAGCAAATGGCATCCATATTCAATATGATAGCAGAGAAGAATTAGACAGCCCAGTTACCTCTTTTAAATTTTTTAAACTAAATGATGATCCGACTGCTAAAAGCAAGTTTGAGGGAATTGAAACAGATTCAGATGCTGATGCTGCAAATGGTGTATATACTTTAAACGATTTCAAGGCCTTAAATAGTCAAGGGAAGCTAAAAGGCGTAATTGAAGGTTACGGTTATATGGAAGGCGGAGAAATAAAGGGCACATATAATGCTATGTTTGACGATTTAGATGAAATGGTCTATACGTTTGCAACGGCTTTTAATGAGGTTCACCGAAGTGGATATAGTTTAAATGAAATAGAAGATGGAACTGCAAGAGATATTGACTTCTTTAGTTTTACAGATAGTAATATAACAGCTGATAATCCGAAAGGAGCAGCTGGGAGTATTGTATTGTCTAAGGAAATTTTAGAGGATGTAGATAACATAGCAGCTGCTACAGAGTCCTCAGCTGGAAACGGAACAAATGCCTTAAACCTTGCAAAAGTAAAGGATTCTATTCTTGATTTTGGCGGAAATAAAACAAATGTCCAAGCCTTTTATCAAGGGGTTATCGGCAAATTAGGGGAACAAGCTTCTGAAGCAAATAGGATGGAAAAGACTTCAGGAATATTAAAAAATTCTGTTGAACAAACAAGAATGTCTGTAAGTGGTGTATCGATTGATGAAGAGATGGTTGACTTAATCAAATATCAGCAGGCATATAATTCAGCGGCAAGAATGATTACAATTGTGGATGAAATGCTTGATAAAGTTATTAATGGAATGGGTGTAGGAGGAAGATAAAAACTTCTATTTTCCAACTAATTAAAACTAGGAGTGTAACAGGCAAATGAGAGTAACTCAATCAATGCTTACCAATAATAATTTGAAATACATTAGTAACAGCTATAAGGATTTACAAAGGCTTTCTGATCAAATTACAACAGGGAAAAAAATAACTAAACCCTCTGATGATCCTGTTGTAGCCATGAAAGGGATGCGTTATCGTACACAAGTATCGGAGATAAAACAATATCAGCGCAACCTTAATGAAGGATATAACTGGATGGAAAATGCTGATACTGCACTAGATAGTGCGAACCAAATTTTACAAAAAATTAGAGAATTGACAGTGCAAGCGTCAAATGATACGTATGATGAAACGGCACGTAAGAATATTGTCGATGAAATTACCACATTACAAGAACAGTTAGTAACATTGGCAGAAACAAAAGTAGGGGATAAGTATATTTTTAATGGCACGGATACAGCGTCCTCTCCCATGAATTTAAATCAAATAGATATGGAATTTGAGGGATTTCAAGCTGGTTTAGCAGATGGGTCTATTAATCCTTCTGAATATGTAATAAATTATCAAGGAAATAAATATACCTATGATAGTACTGATAATATGTTTAAAAATAAAAATGGCTCTTCGATTGAAATTGATGGAAATACAGGAGAAATAACATATATCTATCAAGAAGAATTACCATATAAAGATGGAGAAACAGTTGCTGCAGAAAAGAAAATAGATAGTGGAAGTATTGTTATTTCAAAAGATACTGCTGTTTCGACGAATTCAAATCAAGTGCTATTAGAAGTCTCAAAAGGTATATCTATCCCTGTTAATATAACTTCAAGTAATGCTTTTTCATTAGATATGTTTGGCGGAATTGAGGCAATTAAGAAAATGATCTTGGACCCAGACGCAACAGGGAAGGAAATTACTAAATCATTAGATGCAATTGATGGGTATATAACGGATGTTGTTTCCACACAATCTCAATTAGGAGCACAATTGAATCGTGCTGAAATGGTTGAAAGTAGATTGAAGAAGCAAGAGGTTGTTGCGAATGAAACACTTTCTGAGAATGAAAATATGGATTTTGAAGAAGCAGTGATGGGCTACTTAACACAGCAGCTGGTTCATAATGCATCCCTTCAAGTAGGAGCGCAAATTATGCAAAGATCATTAGTAGACTTTTTACGATAAGCTGTCCGATTGGATAGCTTTTTTCGTTTATAATAGAATTAACTATAGATAGATGGCAAACAGAATTTTTTTCTAATGGATGCAGATAATAAATTAAATTGAGAATGGTGGGTATAAAGTGGAAATTAAAACGAAATTTCATGGTAATGTCTCTATAGAAAAAGACAAAATAATTCGATTTGAACAAGGATTACCTGGATTTGAAGAGGAGAAAGAATTCTATATATTGCCTTTAGAAGGTGGAGCAGACCTTTTCGTACTTCAATCAATAGCAACCCCCTTATTAGCTTTTGTCATGATAGATCCATTTTTGTATTTTAAAGAATACGCAGTGAAAATTTCCGATGAGGTGAAAGAGTTATTAAAAATACAAGATACAAAAGAAGTAGTCATCTTTTCTCTATTAACCATTAAAGAAGAATTGAAAAGCATTACAGCTAATCTTCAAGGACCAATCGTTATAAACGATAAGCTGAAAAGAGGCAAACAAGTCATACTAGTAGATTCAGATTATCAAACCAAACATGAACTTTTTCTTTTCAAGGAACAAAAGGAGGGTTCTAAATAATGCTGGTATTAAAACGAAAAGTAAATCAATCGATAAAAATTGCAAATGATATTGAAATAACAATCCTAGCAATTGAAGGAGAGCAAATAAAAATCGGAATCGAAGCCCCAAAAAATATCGAAATACATAGAAAAGAGGTATATGTAGCTATTCAAAATGAAAATAATGAAGCAGGAGATGCTTCCGTAGATTTTATAAAAAATCTTACTAATCAATTAGGAAAAAATAATTAGATTTTTATTGTCAATATACTAAACATAAATAATTCCCTGTCGATATATTTAATAGAACGGCAATTCAAGAAGGCGGCCGACTTTTTGAAATGACCGGCTAACCACATGGATGTGGAATTATTTATATTCAGGGAGGAAAACAAACAATGATTATCAATCATAACTTATCAGCGATGAATACTTATCGCCAAATGGGTGCAAACCAAACAAATGCTTCTAAATCTATGGAGAAATTATCTTCTGGTTTACGTATTAACCGTGCAGGAGACGACGCAGCAGGTCTAGCAATTTCTGAGAAAATGCGTGGACAAATCAGCGGTTTAAATCAAGCACAACGTAATTCTCAAGATGGTATTTCTTTAATCCAAACAGCTGAAGGTGCTTTAAACGAAACGCATTCTATTCTACAACGTATGCGTGAACTTGCTACACAAGCAGCGAATGATACAAATACAGATCAAGACCGTCAAGAGCTACAAAAAGAATTAAACCAATTAACTTCTGAAATTAACCGTATTGGTAACAATACTGAGTTTAACCAAAAGAAATTATTGAATGGTTCACAAAGCTTAAGCAGTGGTAATAGAGTTGCAACTGCTGGTAATACAGAAAGCGGAAATGGTTTACACTTACAAGTTGGTGCAAACTCACAACAAAACTTTACTGTTGATATTTTTGATATGCGTGCAGAAGCACTTGGAATTGCTGGTACGGCAGGATCTACAGCACAAATTGGCCAATCTACTCAAGCTGGCCAAAAAAATGCATGGGTAACTGGCGGTACAGCTGGAACTGAAGACTACAATTCAGCTAGTGGTGCAACGGTTACAGGAGCAAATAAAGTATTGACAGAAAATGGAACTACTATTGGGGCTGAACTTGTTGCCAAATCAGCAGATTCTAAATTTGCTTCAGGTGCTGCAAATAAACTTACAGATGCTGGTAATGCTACTGGTGCTGAAGTATATGCTTTAGATATCAGCGATCATAAAAAAGCTACTTCTGCAATTTCAACTATTGATGCAGCTATTAACCAAGTTTCTGCTGAACGTTCTAAACTTGGAGCATTCCAAAACCGTTTAGAGCATACAATCAGTAACTTAGGTAACTCTTCTGAGAACTTACAATCTGCTGAATCTCGTGTACGTGACGTAGACATGGCAAAAGAAATGATGGAAATGACTAAGTCTAACATCCTTTCTCAAGCATCTCAATCTATGCTTGCTCAAGCTAACCAACGTCCACAAGCAGTATTACAATTATTAGGTTAATAATCTTAAATGACTACCGGATTTCGGTAGTCATTTTTTGCTTTTATAACGCCTCGATACCTTTCCTTCCATTATTTATCTTCTGTTTTGTTATTCAACTCTTAGAAATAATACCGATATAGTAAGTAGAATACATTGTTGGGGGTTACTAAATGGAATTACATCTATCCAGTGAAATGCTTATTTATGAAAATAGCGTGAAAAATATAGATATACTTATACAAAAAATTAATGAAGACTTAGAAAAAAACAAATTATACTTTAGTCACTTAATTATTAATGGAAAAGAAGTTTATAGTGATTTTGAAGAACAAATTATGGAGCAAATCAATACAATTGAAAAAATAGAATTAGTGACAAAAACAATTGATGAATTTATTAACGATTTAACGGTATCATTAAACGAATATAGTAATCGTGCTATCCCAAGTATTAAACAGCTTACAGAGCAATTTTATCAATCCCCAACAGAAGAATCATGGGGCATGCTTCAAGATTTATTGGAAGGATTAAATTGGATGTATAGTACGATAAAAAGTATGGGCAATACGGAGTTAAATGAGTATAAGGAAAAACTATTGAATGTCGCTAATCATTTCGAAGTTGAATTACCCAACCTGCTGGACGCAATAGAAAGTCATGATTACATCCTAATTGGAGATATTATTTCTTATGAAATTCTTCCACAATTTGAATCAATTGGATCAATCACTGAAGAGACATTTCAGGTTATAAATAAATAGAAAAGAGTTAATTAAATGGATAATAAGCTATACTATCGTAAAAAGATTTTGATTATTGGCGGAACAGGAACAATAGGTAAGCAGCTTTTAATAGAACTTTTAAAGTGTGAACCGGAAGTTGTTCGGATATTTAGCAGGGATGAATATAAACAATTTGAACTGCAGCAAGAGATGGGGAATGTATCTAATATTAGATACTTAATTGGTGATGTGAGAGATCAGCAGAGGCTGTTAATGGCAATGGAAGATATTGATTTTGTGTTTCATTTAGCAGCAATGAAACATGTACCTGCGTGCGAGTATAATCCTTTTGAAGCGGTGAAAACAAATGTCATCGGAACACAAAATGTCATTCAAGCTGCATTAGATGCTGGTGTAAAAAGAGTCTTGTTTACAAGTACAGATAAAGCGATTGCCCCTACTAATGCTTATGGAGCAACGAAATTGACGGCTGAAAGGCTTGTTTCTGCAGCCAACTATCAAAAGGGTCCTAAAAATACCATTTTTAGTTCTGTTCGATTCGGCAATGTAATGGGATCAAGGGGATCAGTTATCCCATTATTTAAAAAGCAAATTATAGAAAAAGGTTACGTGACTGTGACCAATAAGGAAATGCTTCGTTATATGATGACGCCTAAGCAGGCAATATCGTTAATGTTAAAGGCTAATGCAATAGCTTACGGCGGAGAGGTTTTTGTCTTGAAAATGCCGGTTATACGCTTGCAGGATTTAGTGGAAATCATTGTCGATGAAATGGAACAGCAGTACAGCTCCCATCGAGTTGATATTAAGGAAATCGGCTTACGCCCTGGTGAAAAGATGTATGAAGAATTAATGACCGAAGATGAAGGTCGAGTTGCATTAGAAACAGAGGATATGTATATAATCAGGCCACCATATGGTGCGACAGGCGAGAATTATCCAAATTTAATTACTCCGACGTTTCAAAAAGTACATCCTCATGAGGAGGCAGTAATATCAAAGGATATATTAAAAACATGGATTTTAGAAGAAAATCTACTTTGATAAATACATTGATTGGAGGGACTCAGGATGGGAGAGAACCAAAAACTTCTTATGAACATGTTTCCTTATTTACGTAGTTCCTTAAATACTTTAAATAATGAGACAGATGAAGAGAAATTAGAGATATTGCATACAAAAGTTGAAAATACACCAACGTTATCTGTCATGATTGAAAATAGAAACTATTATCTTCACAGTAAATATGATCCAAGAAAAGAAGCTGAAGTTCTAATAGAACGCTATAAGGATGAATTTGAAAAATATGACCATGTTCTCTTTTATGGTGTAGGACTTGGATATCATGTAGAGACATTATTAAAGAGATATCCTAATATGAATTATTCTTTATTTGAACCAGTACCTAGTGTGTTTTATCAATTTCTTGAATCCAATCGATTGGATAATTTAGATTTGAGTCGGTTGAAAAATGTATTTATTGATACGGTGGATACTGACCCAAAAGATTTCTTAATTAATTTAACTGGGAATATTCAAGAGAGGATTATGCTAATCGCTTTGCCAAGTTATGAGAGAATCTTTGAACGAAAGTTTCAACAGTTTACAGAAGATTTTAAAGAGGCAGTTGCTGCAAAGTATGAGAGTCATTATATAGATAATAAATATAGTGCACGTTGGACATTAAACAGTTTAATTAATTTGCCAACAACATTGAGTACACCTAATATTCTAAACGGTTTTGATCATATATTTAAGGATAAGCCTTTAATAATTGTATCAGCGGGTCCCTCTTTACAAGAAGAGTATGAGAATTTAAAAAAAATTAAGAGAGATAAAACAGCCTATATTTTTGCAGTCGGTTCCGCAAATAAGGCATTAATTGCTAATGGAATTATTCCGGATGCTGTTTGTACTTATGATCCTCAGGATATAAATTATACTGTTTTTACAAAAATGCTGGAGGAAGATGTAATTGATGTCCCCATGATTTATGGGACGAGCGTGGGATTTGAAACACTTAAGCACTATCCGGGACCTAAACTTCATATGATTACTTCTCAGGATACCATTACACCATATTATATTGGAGATTCTGCTCAATATGTTAAACGAATTAATGATGCACCAACTATCGCTGCAGTTACTTTGCAGCTTGCATGCGAATTAAAATCTAATCCAATCATTTTGGTCGGACAAAACCTGGCTCTAAAAGGAGAGCAACGCTATTCAAGTGAAATAGAAAATGAAAAGGAAAAGATTGAAGAGGATAAAGAAAATATTGTAATGGTAGAAGATGTACATGGCAATTTAATTAAGTCTACTAAAGGGTTTATTAATATGAAGACTTATTTAGAACATTATGTATCTTCCTATAAAAATATCGAAGTTATAAATACTACAAATGGCGGAGCTGCTATCATTGGAACTAAATATCAGCCATTAAGTCTTTTAATGGAAGAAAGATTAAAAATCGAAGTTGTCTCAAAGGATTGGCATAATAAACAATCAAGTTACATTGAAAACACTCTAAGTAACAAGATAGGTTTAGTAGAACAATCGATAGAGCAATATTTAAAATTGCATAAGCGAGTTCTAAAATACTTTATAGAGATAGAAGAGTTAGCTAAGAAAAAACAAGCAAAAAAACTCGACAAATCTATTAATCAGTTGAACAATGAAATGCAAAAACTAACTAATAATGACTTTTACAAAGTATATATTCTTCCAATAAATAGAAGCCAATATCAAGCATTGATTATAAGAGCCACAGAAATTAGAAAGACTGAGGAAATATATCAGAAGGCAAAATTAGTGCTCAATGCATTTCTTCCATATGTTAATCGATGCAAACAAACAATGGATCAAGTGATTGGAAGTGTATATAATGTGCATTTACTTCTTGAAACAACTGCAAAACAGCAGCACTACAAATTCTATGCAAGTGATTGTGGAGCTTTTAATTTTCAAGGAGAATGGAAAAAAGAAAACTATGCTCCTAGCAAAATGGTTAATTATCCTGTCAAAAAGATGGTTTCTAGCGGGAATTCTAAATTAGAGTTTAAATTTACAGGAACATCATTTAAGATTTTTGGCTCTACTAGTAAACTAAGTTCGAAAAATATGGAAATAACGATAGATGGTACTGTTAAAAGATTTACTACCCATATAAATAAAAAAGAGGAGCATTTTGCAAAAAGAATAAATCAAATGCTCTTTCAAGAATCAAATTTGGAGAATAAAGAACATCATGTTGTAATTAAAGGAGAAGGTAATTTTTATTTTACAGGAGTGGAGATAGAGAGAACAGGAAGATTATTTCACGTAAACGAAGTTACAGATATAAATACAATAAAAATCGGTGAGCGAATTCGCTGTCATTATGCTGCTAAATATAATCAGGTTGGACAGTTTAGTGGATTAGGCGAAGAAATAGGGCCATTCCTTCCGCCAGAAGCTTCTGCATATCCGGATGGGGATTTTTATTTTATTATGGTGGATCAAGAAGATGGTCAAAGAAAATTAATTGCTGATCGTAATGTGCAAAATGAAATTTCTTGGATTAATATTAAAAGTTGTTTAAATAATTTTAGATTAGAGGAAAACAGACTAAATAAGAAAATAAGTTTACCAACTGGAGGGAAAAATAAAAAAGATATTGATAGTGATTGGGCGAATTATATAGAAAGCCCTTTAATGGATGAAGTTGATTGGAATTTAATAGATGGAAGAACTTCTTGGTGCAACGATATTGTAGAAAATACAAATGATAAGATAGTAATAAGAGGAAAGTACTGTCGTCTAGATAAATGGTATGGTAAAGATGGGAATTACTGGAGTTATACAAAAGGTAGTAAAAGTTACAAAGTAAATGGCTTCAGGCCATTGTTAAAATTATAATTTCAGTTAGAGTAAATTCCTGTTATAAGAAGAATTGTGCGACTTTTTAAGAAAACAAAATAATAAGATTGTAATACTTTATAGATTTTGAATAATAAGAGAAGAGATCTATGTTTATAGTAGAGAAATAAGAGATAGACTCTCTTTAATGAATTGGAATGTTACCTAGCGATATAATAAATATTTAAAAAGACAGAAGAAATGCTAAAATATCTTGTTCGTTTTTTTGATATATGAATTATGTATTATTATCAATACTTAGGAGTAAAATATGTCAAGTTATACTTATTCTTTAAATGAAGAGCTAAACAAGAAAAAATGGGATTTTAAGAAAAAGGAGTACATCAAATGCTTCGAGAAAGCAGAAAGACAAACAATAATAAATAATCCTCGTATATCTATTGTAATAATATCATGGAGAAGACACCCAGATACTATTAAAAACATACAGATACTTCAAAAACAGCGATGTCATAACTTTGAATTAATATTTGTAAATAATGGTGGGAGTGATGAAGAGTTTATTGAAGTACTTCCTTTTGTCGATACTTATATTAAATTAAATAAAAATACTGGTGCCTATTTAGCAAGAAATGTTGGTGCAGTTTTTGCTAATGGGCCAATTTTGCTCTTTCTAGAGGATGATGGAATACCAGATATACAATTAGTTGAGTCTCATTTATTAACTTTTGAAGTTTATGATGTAATATGTGTGAGAGGAGTTTATTTGCCTAAGATAAATAATAATATTCTAAATACAAAACAGAACCATTATTATCATGGCAACAAATTTTTCCCTTCGTATATTGATTTGGAGGGAAATGCCTCAATCAATGCTGAGGCTTTTTATAGAGTTGGAGGCTGGGATGATAATATTACATTTGGTCATGGGGGACCAGATCTCTCTATTAGATTATTGGAGTATGAACCAGATATGAAAAAACAAATTTATTCTCCAATTTCTATAATATTGCATGATTATGCTAATAATGAAGAACATCTACACAAGAAATTAGAAAAACAACGAATATCAAAAGATAGATTAAAAGGGAAACATAAAAATTGGGAGAGTTTGTTATTTAATTGGCGTAATTTATATCAGTTGGAACAGAAAGTGTTACCAAAAATAACCAAACGAACAGGAGTTTGGGAAGAAGTTGAAATACTAAAAAAGAAAATATTTAATAGAAATGAAGAATTTTTAATGGATGATTTTAACGATTATTTTTTCTATTTAGAGGATACTGATATATCAGTTCTATTGAAGGGTATTTCTCATGGAAATATTTGCATTTTTGGTGCTGGAGAACTTGGAAAGTTAACTTATTCTTTTTTAAAGGGTCTTGGAATAAAAATAAAAAATTTTTATGACAATAACCCTAAACATTGGGATTCGTTTATAGAAAATGTTGTTATAAACGATCCTAGTCAAATTTCTTTTAATGAAGATTTTATTATTATTGCTTCGAGTTGGTATAGGGAAATTTCCTTTCAATTAGAAAGTAAAGGATACAAAAGAGGAGAAAACTTCTTGATTGTTAATAAGTAGCTGCAGACTATACTAAAAGCTATAAAATAAAAGCAAGTTAACTCCTTGACTATATTCAAAGGAGAATAGAATGAAAAAACCAAAAGTAAGTGTGATTATACCTAGTTTTAATAGGGAAAAATATATATGTGACAATATTGATAGTCTGCTAAATCAATCACTAGCAGATATCGAAATAATAATAGTTGATGATTGTTCTACAGATAATACAGTTAACTTAATTGGAAAATATAAAGATAAACGAATAAAGTTAATTAAGAATAAAGTTAATTTAGGAGTAGCAGCAAGTAGGAATATTGGCTTTAGACATGCAATTGGTGAATATATAGCAATATCAGACTCGGATGATATAAATCATAAAGATAGATTATTTAAACAGTCTGCCTTTCTAGATGAAAACTTAGATATTGATGTCGTAGTATGTAAGGTTCAAGAGATTAAAGATAATCGATATGGAGCTATACATTCATACGATTGTACTGATGAAGCAATTAGAGCTAATTGGTTATTTCAACCAGGAATACCTAGTTTTATGATGTTTCGTAAAGATAAGATTACGAAGGAAAAATTACTTTATCATGATGAAAGCTTTAAGGCAGCTGTTGATTATCAATGGTATACACAATTAAATAATAATATTAAAATTCATTGTATTCCGGAGGTACTTTATTATTATAGAAGACATAAGGAACAAATATCAACTGCTGGTTATAAAATACAACAACAATTTGCAGATAAAATAAGATTAGAGCAGTTGAAAAGATTAGATATCAATCCATTACCTGAAGAATTGATAATTCATACCAAACTAAGTAATGCCCAAATAAAAGAAATTTCACCTAAGGAATATATAAAATTTCTTGAATGGGGACATTTCTTACTAGATTCTAATAGAATGAAAAAAATTTATTCACAAACATATTTAGAATCAATTATAGCAAAAAAATTATTTCATATAACTGAGGCAGTAGGATACTATCAAAAAGCATTATTTGATTTATGGGATGAATCTGTATTTTCAAACTATATTAGATTACCTGAACAGGAGCTTAAACAAAACAAAGTAGAGCAGAAGGTACAAAGTATAAAGAATAATAGTGTTATTGTTGGATCTAAGAGAATGGCATATTATTTTAAGGAAACATTAAATAATTATGGTATAAGAGTGATCAGTTATATAGATAGCAATAGTTCGATTGTAGGAAAAGAAATTGAAGGTTGTCCCATAATAGGGATAGAAAACCTTAAAAATAAACAACAAATAACATACTTTATATCTGTTCTTTCAGAAGAAAGGTATGTAATTAAAGAAAACCTAATAAATAGATATGGAATTAATCCTCAACAAATTGTAATAATAGATGAACTAATCTAACTTAAGAGTTTTAATGAAACTACAAAATAATTATGAAGTTCTGTAAGTTATTATTTAAATCTGTTGACTAAATGATTATTATTGAAGGTGTTAATTTGATAAATATAGTGTGTGCTTGTGATGATAGATATGTGAAACATCTTGCAGTTTTAATTATATCCATTATTAATAATACTAAAACTAGAAACATAAATTTTTATATTATAAATGGTGGTATTCATCAGGAGAACATTGACAAATTAGAAGAGATATTCATTACAAATAAAGCTAAGTTTAGGTTTCTTATGACAAATGAAGAAGAGATTAAGAAATTGAAGGTAGATAAACATCTTTCAACAGCGACATATTATAGAATTTTAATACCTAACTTACTTAGTAATGATATAGATAAAGTTGTCTATCTGGATAGTGATATCGTAGTTAATGGAGATATCAGTGAATTGTGGAATATGGATATAAGTGAGTTTTCTATTGGGGCAAAAAAAGAAGCAGCTAATTATCAACGAAATGAATATTTGAATATGCCGAAGAAAGCACCATATTTTAATGCAGGTGTATTACTAATGAATTTAAATAAATGGAGGCAATGTAATCATTCCTCAAACGTTTTTACTTATCTAAATAAATTTGGGGATAATTTACTTTATCACGATCAAGATGGGATTAATGCATTATTGTATAATGATTCCCTTGAAATCCCATCAGAATGGAATATATTAAGTCAGGATGTTTATGGCAATAGTTCATTTAGAGGGCCAAAACTTGTCCATTTTACTGAAGCCTCTAAACCTTGGCAGCTCTTAAATAATCATCCATTTAAAAAAGAGTATGAAAAGTACTTAGCCATGACACCTTGGAAAGATGATACTCCGCCTGAAAATGCTATTATTCACAAGTTATTAATGGATAAGAGGATTATAATATTTGGTAGTGGTGGTAGTGGCTTAAGATTACTGGAAAGAGTAATGGAATTGAATGGTACTGTGTCTTATTTCTTAGATAACAATAAAGAGCTGTCTGGGAAGGAAGTTAATGGTAAGAAAATCCATACTCCTAATGTGTTAGCAGATGAAACTATAGATGAAATTTTTATCATTATTGCTAGTATGTATTATGTGGATATTGAAAAGCAATTAACAGAGTTGGGACTTAAAAGATTAAAGCATTTCGTTTCATTAGGATATGAAAATGAATTATTAAAAGAATGGTAGATAAGGTATGAATATAACAAAAGAGTATCAGGTATTTAAAAACAAATACATTGTTCAGCAAAGAAGAGAACACGAATATGCAATTAATCGCTATTATGCCCATGTAATTGATCCGTTCTTTACAAAAATAGTCTATGATTTGAAGCTAACACCAAATATGGTTACTATTATTGCTGGTTTTTTAGGAATAGTCGCATCGGTATTTTTTATTTTCGACTATTGGATTACAGGGGCAATCCTTCTTCAGCTTCATCATTTTATGGATGGAGCAGATGGGAATTTAGCGAGACTAACTAATAATTGCTCTGCTTTAGGAGCAAAATTAGATAAATTTTTTGATCAATTAGTTAGAATAGTTCTGTTTTTAACAGTAGCAATAATTATAGATGTACCATTATGGGCAAAAATATTATTTATTGTAACAATCTATTGGGATTTATTTATTGTTCATTATTATATACTTCCTTTTATGAGAAGAAATAAAATGAAGCGTGCCAAATGGAAGGAATGGTTTTTAAGTAAAGGAATTATACCAGGATTTGATCATTTTACAATCTTCTTTTTAATTTCTTTAGGAGCTATCGTTCAAAGATTAGATGTAGTTATTTATATTGTTATAATCTTTAAAAATATAGATTGGTTATATCGGGTATGGGAATGTTTAAAAACTCAGTATCTAAAATAATCAAAAAGGCTTGAATTCTCAAGTCTTTTTTTGTTTAATAAACGTTCAACTTTTCCGATAATAATAATGATGATAACAGAACGATAAAAAGGAAGTTTTAAAATGTTTAATTATAAAGCCTATATATTTGATTTGGATGACACCTTGTATTGTGAGCATGATTATGTGAAATCAGGATTTTACAGTGTTGCTTCCTTTCTTGCAAAAGCGAATCCTTTTCTCGATGAAGAAGAATTGGCCGAGCATTTTATAATGGAATGGAAACAAAACGGACGAGGAAAGGTATTTAATCATGTCTGTGACAGGTATGGTATTCAGGTAGATGTAAAGCAATTAGTAGATGTATATCGTAAGCATGAGCCTTCTATTCATTTATACGAGGATGCTGTTTTATGCCTAAAGAGATTAACGGAAAAGAAGATTCCCATTGGTATTATCACAGATGGGAATTCGACCATGCAATGGAATAAGTTAAGAGCGTTAGGCTTAGATAAGCAAATTCCCTCTATTATTGTTACAGATGATTTAGGTGGTTCTGAGTTTTGGAAGCCCCATCCCCTCGCTTTTCAGAGGATGAGCGAATTTTTAAAGGTGGATATGGAAGATTGTGTTTATATAGGGGATAATCCCAATAAGGATTTCATAACGGCGAAAAAATTAGGTCTCCATACAATCCGTATCATAAGAGAAATTGGAGATCATATGCAGACAAACCTTGATCAAGGATATGAAGCAGATAAAAAGATTTATTCCTTAATGGAAATAAGATAAGAAACAGGTGAAAGCATGAAAGTTATCGCTATACTACAAGCACGAATGGGTTCGACAAGGCTGCCTGGGAAGGTGTTGTTACCATTTGGACGTACGAATGTGTTAGATTATGCTGTTTCAAGATGTCAGGCAGCAAAAGGAATTGACCAAGTGATTGTGGCGACTTCTGAGAAAGAAGCTGATAATCAAATTGTAGAATGGTGTAATCAAAATGGTATAGAGGTATTTCAAGGCTCGGAAGAAGATGTATTATCTAGATATTTTGAATGTGCAAAACAATATAAAGCAGATTATGTGATCAGGGCACTTGGCGATTGTCCCTTCTTTCATTATGAACTAGCTGATGCAGTTATTGAAGAGACAACGAGAGTGCAAGGAGATATTGCAATATATAATGAGCTTATTCCATTGGGGTTAGGAGTTGAAATTATTTCTTCTTCAGCGTTGACTTATATCTATAACCATGGCAAGAAAGATTATCATCGAGAGCATGTAACTTACTATGCTTATGAAAATAGAGAATTGTTTAAACAAGTGGACATAGATATTCCCAAGTATGTTTTAGACAAAGAAGTAAGATTAACATTAGATACACAAGAGGATTATCAACTCTTATCTGTTATTGCGACGCATTTTGCAGATAATAAATTCATCTCTACAGAGGATATTCTAAATTATCTTGAGGGAAATAAAGAATTAACTATGATAAATCAACATATTGAACAAAAAAAGGTGAAATAAGATGAATCGCACGCAAAAGAAATTAGCCTTAGGAA
Source organism: Niallia circulans NBRC 13626 (assembly GCF_001591585.1). Taxonomy (GTDB): domain Bacteria; phylum Bacillota; class Bacilli; order Bacillales; family Cytobacillaceae; genus Niallia; species Niallia circulans. The sequence continues at coordinate 45,605 of NZ_BCVE01000024.1, read as the reverse complement.
CGGTTCAATTAGGACAGGCATATGGTATAGCAAACAGAATTGGTCAACCTAATAAGCAAAAAGCAGCAGAAATCTTAAAATATGCTGTAAAGCACGGAATTTTGTCATTTGATACTGCACCTGGATATGGGCAAAGTGAAGAAATAATAGGCTCCTTTTTAAAAGAAGAAATGGGTGAATCGTTAAATATTATTACTAAAATTCCTTCTATGAGCGAAAATAATATAGATGGAATAGAAAAATCTATAAGAGCATCACAGAAAAAATTAGGGATAGAAAAGCTATATGGTGTGTTATTTCATGATGCAAATATTTTGGAAAAATTAACGAAAAAAGATCGTGAATGGATTGAAAACCTGAAAGAAAAGTATCACATTAATAAAATGGGAATTTCTATTTATTCACCTGAGCAGGTGAAAAGAGTAATAGAGTTAGGGATTTTTGACATCATTCAAGTGCCAATGAATGTTTTTGACCTTCGTTTAATAAATGAGGGGCTTCTACAAGAATTAAGTAATAATAAAATTGAAATCCATGTTAGAAGCGTTTATTTGCAGGGGCTATTATTTTTAGAAGAGCAGGAGCTGCCCAATTCTATAAAAGCTGCCTCTCCGTATTTACTAAAATTAAAAGAAATTGCGGCAAGGGAGAAATTGAAGATAAGTGAGCTCGCTTTTCTTTTTATAAGAGACAATTCTTATGTGGATAAAATGATTGTTGGATGTGAATCTTTGGAACAGTTGAGAGAAAACATACGTATTAGTGAATTGCCTACGCTCTCCTCTTCAATTATGGATGAAATTAATATATCCTTTAGAGATATTCCTGAAAATATAATAAATCCGTCAAAATGGAGGGATTAGTATTGAAATCGTTGAAGGAGTTATTCTCTTTAAAACATAAAACCGCTCTTATAACTGGTGCCAGCGGACATTTAGGCACCGCAATATCTGAAAGTCTTGCAGAGTCAGGTGCCAATGTAATATTAGCAGGCAGAAACCAAGAAAATAATAAACTGCTAGCGGAAAAATTAATGAATCAATATGGAGTTATTTGCCTACCTATCTATTTAGACGTTTCAAATAGAGACTCGATTACTAATTGTGTTGAAGTAGCTCTGAAAGAGTTTGAAAAGGTTGATATTCTGATTAATAATGCTTCATATGGATCAACAGGGAAGATTGAATCCATGACTGACAAGATGTGGGAAATGGGTATTGATGGAACAATTAATCAGACCTTTCGCTTGATAAATAGTATTTTGCCCTATATGGTTGCCCAAGGCTCTGGAAATATTATTAATATTTCCTCTATGTATGGAGTAGTATCGCCAAATCCAGAAATATACGGGGACAGTGGCCAAAATAATCCGCCCAATTATGGTGCTGGTAAAGCAGCTATTATCCAATTTACAAAATATATAGCAAGTCATTATGGAAAGGATGGAATTAGAGCTAATTCCATTTCGCCAGGCCCGTTTCCAAAACCTGAAGTACTGAAAAATGGAGAATTTGTAGAACAGCTAGCTAGGAAGAATCCATTGAACAGAGTAGGGAGACCGGAAGAATTAAAAGGGGCGGTTGCTTATCTCGCATCAGATGCTTCTTCTTTTGTAACAGGTCATAATCTATGTGTGGATGGTGGTTGGACAGCATGGTAAGTAAATCCTATCGTTATAAGTGCCTAAAGGCGAATATGCTAAAGGAGGATAACTATCATATAGAGCCGCTTAGACAAGAAGATATGGTGAAGATAAAGGAATATCGAAATAAACAAATGGATGTATTAAGACAAAAGCAGCCATTAACAGATGAAGGACAAGTTTTGTATTACCAAAAAGTAGTGATCCCGCTTTTTAGGGAAGAAGAACCTAAACAATTGCTTTTTAGTTATTTTTATAATAAAGAATTAATCGGATATGGAGGATTGACAAATATTGATTGGGAGGCTAAACGAGCAGAAGTATCCTTTTTAGTTGACCCTAACCGAGTAAAAATTAATCAACTGTACGAAAAAGATTTTCAGTATTTCTTAAACTTTTTAAAAAGAATAGCAAAACAGCAGCTGAAATTTAATCGTTTATTCACAGAAACGTATGATATACGACCATTTCATGTGGGGATTTTAGAAGCGAATGGGTTTGAATTTGAGGGAAGAATGAAGGAGCATGTTGTAATAAAAAATGAATTTGTCGATTCATTACTACATGGATGTTTATTAAGTAAGGAGTGTTAATCATGCTTAACGGCAAGCGTGTTTTTGTTAGCGGTGGTGCAGGAGTTATTGGAAGGGAATTAGTTTCTAAGCTTCACCAATTAGGTGCAGAAATTCTTGTAGGAGATTTAAAATCCAAACCAGCGGAATGGTCAACAGATATTAAATACTGGCAAGGAGATTTAAATTACATAACAAAAGAAGAACTGAATGCTTTTGATCCGGAATATTTTTTTCATTTAGCGGCAACGTTTGAAAGATCGGTGGAAACATATGAATTTTGGAGTGAGAATGACCAGCATAATGTAAAATTAGGCCATCATTTAATGGATTGTTTAAAAGATAATTCTAATCTAAAAAGAGTAGTTTTTGCTTCTAGTTACCTAATTTATAATCCTGATTTATATCAATTTAATCAGCCGGCTTCCGTGCCGACATTGTTAAAAGAAAGTGACCCTATCTATCCACGGAATCTGACAGGTGTGGCTAAATTAATGCATGAAATTGAACTGCGCTTTTTAGAAGGGTTTAACCAGGTTTCTTTTAGTTCGGTTAATGCTCGGATTTATCGCGTTTATGGAAAGAATTCTCGTGACATCATTTCAAGATGGATTAGAGCTCTATTAAATAAGGAGCCAATAAAAGTCTATCGAAAAGAAGGCATGTTTGACTATATTTATGCAGGAGAAGTGGCAGAAGGACTTTTAAGGCTTGCTGTTAGCGATGCAAGTGGTGTTGTGAATCTTGGTAATGGAAATGCACGAAAAGTGTCAGATGTAGTAGCAATTTTAAAACAGCATTTTCCTGATATGGATTATGCAGAAGAAGAAAGTGATATCCTTTATGAAGCCTCTCAAGCTGATGTAACAAAGTTAAAACAATATACTGGCTGGAGACCTGAAAAACAAGTAGAGGATATGATTCCAGAATTAATTGCTTTCGAAAAGAAACAAGTGGAGAAACAGAAGGAAGATACCGAAGCATTTGGAAATATTTTAATTACCAGTGCCTCTAAAAAAGTACCTTTAATAGAAGCAGTTAGAAAAGCTGTTCAAAAGTTAGGTTGGGATAGCAAAATAATAAGTGCAGATGGTAACGAGAATAGCATGGCAGCATACTTTACTGATGATTTTTGGCATATGCCCTTACTTTCTGATTTAACTGTTGATGAGCTGTTACGTTATTGTAAGGAAAATACAATTAAATATATTATTCCGACACGTGATGGCGAATTATTATGGTTTGCTCGTAATAAAGACCAATTAGCAGCAGCGGGTGTACACGTTATGGTATCAGATGAAAAGGGAATCGCTGCTTCTTTAGATAAATTAACTTTTGCTAAGGAGTTAGAGTCATTCAACCTACCTGTCATTCCCACTGCTTTGTCAATTGATCAAGTTAAAGCAAGTTCTTATGTGGTAAAAGAAAGATTTGGCGCAGGTTCGCAAAATATCGGAATAAATTTAAATGAAGAAAATGCCAAATTGCATGCAAAAAAATTAATGGAGCCAATCTATCAGCCCTATATAGATGGAAAAGAAATAAGCATAGATTTATATGTTGGCAAAAATGGAAAGTCCAAAGGAGTCGTATGTAGAACACGGGACTTAGTAGTAAATGGGGAATCTCAAATTACTACAACCTTTCAAGATCAACGCTTAGAAGAGTTAGCAAAAGTATTAGTAGAAAAATTAAATTTATATGGACATGTTGTTTTGCAGGTTATAAAAGACGAGAAAGATAATTATCACATAATAGAGTGTAATGCTAGATTTGGCGGAGCAAGTACATTAAGTATAAATGCAGGGTTAGACAGTTTCCGTTGGTTTTTATTAGAGTCAGAGGGAATGAATATTAATGATTATTCCTTTGTTCCCGCAAAATCTGGAGTAAAAATGGTTCGTTTTGTTAGTGATACATTTATTTAATAACCTCAATAGGACACGGAGTTGAAGAAATAAATGAACTATGATCAACTAATTTTGTTAAATGATTATATCGAGAAGAATGTACAAGATAGAAAAATAGTAATATTTGGTACAGGTTCTAGTGCGATTAAGTTATCAGCTAATTTAAAATTAATTAGTAGAGAGGTCTCTTATTATCTTGATAATAATTCAACAAGATGGGATATTACCTTTTTAAATAAACCTGTTCATTCACCCAAATATATATTAGAAGATACCTTTGATAATCTTTTTATTTTTATTGCAAGTGCTAGTTATAAGGTGATTTCTAAGCAATTAATAAGTATGGGACTAATTGAGGACAAACATTATAGTAGATATCCTATAAGTAAACAAAATCCAGAAATTAAGGATTATGAACAAGTTATTAACGGAATACAAATAGGCAAGTTTAGTTATGGATATTTAAAATACTGTAGTTTCGATATGGGAGTATTAAAAAAAATAGGTGCATTTTGTTCTATACATTCTTCAGCTATAATTGGTGTTAGAAATCATCCGATAGATTTGATCACAACCCATCCTATTCTATATGTAGAAGAATCAATAATAGGAAGAGAAGTAAGAGGACCTATAATGAATGGAAATGTTAATCCAATTGATATTCTATCAATAGAGAAAAATCAGCCGATTATCATTGGAAATGATGTATGGATTGGGGCTAATGCAGTGATATTGCCGGGCGTGAACATTGGCAATGGGGCAGTAATAGGGGCAGGAGCAGTTGTTACGAAAGATGTTCCAGACTATGCAGTAGTTGTAGGAGTACCTGCTAAGGTATTAAAATACAGATTTACTCATCAACAAATTGAGATTCTCAATAAAGTTAGATGGTGGGATTGGCCAAATGATAAAATTGAAGCAAATATGGATCTTCTTATGAATCCAACTGAATTCTTCGAAAAACACAGTAAAGAAATTAAAAAATAAATTAAAAGAGGGTACAAATGAAAGAGATACGTATTGGAAACCGATTAATTGGAGAAAGCCATCCTCCCTTTATTATCGCGGAGATGTCCGGAAATCATAATCAATCATTAGAAAGAGCATTACAAATTGTTGAAAAAGCTGCGGAAGCAGGTGTCGATGCGATAAAGTTACAAACCTATACAGCCGATACAATGACATTGGATATTGATGAAGGGGAGTTTTTTATTGAGAATGACAATAATTTATGGAAGGGAAGCTCACTCTATAAATTATATAAAGAAGCATATACTCCTTGGGAATGGCATGAACAAATTTTTAAGAGATGTGAGGAGTTAGGTATAATAGCTTTCAGTTCTCCTTTTGATGAAAGTGCGGTTGACTTTTTAGAAACATTAAATGTTCCTGCATATAAAATTGCGTCTTTTGAAAATGTCGACATTCCTCTTATCAAGAAAGTCGCTTCGACAGGCAAACCAGTTATTATTTCTACTGGAATGGCGAGTATCGCTGAAATTGATGAGGCCGTGCGTGCCGCGAGAGAAGCAGGGTGTGAGGATTTAATATTATTGAAGTGTACAAGTACTTATCCTTCTTCCCCGGAAAATACGAATATTAGAACAATTCCACATATAAAAGAGCTTTTTAAATGTGAGGTTGGTTTGTCAGATCATACGTTAGGTGTAGGTGTATCTGTTGCTAGCGTAGCATTAGGAGCAACCGTAATAGAAAAGCATTTTACTACATTACGGTCTGATGGTGGAGTAGACTCTACTTTTTCCATGGAACCGCAAGAAATGAAAGTACTAGTGGAAGATAGTAAGCGAGCATGGCAAAGTTTAGGGAAAGTTACTTATGGAACAACAAAAGATGAATCCGCCTCTTTAGAACATCGACGTTCTCTTTACATTGTTAAGGATGTAGAAGAAGGAGAGCTAGTTACTACTGAAAATGTTCGATCTATCCGTCCAGGTAAAGGATTGTCGCCTAAATATTTTGAACGGACATTAGGGATGAAATTTCAGAAGTCCTTTAAAAAAGGGACACCATTATCTTGGGATTGTTTCAAATAAAGGGCGAATTACTATCTTATAATCTATTTAAGAACAAGTTTATGATAAAAAATATTGGATCTTATTATAATGTGGTTCATGTTTTAAGCTTAAAAGGAAGGTAAAGCAATTCAGTAGGAGGATTAAAGTTGAAGAATATTCTATTAACAGGCGGAGCAGGCTTTATTGGCAGAGCTGTGGCAAAGAAGTTGCTGGCAGATGGACATAAAGTCTGGATTTTAGATGATTTATCTAATGGCAGTGAGAAAAATATTGAGGAATTTAAAGATCAACTAGAGGAATTCATTATTGGCGATATTAAGGATGAGGCATTGTTAGAGAAATTGTTTGCTAAAACATCCTTTGATATTTGCTATCATCTTGGAGCATCGATTAATGTCCAAGATTCGATTGATGATCCTCGAACAACTTTTAACAACGATACTATCGGGACTTTCTATGTATTGGAACAGTGTAGAAAAACCAACACAAAGGTTGTATTTATGAGTACATGTATGGTGTATGATCAATGTACCGATGAAACAGGGATTACAGAACAGCATGCAATTAAACCAGCTTCTCCTTATGCAGGAAGTAAAATTGCAGCGGAAAATATGGTATTGTCTTATTATCATGCTTACGGTTTGCCGACTGTTGTAATCCGTCCGTTTAATACATATGGACCTTTTCAGAAAACTGGAGGAGAAGGTGGCGTAGTAGCCATTTTTCTGAAGAAAAAAATAGCTGGAGAGCAGCTTCATATATATGGTGAGGGAACGCAAACAAGAGATTTATTATATGTGGAAGATTGTGCAGAGTTTGTTGTGAATGCTGGATATTCAGATGCTGTAAACGGAGAAATTGTAAATGCTGGCTTAGGAAGAGACGTTTCTATCAATGAACTGGCCCTTAAAATTGTTGGAGATTCGGACCGTATTAAACACATTGAACATATTCATCCGCAAAGTGAGATTCAAAAGCTTTTATGCAATTATGATAAGGCAAAACAATTATTAAATTGGAGCCCTAAGTATACGTTAGAAGCAGGATTAAGAGAAACGGAAGAATGGATTAAAAGTCACCTGATGTAAGGTGGCTTTTTTCCAAAGGAGGAAAATGAAATGGAATTAGCATTGTATGGAGGCCAACCAGTAAGACAGGAGTTTCTGTCATATGGCCAACAATGGATTACAGAAGAAGATGTACAGGCAGTTGTAGAAACATTACAAAGTCCTTATTTAACACAGGGTCCTAAAATTGATCAATTTGAACAAGCGATAGCCGAATATGTCGGCACAAAATATGCCGTTGCTTTTATAAATGGCACAGCTGCTCTGCATGGAGCTTGTTATGCAGCTGGCATAGATGATGGAGATGAAGTCATTACAACCCCAATGACATTTGCAGCGTCCGCCAACTGTGTTCTTTATATGGGAGGAAAACCAGTTTTTGCAGATATTGATAAACAAACTTATAACATTGACCCAATTAATATCGAAAAACTGATTACCTCTAAAACAAAGGCAGTTATTGCTGTAGATTATACAGGACAGCCGGCGGATTTAGATGGAATCAAAGCGTTATGTAAAAAGCATCGTTTAGTTTTTATAGAAGACGGTGCACATTCGATTGGTGCTTCCTATAAGGGAGAAAAGGTTGGTTCTCAAGCTGATATGACGATGTTCAGCTTTCATCCTGTCAAGCATATAACGACAGGTGAAGGTGGCATTATTGTCACTAATTCAGAAGAATATGCAAAAAAACTTCGATTATTTCGATCACATGGCATCACGAAGGATACTTTAAAAGGGGATGAGGGACCATGGAGCTATGAAATGGTTGATTTAGGTATGAACTACCGAATGACAGATATACAAGCTAGTTTAGGATGTTCTCAATTAAAAAGACTTGATAGTTTTGTGAAAAGACGCAGAGAGATTGCTAATCAATATACAGCTGCTTTTCATAACATTCCGAATGTAGTGGTACCTTTTCAAGAGGCAGCTGGTGAATCAAGTTGGCATTTATACATGCTTCGATTGCGATTAGACAGTTTAAGTGTAGATAGAAAGACTATATTTGAAGCTTTACGTGCTGAAAATATAGGTGTGCATGTTCATTATATCCCAGTCCATACTTTAGCTTATTACCAAAACTTAGGATATAAGAAGGGGATTTGTCCTAACGCTGAACTCTACTATGAAGAAGCGATTACACTTCCTTTATTTCCGAAAATGACAGAGGTAGATGTGCGATCTGTAATAAAAGCTGTGCAGAAAGTAATAGGCCATTTTTCGAAAGCAAGGTAATTTTCCTTATTTATCCCATTTTATTTACAATTGAAATAACTTTTTGTTAATAAATGTTTAGAGTATCCGATATAAAAATTAAAGGATCTGATAGAGGAGCTGTTATATGGATGAAATTGGAGATGAATCAACAACAATCGACTATATCTAACTTAGTGAACTCAACCAGAAATGATAATGAAATTAGCTTAAATAATAGGGACTACACCAAATTGGTGGATACTCTTTCAGAAGAATCGACTAACATTCTGAAAAAAGAGAAAGCGGAAGAAATAGTAACGAGTATCAATGAATTTTTAAAGCCACATTATACTTCTATAAATTTTAAGGTCCATGATGAAACAGAACGCTATTATATAGAAGTCGTTGATAAAGCTACAGAGAAGGTTATAAGAGAAATTCCATCTAAAGAACTTTTAGACATCTATGCAAAAATGACAGAGTTTATCGGAATATTTATCGATAAAAAGCTTTAAATTATAGGAGGATTTATAATGAGTGTAAATTCAATAAAATTCACCGGTCTTGCCAGTGGACTTGACACACAATCGATTGTCGATTCATTAATGAAAGTGCAGCGTATGCCCCTAGACAAACTAAAACAACAAAAGCAAATTTTAGAATGGCAACGTGATAATTACCGAACAATGAATGCAAAATTAAAAGAGTTCGATACTTTCATATTTGAAGGTATTTCCAAACAATCAAATATGATGAAAAGAACTGCTGTTTCTTCAAACAAGGATATAGTATCAGTAAGTGCAAAAGCGAATGCAGGGAATGTTTCATATAATATCTCCGATGTTGTAATGGCAAAGTCAGCTAAAGTACAAAGTGCAGATAAAATTAGTAATAGTACGCTAGATCCTACCAAGAGTTTACTTTCCCAGCAAAGCAAACTCACTGATGACTCTGGAATTCAATGGAAGGGAGAAAGTTTTTCACAGACTTTAACAGGACAAGGTGATGAAATATATCTAAGCGGTACTTCCTTATCTGGATTTCCTGATTCAATAACTGTAACAGGAGGAACCGATAAAACGTTTAAAGTTCAGCTGATAGAAGGAGATGCTCCAGAGAAAGGTACTAGAGCAGCTGATACTGTATATGTTAATCCAGCCACTGGAAAAATGACATTTGGTGAAATTCTTCCAGAAAATAGCACGGTAACAGTGAGTGGGGACAATCTTAAGAAGAACAGCTACATTGAGTTTGATATTCAAACAACAAATGAAGATGGTACAAAAAATAAGCAAAGTTTTAAAATTGATGGTTCCACTTCATTAAATAGTATGTTTAGTAAAATTAATAGTTCTAATGTCGGGATCAGTATGTTTTATGACACTGGTACTGATAAAGTGGTCGCACAACGCACAGATACTGGCATACTAAATAATGGGGCAGAAGAAATTGAGTTTTTGGGAAAGGATGCCGAATTTTTTACTAAAACTCTAAATTTAACTGAAAAAACTGCTGGGTCTGATGCTGAATTCACCATTAATGGATTAAAAACATCTAGAAAATCCAATACCTTTACCATGAACGATGTTACCTTTAATTTAAATAAAAATACTGCTGCTGGTGAAAGTGTGAATGTAAATATTCAAACTGATACAGATAGTATTTTTGATACGATAAAATCTTTTGTCGATAAATATAATGAAACAATCGGTGCTGTTAATACAGAACTTACTGCTCAGCGTTATTCAGCTTTTCAGCCTCTTACAGAAGAACAGAAGGCGGCAATGGGTGAAAAGGAGATTGAGCAATGGGAGGAAAAGGCGAAAAGTGGCTTACTGAAGAGAGATCCCCTTTTAACCTCTGGTTTAAATAAAATGAGAAACTCCTTATATGCGTCTGTAACAGTTAATGATAAAACAAAAACAATTGAAAAATATAATCAGTTGGCTGAAATTGGGATCACTACTTCGAAGGACTATTTAGAACGTGGTAAGCTAGAGATTAATGAAGATAAATTAAAAGCAGCAATCGAAGATAATCCAGAAGCGGTATACCAGTTATTTATGGCGGATGGCCCAACAACTGATCAACAAGGATTAGCGAGAAGGCTAAGAACGGATATATCAGATACTATGAAACAAATTGAAGAAAAAGCTGGTAATACGTTTAAAACGGAATATAATTATACCATTGGTAAAGATATGCTGCGAATTGATGATAATATTGAATCAATGGAATATCGATTAAAGCAAATAGAAGATCGTTATTGGTCACAGTATAATGCAATGGAAAAGGCTATACAGAAATTAAATAATCAATCTTCGCAATTAGCAGGCTTTTTTGCACAAAATGGATCATAATAACTTAGGGGTGAGTAAGTAGATGGCAATTAATCAACCATACCAAACCTATAAGCAGAATGCAGTCAATACTTCGTCTCCCGGTGATTTGACTCTTATGCTGTATAATGGTTGTTTGAAATTTATTACATTAGCCAAAAGAGCTATTGAGGATAAAAATATTGAAAAACGAAATGAAAATCTTGGTAAAGCCCAAAATATCATTAATGAGTTGATGATTACATTAAATTTAGAGATTGATATTTCTAAAAATATGCTCCAAATGTACGATTATATTTACAGAAGATTAGTGGAAGCTAATACTAAGAATGATATTAATATATTAAATGAAGTCGAAGGTTATGTTATCGAATTTCGTGATACTTGGAAGGAAGTAATAAAAATAGCGAAAAAAGATATTGGACCTTCCAATGGATTAGCATAATGAATCCATTAACTGACTATAAAGAGTGTACGAAAAAGCTGCTTGGACTTCTTACGATAGAGGAAGGAACGATAGAGGAAAGAGAAGCTGTTATAAAGGAAATAAATGATTTATTAGAGAAGAGGGAAGAACTATTAAATCAGCTTCCTTTATGGCCGAAGATTAATGAAGCAGATAAAAAGGAAATGATATCTTCAGAGAAACTTCTGCAGGACAAGATGGTTTCTTTGCAAGGGAAAATAAAAACAGATTTAAAGCAGCAGCAAGTGAGAAAGAAAAGGATTAATCAATATAATGATCCGTATGGTGGAAATATCTCCATAGATGGCATGTTTTATGATAAGAAAAAATAAAAATGTTGTTGCCAATTAAGGCAACAACATTTTTATTTGATATTATATTCAAATCACTCTCGACAACCCAACACGGGTCTGTTTATTCTCCATACTTTCACCGATCAAAATAATTTCTGAATCAGCGTCCTTTGGTGCAATAATGCTGTGATCTCCCACTGTTACATTGCATGCTGTTACGCTTTTTTCAATGACAGCATTTTCGCCGATAACGGTTCCAGGTAGGAGTACGGAATCTTTGACGATTGATCCTTTTCCGATAATGACATCATTGAAGATAACAGAGTTTTCAACAGTTCCATAAATTTCGCAGCCTTCACTGATAATGGAGCGATTTACGGTAGCGGAAGATTCGATATAGGACGGGGCGTAGCACTGTTCGTGGGTAAATACGGTCCAGTCTTTGTCATTTAGAAAGATATTGCTTTCCTTTGATAATAAGTCCATATTTGCTTCCCAGAAGCTGTCGATTGTCCCAACGTCCTTCCAATAACCTTTAAATGTGTAAGCGTGTAGTTTGCGGTTATCTGTCAGCATGGCAGGAATAATATCTTTTCCAAAGTCCTTAGAAGATAATTCGTTCTTTTCTTCTTTTTGTAGATAGGATTTAAGCGTTTTCCATTTGAAAATATATACACCCATGGAAGCTAGATTTGATTTAGGATTAGATGGCTTTTCTTCAAAGTCGACGATTCGATTATTGGTGCCATCTGTGTTCATAATACCGAAACGATTTGCTTCCTCCCAAGGAACCTCCGTAACAGAAATTGTTGCATCTGCCCCTGTTTTGATATGCTGCTGCAGCATTAAATTATAATCCATTTTGTAAATATGGTCACCAGAAATAACGAGAACATAATCCGGGTTATACTGGTCAATATAGGATATATTTTGATAGATAGCATGGGCTGTACCATCATACCAGCGTTCTTCTGTACCACATTGGTATGGAGGGAGGATGCTTAGTCCGCCATCTCTGCTGTCCAAATCCCAATCTTTTCCGTCTTTAATGTAATTTTGCAGTACATGCGGCTGATATTGTGTTAATACACCAACAGTATCTATTCCTGAATTACGGCAATTACTTAATGTAAAATCAACAATACGGTATTTTCCCCCAAAGGGTACTGCCGGTTTTGCTAATTCTTCTGTTAGTTTTTTTAGTCTTGTCCCTCTTCCGCCAGCCAATAGCATTGCAATACATTTTTTATTCAAAATAGATCCCTCCAGTATGCGTTATCAAAGTTCATTTGTTAGAAATTCAAAAGAAAGTAATTTATTACTTATTTTACCAGGAAGATTTCAAATTTTAAGAACACTTCTTAAAAAAGCAAATGTTCTTCCTTTTCGTATCAAGTAGATCTATTTCGGCCTATAAACGATCGTCTTCCCACAACTTGTAATAGTACTCTTCCTCTTCCATTTCTTTTAATTCTAATTCAGGCTGATTTTGTAATATTGCTTCACTCATTCTTTTACCTCCAGGTTAAATTCTTAATGTGTTCATTGTAGCAAATATAAAACATTGAATTGTAAAAATATTTTGATTAATTTCGCTAAAACTCGACACCGACCGAATAAGTAATACTCATAATTCCATCTATTGTTAGGAATATAGGCTTCTTCTCTTACATTATGTCGAAATGTTTTTCAAAAGGGAGAATCTTTGTATAGATATATAACTTCAATAGCCTCTACTTTTGAAATAGAAAATAATGGTTATACTAACACTTGCCTATCTTCTTTTTTCAAAGAACTAGTTCTTTTACTAAGTAATCAGTCACTTTATTATCGTACGAGCTATACGTTTTGATTATGGTGTATATATAACCGCTGTTAATCGTTTTGAAACATTTTCTAACATAAAAATTTGCTGAAAATAATTTTCGATAGAATAATAGTAAGCGTTTGTATTTAAAAAGTTCACAATTTTGTCGAAATTTCTTATCGTTTTAGCAGGATTTTGCCAGGGTATGATAGAAATAGATAGTATAGTCAAAATGATTCCTTATATGGTATATTTTCATTTACTATAAGGAAAAAATAAGACTTGCACTGGAAACTATAAAGGAGGAGTAACTTATGAATTTCAACATTAGAGGAGAAAACATTGAGGTAACTCCAGCAATTAGAGAGTATGTCGAAAAGAAAATCTCTAAATTAGAAAGATATTTTTCTGAATCACCAGATGCACAAGTAAATGTAAATTTAAAAACGTACAATGATAAAACTTCCAAGGTAGAGGTTACAATTCCAATGTCCCAGTTGCTGTTACGTGCAGAAGAAGATCATATGGATATGTATGCAGCTATTGATTTAATCTCTGATAAATTAGAAAGACAAATAAGAAAACATAAAACAAAAGTAAATCGTAAGCATAGAGAAAAAGGAAATCTGAATGAACTATTTGGTTCTTACGAAAGCACACCAAATGTGGAGGAAGAAGAACAGGAGCTAGAAATTGTCCGCCAAAAACGCTTCAATCTAAAACCAATGGATAGTGAAGAAGCAATCCTGCAAATGGATTTACTAGGCCATAACTTTTTCGTTTATACAGACGCAGAAACAAATAACACCAATATCGTCTATAAACGAAAAGATGGAAAATACGGTCTAATTGAAGCTCAATAATAAAGATAAAGCCTGCAGTGAAACATTGCAGGCTTTATTTTATTGTTTATATAATACACGAGAATAATCCGTTAAAACCCCATAAGTCAATAGACATTTCAACCAAATATTTCATCCGATTTTGTCATCCCCTTTAAAGGTTAGAAAATTCTAAAAAGAACTTCCTTATTTCCAATCTACAAGCTATAATGAAGCATATTTTAAAACAGAAGATGCGTGGTGATTAAATGAAATTAGATGCAATAGACAAAAAAATATTAGAATTACTTACAGAAAATGGCAGGCTTTCCTATGTGGAAATTGGCAAAGAGCTGCAATTATCCCGCGTGGCTATAAGAGAGCGAGTCAGCCAACTAATCGAAAATGGAGTGATTGAAAAATTCAGTGCTGTTATCAATTCGGAAAAAGTAGGCAAAACAGTTTCTGCCTTTTTTGAAGTAGACTGCGAACCAGCTTCCCTCATTCAAGTAGCCCAAACACTAGCAGAAAATCCTGTTGTGGCCAGCTGCTATCAAATGACGGGTCCAAGCACCTTACATATGCATGTTCTCGTTGAAGACTTCGAAGCACTAGAAAGCTTTACAAACAACGAATTATATTCCTTAGAAGGCATCACAAGAGTAGAAAGTCATATTCTTTTAAGAAGGTTTAAAAGTAGAAATGGTTTAAAAATTTGATGTAAATACCAAACAAAGATCAAATTTATTATGTTAATCTTTTGTTTGGTATTTTATTGTCCTCTTTTTTTCCAACGTCTCTCCGAATTAATTTCCATAATTAAGGAAAATAATGATAAAATACATGTATATTATAAAAATTAGAAAGGTTGTTTATATTTGGAAAATAAAATTAACACACCAAAAAAGTACAGTATAATTAGTTATATTGCTCTTGCCATTGGTATTATTTGCGTCTTTATTGTTTTTGTCACACCGACAAGAATAGCTAATAACGGAAATTTGGCTGGCGACTATATCACATTTTTTCTTACGGGTGCAGGAATCCTATTATCGATAATTGCCTTGTTGAAGAAGACAGAGAAAAAGATACTCCCTGTTATATCTTTAATACTTTCCTCCTCTTTGTTTATATTTTGGATAATCATTTTTATCCTATTGTTTACTGGGCAAATTGACTTTGCACCATAATAAGAAAAGAAATATGGTGGGCATTGGCTTTCTTCTGCTTGTCTAGTGTCCTCCGCTCCCCGACGAAAACAGAGTATAACGGATAATTACCATAAACCCTCCTTCAAACCAATTCACATAAATGAACTACATGTAAAAACACTTGCTTGCCACTATAGAAGCTTTCTAGCCAATCAACCTTTTTATATAGCTTAATTGTATAATAATAGAAAGCTCAACCAATTCTCTCCAAGAAAATTTACAAATTCTTTTAAAAAAATCCCCAACAAAAAATATAAACGTATTTACTTTCTTGAAATAGTATTAATCTTTTTATATCTCTACTAAATTAAGAAGAATTCAAGCAATTAAATTACTATAAGAAAATAATGGAAGTATAAAAATACTAAAAAACGAATGATTATTAAATTAATTCACCTCTCATGCTTATAGTAATTTCCCTCCACTACTTTGTGAAAAACATATTATTATTTCGATAAAATAAATTTTAGAGGTACGAAAAGGTTTTCTTGTTTTCTGTAAATATTGAATATATAAAATTATTAAATTTTTTAGAAAAATAACTAGAATTCTGTTTGTAACTGTCTTATAATCATGAATATTAATCATTTGCTTTCGTTTGTTAATCAAATAAAGTGATTTGATTTCCTTGTGAAAGATGAAAGTGGATATCAATTAACCTATCTATTTATCTCACATGACTTAGGGGTTGTTCGCTATTTCTGTGATCGGGTTTTAGTTATGTATTTAGGAAATACAGTGGAGCTTGCTTCTTCGGAAAAATTATACGAAAATCCGCTTCATCCTTATACTAAAGCGTTGTTATCCTCGATTCCACGTCCTAAAATGGGAGCAAAAGGGCAAAGAATTCGCTTAACAGGAGAAATTCCTAATCCGGCTCATCCTCCTTCTGGCTGCCCATTTCATACACGCTGTCCGATAGCAACAGATCTATGTAAACAAGTAAAGCCAAAGTGGCAAGAAGCAGAAGCGGATCATTTTGTTGCCTGTCATTATGTCGGAAAGGAATTGAATTAAGATGAAACTAGATTACTTGTATCACCCTTATCCTTCCCAGCGAAATACTGTTTTTGCAAAAAAGGGAATGGTTGCTACATCGCAGCCTCTTGCTGCTCAAGCTGGTTTAGAGATTTTACAAAAGGGCGGAAATGCGATTGACGCAGCAATTGCAGCCGCCGCAGCATTAACAGTAGTGGAACCAACTTCTAATGGAATCGGGGGAGATGCATTTGCGCTTGTATGGGTCAAGGATAAGCTGCATGGATTAAATGCAAGTGGACCTGCACCAAGTTCCATTTCCATTGATGCGTTAAAAGCAAAGGGGCTAGAAAAGATACCAACCCATGGTGTTATTCCGGTAACAGTGCCAGGTGCTCCATCTGCCTGGTCATCACTTTCAGAAAAGTTTGGAAAATTACCTTTGAAAGAAACATTGGCACCAGCTATTCGTCTGGCCGAAGAAGGCTATCCAGTCAGCCCGACTCTCGGAAAGTATTGGGATCTTTCCTATAATCGCTTTAAAGAAAGTTTTCAAGGTGATGAATATAAGCCTTGGTTTGATACGTTTACTCCTAATGGAAAAGCACCGCAAATCGGGGAGATTTGGTCATCACCAGGTCATGCTTCTACATTGCGCTCTATTGCAGAAACAAATGCAGAAAGCTTTTATCGTGGAGAATTAGCTGATAAAATAGCACAGTTTATGAAAGAGCATAATGGCTATCTTCAAAAAGAAGATTTAGAGCGCTATTATCCTGAATGGGTGGAGCCAATTTCTGTTTCTTATAAAGGCTATGATGTTTGGGAAATTCCGCCGAATGGGCAAGGTTTGGTTGCATTAATGGCACTTAATATTGCTAAAGGCTTCAAGTTAACAGAGAAGGATTCCGTTGATACATACCATAAACATATAGAAGCAATGAAGCTTGCATTTACAGATGGGAAAGCATTTATTACCGATGAAAAGGAAATGCCTCATACAGTAAAGGAATTATTAAGCGAAGAATATGCTGCTTTAAGAAGAGAAAAAATTGGCGATCAAGCTATTACTCCTGAACCACTATCACCTCCAAAGGGAGGAACGGTTTACTTAGCCGCAGCAGATGAAGAAGGAAATATGATTTCCTATATTCAAAGTAATTACATGGGCTTCGGCTCAGGAATTGTCATTCCCGGAACAGGGATTAGCATGCAAAACAGGGGGCATGATTTTTCCCTTGATCCAGCCCATCCCAATGCATTAAAACCGGGGAAAAGAACCTATCATACAATTATTCCTGGATTCCTTACGAAAGATAATAAGCCAATCGGACCTTTTGGGGTGATGGGCGGTTATATGCAGCCACAAGGTCATTTTCAAATTGTCACCAATACAATCGACTTTCATTTGAATCCACAAGCGGCTTTAGATGCACCGCGCTGGCAGTGGACGGAAGGGAAGAAGATACTAGTAGAGCCGCATTTTCCTAACTATTTAGCTCAAGCACTTGCAAGGAGGGGACATGAGATTCAAACGGCTACAGAGTTTGGACATTTCGGCAGAGGACAGATTATCTGGAGAGATGAAGAAACAGGTGTATTAATTGGAGGAACAGAATCAAGAACAGATGGAACGATTGCCTCCTGGTAAAGCTGCAGAAAGGTTGTTGAGTTTATGACACATTGGCATCTATTTCTTGCTTTTTTTCGGGTAGGGATTTTAGGATATGGCGGTGGTCCTTCTTCAATTCCTCTTGTGAAAAAGGAAGTAGTGGATAAATATAAATGGATGACAGATGATGAGTTTTCTGATGTTTTGGCATTAGGAAATGCGTTGCCAGGCCCAATTGCCACCAAAATGGCTGGTTATATTGGCTGGCAAGTAAAGGGTGTATTCGGGATGATAAACGCTATTATTGCATCGGTTGTTCCGACGATACTATTAATGATTGTATTATTAACTTTTTTAAATTCCTTTAAAGATAAGCCTTGGGTATTAGGAATGACAAAGGCTGTTGTTCCTGTGGTTGGTGTAATGCTAGGAGTATTGACAGTAGACTTTCTAAAGAAAGTAAATAGTCATTTTCGGCAGAAGCTGACGATTGGGTTGATGGCCGCAAGTCTTATTCTTTTAGTCCTTCTCCAAATCCATCCTGCGATTGTCATAGGAATTGTCATTGTCGTTTCTTTACTTAGCAAGAAGCAGAAAGAGGAAGTTAAAGAGGTGAAGGCATCATGATCTATTGGCATATTTTTTGGGCATTCTTTCTTCCAGGTATTCTCGGCTATGGAGGTGGACCAGCATCGATCCCCTTAGTGGAAAACGAAGTGGTCGATCGGTATGGCTGGGTAACCGAAAATGAATTTAGTGAAATACTGGCAATGGGAAATGCATTGCCAGGTCCGATTGCGACTAAAATGGCAGGCTATATTGGATTTCAAGAAGGTGGAATAATTGGTGCGAGTATTGGGGTCTTTGCAACGGTTGCCCCGTCCTTATTATTAATGATTGCCTTATTACGGCTGTTAATGAATTTTAAAGATTCACCTAAAGTGAGTTTGCTGACAAACTTAGTGAGACCTGTGATTGCTGTCTTACTTGCCATGATGACGATTAGCTTTTTTCAGAATTCCTATCATGGAATAGGAATCTTGCAAACTGTATTTATAGGTGCTATCAGCTTGATTTTATTGGAAAAGGTAAAGATTCATCCAGCATATGTAATAGCGGGTTCCCTAGTGTATGGAGCAATATTCTTGGCTTAAATGAAGGAGGAGGTTGTATAATGACATTTTCGATTGTTGGCTTTGATCCAGAGGAGAAGGAATGGGGGATTGCAGTCCAATCTAAGTTTCTTGGTGTTGGAGCCGTTGTTCCATGGGCAAAAGCAGGCGCGGGAGCAGTAGCAACGCAATCTTATGCAAACACATCCTTTGGTCCAGAAGGCTTGCGTTTAATGGAGGAAGGAAGGTCGGCAGAGGAGGCATTGCATGAGTTATTAGCACAAGATCCTGGAAGAGAACAAAGACAGGTTGGTTTTATTGATGCAAATGGCAATGCGGCAACCTTCACTGGAAGCGAATGTTATGACTGGGCAGGAGGAGTAACGGGTCCTCATTTTGCAGCCCAAGGAAATATTCTCGTGGATGAAAATACAGTAAAGGACATGGGGGCTATTTTTCAACAAACGGAAGGAAGCTTGGCAGTGCGACTACTTGCAGCATTGCAAGCAGGTCAGGATGCAGGCGGCGACAGCAGGGGACAGCAATCAGCAGCACTTCTTGTGGTAAAGGAAAAAGGAGGCTATGGCGGCTTCAATGATCGTTATATTGACTTGCGGGTAGAAGATCACGAAGAGCCAATTAAAGAACTTACACGTATCTACCAATTACAACAGCTCTATTTCGCCCCATCTAAACCAGAAAATATTGTATCGATAGAAGGAAAGACCAAAGAAGAACTTACGATTCACTTACAAAGATTAGGCTATCTAAACGAAACGACCACAAAAATATTAGACGCACTAAAAAGCTATATTCATACGGAGAATTTTGAAGAAAGAGAACAAAAGATAGGTCTAATTGATAAAGAAGTATTGGAGTATATGAAAAAGCAAAAATAAGATGGTAGAGAACTCCCTATTAATATGGGAGTTGTTTTAATGCTACCGATCATAGTTTAAAGCAACTGAAAAAAGCCATTAATGAGCAAAATAGAATATAAATTATGATTTTAAAAAATTTTAATTCTTGATTCAAAATGGCAACCGCCTATTTTCCCTTTATCCATAAAAGTTAAAATAGTCAGAAATGAAAAATTAATCTAATAAAGGGGATTGAAATTCCAGTGGAGACCTTCTATAATGAAAATACGAACTACCATACTAGTATAATTAGGATACCGAGGAAAAGGTGAGTATAATCGTTACGATTCGGAAAAAGGAAAATATCTCTACGAGGGATTTTGTGTATGAATCATTAAAAAATAGAATTACAGAATTAGAGTTAAAACCAGGGCTAAAGATTTCTGAACAAGAAATCGCAAGTGAGTTAAATGTAAGTCGCACTCCGGTAAGAGAAGCTTTCTTAAAGCTCTCACAAGAAGATTTGCTGGGGATATATCCGCAAATTGGTACGATTGTTTCCTTGATTGATTTAGAGCTTGTGGAAGAAGCAAGGTTTGTCCGGGAAAATATGGAGAAAGCAGTTGTGAAAGAAGCTTGTCAGGTTTTTAAACAAGAGCAGTTATTTAAATTGGAATCTAATATTGCCATGCAGGAATTATGCTTAAAAAATCAATCCTGCCATCAATTATTGGAATTGGATGATCAGTTCCATCGTTTATTATTTGAAGGATGCAACAAGCTGAGAACTTGGAAGATGATTAGAAAAATGAATAGTCACTTTGACCGCTTGCGTGTTCTTCGATTGGAATCCAATCTGGAATGGGATATGCTTGTTTCTCAGCATAAAGATATCTTTCATTTTATAAAGGAAAAGAAAACAAACGAAGCAGAAAAACTAATAGGGATACATTTAAACTTAGTTAACTTTGAAAAAGAGGAACTAAAGAAGACATATCCTGATTATTTTCGTTAAAATTAACAGGATTTAATCTAGCCTTTTCACAGAATTTTAATCAAGCTGTATTGGTTAATTATAGGAGGGTTATGTAAATGGAAAAAATGGTGGATAAAGAAAATCAACAATTCGTAACCAATAGTTATCATTGTTGGCTGCAGTATCGTAAAATAGAAAACGCTCATCAATACAGTAATATCACCTCTACGATTGGAATAGCAGGAGATACAGCCATGATTAATTCTGCTGCAAGGGAACTCCAGAATGGATTTAAATCCATGCTAGACGTTAATCCAACTCTTCAACCATATAATTCAATGAAAAGCTCTATTATTTTAGGTACATATGAAAGCGTTAACTTAAATGATTATGGCATCTCATCCACGTTATTTGATGACTTAAATGATGAAGGCTATGTATTAAAAACCACTGATGATAATAAACAGATGCTACTAATCGGAAAAACAGATAGAGGCGCATTATATGCAGCTTTTCATTTCTTAAGGATTTTACAGCAAGAAGAACCGCTAATTGGCTTAGAAATAAAGGAAGCACCGAAAAATCAGTTGAGGATGATGAATCAATGGGATAACATGAACGGATCCATTGAACGTGGTTATTCTGGAAAATCGATCTTTTTTAATGATAATGACTTCAATGAGGACTTAACAAGGGTAAAGGATTATGCTCGCCTTTTGTCATCTGTAGGTGTCAATGCTATTTCCATTAATAATGTCAATGTGTGGAAGGTAGAAACGAAACTGCTTACAAAAGAGTTTTTACCTAAAGTAAAAGAAGTAGCAAATATTTTAAGGTCTTATGGAATCACTACCTATTTGAGTATAAACTTTGCTAGTCCAATAGAGTTAGGAAACTTGACGACTGCTGATCCACTTGATCAAGAGGTAGAAAAGTGGTGGGCGAGAAAGGCAGAAGAAATTTATCGCTATATCCCTGATTTCGGCGGTTTTGTGGTAAAGGCGGATTCAGAGGGCAGACCGGGACCATTCAGTTATGGCAGAGGCCATGTCGAGGGGGCAAATGTTTTAGCACGAGCATTACAGCCTTTTAATGGAAAAGTAGTATGGCGTTGTTTTGTCTATAATTGCGTACAGGATTGGCGTGACAGAAAAACAGATCGTGCCAGAGCTGCGTACGATCATTTTAAGCCGCTTGATGGGCAGTTCCTTGATAATGTCATTTTACAAATTAAAAATGGACCCATGGATTTTCAAGTACGGGAACCAATCTCTCCATTAATAGGCGCCATGAAGGAAACGAATCAAGTAGTAGAATTTCAAATTGCGCAGGAATATACCGGTCAACAGAAGGATGTTTGCTATTTAGTACCACAATGGAAAGAGGTGCTAGAGTTCGATACCTATTCGGATGGAGAAGGATCGACCGTAAAATCAATCGTAGCTGGCAGACTTTATAACTATAGCCATAGTGGTATTGCTGCTGTCTCCAATATTGGTAATGATATAAATTGGACTGGGAATACTTTAGCACAGGCCAATCTTTATGGCTTTGGCAGATTAACCTGGAATCCTGACTTAACGACAGAAACAATCACAAATGAATGGATTCAATTAACATTTGGGAATAATCCAGTAGTTGCAAGTGTTGTTAAAGATATTTTACTTTCATCCTGGAAAACATATGAGCATTATACGGCACCCCTTGGTGTTGGCTGGATGGTTAATCCAGATCATCATTATGGTCCAAATGTTGACGGATACGAATATTCCAAATGGGGTACCTATCACTTTGCAGATCGTGATGGAATTGGGGTAGATCGTACAATGGAAACGGGAACTGGCTACACTGGGCAATATTTTGGACCAAATGCACAACGATACAACTCATTAGATGATTGTCCAGATGAGCTTCTGCTATTTTTCCACCATGTCCCATACTTACATAAACTTCATTCTGGAGAGACAGTCATTCAGCATATTTATAACACCCATTTTCAAGGGGTAGAAGAAGTGGAGATGTTTATTAAGAAATGGAATGAATTAGAAGGAAAAGTAGAAGATTGGGTTTTTGAAAATGTACAAGAACGTTTACAGCTGCAGTTAGAAAATGCGAAAGAATGGCGTGACCGCATTAATACGTATTTTTATAGAAAATCAGGAATTGTCGATGAAAAAAATAGAACGATCTATTAATTAGTACCTCTCTTCCCCGCATTATACAGTAAAATCGACTTTTTACATTTAAAGAAAACCAGGGTGGAGGAACAGCTGCGCTTAAAAGACCAATTCGGTCACCCTTCAATAAGTGGGGGGTTGGAACAACCCCTCTGATTGATCATGATTAATAGTAGAAGTTAAATCGTGAAAGCAAAATCATCCAAAGAACCTACTCCTTTTGAATAAAATAGATTCATTTAACAGTAGTTTTAAAACGAATCATTTCTCCCATTGTTCACACCAGTGCATCGATCTTTCAAAATAGAATAGTAAACTTTAAGCATAAATCGTACGATAAGTAACAATTAAACTTCTAACTACCATACTAGTATATTCTTGTTGAATGAAAGAAGGATATAGAACGAATATCTTGAATTTGTATAATTGTAATCGCTTGCAATTATTTAAGCACTATACGGTGCCGTTGCTACTTAAAGGAGGTGGTTTTTAGAAGCAAAACAAAATACATCTTAGTCCAGTAACAATTCTGCATTTTTATTTGCGAGTATTAATAATACAGGAGAATTGGGGGGAATATTTTGAAAAAGCATAGATGGCTTTTTTTAACAATAATCATGACAATTAGTTTATTACTATCTGCATGCGGAGGAGCTGAAAAAAGTTCTGGAGGTAAAAACGGTAAAATAACGCTTACGATTTATTCGGCCGCTGGTGGAGATGAATACTATAAGGATATTGTTATACCGATGTTTGAAGAAGCAACAGATGGAAAATACAACGTGGAATATGGTCGAGGTACACCCCAAGAAGTAATCAACAAAATAAAAACGCAAGGTAAAAATGGAACCATTGATCTAGTGGTGACTGGTTTAGATGGTCTTCCACTTGGCATTAAAGAAGGCTTATGGGAAAAGATATTACCCGAATACTCAGAAGAGACTCATTCTGCAGAATGGAATGAAATTGGTCAGGAGTATATTGATAAATTCGAAGGCTATGGTGCACCAGTTACAACTGGTTCTGGTGGTCCTATCTTGATGTATAACACAAAAACAGTTAAAAACCCACCGAAAACATATGAAGAATTAAGAGAGTGGATTAAAGAAAATCCAGGAAAATTTACATACCCTGCAGTTCCATCTAGTGGTCCAGCACGAGGATTCTTCTTTGGTCTTATTCAAGCAATGGGAGAAGATTTAAATAACCCAAGCTCATTAGATAAAACGTGGAGTTATTTAGAAGAAATTGGAGAAACGATTGAATCCTACCCAGCAAAAACATCTGACTCGTTTGATCTTCTCTATGAGGGAGCAGTAGATATTGTACCGCACATCCCATTCTGGTATGCGGATAATAAAGCAATTAAAACTATCCCGCCGCATATTGAAGCTGTGAAATTGGAGGATGCCAAACAAGTTATCGATTCTCAATTTTATGTAATGGTAAAAGATTTACCAGAAGATCGCAAAAATGCTGCGCTCGAGTTTCTAAAGTTTGCTACATCGAAGGAAATACAGGCACAAGGATATGTTCGAGGCTTCCTTCCAGCAAATAGTCTAGCAACACCTGATATGCTAGAACCTAAATATCAAAAATCATATGAAACTCTCGTGGAAGCCGTAATGCCTGAGTTTAAAGAAGGCGACAAAATGAAAGTTCCAGACGGAGAATGGATACTATTCCCAGACTTAGAAGAGACCAATGAATTATACGGTCTTTGGGAAGAAAAAATTCAAGCACTCAAATAGGAAGTATTTTCCCTAGTCTCTTGTTTACTAGAGACTAGGGAGATAAGGAGGAATTAGTATGGAACAATCAGTATTGGCAAATACGGAGTCGGCAGTATCTAAAGCAGTCAAGAACACGACAAGTACAAAGGTTGAAATCAAGAATTTAACGAAACAATTTGGTGAATCAACAGCTGTGAATAATGCAAATTTGACAATTGAGAGCGGCGAATTTATGACATTCCTTGGTCCAAGCGGCTGTGGGAAAACAACTATTTTATCGATGGTATTAGGAACCCTTGAGCCGACTTCAGGAGATATTCTATTTAATGGCTCTCCGATTAATCATATTGCTATGAATAGGCGAGATATTGGCATGGTTTTTCAGAACTACGCATTATTTCCCCATATGACCGTTTCTCAAAACATCGCATTTGGTTTAGATATGCGCAAAGTAGAAAAAAAAGAAAAAAGGCGCAGAGTGCAAGAGGCGGTGGAGATGGTTCAGCTAAATGGGCTGGAAAATAGATTTATTAAAGAGTTAAGTGGAGGACAGCAGCAGCGTGTTGCCCTTGCAAGAGCACTAGTTATTCGTCCAAAGGTTCTATTATTAGATGAACCATTAAGTAATTTGGATGCAAAGCTTCGTAAAGATATGCGAATTCAAATAAAAAAAATTCATGATGAACTAGCGATCACCACTATTTATGTAACACATGATCAAGAAGAAGCATTGTCGCTTTCCACTAAAATAGCAGTAATGTCTAAAGGAGAAATTCAACAGCTAGGCACTCCTAAGGAAATTTTCGGAAAGCCTAAAAATCACTTTGTTGCCAATTTCTTAGGCTACGCTAACTTTATTAAAGGAATGATTGTCAGTAAAAATAATGATTACCTTATTTTTGAGTCAGATTCCAAGCTTCGTTTAGAGATAAAAGGAAATGGTCGCCACCAGGTAGGCGATAGTGTACTTCTAACAATTAAGCCAGAAATGATTGAAATTGTCTCAAATGATCGAATTGGAGCCAATGTAATAGAAGGGGAGATATTGGTTGGGGATTATGTTGGAAGCACTACTGGCTATGAAATTAAAATCAAAGATGGTTCTGTTTTGAAGACTAGTGTTTTAGGGCTGGATCCTTATACGGCACACCAAAAAGTAAAGCTTTATTTGAATCCCGATAAGATTATTATTTTGGATGAGGGGTGAAAACATGAATCAACAGGCAAAACCGAAAAAAAATGATTATTTAATGCTTCTCCCGAGTCTGCTCCCAGTACTTTTGATATTTGTTTATCCATTAATAAGAGGGATTATGATGACATTCCAAGAAAATGGAACCTCTAATTTCACGATGGGTAACTATATTGAGTTTTTTACAAACCCAGATTATTATCAAACCATTTTTCGAACACTTGCTTTAATTATTCCAGCAGCATTTCTGGAGTTATTTATTGCCTTCGCGATTACCTATTATATAAGAGGAAAGATGAGGGGCAAAGGAATAATAGCCGGATTAATTATTTTCCCCCTTACATTAGGCTCCTTAATTATTGATATGGCGATTATTTCATTTTTCAAGCCAACAGGCTGGTTCAACACGATTCTTTTACAAATTGGCCTGATTGATGAGCCAATCAGACTTGTCTATAACTATACTGGTGCATTTATTGCTTGTGTTATTTTGGGTGTGGCATTCCTTGCTACTAATTTCATTGGGATGATGGATTCCATTGATCCAAATTTAGAAAAAGCTTCCAGATCGCTTGGAGCCAGCGAATGGGTTACATTTAGACGAGTATTTTATCCACTTATTCGTGGTGGGGTTTTAAGAGTATTTGCTTTAAATATTATTATGCAGATTGGTGTGTATACTTCTGCTGTGATTGTAGGTAATCCTGCATCGGCAACCAGGACATTTGCTGTAGTTGCTTTCGAGGAAGCAATGCGAAACTTTAACTACAGTATGGCTAATACAGTTGCTGTAGTAATGGCAATTACGCAATTAGTAATTCTGGCAATTGTGTTTGCTTTACGTAAAAGAGGATTCGTCGGTTCAGCAAGTACATTTAAATAACAAAGAGGTGAAATGTAGTGAGAATTGTGGAGAATACCATTAAGGGTGGTATAAACAATCCTACGGAAGCAAGTGTACCTAAGAATAGTAAAGTGGCAGGATTACTAAAACTGCTCTATAAATTTCTAACATGGCTTTTAATAATAGTATGTATCACCTCCATTATTGGTATGACGATCGCTGTATTACTAACTGCCTTCGGAACAGAATGGTATGGTACTTTCCTTCCAGCAGGGTACACAGTGGACTGGTTTGTTCAGGCTTGGCAGGTTTATGAAATAGGTCACTTTTATAAAATAACTTTACAAATTGTTGTAACTGCGACCATTATATCATTGTTGCTAAGTATTCCAACTGCATATGTATTGGGGCGTAAGTCCTTTCCTTTTAAAGAAGGCTTGATTAGTTTCTTTCAGATGCCTTTTACCTTACCAGAACTTGTTTATGCCATACCTGTTGCTTCCATTTTTTATTCAACAGGTCTAGCGGAAACAATTCCTGGCTTAATATTAGTTAACTTAATTGTCGGTATTCCGTTTTCTGTTTTCATTTTGCTGCCATTTATGGAATCGCTGGATCCAAGATTGGAATGGGCTGCTGAATCCTTAGGTGCAACTAAATTTAAATTATTTAGTAGAATTGTTATCCCGCAATTAGTCCCTGGGTTAACGGCTTCTGCCATTAATATTTTCATTCGTATGTTTAGCACATTTACCATTATCCTATTAATCTCTGGACCGAAGACACAGACGCTAAGTGTTATGGTATTCAGTGTCCTTCAAGGAGCAGGTTCCCAGCCGCAGCCTATGCTTAATTCACTAGCATTAACATTAATGTTTCCATTATTGTTATTTGCTTTTATTAGTTTATGGATTTCCAGCTTTACCCAAAGACGGCTTGGTAAAAAATAAAATGATAATTCGCTGATGTCGAAAAAAATATTTATGTGAAATAGTCGCATAGAATTACTTAGAAGCATTTCAAACAAAGAAGACTGCTAGACTTATATGAAACGTAAAGAAGGTATTTCTAGGAGATTAACGATTCTAAATCTCTTTTAACAAGAATAAATAGATTAAGGAAAAGGAGAGGGTTTTGTGCTAAACGTAGCTATTATCGGTTCAGGAGCCATTTCATCTGCTCATATTGAAGCATATCAACAATTTCCTGAGCGCTGTAGGATTGTTGCCTTATGTGATTTGTATCCTGAAAAGGCAAAAAAACAGGCCGAGGAATTCCATTTGAATGCAACCGTGTACGAAGACTATCAAATGATGCTGGAGCGAACAGACATTGATTTAGTTTCGGTGTGTACGCCGCCTTATACTCATGCAAAAATTGCCATTGATTTTCTTGATGCTGGAAAAAATGTATTGGTGGAAAAACCAATGGCTTCTTCTTTAGAAGAGTGTGATGCCATGAATGCAGCGGCAGAAAGAAATAACAAGTTATTGTCCGTTATTTCGCAAAATCGTTTTCTAAGTCCAATGATGAAGTTAAAGAGCGTACTAGATACGAAAATGATGGGACCGATTGTCCATACACAGATTGATTCCTTCTGGTGGCGCGGGCATAGTTATTATGATTTATGGTGGCGAGGTACTTGGGAAAAAGAAGGCGGTGGTTGTACCTTAAATCATGCAGTCCATCATATTGATATTTTTAAATGGATGAATGGAATGCCAACAGAGGTAACTGCTGTGATGAGTAATGCCTCCCACGATAATGCAGAAGTTGAGGATATTTCTATTGCTATTTGCCGTTATGATGATGGCAGCCTTGCACAAATAACAAGCTCTGTTATCCATCATGGAGAAGAACAGCAGTTAATTTTTCAAGGGGAAAATGCTAGAGTCTCCGTACCATGGAAAGTAAAAGCGTCTAAATCAAAGGGAAATGGATTTCCAGAAGCGGATATAGAACTGGAAGAAAAAATTCAGCGCTATTATGAGCAGCTAGATGATATTCCATATGAAGGGCACCCTGGGCAAATCGATGATGTGTTAACAGCGTTGGAACAAGGAACAGCAGTGCTAGTAGATGGAGAACAAGGCAGACAAACACTTGAGCTTATTTCAGCAATCTATGAATCTGCGAGTACAGGGAAAACCATTAAGCTGCCATTAACAAAAGATAATTTATTCTACACAAGAGAAGGTACACAGACAAATGCAATTCATTTTTACGAAAAGAAAACAGCCATTGAAAATTTTGAAGATAATGATATTACGGTAGGCGGTAAATATGAGTAATATGAAGGAGGAGAAAAATGTGAATAAAAATGATGGAATGAATTATGCGCCGAAAGGTCAAGTAAATAAGGTAGTCGCAGAAGGGGAATTTCTGTTTGCTGCGATTGGCTTAGACCATGGGCATATCTATGGGATGTGTAATGGATTAATAGAAGCAGGCGGCACGTTAGTAGCTGTTTATGATCCAGGTGCGACACGTTTCTAACGGAAAAGGTTAGACACTAAGGTACTTTAATCACCTTAGGAGAACTAATTTCTCGATAGGTGGAATGAAGAGGTAACGCTCTGAAACGCCTACTCTAATACTCCGACATGCCATTTCTATGGTTAAATAGATTGGTATGAAGCTCGGTGAAGTCGGCAGAGAGATACCGTAAGTTGATAAGGGGCATTCCTTGTCAATCACGAAAGCTGTCTAGCGGTAGATGGTGTATCCTATATGCCGGGAGTCCATAAAGTATCTATGGTTAGAATGAATAGGGATATACTGACAAATCTCCGAATGTACGGTTCTAGACATAAATGCTGTAGAAATGCAGCAGGTGGCAAAATTGCGATCGTATGGGTGGGTAAGTAAGAATCTGGATTATGAAAGCCCATAGCTTGTTACAGGCAAGTTATACATACAGGACCATAGGAGAGACCTAAGGATATATGGGAAGGATAGAGAAATTGGAACGTGGAAAGCGGAAGGATGTGGAGGCATTAACCTGCTTATGAAGCAGTTCTGTATATAAAGGGGAATAACATAACCTATTAAAACAGATTAACCTTTCGTGAGAGTGGAGTCACAGTACCTATGAAACCATGATAATAAATGGGGGAGGGATAGGCTCTAGTTGGAAATTTCCAAGAATGCTAGATACATAATAAATAACACACGATTCTTTTGGAATTTTCAATGGAACGCCGTGTGAGGTGAAAGTCTCATGCACGGTGTGAAGTGGGGGAAAAGCTGGAGATGGCCTCAAAGGTTTACCTATCACTATATGATGAAAAAGTGCAAAAATTTATCCAAACCTATCCACAAGCAAGGGCAGCAGCGTCAGAAGAGGAAATCCTCCAAGATAAAACGATTCAGCTTGTAGCAAGTGCGAATATTCCAGTCCAGCGTGGTCCACTAGGGTTAAGAGTATTAGATGCTGGGAAACACTATTTTGTGGATAAACCTGCTTTTACTACAATGGCTCAAGTCGAGCAAGCAAAGCAAAAAGTAGCAGAGACTGGTCTAAGATGGGGAATTTATTATAGTGAACGATTACATGTAGAAAGTGCCGTATTTGCTGGTCAATTAATAGAAGAAGGAGCGATTGGCCGGGTTATTTCTGTAATGGGCACAGGGCCACATCGTGCTAATGTCAATAGCCGACCTGACTGGTTCTTTGATCCAGAGCAATATGGCGGAATTTTAACGGATATTGGCAGTCATCAAATCGAGCAATTTTTACATTATGCAAATGCGAAAAGTGCAAAAGTTCTCCATAGTACGGTTGCTAACTATCACTATAAGCAATACCCAGAATTTCAGGATTATGGGGATGCAACCTTGGTGGCAGATAATGGCGCTACCTTTTATTTCCGTGTCGATTGGTTTACTCCGGATGGGCTGGGCACTTGGGGAGATGGCCGTGTGACAATTATTGGGACAGAAGGCTATATTGAAGTCCGAAAGTATATTGATATAGCACGCAGCAAGGAGGGGAACCATTTATTTTTGGTAAATGGAGAAGGAGAAAAATACTATCAATTAAGCGGTAAAGTAGGCTATCCATTTTTCGGTCAATTTATTTTA
Organism: Niallia circulans NBRC 13626; assembly: GCF_001591585.1. Taxonomy (GTDB): domain Bacteria; phylum Bacillota; class Bacilli; order Bacillales; family Cytobacillaceae; genus Niallia; species Niallia circulans. Next base: position 14,671 of record NZ_BCVE01000024.1, on the reverse strand, counting down.
GATTGCATAAATGGCACAGAAAATGCGATGACGCAGGAACATGCCTTTACTGCTGCGGCATTATGTATTGAAGCACAGGAAAAAGCGATAAAAATCGAATAGGTCTATTAAAAGATTGTTAGTGAATTGGCGATAGCCAAAACAAATAAAACGAGAGTGCAGAATAATATTCATGCCTCTCGTTTTATTTGTTTTGTGTCCGTCTGCTTGATAGAATGCTTTGTTTTACTAGGTATAAGTTGTCACGCTATTGTGGAAATGGTAAGATGTATAGATGATACTAGTTTCATTTTAAAGAAAAATGGGTATTTAGCGATCATTTTTCTTCTATAATATATAGTATTACGTCAATCTTATAGATAAATAATCAAAAAATGGATTTTAAAGGATGAAATCACAGGATAAGTTAACAAAGAAGACAAATATTTTTCATCTGTTTTTAATGAAAAAAAGATAGTCTTCCCTTTAACTAGTGCGATTTCTCATTATAATAGAAAAAGGAGCGTTTTTTAATGCTTGGAATTTTAAATAAAGTATTTGATCAAAACAAACGCGATATTAAAAAATTAACTAAAATTGCGGATAAGATTGAATTGCTTGCAGATGAAACGGCAGCATTATCGGATGAGCAATTAAAGGGAAAAACAGAAGAATTCAAGGCACGATTCCAAAAAGGGGAAACATTAGACGACTTATTGGTAGAAGCATTTGCAGTTGTTCGAGAAGCAGCAAAGCGTGTGCTTGGACTTTATCCATATCCTGTCCAGTTAATGGGGGGAGCCTCCCTTCATGACGGTAATATTTCAGAGATGAAAACAGGGGAAGGTAAAACGTTAACTGCGACAATGCCTGTATATTTAAATGCTCTCTCTGGCAAAGGGGTCCATGTTGTTACAGTCAACGAATATCTTGCTACTCGTGATGCGGCAGAAATGGGACAATTATATAATTTTCTTGGTTTAACCGTGGGCCTTAACTTAAATGGCCTTTCAAGAGAAGATAAGCAAGCTGCGTATAATGCAGATATTACTTATGGAACAAATAATGAGTTTGGTTTTGACTATTTGCGTGATAACATGGTTCTTTATAATGAGCAGAAGGTACAAAGACCATTGTATTATGCCGTAATCGATGAAGTCGATTCTATTTTAATTGATGAAGCACGTACACCGCTTATCATTTCCGGTTCTGCGCAAAAATCAACACAGCTGTACGTTCGTGCCAACATTTTTGTCAGCAGCTTAAAACCAGAAAAAGATTATACGTATGATGAAAAAACAAAGGGTGTTCAATTAACAGAAGAAGGAATGTCCAAAGCAGAGCGTGTATTCCAAATTGAAAACCTCTTTGATGTTTCCAATGTTGCGATTAATCATCATATTACCCAAGCGTTAAAAGCCCATGCAAGTATGCATAAGGATGTAGACTATGTGGTTCAAGATGGTGAAATTGTCATTGTTGACCAATTTACAGGTCGTCTGATGAAAGGTCGCCGCTACAGCGATGGTTTGCATCAAGCAATTGAAGCAAAGGAAAACTTAGAGATTCAAAATGAAAGTATGACCCTTGCAACCATCACATTCCAAAACTATTTCCGTATGTACGAAAAGCTTGCAGGGATGACTGGTACAGCGAAAACAGAAGAAGAAGAATTCCGCAACATTTATAATATGAATGTTGTTGTTATTCCAACAAACCGTGAGATCGTTCGTGATGACCGCGCAGATTTAATCTATGCTTCTATGGATGGGAAATTTAGAGCAGTAGTGGAGGACATTGCAGAGCGCCACAAAAAAGGCCAACCGGTACTTGTCGGTACAGTTGCGATTGAAACGTCTGAAATTATTTCTAAATATTTGACGAAAAAGGGCATTCCACATAATGTCTTGAACGCGAAAAACCATGAAAGAGAAGCGGAAATCATTGCAACTGCCGGAGAACAAGGTTCCGTGACAATCGCAACGAATATGGCAGGTCGTGGTACGGATATTAAACTTGGTGAAGGTGTAAAAGAATTAGGCGGATTAGCCGTTATCGGTACAGAGCGTCATGAAAGTAGACGTATTGATAATCAGCTTCGTGGTCGTTCTGGTCGTCAAGGAGATCCAGGGGTTACACAATTCTATCTTTCGATGGAAGATGAATTGATGCGCCGTTTTGGCTCCGATAATATGAAAAATATGATGACAAGACTAGGCATGGATGATTCTCAGCCAATTCAAAGTAAAATGGTCTCTCGTGCTGTAGAATCTGCCCAAAAACGTGTTGAAGGAAATAACTTTGACTCACGTAAGCAATTGCTGCAATACGATGATGTTCTTCGTCAACAACGTGAGATTATCTACTCACAACGTAACGAAGTATTAACTTCGGAAAATCTGCGCTCTATTGTAGAAAATATGATTAAATCATCATTAGAGAGAAATATCCAAGCGCATACTCCAGATAATGCTGATAGAGAAAGCTGGGATTTACAGGCGATCGTGGATTATGTAAATGGAAATCTTCTTAACGAAGGCGAAGTAGAAGTAAGTGATCTTCGCGGAAAAGAAGGCGATGAAATTGTTGAATTTATTTTCGCGAAAGTACTACAAAGCTATGATGAGAAAGAAGAGAAGCTTTCTCCTGAGCAAATGCGCGAATTTGAAAAAGTTATCGTGCTCCGTGCAGTAGACAGCAAGTGGATTGACCATATCGACCAAATGGATCAGTTACGCCAAGGTATTCACCTTCGTGCCTATGGACAAATCGATCCGCTTCGTGAATATCAATCAGAAGGTTTTGCTATGTTTGAAGCAATGGTTATTGCCATTGAAGAAGATGTCGCTAAATATATCATGAAAGCAGAAATCCGCAATAATCTGGAAAGGGAAGAAGTGGCAAAAGGCCAAGCAGTAAACCCGAAAGAAGAAGGCGGCGACAAGAAACCAAAGAAAAAGCCAGCAGTAAAACAACTAGATATCGGACGTAACGCACCATGCTTCTGTGGAAGCGGCAAGAAATATAAAAATTGCCATGGAGCAAATTTATAATAGAATTTCGTGAGCAGCCTATCTTTCCTTTTAAGGAAGGATAGGTTTTTTTAATTGGCTTTGGTTTGCGGAGCAAGTTTGTAGGGGGAAAAGGAGAGTCATAAAAGTTTGGGGAGTCGCAAATAAAGTGAGAAGAGTCGCAAGTAATGCAGAAGAATCCGCAAGCATATTGAATAAAAACCGCAACTAATCCTCTCTCACCGCCGGTAAAATCATTATCCACCATGAAATTAACAGGAAAACATGCATTTTTTTTCAAAAAGCCATATAATACATAAAGGAAGTAGTAAACTACCTAGAACTATAATTTATATAAAAGGGTGACATGAATGGAATTAGCAGATATTCGCAATGAGTTAGAAAAGATAAATGTAACACTAGAAAACTTTAGGGGGTCTCTTTGACTTAGAAAACAAAGAGGCGCGTATTGCTATGTTAGAAGATGATATGCTTCATCCTGATTTCTGGAATGATCAGCAGGCTGCTCAGACCGTGATTTCAGAAAGCAATGCATTAAAAGATCAAGTTCATGAGTTTTATAAATTAGTGGAGACTTTTGAAAACCTTGAGTTAACATATGAATTGGTGAAAGAGGAAGACGATGCTGAACTTCGTGCGGAGTTGGAAGAGGAGCTTACAGAATTAGTCGGTCGTTTAAGTCAGTTCGAGTTAAATTTATTATTAAGTGGACCATATGATAAAAACAATGCCATCTTGGAACTTCATCCAGGAGCTGGTGGAACAGAGTCTCAAGACTGGGGCAGTATGCTTTTACGTATGTATACAAGATATGCAGAGAAAAAAGGCTTCAAGGTGGAAACTTTGGACTATTTGCCAGGGGATGAAGCTGGGATTAAAAGTGTAACATTGGCGATTAAAGGCCATAACGCTTATGGATACTTAAAAGCAGAAAAAGGGGTACACCGTTTAGTTCGTATTTCCCCGTTTGATTCATCGGGGCGCAGACATACAAGCTTTGTATCTTGTGATGTAATGCCTGAGTTTAATGATGAAATTGAAATCGAAGTTCGTACAGAAGATTTAAAAATTGATACGTACCGTGCAAGTGGAGCGGGTGGTCAGCATATTAACACCACGGACTCTGCTGTACGTATTACACATATCCCAACAGGGGTTGTTGTTTCCTGTCAAACAGAACGTTCCCAAATTAAAAACAGAGAAACAGCCATGAAGATGTTAAAAGCGAAATTATATCAACGCAAAATTGAAGAGCAGGAAGAGAAGCTTGCAGAAATCCGCGGTGAACAAAAAGAAATTGGGTGGGGAAGCCAAATCCGATCTTATGTTTTCCATCCATATTCTATGGTGAAAGATCACCGCACCAATACAGAGGTCGGGAATACACAATCTGTTATGGATGGTGATCTTGATATCTTTATTAATGCTTATCTTCGTTCAAAAATTAATGCCTAATAAATGGAGTCAAATTCGGAATAGATTAGTGTGTGCTAATCTATCCTAGAATTTGGCTTTTTTATTGGAATTTCAGGAAAATGTATCCGTTATCACTAGCATTTCACTATTTTTTACATATTTTTCATATAATTTTTTCCAATTTATGAAACTATTCTACAGTTTTATCGTCTTACTTAAGTGGGATAATTTAAAAGGGATATTTGGTTTGAGCAATAAACGGAAAGAAAAGAGGTAGTACAAATGCAAAAAACAATATTAACCATTGCAGTACCATGTTTCAATGAGGAAGAGGTATTTGAGCAGACAATGGGGAATTTACGTACTGTTTTGCGCGATTTAATGGAAGAAAATTTAATCAGTGAACAAAGCCAATTATTGTTTATTGATGATGGCAGTAAAGATGCGACATGGGAGAAAATAGAAAATGCTACTTTGTTTGACCCGTTAGTTAGTGGAATTAAGCTATCTAGAAATTTTGGTCATCAGCGGGCATTATTAGCTGGTTTAGAGGAGGCTGTGAAGTTTTCAGATTGTGTAATAAGCATCGATGCTGACCTTCAAGATGACACGAGTGTAATCAGAGATTTCATAATAGAGTATTTAAAAGGCAATGAGATAGTTTATGGGGTAAGAAGTAAGAGAGAAACAGATACTTTTTTCAAAAGAAATACTGCCCAGGGCTTTTATCGTTTAATGGAGAAAATGGGATTATCCCTTGTTTATAACCATGCTGACTACCGATTGTTAAGTAAAAGAGCGATTGAGGAAATGCTGCGCTTTAAAGAGTCTAACTTATTTTTAAGAGGGATTGTCCCTTTACTAGGCTTTAAATCAACAAAGGTTTATTATGAGCGAAAGGAACGAGCGGCAGGAGAATCCAAATATCCGTTCCGTAAGATGATTGCTTTTGCTTTAGATGGAATCACTTCTTTTAGTGTCAAGCCAATCCGTCTTATTACCATACTAGGTTTCTTATTTTCTGTTATTAGCGTATTTGCTGGTGTATATGCCATCGTCCAAAAATTTATGGGGCATACAGAATCGGGATGGACTTCTATAATGATTTCTGTTTGGCTGCTTGGTGGATTAATGCTTATGAGTATCGGTTTAATCGGTGAGTACATAGGAAAAATTTATGAAGAAGTGAAGCAGCGGCCACGTTATATTATTGAAAGCAACCTATGCAAAAAAATAGAAAATAGATCAAAGGTACAATCTAGATGAAGGATAAATCATTTCTTATATTTTTAGTAGTTGGTCTTATGAATACTTTTATTGGTTTAACGATGATTTATTTATGCTTAAACGCCTTTCATTTCGACTATTGGGCCGCAACTTTTATCGGTAATGCTGTAGGAGCATGTGTGAGCTACTTTTTAAATAAGCGATTTACATTCAAAAGCAATGCCGCTCTAGGAAGCAGTGGACTTCGCTTTATTGCCGTAATTTTAGCCTCTTATCTGCTGGCATATAAAGCTGGGTTAGTGCTGGTTGAAGTGCTGCTTGGTGAATGGAACATTTTCGCTTCCTATACAGATGAAATCGCCGTTCTGTTTGGAAGTGGCTTCTATACCTTGTTAAATTATGCTGGACAAAAATATTTTGTTTTTCCAAAAAGATATCAACAAAATGCTAGGAGCGTCAAATGAATTATCTAAAAAGAGAAAGAACGTTTTTTTATATAGCAATTGCCATTATTTTCGTATGGGTACTTCCTTATTTTGTGTTAAATGAAGATGCACATATGCGTGTGCATGATAATCTAGATTCTAATTTGGGCTGGTATGAGGTGATGAAAGATAACGGAATTGCCTTCTCGCCATTACATACACCAGTGGAACAAATTATGAATGGGGAATTTTTGAGAGACACCTATTATTCAGAGTATTATGCAATGGTGTTTCTATTTCAATTCTTGCCACCTGTTATTGCCTATGGCCTTTGCCAAGCAATAACACATTTTGTTGCTTTTATTGGCATGTATCTATTATTGAAAAAATATGTGATGAAAGAAGAGCATAATAAAGCTTATATCCTAACTATTGGGGTGGCGCTTGCCTTTAGCTTAACACCTTATTGGCCATCAGGAATGCTTAGTATTCTTGGAATGCCTCTTGCTTTATGGAGTATGCTGAATATTTATAAGGGGGAAAGAAGCTGGAAAGATCTAGCTGTTTTAACGCTGCTTCCTTTCTTTTCCACCTTTGTGATCGGCTTTTTCTATTTCCTAGCTGCTCTGGGGTTGTTCTGGCTATATGACTTCGTGCGGAATAAAAAAAGCAACTGGCCATTATTTTTCGCCATTTTGTATATGACAATGGTTTATTTGGCAATCGATTATCGTCTTGTTGTTTCGATGATTGCCCCGATATCCGATGAATTAACGAACAGAGATGTATTTTACCAGTCAAAGTTGAATTTTGTACAAACCTTAAAGCTTGTAGGTAAAAATTATGTATACAGTCATAATCAAGATAGAACTATTCACCAATTTATTATTTTACCGGTGACTTTAATTGGATTACTCTTTGTTCTTTTGAAAAAACAGTGGCGAGAAAATAAACTATACATCGGTCTTCACCTATTGAATATTGTCTTATCCACATGGTATGCTTTTTGGTTTTTTGAAGGCTGGCAGCCATTAAAAGAGAAGTTTGGTATTTTAACAAGCTTCAATTTTGCGCGCTTCCATTATCTGCGCCCAATGATTATTTATGTTTTATTTGCTCTTACCTTAAAAATGTTATGGAAGTACCGTAACATGGGCCGAAAGTTAGTCTATGTGCTGATTATTGGTCAATTACTTGTTTTAGTACCGACAAATGAACAAATCATGTACAAAAATCAACCAAGCTATAAAGCATACTTTGCTACAGAACAGTTTACTGACATAAAGAAATATATTGGAAAACCGCTCGACCAATATAGAGTAGTGAGCATCGGCATCCATCCGAATATTGCACAATACAATGGCTTGTATACTCTTGATTCTTATAGCAATATTTATCCACTAGATTACAAGCTTCAATTCAGGAAAATAATAGAGCCAGAGCTTAATAAAAATAAAGCATTGAGAACCTACTATGATGACTGGGGTGGAAGATGTTATATTTTCGTCGATGAATTGGGTAAGAATTATCAATACTCGAAGCGGTCCAATAAAGAAATCAATCATTTACAACTAAATGTTGAGGCGTTGAAAGAGATGGGTGGCCAATATATTCTCTCAGCCGTTCCGATAAATAATGCAGCAGAAACTAATCTCACTTTTATGAAGGACTTCGAATCCAAAAATAGCAATTGGCATATTTATTTATATAAAGTGATGTAAAAGAATGTCTGACTTCTCGTTATCAAGAAGAAGTCAGGCATTTTTTTATTTTTGATTCTAGATAGGAATTTAAAAAAATATATTAAAATGGACAGGCGTTAATAAGCATTTTTACACATACCTTTCTTATAGGAGGAGCTTCATGGAGATTATGATTGCTATTATATTAGGAATAGTGGAAGGATTAACCGAGTTTGCACCTGTTTCATCAACGGGACATCTTATATTGGTAGCACATTTACTGGAATTCACAGGGGAAAAAGCAAAAACATTTGAGATTATTATTCAACTAGGAAGCATTCTTGCTGTTGTATTTGTATTTTGGAGACGAATTTTAAGTATTCTTGGAATAAAAAAATGGCAGGCAGAAGAGGATGTTGGGACATTAAGTATTTTTCATATCGCAATTGGCATTATCCCGTTTGGGGTAGGTGGCATCCTGTTCTATGATTTTATTAAGGAAGTGCTTTTTCGGTCAGGAACGGTCGTGATCACCCTTATAATTGGCGGCTTACTGATGCTTGTAGCCGAGAAATGGAAGCCCCGTAGCCCTACAGCAGAAACACTCGATCAGGTTACGTATCAGCAAGCCTTTACAGTTGGAATGTTTCAGTGTTTTGCGTTAGTACCAGGATTTTCTCGTTCTGGAGCGACTTTATCTGGCGGAATTCTTGCTGGTATGAGCCATAAAGCAGCATCTGAATTTACATTTATTATGGCCATTCCTATTATGGCAGCAGCAACAGGAAAAGACTTATTCGAAAGCTGGAACTATTTATCCCCACAGGATCTTCCTCTTTTCTTGACTGGATTTATCACTGCTTTTGTTGTTGCATTATTAGCAATCAAATTCTTTTTGAAACTGATCAATAAAATTAAACTTGCACCCTTTGCCTATTATCGTTTTGTACTTGCCTTCCTCTTTTGGATTTTTATTTTATAAGCTTGGAAGAAAGGCCTCGCAGTACTTTTGTTGTGAGGTCCCATTTTTCTATCCAAACTGTTCGTAAAGGTCTGTTTAGTTTCATACAGAAATACGGCAAATAACAAAACCCCTCTGAAGAAGATTTTCATTATTTCATCGCTTTACCACGCTAATTTGCCACCATTTACACTTCAAATAATAGATGATATACTCTCTGCTTGGAAGAATCATTTTGTTTTTTAGAAGCAGAAAACTGGGGAAATGCACATCGCTTCCTCTTTTTTATGTGGATTTTTTCTATAGAATAAGCTGAATAGTAAAACCATGTCATATTCTTGATTATACTTTTTAACATAAAAAAGATTGTCGAATACGAACACCAAGTAAATATGACATAAACTGACAAGAAAATAGAGGTGTAAAAAAATGAAATGGCGCGAATATATTTATGTGCTAATAGGGTCGGCTATTGTCGCTTTATCCTTTAATTTATTTTTATTACCTAATAATATTGCATCTGGCGGTGTAAGTGGAATAAGCACTATTACGAAGGCGGTATTCAAGTGGGAGCCAGCCTATGTACAGTGGGCCTTTAATATTCCATTATTTGTGTTAGGGGTTATATTATTAGGAAGAAACTTTGGAGTGAAAACATTAATAGGTACCGTATTTTTGCCATTTGTTGTGTATCTCTCTAGAGGATTGGAGCCATGGACCAATGAACCTTTATTAGCTGCGATATATGGCGGAATCGGTATTGGCCTGGGGATTGGTATTGTTTTTAGAGGCAAAGCATCTACTGGCGGCACAGATTTAGCCGCACAAATTATCAACAAATATACAGGCATTTCGTTAGGAAAGTGTGTAGCTCTGATCGATGGCGTAATCGTCATCACCGCTTCTATCGTCTTCAGTATTGAACAAGGTTTATATGCTTTAATTGCCCTATTTGTAACGAGCAAAACCATTGATTTGGTTCAAGTGGGCTTTGGCAGTTCCAAAATGACTTTAATCATTACAGATAAGCAAGAAGAAGTAAGAGAAGGGATTTTAAATAAGATTGATCGTGGCGTAACAAGATTAACAGCGCATGGTGGTTATACAGATTCAGAAAGACCTGTTTTAATGTGTGTCGTAGACCAATCTCAATTTATCAAGCTCAAGCAATTAGTACAATCAATCGATGAAACAGCTTTTGTTGTTGTAACAGACGCTTCAGAGGTTCTCGGGAGAGGGTTTAAATAAATAGTAAATGAGAGTATCTTTTTTAGATTTGATTCGTGAAATAGGAATTGGAGTAAAAAAGATATTTTTTTATGTTGATTTTAACAGAGAAAGGGAAAAAAGCTGACCTGTTTTTGTCGAATTTTTCTTTTTGCTCCTATAAAAGCAGACAAAATTAATTTTATGAACTTTTTTGCCGCCTAAAAGCATCCCTTCATTATGTAAATACTGGATATATTAATGTGTATTTTTAGGTATATAATACTATTTATCAAGGAGAATTACAAAAATAAAGGGGAAATAGGTCGATTTGTAGTACTATATTAATAGGAAATGCTGGTATGTGCTGAAATCAATAGTACTTTATGTTATGTTTGAAAAGAAAATGTAATAATTTTTTACATTAATTTGTCGTATTATGATGATATAATAATTTAAGTAAGAAAAGGAACAACCTGCAGAGATTGCAGATTGTCACTTTTAGTCGGTTGAAACTTGTCGAATTTTGGTTTTTGAATCATATGGAAAAGTGGAAGGAATAAGTGAAAGAAATAAAACTTATTGCTAGGGGATAAATTCATAAACCAAATCACTCCTATCATAACTCTTCAGTGATTCGTTTATGTTTTCAAACTTATATATACCTTCTTCGCTTTTCAATAATCCATACAAAAAATAATTCAGGTGTGATAATAGATGATAGAAATGAAAAATGTAATGAAGAAGTATGCGAACGGTGTAATAGCCGCTAATGGAATAAATGTTAGGATTAATCAAGGTGAATTTGTTTATGTAGTAGGACCAAGTGGTGCAGGGAAGTCTACGTTCATTAAAATGATGTATCGTGAGGAAAAGCCCACACAAGGAAGTATTCGAATAAATGGTATTAATTTAGAAAAATTAAAAGATAAGAAAGTTCCGTTATTAAGAAGAAACATGGGAGTTGTCTTTCAAGATTTTAAACTTCTTCCCACGTTAACTGTTTTTGAAAATGTGGCTTTTGCATTAGAAGTTATTGAAGAAAACCCAAAAAATATAAAGAAAAAAGTCATGGATACTTTAGAGCTAGTTGGATTAAAGCATAAGGCAAGAATGCTGCCAACAGAATTATCTGGAGGAGAGCAGCAGCGTGTTTCGCTTGCACGCTCGATCGTTAATTCTCCTAAACTGGTAATTGCAGATGAACCTACAGGTAATCTGGATCCCGAAACGTCATGGGATATTATGAATATTTTTGAAACGATAAATAATAGAGGAACAACCATTGTAATGGCAACACATAATCGTGAAATTGTTAACACGATTAAGCATCGTGTTATTGCTATTGAGGGCGGCAGAATTGTAAGGGACGAAACGAGAGGTGAATACGGCTATGAAGGCTAGAACAGTAGCGAGACATACAAGAGAAAGTTTTAAAAGCCTTCTTCGTAATGGTTGGATGACATTTGCCTCTGTCAGTGCGGTAACGATCACATTAATTCTTGTTGGTGTTTTTTTCGTTATTATGATGAATTTAAATCATGTAGCGACTTCCATTGAAGAAAATGTAGAGATCAGAGTGCATATTGATGTGGCAGCAACGAAAGAAGAGAAAAGCGCTCTAGAAGAAGAAATTAAGGGGATTCCTGAAGTTGGTAGTGTTATCTTCTCACCTAAAGGAGAAGAACTGGACAACTTAATCACTAGTCTAGGAGAAGATGGGGATGCCTTTAAACTTTTTGAACAGGATAACCCGTTGAATGACGTATTTGTGGTGAAAACAAAAGATCCGGAGGATACATTAGCTGTAGTAAAGAAGATTGAGAAATTTGAACATGTTGCAAAAGTAAGGTATGGACAAGGCACGGTTGAAAAGTTGTTTAGCGCAATTAATTTGAGTAGAAACGTAGGAATTGTCCTGATTATTGGATTGCTATTTACAGCGATGTTCCTAATCTCTAATACAATTAAGATTACAATTGTAGCAAGAAGAAAAGAAATTGAAATTATGCGTTTAGTAGGAGCGACTAACTGGTTCATCCGCTGGCCATTTTTCTTAGAAGGTATGTGGCTGGGCCTATTAGGGTCGATTATCCCGATAGCTGCAGTTAGCGCAATATATTACTATGCATATCAGTTCTTAATTGCAAAATTAGCAGGAAGCTATATTAAAATTCTGGATTATACTCCATTTGTATTCCAAGTATCCGGATTACTTCTAGTAATGGGAGCGGTGATTGGAATATGGGGTTCCGTAATGAGTATCCGCAAGTTTTTAAGAGTGTAAAGTAGTTGTCGTTAAATAAATTAGTCTTATGGTCAATAGCTTGAAGAGCGAGAACTACAGTGCTTCAAGCTATTATATTGGAAAAAATGCTGTTTTCTAAAGATTTGTTGGCTATTGTTTAGACTTGGGGATTAAGTAATAAAAAAGAGAGAAAGCATCAGGTTTACCAACTTTACGATTGGTATACGGGGGAGGAGCTTGTACTAAATGAAAAAGAAACTAGCAAAATTAACACTTGTATCTACACTAAGTGTAAGTAGTATGATCGCTTATACATCTATTACGGCATCACCAGTATCTGCCCAAGGTTCACTCAGTGAATTGAATAAGGAAAAAAGTAATATTGAAAATAAACATAGTAACGTAAAGAAAAAACTAGATGATTCATCCAATAAATTAGATGATATCCATTCTAAACAAGATTCAGTAGAAACAGAGATTAAAAGAATAAATACTTCTATCTCTAGTACACAAGTCAAAATTACAGAGAAAAAAGAACAAATTTCCACTACGAAAGAAGAAGTAAAAAAATTAGAGAAGCAAATTGAAGAAGTAACAGCAAGAATTGAAAAAAGAAATGAATTATTGAAGGAACGTGCAAGATCTTATCAACAAACGGGTGGTATGGTTAATTACCTAGATGTGTTAATGGGTTCGCAAAGCATCAGTGATTTTATTGATAGAGTTGGTGCAGTAGCAACAATCGTAGAAGCTGATCAAACAATCATTAAAGAACAAGAAGCAGATAAAAAGTTATTGGAACAATCCAAAGCTGAGCTAAAGTCAAAATTAAATGCACTTGAAACCATGCTTGCTGATCTTGAATCACTGAGTTCCCAATTGAACGCAGAGAAAAAAGAAAAAGATAAATTAATGGCTCAATTGGAAAAAGAAGAAAATCATGTTCATGCAGAAATGCTCTCTTTAGAAGAGGAAGAACAGCTATTGAAGGATCAACAAGTGGCGATGGAAAAAGCAATCAAGTTAGAGAAGGAAAGACAAGCTGAATTAGCAAGACAAGCAGCAGAAGCAGAAAAACAACGAAAAGCAGCAGAAGCAAAGGCAGCGGCTGAAAGAGCTGCAGCGCAAAAGCAAGCGGCTAATAATACAAAAGCTACTTCTCAAGCAGCTTCAAAAACAACTGCTTCATCTAATAGCGGAAGCAATTCTCCTGCATCCAAGCCAAAAACTTCTGTATCATCTGGCAGCTTTACCCGTCCAGCAGGTGGAGGATATTTATCTTCAGGGCTAGGTCATCGCTGGGGGACTTTCCATGCAGGTGTTGATATTGCAGCGACTGGAACAGTTCCAATATACGCAGCTGCTGATGGAGTAGTTATTAGATCATATCCTTCAAGCAGTTATGGACAAGTTATTTTTATTAGTCATTATATTAATGGTCAACAATACACAACAGTGTATGCACATATGAGAGAAGGCAGCCGTTTAGTAAATGCAGGTGATGTCGTTTCTAAAGGACAACAAATCGGTACAATGGGTAATACAGGTGATTCTACTGGTCAGCATTTACATTTCGAATTGCATAAAGGACCTTGGAATCAAGCGAAATCCAATGCTATTAACCCAGTTGGAATTGTTCCATTGTAATAGAATAGTATAGTATTAGTTTATCCGAAATAAGGAGAGTTAAACCTAATCTCTTTGTTCTCCTAAACCTGACTTTATGGCGTTCATTTTAAATGAACGCCATTGTTTTTTATAGAAAAGAAAACCCTGGGCTATGCCTAGGGTTCCAAAAAGCTTACAGCGTGGTATTAAAAAAACTTCCTCGTGGTGCTAAAATATTTTTTGGTTCGCCAACCGAAAATAAATAGCCAGGAGGAAGTCCTTATGTCAAAAGACAATAATAGTTTAGCACACACAACTTGGAATTGTAAGTATCACATAGTATTTGCACCAAAATATAGAAGACAAATAATTTACGGGAAAATAAAGAAAGATATTGGGCAAATCTTACGTACCTTGTGTGAGAGGAAAGGTGTGGAGATAATAGAAGCAACTGCGTGTAAGGATCACGTACATATGTTAGTGAGTATTCCGCCAAAATTAAGTGTATCAGCATTCGTAGGATATCTAAAAGGAAAAAGTAGCTTGATGATATTTGATAGACATGCACAACTGAAATATAAGTATGGAAATCGAAAATTTTGGTGTACAGGATATTATGTAGATACGGTAGGAAGAAACAAGAAGGTAATTGAAGAATATATCCGTAATCAAATACAAGATGATCTAGTCGCAGAACAATTAACGATTATGGAATATATTGATCCATTTACAGGGGAAGAAGTGAAGAAAAAGAAACGAAAAAATTAGGAGAGAAGGCCTTTGAGGTCTGGCCAGTAGAAGTAGTACAATTGGCGAACCTTTCAGTAGCCCTTTAGGGTTGGTCAGTAACAAAGGCTTTCAGCCGCAGAGAAAACCACCCGTTCTCA
>NZ_BCVE01000023.1 GCF_001591585.1 Niallia circulans NBRC 13626 | reverse complement strand
TAAATAGTCTGGTGGCGATAGCGAGAAGGTCACACCCGTTCCCATACCGAACACGGAAGTTAAGCTTCTCAGCGCCGATGGTAGTTGGGGGTTCTCCCCCTGTGAGAGTAGGACGTCGCCAGGCTGCCAAAAAGTTCTAAAAGCGTTAAGCTTTTAGGGCTTTTTTTATTGCTTTTATCGATAAATGACTTTCTTTCAATTTCCCCATACTATGTAAAAAAGCCTCTCTTTTTTATCACACTAAAAGATATACATTACACAAATTATTAAACTTGAAAATTGCAATAAATCAGACTATAGTTAATATAATCTTTAAACATATGCTTTTTCTTCCATGAAAGAATGGGGATAGCAGGTTTGGAATAACTAAAAAATGGGAAAATTAATAAAACGTCTTCCTTGCTAAATAATATTTTTATCGTGTATAATTATAGTCAAATATAGTCAAAGTCAGAAGGGGGAGGCTTGGTGAGAAACATTTCGGATATAATTGAGAATTACTTAAAAGAAGTATTAGAAATGAGCGAAAAATCATTAGTAGAAATAAAACGAAGTGAAATCGCTGATAAATTTGAATGCGTACCATCACAAATTAATTATGTAATCAATACTCGTTTTACGATAGAAAAAGGGTATGTGGTGGAAAGTAAACGTGGTGGCGGTGGTTTTATTCGAATTATGAAAGTCCAAACATATGATCATGCCCATTTAATTGACCAATTACTATCCCTTATTCAAAGTCGGATACCTCAAAATAGTGCAGAAGATTTAATTCTTCGATTAGTAGAAGAAGATGTTATCAATAAGCGAGAAGCGAAGATAATGTTAAGCGTAATTGATCGTTCTGTATTATATTTAGAATTACCATATAGAGATGAATTAAGAGCAAGATTATTAAAGGCGATGTTAACTTCATTAAAATATAAATAATATCCCTGTGTATAAATTGAGGTGAGGATTATGATGTGTTCCGAATGTAATCAAAGACCAGCTACTTTACATTTTTCTAAAAATATCAATGGCAAAATAACAGAGTTCCATTTGTGTGAGCATTGTGCAAAGGAAAATGGTGATATATTTATGACGAATGGCTCATCTGGTTTATCTTTGAATAGTTTATTAGCTGGGTTATTAAATATAGAGCCAAGTTTTCAACATATCACAGAAGATACCTATAAGAGACAGCAGCCTTTACAGTGCAAAGAGTGTAATATGACATTTTCTCAATTCAGGAAATTGGGTAAACTAGGTTGTCCTCATTGCTACGATACATTTAAAGACCAGCTGCTGCCATTTATAAAGCGGCTCCATGGTGGGAATATTGAGCACAAAGGAAAAATTCCAGAGCGTATTGGAGGCCATTTTCTCATTAAAAAGGAAATTGAGCAGTTGCGAATAGAGTTAAAAGAACTAATAAACAACGAAGAATTTGAAAAGGCAGCAGTCATTCGAGATGAAATAAAAGATAAAGAAAAGCAGTTAACTTCTTTTACTGAGGGAGGGGAGTAACGTGTCTTTAGAAAAATTTATAAGTAAAGCACGAACTTCATGGATGTGTTCCGATGGTCCTGATTCTGAAATCGTTCTTACCTCTCGAATCCGATTAGCAAGGAATATAGAGGGCGTGAAATTTCCTCTTTTATTTTCAAAAGAAGAAGCTGAGAATGTGATTCAACAGGTTGAGGGTGCAATCATAAATGAGTCCAATCAACCTTTTGGTCAATTGGAACTTCTTTCGATGAATAATTTAAATACATTGGAAAAAAGAGTCCTTGTGGAGAAACATTTAATTAGTCCTCAGCTGGCAGAGCAGTCTCCTAATGGAGCAGCCATCTTATCAGAGGATGAAGAAGTAAGTATTATGATTAATGAGGAAGATCATATTCGTATTCAGTGTATAAAGCCTGGTCTTCAAATAGAAGAAGCGATTAAAGAAGCTAATACAATTGATGATTTATTAGAAAAAAAGGTCAATTATGCTTACCATGTAGAAATGGGATATCTGACAAGCTGTCCAACTAATATCGGAACAGGATTAAGAGCTTCTGTTATGATGCATCTACCGGGAATGGTATTAACCCAGCAAATGAACCGAATTATTCCAGCGATTCAACAGCTTGGATTAGTAGTTAGAGGAATCTATGGAGAAGGCAGCGAAGCCCTCGGAAATATTTTTCAAATTTCTAATCAGATAACACTAGGTAGATCAGAAAAAGACATCATCGAGGAACTAAAAAGCGTTGTTACTCAATTAATTGAGCAAGAAAAAGAAGCAAGGAATGCATTAGCGCAAACCTCAAACATACAATTAGAAGATAGGGTTTTTCGTTCATACGGTATACTGTGTAATAGTCGTATTATGGAAACAAAGGAAGCAGCTAAATGTCTATCCGATGTTCGGTTAGGAATTGATATGGGATATATAAAAAATATATCGAAAAGCATCCTGAATGAATTAATGATTCTTACCCAGCCTGGATTTTTACAACTATATGCTGGAGAAGAGATGAATCCAAATGAACGCGATATTCGTCGTGCAGTCTTAATAAGAGAAAGATTAAAATTGGAAACAGAATAGAGATTCTAAGGAGGATGAAAGTATGATGTTTGGCCGATTTACAGAAAGAGCGCAGAAAGTATTAGCACTTTCCCAGGAAGAAGCAATTCGATTAGGTCACAATAATATTGGTACAGAGCATATCTTATTAGGATTAGTTCGTGAAGGAGAGGGAATTGCTGCAAAGGCATTGCAAGCACTTGGATTAGGTGCTGAAAAAATCCAAGAGGAAGTAGAAAACTTAATTGGTCGTGGTCAAGATTCAACGCAAACCGTACCACATTATACACCAAGAGCAAAAAAAGTGATTGAACTATCCATGGATGAAGCAAGAAAATTAGGTCACTCATATGTGGGCACAGAACATATTCTTTTAGGCTTAATTCGAGAAGGTGAAGGGGTAGCTGCCAGAGTATTAAATAATTTAGGTGTAAGCCTAAATAAAGCGCGTCAACAAGTCCTCCAGTTGCTTGGCAGTAGTGAATCAGGAAACCATCCAGGCGGCTCTGCTGCTAGTGCTAATACACCAACGCTTGATAGTTTAGCTCGAGATTTAACTGCTATTGCAAGAGAAGGAAGTCTTGATCCTGTTATAGGGAGAAGCAAAGAAATCCAACGTGTTATTGAAGTATTAAGCAGACGGACAAAAAATAATCCTGTATTAATAGGGGAACCTGGTGTTGGTAAAACTGCTATTGCGGAAGGTCTTGCACAACAAATTGTTCAAAATGAAGTTCCAGAAATTTTGAGAGATAAACGTGTAATGACATTAGATATGGGAACAGTTGTTGCTGGTACGAAATACCGTGGTGAATTTGAGGATCGCTTGAAAAAGGTGATGGATGAAATTCGCCAGGCTGGTAATATCATTCTTTTCATTGATGAGCTGCATACATTAATCGGTGCAGGTGGTGCAGAAGGTGCTATTGATGCTTCAAATATTCTAAAGCCATCCTTAGCTAGAGGAGAGCTTCAATGTATTGGTGCCACAACATTAGATGAATATCGTAAATATATTGAAAAAGATGCAGCGTTAGAAAGAAGATTCCAGCCGATCACGGTTGATGAGCCTACTAGTGATGAATCTATTCAAATTTTAAAAGGCTTAAGAGACCGTTATGAGGCGCACCATCGGGTATCAATTACAGACGATGCAATTGAAGCAGCTGTAAAATTATCTGATCGCTATATTTCAGATCGTTTCTTACCAGATAAAGCAATTGACTTAATTGACGAAGCTGGTTCTAAGGTTCGATTAAGATCTTATACAACTCCACCAAACTTGAAAGAATTAGAAGTGAAGTTAGAAGAAGTACGTAAAGAGAAGGATGCTTCTGTGCAAAGTCAAGAGTTCGAAAAGGCTGCTTCTTTACGGGATACAGAACAAAGATTAAGAGAACAGTTAGAAGAAACGAAGAAAAATTGGAAAGAGAAGCAAGGACAAGAAAATACAGAGGTGACAGTAGAAGATATTGCGAGTGTAGTATCTAGCTGGACTGGAATCCCTGTATCTAAGCTTGCGCAAACAGAAACCGATAAATTACTGAACATGGAAAATATCCTTCATAATCGCGTAATTGGTCAAGAAGAAGCAGTTATTGCTATTTCTAAAGCAGTAAGACGTGCAAGAGCTGGTTTGAAAGATCCGAAGAGACCAATAGGTTCCTTTATTTTCCTTGGTCCTACTGGGGTAGGGAAGACTGAACTTGCTCGAGCGCTGGCAGAGTCCATGTTTGGTGATGAAGATGCCATGATCCGTATTGATATGTCTGAATATATGGAGAAACATTCTACTTCTAGATTGGTAGGATCTCCTCCTGGTTATGTAGGATATGAAGAAGGCGGACAATTGACAGAGAAGGTTAGAAGAAAACCATATTCTGTTGTTCTTTTAGATGAAATTGAAAAAGCGCATCCCGATGTATTTAATATTTTACTTCAAGTGCTGGAGGATGGCCGTCTAACAGATTCGAAAGGAAGAACGGTTGATTTCCGAAACACTGTATTAATTATGACTTCCAACGTTGGAGCTTCTGCATTAAAACAAAATAAATATGTTGGATTTAATGTGCAAGATGGAGATCAAGATTATAAAGATATGAAGGGCAAAGTAATGGAAGAGCTGAAAAGAGCATTCCGTCCAGAGTTCTTAAACCGTATCGATGAAACAATCGTTTTCCATGCATTAGAGAAGAAGCATTTAAAAGAAATTGTTACTTTAATGGCAGATCAGTTAGTTAAACGTCTAACAGAACAGGATATTCAATTGACTATCACAGAAGCGGCCAAAGAAAAAATTGCGGAAGAAGGCTATGATCCGGAGTATGGAGCGAGACCACTTCGTCGTGCAATACAAAAGCATATAGAAGATCGATTATCTGAAGAACTTCTAAAGGGCACAGTATTAACTGGTCAGCAAATTGAATTGGATGTCGAAAATGGTGAGTTTACTGTGAAGGTGAACGGTGCAGAGCCAGCGGTAAATCTACAAAAATAATACCAAGAACAATTATAAAGTGACACACGTATTACAGCTTTACGTGTGTCCTTTCTTTATTTAAGATAAAATAGAAAAAATTAAATATCTATTGTTTGGGTTGGAGACGTTAGTAATAAAAGGGGAAGGAGGCTGAATATGGCTAAAAGAAAAACAAAGTTTCTTTGCCAGGAATGTGGATATGAATCAGCAAAATGGATGGGGAAATGTCCTGGTTGTGGAAACTGGAATACAATGGTGGAAGAAGTAGAGAAGAGTGCTGTTCAAAGAAAAGGTGCGTTTGCTCACACTGCAGCTAGTACTGTTGCAGCAAAGCCTATTCCTATAACAAGCATTGAAACGGTTAATGAGCCAAGAATATATACCGACTTAATGGAGTTAAACCGTGTTCTTGGCGGAGGAGTCGTGCGTGGTTCTCTTGTATTAATAGGTGGAGATCCCGGGATTGGAAAATCAACGCTTCTTTTACAAGTATCCTCGCAGTTAGCACATAAGAAACATTCTGTCTTATATGTTTCTGGAGAAGAATCGCAAAAGCAGACAAAGTTAAGAGCAGACCGATTGGGTGTAGTTTCCGATCATTTGCTTGTGTATTCAGAAACCAATCTAGAGGAAATAAGTAGAACCATTGAAAATACGAATGTGGAATTTGTGGTTATTGATTCGATTCAGACAATCTATCATCCGGAGGTCACCTCTGCCCCAGGAAGTGTTTCTCAAGTTAGAGAATGTACAGCAGAATTAATGCGGATAGGAAAAACAAAAGGAATAGCAATCTTTATTGTAGGACATGTCACAAAGGAAGGATCGATTGCAGGACCAAGATTATTGGAGCATATGGTTGATACTGTACTGTATTTTGAAGGAGAAAGACATCATACATATCGTATTTTACGCGCTGTAAAGAACCGTTTTGGCTCTACTAATGAGATGGGTATTTTTGAGATGAAGGAATTTGGACTGGAAGAGGTAGAGAATCCCTCTGAAATTTTCTTAGAAGAGCGATCACAGGGTGCCGCTGGTTCCACTGTTGTAGCATCAATGGAAGGAACAAGACCAGTTCTGGTTGAAATCCAAGCATTGATTTCACCGACTAGTTTTGGGAATCCACGAAGGATGGCAACGGGCATAGATCATAATAGAGTGCCGTTGTTAATGGCGGTATTAGAAAAAAGAGTTGGTATGTTATTGCAGAATCAAGATGCTTATTTAAAAGTAGCTGGTGGTGTAAAACTAGATGAGCCTGCCATTGATTTGGCGATTGCTGTAAGCATTGCCTCGAGTTTTAGAGATAAACCGACAAGAGCAACTGATTGTATTATTGGGGAAGTTGGCTTAACTGGAGAAGTTAGAAGAGTATCCCGTATTGAGCAAAGGGTGCAGGAGGCTGCTAAATTAGGTTTTGAGCGTGTTATTATTCCAGCTAATAATTTAAGTGGTTTGAAGGCTCCAAAGGGCTTAGAGGTCGTTGGCGTTCATACGGTTGCGGATGCTTTAAAAGCGGCTTTAGGTGATTAGCTTTTTGGAAAAAATACATTGATGTGAATTTTTAGTTGTGTTAAAATGTAATATTTAATTATTTGACTTGCGTTTATTTTTAATGCTAATCTAGTTTTATAAATAAAATAGGTATTTATCTCTTTGTCTGTGTTATATTTCCATTTTTGTAAGGGTTTAAGGATTTTTGCTGAGTTATTATTAAATGTTTCTATTGAATATAGATAATCGGGCATTATTTCCCGAGCAATGGAAAAAGGGCATTTTTAACACTAGTATATGACATAGTCATCATATCTATAAAAATAACTTTTTCATTACAAATAAAAAATTCCTGTAATATTAGGTTTCAAAACTGGGAATTTGTTTATAATGTGAAAGAGGAGGTGGAAGTATTGTTAAAACGCATTGTTCAAGTTTGTTTTTTAATTATTGGAGGAACAATCGGGTTTTTATTTATTCCTGATTTATTCTCGGTAATGTCTATCGATCATGATCTTATTAATAACGCATATGTGTCTGCAATACTTGGTGCCATTATTTTTTATCTTATTACTTTTTGGGCGATTGATTATATTGTTAACTTTATTAAGTTTTTAGAAGAATCAATTGTAAAGGCTCCGATAACGGATATAATTTTCGGTAGTCTTGGAATAGGATTTGGGTTAACTCTAGCCTTTTTAGTAGGCTATGCATTAACATCTGTTCCTGTGCTTAATACTGTCGCTCCAATCCTTTTATCATTACTTTTTGGATATTTAGGCTTTCAAGTTGGGTTTAAAAAGAGAGATGAGCTATTAACACTCTTCACAACTAGAAAGAAGAAGGTAGTGGAAGAGGAACCCACAAAAGTTGAGAAAAGTAATTTAAAAATATTGGATACTAGTGTTATTATTGATGGAAGAATAGCTGATATTTGTCAAACAGGTTTCCTGGAGGGCACAATTGTTATTCCGCAATTTGTACTGGGAGAACTTCAGCATATAGCAGATTCATCTGATGCGCTAAAACGTAATCGTGGACGAAGAGGGCTAGATATTCTAAATCGAATTCAAAAGGAATTAGCGATTAAAGTAGAAATTTACGAAGGTGATTTTGAAGATATCACGGAAGTAGATAGTAAACTAGTCAAATTAGCTAAATTAACAAATGGTGTTGTTGTTACAAATGATTTTAATTTAAATAAAGTTTGTGAACTGCAGAAGGTTGCTGTTCTTAATATTAATGATTTGGCAAATGCTGTAAAGCCAGTGGTTCTTCCAGGGGAAGAAATGAAAATACAAATTATTAAAGATGGAAAAGAACATAATCAAGGTGTTGCCTATCTAGATGATGGCACGATGATTGTAGTAGAAGAAGGTCGCAATTATATTGGAAAACATATAGATGTTCTCGTAACGAGCGTATTGCAAACGTCTGCAGGTCGAATGATCTTTGCAAAACCAAAATTATTAGAAAAAGCATTGTAAGAATAGGGGTTAGTTATATGACTTATGAAGTCATTATTCCGGCAGCAGGACAAGGGAAACGAATGGGACTAGGAAAAAACAAATTATTTCTTGAGCTAGACCGTTTAC
The DNA here is from genome assembly GCF_001591585.1 of Niallia circulans NBRC 13626. GTDB lineage: Bacteria > Bacillota > Bacilli > Bacillales > Cytobacillaceae > Niallia > Niallia circulans. Next base: position 62,163 of record NZ_BCVE01000023.1, on the reverse strand, counting down.
CAGTATTTATTCATACCTTAATTGTTTTCGAAAATGATCCAAACTGTAATGGAATTTGGTTGGTAGTTAGTTCAGATGATAAAAAAGAAATGAATGAACTAGTAAAAAAATATGCAATTACAAAGGTTATTGCTCTTATTGAGGGTGGTACAGAAAGACAGCATAGTGTTTACCATGCAGTAAAGGAATTATCGGACGATACAATTGTTCTTGTTCATGATGCGGCGAGACCTTTTATTCAAACAGAGCAAATAGCTAGATTAACAAAGGTTGCAGTAGAAAGCGGCGCAGCTGTTTTAGCAGTACCAATTAAAGATACGATCAAAAAAGTTGATGGTGATTTGGTAGTGGAAACAGTTGAGCGTTCAAGCTTGTGGGCGATTCAGACCCCACAAGCTTTTCGCGTTTCTATTTTAAAAGAAGCACATGAAAAGGCGATTGTCGATACATATATAGGTACAGATGATGCTAGTTTGGTGGAACGATTAGGACAAGCTGTTCAAATCGTAGAAGGAAACTATGACAATATTAAATTAACGACACCAGAAGATTTATACTTTGCCGAAGCAATTGTGGCAAAGCGAAAAGAAGATATAGCAGATAGTAATAAATAAGTTTTGAAAAGTTTTAACATAAGCAAATGAATGGAGGAGTTAAAGATGTTTCGCATAGGACAAGGGTTTGATGTTCATCAATTAGTAAGTGGAAGGCCACTGATTATCGGAGGGATAGAGATACCATATGAAAAGGGTCTTCTAGGACACTCTGATGCAGATGTTTTACTACATACGATTGCTGACGCTTGTTTGGGTGCTATTGGTGAAGGGGATATCGGAAAACATTTTCCTGATACAGATGAAGCCTTTAAAGATGCTGATTCTGCAAAATTATTGCAGCATGTATGGCAAATAGTAAAGGAAAAGGGTTATGAATTAGTGAATGCTGATTGTACGATAATGGCTCAACAGCCGAAAATGGCGCCACATATTCAAGCAATGCAAGCGAGAATTGCAGAATTGCTGGAGACAGAACAAGATAATATTAATGTAAAAGCAACAACAACAGAGAAATTAGGATTTACCGGAAGAGGAGAAGGGATTGCTTCCCAAGCAGTTGTATTGCTCCAAAAAAGAAATGTATAAATGATAACCAATTATAGAGGCGAACACCTTTTAAAGGAAAAAGCAAAGTGATAGAATAGATTAGAAAAAAGCGTAAGTAATCAAGGAGGCACAAGCATGTCTAACGAAATTCGTGTTCGTTATGCTCCAAGTCCAACAGGGCATTTGCATATAGGGAATGCGCGTACAGCGTTATTTAATTATTTATTTGCACGTAGTCAAAGCGGAAAATTTATTATCCGAATTGAAGATACGGACAAAAAAAGAAATATTGAAGGTGGAGAAGAAAGCCAATTAAAATATTTAAAATGGCTTGGTATGGATTGGGATGAAAGTACGGATGTTGGCGGAGAATACGGTCCGTATCGTCAATCTGAAAGAAATGACATTTATAAGAAGTACTACACAGAATTACTAGAAAAGGGACTTGCTTATAAGTGTTACTGTACAGAAGAGGAAATTGAAGCAGAAAGAGAAGAACAAGTAAGTAGAGGGGAAACACCTAAGTACTCTGGCAAATGTCGTCATTTAACAAAGGAACAGCAAGCGGCATTAGAAGCGGAAGGAAGACAGCCGAGTATTCGAATTCGTGTTCCTGAAAATGTTGTTTATGAATTTAATGATATGGTTAAAGGAGACGTTTCATTCGAATCAGCAACAATTGGCGATTATGTTATTGTGAAAAAGGATGGTACTCCAACCTATAATTTTGCAGTAGCAATTGATGATCATTTAATGGATATCACACATGTATTGCGTGGAGATGATCATATTACCAATACACCAAAACAATTAATGATCTATGATGCACTAGGTTGGGACAGACCTATTTTTGGACATATGACTTTAATCGTCAATGAAAGCAGAAAGAAATTGAGTAAGCGGGATGAATCCATTATTCAATTTATTGAGCAATATGAAGAATTAGGCTATTTGCCTGAAGCATTGTTCAATTTCATTGCTTTATTAGGATGGTCTCCAGAGGGAGAAGAGGAATTATTCTCTATAGAAGAATTTATCCGCATCTTTGATCCAGCAAGGTTGTCTAAGTCTCCTGCGTTATTTGATCAAAATAAATTAGCATGGATGAATAATCAATATATCAAAAAGGCTGATTTAGAAACGGTTGTTCGTCTAGCTGTTCCTCATTTAGAGAAAGCAGGCTTAGTAAGTGAAAATCGCTCAGCTGATGAAGAGGCATGGGTAAATAATTTGGTTGGTTTATATCAAGAGCAAATGAGCTGCGGTGCTGATATTGTAAACTTATCTACGTTATTCTTCAGTGATGAATTGCAATATGATGAAGAGGCAAAAGAGGTTTTAGCTGGTGAACATGTTCCGGCTGTAGTCCAAGCATTTAAAGAAGCATTAGCTGAAATGTCAGAGTGGAGTGCAGAGCAAATTAAAGCCGCTATTAAAGTGGTTCAAAAAGCTACTGGTCAAAAGGGCAAAAACTTATTTATGCCGATACGCGTGGCTACAACAGGTCAGACACATGGTCCTGATTTACCAAAAGCGATCGAGCTATTAGGTAAAGAAAAAATTGATGCGCGATTAACAGCATTAATTAGTTAACATTTTGGAGAAAATATAATATAGTAGTAGGAAAGCTATATAGAAAAAACGAAGATGAGGAAAAGTAAAAAAGGAGAAGCTTATTAGAGAGAATCATCACCCGGCTGAAAGTGATTCAAGTAACCTCTTTTTTGAAGTGCGCCTCAGAGTCCTGTATCGAAAAAGAATTTATTTTAGTAGATAGAGGCGGAACCTATCCGTTAACAGGGATGAGTGGAGATTATTGCTTAAAAGCAGTAATCTAAACAGAGTGGAACCGCGCCTAAATAAGCGTCTCTGTCTTTTAGACAGAGACGCTTTTTATATGGATAAAAAGCTTCGGTGAGATCAAGGGGAAGAGACGCAGTAGTTTTACTTTTTTGGCTGGAGTTTTGGGATAAAAATGGAGTAGTAAAAAATAGGGATTAAAATGTTTTTCTTGTATATAAGATATATAGACATTTAAAGGGAAACAGTGGTAAAGGAAATGACATCTTTTACGAGTGTGATGATTGCTAGAAAGCAGCATTGGAGTTGCAAAACAGGGGGGGAGATTTGTATGTTTCGGCGCATGAAAGAGGATGTTGCTGTAGTGTTTGAACAAGATCCTGCTGCAAGGAGCTCGATAGAAGTTATTTTAACTTATTCTGGGTTGCATGCTATATGGTTTCACAGAATTGCTCATTTCTTTTTTAGACACAATCGTTTTTTCTTAGCAAGAGTTATCTCGCAATTTAGCCGCTTTATGACAGGGGTGGAAATACATCCAGGAGCAAAGATCGGCAATCGTCTATTCATTGATCATGGTATGGGTGTGGTGATAGGGGAAACCTGTGAGATAGGGGATAATGTCACTATTTTTCAGGGAGTAACGCTTGGGGGAACGGGAAAAGAAAAAGGAAAAAGGCATCCAACCGTTAAAGATAATGCTCTTATTGCCTCTGGTGCAAAAGTATTAGGATCTATTGTAATTGGGGAAAATGCCAAAATTGGTGCAGGATCAGTTGTATTAAAAGATGTTCCTGCAAATTCGACTGTAGTAGGTATTCCAGGAAGAGTTAAAGTACAAGATGGTATTAAAATAAAAAAAGACTTAAATCATTGTGATTTACCAGATCCGATTGCAGATCGACTGAAAGAAATGGAATTGGAAATTAGCTATTTAAGAGAACAACTAAAAGAATTACAGGAAGAAAGGAGTTATAAGTAATGCCTATTCAAATATATAACACATTAACACGAGCAAAGGAGGATTTTGTTCCGCTAGAAGAGGGAAAGGTAAAAATGTATGTATGTGGACCAACTGTCTATAACTATATCCATATTGGAAATGCTCGCCCAGCAATTGTCTTTGATACTGTGCGCCGTTATCTAGAGTTTCGTGGATACGATGTACAATTCGTATCTAATTTTACCGATGTAGATGATAAGTTAATAAAAGCGGCCAATGAGCTAGGAGAAACGGTGCCGGTTATCGCTGACCGCTTTATTGACGCATATTTTGAAGATGTTTCCGCGTTAGGCTGCAAAAAGGCTGATTCTCATCCGCGTGTAACAGAAAATATGGATATTATTATCGATTTTATTGCAGCATTAATAGATAAGGGGTTTGCTTATGAGTCAGAAGGAGACGTGTATTATCACACTAGAGCTTTTGATGGATATGGAAAGCTTTCTCATCAATCTATTGATGAACTCCGCTCAGGTGCAAGAATTGCAGTTGGGGAGAAGAAACAAGATTCATTAGATTTTGCCCTATGGAAGAAGGCAAAAGATGGCGAGATTTTCTGGGAGAGTCCTTGGGGGAAAGGGCGTCCAGGCTGGCATATTGAATGCTCTGCGATGGTGCGCAAATATTTAGGTGATACAATTGATATCCATGCAGGTGGGCAGGACTTAGCATTTCCACATCATGAGAATGAAATTGCTCAGTCTGAAGCATTAACAGGTAAGACCTTTGCTAATTATTGGATGCATAATGGTTATATTAATATTGATAATGAAAAGATGTCTAAATCATTAGGGAATTTTATTACTGTAAACGATATTATTAAGATTCATGATCCACAAGTGTTAAGATTCTTTATGCTTTCTGTGCATTACCGTAATCCAATTAATTATAGCGAAGAAGTATTGGAAAATACGAGAGCAGGGTTAGAGAGAATCAGAACATCTTATGAAAATTTAAAACATCGCAGTATCGCGAGTACGGATCTTACAGATACAAATGAGGAATGGATTGCAAAAATTACCGATCTTCGAAAACAATTTGTTGATAGTATGGATGATGATTTTAACACAGCGAATGGTATTTCTGTTCTTTTTGAACTATCGAAGCAAGCAAATTATTACCTGCTTGAAAAAACCACCTCTCCTGCTGTTATTCATGCTTTTATGAATGAGTTTGAAGAATTATTTGCAGTGCTTGGTTTATCTTTATCTGCGAATGAGGAATTATTAGATGATGAAATCGAGGCGCTAATAGAAAAAAGAACGCAAGCAAGAAAGGATAGGGATTTTGTGCTTGCCGATCAAATTAGGGATCAATTAAAAGCAATGAACATCATTTTAGAAGACACCGCACAAGGTATACGATGGAAAAGAGGGTAAAAGATGCTCCTCTATGATAAAAAAGTAGATGAAAAACAATTGAACAGCCTTGCCCTTGCTTATATGGGCGATGCTGTTCTTGAAATATATGTAAGAAGGCATTTATTGTATAGCGGAAAGGTGAAGCCTAATCAACTTCATCGAGAAGCGACAAAATATGTTTCAGCGAAGGGACAGGCAAAGGTAGTGCATGGTCTTTTGGAAAAAGGATTTTTCTCTGAAGAAGAGATTGCGGTATTAAAGCGAGGGCGAAATGCGAAATCAGGCACAATTCCTAAAAATACCGATGTGCAAACCTACCGATATAGTACTGGTTTTGAAGCGGTTTTGGGTTATTTATATTTAGCGAAGCGAGAAGAGCGTCTTGAGGAAATAATCAAAGCTGCTTTTTCTATCATTGAAAGCAAATAGGAGGAGCAAAAGTGTCAAGTGACTTTATTGTTGGAAAAAATGCTGTTATTGAAGCGTTAAAATCAGAAAGAGATGTAAATAAAATACTTATTGCGGAAGGTTCCCAAAAAGGCCAAATGCAAACAGTAATTGGTTTAGCTAAACAAGCAAATGTGCTTGTTCAGTTTGTTCCTAAAAAGAAATTGGATAGCTTAGTAGACGCAAATCACCAAGGTGTAGTAGCACAAGTTGCTGCTTATCAATATGCTGAAATAGATGATTTATTTGCACTAGCAGAAAAGAAGCAGGAAACGCCTTTTTTCTTGTTGCTTGATGAAATTGAGGATCCTCATAACTTAGGATCCATCATGCGAACGGCTGATGCGGTGGGTGCTCATGGAATTATTATTCCACGGAGAAGAGCGGTTGGGTTAACAGCTACAGTTGCAAAGGCATCTACTGGTGCTATCGAGCATATTCCCGTTGCACGAGTAACAAATATGGCAAGGACGATAGAGGAACTTAAAACGAGAGGAATATGGATTGCAGGAACGGATGCAAAAGGAAGTGAAGATTATCGCAAATTTGATGGAACGATACCATTAGGATTAGTGATTGGCAGTGAAGGAAAAGGCATGGGAAGATTGATTAAGGAAAAATGCGATTTTCTTATTCATTTACCAATGGCTGGAGCTGTTACGTCTTTAAATGCTTCTGTTGCAGCGGCACTTTTAATGTATGAGGTATATCGGAAACGCCATCCGCTTGAGGGATAATAATGGACATTCTTATTGTTGACGGCTATAACATTATTGGTGCTTGGCCAGAATTAAATGCACTAAAGAATAGAGACCTTGCAGCAGCAAGAGATGCTTTAGTAGCGAAAATGGCAGAATATCAGGGCTATTCCGGATACAGAGTAATGGTTGTTTTTGATGCATACTATGTAAAAGGCACAGAGAAAAAATATAAAGATTACAAGGTGGAAGTCATTTTTACCCGTGAAAATGAAACGGCTGACGAGCGTATCGAAAAACTAGCTATTGAACTAAATAACAGAAAAACACAAATTCATGTTGCAACTTCAGATTTTACAGAGCAATGGGCTATTTTTGGACAAGGTGCCCTGCGGAAATCAGCGCGCGAATTATTGTTAGAAATGGCTGGGATGGAACAGGAAATCGGAAAGAAAGTAAAAAAAATTAAAGAAAAAAAACCAGCTGCAAAGATTCCGCTTTCAAGAGAAGTGGAAGAAATTTTCGAAAAATGGCGACGTGGAGAGAAATGAGTTGTTGACGCTCAAAAAAAGGCTAGAGTATAATGGATTTATCCATGATTGCACGGTCGGGGGGATCTGTATGAGTACTGACAGCTGGACTAAGAGTAACAAGTATATTGGAAATTATATGGAACTTGAAGATGAAGTGTTGGTGGAATTGGTGCATCAAGGGGAAAGTGATGCTTTGGATTATTTAATTCAAAAGTATCGTAACTTTGTGCGAGCTAAAGCCAGATCCTATTTCTTAATCGGAGCGGACAAAGAAGATATTGTGCAAGAGGGAATGATCGGTCTTTATAAGGCAATACGCGATTTTAAAGAGGACAAGCTTTCTTCCTTTAAGGCATTTGCTGAATTGTGTATAACAAGACAAATCATTACTGCGATCAAAACGGCCACTAGGCAGAAGCATATTCCTTTAAATTCTTATGTCTCTTTGGACAAGCCCATTTACGATGAAGAATCTGATCGAACGTTAATGGATATTATCTCTGGAGCAAAGGTTCTTGATCCAGAAGAATTGATCATTAATCAGGAAGAATATGATCACATTGAGATCAAAATGTCTGAATTATTGAGTGATTTAGAAAGAAAAGTATTGTCTCTATATCTTGATGGTCAATCCTATCAAGAAATTTCTGAGGAATTGAATAGGCATGTGAAGTCTATTGATAATGCCCTTCAGCGGGTGAAAAGAAAATTGGAGCGGTATTTAGAAATAAGAGAATTCTCGCTATAAGCGTAAAAGGTTGAAATAGCAAATATTTACTGATATTGACATCTTACGCCTGTCCATGATACAGTTTGAGAAGATATAAAGGACGTAGTAGGTGTAGGTCGAATGAGAAAAAAGATTGTATTAGCATGTGAAAAATGTGGGTCAAGAAATTATTCTACTGTGAGTAACAATGGTACAGAACGTTTAGAAGTAAAGAAATTTTGTCAAAATTGTAATGCTCATACTGTTCATAAAGAAACAAAATAATGATTTTGGATAATGCCCGCTCTTAAAGATGGAGGTAACAAAAATGCAAAGTGCTGTTAAGTATTTTCGTGAAGTTGGTAGAGAATTAAAGAAAGTTAGCTGGCCGAAAAAAAAGGAGTTAACTAATTATACACTCACAGTCCTTGTGACAGTTGTCTTTTTTGCTATCTTCTTTGCTGTTGTTGATTTAGGAATTTCCGAACTTATTCGTTTAATACTTGAATAACAGTTGTCTACTCATGGTATAATGGTAAAACGATAGGAAACATTTACAAAAGCCCGGTAACGGGTTTTTTCATTTGCTGAAAAATAAATGACTTGTTCCTTACAGATACTATAAAAAACAGCACGAAAAAAATAATGTTGCAGGGAGGGACGGACGAAGTAGTCCTCTTTTATGGAAAAAAACTGGTATGTAGTGCATACGTACTCTGGATATGAGAATAAGGTGAAAGCTAATTTAGAAAAACGGGTAGAAACAATGGCGATGCAAGATAAAATTTTTCGCGTGGTTGTACCTGAAGAAGAAGAAACAGATATCAGAAACGGTAAAACAAAAGTAGTAAAAAGAAAAGTATTCCCAGGTTATGTGTTGGTAGAAATTGTTATGACCGATGATTCTTGGTATGTCGTACGTAATACCCCTGGTGTAACTGGATTCGTTGGTTCCGCTGGGTCTGGATCAAAACCAACGCCGCTTTTACCAGAAGAAGTCCAAGTAATTCTGAAAAGAATGGGCGTAGAAGAACAAAGAATTGAAATTGAGTTTGAATTAGGAGAAACAGTAAAAGTAAATGAAGGTCCATTTGCTAATTTCACTGGTACAGTTGAGGAAATTGATAAGGATAAAGCAAAGGTTAAAGTACTAGTAAATATGTTTGGTAGAGATACTCCTGTAGAGCTCGATTTTACACAAATTGAAAAATTTTAACTAGAAAACTTGAAATGGTATTGAAAAAGTGTTACTATTTCATAGGTCAGTATATCTCATAAAGAGATAAGATATTGTCAAATTTCTTTATTTCATATAAAGACGATAAGTTGAGTGGGAGGGGAAACCCCTATTACCACATCACGGACTTTAAGGAGGTGTGTCTCGTGGCTAAAAAAGTAATTAAAGTTGTTAAATTGCAAATCCCAGCAGCTAAAGCGAATCCGGCACCACCAGTTGGTCCTGCATTGGGTCAAGCTGGCGTAAATATTATGGGATTCTGTAAGGAGTTTAACGCTCGTACAGCTGAACAAGCTGGTTTAATCATTCCTGTTGAGATTACGGTTTTCGAAGACCGTTCATTTACATTTATTACAAAAACTCCACCTGCTGCAGTTTTACTTAAAAAAGCAGCTGGTATCGAGTCTGGTTCTGGTGAACCAAATCGTAATAAAGTAGCAACTGTTAAGCGTGATAAAGTACGCGAGATTGCTGAAACAAAAATGCCTGATTTAAATGCAGCTAGTGTTGAATCTGCTATGCGCATGGTTGAAGGTACTGCCCGCAGCATGGGTATTGTTATTGAAGACTAAACCTATATATGGTTAGTGTTGATTAAGGTTGTGACGACGGTGAATCTTTAGTCGCAACCTTTATTCGTGGGAGGTAATTCCGCTAAAACCACAATTCAAGGAGGAAATATAGTTATGGCTAAAAAAGGTAAGAAGTATTTAGAAGCTATCAAACTTGTTGATCGTACTAAAGCTTACCCAATTCAAGAAGCAATTGAGTTAGTGAAAAAAACTAGCACTACAAAATTTGATGCATCAGTTGAAGTTGCTTTCCGTCTAGGAGTAGATCCTAAGAAAGCAGACCAACAAATCCGTGGAGCAGTAGTTCTTCCAAACGGTACTGGTAAAACTCAACGCGTTTTAGTTTTCGCTAAAGGTGAAAAATTAAAAGAAGCAGAAGCAGCAGGTGCAGACTATGTAGGCGATGCTGAATATATAAATAAAATCCAACAAGGTTGGTTTGATTTTGACGTAATCGTTGCAACTCCAGATATGATGGGTGAAGTTGGTAAACTTGGTCGTGTATTAGGACCTAAAGGTTTAATGCCAAACCCTAAAACTGGTACAGTTACATTTGATGTAACAAAAGCAGTTAACGAAATCAAAGCTGGTAAAGTAGAATACCGTGTAGACAAAGCTGGTAACGTACATGTTCCAATCGGTAAAGTTTCTTTCGATGAAACTAAACTAGTTGAGAACTTCAAAACTATCTTTGATACAATGTCAAAAGCAAAACCAGCTGCTGCAAAAGGTACTTACATGAAGAACGTATCTGTTACTTCAACAATGGGACCTGGCGTAAAAGTAGATCCATCTACTGTTTGATAAAAATTGGTATTTGACAAAATAAGATGGATAGCATATACTTCATCTTGTTGAAAAAATAAATAACATTTGTACCGTAGACAGTAGGTGCTAATTTTTTAGCTTAATTCCCTGCCGAGGTAATACGATAGATTATTTGATCAGTTGTGAGAACGACTATTGTATACACCTCCATGTCTGAAAGATATGGAGGATTTTATTTGTCGGTATGAATGTAGAAATTCTACAGGAGGTGTAAAGATGAGCAGCGTAATCGAACAAAAGAAACAAATAGTATCTGATATTGCGGAGAAATTCAAAGCAAGTAAATCAACTATCGTTGTTGACTACCGTGGTTTGACTGTTTCAGAAGTAACTGAACTTCGTAAACAACTTCGTGATGCAGGAATCGAGTTTAAAGTTTTCAAAAACTCTTTAACTCGCCGTGCTGCAGAATCTGTTGAATTAGCAGGTTTAAACGAATCCTTAACTGGTCCAAACGCTATTGCGTTCAGTAATGAGGATGTTGTTGCACCAGCAAAAATTCTAAATGACTTCGCTAAAAACCATGAAGCATTAGAAATTAAAGCGGGAGTAATCGAAGGGAACTTAGCAACAGTTGAAGAAGTAAAAGCTCTAGCTGAACTTCCATCACGCGAAGGTTTACTTTCTATGTTACTCAGCGTTCTTCAAGCACCAATCCGCAACCTTGCTCTTGCTACAAAAGCAGTTGCAGATCAAAAAGAAGAACAAGGCGCATAATCTTTTATACGGAAACGTATTATAAAACCCCAAAAAACAAGGAGGAAACATATAATGTCTAAAGAACAAATCTTAGAAGCAGTTAAAAATATGACTGTTTTAGAATTAAACGATTTAGTAAAAGCAATTGAAGAAGAATTTGGAGTAACTGCTGCTGCTCCTGTAGCTGTAGCTGCAGGTGGCGGAGAAGCTGCTGCTGAAAAATCTGAGTTTGATGTAGTTCTTGCATCTGCTGGAGATCAAAAAATCAAAGTTATCAAAGTTGTACGTGAAATCACAGGTCTTGGTCTTAAAGAAGCAAAAGAACTTGTTGACAACACTCCAAAAGCAGTTAAAGAAGGAGCTTCTAAAGAAGAAGCTGAAGAAATCAAAGCTAAACTTGAAGAAGTTGGAGCTAACGTTGAAGTTAAGTAATGTTAGTTAAAAAGAAGCTCGCTATTTTAGCGGGCTTTTTTTCCTGAAAGTGAGAAGGACTTAAGAAAAGTTAGCCGCAATTTACCAAGTTAGAAGTGAAATATGAACTGCTGGGAGAATTATCTTCTAAGGAGTCTCTAAATAAGCTACTGTTGGTATATGATAGCTTTAGGATAAGTCGTCTGCGCTTTTTTATTGATTACAATCTAAGTTTTGTAGTCAATCCTCAAGTAGTCTTCCTTAAATAAATTCTCCTAAGGAGGTGTTCGTATGACGGAACATTATTATTCCCGAACCCAAAATGTAAATAGCGATCCAAATTACTGGAATTTTACGCTTAAAGGTAATACAATACGTTTTAAAACAGATAATGGAGTCTTTTCTAAAAAGGAAGTGGACTTTGGATCCAGATTATTGATAGAGACGTATACCTTGCCTGATTTAGATGGAGATATATTAGATGTAGGTTGTGGATATGGCCCGATAGGTTTATCTATTGCGAAGACTTCCCCAAATAGAATGGTCCATATGGTTGATGTTAATTTACGTGCTATTGAATTAGCAGAAGAAAATGCCAGACAAAACGGCGTTGAAAATGTTCGTATTTATGAAAGTGATCGACTTCTTCGTGTAAAGGGAAAAAAATTTGCCTCTATTTTAACCAATCCGCCAATAAGAGCGGGGAAGAAAGTAGTTCATGATATTTTAGAGCAAAGCTATGACTGCTTAGTACCTAATGGGGAATTATGGGTTGTGATTCAAAAGAAACAAGGAGCACCCTCTGCTATTGCAAAATTAGAAGAATTCTTTAAAGAGGTAAACGTAGTAGAAAAGAAAAAAGGCTATTTTATAATTCAAGCAAAAAAGATTGACTAGTCCTTTTTGTTGTGATATCATTGTATAATGCCAATATAATATTTTTCTGAAACTCGCAATTTTATCTAAGTTACTGTATAAAATTGGTGTAAGAAGGAAAAACTAACAGAATAATATTAGAAATATGAAAATGTGGTTTTTTGATTGGAAAACCCTTTTTCTTTTTGTCTTATAAAAATGGGTCTAATATCCTTTTTTATAAGATGTTAATAGATGTACTATAACGTTTGATTTGAGGGGTGAATCAGTTGACAGGTCAACTTGTTCAGTATGGACGACACCGCCAGCGGAGAAGCTACGCACGAATTAGTGAGGTTTTAGAATTACCAAATCTTATTGAAATCCAAACCTCTTCCTATCAATGGTTTTTAGATGAGGGATTGCGAGAAATGTTCCAGGACATTTCACCTATTGAAGATTTTACTGGCAATTTATCACTTGATTTCATTGATTATAGCTTAGGAGATCCTAAGTATTCAGTGGAAGAATCGAAAGAGCGAGATGTTACATATTCTGCACCTTTGCGTGTGAAGGTTCGTCTTGTGAATAAAGAAACAGGAGAAGTAAAAGACCAAGATGTATTCATGGGTGATTTCCCGCTTATGACTGAAACTGGTACTTTTGTTATTAATGGTGCGGAACGGGTTATCGTTTCTCAATTAGTACGTTCTCCAAGTGTTTATTATAATGGAAAACTTGATAAGAACGGTAAAAAAGGATTTACTGCTACAGTAATTCCTAACCGTGGAGCATGGCTAGAGTATGAAACAGATGCAAAGGATGTAGTATATGTACGTATTGATCGTACACGTAAACTTCCTGTTACTGTTCTGTTACGCGCTTTAGGATTTGGTTCCGATCAAGAGATTATTGAATTGATTGGTGACAATGAGTATTTGCGTAACACTTTAGAAAAAGATAACACAGAAGGAACAGACAAAGCGCTATTAGAAATTTATGAGCGTCTTCGTCCGGGAGAACCACCTACTGTGGAAAATGCAAAAAGTTTATTGGTATCAAGATTTTTCGATCCAAAAAGATACGATCTTGCGAATGTAGGTCGTTATAAAATTAATAAAAAGCTTCATATTAAAAATAGATTATTTAATCAGCGTTTAGCAGAAACATTAGTGGATCCTGAAACTGGCGAGATTATCGCTGAAAAAGGAACTCTTTTAGATCGCCGTGCGCTTGACCGTATTATTCCTAATCTAGAAAACAATATCGGCTTTAAAAAGCTGAGCCCATATGGCGGAGTATTAGAAGATGATGTTGTTGTACAATCGGTGAAAATATATTCACCACTAGATGAAGGGGATAAAGAAATTAATGTTATTAGTAATGCATATGTAGAAGAAGCTGTGAAAAACATCTCTCCTTCAGATATCATTGCTTCTATCAGTTATTTCTTTAATTTATTGCATGGAGTAGGTCTAACAGATGATATTGACCATTTAGGTAACAGACGTCTTCGTTCTGTAGGCGAATTGTTGCAAAACCAATTCCGTATTGGTTTATCTAGAATGGAGCGTGTTGTTCGCGAAAGAATGTCTATTCAAGACACGAATACTATTACACCGCAGCAGCTAATTAATATCAGACCTGTTATTGCATCTATCAAAGAATTCTTTGGAAGCTCTCAGCTTTCTCAATTCATGGACCAAACAAATCCATTAGCAGAATTAACACACAAACGTCGTTTGTCTGCGTTAGGACCTGGTGGTTTAACAAGAGAGCGTGCAGGAATGGAAGTTCGTGACGTTCACTATTCTCACTATGGCCGTATGTGTCCGATTGAAACACCTGAGGGGCCAAACATTGGTTTGATTAACTCCTTATCTTCTTATGCAAAAGTAAATCGTTTCGGATTTATCGAAACACCGTACAGACGTGTTGATCCTGAGACAGGTAAAGTATCGTCGCGAATAGATTATTTAACAGCTGATGAACAAGATAACTATGTTGTTGCCCAAGCGAACGCTCGTTTAGGTGAAGATGGTTCCTTCTTAGATGAAGATGTTGTAGCACGTTTCCGTGATGAGAACGTTGTTGTTAAGCGTGATCGTGTAGACTATATGGACGTATCTCCAAAGCAGGTTGTATCTGCTGCGACAGCGTGTATCCCATTCTTAGAAAATGATGACTCTAACCGTGCCTTAATGGGTGCGAACATGCAGCGTCAAGCAGTACCTTTAATGCAGCCGGAAGCTCCAAGAGTAGGAACTGGAATGGAATATGTTTCAGGAAAAGACTCAGGTGCAGCTGTTATCTGTAAGCATCCTGGTATTGTTGAACATGTAGAAGCACGTGAAGTGTGGGTTAGACGTATTTCTGAAGTAGATGGTCAAGAAGTAAAAGGAAATCTTGATAAATATAAAATGCTTAAGTTTGTTCGTTCAAACCAAGGTACTTGTTATAATCAACGCCCGATTGTTGCTGTAGGTGATAAAGTAACAAAAGGCGAGGTTTTAGCTGATGGTCCTTCTATGGAACTTGGTGAATTAGCCCTTGGACGTAACGTATTAGTTGCCTTTATGACATGGGACGGATACAACTACGAGGATGCTATTATCATGAGCGAACGCTTGGTAAAAGATGATGTTTATACTTCTATTCATATTGAAGAATATGAATCAGAATCTCGTGATACAAAATTAGGACCGGAAGAAATTACGCGTGATATTCCGAATGTCGGAGAAGATGCTTTACGCAACTTAGATGATCGCGGAATTATTCGCATCGGTGCTGAAGTAAAAGATGGTGACTTGCTTGTTGGTAAAGTTACACCTAAAGGGGTAACTGAATTAACGGCAGAAGAACGATTATTACATGCTATCTTTGGTGAAAAAGCACGTGAAGTACGTGATACAAGTTTACGTGTTCCACATGGTGGCGGCGGTATCGTCCACGATGTTAAAGTCTTCAATAGAGAAGATGGAGACGAATTACCACCAGGTGTTAACCAATTAGTACGTGTATATATTGTTCAAAAACGTAAAATCCATGAAGGCGATAAGATGGCAGGTCGTCACGGTAATAAAGGGGTTATCTCCCGAATTCTACCTGAAGAAGATATGCCATACTTACCAGACGGAACACCAGTTGATATCATGTTAAATCCACTAGGTGTACCATCACGTATGAATATCGGTCAGGTGTTAGAATTGCATCTTGGAATGGCTGCAAGAAGCTTAAATATCCATGTTGCATCTCCAGTATTCGATGGTGCTCGTGAGGAAGATGTATGGGAAACAATTAGAGAAGCCGGAATGGCGCAAGATGCGAAAACAGTACTATATGACGGACGTTCAGGTGAACCTTTTGATAACCGTGTATCCGTTGGAGTTATGTATATGATCAAACTTGCTCATATGGTTGATGATAAGCTACATGCTCGTTCAACAGGACCATATTCTTTAGTAACGCAACAACCACTAGGAGGAAAAGCTCAATTCGGTGGTCAGCGTTTTGGAGAGATGGAGGTTTGGGCGCTTGAGGCTTATGGAGCTGCTTATACTTTACAAGAAATTCTTACTGTTAAATCAGATGACGTTGTTGGTCGTGTGAAAACATATGAAGCTATTGTTAAAGGAGAAAACGTTCCAGAACCTGGAGTTCCTGAATCATTCCGCGTATTAATGAAAGAGTTGCAAAGTTTAGGGTTAGATGTAAAAATCTTATCTAGCACGGAAGAAGAAATTGAAATGAGAGACACAGACGATGATGATGATATTCATCAAGCTGAATCTCTGACAATTGTTTCCGAAACACAAGAGCCTGAGTCAGAAAAGGTAGGCATGCAAGAATAATAAAGTAATGAACATGGCCTGTCTAAAAACGAAAGGGTCAGACTCCACTGCGAAGACATCTAAATAGAAGATCCTTTTATATCTTTTAAAATAGATTATTCAAGTGAAGTCAGACCCTTTTGTGACGGCCTGTCTTTGATTATATAAGTTTTTAGAAGTTTTTAAGTAAGGCAAAAGCCTGAAGATCGAAAGGGAGGTAGGACCCTTGTTGGATGTTAATAATTTTGAATATATGAAAATAGGCCTAGCTTCGCCAGATAAAATCCGTTCATGGTCATTTGGTGAAGTTAAAAAGCCAGAAACAATTAACTATCGTACTTTAAAACCGGAAAAAGATGGCTTGTTCTGTGAGCGTATTTTTGGTCCTACAAAAGACTGGGAATGTCACTGTGGTAAATACAAGCGTGTTAGATACAAAGGAGTAGTCTGTGACCGTTGTGGAGTAGAAGTTACCCGTGCAAAGGTTCGTCGTGAACGTATGGGACACATTGAATTAGCGGCTCCAGTATCACATATTTGGTATTTCAAAGGAATCCCAAGCCGTATGGGTCTAGTGTTAGATATGTCTCCACGTGCACTGGAAGAAGTTATTTACTTTGCTTCTTATGTTGTAACAGATCCAGGTGACACTGCTCTTGAGAAGAAACAACTTCTTTCAGAGAAAGAGTATAGAGCATACCGTGATAAATACGGTGTGAAGTTCCAAGCTTCAATGGGTGCTGAATCTATTAAGAAGTTATTATCAGATATTGATTTAAATAAAGAAGTAGATGCTTTAAAGGAAGAATTAAAAACGGCACAAGGGCAAAGAAGAACTCGTGCGATTAAAAGACTAGAAGTATTAGAAGCGTTCCGTGGTTCTGGGAATGAGCCTTCTTGGATGATTCTTGACGTACTTCCAGTGATTCCTCCAGAATTGCGCCCGATGGTTCAATTAGATGGTGGCCGCTTTGCGACTTCTGACCTAAATGATTTATACCGCCGTGTTATTAACCGTAATAATCGTCTGAAAAGATTATTAGACTTAGGTGCACCAAGCATTATCGTGCAAAACGAAAAACGTATGCTCCAAGAAGCTGTAGATGCGTTGATTGATAATGGCCGTCGTGGACGACCGGTAACTGGTCCTGGTAATAGACCACTTAAATCATTGTCACATATGCTTAAAGGTAAACAAGGGCGTTTCCGTCAAAACTTATTAGGAAAACGTGTTGATTACTCTGGGCGTTCTGTTATTGTTGTAGGTCCGAACTTAAAGATGTATCAATGTGGTCTGCCTAGAGAAATGGCGATTGAATTATTTAAGCCTTTCGTAATGAAAGAGTTAGTAGAAAAGGGTATTGCTCACAATATCAAATCTGCGAAAAGAAAAATCGAAAGACTTCAACCGGAAGTTTGGGATGTGCTGGAAGAAGTTATTAAGGAGCACCCTGTTTTACTTAACCGTGCACCGACTTTACACAGATTAGGTATTCAAGCATTTGAACCAACACTAGTAGAAGGCCGTGCAATTCGTCTTCATCCGTTAGTATGTACAGCTTACAACGCGGACTTTGACGGAGACCAAATGGCGGTTCACGTTCCATTATCATCTGAAGCACAAGCAGAAGCTCGTTTACTTATGCTTGCGGCTCAAAACATCTTGAACCCTAAAGATGGTAAGCCAGTTGTTACTCCTTCACAAGATATGGTATTAGGAAACTACTACCTAACATTAGAGCGTGAGGGTGCAGTTGGAGAAGGTATGATCTTCAATGATACAAATGAGGCTTTATTAGCTTATCAAAATGGTTACGTGCATCTACACACTCGTGTGGCAGTACGTGCTAGTTCTTTAAATAACGAAACATTTACAGAAGAACAGAATAAACAATTGTTATTAACAACAGTAGGTAAGTTAGTGTTCAATGAAATTTTACCAAAATCTTTCCCGTACATTAACGAACCAACGAAAACAAACTTAGAAGAAAAAACTCCTGAAAGATACTTTGTTGAGCCAGGTGTAGATGTACCTGCCGCAATTAGGGAGCTGCCAATTATCGAACCGTTCAAAAAGAAAATTTTAGGTAATATAATTGCTGAAGTATTTAAACGTTTCAAGATAACGGAAACTTCTAAGATGTTGGACAGAATGAAAGACTTAGGATTTAAGCATTCTACTAAAGCTGGTATTACTGTTGGTGTAGCTGACATTGTAGTATTAGGCGAAAAACAAGAAATTATCGAAGAAGCACAAAGTAAAGTAGATAATGTAATGAAACAGTTTAGACGTGGATTAATCACAGAAGAAGAGCGCTATGATCGCGTTATTTCTATCTGGAGTGCTGCAAAAGATACTATCCAGGCAAAACTGATGAAATCTTTAGATAAACGTAATCCAATCTTTATGATGAGTGACTCTGGAGCCCGTGGTAATGCATCTAACTTCACACAGCTTGCTGGTATGCGTGGTTTGATGGCCAACCCGGCTGGTAGAATCATCGAATTACCGATTATCTCAAGTTTCCGTGAAGGTTTAACTGTATTAGAGTACTTTATCTCTACACATGGTGCGCGTAAAGGTCTTGCCGATACAGCACTGAAAACAGCAGACTCTGGTTACTTAACTCGTCGTCTTGTTGACGTAGCACAGGATGTCATTGTTCGTGAGGATGATTGTGGTACGGACAGAGGATTATTAGTTTCTGCGCTTAAAGAAGGTACAGAAATTATCGAATCACTAGATGAGCGTTTAATCGGAAGATATGCAAGAAGATCAATTAAACACCCAGAAACGAATGAAGTTATTGTTCCAGAAAATGGACTTATTACAGAAGATTTAGCAGTAGAAATTGTTGAAGCTAATATCGAAGAAGTATGGATCCGTTCTGCGTTTACATGTAATACTCGTCATGGTGTATGTAAAAAATGTTATGGTCGCAACCTAGCAACTGGTCAAGAAGTGGAAGTAGGAGAAGCTGTTGGTATTATTGCAGCACAATCTATCGGGGAACCGGGTACACAGTTAACAATGCGTACATTCCATACTGGTGGGGTTGCTGGAGACGATATCACACAAGGTTTACCTCGTATCCAAGAAATATTCGAAGCTCGTAATCCAAAAGGGCAAGCGGTTATTACGGAAATGGCAGGGGTTGTTGTTGGTATCAACGAAGGCAGAGACCGTCAACATGAGATTGTTGTTCAAGGTGAATTAGAAACTAGAACATATACTGCTCCTTATACAGCAAGGCTTAAAGTAAAAGTTGATGATGTAGTAGAGCAAGGGCAGGAATTAACAGAAGGTTCTATTGATCCGAAAGAATTAATTAAAGTGAAAAACGTTACAGCAGTACAAGAATATCTACTTCGTGAAGTACAAAAGGTTTATCGTATGCAAGGGGTAGAAATTGGTGATAAACACGTAGAAGTAATGGTTCGCCAAATGCTTCGCAAAATCAGAGTAGTAGACGCTGGTGAGACAGATGTATTACCAGGTACTCTATTAGATATTCACCAATTCACTGATGCAAACGCAAAAGCTTTAAGAGAAGGAAAACTTCCTGCAACAGGAAGACCGATATTACTTGGTATCACAAAAGCATCTTTGGAAACAGATTCATTCTTATCAGCTGCATCTTTCCAAGAAACTACAAGAGTTCTGACAGATGCTGCGATTAAAGGTAAACGCGATGAATTACTAGGATTGAAAGAGAATGTAATTATTGGTAAATTAGTTCCTGCTGGTACTGGTATGCCAAGATATCGTCATGCTGAACCTATTACTGCAGAAGAACTGACAGAAGAGTCTGTTACTGTAGAGTAATAGCGATAAATTAGAATCTTTCCTAAAAAGTCATATGGTTATTATGTTGACCTATCTATCATTTATGAATTAATAGATAGGTCAACATCCATAGCTTTGATAAACAGATCTAGGTATTAAAGGAAAGTTTTTTAGGAAAATAATTGACATCTAATTTTATAGATGATACTATATCAAAGGTGCTCCTATTCACCTGTTGCTTTGGAGGATATAAAAATGTCTTATGAAAAAGTACGACAGGCAAGTAAAATAGTAGTAGGAACAAAGCAAACAGTAAAAGCGTTAAAAAAAGGGATTGCAACTGAGGTTATCGTTGCAGAGGATGCCGATCCGATGATCATTAGAAAGGTATCTGAGGTAGCTGAAGAAGTGAATATTCCTATTATACTTGTTGAATCCATGAAGAAGCTTGGCGAATCATGCGGAATAGAAGTAGGCGCAGCAACTGTTGCCATAATTATTTAAAACTGTTTTTATGGAATTAACCATGAGAACTTTGTTTTTGCCCTAATATGAACCACCTGGATGTGTGGGCTTCAAACATAAAGGAAGGGAGGAAAAAGAAATGCCAACAATTAACCAATTAGTGCGCAAGCCTCGTCAATCTACTGAAGAGAAGTCGAAGTCTCCTGCGTTAAACAAAGGTTATAACAGTTTCAAAAAAGCACAAACAAACGTATCTTCACCTCAAAAACGTGGGGTATGTACTCGTGTTGGTACAATGACACCGAAAAAACCAAACTCTGCATTACGTAAATATGCACGTGTTCGTTTAACAAACGGTATCGAAGTAACAGCATACATTCCTGGTATTGGTCACAACCTACAAGAACATAGTGTTGTACTAATCCGTGGAGGACGTGTAAAAGACTTACCGGGGGTACGTTATCATATCGTACGCGGTGCGCTTGATACTGCTGGAGTTAACAACCGTATGCAAGGTCGTTCTAAATACGGTACTAAAAAACCAAAAGCAGCAAAAAAATAATAAAATAGAATTTATAGCATAATTGAAAGGAGGAAATCAAATGCCACGTAAAGGTCCTGTAGCAAAAAGAGACGTATTACCAGATCCGATTTACAATTCAAAGCTTGTATCTCGTTTAATCAACAAAATGATGATTGATGGTAAAAGAGGGAAATCGCAAGCTATCCTATATTCAGCATTCGAAATCGTTGCTGAGCGTTCTGGAAAAGAAGCGATTGAAGTATTTGATCAAGCATTAAAGAATATCATGCCAGTTCTTGAAGTAAGAGCACGCCGTGTTGGTGGTTCTAACTATCAAGTTCCAGTGGAGGTTCGTCCTGAAAGACGTACTACTTTAGGTCTTCGCTGGTTAGTTAACTATGCTCGTCTTCGCGGAGAGAAAACAATGGAAGAGAGATTAGCTAACGAAATCTTAGATGCAGCTAACAACACTGGTGCATCAGTTAAGAAACGTGAAGATACACACAAAATGGCAGAAGCGAACAAAGCGTTTGCTCACTACCGTTGGTAATATTATAATTTACAAAAATACTTTCATTATGAAAGGAGAAAGACCAAATGGCAAGAGAGTTCTCCTTAGAAAACACTCGTAATATTGGTATCATGGCACATATTGATGCTGGTAAAACGACTACAACTGAGCGTGTACTTTACTACACTGGTCGTATCCACAAAATTGGTGAAACTCACGAAGGTGCATCTCAAATGGACTGGATGGAGCAAGAACAAGAGCGTGGAATTACCATCACATCAGCAGCAACAACTGCACAATGGAAAGGTAACCGTGTAAACATCATCGATACTCCAGGACACGTAGACTTCACTGTTGAAGTTGAACGTTCCCTACGCGTACTTGATGGTGCTGTTGCAGTACTTGATGCACAATCTGGTGTTGAACCACAAACAGAAACAGTTTGGCGTCAAGCTACAACATATGGTGTACCTCGTGTAGTATTCGTAAACAAAATGGATAAAATCGGTGCAGACTTCCTTTATTCATTAAAAACTTTACATGAACGTTTACAAGCAAACGCTCATGCAATTCAACTACCAATTGGTGCTGAAGATCAATTCGAAGGTATCATTGACTTAGTTGAAATGAAAGCAACTTTCTACGGAAATGACCTAGGAACAGATATTCAAGAACGTGAAATTCCAGAAGACTACAGAGAGTTAGCAGAAGAATACCATGAGAAATTGGTTGAGGCTGTAGCTGAACTTGATGAAGAGTTAATGGAAAAATATCTTGGTGGTGAGGAAATCACTACTGATGAATTAAAAGCTGCTATCCGTAAAGGTACAGTTAACGTTGAATTCTACCCAGTAATCTGTGGTTCAGCTTTCAAAAACAAAGGTGTACAAAAAATGCTTGATGCTGTTATTGAGTACTTACCATCTCCATTAGACGTACCTGCAATTAAAGGTACTGCTCCTGATTCAGATGAAGTAATCGAAAAGCACTCAAGTGATGATGAGCCATTCGCTGCTCTTGCGTTCAAAGTAATGACAGATCCATTCGTTGGTAAACTGACATTCTTCCGTGTATACTCTGGTACATTGAGCTCTGGTTCATATGTACAAAACTCTACAAAAGGTAAGCGTGAGCGCGTAGGACGTATTCTGCAAATGCACGCAAACAGCCGTCAAGAGATTACAGAAGTATATGCTGGTGATATCGCAGCGGCTGTAGGTTTAAAAGATACTACTACTGGAGATACTCTATGTGATGAAAAGGATTTAGTAATCTTAGAATCAATGGAATTCCCAGAGCCGGTTATCGAATTGTCTATTGAACCTAAATCAAAAGCTGACCAAGATAAAATGACAACTGCACTACAAAAATTACAAGAAGAAGATCCAACGTTCCGTGCGCATACTAACCAGGAGACTGGTCAAGTTATCATCGCTGGTATGGGTGAACTTCACTTAGATATTCTTGTAGATCGTATGCGTCGTGAATTCAAAGTTGAAGCTAATGTTGGTGCTCCTCAGGTTGCTTACCGTGAAACATTCCGTTCTTCTGCAGCAGTTGAAGGGAAATTCACACGTCAATCTGGTGGACGTGGACAATATGGACACGTTTGGATTGAGTTCTCACCAAATGAAGAAGGTAAAGGATTCGAATTTGAAAATGCTATCGTCGGTGGTGTTGTTCCACGTGAATACATCGCTCCAGTTCAAGCTGGTTTAGAAGATGCGTTACAAAGAGGAGTGCTTGCTGGTTATCCAATGGTAGACATCAAAGCTAAATTATTTGATGGATCATACCATGATGTTGACTCATCTGAGATGGCGTTCAAAATCGCTGCTTCAATGGCATTGAAAAATGCAGCATCTAAATGTAATCCTGTAATTCTTGAGCCTGTTATGAAGGTAGAAGTTATCATTCCAGAAGAATACATGGGTGATATCATGGGTAATATCACTTCACGTCGTGGACGTGTTGAAGGTATGGAAGCTCGTGGTAACGCACAAGTTGTTCGTGCGATGGTTCCTCTTTCTGAAATGTTTGGTTATGCTACGACATTACGTTCAAGCACGCAAGGTCGTGGAGTATTCTCAATGGTGTTTGATCACTATGAAGAAGTACCAAAATCAATCTCTGAAGAGATCATCAAAAAAAATAAAGGGTAATTGTTGATTTTACCTTTTTAATGAAGTATAACTACTATGTAGGCAATAAAGCTGTGATCATTAATCACAGCTCTATAAAAATACTTATTTTTTACAAATCAAAGGAGGATTTTCCTAATGGCAAAAGCTAAATACGATCGTTCTAAGCCACACGTAAATATTGGAACAATTGGTCACGTTGACCATGGTAAAACTACATTGACAGCTGCTATCACAACTGTACTTTCTAAAGTTGGTGGCGGTGAAGCTCGCGGTTATGATCAAATCGACGCTGCTCCAGAAGAGCGTGAGCGTGGAATCACAATCTCTACTGCACACGTTGAGTACGAAACTGCTACTCGTCACTATGCACACGTTGACTGCCCAGGACATGCTGACTATGTTAAAAACATGATCACTGGTGCTGCTCAAATGGATGGCGGTATCTTAGTAGTATCTGCTACTGATGGTCCAATGCCACAAACTCGTGAGCACATCCTTCTTTCTCGTCAAGTTGGTGTACCTCACTTAGTAGTATTCTTAAACAAATGTGATATGGTTGATGACGAAGAACTATTAGAATTAGTAGAAATGGAAGTACGCGACCTATTATCAGAATATGAATTCCCTGGTGATGATATTCCTGTAATTAAAGGTTCTGCTCTTAAAGCTCTTGAAGGAGATGCTGCTTGGGAAGAAAAAATCACTGAGCTTATGGCTGCAGTTGATGAATATATCCCAACTCCAACTCGTGACACTGACAAACCATTCATGATGCCAGTTGAGGATGTATTCTCAATTACTGGTCGTGGTACAGTTGCAACTGGTCGTGTTGAGCGTGGACAAGTTAAAGTTGGTGACGTTGTAGACATCATCGGTTTAGCTGAAGAGAAAAAATCAACTACTGTAACTGGTGTTGAAATGTTCCGTAAATTACTTGATTATGCTGAAGCTGGAGATAACATTGGTGCACTTCTTCGTGGGGTTGCTCGTGAAGAAATCCAACGTGGTCAAGTATTAGCAAAACCAGGTACAATTACTCCACACGTAAAATTCAAAGCTGAAGTTTACGTATTATCAAAAGAAGAAGGTGGACGTCACACTCCATTCTTCACTAACTACCGTCCTCAGTTCTACTTCCGTACAACTGATGTAACTGGTATTTGTAACTTACCTGAAGGCGTAGAAATGGTTATGCCTGGTGACAACATTGAAATGGATGTTGAATTAATTTCTTCTATCGCTATCGAAGAAGGAACTAAATTCTCTATTCGTGAAGGTGGACGTACAGTAGGCGCTGGTGTAGTTGCTACTATCGTTGAATAATAACCTTTGATAAAAACAAGCTGATTCGTCAGCTTGTTTTTTTTGTAATTAAATCTATTGTTATTAAAATTGATACAGGTATGTAAATGGTAATTTTAATATTTGAAGATAGAGATAAATGTTAGTCGAAGTAAATATGTTTAATTATTAAGGTTAGCTATAATAGATAGAGTTATTAATATAGAAGAAAGTGGTTTTCCAAAATCTTTCTATATAATCTTTTACTACTTTTTGTTAGAATATAAAAGTCTTACTAATAGTTTTCTTAAATCTAAATGGTTCATTACCAATTGACTGACAATTATACATTGGGTTGAAATATGATCATGGAATATGTATAATAATCTGAGTGTACTAAAACGAAAGAAAAATAATAAATGTTGTTGCTTTTCTAGGCGTTTTTATGTATAATAGACAATGTTGGTCTTTGACTTGCGATGATGTGGGAGGTTGCTGACACACCCGGCCGCTTTGCCATGGCGAGTGTGTGGGAAATTCCTGCGGAGAATGTCTATTCTAAAATAGGCGAAAAGGAGGGAAAATAATGGCAAAACAAAAAATTCGTATTCGTTTAAAAGCGTATGATCATAGAATTTTAGATCAATCAGCTGAGAAAATCGTTGAAACTGCAAAACGTTCTGGTGCTGCTGTATCTGGACCGATTCCGTTACCAACAGAGAAGTCTATATACACAATCCTACGTGCGGTTCATAAATATAAAGATTCTCGTGAACAGTTTGAAATGCGTACGCATAAACGTCTAATCGACATCGTGAACCCAACTCCACAAACAGTTGATTCACTAATGCGTCTGGATTTACCGTCAGGTGTAGATATCGAAATTAAATTATAATTGAAATAAACATTTAAACAATCAGGAGGTGTGACTTAAATGACCAAAGGAATCTTAGGAAGAAAAATAGGTATGACTCAAGTATTCGCTGATAACGGCAATCTTATCCCTGTAACAGTAGTGGAAGCTGCTGAAAACGTTGTTCTTCAAAAGAAAACTGTTGAAGCTGATGGCTATGCAGCAGTACAAATCGGTTTTGAAAACAAACGTGAAAAGTTAGCTAACAAACCTGAACAAGGACATGTTGCTAAAGCAAGTACTGCTCCTAAGCGCTTCGTTCGTGAATTTAGAGATGTTAGCGTGGAAGAGTATGAGGTTGGTCAAGAAGTCAATGTAAGTATTTTCGCTGAAGGCGATATAGTGGATGTAACAGGTATCTCTAAAGGGAAAGGTTTCCAAGGTTCAATCAAGCGCCATGGACAATCTCGCGGACCAATGGCTCACGGTTCTCGTTACCATCGTCGTCCAGGTTCAATGGGACCTGTAGCGCCAAACCGTGTATTCAAAGGTAAAGCATTACCAGGACGTATGGGTGGAGAACAGATTACTGTTCAAAACTTAGAAATTGTTAAAGTGGATGCAGAGCGCAATCTACTATTAATCAAAGGTAATGTACCTGGAGCTAGAAAAGCTTTATTAAAAATTAAAACTGCTGTTAAAGCATAATTATTAATCTGGAAAGGAGGAAATAAGAATGCCTAAAGTTGCATTATTCAACCAAGACGGTAAGCAAGCTGGAGATATCGAATTAAATGAATCAGTATTTGGTATCGAGCCTAACAAAAGTGTTTTATTTGAAGCAGTTGTTATGCAAAGAGCTTCTTTACGTCAAGGAACTCATAAAACTAAAATTCGTTCTGAGGTTGCTGGTGGTGGACGTAAGCCATGGCGCCAAAAAGGTACAGGACGTGCACGTCAAGGATCTATCAGATCTCCACAATGGCGTGGTGGTGGTACGGTATTTGGACCGGTACCGCGTAGCTACAGCTATAAATTACCTAAAAAAGTTCGTAGATTAGCAATTAAGTCTGCATTATCTACTAAAGTATTAGAAGAAAATATTTTAGTATTACAAAGCCTTGCTTTTGAGGCACCTAAAACTAAAGATTTCAAAGCCGTATTAGGTAATCTTTCTGTAGAAAAGAAAGCATTAATCGTTACAGCTGACCTTGATGAAAACGTAGCATTATCTGCTCGTAACATCCCGGGGGTAACAGTTGTTACTGCTTCTGGAATTACAGTATTAGATGTTTTAAACCATGATAAATTAATCATGACAAAAGCAGCGGTTGAAAAAGTAGAGGAGGTGCTTGCATAATGGATGCACGCGATACGATTAAGCGCCCCGTTATCACTGAACGTTCTACTGATTTAATGGTTGATAAAAAATACACGTTTGAAGTTGATGTAAGAGCTAATAAAACTCAAGTTAAAGATGCTGTTGAAGAAATCTTTGGCGTTAAAGTTGAAAAAGTTAACATCATGAACTACAAAGGTAAATTCAAGCGTATGGGACGTTTTGGTGGATACACAAACAAACGTCGTAAGGCAATTGTTAAATTAACAGCTGACAGCAAAGAAATCGAATTCTTTGAAGCTTAATAATAATATTTAGAAGAGGAGGGAACACAAATGGCGATTAAAAAATATAAACCTACCTCCAATGGTCGACGTAATATGACATCTTCAGACTTTAGTGAAATCACTACAAGTACTCCTGAAAAGTCATTACTTGCTCCTTTACACAGAAAAGGCGGCCGTAATAACCAAGGTAAGTTAACTGTTCGTCATCAAGGTGGAGGTCATAAGCGTCAATATCGTGTAATCGATTTTAAACGTGACAAAGATGGCATTCCAGGACGCGTTGCTACAATTGAGTACGATCCAAACAGATCTGCTAATATCGCGTTAATCAATTATGTAGACGGTGAAAAACGCTACATTCTTGCACCGAAAAATTTAGAAGTTGGATTAGAAGTTATGTCAGGACCTGAGGCTGATATCAAGCCAGGTAATGCATTACCACTTGCTAACATTCCAGTTGGTACAGTAATCCACAACATCGAGTTAAAACCAGGTAAAGGTGGACAATTAGTTCGCTCTGCTGGAACAAGCGCTCAAGTGCTTGGTAAAGAAGGAAAATACGTACTTGTACGTTTAAATTCTGGTGAAGTTCGTTTAATTCTTGCTACTTGCCGTGCATCAATCGGTCAAGTTGGTAATGAACAACACGAATTAATCAACATTGGTAAAGCAGGTCGTAATCGTTGGTTAGGTAAACGCCCAACTGTACGTGGATCTGTAATGAACCCTAATGACCATCCACACGGTGGTGGTGAAGGACGCGCTCCAATCGGACGTAAATCACCAATGTCTCCATGGGGTAAACCAACACTTGGTTACAAAACGCGTAGCAAGAAAAATAAATCTGATAAATTTATTGTACGTAGCCGTAAAAAATAACGGGGTTGAACTACGGTTCAATGATAGAACCGTAGAACAATCACGAAGGGAGGTTCCATTATGGGTCGCAGCTTAAAAAAAGGACCTTTTGTTGATGATCATTTACTAACAAAGATCGAAAAATTAAGTGATAGTGATAAGAAGCAAGTTGTGAAAACTTGGTCTCGTCGTTCTACGATCTTCCCACAATTCATCGGTCAAACAATCGCTGTTTATGATGGTCGTAAACATGTTCCAGTTTATGTTACTGAAGACATGGTAGGTCACAAACTTGGAGAATTTGCTCCAACTCGTACTTACAAAGGTCATGCAAGTGACGATAAGAAAACAAGACGTTAATGAGAGGAGGGCATTCTAATGCAAGCAAAAGCTGTTGCAAATACAGTTCGTATTGCTCCTCGTAAAGCTCGTTTAGTCGTAGATTTAATTCGAGGAAAGCAAGTTGGTGAAGCGGTAGCTATTTTGAAGTTAACTCCAAAAGCAGCTTCTCCAATCGTAGAGAAAGTTTTAAAATCTGCTATTGCTAACGCAGAGCATAACTACGAAATGGATATTAATAACCTAGTGGTTGAGCAAGCATACGTTAATGAAGGACCAACTCTAAAGAGATTCCGTCCACGTGCACAAGGTCGTGCAAGTCAAATCAACAAACGTACTAGCCACATCACTATCGTTGTATCAGAAAAGAAGGAGGGGTAATTAGTGGGTCAAAAAGTAAATCCAGTCGGTTTACGTGTTGGGATCATTCGTGACTGGGAATCTAAATGGTTCGCAGGTAAAGATTATGCTGATCTTTTACACGAAGACCTAAAGGTACGTGAGTATATTACAAAACGCCTAAGTGATGCTTCTGTTTCTAAAGTAGAAATCGAGCGTGCTGCTAACCGCTTAAATGTTACTATCCACACTGCTAAACCAGGTATGGTTATTGGTAAAGGTGGTACAGAAGTTGAAGCTTTACGTAAAGCTCTTAACTCACTTACTGGCAAACGTGTACACATCAATATTTTAGAAATTAAAAGAGCAGATATGGATGCAAAACTAGTTGCTGAGAACATTGCTCGTCAATTAGAAAACCGTGTATCTTTCCGCCGTGCTCAAAAACAAGCAATCCAACGTTCAATGCGTGCTGGTGCTAAAGGTATCAAAACAATGGTATCAGGTCGTCTAGGCGGCGCAGATATTGCACGTTCAGAGTCTTATAGCGAAGGAACTGTTCCATTGCACACTCTACGCGCAGATATCGACTATGCAACTGCTGAAGCTGATACAACTTATGGTAAATTAGGTGTAAAAGTTTGGATCTATCGTGGAGAGATCCTTCCAACGAAGAAGAAAACTGAGGAAGGAGGCAAATAATATGTTACTACCTAAACGTGTAAAATATCGTCGTGTTCATCGTGGTAAAATGCGTGGTCAAGCAAAAGGTGGTACAGAAGTTGCATTCGGTGAATACGGTTTACAATCTTTAGAAGCTTCTTGGATTACAAACCGTCAAATCGAGTCTGCTCGTATTGCAATGACACGTTACATGAAACGTGGCGGTAAAGTTTGGATTAAAATTTTCCCTCATAAGCCTTACACTGCTAAGCCTCTTGAAGTCCGAATGGGTTCCGGTAAGGGTGCTCCTGAAGGTTGGGTAGCAGTAGTTAAGCCTGGAAAAATTATGTTCGAAGTAGCTGGTGTATCTGAAGAGATCGCTCGTGAAGCTCTTCGTCTTGCAGCGCACAAACTTCCTGTTAAATGTAAGTTTGTAAAACGTGAAGAAATTGGTGGTGAAACTAATGAAAGCTAATGAAATTCGTGACCTTACCACTGCTGAAATTGAACAAAAAGTTAAATCCTTAAAAGAAGAGCTTTTCAACCTTCGCTTTCAATTAGCGACTGGACAACTTGAAAATACAGCTCGCATTCGTGAAGTACGCAAAGCGATCGCTCGAATGAAAACTGTCATTCGTGAGAGAGAAATCGGCGTCAATAATCGATAAGTTGAGAGGAGGTTCGTAGAATGAGCGAACGCAATCAACGCAAAGTCTATACTGGTCGTGTTGTATCTGATAAAATGGATAAAACCATTACAGTTGTTGTTGAAACATACAAAAAACACCCTTTATATGGCAAACGCGTGAAATACTCTAAGAAGTATAAAGCTCATGATGAGCAAAACACAGCAAAAACTGGCGATATCGTACGCATTATGGAAACTCGCCCGTTATCAGCTACAAAACGTTTCCGTCTTGTAGAAGTAGTAGAAAAAGCAGTTATTATATAATTGTTCGGAATTAAGCATCCCGAAGGGAGGTTACACACATGATTCAACAAGAATCACGTTTGAAAGTTGCTGACAACTCTGGTGCTCGTGAAGTACTTACTATTAAAGTTCTTGGTGGTTCAGGACGTAAAACTGCAAACATCGGTGATATCATCGTCGTTACTGTGAAACAAGCAACACCAGGTGGCGTTGTTAAAAAAGGTGACGTAGTTAAAGCAGTAGTCGTTAGAACTAAAAGTGGTGTTCGTCGTGCAGACGGTACTTACATTCGTTTCGATGAAAACGCATGTGTAATTATCCGTGATGATAAGAGTCCACGTGGAACACGTATCTTTGGACCAGTTGCACGCGAACTTCGCGATAACAACTTTATGAAGATTGTATCATTAGCTCCAGAAGTACTATAATATAAATTTTAATTGCCTTTAAGGAGGTGCGAAAAGATGCATGTTAAAAAAGGTGACAAAGTAATGGTCATCTCTGGTAAGGATAAAGGCAAAACTGGTGTTGTTCTTGCTGCATTCCCTAAAAAAGATCGCGTGATCGTTGAAGGAATCAACATTGTTAAGAAGCACTCTAAGCCATCCCAATTGAATCCACAAGGTGGAATCAATGACCAGGAAGCTGCTATTCATGTATCCAACGTTATGCCTATCGACCCTAAAACTGGTGAACCTACTCGTGTAGGATCAAAAACGGTTGATGGTAAAAAAGTACGCGTAGCGAAAAAATCCGGTGAAATTCTAGATAAATAGTTCAAATGAAGAAGGGAGGTACAATGAATGAACCGCCTAAAAGAAAAATTTGTTAAAGAAACTACTCCTGCTCTTATGAGCAAGTTCAATTATAAATCAGTTATGGAAGTTCCAAAACTGGAAAAAATCGTTGTTAACATGGGTGTCGGTGATGCTGTAGCAAATGCTAAAGCATTAGATGTTGCTGTTGAAGAATTAGCACAAATTACAGGTCAAAAGCCAGTAATCACTCGTGCTAAGAAGTCAATTGCAGGTTTCCGTCTGCGTGAAGGAATGCCTATCGGAGCAAAAGTTACTCTTCGTGGAGAACGCATGTATCAATTCCTTGATAAACTTGTATCTGTTTCTCTTCCACGTGTACGTGACTTCCGTGGTGTATCTAAAAAATCATTTGACGGACGCGGTAACTACACTTTAGGTGTTAAAGAACAATTGATTTTCCCTGAAATTGATTACGATAAAGTAAACAAAGTTAGAGGAATGGACATTGTTATCGTTACAACTGCAAAAACAGATGAAGAAGCTCGTGAACTGTTAACTCAATTTGGAATGCCGTTCCAAAAGTAATCTCTAATTAGAGGGAGGCGAAGATGTGGCTAAGAAGTCAATGATTGCGAAACAAAAACGCACGCCTAAATATAAAGTACAAGAATACACACGTTGCGAACGTTGTGGTCGTCCACATTCTGTGTACCGTAAATTTAAGCTTTGCCGTATTTGTTTCCGCGAATTAGCGTATAAGGGACAAATTCCTGGTGTGAAAAAAGCTAGCTGGTAAAACCCGATATTGGGAAGGAGGTAAATACAAATGGTTATGACAGATCCAATTGCAGATTTGCTTACAAGAATCCGTAATGCGAATATGGTTCGTCACGAAAAATTAGAAGTTCCTGCTTCTAACATCAAAAAAGAGATCGCTGAAATCCTAAAGCGTGAAGGTTTTGTACGTGATGTAGAATATATCGAAGACAACAAACAAGGTATTATCCGCATTTTCTTAAAATACGGTTCAAGCAACGAGCGTGTAATTACTGGACTTAAAAGAATTAGTAAACCTGGTCTTCGTGTTTATGCGAAAGCAACAGAAGTACCTCGTGTATTAAACGGTCTTGGAATTGCATTAGTTTCTACTTCTCAAGGAGTACTTACTGATAAAGAAGCTCGTGCGAAACAAGTTGGCGGAGAAGTATTAGCATACGTTTGGTAATAATAGGTTTAATGAATGGAGGTGCAACTAAATGTCTCGTGTAGGTAAAAAACCAATCGAAGTACCAGCAGGCGTTACAGTTACTATTGATAAAAGTACTGTAACGGTGAAAGGTCCTAAAGGTGAATTAACTCGTACTTTTAATTCTGATATTGCGATCAGCTTAGAAGAAAACGTGATTAATGTAACTCGTCCTTCTGATGTGAAGGAACATCGTGCATTACATGGAACAACTCGTGCATTGTTATCTAACATGGTGGAGGGTGTTTCAAAAGGCTTTGAAAGAGGTCTTGAATTAATCGGTGTCGGTTACCGTGCTCAAAAACAAGGAAACAAACTTGTATTGAACGTAGGTTACTCTCATCCAGTAGAAATCGAACCAGAAGCTGGTATTGAAATCGAAGTACCATCTGCTACGAAAGTAGTTGTAAAAGGAACTAGTAAAGAGCGTGTTGGAGCACTTGCTGCTAACATTCGTGACGTTCGTCCACCAGAACCTTATAAAGGGAAAGGTATCCGTTATGAAGGCGAATATGTACGTAGAAAAGAAGGTAAAACTGGTAAGTAATGCCGCATAGGTAAACGAAAGGAGTGACCTAAATGATTACGAAGGCTGATAAAAATCAAGTTCGTAAGAAAAGACACGCACGTGTGCGTTCTAAACTTAGCGGAACTGAAGCTCGTCCTCGTTTAAATGTGTTCCGTTCAAACAAACACATTTACGCTCAATTAATTGATGATGTTAATGGTGTAACAATCGCAAGTGCATCTTCATTAGATAAAGAGCTTAACCTTGAATCTACTGGTAATTTAGAAGCTGCAGTTAAGATCGGTGAATTAGTAGCTAAACGTGCTGTAGAAAAAGGAATTAAATCAGTAGTATTTGACCGCGGAGGATATTTATATCATGGTCGCGTAAAAGCTTTAGCTGATGCTGCTCGTGAGAACGGCCTAGAATTTTAATAGACAAAGGAGGGACATAAAAAGATGCGTCGTATTGATCCAAACAAACTTGAACTTGAAGAACGCGTAGTTACAGTTAACCGTGTAGCGAAAGTTGTTAAAGGTGGACGTCGTTTTCGTTTCTCTGCTCTAGTAGTAGTTGGGGACAAAAATGGTAACGTTGGTTTTGGTACTGGTAAAGCTCAAGAAGTACCTGATGCAATTCGCAAAGCGGTTGAAGATGCGAAGAAAAATCTTATTGAAGTACCAATGGTTGGTACAACAATTCCACACGAAATTATCGGACATTTCGGAGCTGGTGAAATCCTATTGAAGCCTGCTTCTGCAGGTACAGGGGTTATCGCTGGTGGTCCAGTACGTGCTGTGCTTGAATTAGCTGGTGTAGCTGATATCTTATCTAAGTCATTAGGTACTAACACACCAATTAACATGGTTCGTGCCACTTTAGACGGTTTAAAACAATTAAAACGTGCTGAAGACGTAGCGAAGTTACGTGGAAAATCAGTAGAAGAACTGTTAGGATAAGGAGGGAAATTAAATGGCAAACAATCTGGAAATTACCCTCACTAGAAGCGTAATTGGTCGTCCGCAAGACCAACGCGAAACAGTTAAAGCTTTAGGATTACGTAAGGTAAATCAAACAGTTGTTCAACAAGATAATGCTGCAATTCGCGGTATGATCAATAAAGTATCACATCTTGTAACTGTAAAAGAAAATTAAAAATCATTCTTCTTCAATAAGGAGGTGCCAAAATGAAACTTCATGAATTAAAACCTGCAGAAGGTTCTCGTCAAGAACGTAAACGCAAAGGGCGCGGTATCGGTTCAGGTAATGGTAAAACTGCTGGTAAAGGTCATAAAGGTCAAAACGCACGTTCAGGTGGGGGTGTAAGACCTGGATTCGAAGGTGGTCAAACGCCTTTATTCCGTCGTTTACCTAAACGTGGTTTTACTAATATCAACCGTAAAGAATACGCTATTGTTAATTTAGATACTCTAAATCGTTTTGAAGAGGGAACTGAAGTAACTCCAGAACTTCTTATCGAAACAGGAGTTGTTAGCAACGAAAAAGCAGGAATTAAGATTCTTGCAAAAGGCAACGTAGAGAAAAAGCTTACTGTTAAAGCTCATAAATTCTCCTCTGCTGCAAAGGAAGCTATTGAAGCTGCCGGCGGTCAAACAGAGGTGATCTGATGTTTCAGACAATCTCCAATTTTATGCGCGTGGGTGAAATAAGACGAAAAATCATATTCACCCTATTAATGTTGATTATATTTCGTCTTGGTACATTTATTCCTGTACCGTATGTGAATGCAGACTTTTTAAAAGCACAAGATGCTTTTAGCGCCTTCGGAATTTTAAATACTTTCGGTGGTGGAGCACTAAAGAATTTTTCTATTCTTGCAATGGGAATCATGCCGTATATTACAGCGTCTATTATTGTAAGCTTATTACAAATGGATGTTGTACCAAAATTTACGGAATGGTCAAAACAGGGTGAGGCTGGACGAAGAAAATTAACGCAGTTTACGCGTTACTTTACAATCGTTCTAGCACTTATCCAAGGTTTTGGTATGTCATACGGTTTTAATAATCTTGCTGGTGGTGCATTGATTACAAAACCTGGATTTTCATCGTATTTGGTAATTTCTCTTGTGTTAACAGCTGGTACAGCCTTTTTAATGTGGTTAGGAGAACTAATTACTTCTAAAGGGGTTGGGAATGGTATTTCTATTATCATTTTTGCTGGTATCGCAGCCGGAATTCCTTCTATTGCTAATCAAATCTATGCTCAGCAGTTTGACAACCCGGGTGATCAATTATTCCTTAATATTGTTACGTTAGCTTTAATCGTTCTAGCTGTCATTGCAATAGTAGTAGGAGTAATTTTCATTCAGCAAGCTCTTAGAAAGATACCAATTCAATATGCTAAAAGAATGGTAAACGGAAATAGCAGCACAGGTGGACAATCAACACATTTACCGTTGAAAGTAAACTCTGCTGGTGTTATTCCAGTTATCTTTGCAGTTTCCTTCTTGGTTACACCGAGAACTATTGCATCATTCTTACCGCAAAACGACGTTACTTCCTGGATACAAAGAGTATTTGACTATACTCATCCAATAGGAATGATTATATATACGGTATTAATCCTTGCTTTTACTTATTTCTATGCTTTCATTCAGGTGAATCCAGAACAAGTTTCTGAAAACCTGAAAAAACAAGGTGGATATATTCCAGGTATTCGACCTGGTAAAAGTACGCAAGATTATTTATCACGTGTTCTATCTCGTTTAACACTAGTTGGAGCTCTATTCTTAGCCATTATTGCAATACTTCCTGTATTTTTCATTAATATTGCAGGGCTTCCACAATCGGCTCAGATTGGCGGAACAAGTATTATAATCGTGGTTGGGGTGGCATTGGAAACAATGAAGCAATTAGAATCTCAATTAGTAAAACGACACTATAAAGGTTTTATTAAATAGTATAATTTAGGGGACGCTTGTCCCTTGAATTTTATGTAAGAGAACTTGAGGGGGAATACGCATGAATTTAGTCTTAATGGGGCTCCCTGGCGCAGGTAAAGGTACACAAGCTGAGAAGATTGTCGCGAAGTACGACATCCCTCATATTTCAACTGGCGACATGTTCCGTGCGGCTATGAAAGACGAAACAGAACTTGGACTAAAGGCAAAATCTTTTATGGATAAAGGTGAATTAGTACCAGATGAAGTGACAATTGGTATTGTTCGCGAAAGACTTAGCAAGGATGACTGTGAAAAAGGTTTTCTTTTAGATGGTTTTCCTCGTACAGTTCCTCAAGCAGAAGCTTTAGAAAATATTTTGTCTGATTTGAATAAGAAACTAGACTTTTGTATCAATGTTCAAGTGGATCAAGAGATATTAATGGAGCGTTTAACAGGCAGACGTATTTGTAAAAGCTGTGGTGCGACCTATCATCTAGTGTTTAATCCGCCAACCAAGCCAGATACATGTGATCGTTGTGGAGGCGAATTATACCAACGCGCTGATGATAATGAAGCAACAGTGAAAAATCGTTTAGAAGTTAATATCAAGCAGTCTCAACCATTACTTGATTTCTATGAGTCAAAAGGTTATCTTCGTAATATCAATGGACAACAAGATATTAATAAAGTATTCGTAGATCTTGACGAATTATTAAGTACTTTAAAATAAGAGTAACTTTTGCTTTGACTAATCTGTTCTCTAGCATGGAATAAATCAGAGATAATAAATAGAAGAATTGGGATGAAATGGCTGAGGAGTTTATTCCTAAACATGATGCATTTCCTTTTTTCAAAAGGTATAATAATTTTCATGGTTATATCTGTAACAAAAAAAGCATAACCGTGTTATTTTGACATGTTTATCTTCGTTAAAAGATTAATCAATTTAGATAATTGGTGCAGAGTATTTTGGATTTCATGGTAACTCCGCTTGAATTGCTTTTTTATCTAGTAGTGAAGAAGGTAATGTAACTATTATTCTTTCTATTATGACGATTGGTATTAGAAACAGGTGTGCAGTTGTCGAACAGTCTACGAAATCCTTGAAATACGAAATCTATGTGGCTTTTCAAGTGAAACCAAGTATGAGTGGGAAGTTTTAAGGCTAGACTCATGAAGAATGATAATTTTTCTTGAAAAAGGTCATATAAATGCTTGTATACTTCGATACGATAAGACACAAGGCTGTTGATAGAATATTCGTAATGAGAGGAAAGATCATTTCTTTCTTAAAATGAATGATCTAGCAATGCTAAGTTTAGTTGGTAGCATTAAACCTTTTTCTATTTCTTTGCCTATTATTATATTTTTTTATAATTAATAGCGGACGAAGTACCTTCTCTTATGGTATAATCAATTAGTTGCAGTTAAATGCAGTTATATTATATTATAGGAGCAGTTCAGAGTAGTTTAATGTACACCGATCGTGTGACAAGAAGAGCTACACTTTGCTATATTAGTTAAGATGGATCTCGTATTTTTTTATGGAAAGGAGAGATTTTCGATGGCTAAAGACGATGTAATCGAAATTGAAGGCACAATCACTGAAACTTTGCCGAACGCCATGTTTAAGGTAGAATTAGAAAATGGTCATACTGTATTGGCTCACGTTTCTGGTAAAATTCGCATGCATTTCATCCGTATTTTACCTGGTGATAAAGTAACGGTTGAGTTATCTCCATATGACTTAACTCGCGGAAGAATTACTTACCGCTTTAAATAATCTGATTGCACTCCGTACTATCAAGGAGGTTAGGATAATGAAAGTTAGACCATCTGTTAAACCAATCTGCGAAAAATGTAAAGTTATCCGCAGACGTGGTAAAGTTATGGTTATCTGTGAAAACCCTAAACACAAACAAAAACAAGGTTAATAACAAGGAGGTGCGCATATAGATGGCACGTATTGCTGGTGTGGATATTCCACGTGAAAAACGTGTAGTAATATCTTTAACTTACATTTACGGTATTGGAAAAAATACTGCACAAAAAGTATTAGCAGAAGCTGGTGTTTCTGAAGATACACGCGTTCGTGATTTAACGGAAGATGAATTAAACAAGATCCGTGATATCATTGACGGTTTAAAAGTAGAAGGGGATCTTCGTCGTGAGATTTCTTTAAATATTAAGCGTCTAATGGAAATTGGTTGCTACCGTGGCCTTCGTCACCGTCGTGGTTTACCAGTTCGTGGACAAAACACGAAAAACAACGCTCGTACTCGCAAAGGTCCTCGTAAGACTGTAGCTAATAAGAAAAAATAATCGGTAAAGGAGGTACATTATAATGGCACGTAAAACTAATACACGTAAACGTCGTGTTAAAAAGAATATTGAGTCTGGTGTTGCTCATATTCGTTCTACTTTCAACAATACTATCGTAACTATTACAGACGTTCATGGAAATGCTCTTTCATGGTCAAGCGCTGGTGCACTTGGATTCAGAGGTTCTCGTAAATCTACTCCATTCGCTGCACAAATGGCTGCTGAAACTGCTGCAAAAGCATCTATGGAACACGGTATGAAAACTTTAGAAGTAACAGTTAAAGGACCAGGTGCAGGTCGTGAAGCTGCTATTCGTGCTCTTCAAGCTGCAGGACTAGAAGTTACAGCGATCAGAGACGTAACTCCAGTTCCTCATAATGGTTGCCGACCACCTAAACGTCGCCGAGTTTAATTTTTCTGTATAAATTTTCTATCCTTGTCTATAATGGGATATGACTAAAACTTTTAGAACCCGTACAGATTTATTAACTAACCCAGTTGTTGTGCACAAGCGGGAACGTAAACATGGGGAATTTCGGTAAAAATTGCCGAGGTTTCGACGTTTTGAAGGAGGGTATATCTTGATGATCGAAATAGAAAAACCAAAAATCGAAACGGTTGAGATCAACGATGATGCCAAATATGGTAAGTTCGTCGTAGAGCCACTTGAGCGTGGATATGGTACTACTTTGGGTAACTCCTTACGTCGTATTCTACTATCCTCACTGCCAGGTGCCGCTGTCACATCCATTCAAATTGATGGGGTACTTCATGAGTTCTCAACTATTGAAGGCGTCGTAGAAGATGTTACAGCTATCATATTAAATATCAAAAAGCTAGCATTGAAAATATACTCTGATGATGAAAAAACTTTAGAGATTGATATGCAAGGTGCAGGGGTAGTAACAGCAGCAGACATTACACATGATAGTGATGTAGAGATCTTAAATCCAGATCTTCATATCGCAACATTAGGTAGTAACGGAAATTTCCGCATGCGTTTAACTGCAAAGCGTGGCCGTGGATACACACCAGCAGAGCAAAATAAACGTGAAGATCAACCTATTGGTGTAATTCCTATTGACTCTATCTTTACGCCAGTATCTCGTGTTTCTTATCAAGTAGAGAATACTCGTGTTGGTCAATTGACTAATTATGATAAGTTAACTTTTGACGTGTGGACTGACGGTAGTACAGGTCCTCAAGATGCTATCGCACTTGGTGCAAAGATTTTAACTGAGCATTTGAATATCTTTGTTGGATTAACTGACGAAGCACAGAATGCTGAGATTATGGTAGAAAAAGAAGAAGATCAAAAAGAAAAAGTTCTTGAGATGACAATCGAAGAATTAGATCTTTCTGTTCGTTCTTATAACTGCTTAAAACGTGCTGGTATTAATACCGTACAAGAATTAGCGAATAAGACGGAAGAAGATATGATGAAAGTTCGAAACTTAGGTAGAAAATCTCTTGAAGAAGTAAAACATAAATTAGAAGAGCTTGGATTAGGATTAAGAAAAGACGACTGAGAAGTCTCTTGATTATGAACGATATCTATAAAGCTTGTATTTTAACAAAAGGAGGGAATCTCACATGGGTTACAGAAAGTTAGGACGCACAAGCGCACAACGTAAAGCTATGTTACGTGACTTAACTACAGACTTAATCATCAATGAGCGCATTGAAACAACTGAAGCTCGTGCAAAAGAACTTCGTTCTGTTGTAGAAAAAATGATTACACTTGGTAAACGTGGAGATCTACATGCACGTCGTCAAGCAGCTGCTTATGTACGTCATGAAGTTGCTAATGCTGAAACAAACCAAGATGCTGTACAAAAGTTGTTCAGTGATGTTGCTGCTCGTTATACTGATCGTCAAGGTGGTTACACTCGTATCATGAAAATGGGACCTCGTCGTGGAGACGGAGCACCAATGGTAATTATCGAGTTAGTGTAATAGGATTTTCAAAGAAACTTAGGGTGCGGGACAGTTTATATTGTTATGAAACTTGTTCAAGTGCCCTTTTTCTTTAATAATCCTCACTTTTAGATCAAGCCAATATAGAGTGTTATGATGAGCATTTATCTTTTTTAATGACTCGTCTAGCTCGTGCACCTCTTCTTTGGATTTAAATCGTTAGAAAGAGGTGCGGGCTTTTTTCATGTTTTATTAGAACTGCAGGGTGCTAAGAAGTGGAATACCATAAGATATATTTAACAAGCATAGAAAAAGGATATCAAAGATTATACAAATAATCTTATGTTAAACCAATTCAAAGCTCGCCCAATTGGCGAGTTTATTTTTTTATCTTGCTTTAACAATGAGTTAGAATAAAAAATTGAAATATTTTCAGTGGGTTATTACATGCAGGTTGATAGTCATTAATAGGAATGTAGTAATTTTACTTTATTTATAATCAACAATATCTGGCAGGTAAATGGTGGGAATGTAATGGACCAAAAGATTTTAGTAAAGGTAGAAGATGTATCTTTTAAATATGAGGAGCAGACAGAATTTGCCCTTAATCATGTTTCTTTTCATGTAAACGCTGGTGAGTGGGTTGCGATAGTTGGACATAATGGTTCAGGTAAATCTACGTTAGCGAAGTTATTAAATGGATTACAATACTCTCATGAAGGTTCTATAGTCATCGATGGTATTCCGATAACGGAGGAGTCTGTGTGGGACATAAGGAAAAAGGTAGGAATGGTATTCCAGAATCCTGATAACCAGTTTGTTGGTACAACGGTGAAGGATGATGTGGCTTTTGGTTTAGAAAATAACGCTGTTCCAAGAAGTGAGATGGTAACAAGAGTAGAGCGTTCTTTGGAAAAAGTAAAGATGTTATCTTTTCTTGATCAAGAGCCGCACCATCTGTCTGGAGGACAAAAACAGAGAGTTGCTATTGCAGGAATAATTGCATTGAAACCTGAAATTATCATATTAGATGAGGCTACCTCTATGCTTGATCCTCAGGGAAGAGAAGAAGTCTTTGATATTATGAGAGAGCTGCAAAAAGAAAATATGACCATTATCTCGATTACTCATGACCTAGATGAAGCTGCTAAGGCAGACCGGATTATCGTAATGAATAAGGGTAGGGTATATAAGGAAGGTAGTCCTAAGGAAATATTTAAACTGCAGAAGGAACTTGTTGAAATAGGTTTAGATATACCTTTTACTATTAAGGTTAGAGAAAGCTTAATAAACAAAGGTATTTCATTAGAGGAAATATATTTAACAGAAGAAGAGTTGGTGACAGGCATATGGACATCTCACTTCAAAAAGTAGAGTATCGTTACCAGGAAAATTCTCCGTTTGAGCGCTTGGCGATAGAGGATGTAAGTTTTAATATTCCTTCTGGAAGTTATGTTGCCGTTATAGGTCATACTGGTTCAGGTAAATCTACCATTTTACAGCATCTTAATGCTCTTTTAACCCCGTCTAAAGGGAAAGTGGTAATAGGTGACCGTATACTTGAGGGTGGACAGAAACATAAGAACTTACGGAGTATCCGGCAAAGAGTGGGCATTGTTTTTCAGTTTCCAGAACAACAGTTGTTTGAAGAAACAGTAGAAAAGGATATCTGTTTTGGTCCTCTCAATTTTGGTATTCCTGAATCAGAAGCAAAGATCAGAGCTGTGAAGGCATTAAGTGAGGTAGGATTGTCGGAAGATTTTCTTATGAAATCTCCGTTTGATTTATCAGGCGGTCAGATGAGAAGAATAGCTATTGCTGGTGTGCTGGCTATGGAACCAGATGTACTTGTATTAGACGAGCCGACAGCTGGCTTAGATCCAAGAGGCAGACGAGAAATTATGGATATGTTTTATAAGCTTCATAAAGAGCGAAATTTAACGACTGTTCTAGTTACACATAGTATGGAGGATGCTGCTCATTATGCAGATCAAATAGTCATTATGAATAAAGGGAAAGTTCATCGTCAAGGGACTCCAATAGAAATTTTTAAAGAAGCAGAGGATTTAGCTGCTATTGGATTGAATGTTCCTGAAGTTGTACGATTCCAAAAGAAAGTAGAAGCAAAATTCGGAATGAAGATGGAACGGGTTCACTTAAACATGGAAGATTTTACGGATGAGTTAGCAGTGTATCTTCAGAAGAAAGTAGGGAGCAGTTAATGGGAAAAATGATTATAGGGCGTTTTATTCCCGTTGATTCTACATTACACAGAATGGATCCTCGTTCCAAGTTACTACTTGTTTTCCTATTTATTTGTATTGTATTTTTGGCTAATAATATTTGGAGCTATTTGCTATTGATTGTATATGTAGGTACTTTAGTCGCCATCTCCAATGTACCGATTAAGTACATTTATTTAGGACTGAGGCCAATTTTTTGGTTAATTATTTTTACGTTTATTTTGCATATTTTTTTCACGAAGAATGGAGAGCTATTGTTTGAATGGGGATGGATTACGATTTATAAAGAAGGTATTAGAATGGGGATTCTCATTTCTATTCGCTTCTTCTTGCTCATTATCATGACATCCTTGCTTACGCTGACAACTACGCCAATTGAGTTAACGGATGCAATTGAAACATTATTAGGTCCACTAAAAAAGGTGAAATTTCCTGTTTATGAGCTGGCGCTTATGATGTCTATCTCCTTGCGATTTATTCCGACTTTAATGGATGAGACAGAAAAGATTATGAAGGCTCAGATGGCAAGAGGGGTAGAATTCTCTAGTGGCTCCATTAAAAGCCGTGTACAAGCAATTATTCCTTTATTGATCCCTTTATTTGTTAATTCCTTTAAAAGAGCAGAGGAGCTTGCTATTGCGATGGAGGCACGTGGCTATCAAGGTGGAGAAGGAAGAACGAAATACCGCCAATTAATCTGGAATCCTATTGATACCATAATGATTATTATTCTGTTACTAATAACAGCTATGCTGTTTGTGTTAAGAACATAATGGAGAATGCGATGCAAAGATATAAATGTACAATTAGCTATGATGGATCGAATTATAGTGGGTTTCAAATCCAGCCAAAGGATCGAACCATACAAGGGGAAATCGAAAAGGCTTTAAAAAAGCTCCATAAAGGAGTAGAAGTAAAGATTCAAGCTTCGGGTAGAACGGATGCTGGCGTACATGCAAAGGGACAAGTTATTCATTTTGATAGCTCTCTTGATATACCTGCAGATAAGTGGCCGATTGCCCTAAATACTCTTTTACCTCACGATATTGTGGTTGCAGATGCAGAGACAGTACCCGACTCCTTTCATGCCAGATATAATGTAACGGCGAAAGAGTATCGCTATTTTATTCAATTAGGAGAGCGGAGAGATCCCTTTAAACGTAATTATGCCTATTATTATCCATATGCTCTAAATATGGAGGCGATGAGGGAAGCACTAAGTTATTTTATTGGAGAGTATGATTTTACTAGTTTTTGCTCTGCTAAAACAGACAAAGAAAGAAAAGTAAGAACGATTACTGGAGTAAAGCTTACAGAGGAAGACAATATGTTAATTTTTTCTTTCCAAGGGAATGGATTCCTTTATAATATGGTGCGGATTATGGTCGGTACCTTATTAGATGTAGGAAGAGGGAA
This sequence comes from Niallia circulans NBRC 13626, assembly GCF_001591585.1. GTDB lineage: Bacteria > Bacillota > Bacilli > Bacillales > Cytobacillaceae > Niallia > Niallia circulans. The sequence continues at coordinate 18,442 of NZ_BCVE01000023.1, read as the reverse complement.
AAAGTTACCACAAGATATTCCCGTAATTTTAGAGAAAAAGGATAGAAAGGCAGCAGGAAAAACAGCCTCTGCAAATGGATTGTATCTTTGGAAGGTATGGTATTAAACCATGATTCTTGCGACGCTGGGGAGAGGAGACTAATGCTTTCCTCCTTTTCCAAAAAGAGTACAGAAAGTGACCAAGGAATCCTTTTCTTATAAGTAAAAAGTGTTGTTCTTTGAGTAAAAGTCACGAAAAAAAGATTTTTTTCTCATAACAACTAAACCTGGTGTAACATTCCCTTGACATATGCTACTCTAGGATATATCATAATATGGTATGTATTTTAAACCCACATTAAGCCCCGGAACTTAATTGTGTGAACATATAGACGTAAGAACAGACATTTATATTTTAAAACAAACTATAACTTTAACATTTCAGGAGGGAAACTCATGCGTACAACGTTTATGGCTAATTCAAACAATGTTGATCGTAAATGGTACGTGATTGATGCTGAAGGCCAAACTTTAGGGCGTCTTGCTAGTGAGATTGCATCAATTCTACGTGGTAAACATAAACCAACTTTCACACCTCATGTGGATACTGGTGATCATGTAATTATTTTAAATGCTTCAAAAATTGAATTGACTGGTAAAAAATTAACTGACAAAATTTACTACCGTCACTCTATGCACCCAGGTGGATTAAAGCAAAGAACTGCTTTAGAAATGCGTACTAAATATCCAGAGCAAATGTTAGAACTTGCAATCAAAGGTATGCTTCCAAAGAATTCTCTTGGTCGTCAAATGTTTAGAAAATTACACGTATATGCTGGTAGCGAACATCCGCACCAAGCTCAACAACCAGAAGTTTACGAACTTCGTGGATAATTAATAAAGGGAGGTAAAACAAATGGCACAGGTTCAATATATCGGTACTGGTCGTCGTAAAAGCTCTGTTGCTCGTGTACGTTTAGTTCCAGGTGACGGACAAATTATCATCAATGGTCGTGAAATCGAAAATTATATCCCGTTTGCAGCTTTACGCGAAGTTGTTAAACAACCATTAGTGGCTACTGAAACAACTGGAAGCTACAATATTTTAGTAAATGTTAACGGTGGAGGTTATACTGGTCAAGCTGGCGCTATCCGTCATGGTATCGCTCGTGCTTTACTTCAAGTAGATCCTGAATACCGTCCAACATTAAAACGCGCAGGATTATTAACTCGTGACGCTCGTATGAAAGAACGTAAAAAATACGGTCTTAAAGGCGCTCGTCGTGCACCTCAGTTCTCAAAACGTTAATCAATGGGGTTCAAAGACTCTTTTCACTTCGGTGGAAGGAGTTTTTTTATGTCTAAAAGTTGTCTGTTATTATATTTGATGACACCTCATAACAGAATCCTTCATGAACCTCAGACTATATACTATTATTTTTCTCCAGCGAAACGATGGAGTGTAATTTTCCACCTTACTCCTCATTAAACTAGATTATTGCCCAATTTTTATTGAAAAATGAAGAATTATTTAGAACGAGAGTTGCGCTGTTTCTGTATAAATTGGACAAATGGATAAAATTAGTCTCAAATTGTTCCATTTTTGAACCACAGACTTTTTTTATTATTATAATGAAATTGAGAAAAGTGTTATATTAGAGCTTAATGGGAGGCGCAATTGAGCGAGATGAATAATAGTTATGAGTTTTTATGGGGGATCAACCACTGCAGTTTATCAATGTTAAAGAGCATGGAATGAGGAAGGGATATTGTTAACCATGAGAGTCCATTGTATATTTTGAATGTAAATGGTGTGCTGCAGGTGATCTTATCAAAGATATAAGGAACAAAGTAGATTTTCTGCTCATTGCACACTTACCTCATTTATAGAGCGGAGTACCCTAGAACATGTTTAATACTATGTTTTGTAATCAGGGGTTTAAAGAAATATTTTTTATTACATCCAATCATTCATATCTTCACATACTTGGAACATAATTTCAAAGATTGGGTTTGTTACTTTAAAGACACTGAGAGGGTAACTTTAATTGGCGAGAGCAAATTTTTTGGAGGATGAAGTATTGAAAAAATGTTATGGTCAGAATTAAGATTGACTGTTCTTAAGTAAAGGAAAGGCTGAATCGAAATTTAGATTTCTTACATTTACGACAACAGAGGCAGCTTTTGGGATTCAAGGCTAAATTCAAAATTTGTAAATACAAAAAAGCTAATTCACATTGATGCTAGATTAAGTGTAATCCTTAAAAAATATACTCTATAATGTGAGGTGAAGATACCATGATAGATAAAAAAACCACAGTACAATTTACGCTACTGACTTTTAGCATAGCCTATTTTGTGTCTGGTGCTTTGATTGTTCTTGAACCATTTGGATATTCGGTTTACAATTGGGTTCACACATTCAAGCAATTCTTAATGAATATTCCTTTTGCAATCTATATTTTGTCGCCTGCAATTGCTTCGTATGTCGTTTTAAAGAAAAATAAAAAAATAGCTGATTTTAAGGAATGGTTGAAAACTGTTTTCTACGTCAGAAACAACATATTTGTCTATTTGTTTGTTGTTGCAGGGCTTGCACTGTATTTCTTGATCCATATTGTAGTTTCAGACCGCCTAGAAATGATGCTGCCATTTTATACGTTTTTTCTTTCACTTCCTGGTAATCTTATTATTGGTGGCTTGGAGGAAGCTGGCTGGATGTACATATTGCAGTCTAAACTCGACAAAAAATACGGCTTTGTTTTATCTTCTGTTTTTACCGGAATTATATGGACTGTATGGCACATCCCTCTTTTCTTCATTCCGGGGACGAATCATGGTGAAGGGCTCATTAACTTTTGGATGTTTGTAGTTCAACTCATGGCCTTTCGATTTTTCCACGGGGCAATCTACAAAATTTCAGGAAAAGGCTTTGTCTTTATGTCCGTATTATTCCACACCATGTTCAATGCAGCATCCCCTATCTTTGGCACCATGACGATGACCTGGATGGGAACTATTGCTGCAAATGCTGCGATCGTTCTTGTGTCCATTTTAACCGTTGTGATATATGAAAAAAAGAGCATGACAATAATGCAAGTTAGAAAGCTATAGCATGATTGTAATTCCGCGGTTTAACCACTTTAACGAAGAATAGTTAAAGGAATTTTTAAATGCCTGACTTTAAATTTTTAATGGATATAGAATGACCTAGAGATGAAAAAAACTAAACTGAACACGTTAGTAGTAAAATAGAACATAAATACAGGAGTGAAACTTTAACATGCAATATGATGCAAAGAATGCTGAAGAATATTTGGAAATGCTTGAAGATGATTGGAGAAAAGAGAAACTGCTCGCGATTCGACAAATGATTTTTTCATACGCACCAGAACTAGGAGAGGTCATCCGCTATAAGATGTTGAATTATGGTAAAGAAGATAACTATATTTTTGCATTAAATGCCCAAAAACATTATGTCAGTCTCTATGTGGGTACAATAGAAAAAATCGAAAATGCAGAGGCCTTACTAGCGGGCTATAATTACGGGAAAGGCTGCATTCGCATTAAAAAATCGATAAAGATGGAAGATACGGGGTTGGCACAATTTATCCACAAAACCGTCGATAGGTGGCGTGCCGGTGAAGATACGGCATGTTAGCCATATAGGATGGAAGCTTTTTTGTGAGCTGAAATATTTATGGACAGCTGCAACAGTATAGAACAAGACCGCTAGTTAAAAGATAACTGATGAAGAAATTATGCAAAAGCTTGAAAATAGCGGTTCAGGGATTCAGAATTTAGGTAAGTGAGGAGATTTATATGATTAATAAAATTGGTAAAATCACCATCTATGTAGAAGACCAAGAACAAGCAAAATCGTTCTGGATAGAAAAGCTTGGCTTTATATTAAAGCTAGAACAACCGATGGGGCCTAATGCGACGTGGATCGAAGTCGGTCCTAATGAAGATGAATTTACTACGTTAATCCTTTATTCTAAATCATTAATGGAGAAGCAACAGCCCTCTAAAGTTGCTCATCCATCTGTTCTCTTCAGTACCGCTGATATTGAAGCGGCTTATGAGGATATGAAGCAAAAGGGGATAAAAGTGGATGAGTTATTAAAAATGCCATATGGAAATATGTTCGTATTTTATGACCAAGATGGAAACGAGTATATGTTAAGGGAAGATAAATAATAAGGGTCAGTCTCCCGCTCTGCATAGTTAGAGAATCGGGGGACTGACCCATTAATATTGTTTTTAATGTCCACTTGTTGAAAGGCGATCACTATACAAGTGAATGAATGCAAAGAGAGACTTGTTAAGGAGTTTCCATACTAAAAGTTAAAAAATAGTTATCTAGTTACATTGTTCTTAAGGAGCTCTCCATCAATGTTCCTGTATCGCTCCTTATTTGGCAGGATCATTTTTTTACTGACAGCAATGATCTCATCCAAGCCTTTTTCTCTTTCAACAGTTGATGATTTAGTAGATGGTAAACAAGATGACTGCAGAAATTCATGTATTTTTCTTCGATTGGGATCAATAAAAAAATCCAATATGCAACTTATCTCCTGTCTGGGTAGAAAGCAACTGATGTTGGTTCCGGCAGTTTGTTTTATATTGGTGCTATTAATCGGATTGAACTCTTGCAGACCTCATTTGTTCCGGTCGAATTGGGAGCTTATTCGGACTAGGTTCTTAAAAGTTTCACTAGTTCCGGTCGAATAGACCTCTTATTTGGACAGGAGCCTTTCACGTTTCATTTGTTCAGTCCGAATACATCTCTCATTGAGGCCACTGAAAAAATATAAGCACGAGTCTGTTTCGCTTTCCAAAAAGTGACAAGGTGGATATCAGTTGGATTAATGAGTTGTGTACTTTATCCCATGGATACCATATTACGTGAAATAACATATGGACAACGATAAACGCAATAATCCCATACTGCTAGAAAAGATAACCGAATCTTACCGAGTCTCTAGACTCCCAGTTTTTCTAACAAGCCTTGCTAAATCCAGCTAATCGGCTAAGGATGAACATTTTGATGATTAAGGCTTGCACCTACAGTTACTGTAGGTATTACAATGGGAACAAAGGGAGGCGATTCTTATGAAGGAAACTTATTCAGTTGGTAAATTTTCTGAATTGACGGGAATACCGGTAAGAACGCTACATTATTATGAGGAGATGGGTCTTATAAAACCTCATAGACAGGCAAGTGGGCATCGGATATATAAACTCGAGGACATGGTGGAACTACAGAAAATATTAAGTTTGAAGTCACTTGGCTTTAGTTTAAATCAAATAGGTGAACTGCTCAAAGTCCCCCAATATGATCAATCACTTGTTGAGATGTTGAGTTTGCAACAACAGGCATTGGAATTAAAGCTTGTTAAGATGGAAGAATCTCTTGAGTTAATAGGACGTTTGATTGCAATCATTCAAGCTGAAAAGCAGCTGGATCATCCACTAATGTTCAGTTTAATTCATAATATGAATCAAGAAAGCTTGCAACGGGAGTGGGTGGAGAACCATCTATCCGATTATACAGTACAAACCCTGTTTGAGCGGTCAGCGGAGGCGCAGACGAAAATGGATGCGAAAACTGTTCAATTCTCCCGAGCAGTAAGACGGTTATCAGAAGGTCCGATCGATTCGGAGGAGGCCGAGGCGGTGATCTGTGCATATGTGAATTGGGCGCTGGCAAATTTTGATCAGAAGGCAATGGATAATTTAAGAAATTTGGATGAGGAGCATTATGCCAAACTTGAGCATTTAGTGGAGATGCCTTTCAATGAAAAGGAGAGCGCTTGGCTGGACAAGGCAATGGAACATTATTTTTCGAAATATATGATGTCTGAACAAGGAGAGCTAAAATTGTAAAGACGGCTGATACTTAAAACGGAATAATGGACGATTTCGTGGAGTGTGACCCGGGAAGAAGGCGACAAATTGTTTAAATCATTATAAATTGAGGTGGAAAAATAATGAAAAAAGAAGAGTTGGTGCAGCAATTCACATCATTATTTACAGAGGTTAAAAAGCAAGAAATTTTCAATGGTGTGGTTCTTGTAGCTGTTCAAGGGGAAAAAGTGTTATGTGAAGCGATAGGGATAGCGGAATACAATGATAGTAGCGCCCGCCGCTTGACGATAGGCTCTATGTTCGAGCTGGCCTCTGTTTCCAAACCAATTACTGCTCTAGGTATTGTCTTTTTGCAGCAACAGGGGAAATTGGATTGGGATGATCCGATAGCTAACTGGATTCCTGAACTGCCGTATCCAGGAATTACAGTACGTCATTTACTCTGTCATACATCGGGCTTACCTGATTATATGGAGTTATTTGCAAAGAAATGGGATCCTATGCGTTATGCTTGCAATGAGGATGTGTTGCGTATGCTGATTGAGCATCAGCCAGAGCCGTTGTTTGCTCCTAATGAGCACTGGCTGTACAGCAACACTGGTTATATTTTGCTAGCTATCCTCATAGAGCGGATAAGTGGTCAGAGTTACGGCGACTTTTTGGACGAACAAATCTTTCAACCTCTCCGGATGAAGCGAACGCTGGTCTATAATCGTCGAGTCGATCTAAGGGATGTTCCAAATGATTACGCTTTTGGGTATGTTTATAGAATTGAACATGATGGATATGTATTGCCTGATGATATTCCGGAACTGAATTATGTAAAATATTTAGATGGGTTACAAGGAGATGGGATGGTCAACAGTACTGCTGATGACTTATTGCGACTGGATATGGCCCTATATGATGATAATTTTATTAGTCCGATCGTGCGCCAGTTGATTTTTTCTCCAGTTATGATGAATAATGGTGAGTCATTTGATTATGGAATGGGTTGGCTGCTCGAGGATGATGAGCGATTTGGGAAAAGCGTCCACCACAGTGGAGGTTGGCCAGGATACTCGACATTGTTTAAACGTTATATTGAGCGTGATATCACATTGATTATGCTGCAAAATGGCGAGCGGGATCATGCTTATACACAGCAGCTGGTAAATAGCATTGAACAGATTATGAGCGGGGAGGCTTACACGGTACCAAAGCCTTTAGAGAGTAAGATAATCATTCCACTTGATCTGAAAAATGCTGAGATATTGCTTGGAAAATACAGATTTGCAAATGAACAGGGAGATCCTTCTGATTTAGATGTATTTGTAGAGCAGGGCAAGTTATATATGAGGATGGAAAATGGGATGTTGCTAAAGTTACTGCCATTATCATCAACATGCTACTATGAGGAACAAACGGCTACAGAACTTGAGTTTCAGAGCGATGAAGATGGCAAGGGCATGCGTCTAATTTGGCATTCAAATGCTAAGCCGGAAGTAGCGGAAAGGGTAGGTATTGATTGAAGTCAAAAAGGTCTCTTTTTATAGGCAGGAAAGATTACTATAGTTAAAGAGACAATCTTGGCAGTTACAGTAAATAGTCACTTTTAATAATAAAAAATAAATGGTAGATAAATGGACATGCAGCGGGGCATGATTGAATATGCAAAATGTATTATAGTAGAAACTTACTGTTACTAATAAAGTAAATGGAGAAAGGATATACATATGAAGTATAAATCAAGAAATGTACAGTTGAGAGAAATCGAAGCACCAATGCCTGATTGCAGTAGAGAACCGTTATTAATCGATGATGAAACGATAAAGACTAGATATGAAAATGTATTGCAAGAGATGAGAATGGATGGGCTTGATGCGTTATTGGTATATGCAGATCTTGAACATGGTGGGAACTTTGAATATTTAGTGGGATTTGTTCCAAGATTTGAAGAAGCTATATTGGTTCTTCACTCTAAAGGCAATGCCTTTCTAATCTTAGGAAATGAAAACTTTAATAAGGCACAATACTCTAGAATTCCAGCCCAAGGAATACATTGCCCGCACTTTTCCTTACCGAATCAGCCTATGGAACCAGATACTCCATTTTCAAGCGTCTTTCTTAAAGCAGGAATCCGAGAATCGATGAAAATTGGTTTAGTGGGGTGGAAGCACTTCACAAGTAAAGTTGAGAATAATCGAAATTTCTTTGATACACCTTCTTTTATTGTGGATACGATCAGAGATATTGTTGGGAAGGAGGGTTCCCTAACTAATAGAACAGATATTTTCATTGCTGGAAACCGTGGAGTACGGAGAGTGAATAATGCAAATGAAATAGCACACTATGAGTTTGGAGCATCTCTTGCGTCGGATTGCATCTTGCGTACTATAAATAAATTAGATGTTGGTGTCTCTGAAATGGAACTAGGTAAAGAACTGAATGATTTAGGCCAAAGAAATAGTGTAGTGACGATAGCATCCACGGGTAAAAGATTTGAAAAGGGAAATTTATACCCTATGTCTAAAAAGGTGACGAAAGGAGATGCCATTTCTTTAACTGTGGGATACAAAGGAGGATTATCCAGTAGGGCAGGATATGCTGTTATGGAACGCTCTGAGTTACCAGAAAGTAAAAAAAATTATGTAGAAGACTTAGCTGCTCCTTATTACACTGCTATTGTAGCATGGCTTGAGAATATTCGAATTGGGATGTCTGGTGGGGACATGTATAGCTTTATTAATTCTGTTCTTCCTAAAGAAGTGTTTCATTGGGAGCTATGCCCAGGACACTTGACGGCTGATGAAGAGTGGCTGGCCTCTCCGATTTATGAGAACTCGGATGAAATTATTAAAAGCGGAATGATTTTTCAAACTGATATAATACCACGTGTCGCTGGATATGATGGAGTATCAGCTGAAAGTACAATTGCACTAGCTGACGATGCATTAAAAGAGGATATAAGAAAAAGTTATCCTGAACTTTGGATGAGGATTCAAAAAAGAAAAGAATATATTAATGATTTCCTTGGAATTAAATTGAGTAATGATGTTTTACCATTATGCAGTACGGTTGCTTATCTAAGACCGTATCTATTAAATAAAAAACTTGCATTTTGTTACAATCATAATGGCTGAATTTAAGATTCTTCGTAAAGTAGTTTAAAAAGTCATGTAATGTAATTGAATATAGGATACTTATCACCTCCTTGTAGCCAAATTTTCTTGTCAGAAAACTTATTACAAGGAGGTTTTATTATTAATAAATCAATTAAGCATATAAAAATAAATATTGCATAGAAATTAAATCTAAAATATAGGTAATACCATATTTTCCATAAATACTAAGATAGTCATTTGAAATGCTATTTTTGCTTATATAAAATATATTTTCATAAGCAATTTTTATACTCTTGTCCTGATTACCAGTTATTAAGAATTTATATCCTCGCAAACTTTTAACAAAATCAAGTGATAATTCTGCGAATTTACCGGATGCCGACACAGTTATAATTATATAGCAGCTTGCTGGTGCTTTTTTGCATTAATTCCAAATAATAATTTTGGTGTGGTTTGAATATTTTTGTGTCCTAAACGTTTCGATACATATGTAATATCTATATCATGGGCAAATAGAAACATTAATTTTGAATTTTGTGTTTTTAACGAAGTGATATCAAAAGTAGAACTAATTAAATGTCTAACTATGGTTGTATTGCTAGCAGTTCTCCATGTTGCATCCCGTTTCTCATACTGAAGTTTCCTTATTTTTATCGATACAAGATTGTATAAGTATACAGCTCGAAGAAGTTTGACGAGAAGGCAAAACAAAAGATATACAAGAAGAAATATTATAACGTTTGATGTTGTTTTTCAATTTTCAAAATTGTAAGATCAACTTATCTACTCGGAGGTGATGTTAATGTATATAGGAAATGGCCATTACTGTTATTCAAATTCAACTGCAATGTTTCTTTCATCAATAGGAGAAAATGTATCTCCTCAACTTGTAGAAGTATTAACTGGTGTTGGATTAGGTGCCATGATAGAAAATGAAAAAAACCTTTTTTTTAGTATGAGAGATCCCGATGATGGTATCAATTATGCTCTAAACATCCTTGGATTTACTGCAGAAGAGCATCAGCAAGCTAGTGACTTAGATGACTCATTTACGTTGTTAAAAAAGCAAATCAAACAAAACCCTGTCATTCTAGGCCCTTTAGATATGGGGGAGCTAACATACCATCCGAATCATAAAAATTTACATGGTTCAGACCATTATGTGCTAGCTTATCAAATGGATAATAAAAATATTTATGTACAAGATCCAGCTGGCTTTCCATTTGTTCCATTATCACTGGACCAATTTAAGAAGGCTTGGATGGCGGAAGGGATTCCATATAGGAAGGGAATCAATAAATATTGGTCTACAGCAAAAAAGGTTGTCACATTAGACAATAACGAAATATATGAGAGAGCAATTGATTACTTTAAGAGAACTTATCGGGAATTCGAAAAAGCGGATATAGGGTTAATTGGAAGGGAAGCAATTTGTTTTTATGCGGATCAGTTATTAAATGCCCCTATTACAGCTGATACTATAGGGCATACAACATTCTTCCTTTTCCAATTAAGTGCAAGAAGAGCCAACGATTATGCAGTGTATTTTAAAGATAGGCATTCACGTCTATCAGAGTTGAAGATTGAACAGGCTAAGGTTCTTGGGATGTGTCATTCTATGTCTGTAAATAAAGATTGGAAAGGTATATCGGAGAAGTTAATGAGGCTAGCCGATTTAGAGGAGGAATTTAGATTGGAACTTTTAAAAGTCGGCAACTAATTATAATTATAGAGATTTCCACTTTAACAAACGAGTGCGTTGATATAAGAAGGGTTAACCTCCCTTTAAAGGGCAGCATTACTGCAAATTTATTAAATTAAAGTTAGTTTTAATACATTCGGAATGCTAAATGCTAGCACGCAACTTGCCGTTCTTATCTACTTTAATTACCGGGAAACAAGTAGACAGAACAGGGTTGCGTGTATGTGAATAGAGTATTCTATTATCAGTGGATTCTTTTAGAATTCAGTTTTAATTATTTTAATCAATTTTTCGACTTCTTCGTCATTACCAGGTTGAATATAGATTTCCTTTGGATACTCAATAATGTTTTTCGTATATTCCTGCATAGGTTCTTTTATTTGTTCTGCAGTCGGCTAATGGGAAGGAATATCATATTTATTGATGGTGCCATCCCCATTCCCGCTTATGTGATGGCACCATCAGCCATTGTTTTCCCTGATAACGATATAATGTCTTTCAGATATTGGACACTATTCTCACCCTAAGGATTTACTGGTTCTCCAGCTGCAATATGCTGAACGCGTAATTCTTCAATATCCCCCTTTTTAATAAGTTGTAACCAAACGCGAGCATACTCAATCTCTTTAGAAGAATAGGCAGATAATATACTACCCTTTTTTTTCTTCTGGCTGATTATTAGAACTATTATTATTTGAAGGTTTATCGTTAAACTCATTACTGTCGGTTTTATTCCCTTCTGACTCAGCTGTTGTATCATCTGGTTCACTTGCTTGGTTGTCATCCTCATCTGAGTTATTCTGTTTTTCTTCTATAGAGCTATTTTCCGAGTTGCTCTTGATTTTACTTTTATCATTACTGCAGGCTATGAGAATAAATGACATTGTCGCAAGTATAGCTATAAGTTTTAAGTACTTTATCATTTTCTTCTCTCCCTTTGAAAAAAAATACGAGGATGTTACGATAAGAAATTATGTGGCAGTAAGAGGATGAGACTCCTTCTCTTACAGAGCTAAAAGCTTGGATGCGTGGTCATAGGTCAATATGATAAAGAAATCTCCTTGAAAAAGGAGATTTTTTTGTCATTGGAGGAAACTTTTTTCATTAAAGCAACGTAGATAAGTAGAATATTTAAGGAGCGTGTTTACATGTATTTTTCTATCCCTGAACCAACAAAAAAAGTATCTAAAGAGGCTGTGAAAGTATGGCGGATATCGGAGGTGATATCTAATAGTACGATTCTTGTGGTATTGGGTGTCTGCTACTTCCTCTATTTCTATTTTTCATGGAAGGCGTGGATAGGTCCAATCATTATAGGTCTTGGCGTATTAACAATCTTGGCGGCATTATGGGGAATTTTTATTGCACCGCCATTAAAACAGCGTTATTGGCGTTATGACGTCAGTGAAGAGTTTATTCAACTGAAATGGGGAGTAATGGTCGAGAATCATCAATTAATCCCGATGACAAAAGTACAGTCGGTTGAATTAACACAAGGACCACTGCAAAGGAAATATCAATTATATTCCATAACGGTGGGGACGATGGGCACTTCGCATGAAATTCCTGCCATTCCAAAGGAAGAGGCTTATCGTTTACGTGATCAAATTGCTCATTTTGCAAAGATTAAGGAAGTGGAGTAATGGAAGGTATCAGGAAGCGGCAGCATCCGATTAAAATAGTTTTTGATATAGTTGGATTTGTAAAAAGTAATTTTTTCTTATTTATTATTTTATTTGTGTCACATTTTGGATCTGAAAAAATGTATATGAAGATATTCCAAGTTCTCTTTCTCCTCTATGCAATTGTGCAGCTTCTTAGCATCATACTGGATTGGTTTACACATACTTATTCAGTAGAAGAGGAAGCGCTACATATAAGGTCTGGGGTTTTTACAAAGTCGCATCGAGTAATCCCCTTTTATAAAATTCAAAATATACATCGACACACCTCTGTTTTTCATAAAGGGCTCCACCTAACTTCCTTAACATTGGAAACAGGAGAGACCGGAGATTCTAGTTCTATACCTTTAACAGTTATTCGCAAGAAAGAGGCAGATTGGTTAGAGTCTTATATCCATCAACCGGAAAATGTCTCAGCAGGAGACGGAGAAGAAGCTAAAACAGTTGCTGGAAGCGAAAGAACGGTTCATTTTCAGGTAACAAGAAGAGACTTAGTGAAGGCTTCTTTTTCTTCTTTGAGCTTTTTAGCGCTAATTCCATTATTAATTTCTTTTTTCTCCAATATAGAATCAATCTTTCAAATGGAAGTGGAGACAAGTAAGGTTCTTACTTATCTATTGGATCATATCTGGATGATAATTGGCGTAAGCATTGCTCTTTTGATTATAGGGGTTCTATTTGGTCTTGGTGTGACCTTCTGGAAATATGGCCGTTTTCAAATAACCTCTGATAAGGATAAGATTTATATAAAAAAAGGACTAGTTTCCGAAACGTCCTTTTCCATTCAAAAGGAGAAAGTGCAGGCGGTGAAAGTGATCCAACTTCCAATGCAAAGACTTTTGAAAATAGCTGAGGTGAAATTGGTGAGTGCCGGGGATATCGGGGATGAAGATTTAGAGGTAAACTCCTTGTTCCCATATATGCCAGTGAACCAAGCATATGAAATCATAGAAAAGATTCTGCCGGCGTATCGATTGAAAAAGCAAATGAAGAAGCTGCCTAAGAAAGCTCTATATGCCAGACTGCTTAGACCTAGTTATTTTGGGATAATCTCAGCAATTGGTCTTGTCTATTGGAAGCCAGAGATATGGTATATAGCGATATTATTGTTTATTTGGATTTATTTGTTGAGAGTATTGGATTACTTTAATAGCAGGTACATCCAAAATGAAGAATTTATTCAAGTGAAGAAGGGGACCCTGCAATCAACATTAATTTTGACAAAAAGAGCAAAGGTTATGGAAGTTAATGTGAAGAGATCCCGGTTACAGAGGAATTTTGGTCTTGCCACTATTGAATTCATCAATCGATCGCAGCCGATTGAGCAAACGGATTTAATCGATGTTCCAGCTTCAGATGCTAGTGAATTTTATCATTGGTATAATAAGCGACTGCGTGACATACATGTAAAAGGTTATATAGAGAACAACGAAGATGAAAATGGTAAGAAAGCACTGAAATAGCAACTATTCTTTTAATTGGATGCTAAAAGGTTTGTTAGACTAGTATCGTCTCATCTTGTTGGTTGAAAAATAACAGCAAGAGGTGAAATCAATTGGCAGTCATTACCAGCTTTGATATAAAAAAACGCGAGAAACAAATAAAATATGAAAGAGCAGTTCTTAAGGAAATATCCGTTAAAGAATTAAAAGAAAAGGTAGCTCACTATTTTGGCTCCTCTAACCTTACTTCTAGTATCTTAATGAACAGTGGTATAGAAGAGGCATGTTATGATGTGGCAATAGAGGCCTTTCTTTTAGGAGCGAATTACAGTAAATTTAGTGAATATGGCGAAGAAATTCAAGCTATAAAAAATAGATGCAAGGAAGAAGATGTTCATTTAAAAGAAACACTTTATCATTTTCTTCTTTATTGGGGCAGTGAGGAAAGCAATAAAAATGAATCCCTTTACTATTTATGCGAACAATTTGTTGATGAATGGTGGCTGGAAGGTTATATGAAAGCGAATAAGAGAAGAAAGCTTCGCTTACATTGAAAGATGGCATGAGGATGCCATCTTTTTGTTATGACCTGAAAGAAGGACTTGCTGTTCTAAAACCTCGTATTCCTCCATATAGTATGAATAAGGACGGGCATAGGGGGGAATGAGGTTAACTGTGAGTAAAAAGTGGAAAATAAGTATATATATCCTAGGACTAGCACTCCTTTTCTTTATTTTGCAACTTGATTTCTCAAATGATGATTCATGGGATGCCTGGAATTTGCCATTAACCGGAAAAGTAATCATTATTGATCCTGGACACGGCGGGCCTGATGGTGGTGCAGGGGATAATGAGGTATTGGAAAAGGATATTGCCTTAAGCGTTTCCTTAAAGCTTCGAGATTATCTGCAAGAGCAAGGAGCGTTAGTCATCATGACAAGAGAAGTGGATAAGGATTTGGCTAGTGAAAGTACGAAAGGCTATCGCAATCGAAAAGTTGAGGATTTAAAAGAAAGAATAAGCATTATCAATAAATCGGATGCGGATTTATTCTTGAGTATTCATTTAAATGCTATCCCTTCATCGAAATGGAGTGGAGCACAAACCTTCTATTCCTCTAAGCAAGAAGGAAACGATAGAGCTGCCAAGTTTATTCAAGACGAATTAATTGATAACTTAGAGAATACTACCCGAAAGGCAAAAACGCTGGAGAGTGTATACATACTTAAATATGCCGAGAGACCAGGAGTGCTAGTGGAGGTAGGTTTCTTATCAAATCCACAAGAAAAGGCAAATCTTATGAAAGAAGACTATCAGGAGAAAATAGCAGCGTCTATTTATAAAGGGGTTAATCGCTTTTTTACAAATGAAGAGGAACTTGAAATTCAAGAATAGAGACGAATCATGTCTCTATTCTTATTTTTGTCGATTCTATTCCCGGGAAATAAATGCTGGTAATAACGTTTGAATCTTCAGAATGTAAACGATAACTATTTTTATGCTATACTGTTAGTAAAAATAGGAAAGGGGATTGCGTCATGATAACAAAAGAAGAAATTGAGAAGATAGTGGAGAATATGATCGATCCTTTTTTACATAAATCATTGCTTGAACTGAGCGCAGTGAAAGATGTCAAATGGAATGAAGAAAAAGGGCATGCCAGTTTAAAGGTTGCTGTAGCAAAGCTTGGTTCCGCCTATCAAATCGAGTTGCAAAATCAAATTGTCAGCGCGCTTAAAGAAAGAGGAGTAGAAAGTGTTGGGTTACGTTTTACGGAATTATCTAGTGCGCTTGTAGAGGAAATAATAAAGGAAACAGAATCTGAAGAGAAGAAGCCAATTTATATTGCCATTGCTAGTGGGAAAGGTGGAGTAGGAAAATCAACGGTTTCCGTAAATTTAGCTGTCTCTTTAGCAAGGATGGGGAAAAAAGTTGGGTTACTGGATGCTGACATTTATGGTTTTAGTGTTCCAGATATGATGGGGATCACGAATAGACCAGAAGTAATAAAGGAGCGTATTATTCCGGTTGAGCGTTTTGGGGTTAAAGTTATTTCGATGGGATTCTTTGTTGAAGATAATACGCCTATTATCTGGAGAGGGCCAATGCTTGGTAAAATGCTGACAAGCTTTATGGATGAAGTAGAATGGGGAGAGCTTGATTATCTCCTATTAGATTTACCACCAGGAACAGGTGATGTGGCCCTAGATGTCCACTCTATGCTGCCGACAAGTAAAGAAATTATCGTAACAACACCTCATCCAACTGCTGCGTTTGTTGCAGCACGTGCTGGAGCGATGGCATTAAGAACAGAACATGAGATATTAGGTGTCATAGAAAATATGTCTTATTTTGAAAGCCGTTTAACAGGGGAAAAGGAATATGTGTTTGGCAAGGGGGGAGGAAAGAAATTAGCAAAGGATTTGGAGGTACCCTTACTTGGAGAACTGCCATTGGGGCAGCCAGATTGGAATGAAGAGGATTTTGCTCCATCCGTCTATAAAGAAACGCATCCTATTGGTGAAAGATATAAGGGGATTGCTGAACAAATAGTAGAAGTGTTAGAGATGGCAGTAGATAGAGTAGAAAACTAACTGCTGATAGCAAAGAGGTACCTTCCTTTGAAGGTACCTCTTTTTATATTTTATTTTCTTCAGATAATAAAGAGGAAGAGGCTTCTTTCGCAGCTTTATCTAGTAATTCTTTAAATTTGGACTTGAATTCAGGTGTTTCCATTGTTTCTTGGAGGATTTGTTCTACATGCTCTCTATATTCTGTGCTTTTTAAAATGTTCTTCATTTCTGATTCTAGTGAAGGATCTTGCAGCAACTCGACCATCATTTTCCGATATCCTGGATCCTTCATTAGGTCTTTGATCAATTTTTCATTTTCGGATTTCATGCTTTTTGCCATTGTTTCAGCAAACTCAGGATCTTTGAATTTCTTTTGCCAAAATTCAGCCGCCTTGTCAGAAACAAGTGTTTTTTCTATTGTGTTTGTTACTGCTTTTTCATTCATAACCAAGTTTTGTTTTATTTCTTCATCGTTCATTACTTCACGAATAGCTTTTTTCCCTTCATCTGTTTTTAATATATCCACAATCATTTTTTTCGTTTGATCATAGTCCATTTGTTGAGAATTTTCACTTTCTGAGCATCCGCTTAATAAAGAAATGACTAGCAGGAGGGTAATCCCTTTTTTTAGCATGATAATTACCTCTTTCATTAAAGATATCTATTAAGTAGAATGGATTCTTTTTGAATTTTTATTCCTGATGGTAAGGAAAAGATAATGAAATAAGAAAGAAAAAAACTGACCCTAAAAGAGTTTCTCGATCTTTATTCAATCGATTCCCTCTAACTTAAGGCACAGCTTTTTTGATTTAATGTACTTCTTTCGATTTGGAATCAGCGTTGGAAATCATTTCTGAAACAGTAACAAACTTTAAGTTCTTTTTTTGTAATTTACCAATAATCTCTGGTAGGGCTTTTGCAGTTTGTTTGGCAGAATCAGAAGCATGTAATAAAACAATGTCCCCTTTTTTAGCTGAAGCAGCTTTTTTAATGATTTGTTGTGCTCCGGGATTGGTCCAATCCTTAGAGTCGATGCTCCAGTGGACTAATGTATAATCATATTGGTCTGCAATAGTTAAGGTAGATTGGCTGAAATGACCAGTTGGGGCTCTAGCTAATAAAATATTTTCGACTTTTAATTTTTGAAATGCCGTTTTTGCTTTAGATATGTCTTGGCGAATTTTTTCTTCTTTTACTTCAGAATAGTCCACATAGTCATAACCTAGTATTCCAATTTCATGTCCTTCCTTTACCATTCTGCTGACTAATTCAGGATGCCTTTCTGCCCATGAACCAGCAAGAAAAAATGTTGCGTTCACTTTCTTTTCTTTCAAGATATCAAGAATTGGTTCTGCTTTTTTGTCACCCCATCCAATATTAAAGGTGAGTGCAACTCCCTTTTCCCCTTTATAAACAGCCTTTGGTCCATCCTTTGAAGAAAATACAGGGATTTGGACAATATTTTCCACATACAAAAACCAGGCTGTGAAGAAGGATACTACAACTATCAATGCCATTTGTTTTAAGGATTTACTGTTAAGAACATAGAAAATATTCATCTGTTTGTCACCTCGTCCACTTTACTGCTCGTCTCATATTTATGTTGAAAAGAAAAAAATAATGACAAAACTTTTATAAAAAAAGAAAAACTAGTACATAATACAGAGACCAAAATATGGATGCAGCAGGAGGATTAGTAATGATTGGATTATTATTAAATAAAAAGGAAATAAAAGAGATTGAATATCTAATAAAAAGGGAATTGGATGAAATTTTATTAGATTTAGGAGATAAAAGAATTGATCTTGCTGTGAAAAAGGCGATGGTTGAAAGGTATAAGAATTTATTTATTTTACTTAAAAGAGTGGCTTCCCCTAAAGAATGTCTGGCATATATCCTGCCAGAAAGTAAACTGTTGGATGAAAAATATAAAATGTGAAAAAAACTGTTGACGAATAATAGTTATCTTGGTATATTAATAAACGTCACTTCGACATGAGAGAAATCAATGAATAAGAAAATAAAAAAGTAGTTGACTCTTAGGTTTGGGTGTGTTAAATTAATAAAGTCGCTTGTTGAGCGGCCAATC
>NZ_BCVE01000022.1 GCF_001591585.1 Niallia circulans NBRC 13626 | reverse complement strand
GTGAGTGGGGAATCAGCCAAAGTGAGTGGGGAATCAGCCAAAGCGAGTGGGGAATCAGCCAAAGTGAGTGGGGAATCAGCCAAAGCGAGGAGGAAATCAGCCAAAGTGAGTGGGAAATCAGCCAAAGCAGAAGGAGAATCAGCCAAACCACATCATCCCAGCAAGCACTCCCCACCACCAAAAAACTACAAAATAAAGGAGCTGCTCTCCAAAGAGCAACTCCCTTATTTGATTGCCAATCATTCGACAGTATTTCCCAGGAAAAGTTCATAATCAACAATTTTTTTAAAAAGCTTGTCCAAAGAAGGGGATTAGACAATCTTCTTCGGGTTAATTCGATCCTTTTTTATGTTTTTATCATTTACTTTAGGTTCTTTGTGATGAATAAAATTTATAATATTAGAGCGATGTAAAAAGATTAATAGTAATAAATACAAGAAAAAGAGCCAGTCATGCTGGATATCGGGTGAAAATAGTGCATATAAGAAAATGGTTATTCCAACAGAAATACTACCAAGAAACACATATTTTGTAATAAATATAACAGCAAAGAAAGCAAAATAGGAAATCAAAAATAGAGCAGGATTAGCAATGAGTAAGGTGCCGGCAGTTGTAGCGATCGCCTTTCCGCCGCGAAAACCTGCAAAGATTGGAAAACAATGACCAATAACAGCTATTAATCCAGTATACAAGGGATTAACATCTACCATTAATAAGTAGGGCAGACTTGCAGCGAGTGCTCCTTTTCCAACATCGAGCAGAAGAACAGCAATTCCGGCTTTTTTGCCTAATACGCGAATAGAATTAGTCGCTCCTGGATTATTGCTTCCATGTTTCCGAATATCAATGCCATAAAAAACTTTACCGATAATTAAGGCGGTCGGAAAAGAACCAATTAAGTAGGAAGCTAGTAGTAGAATAAGCAAATACATTACTCCTTTCCTATAAATGAAGTTTACTAGTTTAAAACACTATCTTTGTTCTCCTCTTTTATTCTATGCAGAAAGAGGGAGAAGTTTGTTCCCTTCTCCCTATATTATAAACAATAGATACTATTTTTTTGTTAAGTTCCAGTCTTTTTAGGTTCTTGCATCGGAAAAACTTTTAATTAATTTAATTCTTGATTGCTAATTTTTAATTTTTCAACCGTAACAATCATTTCTTCTGTATCCACATAATCTACGGTTAGCTGCATACCCTTTTCTAGGAAAATACTATATGGGAAATCATTTGATGAAACTTGGAAAATGGTTTTATTTCCTTCTAACATAAATTTAACAATCGTGCTATTTTCTACTTCTGCCTTATATACATAGTCGACAGTGCCAGTGATTGTTTTTTTGTCCGCGATATTGTTAGGAACTGTTTTATCATTCTTTAATAAGGTGACAAGCGCATATTTATAATCATTAAACAGCTTTGTTTTTTCTGTATGATAACTATAAACTTTTTCATCCTTGGCGTTGATTAACATAATTTCTCTTAGTACATGATTGCTGTCCATGAGCGGAACAACCCATGTGAACTGACCATAAATCGTATAGAGCAGCGGAGTGCCAGCCTCATATTTTTGAGCACGGAAGGTTTTCTCTGCAACATTTATGGCGGATTTTCCATTTAAAGATCCATTTGCCTCTGTGTAGAAGGTAAGAGCACCAGTACGAGCATTAAGCATCGAATAGCCGACCATGCTTCCACTATCTGATTTTGGACGTGTGAAGTCGGTAAACCAATGCAATTGTAAGTCTTCATTAAAAACACCATTTACTTCATTCATATCTTCCCAAGCAGTTGGTAGTTTCATATCTTCTTTTGCGAATAGTGTATTCCAGAAGCCATGAATATATTTACCATACCATTCATTCCAATCTTCCGCCACACTTGTAGGAATGACATGATCAATAAAATCAGGTATATTGTCCATTCCATAATCCTTTATTTCCCCAGTGGCAGGGTCAATAATATATATTCCTTTAATATCTACTATCTCACGGAATTTATTGTACTGACCATACGGCACGACATAATATGGTTTATCATTATCGTCTGGCTCAAAGCTGGCTTCAAGTAAAATTGTATCTTTATGCTTACTTCTTACTAATCTTTTTAAGTCTTTTTGGAAGAATGCAGAGGGCACATATTTCATGGATGATTTAACCAAAATGGCATCCTCATTTTCATCCTCTGCGCTCATTTTAATAAAACCAGGTACATCCTCCCCTTTGATCCATTTGAAGAAGCCGGTATATTCAATCGGTGTTACCCAATACAGATGATCATCAATTTTTTGCAAGGTAGAGGTTCCTAAATCGTAATAGGAAGGATGAGAAACCTCTCCAAGTTTTTTCTCACTTCGATAGCGTGCGTAGCTTTCAGGAACAACGACAATATGCTTTTCATTTGTGGAAACAGCTTCTTTATCAATAACGGTTGTTTTTTCCTGAACAAACTGATATTTATCTCCAGTAATCGTTAAAGGATAAATAAATTGGACATACAGGCTGAATAAAACAAAATACAAGAATAAAATTCCAGTTATTCTGTATCCCTTTACCTTTCCAAATAGTAAGTCTAAGAGTAAGAAAAAGGCAAGGAAAATAGAGCCGAATTTAAAGAGAGCCTGTAAAGAATGATCAATTAGTTGAAAATAATCAAGACAAAATATGATAAGAATCCCAGCGAACAAGCGAGTAATTTGAAAGACAAGAAATCTTTTTTTATTAAAATGACTTTTCCATATAAATGGATTCAGTGTTAAAGCTAGTAATGCAAATAAATAATGCATGCACATTCTCCTTTTGATAATTTGCTATAGATGAAATACGAAAGTAAGGCTAAAAAGTTTCATGTAATAATGATACTATTACAAAAGAGAGTCCATAATTATGAAAAAAATAAAAAACTGTAGGGGTATGACAATCCAGTACCGTCTATTATATAGAATGGCAGGAAAGGGGGGAGAGGCCATTAGTGATCAAGTATTAATTGAAAAGATAAAAGCAGGAAATGATCACGCATTTCGTTTGTTAGTGGAAAAGCATCGAGATTACTTGTTTCGTTCGATATACAGCGTTTTAAAGGACCAAAAAGAAGCGGAAGATGCTACACAAGAAGTGTTTATTAAAATCTATACCTCTCTCCCCAAATATGAGAATCAAGGATTTAAAACATGGATAACAAGAATTGCTATCAATCATGCTATTGATATGAGAAGAAAAAAACAAAGAAGAAAAGAAGAGATGGCAGAAGAACTGGAATCCCATATAGGAGGCTCTCAGACCGATGATGTAGAATTAGAAGTGTTGAGGCGGGAACGACAAAGACTTGTGCAGAAAAGATTGGAGGAAGTCCCCGCTAATTACAGGGACGTCATTTATGGTTTTTACATTCAAGAAAAAAGTTATCAAGAAATGGCAGCAGAACAAAATGTTCAAGTGAAAACAATTGAAACGAAGTTGTATCGCGCAAGACTCTGGATCAAAACGCATTGGAAGGAGGAAGAATTTTTATGACCGCACATTATTCTAAAGATTATTGGATGAAGTATGTAAAAGATGAACTAAGTGAGAAGGAAAGATCACTGCTTGAAGATCATTTGTATACATGCGATCAATGCTTAGAATTATATATAGATGCAGTAGACAAGCAAGAGGAGACCCTTCCTTCAATTTCAGATGAAGCAGCTTTTATGAATGATATTATGCAAAAAATATCCTATGAAAATATGGAGATAAAAACAATAGAAGAAAAGAAACGGCCTTTTTATCAGTCATCCATATTCCATTATGCAATTGCCGCGAGTCTTACTTTGATTCTCATGTCGGCAGGATTTTTTCAGTCCATTGTAAAACATACAGAAACAATTCAAAAAACGGAAGTATCTTTAAAAAATGAGCCGAAATCAGGTGGCTTAGTGGATAAGACATTTGCCTGGATGGATTCATTTGATGGTAGTAAGAAGGAGGAAGTTAAAAAATGAAAAACCCGATTGTTGCGACAATCTTAGCATTTTTTCCAGGTGGCGGCCTGTTCTATATTGGAAAAAAACTGCGAGGCTTTTTTTACGGGCTAGCAGTATTTGGACTAGCGTTTATGTCTATTGTGATATTTAGTTCAGGATACTTCAATGAGTTAACATTTATAGTAGTTTTTATTGGTTTTATTATCTACTGCATTAGTTTTATCGACACATTAATTACGACCAGCAGCTATTTAAAGAAACGAGTCAGTTTTGCTGCGGATTCTGAAACTGGGGAGACTGCGCCTATATTAGCAAAAACAACGGAGTCTGAGCGGTTTTATACGATTGTTTTATCGTTTGTCCCTGGATTGGGGCATATCCAGCTAGGATTAGTTTACCGAGGAATAACCCTTTTAACGACATTTTTAGGCTTAGGAATTATGATTATATTTATCGCGTTTCTGACCTATACAAACGAGTTCCTTCTGTTTTTAGCTATATTGCCAGTTATTTGGATTTACGGTTTTTATGACGTTTCCCAGCAGTTTAATAAAAAACTGAATGGAGAAAAGTTAGAAGATATTACGATTTTCCAAGACTTTGAAAAGAACAGAGAAGAAGGAAAGAAAAGCAAATTTATTGCGACCTTCTTATCTGTGTTTCCTGGAGCAGGGCATTTATATTTAGGATTACAGCAAAGAGGGATTCAGCTAATGGCTGCATTCTTGTTCTCTATTTTTATTCTTAATGAATTAAGGTTAGGACTATTTTTATTCGTTATTCCGATTATTTGGTTCTACAGCTTTTTTGATGGATTACAAAAGGCATCGAGAGTTGGAGAAGAGGAGTTAGAGGATACCCCTGTAATTGCTTATTTGATTAACTACCAAAAATGGTTTGGAATTGGTCTATTAGTAATTGGTTTATATTATTTAATGATTAATATTATTTTACCGATCTTTTCACCTATTATCCAAAATGTAATCAATGTGGATTTACGCTTTTTCTTTTATCAATATTTCCAGACAGGAATCGTATGTCTAGTTCTTATTATCGGTGGTATTCATCTATTAAAAGGAACGAAGAAGAAAAAAGTCTAAGTGGTTTATGGAAAGAGAGATTACGGCCTCGGTTTTTTTGAAGCTGTTTCAAATAGCTAAGGCCTTACATAAGGAGAGAAGAGAATGCGAACATGGCGAGTGGGCACTTTTTCGATGGGCTTATCATTAGTATTTCTTGGTGTATTTCTATTATTTACGCAGTTTTTTGATTGGAAAATAGTGACTGTTTTAAAAGTTTGGTGGCCAATTATTTTAGTTATTCTTGGAATAGAAATTTTATTGTACTTGTTTTCCTCTAAACAAGAGAAACCATATTTAAGCTTTGATCTTTTCAGTATAATTATAGTTGGAATAATTGGGTCAGCTGGGATTGCGATGG
Organism: Niallia circulans NBRC 13626; assembly: GCF_001591585.1. GTDB lineage: Bacteria > Bacillota > Bacilli > Bacillales > Cytobacillaceae > Niallia > Niallia circulans. The sequence goes on along the minus strand of NZ_BCVE01000022.1, from coordinate 67,983 downwards.
TATTTCTCCAATCATCAGGGATTATGGATATAGTGGAACAAGGGTTAAAAAGAGAGGAAGTAACAAGTGATTTACCTGAATTTAATTATGCAATGAAGGATGATATTAAAAGAATTGTCATTGAATCTGACAATCAGCAAAATCCAATTACGATTGAAGGAACAAACGATGATGTCCTTTCTCTATTTGGAACCTATCGAGCTGTTCAATCGAAGAAGAAGGATGTTTTAAAGCCGGAAGATTATCTGCTTGTATCGCAAAAGGGTGATACGTTATTTATCCGTTTAAAGCAATTGCCATATCGTGTTTCTGAATTTTACAAGGACTATGCTTCTATGAATACTACTATTCTTGTTCCAACGAGCAAAAAGTTAGATATTGTTGATTTGCAAAATGACATTACAGTAAATCCGCGTGATTTAAAAAACAATTGGACAATTAATAATGTTCCGCAAATTGATTTAATATTAGATGAAACAAAAAATGTGAAAGTCTCCGTAGATGATACACTCATTAACAATCGGGAACAGGAGGATTGGGAATTTCCAAATAAAGAAGAGAAGCATGTAGAAGAAATAACTACTGCATTTTTGCAAAAAGGGAAGGGGGGCTCATCCATTCACATTTTTGATAGTGGTACGTTAGATATAACAAATCATTAATATAAGGAGGAAAGATTGGAATCAGATGATTAATTTGAGGAAGATCTTTCTTTTTGAATAAGGCATTGTCTAGCGATTTTCTGTCTTTCTATTTTGTCAGAATTCCTCTAGAAAGGATGAATAGCTGCAAGGAAGGGCGAAAAAAAGTTAATCAAACGTTTGATTAATAGAAAAAAACAGGAATAAGAATGAGAAAAGTATGATGAACTAATAGATTGGGTTATAATGTGGGAAGATGCTTGAAACATGGACACTTAGCATGAAAAAGTTACATATCATGGTAATAACTAGAGTTAAACATTGCCTAAGCAAGTAGTATCGTATATGATGATGTTATTGGTTATGGAAAAAAATGAATCTTGATTATAGGATGATGAACATGAAAAGGGCAAGAATAATATATAATCCTACTTCAGGTCGGGAAGCTTTTAAAAGACATTTACCAGAGGTGCTAAAAAGATTAGAAGAGGCAGGGTATGAAACTTCCTGCCATGCAACGACTGGACCAGAGGACGCAACATATGCAGCGAGAGTAGCCGTAGAAAGACGATTTGATCTCGTCATTGCTGCAGGCGGTGATGGAACGATTAATGAAGTTGTTAACGGAATGGCAGAACAGGAATATCGTCCAAAGCTTGGAATTATTCCAGTAGGAACGACAAATGACTTCGCAAGAGCATTGCATATTCCCAGAGATGTCATAGGTGCAGTAGATGTTATAGCAAAAGGCGATACCATTCCGATTGATATTGGAAGAATGAATGACAAATACTTCATTAATATTAGCGGCGGCGGCCATTTAACAGAAATTTCTTATGAAGTTCCTAGTAAATTGAAAACCATGCTTGGACAGTTAGCATACTATTTAAAAGGAATCGAAATGCTGCCTTTCATTAAAGCTTCGCATGTCAGAATCGAGTATGACGGCAAGTTATTTGATGGAGAAGCGATGTTGTTTCTTGTAGGCCTGACTAATTCTGTTGGCGGTTTTGAAAAGTTAGCCCCTGGCGCATCCATTAATGATGGGTTATTCTCTCTATTGATCTTAAAAAAGGCAAACCTTGCAGAATTTATTCGAATTGCGTCCCTTGCTTTACGAGGTGAACATATAAATGATCCTAATGTCATTTATACGAATGCGAACCATATAAAGGTCAGCTCAGATGAGAAAGTACAAGTAAATCTTGATGGAGAATTTGGCGGATTACTGCCAGCTGAATTTATTAATTTATATCGTCACTTTGAGTTATTTGTGCCGCTTGAAGCGATTCGTGATGAAGACCGACCAGATATCAAGGATTATAAAGAGAAGTTACAAACAGACAATAACAAGGAGTGAGAGGAAGAATCCTCTCACTTTTTGTTTTGGATAATAATTAAAGATTATGCATAGACCAATGACGCTTTCCTCATAATATGATACAATTACCACGCTTGTTTTTTTCGGAAATCTCGACGTAAAGGAAGACGATAATGAGTAAAACATTACCCGTTCAAAAGAACGATATAATAGATATAGTTTTTGAAGATTTAACCCATGAAGGTTCAGGTGTGGCAAAGATAGATGGTTATCCCCTCTTTATCCCCAATGGACTTCCAGGTGAAAAAGCAACTGTAAAAGTAATTAAAACAAATAAGAATTACGGTTTTGGCCGCCTCCTAGAGATTAAAGAAAGAAGTCCCTATCGTGTGGAAGCCCCATGCCTTATTTACAAGGAATGCGGCGGTTGTCAATTACAGCATTTAAGCTATGAAGGACAATTGAAAACAAAGCATAAACATGTGAAGGATGTGTTAGAACGAATTGGAAAAATCAAAACGATTGTACATCCAACATTGGGGATGGAAAACCCTTGGCGTTACCGTAATAAATCCCAAGTGCCAATTGGAGAACAAGAAGGTGGCCTCATTGGTGGATTTTATCAACAACGCTCTCATCAAATTATTAACATGGAACAATGCCTCATCCAACAAGAAGAAAATGATTATGTCGTAAATACAGTAAAAGATATTTGTTCAAAATATGGAGTCCGCGCATATGACGAAGCTCATCATAAGGGAGATTTACGCCATATTATGGTAAGAAGAGGGCTGGTTACGAAGGAAATCATGATTGTCTTAATTAGCCGTACACAGGATATCCCCAATCGCAAAGCAATTGTTGATGAAATTGTTCAAAAAGTACCAAATATTAAATCGATTATCCACAATGTGAATAACAAAAAAACAAATGTGATAATGGGAGATGCTACTCGCGTACTTTGGGGAGAAGAGACGATTACGGATTTTATTGGCGATGTAAAATTTGCTATTTCAGCTCGTTCTTTTTATCAAGTAAACCCGGAACAAACAAAGGTGCTTTATGAGAAAGCATTGGATTATGCTGCTTTAAGTGGAGAAGAGAAAGTAATTGATGCCTATTGTGGAATTGGCACCATTTCTTTATTTTTGGCAAAAAAAGCAAGTAAAGTATTTGGAGTCGAAATTGTGCCACAAGCAATTGAAGATGCAAGAAATAACGCTGTTTTAAATGATATCCACAATGTCGATTTTGCAGTAGGGAAAGCAGAAGTAGTTATCCCCAACTGGTATAAAGAAGGAAATGAAGCAGATGTTTTAGTAGTAGATCCACCAAGAAAAGGCTGTGACGAAGCATTGCTGCAAACAATTCTTGATATGAAGCCAAAGAAAGTTGTCTATGTGTCATGTAATCCAGCGACTTTAGCTCGTGATCTGCGCATATTAGAGGATGGTGGCTACAAGACAGAAGAAGTGCAGCCTGTGGATATGTTTCCTCAAACGATGCATGTGGAGGCAGTGGCGAGATTAACGTTGGTATAACAAGGTTTTTTAAGCAAGGTATGTACACATTGACCACATTTTGACCACATACCTTGCAAAAAAACTTATTTTGAGATGAATTTCTCAAGTAAATCAACTGTTTTTTCTTTCATTAATTCAGTGACATGTGCATAAACATCACCGGTAGTTTTTATGCTGCTATGTCCTAAGCGTTCCTGTACTTCTTTTAATGTCATACCAGCTACCAGACAAATAGTTGCGTGAGTATGTCTAGTATCACGTCATGAAAGCGAATTTTGGGAACAGTAGCAATTTTTATTGAGTTGTTAACGATCTAGGATAAATGGGTTTTCGTGTTTGTGTAGCAAAAATCAAGTTAAGGGCCTCGTAACTGTTGTACGATTTGTGATAAAATAAATAATCCGAAATAATAAATAAATAAGCTCTCCATTTCAAGGAGTCAGCCAATCACCAAATATTTTCCTCATATTATGATTTATTGTATTCCTATTATTTGCAGTAGAAAATTTACTATAAAAATAATCATTTGGCCGCAACCCCACCCTCCTTGTATTACATTATGCTGAAATAGGGTTGTGGTATGAGGGTATATAAAATACAAACAGGAACACCAAGTCATTTGATGTTCCTTTTCTTTCTTATTTAGTTATTCATACTAGGAGGTTCTTCTAACCAACCTCTTTCCATCATTATTCGCGCTCCCTTTAAACCAAATGAGAGAACATCTTTCGCAAAAACTCCTGACTGAAGTATAGCATCGTTCCTCAGACAAAACACTGCTCCAAATCCTTGTCCACCTATACTAAATCCATTCAACAAATATGTGCAGAACATCATTAACTTATCTGAAAATGGAGCAGTAGTAGAAGATGTTACCTTTCTACTCACAATAGATGGTGTCAGAATATCACTGTTTAGCAGCATTTCCTCTGTTTCCAAATAAATTTTCTTTGCTAGTTCATACCCCTTTTGAAAATACTCTTTTACATCTGAATTGGCAGAAGTTTGAGCAAATCCTTTCATTAATTGCATCCCCAATACGTTTGATTCTAGTGAATGATAAAGTAATCCATACTCGACGACATTGAAGTTTCTTTTATTCCCAAAAATATTTGTTCCTTTCATATAGCTTGGATCTTCAATATAACTTTTTGAATGTGGCATATTTATTACAGGTGGATTCAACATTAATTTATGATCTAATAAATATTCCGTAAAATAATAATAATATTTCTGTGTTAACTCTGTTAAAGATCTATATAAATTAATAATGTCAGGTTGATAAGAGATGGTTGTGTGTAAAACATACATTCCCATGCTAATCTCTTTTAGGATTCTAGAAAACATAATATCAAAACCCTGCTCAAACAATACCGGAGCATCTAAATATACATCATCATTCGTAAAACCATTTGGTATTATAGCACCAGCACCCTCTAATATATTTCTAATTTCGTTAACTTTAGTATTCAATTTATCATGAAGCCCTTTCATTAAATCCTTCGCTTCTGGTTCTTCTGACTTTTCAATAAAATATTGTAGAAAACACAAAATCATGGTTTTCTTTTGATAAGTCGTCCATAAAGCTCCATATTCAACAGAAGTTAAAACTTTATTATTAACCATGCTGATACCTCTTTCTTATAACATCTATTTAATATAGTTAATATTTGTAAATGCTTTTAACGCTATTCTATATTTTTATACTTTTAACTATAAATAAGAAAAAGAAGCTGACCAAAGTCTCAGCTTCTCTTTCTTATTTATATTGTTTTTTTTCATAATTTTAGGTAATATTTTTCACTTTCAACATTGTGAATTTCCCAAGTGGTTCAAGTGAGAAGCTTCATATCCTATGAAACACTCTTGATGGTAATTTGCAGGTCGCACTAGCTTGCAGACTTGAGTATTCTTAGGATCATAAAAATGAATTTTGCCAAAATTAGAAGCTTTTATTACTTTATTAAATTCTTGGGTCCTCGTAGCTGAACGAAGGATTATTTTTCATTTTGTTTTGCTATGCTTTTCATTCCGTTTATCTTAATTTCCTCGGTCTTTTCAGTTTTATTGCTCATTCAAATTTAGTATTTTCTACCACTTTGACTTGATTAATTTTGTGGATAAACCATTAAGAAACAATAAAAATGGTTAGATTTTTTTCCACAAAAAAACTTTCATCTAACTGAGTAATAAAATTGTCTATTTTTCAATTTACGGTTTATAAAGTACAGCTGTTATGGAGATTAGAACTCACCACTCTCACAAACCCTTATTATATAAGTCTTTTAAACACCTATTTTATTATCTAGCCCCAAAACCAGCCCCAATTTGCTTTAACGCATTATCAAAGGCGGCAATTGATTCTTCTTCGAGATCTTTAAAAGAATGACCATAAATATCTAATATCATTTGTGGAGTGTTTCCTAATCTGTCAGCAATTACTTTCACAGGTATTCGTTGACTAATTAAAATAGTCGCATGAGTATGTCTTAGACCATGGGGGGATATGGTTTTCAGATTAATTTCTTTAGAAACTCTTCTCATGGAATACATGATAGTATTTTCAGTAATAGGAGTAGCAGTTTGATATGAGATAAATATAAAATCATCATTTTTTAATTTATATCCGAACGATAACTTTATCTCTTTGCACCATCTACGATATACTTTAAGTTGTTTAACCAGTTCCTCATTAATTAAAATAGCTCGGGTACTACGTTTAGTTTTTGGGGAACGGACACCTTTATTATCTCTAGTGCGTTTTACAGATAAGGTTTTATCTTCGAAATTAATATCTTCCCAAGTTAAGCCTAGCGCTTCACCTTTTCTTAATCCAGTAAACGAAAGAAGTAATATTAGTGAATAATTCGTTATATTTTCAACTTCTTTAGCTTGTTTAAGGAATTGGTTTAATTCTGTTGCTGTATAGAAATTATCTTTCGGTTCTTCATTTTCAATAGTAATTTTATTGAATCGATTTCTTGGTATTATTTCATCATCAACAGCTGCGTTAATAGCAACCTTAAATAAACGGTGAAATAGTTGTACTGTACTAGGTTTATATTTTTTTAGCAAAGTATTAATATACACTTTTTTATAAGTTGTTTTATCTAACTCAGCTAATTTATATTTACCCAATAAAGGTTTCATTTGATATTTTATGGCATTAGAACGCTGCAATTGAGAAGTTGGTTTCCATTCATTTTTATGAGTTTCAAACCAAATATCCAACCATTCACTTATGGTTAAATTATTATGCTCCACTTTCTTTATTTCCCCATCCATTGTGGATGTTCTTACTTCTAACAAAGCCCTATAAGCTTCATTTTCGGTTTTGAAATTTTGCTTTTTCTTCTCTTTTCTTTTTCCTGATGAATCATAATATTTATGACGATAACACCATAACTTTTCTTTTTTAGTATTGAAATAATAATATAGTTCGTTATCCTTTTTTGATTTGTGTAACTTCATAGTAAATCCCTTCTAGCGTGGACAGACACTTTTTAGGGCTTATGAAAACACAATCACCTCCTTAAAATTCTTCAAAAAATTCTACAACACTTAATGGATCAAAAGAAATCGTTAAGCCATCCACAATCTTAAAAAGCCCATATTCTTCTTTATAACGATTAATAGCTTCTTCTAAAAACTTTTCTGTTACATTAAGAAATTCAGCTAATTCATACTTATTTTTTATTCCAGCTTTATGGGCTTGTACAATCTTTTTTAAAGGAACAAGTTTTTTATATCCCCAATTTCTTGCAAGTTTCTCCTGTTTTCTATTCACAAGAGATTTTAAATCCAAGATATGACCACTTGTTTTTAGGTGATGTCCTATTTCTTCGGATAAAGTACAGTATTTTTCAGTAGATGATTGATCTTTATTTATCCATATAATTCTGTCACTATATAACCCTTTCATAGATGACGGTAGTTTTCTTTCAAATACATCTACTTTGTATGTTTCTGCTTCTACTAAAAGAGTCTCATAGTTCATAATTTTAGTCCCTAGAACGTCTGGATCTCACGAATTCTTTAAAGCGTTCAATTTCTTCTAGTTCTTCTTCAGTCCATTCTTCACCATCATGGTGTGCAGCAATTGTTTCAATTTCATAATCTTCGTCATTTGCCATTTTCTCTAATTGATCAGTAGTAATGTTAAGTCCTTTACACACTTTTAATACATTATCTACTGAAGCATTTCCGATTCCACGTTCTAACATTGAACGTAATGTTGTATATGGAAGATCAATACTTTCCGCAAAAGCTTTCATGGATGACGCTTTCTCATTTATTAAATTTCTTATAATTTCTGTTCTAACATCTTTCACTTCTTATTCTCCCCCGAGTCGTTTTTATACGAAAAATCGTATGTCTATAATTCCATTATATAGATAAAAGTAGAATTGTAAATAGAAAAAATACGATTTTGCATATTTTTTTAAATTATTTCGTTGACTTAATACGAAATTGAGTATATGATAAACACAAGATACGAAATTGAGTATCGAACTTAACAAGTAAAGGAGGTTTTAGCTTGTTAAATAACTTAAAGGCAGAGTTATCCCGTAAAGCACTTACTGCTAAAGATATTGCAGCACTTCTTGATAAGAGAGTTGCAACAATTTACGACAAGATGAATGGTCATTATTCATTTAGTTTCGAAGAAGCACTGCTAATAAGAGATCGGTTATTCCCGGAATTTACTCTTGAGTATCTATTTAAAAAGGAAAATCAGATAGCTCGAAAGGAGGTGATCTAGTTTGAACATTGCTGAAGTAAAAGTGAATGTTAACCAATCAGAAGTCAAATCTTATATTAACCAAAAATTAGAAGAAACATTAAGAGAAGCTTTATTTACTTGGGATTTAGATCAGATGTCCAAACGAACTTGTATGAGTAAATCATTCTTAGAAAATGAGTTTCTCCAGGATCCGAGAATGAGGTTGCTGGAGAGACGCAAAGAAAAAGGTAAAAGATTTTGGTTCTATGAAGAATCAAAACAAGTAATGAAAGAAATTATGGACGAATGGTAACAAATAAAAAAAGCGTGGACAGACGCAAATTTATATTATCCAAAGCGCTGTGAACCGAGCCAATGACGGTTAATGAAAATACTTATAGCAGAATAGACGGTAGCAACGTCAATACAGGAGAAGGAGAAACAAAATGAGCCAATTAGTTTTTGTAAATGACAATCAAGTATTCACAGATAGTTTGACAGTTGCAGAAGTGTTTGGGAAACGACACGATGTTGTACTACGAGATATTAGAAATTTGGAATGTAGCGAAGAATTTAATCTCCACAATTTTGCGGAGATCGATTATACGGATGAACGAAATAGAACATATAAAAAATACTTAATTAAACGTGATGGATTAGCATTTCTAGTATTTGGTTACACAGGTGCAAAAGCTGCTGAATACAAAGAAAAATACATTCAAGCATTTAACGCAATGGAAGAAGAACTAAGAAAACCCAAAGTACTTACAGATCGTGAACAACGTGTAGAAGCCTTAAAACTAACTTTAGAACACGAGGAAAAGCTGGTTGAATACGATGGCAGGCTATCCAAACTAGAAGATAACGTAAGAATAGATTCATTCGAACAGAATGCCTTGCAGAAGCAGATTAAGAAGCGAGTGTACAAAGTATTCGAAACAGCCAATCCGAATGGACTAGACCTAAAGAAATTGTTCCCATGCATCCACAGAAACTTTAGAGATGCTTTTGGAGTACCGACCTATCGTGACTTGAGAAAACTTGATTATGAAGAAGCCATTTCATGGGTGAAGACATGGAGACCATTAATATAATGGAACACATTGAATTGTTAGTTGTAGGTGTTCTTTTAAACAACATAGTTACATTAATACTTATATTTACAAAAGAAGATAGGAAGTGATCTAAATGAGCAACTATCAAAAATCAGAAATGCTACTAAACTTCGCATTTGAAATGACGTTGAAAGGACATCTTAAAAAGGCAGATTGGGCTAGGGAGAAAAGCCGTAAATATTATGAAATGAGAGTGAAATAACATGGAACAACAATCTAGAAAAAGAACAGACCTTATCGGTCAAACTGGTTCAATAAATAAAACATTCAAGATAATTGATGCAGTCGAAGGAAATTTTGGAGTGGATGTTAGGGTTTTAATAAAAGAAACAGGTGAAGAATACTGGACTCGTTTAGAAGATATTGAATTAGATCGTTAAGAAGGGAGTGAAGTAAATGAAAAAGTTCATATGTTTTGGAGAAACAGAAGATTCTCAAGAGCAATGGTTATTAATTGATGCAAAAGACAAAAATGAAGCGATGGAAATAGCCTTTCGTTCCAGTGATTTAGCAGAAATTCAAGCTTGTACTGAATTAACACCAAACGATGAGTCTGGAATTTCTCACACATTTATATGTATTGACTAATTATTACACCGACAAAAGTCGGTACTCTTTTTACACAACTTGCAAAATTTGATGAACAAAAGATGTTCTATTGAAAGGTGGTGATACATATGTGGAATCGTTTATTAAATCTTCTTACTCCAAATAAAAGAGTGAAATGTAAGGATTGTAAAGTTAAATGGCACTTTACTAAAGAACAATTTAATTTTTCTAGAAAACACTATAACGGACCTTATTGTGGGAAATGCGGACAAAAATTATAGGAGGGACATTATGAAGATTCAATTTAAAGAACTAAAACTTATTAATTTCAAGTCCCACAGTGATATCCTGGTTTCCTTTGGCGAGAGAACTGATATCACAGGGGACAATGGGGAAGGTAAATCAACCATTCCGCAATCCATTACATGGTTACTTTATAACACAGATACTTTTGGAAGTAAACTAGATCCTACTCCGATTACTTATGATTCGGACGAAACAAAAGTTTCATTATTGCTTGATGTAGATGGAAAACAAGTGCTAATAGAACGTGTATTAAAAAAAGGTAAATCACAATGCTATGTCAACGAAGTACCGACAGCTGCAACAAAATTTAATAACTTTGTGAATGAATTATTTGATAAGGATTTGTTTTTATCACTTTATAATCCAAATTACTTTTTCACTATGCATTGGGAAAAGCAAAGGGCTATGTTGCTGCAATATGTTTCTGCTCCATTAAAAAAAGAAGTATTAAAGCATATGCTGGACAAGCAATCAGAAGTACTTGAACCACTGCTTAAAAAGCAATCTATAGATGATGTGAAGGCAGCACATTCAGATAAAAAGAAGCGCCTGGATAAACAGTATATTGCTGCACAAAGTAAAACAAAAACACTAAAAGAGCAATTAGAATATCATGCTCCAAGTGTTCCGTTAGAGTCATTGCAAGCTGAATTGAAGCCATTACTTAAGCAAAGAAAAGAGCTAGATGAAATCAACGATTCTGCCAGTACGGTTAACGGAAGAATTAATGTGCTTAATTCTCAAATTCATCATCTGAATAAAGAGAGAGACAGCATGAAAGATGATTGGGCTCTACTCAAAGAAGAAAAGATTGAGGACCATTGTCGTGTTTGTAAACAGCCTTTGCAAGATGAATCCTTAAAGGCAGCAGAAGAAGAAAAACAACAAAGAATGGATAACTTTAAAGCTTCTTTTAATGATGTTATTGCTCAACGAACAAAATTGGAAGAAGAACTAAAAACATTGGAATATATCGATGTTTCTGAAACAAGAGAAAAACTTATGGAATTGCAATCTAAGATAGAACCACTAGAAAAAGAGATTGCTAAACATAAAGATTATAAGCATTACGTGGACCAGGTAGAACAAGCAAAAGCAGAGGAAAAAGAGTGCTTAGAAACGCTAAACGAATCCATCTTTATTCTAGATAGCATTAAGGACTACAAAGCAAAAGAAGCTGAATTACAAGCTGAAAAAGTACAAGCTTTATTTACTACTCTTTCAGTTAGATTGTTCAAACAGAATAAGACAGATGGAGAAATTAAGCCAGACTTTGAAATTGAAATGGATGGCAAACCTTATAGCAAGCTATCACTATCTGAAACTATTCGAGCTGGCTTAGAACTTAGAGATGTGTTATCTGCTCAAAGTGAAGTGATTACCCCAGTATTTATTGATAATGCTGAGTCCATAACCAAATTTAAGGAACCTATTGGCCAGTTAATACTTTGTCGAGTGGTAGCTAATCAAAAATTAAAAATTGAAGGAGTGACTAATTAATGAGCAATATTATGGGATTGGATTTAAAGGTTGATGAAAAGTATATAGGTGAAATTGTTAAAAACGTAGTACAAGCAAGCATAGCAGAAGCACTTGGAGCTAAAGATGATTTAGTTAATACCGCCATTAAGACAATGTTAACTACAAAAGTAGATAGAAATGGAAAAGTTAGTAACTACTCTAGTGATAATAAATATAACCTTATTGATTACTATGTTCATAGCACAGTAACAGATGTTTGCAAAGAAATGGCTTTAGAAATTATTCAAGAAAATAGAGATGCACTGAAAGCAGAATTGAAAAAACAACTGTCCAGTGAAAGAAGTGTTGAAGCATTTACCAAGTCAATGATCGATAGCACTATGGAGAATTTGAATAGAGAATGGTCTCCATCAATTACAGTTCAATTTGATAAAAATTCAAGATACTAGGAGGAATTAAAAATGGCTAATAACTCAATCGTACAATATACACCAGAAATCACAGAAGCATTTAAACCAGAAGTATTACAGGTAATTAGAACATCGATAGCACCAACAGCAAGTGACCAGGAGTTTTTATTATTCGCACATAAGGCAGCTTCTTATGGTCTAGATCCATTTAAAAATGAAATTTTCTTTATCAAATATGGAAACACAGCTCGAATTCAGTTTGCTGCAGAAGCGTATCTTGCTAAGGCTAGACAACAAGAAGGCTTCCAACCACCGGATACTCAAATGGTTCATGAGAATGATGAATTTAAAATCGCGATGAACAAAGAAACAAAGGAAATGGAAGTTGTTCTTCATGAAATTGGTTTCCCGCGTGGAAAGATTATCGGTGCCTATTCTATTGCTTATCGTGATGGACATAGACCTGTAACAGTAATCATGGACATTGAAGAAGTGTCTCATATGTTCACTGGTCAAAATAAAGATAACTGGAATAAGTGGACAGCTGATATGTTTGGAAAACACGTACAACAACGTGCTTTGAAAAAACAATATGGACTAGAGTTTGAAGATGAAACAATCACTCATGGCGAGCCAGAAACTAATATTCCAGAGTATAAGCCACAAGAAAGAAAAGATATTACTCCAACACAAGAAGTAATTGATACACCTAAGCAAGAAGATCCTAAAAAGCTAACTCCTACAGAAAAGGCTCGTGCTGAAATGAACGCTAAATTTAAGAAGCTAGGCATTGTTGGTAAAGATGCAATTGCTGCATATATCGAACAGCATGCACCTGATTTAGTTGGTAAAAACCCAACGTTAGCGCAACTAACTGGATTAAATGATTTATTGGACATGCATATCGATTTGAAAGAAGCTCAAGAGTCTAGTGCGGACAGTTTGGACTGATACTCATGAAAGTAGACATTATAGCAAGTGGTTCGAGTGGCAATGTGATTGCCATTCGTTCCAATCAATCTACTATTCTTGTTGACGTTGGTATTGCCAAAACAAAGATTGAAAAAAGGTTGTTAGAAGTTGGTATTTCACCAACAAGCATTGTGTCCATCTTTATCACACATGCCCATAAGGACCATGTTCAGGGATTGCCAATAGCTAATAAGTATAAGATTCCGGTCTATGCTGCAGAGAATGAATGGAAGTCAATGCCTAAAGTAGATGAGGAATTAAAAAGAGTATTTAAAGCAGGAGAGAGTATTAATTTTGAAGATAAATTCTTTATTGAATCCTTTAAGACTCATCATGATGCTTATGATCCAGTCGGATATACAGTAACGGACTATGAAAATAATAAATGCTCTATCTGTTTAGATACTGGACATGTAGATGAACTAATTCTTGAAAAGATGGAGTTCTCACAGATTTATATTATCGAATCAAATCATGAACCTAACATGGTGGAGGTTTCCGATTATCCTGACAGAGTAAAAGCTAGGATTTTATCAAATGTTGGACATTTATCTAATGAGCAGACAGCTACAGCCCTTTCTAAGCTAGTTCAGGGATTAGGAGAGCAAATATACCTAACACATTTATCAAGCAAAAATAACATGCCTGCGCTAGCCAAAATGACTACTATGAGGGCATTGATGAAAAAAAGCTTCAAAGCAGATGAACATTACAAAATTGAGGTGATTTAGGTGGAAAAGGTTGAATTACCACTTGATGTATATAACGCATTTGAGGGAGTAAAGAATTCATGGGGGAAACTTGTTAATAAAGATGAAATTAACTTATTACTTTTGCAGATAATTCACCTTGCAAGTGAAACAGTTGGAGATTCAGTCGTATTGAAAAAATTTGCTTTAGAACATCCTACCAAATACGTTTGTGCGATTGCTAATGGGTATAAATTGGACGGTGAAACAAAATTAGTAAAGCAAGTAGATCAATTGATTAATACTTGGTTAGATACAGAGTATAAAGGCGATGAAAAGCAAGATAGATTTAATTTCGCTCAGGAACTTACACAATTTATTAAAGGGCGAATATTGTTACAAAAATGATGAATGGATGATTCGTTATGGCAAACCCACAAATTGAACAAGGACACACTAGGATTGCCAACGAGATTCTAGAACACATTTCGAAAACCAATCTCAATGGCACCCAATTTCGAATTGTTATGGTTGTTTGGCGTTACACTTATGGTTTTCAGAGAAAACAGCATGAGTTATCAAGTTCTTTTCTTTCTACAGCAATAGGAATTAAAGATAGAAAGAGCGTCAACAGAGAACTGAAAATTTTGATTGAACGCAACATAATATTTGCCATTGGGAAAGGTTCTAGAGGTGCAAACATTATTAGTTTTAACAAGAATTTTGATGAATGGAAAGAACCACTGTTGGCGACGCACCCTACAGTTGTAAGTGTAGGCGACGTACCCCACAGTAGTGTAGGCGACGTACCCCACAGTAGTGTAGGCGACGTACCCCACAGAACTGTAGGCGACGTAGCCCCACAAGAAAGAAAAAAGAAAAATATAAAGAAAAATACTCGTCAACAAAAAAAGTATGACGAGGAAAGCTCTTATTTTAAAATGGCTACTTATTTTTATGACAAAGTTTTGACAGTGGCAAAAGATGCAGGAGTTGAGCACTTAGTTAAAAAAGCTAATATGCAAAAATGGGCGGATGAATTTAGAAAGCTAATTGAAATAGATGAAGTGGATAAACGTCTTGCAAAAGATGTTATGGATTGGGTAACAAAAGATTCATTTTGGAGAACCAATGTACTAAGCGCCAAAAAATTAAGAGAAAAGTTTGGAGAACTAGCTATCAAGATGAAATCAAGCAAGACAACTAAACAGCCAACTCAACAACAACCACAACAAGATTTTAGGGATAAGGATATAGCATTCTCTAAATTTGTTGCAGCAGGGGGTGATCCTTCTGAATTCGATTGGAGCAGCTGAACAAGAAATAAATGATATATCGGTTGAACAATCTGTATTAGGGGCTATCCTTATTGATTCGAATGTTTTGGATGAAATTACTTTTCTAGAAGTTAGAGATTTTTCTTCTCAAAGGCACCAACAAATATACAAGGTTATGAGGTATCTAGAGAAAAAAGGTGTTCCTGTTGATGTTGTAACTGTTACAGAAACCTATGTGAAATTCGACCAAGTAGAAAATATGGGCGGTGTATCCTACCTTATGGATTTAACAGCCGCCTGTCCTTCTACAGCCAGCACGGAATATTATGCAAGAATTATTCGTTCCAAGGCATTAGAAAGACGCACAAAGAATATGGGCGAGATTATCAAGGGAATGACTAGGGATGATTATGAAACGGACGAAGAGTATTTCTCAGCTATTGAAACATTAGTTGGTGAAATGAGACCGCAGGATAATGTGAAAATGAGAAGCTTTTCTGAAAGTAAAGAAGATTACTTTAAGCATCTATCCACCCAAGCAGATTACATAAAAACAGAGTTCAAGTTTTTTGATAATTGGGCGAAGGGATTATGGCGAGGTTGGTTATATGTAAGTGCTGGAAGACCATCAGTAGGTAAAACAGCTAAAATGCTTCAAACGTGTTATGGAGCTGCTAAACAACATAAAGGTGTAGTTCTTATTTTCTCTCAAGAGATGGGGGAAGACGAACTGAAAGACAGGATGATGTCTTCTGTTACAGGTATTCCTTATCAAAGAATTAAAGCAAAAACTTTAAGTGAAAAAGAACTGGATACCTTAAAAAATGCGTATGAAGGTTTTGAATTTCTGCCTATTTTCATACAAGACAAGCCTTATATAACTATTGATGAAGTAAGGGCAATAGCTAGGCAGTTCAAAAAGAAACATGGAAAAGTAGCTTTAATTGCAGTGGATTACTTACAGATTATGAACATTCCACAACGTAAAGGCGAAAGTAGATCGCAAGCTATTGGAAATGTTACAGGTGCAGCTAAACAGATTGCAAGAGAACTAGAGTGTTGTTTCTATATGCTATCTCAAATGTCTCGTGAGTTTGAAAAGGCATTGAAGCCGCAGCTATCACATTTAAAAGAGAGTGGTTCCATTGAACAGGATGCAGATGTAGTTGAGTTCCTTTGGCACAATCCAGACGATACGGAAATGGGCGGAAAAGTTATTCAACAGACAATAGCAAAAGGTCGAGATACAGGCTTGAATGATTTCAGATTGTTGTTCCAAGGATGGAAGCAGCATTTTACAGAATTACCTAGTAAGGAATAGGAGGAATAAAAGATGGCCGAAACCCAAACTGATAAAGATTTAGAAACATTATTGGATGGAAAAGAATTATCAGCAGAATTAACGGAGTTAAAGGATGTATTAGTTAAGTATGCTCAATCTAGAAAGGTTAACAACGTGAAGGAAAGAGTGAGTTTGATATATGTTGTTTCTGCCGTTTTAAATTGGAATGAAGAAGAATTTTATCAAGTAGTAAATAGAATGAATCGTATTATCGTTAAAAGCAATCTAGGGTTTGATATTAATCAAATAATATCCCAGATTCAATTGATGAATAAAAAAAAACGGTCCATTAAATTAAGAAGGTGAGTTTATGAGATTTATAGGTATAGATCCATCCACGAAGACAGGATTTGTTGCATTAGATGATGAGGAAGGGATTTTAAAAGAAAAAGAGATTACCGGAATAGGTACTGTAGATCCAAAACGCATGAGAACCATGATTATAGATGTTATGGACCACATAAAAAAGGATGACATTATCGCTATTGAGGGATTTGGATTTGCTTCTCAACAAGCAGTGCAGAATGGTGGCATTGGATGGGGAATCCGTATGGCGCTTGATGCTAGGAAAATGAATTACATTGAAGTTGCACCAAATGCACTAAAAAAATATGTTGGCGTAACTGGTTGGACAGGAGAAAAAGGAAGTAAGAGAAGATTATCTGGTCCTGAAAAAAAGAGAGCTGTTAAGGCGGCTGTAAAGGAACACTTTAATTATTCTCATAAAAGCGACAACGTAATTGATGCTTATGTATTGGCTCAAATAGCAAGAGATGTATATTACACCAAGCATAGCCCATTAATAAAGGAATACGGAATTAGTTATCAAAATGAAGTAATCGACACTATCTTAAAAGGAGCGAATTAATCATGCAAGTATCTGTTAAAGCGCATTTTAACAAACAAACGAAGGATAGCAAAAAGGAGCTTGTTCAATTCCATGTGAAGGGTGAAGACGAGAAAAAGCCGGAATTAAATATGCTCACTCGCGAAATGGTTCTTCTTGAAATTGAAGGAGTGGAACATAAGCTAAAATGTGAATTTAGCAAGACAACTAAGGACAGTAAGAAAACAGTTTTAGAGTTCATTGTGAAAGTCGATGCTTCTGCTGAAAATACATTCAATTTTTATAAAAAAGCAGGCTCAGATGTAACACTCCATATTGTTGAAACTCAAATGAGCACAGATGATTTTGAGGACGAGCACGAGGGCATTCCTTATTCAGTTGATAAAGATGGGACAGCTAATATCAGCCCAGATCAACTTTCTCTAGATGATGTAGACAAGGAAGAAGATGAACTAGACGGAGATCCATTTGCTTCTCCAAACGATGAGGATTCATTAGATTAATAGATTTGCTCCTCTTCTTTCGAGAAGGGGAGAATTAAACCCATTATATTAAGGAGCTGGCAGTAATGAAAATTGAAACTCTAATGAAAAAACATAAAAAAGAAGAATTAGCAGCTATGTTACTTGCAGCACAGGAGGAATTAGAAAAGTTTAATAAAGGAGTATTGTTCCATTCAAATGGCAATATCAATCACACTACTTTTCTTGTTGATGGAAAACCACCTGAAGATATAACTACAGTTCGTATTTGGGCGAATGTGGGTGATGGTGTAGAAGTTTCTTATGAGACCTTAAAAGATTGGAATTTACCATATGATCGCATTTGGGTTTATGGGGAGAAAGAACAGCTGACTAAGGTGTTTAGAGAGTATAAACGTTTAAAAGATGCCGAACGACAAGCGATGTTGAATAGTTGATATGCAATTTCTCTTCGGTTTTTGTCTAGGTCAGATATTTCTTTTTTCGGTTATGTATTTGGGATATAGGCACCAGGAGAGAAAACATAGATAACTATTATTCAATAAAAAGGAGGAATTGAAATGAAAGTATTTAGAATGAACGATTGTGATTGGGTGTGTGCTGAAAACGAAGTTCAAGCAAAGGAATTTTATGAAAAAGAAACTGGATTTGAAAAAGAAGAAATAGAAACTGATTTTTCATCATGGGGAGAAGTGTCCCTATCGGAAACTATGTATGTCAACGTTGATGATTTACCAACAGAAGAACAAACACTCACTCAATTGAATATGAGAAATGTTGGTGGGGAATTATTCGTATTAAAGCCTTTTTCTTGGGTTATAGAAAACGAAAAAATAACTAAACCTTGCATCATTTGTTCAACTGAATATTAATACGCACATTACGAAACTTATCCGCAGAAAGGAAGGGAGAAGGGAAATGAAAAGGCATGAACTGAAAATAGAACCACAATATTACAGTGCGGTTTTGGCGGGAGTAAAAACGTTTGAAATTAGACGGAATGACCGTGATTTTAAAATTGGAGATGAAATACTGCTAACAGAATTTGTACCAGAAGAAAATAGATACACTAACAGAGAATTGCTAAAACAAATCACATATATAACAGACTATGCACAAAAAGACGGCTATGTAGTGATGGGAATAAAATAATTGGAGGGTGAAGGGAAATGGATGAGGTACAAAAATTTATATCCAAAAATCATCATCAATTAGGATACATCATGCAAGAAGCAAGTCGCCAATGGATTGAAAATGATCCTGTTGGAGCGTTAACTGTTGGTGATTGTAATATAGTTGTTCAGATAAATGGTCAGTATCATGAATTGCTTAAAAAAATGGAGAGATATGAAAAAGCATTGAAAGAAATCGCAAATATGCCTTTTAACTTAAGAGAAAACATGGTGAATATTTCTAGAAAAGCATTGAAAGGTGGAGGGGAATGAAGGAATATAAAAAGCTGCAGATAATCAAGCATGCCTTACAGCATTATATTAAACGTCCTAACGCCACAGAGAATGATATCATGGTCGAAAAACGTATTCTTCAGAAAGTAACTAATGAAGTGGAGTTTATGAAAGAGAAATATGGAATCAAATAAAAAAAGCCAGGAATACTCTTCCCAGCAATAAATAAAACAACCTAAATAAATTATATCATGGGGGGAGTCGTCTTGAAACAAATGTCTTTTGTGCTTCCTGAGATAGATAGAAAATTAACGCAGCAGGCTGTGGAAGGCGAACTAGAGAAATATCGATTATTCAAGTATCTAGAATTTGAAGAAAGAGAAGCGAGTATTACTGCAAGTTCAGAATCCAGATACCATGGACCAACTAATCAGACAAGCGACCAGACTTCCAATATTGCTACATATAACGTAGATCAACAAGCATATCGACAAAACTTCATCAATCGAGTAGAAAGAGCTGTAGCAAGGTTGCCTAAGATGGAGAGATTCTTGATTGAAGAAAGGTACATGACCAATGAATCTGAATATATAACGGATTACAATGTATATTGTTTTAAATTTCAACCACCAATAAGCCATGTGACATATAACAAAATCCGATGGAAAGCATTTTATCGATTAGCTTTAAACCTTAATGTAGCTATTACTAGATAATTGTCCCTAAGTAAGAAATTTCACCTTTACCAACTTAGTTAACTTAATCAATTTTTTATAAAAATGGACAAAAAGGTTTCTGTAGACCCACTCGAATTTTACTTGTTAATATTAGATTTATGTTGGCAAGGGGTGGATTGTATGGAAGAACAAAAGTATAAAAATTTAAAACTAGGTGAACGTGGAGCGATTATAAGTATTATTGCTTATATAGTCCTTTCAATATTTAAATTAGTAGTAGGGTATATTAGTAATTCTGCTGCTCTAAAAGCTGATGGACTAAACAACACTACTGATATTATAGCGTCAATTGCTGTATTAATAGGCTTAAGATTAGCTCAAAGACCACCAGATAGTAATCACAAATATGGACATTGGAAGAGTGAAGGCATTGCTTCAATGGTAGCTTCTTTTATTATGATGGTAGTTGGTTTACAAGTATTATTTGAAGCTACTACGTCTTTATTTAGAGGTGAGAGTGAATCACCCGACATTGTTGCAGCTTATGTCGGGTTGATCTCTGCAATAGTTATGTACTATGTTTATCGTTATAATAAAAAACTAGCATTAAGAATAAAAAGTACAGCTGTTATGTCTGCTGCCAAAGATAATATTTCTGATGCCTGGGTGAGTATAGGAACTGCAATAGGAATTTTTGGATCTCAGATGAATATGCCATGGTTAGATTCAGTTACTGCATTTATTGTGGGGATTTTAATATGCAAAACTGCTTTGGGGATATTTAAAGAAGCTACTCATGAACTTTCTGATGGATTTGATGAGGATAAGATAATGACTTACCAGGAAGCAATAATGAATATAGAAGGAGTAAAAGGAATTAAAGAAATTAAAGGAAGGAATTATGGGAACAATGAAGTTATTGATGTTGAAGTTCTTGTAAAATCAACATTGGACATAAGAAAAGCACATGATATAGCTGATATTATCGAACGTACTTTAAGGGACGATTATGGAGTTTATGATGTACACGTTCATGTAGAGCCAAATAATTAATAAAATATAAAAAAAATTTAAAAAAAGTTTAACAGTACTTTAAGATATTAGGTATTATCCGTGTTAAATTTATATTATCAAGAAAATATTCAAAAGAAACGTTCCTAGACTCATAGGAGCGTTTTTCTGTTTTAATGAACAAATACTCTAGTGAGTTATTAAAAACAAAATTTAGGCTATTTCTGTAAGTCTGAACACTATTATAGGATGTGGTGATTATGAAACTTGAAAATCATCTACGAACTGACACCAAAGAGAAGTTAAAGAAGATTAGGAAAGAGAAATTATCTAAGCAGGATTTACGTGAATTGATGGGTACTAACAGGGATACTTATAAAAGGCATAATGGGGCTATTAGGAGAAAAAAGTAGGAAATCAACTTTTTTTGTAGAATTAATACTAAAAATAAAAGGAGTTGAGTTGTATGTTTGAAGTATATAGATCTGATGAATTAGAAAATGCTATTGATTTTTTGGAACAAGCAGCAGTATTTTACAAGGATAATGAAAGTAACCATAGATTTAAATGGGTGTGCATAAGCCTACATGGAGCTCTATACGGTTTTGCGGTCTGTAATGTAAGAGGAACGAATCCTTCTGATCGAGTCCTTGTAGAAAGTAAGAGAGAAAAGAAATATTATGAAAGAGATTTGAAGGGTATCGGTGGAGTTCTTAAGTTGTGTCAAAATAAGGATATGTTAACAACGGAATTTGGAAAAGTATTAGAGTTGAAGGAGAATCAAAGGTTATCGATAGATTTACTGAAGAAATATAGAGATGATTTTTCTCATTTTAAGCCTAGTGGTTATTCAATAATTGGTTCACTTGATGAAGTGGTTTTACCTGTTCTTGAAGTAATCTACTTTTTAGCAATTGAAAGCAATAATGTTCTCTATTCATCAAGGAATCAAAGAGAGAGAATAATACAAGCGATAAATACATTTGAATTAGGAATCATTAATTGATTTTGTCGTTATTTGACGAACGATAGTAACTTGTACCTATTTTCCCTTTCTTTGATAATTAAAGAGAAGGGAGAGATGTTATGTGGAAAAAAACAAAATAATTAAAGAAAATCTTATCTTATGGTTGAATGAACTAAATAATCAACTTAACGATTTTGATAATCAAGTTGGAGAAATCGAAAGAGAGATTGATTTATTAAAAACTAAAAGAAGAATTTTAAGTAATGTTGCTTTTAGATTCGAACAAGGAAGAAATACAAAAGAAGGTTACGTTTTTGAAGAATTGGATAAGGTTCAGGAGTTAATCGAAACAAAAGAAGAAGAATTAACGCATCTTACTAAGGATATTGAATATACCAAAATTGATCACGTTAAGGAATTAATCAAAAAAGTAGAAAAAGAAATAAGAGATATCGAAGCATCCGAATAATCGGGTGCTTTTTATATGCAAAAAAAGACCCATCAAAGGGTCAAATAGTTTTCTTCATTCCACACTGTCTGCATTCGCGTAAGAAAACATAATCTTTAACAGAACTCTTAAATTGAGCATTGCCGCAGTTATCACAAATTCCAGCTTTTTTATCTGGGTACTCTTTATAATCATAAATGATTGATGTGTCGTAGCCGTTGTATTTTTCTTCTGACATGTCATTCACCTTGGTTTCGATTTATTTATATTCGACTGATTTATTATACACGGTATTAAGATTAAAAAAAGAGTGGTCTTTAACAGGATAAAGCGAGTTTTCACTAATTCACAAACTTCTATAAGACGATTAAAAGCAATTATGTTTAATTATCTCACTCATACTCAAAAATACTATCAATGTTTGATTTCACATAGTTTTAGTATCGATTATCTCTTGGATACTTCGACATACTCTCTCATACTAGCAAATTCTATATAGTTTGTTAAAAAGGGTTCGAGTCCGAAAATTAAGAATTAATGTATGCATTAACTAGGGTTATTGTTAACATTAACTATGGTTTCTGTTTACATCATGTATGCAATAACTATCGTTTATGTATGCAATAAGTACACAAAAGAAAAGAAAAGAAATAAAAAGAAAGAATATATATGTCTTTTAAATTGCAAAAGAGGGTAAGCATTAATTGGAATTATTGTCGATTAAAGTCGAACGATAGTATTTGTCCTGCATTAATACTTATTTGATAATAAGAATTATAAAGGAGGAATGAGTTTGAATTTTGATACATCTGTGATCAAGGATACAGTAGGAAATATGGTAAATGTTTTAATAGGGCCTATTCTGCCAATTCTTATTGTTGTTATATTATTAATTTTGATATGGCGTATTCCGAATAACAAATTTAAAATCGTCGGTATTATCGCTGTAATAGTATACATTGTTAAGGTTGCAGCTAAAGAAGAGTTCCAACCGTTAATAAATATGTTATTTAATTAAGGCATCCATTCGGGTGTCTTTTTATTTTGGAGAAAGAAGAAATATGTCGTATTTAGTCGAATGGTTCATATAGGAATATATGCCTGTATATAGGATAATATACTTAGAAATAATTTTTGGAGGAGAAAAATGAAAAAGATATTAATGATTATTTCCGCAGTAACAATTGTAATTTTTAGTGTATCCATCTATGCGTTTAATGGTAGTAAAGTTGAAGCTGCTACTGTTGGTCAAAAATTAACAGCACCTGAAGAAGGTTGGCAACGGTATGATGATACAAACTCGCTAATCTCGTATAGTGATAAAGATAATTCTTGGAAACCTTATATTGATCCTGGTCAATATAAGAATAATAGTGCTATGGGGGCTATAAAAGGAAAGAAAGCAAAAATGAGTTTTGCTTTTTATGGTACCAAATTTTCTTTGATATTAACTACAACTTCTTCATATAGTCGCAATATAAAAGTAACTATTGATGGTGTAGATGCTGGAGTAATGGATGGTCAGGCTGGTATTACTAAAGATCCGGAACTTGCTACTCAAATAGTAGGTTATACAAAAACTGGTTTATCTAAAAAAAATCATCTAGTAGAAGTAATTGTTATAGAAGATGGAACTGGTAATCAATTTGATTACCGTTTAGATGCTATTGATATTGATAGTGACGGAAAATTAATTCCAATTAGTGAGTATCAACCAGCACAATCTAATATATATATTGGGAATGATGCAATGTATCAATTAGATAAGAATGGTGATTTATATACGTGGGGTAGTAACAATTATGGACAACTCGGATTAGGTGATACATCAAGTAGGTCTATTTCTAAATCAGAGAAAGTTTCCATATCAGAGAAAGTTACCGATATAGTTATTGGAGATCGTTTCGTGATTGCCCTAGGTGAAAGTGGTAAAGTTTACGGTTGGGGAGATAATACAGGAAAGTTATTAAGTGATGATGGAGGAATAATAACTACACCTGTTGTAATAAAAGAAGGAATTGGAGCAATATTTAAAGCTGAATAGCTATTAAACTAGACATCCTTTGCGATGTCTTTTTATTTTAAAGAAATAAGGATTATCCTAGAAAAAATATGTAAAATATCCAAAAATATCATCAAAAAGGTTTACGGTGGTAAATGATTATGGTATAATATAATTAACAAGTCAAGGAGGTGAAAACGTGGAAATACTAGGATATGTAACAGCATTTTCAACTTTGCTGGTTGGAATAGCAACTTTTCGAAAACTCTGGTTCGAGGGAACGAAAGTTAAGCTAGAGAACAAAGCAACAAAGTTGAAAATGACTAATAAGAAAAAGAGGAAATAACCTCTGGAACGGGGAAGGGTTCAGCTTCCCTGTTCTAATCCTAAGTATACCACGAAGCTATGGAAACAGTAAATTTGATATTAATTGGTGCTGTTGTCATTGTTGGTGTAATGCTGTTAGTAGCAAAAGTTAGAAAAGAGTATTATAAACGCGAAAAAGCAAGATTAGAAAAAGAGCTTGCTGACAAGGATAATAAGAAAAAATAGGGTGATTTATGGTGAATATTCAATCTGTGGAAGAACTAAGAAGGTTTCTTGAAAACGAGGCAATTGGGACAATTGAAGCTGCTGAGATATTAGGCTGCACAAGACAAAATATAAAAAGACTAGTCGACAATGGTAAGTTAGTTCCAATTAAGACCCTTGAGCGAGATCGATTATTTCTAAAAGCTGATATACTAAAAAGAAAGGAAGGCAGGGGTTGATGCTATTGCCTTCTGACCTAAATATGGAGTGATATAATATGGTCATAGCATCAGTAGTTGTAACAATAATCACACTAGTAGTTATTGCGGCAACCATAGTTATAATGAGAAAAAATAAGTAGTAAGGAGATATAATTATGGAACTGACACCTGATTTAAAAGCCTTAATTGCAGAAGAAGTATTAACCAAACCAGAAGTATTAGATTTATTAGGATTATCAAGACAATCTATGCATAGTCACTTAAAAAGGGGGAACATCAAGCCTTTTAAAGAAAGTGGTAATACACAATTATTCTTTAAAGAAGATGTTATGAAGTTTAAGGAAACATTAGAGGAAAATAGAAAGTTGTATAGACCTTATGACGATAAAGCATCTGATTAAGCATTCACATTTTTACTGTGGATGCTTTTTTTGTGGAAAGAAAGGTGAGATATATGGAAAACAAAATAAAAGAAACAGCTAAACAAAAGGTTGTGGAGTTATTAAATGATTATGATGTATCTTATATTGATTATGACGCAAAAGATAATGACTACACAGTAAGACTTGAAGCTAAGCAAACAAAAGATGATAAGAGATTAAAAGCAATTACTATTGAATTGCCTAGAGAAGATAAACAACCATTACTCCAAATAACCTTGGATGAAGAGAAAGGAGTACCGAAAGTATTCTACAAAGGTGAAGAGATTGAACTTAACCGAGAAATATTCTTCCATTGGGAATCAGATAAAGCTATCGCAGGTGGATTAACTTATTCAATTGAACATGTTGAGCCTGGTCTTATAGTTAACAGAATAGAACGCAGAGTGAAGGGTCATGCATGTGACTGAATACAAAACAAAAGAACAGAAAGCTAAGTTCTATAATTCTCCAGCGTGGAAGAATCCAAAGTATGGCGCGAGAGAAAGGATAAAGAAGCGTGATAACTATGAGTGCCAAGAGTGTAAGCGCCAAGGTAAGTTATCTATTGATACAAACGAATACAGCGAGAAAGCAAAACGTAAGAAGATCATGTTAGTCGTTGACCACATTAAAGAGTTAGAAGATTATCCAGAATTAGCACTGGATGATGATAACCTAGAAACTCTTTGTGTTAACTGTCATAACAAAAAGCATGGACGAATATGGAAGTTTGTAATTAAGAAAAACAAATGGGCAGATGATGAACGATGGTAATATACCCCCCGGGTCAAAAGTTTTTGCTTTTTTCACTCTGGGGATACCGGTTATAGGGGCCCTTTCGTCTAAAAATATTAAAAAAATAAGCCTTTCACATTAGGGGTCTAGGGGGGAGGGGTAGTATGAACCTTGATGAATTAAAAAATCAATTATTATCACGAATTGATACCGATGATTTGCTAGAAGTCAAGAAAATAAATGACTTGATACGGCTGCATGAACTAGATGAAGAATGTGATAAAGTGATTGATCGTGACGGTGTAAGTATAACTATTGAAAATGGAAAACAAAAATTTATAAAGAGTCATCCAAGTATGAATGAGAAAATGAAAATCAACGCTCAAAAGATTGCGCTAGAAAAATCAATTAAATTCAAATTAAAAACCACGTCTCCACCTACTCCACCTACTCCTTCATCAACTGTGGATGACCAACCGAAGCGTGGTAGTTTAATTTGATTGGTTATAGTTATGTCAATGAATATATTCGTAAGTGGCGTAATGGAGAAATCATTTTAAATAAGCGGCGAATTAAGTTAATTGAACTGATTGAACGCGAAATATTAACTGCTGACGATATGTATTTCGATAGTGAGCAAATTGAAAGTTATATAACTTTTACAGAAAAATATTATTTTCCACTTACGCTTACTCAGAAATTCAAAACTTGTTTTATTTTCTTATATTACAAAGATGGTTCCTTAGTGTTCGATGAGCATTTAGATTATGAAGGACGTGGCGGAGGGAAAACGGGAAGAATTTCTACACTAGCGAATTATTTCATTAGTGATCTGCATGGTATAAATAACTATAATGTTTCTGTTGTAGCTAACAGCGAAAAGCAAGCAAAGATGTCATTCACAGAAGTTTTTAACACAATCGACAAAGATGACAGATTGAAAGTATTCTTTGACCATAAAAAAGCTCTTATCGAATCATATGATACTAAATCATTATTTCAATACCACACTTCAAATGCCGGCACAAAAGACGGTCTTAGAGATGGATGTGTTATTTTCGAAGAAATTCATCGATATGAAGATTCTTCAGTAATTAATGTATTTACATCAGGACTAGGAAAAGTAAAACATCCAAGGGTGTTTTATGTTGGTTCTGACGGTTATGTTCGGGAAGGGTTTTTGGACAAACTTCTAGACCGAGCAGACAGTATACTAGATGGTTCTGTAAGTATTAGAGACGATGGCCTTTTTCCGTTTATGTGTTGTTTAGATAGTGAGGAAGAAATGCATAATCCTGAAATGTGGCAAAAGGCAAACTCACAATTCCACCCGCCGTTATCTGATTATGCTCAAACGCTATTTAGAACAGTAAAAAAGCAATACAACAAATTGGAACATGATCCAGATGGTTATGAGGAATTCATAACAAAGCGTATGAATTTACCTAAAGTGGATTTAGAAAAGAGTGTAACGTCCTGGACAAAAATTAAAGCAACTAATCAGCCTTATGATTTAGATGAATTAAAAAGAAGAGAATGCATTGGGTGTTTAGACTATGCATCTGTAAGGGATTTTGTTGCTATGGGTCTACTATTCTTGAAAAATGAAAATTACTTAATTCCTAAAGAGTTAACACATTCATATGTATGTAAACCATTTGCTGATAAACATTATGCTTATAGTAAAGAAAAGGCTGAAAATAACAATAAGAAGGACCATCGGAAATTCGCTCCAATCCGTGAGTGGGAAAACGATGGTTTTTTGTCTGTCTTAAAGATTGAAACCATGGATCCGCATTTAGTAGTTAATTGGTTTGTTAAAAAACGTGATGAAGGTTGGAACATCAAAAAAATTATAGGTGATAGTTTTAAGATGGATGTTCTCAAACCGTTATTTGAAGCATCAGGATTTATAGTTGAGGTTATCCGGAATCCTGATGCTGCCAGTGGTTTATTAGCTCCAAGAGTGGAAATTGCTTTTGAAAACGAACAAGTGATATTTGGAGATAATCCTTTAATGCGCTGGTATACAAATAATGTACTCGTTAAGCGTCTTCCTAATGGTAATAAAGTTTATCGAAAGAAGGAAGAAGTGAAGCGGAAAACAGATGGTTTTATGATGTTCTTATATGGAGTTTGGGCTTCAAGGGATTTAGAAGATTATGATGTTACAGACGCGCTAGAAGCATTAGATGCCTTGAATTTTTAGGGAGGGGGGTGAATATGTAAAATGGGATTTTTCGATTCGGTATTAAAACGCAATAGTGAGCTGTCATGGATGTTTGACCTTGAATTACTTGATGAAACAACTCAAAGAGCTTATTTAAAAAAGATGGCGCTGGAAACATGCATTAATTTTATCGCTCGCACAATCAGCCAATCAGACTTTCGTTTTATAGAAAACGGAAAGCGACAGTTAAATAATTGGCATTATTTATTTAACGTTAGACCGAATACTGATCAGAGTGCTGCTGATTTTTGGCAGGATTTCACTTATAGGTTGATCGATGAAAACGAAATATTAGTAATCAAGACTGATAGTGATGATTTTTTAATTGCAGATGATTTCACCAGGAATGAATTTGCTGTTTATCCTGATACATTTAGCAATGTGATGGTGAAGGGGTACACCTTTCAACGAACATATCAAATGGATGAAGTTATTTATTTAACTCACAACAATGAAAAATTGTCAAAGTTTACTGATGGGATGTTTGATGACTACGCTAATTTATTTAGTAGGATGCTTGAAATTGCTCTTAGAAATTATCAAATTCGAGGAATGGTTGGAATTGACTCGACCCAGCAACTCACAAAAGAAAATAGAACCAAATTACAAAACTTCATCGATAAATTATTTAATTCATTTAAAAATAATTCCATTGCGCTTGTTCCAAAACTAAAAGGTTTTGAGTATGAAGAAGTTGCAAGTGGAGAAACAAAAGGGCAGCCAATCGATGAATTAACGAAATTAAAAAGATCCTTAATTGATGATGTGGCCAATATATTAGGTATTCCTAATGCATTGATACATGGAGAACTAGCGGAATATGAAACAGCTATTAAAGCTTATGTAAAGTTTTGTATAAGTCCTTTACTAAGGAAAATACAAGATGAACTTAATGCAAAGCTTTTTACAAAAAAAGAGCATTTAGCTGGTTCAAAAGTTGAAGCTAGGTTTATTGCGTATAGCAGCATTTTTGAAATTGCTGAGTCCTTTGATAAGCTGGTTGCTTCCGGTGGCTTTTCACGGAATGAACTAAGGAAAGAGGCAGGATATGAAGAATCCGATGATCCGGAATTGGACAAGTTCGTTATCACTAAGAACTATCAGACTACCGAAGCGGTTAAAGGAGGTGAGAATGAATGAAAGTAAAACGTCTATTTAACTATAAAAACACTCAATTTGATGAAGAGTTAAAAGCTGTTCCGCATAATTTTGCAGTAAAGCATGATAGTGAAAAAGCTGTAACGGAGTTAACTATTTATGGAGTGATTGGAGAATCGTGGTGGAATGAAAATTGGACTTCTGCGGTAGATATTGATAATGCTTTGAAAGAAGCTGGTACCAATAACATAGAAATCCGATTGAATTCACCAGGAGGTAGCGCATTTGATGGTATCGCTATTTACAATCGCCTAATGAGTTACAAAAAAGAAACAGGCGCAAAAATTAAAGTTTATATTGATGGATGGGCTTGTTCAGCAGCATCAGTAATTGCGATGGCAGCTGATGAATTGGTTATGGGTCTAGGTTCTATGTTTATGATTCACGAAGCTTCTAGTGGTGTTTGGGGAGCTAAGGGAGATTTCCGAAGTGAAGCAGATTTATTAGAAGAGTTAGAAGAAGGAATCATAGATATCTATATGACTAAAGCTAATGTTGACAGAGCGGAAATTCGTAAAAAGGTTGACGCTGAAACTTGGTTTAGTGCTTCAAAAGCTGTTGAAATTGGCTTTGCTACGTCATCTGCATCATCTGTGGAAGGAAATAAAGCTGATGAAATTGCGAACCTACGAGCTCAAAATGCAAATTTAGAAAACGAATTAAAACAATTAAAAAATCAAAAAAAAGAGGAACCAACGCCTAATCCGGTACAACCGACTAACAAGCGTAAAGGGTTCCTTTTTTAATATAAAACGGAGGTATTATATATGACAATTAAATTAAACAACCATACAGAGAATTACGAGGAAGCTAAATTAAATTATGCGAATGTAGTTAAGAATGAAGAATCTACACCGGAACAAGTTGAAACAGCGTGGATAGCAATGCAAGATGCATTAGTAAACTCATTAACAACACAAATTACTAATCAAGTTGCTGCTAATACAGTTGATCAAGTAGTTTTAGCAAACCGTGGTGCTGATGTAATGACTACGGAAGAACGTACATTTTTCAATGCAGTTGTAAAATCAGATGGATTTACAGACGAATTAGTTCTACCAGAAACAATCGTTGAACGCATTTATGATGATCTTAGAACAGAACATCCTTTACTATCAGTTATTAACTTCCAAAACTTAGGGACGGTTACTTTAACAACCATCACATCTGAGTATGAAGGTGCTGCTGTATGGGGACCAATCTTTGGTGATATCAAAGGACAACTAGATGCGGTGTTCAAACAAGAAAACATCGCTCAATCTAAATTAACAGCGTTCGTTGTATTACCAAAAGATCTTGCGAAATTCGGCCCAGCATGGGTAAAAGCATACGTACAAGCTCAAATTACAGAAACATACGCTGTAGCTATAGAGTCTGCTGTAATTAATGGTGCGGGTCCAACAAAACATGAACCTATTGGTCTAATTCGTGACTTACAAGCAGCTGTTGATCCAACAGATGGCCATGCTAAGAAAACTGTAGCAGGTTCATTAACATTAGCGGATGACGGGAAAATTATTGAGGAATTCGCTGGAATCGGTGAATTACTATCTGTTAAACAAAATGGAAAACCGTTGAATGTAGATGGCAAAGTAGCTCTAATTATCAATCCAACTGATTCATGGAAATTACGTGCGAAATTCACTACTCGAAATGCACAAGGCGCATTTATTACAAACGTTCCGTTTGATTTCAAAATCATCACATCATTATTCGCAACAGCCGGAGAAGTTATTGCATTTGTAACTGATCGTTATGATGCTTACCGTGGTGGTGGAATTGAAGTAAAGGAATATGATCAAACATTAGCCCTTGAAGATTGTAATTTACACATTGCGAAGACTTTCGCTTTCGGTAAACCACGTGATAATAAAGTAGCTGAAATTTACACATTAGATATTCCACAACCTGAACCAGCAGGAGCATAAGGGGTTGATGTGATTGGAAATCACACAAGAGTTAGTACAAGAATTTAAAGAACGTATGCATATATATCATTCTAGTGAGGACGACAATTTAAAAAGATTGTTGTCCTTTTCTATTTCTGCTTTAAAAAATAGCTGTGGAGAGTTTGATGTAAATGGAGAAAAGGACACAGACTTACGAGCAAAGGAATTAGTTTTTGAACGTACTCGCTATTTGTATAATGATGCACTTGAATATTTTGAAGATAATTTTTTAAGCGAGATTACTAGTTTAGGACTTTCCTTAATGCCGGAGGAGGATGATTTAAATGCAACCATTTAAATATAAACCTCCACGAATTAATACAGGCGATTTGAGAGTCCCTGTAAAGTTTTATGAGTATAAACCTAATGATGGTCCAGAACCGGGTGAGAAGGATGATAAAGTCCTTTTCGAGTGTTTAGCAAAAGTAGACAATGTATGGATGAAGGATTTAGAACAGGCGAAAACAAATGGGACTGAAGAAGATATAACTATTACAATTCGTGACCCATTAGATGATTATATTCCAACTAATAAACACTATGTTTCTGTGGATACTCGTGGATATCGTGATAAGAAATTTAATATCAAAAATGCTTTTCCGGATCCACAGAATAGTGCGTTTATAAAAGTAGTTGCTGGTGTTACTTCATGAGTGTAAACATCAGAGGAAATAGCCAATTAATGAGGGAAATAGAAAGCCGATTAGGACAACGAAGAACCCAACAAATTATTGATAGAGCATTATTAGCAGGTGCAAGGGTATTTGTGGAAGAACTCAAACGTCAATTCGCTACTTTTAAAGATCAGGGTTACTCATTAGAAGAAATCACTATTTCTGAACCAACTGGAAAAGCAGGACAAAGAACAGTGAAAATACACTGGCGTGGTCCACATAATCGTTATAGAATCATTCACTTAAACGAATGGGGAACTGTTAATAATCCTAATCCACGAGGTAAAGGAGCCGTTGCAAGGGCGATGAGGAATGCAGAGAATGCGTACCGGGAAACTGTCAAGCGCGAGTTAAGGAGGGGGATTTAATGTTAGATTACATGTATTCTCTTCTTATTGCGGATGAAGTTATTAAAGAATATGTAGGCAACCGTATTAAGTTTTATGAATATCCGGAAACTGGAGATTTTAGCGGCACCTATATAGTATTTGATCCTATTGACTCCGATAGGATAGGTGATTATGCAGACAACGTTTATTTAAGTGAAGACAGCTTAATACAAGTTGATATCTGGTCAGAAAACCGCAAAACAAGGGATTTGGTCGCTAAAAGGATAAGAAAGATCTTAGTAGATAAAAATGGTTTCTCGGAAACCAATGGACCTGATGAATGGGATAAAGCAACAGGAGTTTTTCGAGTTGCGAGACGTTATGGTAAGAAAGTTTATCGAGAAGATTTTAATAATTTATAGGAGTGATTAGTGTGCCGAAAGAGAAAGTATACAGAGCATCTACTGGTGTAGATGAATTTTACTATGGAGAAGTAGGAGAAGGCATTGTTGCAGCATACATTGAACGAGTGAAGTTCCTACAAACAATTAACGTAGAAATGCCACAAGAAATTGTTCGTGCTCGTGGAGATAACAAAACAGCCGAAATGGCTGTATCTAGCGGAGATGTTTCGGTAACATCAGGATTCCATAAAATACCGTTAGAGGACAAACAACGATTATTAGGACTTGAAGTAGTAGATGGTCTTACTTCAATGGGTAGCGAGGATAATCCTCCATATGTAGCGGTTATCTTTGCAAAAACATACGAAGATGGTTCTCGTGAATATGTAGGACTACCGAAAGGGTTATTTACTCGTCCAAATATTACGGGTAATACAAAAGGTGAAGGTGTTGAATTCAGCTCAGAAGAAATAGCTGCACAATTTATGGACCGTAAAGTGGATGGATTCACAAAAGATAAATCTGTTATCTTTGCTTATGATCCACCAGGAGAAACTACCGATAGAGACAAATTATTCATGAAAATTTTTGGGTTACCATATCCAACAGAAACTACAGTACCGGAAGGAGCGTAATCGAATGGCTAAAAAAACAACTGAAAATCAAGAAATCGTAGATGTAAAAAATGAGGAAGAAACAAAAGAAAAGAAATATGATGTTGTTTTTGATTTTAAAGACTTAAAGGATAACGACAGAATTTATATTAAGAATGACCCTTATCCGGCAGAAGGAGCTAAAAAGCCAACTCCTAAAAGAATTAAAGAATTGTCATCCACAAAAAATAAAATGAATAGAGTACTAATTAAAGAGCGGGATTAATTCCTGTTCTTTTTTTATGGAGGTAATGAAAATGGCTAATTTAAAACGTAATATGATCGAACTAGTTAAAGAAGTAAAAGAAGGCGAAATTGTAACAGAGAAGTTTTTAACACCACCATTTATTCCCTTATCTGTTGTTTATCAAGCAATTGATTTGAATGTAGAATCTATGAAAATGACAGAGGAAAACGAAAAGGAATATGTGGAGAAGCTAGCTGATTTTGTTGTGAACGATATATACAAAAATCAATTCACAAAAGAACAATTAATAAATGGGTTGCATGCTCCTGATGCCATAAAAACATTAACCGAACAAGTGATATTTATTACAAGAGGTCGTCAAACTGATGAAACAAAAAAGTACCTGGCGAAGAAAGATTAAGGGACGAGGATTTCTCGCCAGCCAAACAAAAGGAATATTTGGATGAACTCGTCCGGGAGTTAATGAAACAAGGTAAGGACGTTAATGAAATTTTAAATATGCCATACCAATTCGTGATTGATTTAATGGTTGAACAGAATAAACCTAAAAAGCAAAAATCCCTTATCGCTGCTTTCGGTGGTTAGGGGTTTTTTAATTTTGTAAAGAAAGGAGGGGGAATATGGCTGAAAGAATCGAAGGCTTATCGATAGGGTTAGATTTAGATTCCACAGCGCTCAATAGAGGGTTAAAAGGGTTAAAAGATCATTTACGGACAGTTAATAGCGAAATGAAAGCTAATCTTTCTGCTTTTGATCGCGGTGAACGTTCTGTAGCCAAGTATGAAACCATCATTTCAGGGTTAAATCGAAAATTACAGGTTCAAGAATCTGTAACCACTGCTGCTAGACAAGAATACGAAAAAATGGTTCGAGAGCATGGAGAAGGATCACGAGAAGCGGAAAGAGCAGCAAGATCTTATAACAATGAAGTAGCTGCACTGAATACTTTGCAAAGACGGTTACAAAATACTCAAAGAGAACTAGCTGACTTCAGAGAAGAACAACGACAAGCGGAATCAGGATTCACAAGATTAGGTACTAGAATTTCTAATACTGGTGAATCATTAACCAAGTTCGGAGATAAAGCTAAAAGCGCAGGTACAAGTCTTACTGCTAGCTTAACTGCTCCTATAGCAGGATTTGGAATAGCAGCGGGGAAATCTGCACTTGAATTCGATAAAGCTTCTGGAAATATCCAAGCTGACTTAGGGATTACTGAAAAGCAAGCAGAAAAGCTTAATAATGTTGCAAAAGAACTG
Organism: Niallia circulans NBRC 13626; assembly: GCF_001591585.1. GTDB lineage: Bacteria > Bacillota > Bacilli > Bacillales > Cytobacillaceae > Niallia > Niallia circulans. The sequence continues at coordinate 33,020 of NZ_BCVE01000022.1, read as the reverse complement.
TGGAAGGACGGATTCGGAGATTCGATTGAAGGTGTTTCAACTAAAGTAGCTGGCGTTACAAAGGCTTTAGGTGATTTAAGTAAAGTAGATTTATCTTATGTAACTAAAGGATTGGATCTCTTCGAAAAGCGAGGATGGGCCGACCAACAAGAAGCATTAAGAGCTACAAATATTTTAATGAAACAATTTGGAATGTCTGCATCTGATGCAATGGACTATATTACAAGGGGCTTCCAAGATAATTTAGATTATAGCGGGGAATTCCTTGATAGTATTTCCGAGTACTCAACTTATTACGCTGAATTTGGAATGTCTGCAGAAGATATGTTTGCAAAGTTCAAAGCTGGAGCTGAAAGTGGAGCGTTTCAGTTAGATAAAATTGGGGATGCAATGAAGGAATTCACTCTCCGTGCGAAAGATGGTTCTAAGAGCAGTACAGAGGCATATAAAGCACTTGGATTAAATGCGAAGGAAATGACTAAGCAGTTTAATAAAGGCGGAGAGGATGCCAAGAAAGCATTCGCTAAGGTTGTTAAAGCTATTAAGAATACCAAAGATGAAGGAGAACGGAACGCTGCTGCTGTAGGGCTATTTGGTACCCAATACGAAGATTTAGGCGGAAAAGCTTTTGATGCAATGTTAAGTGCAAGCAAAGGCTTAAAGAATGTGGAAGGAGCTACAAAAAAGGCAAGTGATGCTCTTCAAGATAATCTTGGTGCTCGCGCTACAAAAGTTTGGCGAGATTTTGTTGCTGATATGGAACCAGTTGGCGAAACAATGCTGGATATCGCAGAAGATGTTCTACCGAAAGTTGCTAATACAGTAGACAAGGTTACTAGTGCTTTTGCTGAACTTTCACCAGAAGGACAAAAAACTATTCTTGCTATCGCTGGAATTGCCGCTGCATCTGGACCAGCAATGGTTGCAATTGGTGGTCTTTCTACTGGTATAGGCGGGCTTATGAAGGCAGGAGGAGGATTGGTAAGTCTTCTTGGAAAAGATGGAGGTGCAGGATTACTCGGAAAAATCGGCATGCTAGGACCATTAGCGACAAATCCCGTAGGTCTTGCTATTGCAGGAGCTGGGGCATTAGCATTAGGTATATACGCGGTTTCAGAAGCTAGTAAGGAAAGCACCCAAAGGATCGCCGAATCTATTGAATCTCGACAAAAGGAAATTGATTCTACAGATAAACTTATTTCACAATATGAAAGGTTACAAAAAAAGAATCAATTATCAACAGATGAAACATTACGCTACATGGATATTGTGGATGAGTTAAAAAACACCAAAGGTGAAGATGCTATCAAAGCATTATCTGATGAGCAAAGCAGATTGCTTGAAAAATCAGGACTCACCAACAAAGAAATGGAAGAATTCTTAGGGCTAAATGATAAGATCGTTGAAAAATCTCCATCCACAACCAAGGCTATTTCCGAACAAGGAAATGCTTATGCCGGAACTGTAGAAGAGTTAAAAAAATTAAATGATGTTGAAAGAAAAAGACTCGTTGATGATACTTACATGGCTATAACCAATGAGATGAGTAAGCAAAGTGATAATCTCGAAAAACAAATCAGATTACAAGATGAGATTAAAAGCAAGGAACAATGGAGAGAGGGTCTCAGCAAAAAGATTTTAGCAAATAACGATCGACAACGTGAAATTGATTTAGAGTTAGTTGATTTAGAAAACCAAAAGCTTAATGGTAATATAGAACAACGCCAAGAGATCGACGACAAGATTAAACTATTGGAAACTGAAAGTAGCAAGTTAACTACTCATAATAATCAATTGGACGATAATATTGACCGTATAGATACACAGATAGAAAAGAAAAAGAACTCTCTAAAAGAAACCGAAAAAGAACTTAAAGCATTTGATGGATTACTTTCTGACTATGCACAACAAGTTTTATACCAACAAGGTATTGTTTCTGAAAAAGGAAAAGCTAATGAAGCTCTAAGGAAAGAACAAAAAGAAATTGATACAGCAAGAGCGAAATTAAAAGAACAGTTTGCCCAACAAAAAATCGGTCTTAATGAATATCAACGTCAAAACTCAGCGCTTAATGAGCAACAAAACAAGATCGATGCTGCAAAAAAGAAACTTGCTGAAATGAATAAAGTAGCAGGTAAAACAGTTTATAAAAATGTAAAAGTATCAACTTCACCTACTATTCAAAATCTTAATCGAGAACTTTCAAGTAATGTAGGAAAAAAGGTAACAATCTTTACAGCATTGGATGGTAATTACAGAAGTTTATCTGATCCAACTGCAAAAACCGTTAATATTCGTACTGTTGGTGGATATCACGCTGAACCTGGATATGCAACTGGTACTCCTTCAACAGGTCATCCGGGCGGTCCTGCAATTGTAGGTGAGGAAGGTCCTGAATTAGGTTTTATACCTGGAAGAGGAATGACGTTACTCGGAACAAAAGGCGCAGAATTTCATCCTAATCTTCCGCGAGGGACAGCTGTTCTTCCTAATAAGCAAACAGAAAGCATTCTCAAAAGTTATGGTTTCCCCGGATATGCTAATGGGATAGGAGATATCTTTAAATCTGTTTCTAACAATCCGGTTAAAACCGATTCAATGAAACTATTAGCGTTAGCGGGCAAACAAATTAAAGAGAGTAAACGTCCTAATCAATTATCGAGTGTGAATGTTAATAACAGTAATGACAATAGCTTAATACAAGCCATATCGGAGCAAAATACTCATTTGCAACAAAGTTTGAGCTTGTTAATGAGAATCGCTTTAGCTATTGAATCTGGGCAAAGTATACAAATTGGTGGAAAAGAAATAGCGAAGGTAACAGCAAAAGATACAGATAAGTTTTTGAATGGAATTTCTGATAGAAGAAGAGCAGCGTGGGGTGGATGAGAATGAAATTAAATGCTTCTAAAGTGAAAATAAATAGTGTTTATACAGAGGAATATAATATCCATCCCAAAAACAGAATTGAAATTCCAACTCCTGAACAGGACATAGAGTATAAAGAAATCAAGGGTAGGAATGGATCACTTACAAGGAAATATGGATTTAAGGATATTCCTTTACCAGTTCATTTTACGATTCGTGAAGAATCATTTAAAAAGGCTTTTCGAAAAGCGAAAATGTATCTATTTAATGCTAAAAAACTTTCGTTTGATGATGACGATGAAGTTCATTATAAAGTGAAAAGTGTTCAAATCGAAACTGCAGAAAATCTGGTTGAAAGGTTCGGGGAATTTACTGTCATATTTACATTGGATCCTTTCCAATATGAGACTAACCCTATCCAAACAATTACGGGCCCAACTACTTTAAACAACCAAGGATATGAATCTGAACCATATATAAAGGCTCATGTAACGGGAACAGGAAAGGTATATATTGGGGAACAGGTAATTACAATCAAAGATGTAAATGGAACAATTGAAATAGATTCCACTATGATGAATGCTTATAGAAATGAAAATGGATTAATCACCAATCTAAACAATAAAATGATTGGTGATTTTCCTGTTTTAGTGAGTGGAAGTAATGTAATTAAATTTGATGGAGACATAACTAAGCTTGAAATTAACCCAAGATGGAGGTGGATCTAATGTTTCCGATACTTTATAAAGCTAATGAGACATCTTTCATCCACAATGGGTTAGGTGTCTTAAAAGATGCAATAAGCGTAAAAGCAATAGAAGAACTAAATGGGTTATTTGAATTAGAAATTGAATATGATCCAGAAGGCTTTCTTATCGATGAAATAGATTATGAGATGATTGTTAAAGCAAAAGTTAATGATAAACAAGAAGAACAATTATTCCGTATTTATTCCTTTGATAAGAGCTTTCAAAACGATAATATTTTGATACATTGTCAGCATATTACATATGATGCAGCTGGCAACTTTGTAGAAGAATTAGAGTTAAATAATGTCACGACTGATGTAGCAATGCAAACACTTCAATCCAAACTTGCTTATCCTTCGAAGATCACCTTTTCTAGTCCTAATACAACGACTAGATCCAGTACTAAATTATATCGTACTAATCCACTGCAAATGGTTGCTGGGATGGATGGATCTATTTTAGATAATTGGGGCGGAGAAATCGAACGTGATAATTTCCGCCTTGTAATGCACGCTAGACGCGGAAAAGATGATGGGGTACTTATAGCATATAAAAAGAATTTAACAGGCTTAGAAGCGAAATTTGATATGTCTAACGTAGTAACAAGGATATTTCCTTTTGCGATAAAGGACGATGTGCTTATTACTATCCCAAACAAGTATATTGACAGTCCAAATATCAACGCTTATGAACATATCAAAATTGAACCCGTTGACTTTTCCGGGGATGAAAATATAACGGATTCCACAAGCTTATATAATGCTTCGAAAAACTATTTCAACACTGGCGGGAAGGATTTACCGACGGTTTCCATGGACGTTGAATTTGAGCCATTATGGGATACAGAAGAGTATAAAAATTTAGCGGTATTAGAATTAGTTGGGATGGGCGATACTGTCACAGTCCGTCATACTAAGATGGGGATTGATGTAACCGCGAAAGTAAATCGCATTGAATATGATGTTATTGCACAGAAAAATAGCGCAGTAGGCATCGGAAGTGTACAGGCTGGTTTAACAGATAAAGTGAATAAATCAACCAATATGGAAAATGCGGTAAAACAAGCTCTCAATGTAGCAAATCAAGCAATTGTTTCTGCTAATGGAAAAAACAATACTTATTTTGGCCCTAATGAACCTGTCGGGTCTTTCTTAGAGGGTGATTTATGGTTCAAGTTAGTTGATGATGATTTCACTCAAACCTATCGATTCGATGGGATTCAATGGCAACTAATTGTGGACATGGATGTTAATGCGGCAAAACAAGAAGCTGCAGAAGCAAGTCAACGAGCGGAAGATGCTTTTAACAGAGCTAACGAAGCAACCGAAAATGCACAAAAAGCTATTGAAGATGCCCAAACTTCATTTGATAAAGCACAGGATGCATTAGATACGGCAAGTGCTGTCAATAGTATTGCAGTTGATGCGGTAAATGTGGCTAATACGGCAAAACAAAATGCTCAAAATGCTTTAAATAAAGCTACTTCTTTAGAGACAGAAGTGGGATCAATAAGTGATGATTTAGCAGAAGCAGGCGGCAAAATAACCACCATTGAACAAAATGTGGATACGATTAATAATTCTTTAACTACAACAATTAGAACGCTATCTAATTTAGATGGAGTTGTATCGGAACAACAAACGGTTATTACAGCACTAGATGAAAAAATAGAGTTAAGAGCAACTAAAACAAGTGTAGACACACTCACGGGGCGAGTATCCGACACAGAGAGCAATATCAAGTCTATGGCTGGACAAATATCGCTCATGGCTAAAGCCGAGGACGTTTATACAAAGGCACAAGTTGATTCTTCTTTGAAAGGAAAAGTTGATACATCTACTTATACAAGTAAGATGTCTCAAATTGATTTATCGATAAATGGTATAACTAATCGTGTTTCTTCTACAGAATCAAATATTAACACTATTAATAGCAATATAGCTAGTCTTGATATTAAAGCAGATGGAATTATTTCTTCTGTTTCACAAGTTCAAACCAATCTCGATAACCTTGAAATTGGTGGTAGAAACTTAGTTACTAATACGTCAAAAGATTTTAAGTCCGTAACTTTTTCTAGTTGGGATTATATATTTAAAGATAAAGTTATGGATTGGGAAAAGGGGATGCTTTTAACAGGTAGGATTTATTTAAAACCTACAAGCCAAGAAGCATCGATAATGATTCATGTCCGCTATGAAGATAATACTTATAGTCAATATAGAGGAAATATAATAAAAGCAGGAGAAGAGGGATATTCTACAGTAACGATTACTGTTCCTAATAAAGATATTAAAATAATAGAATATGGTATTAGACATAGCTCTTCTTCTACACCTAGTGATACTGTCCGATATAAAGAAGCAAAAGTAGAGAAAGGAAATAAAGCTACCGACTGGACACCAGCACCAGAAGACATGGTAACAATCGCTCAATTCAGTACAATCGAACAAACAGTGAACGGAATCACAACAAGGGTTGGTACTTCAGAAGGAAATATAAGCTCTTTACAACAAACTGCTAGTAGTTTTGCTACTAGAATTTCAAATGCTGAAGGAAATATTTCTTCCATTTCACAAACACTAAGCGGCGTTCAAACTACGGTTTCAAATAAAGCTGATAAATCAACCGTTACCCAATTAGCTACTGTTGTAGATACAAAGATTAGCACAACGGACGCTAATAATAAATTTGCTACACAAAGTCAGTTAACTCAAACTAGTAACAGTTTAACAAGTAAAATTTCTAGTGTTCAAACCAATTTAGATAATCTTGAAATTGGTGGAAGAAATTTAGTTCAAAATGGTAATTTTCAATCTAGTCACGGATGGAGAACTTTTCAGAATGTAGTAAAGATAGACGTAGTGAATGATTCGACATTCGGAAAGGTATTAGAAGCTACAATAGATAGTTCATCATCCAGCAGACAACCAGCTGTTGCGCACAATCCAGTAAGTGTAAATGAAGGTGAAATTTATACTTATTCTGTTTGGATAAAAAGAACCACAGCAGGAAATGGAATTGTTGGTATGCTACTTAAATTTAGAAATAGTAGCGGAGGGGAAAGCAATCCTATCGGGGGAGTAACTACTGATTTACAACAAGGTAAATGGTATCGTCTAGTGCAGACATTTACAGTTCCTGTCGGAATGGTATCTGTTTATGGAACACCTCGAATCACTACATCTACGGTATCTACAAAGTTCCAAATAGCTAATGTAAAGCTAGAAAAAGGTAATAAAGCAACCGATTTTACTCCTGCACCAGAGGATATGGCAACCGCATCACAATTTAGTCAACTATCAGATGCTATCAATCTAAGAGTTACAAAAGATGACTTAATGACTCAAATTAACTTAAACCCGCAAGGTATCCTAATACAAGGGAAGAACCTTATTTTAGATGGAAATACAACCGTAAATGGTTCGTTTAGAGTCGCTAGTGGTAATATCACTAGCTTAGATGCGGGGAAAGTAACTACAGGCACATTGGATGCTGCCAAAGTAAGTGTTGTAAATCTTAATGCTTCCAATATCAAAACAGGAACATTAAGCGGTGTTAGGATTATTTCAACAGCAAGCGGAGATACAACAGAGATTACAGGGGGAAATATTTCTTCTACGGGTACAATCACTCGAATATTTGGCGCTTCTAGTATAGCGACATATGTTTCTACTTTTGATTCTTACAACGGTGTGGTTCGTGTAGGTATAACTAGCAAAAAATCAAATGGCGTTGAAAGGGTAGATTCTGCGGGTGGTAGAGCAACGATGTTAACTGACAAAGGAATCACAACACAGCGCGCGGTTCACTCGGGAACAACCGATAAAAACGGCGCTAGATTCATAGATTTCTTTGCTGACGAAACGTTAACTTCGGGTGTGCAAGGTCTTGGAATGCATATTTTTTCTGGGCAGAGTTTAAGAATTGAAGCTACTCAAGGAATCACGTTAACAAGAGCTTCAAGTAGCGATAATGTGTTGTTTGTGGATGGAGATATGCGGGCAAGGCAAGCATTTGTTAATACCATTCAGTACAACAACGATTTTAGCGGAACGAACATTTATGTTAAACCGAGCGCAGGCGGAGAATTGAGATTAACAGCAGCAAATACGACAGAAAGTTATGTTGATTTAAGAGCAAGGCAATTGTTTGCAAATACTTTACAAAGAAATAGTGGAGCAAGTGGTATTAATATTTATATTAAGCCTGCTTCTGGAGGAGAAGTAAGAGCAACCCTAGAAAATACAACAGATAGCTATGTGCCTGTACGTGCATCGTCATTTCCCACTGCTTCCCTTGCCGAGTACAAACAGGATATTAGACCGCACACCGATAGTGCCCTAGCTATTATTAATAGTGCTACTATCTATGATTATCGATTACGCTCAGAAGTTGCACAAGGTAAGGACAGAGTTCGAACCGGACTTGTTATCGGACCAGGATATAACACCCCCTCCTGTGTTGTGGACGGAGACGGAGTTGAGCAATATCAAATGAACAGTTTATCATGGTTAGGTATTCAGGAATTGTTCGGATTGTATAAAGCATTAGAAGTAGAAAACTTTGCCTTAAAGCGAAGAGTAGCAGAGTTAGAAAAGGTTGTTTATGCAGCATAAAAAATTAGAAGAAAAGCTGATCAATTTAATATGGTCAGCTTTTTAAATTGGAGGAAAAACACATGAAAATAGCAATTGAAAACGGAAAACTTGTGGGATGTATTTCAGTTCTAGAGAAATTACAGATTAAGGGTCTTAAATCAATACACCGCACACGACTAGCAAACATTCTAATCGAAAATCTAAAACGCGTGTCCAAAGAAGAAGAACAACTAAAGAAAGACCACAGTAAAAAAGATGAGAAGGGAGAAGCAATTGTAATCGATGGAAAATACGATGTTGAAGATATGGATGCCTTAAAAGAAGATATGGACAAGTTTTTGAAAGAAACAGTAGTAATCGAAGGGGGTGATTCGCCAGTATTCCTAAAATCTGTTAAACAATCGTTAGAAGAGTCAGAGGTTGAGTGGGTAGGAAAAGAATCGTATGATTATGCTTATTTATACGAAGCTTTTGAGACCAGTGAAAAACTAAAGGAGGAAAATGAATAATGATTACAATTGAAGTAACGAGCGTGAATATTGCGTATTCAAAAGGGGTAGTCAGTGGGGTTAATGTTAACTTTTTTGCAACACATGAGCATCAAACAATAAATTTAAACGGGTATATCCCACTTACATTTGAAGAATACACTCCAATCGCAAATGACATAGAAGGTTTAAAAGATAAGGTAAAAGAAAAAGTGATGGATGCTATTGTAGGAACAGAAGCCGAATAGGCTTTTTTATTTTGCTTTGAAAGGGAGAGAAATATGGAAAAACAACATTGGTTAAGTTTTGTGATTGGGGTTATTGGAGGTATTTGGTCAGTAATGGTTGGCAGCTTTGGTCTAGCGGTATCAGTACTGTTAGTAGTAATGCTTGCTGATTATGTGACCGGAATATTTTGTGCGTTTGTTAATAAAGAATTAAATAGCGCAAAGGGGACAAGAGGCTTTATAAAAAAGTTGATTGTCCTTATTTTAATTGGTCTATTATATCTTATTGAAATATCTTTGAACGGAACTGCAGCAGGTGGAGAAGGAGCAGCATGGGCATACATTGCAATTGAATTTATTAGCATTACTGAAAATGCTGGAAAGATTGGCGTTCCATTAGGACCGTTGGGCAATATCATTGCAGTGCTAAAAGAAAAAGTAAATGGAAGGAAAGAGTAGCTTAACGGCTGCTCTTTTTAAATGGGAGTGATAAGGGTGTTTAAGAAAATTAAATGGTTCTTTAGCAAAGTAGACAAAGAAGAAATTGAAATCTTATTAAACGAAAAATATTAAGGAGTGTGGAATGAATGAGCTTGAAAACTTTACAAGATAAAGCTATTAAACGTATGGGTTCTGGAATGAAAGCAATTGTTGTAACAAAAGTATTAGAGATCATTAAAGAAGCGTATGATGAAGGAATTTACGTTCTAATTACAGATGGTTACCGATCAAACGCTGAACAAGATGCGTTATATGCCCAAGGCAGAACTAAGCCGGGCCCGATTGTTACAAATGCAAAAGGTGGACAATCTAACCACAATAAAGGTATTGCGGTAGACTTTTGTTTAACAAATAAAGAAGGTACAGCAGCATACTGGACAGTTAATAAAGATTGGAAACGTGTTGCAGCTATCGCAAAATCCAAAGGGTTCGAATGGGGTGGAGACTGGACTAGCTTTAAAGATAATCCACATCTAGAGTACACTGGAAAAATAACGGTGGTACCAGAAGAAACCAAAGTTGGTTCAGAGATTGTTACTACTCCATCTGTATTAGAAAAAGGAGATAAAGGAACTGCCGTTAAAAAGTTGCAACAAAAACTAATTGATAAAGGTTTTAAACTAACGAAATACGGAGCAGACGGACATTATGGAGATGAGACAGTTAATGCAGTCAAAGCTTTTCAGAAAGCTGTAAAAATAGCAGTAGATGGAGTATATGGTCCTGTCACAGCTAATAAGTTAGACGAGTATAAGAAGCCATCCACACTGAATAAAGCGAATAGTGAAGCTATAGTACCTTATCCAGGGCATATAATCAAGGTTGGAAGTAAAGGAAAAGACGTTGAACGTATCCAACGTGCAGTAGGGGTAATAGCCGATGGAATCTTTGGTAATGCTACTAAAAAAGCTGTACAAGCATATCAAAAACGCCATGGATTAGAAGCAGACGGCATTGTCGGTAAATACACTTGGAATAAGATGTTTTAATAGAGAGTATAATATAATCGTTCACATTAAATGAACACCTCGAAAATCCCTGCTCTTTGGAGTGGGGCATTTTTGTTTTTGGAAGGGATTTTTCAATATTTATAGAATATAATATTAGAGGGGGGATTTGTAATGAGTGAAAAAAGAAAGAGACAAGTATTTATTGTAAGCTTAATAGTAATAGTGGCATTAGCAAATTTATTGTACAACATATTTTCTAACGCTGTTACAGCAATAATCTCTATGGTTGTTTCATTAATAGCAATAATTATCATAGTTCAAGATATGCGAGGGAAATTCAAGATATCAACCAAAAACTAAAGTTCCACTCACTCTGAGTAGGAGCTTTTTTATTTTGTATTTTTTGTGAACTAAAAGGAATTTACTTCCACAATAAAGAAACCTCCTATAGAAAGGAGGGATAAAATGACCGACTTTGAAATATTGCTGCAGCTGAAAGAACAATATGAATCTACGCAAGACACCTCAGATTTAAAACTTCTAATCGAAACCTTTTTAAATAACTTTCCTGCTGATCAATCCAAATGACGATGTAAAAAATAATAATTAAGTAGCTTTTCTGTGTTATTCCGTAAGTTGTCATTAAAGTATCTGTGCACCTCATGGTACCCGTTAAAATAGAAATTATACTCGGTAAAATACCCATCGTTCTCTCCCTTTGTTAGTTTCCACTTATTCTTATACATCTTAGTTTTATTTTCACGCATGTCCTTTTGAACTTTTTTCATTGTGTGTTCAATTAAGTTTAGGTAGACTTGATTGAGTTTAAACGGTGCAGTCTCAGCTACCTTAAAGTCACGATCAAGCACGGTTAACAGCATCGGTAAATATATAGCATTCTCAAAAATGTCTCTTTCTTCATCATTAAGTCTACTCATAAATTTTGCTCCGTTTATTCTTTTTCTACATCAACTAATTTTCTAAATGATACGTAATGTATATAATCTTTTTCATCCTGAATACGTAGCTGGTTGTTTAAATAATCTATGTAAACAGTGCGGCCAATCAAAGTATCTATATAACCCTTGTTAAAAAGGCTAAATTTAAGCAGCTGATTATATTCCATACCTTCATGTATTAGTATATCTATATCATTTAATTTGTCTTCGTTCAGCACAGGCTGCTCAATCTTATTTTGGCTCTCAATAACTTTTTTTACTCCTGCTACATGTTCTGGCAGCATCATTGCAACCCACTTTTTAGTACCCCGGTCTTTTAACATATCCCCATCTCCTTTTCGATAGGATAATTATATAAGAACAATTGTTCGATTTCAATATTGTTTTCGAACGGATGTTCGTATATAATATATCCAAAAAGGGAGGTCTAACTGATGATAGGTTTACTTAAAAGAGCTGCAGAAAGTAAAGAGGTTTTAGAAATGATTTATCAAAACAATAAAGGGGAATTCAGCCAACGTAGGATTCAGGTTATTAAAATGAATGAAGAGTCCTTTAGTGCTTATTGCTTTACTCGTAAGCAGCAACGCACTTTTAAGATAAGCAACATTCTATCAGTTGGACCAGTTCGGAAAATAAGGAGAGGTGCATAATTATGACGTTAACAAAACCTAAGAAGGTTAAAAAGCCATCAAGACCAAGCCGTGACGAATTTGAACTAGAGGAGATTGCTAATACTTTAATCGAAGCGTTAGAGGATAAAAGTGAACTTAGATTAACCGTATGGAAGAGAGAAGATCCAGTCCGGGGGAAAGTAGTAAAGATGGACGGAAACACAAAACTCATACATATAGAAAGATTCACCGAAACAATTAAAGTTCCATTTATGGATATTTTGCAATTGAAGAGAGTATGAATAAAAGCCCTTCTCAAATGAGTTGGGCTATTATTTTATTTGGCGATAAAGAAGATATTCAAATTTCTCCTTCTTTGATTACTTTCTTGATTACAGATTTTTGGTTTTCATAATTTTCCTTATCGCTAGAAAGTGTTGTTAAGTGATCGTACATGTCTATTAAATTATTCGTTAATATATAAAGTCTCGTTTCTTCCTCTGTTAGATCGCCATCTGTTTTATAATGAGCTCCATATTTTGTTGAGTATGATTCAAATATTTTTTCTTCACGCTCATTTAGTGATCTTTCTTCTTTAATATTCTCGTCGAATATTTCAAGTATCTGCTCTGTATCAGTTGCCATTTCTTCGCTAATATTTTCATGTACACTATTACCACAACCAGATAAAATCAGTATTCCTAATAACACTGGCCATATAATTTGTTTCAAAGTTATTCCCCCTACTTTTGTTTATCTAATGATATCTTATAGTTTGCGATTATAAGATACTATTATTTCGACAAAAGTAGACAAAATGTTACATTTATTTTTTGAATATATGTGTCTATTGTCATCTTTGAACAGTGAATGCATTTGAAATTGGAAAGTTAATTAATCAAGCTGAATCAAGGGATGATTATGCTTATCTTAATTCGGCCGCTGATTATGTGGAGGATGACTTTGCAAAGCAAATGATTAAGGAACAGTTATATAAGAAAAAGATGGGGTGGTGAATAAAATTAAGGGAAGTCTGTCCACGACTTTTTTTATCAGTCCCAATTAAGCCCCAATGAGCCCCAAATAAATATTTTAAAATATTGTATTTTACAAAGCAGAAAATAAATAAAAAACCCTAGAAGCGTTGATATAACGCTATTTCTAGGGTTTGTACGAATGCTAAATAATTAGCAATTCTATTATGGAGATTAAAACTCAACAAATAGCATTTTATTTAGAATGTTTTGGATCCTGATGAAAGTAGAAATAGGGGTGGGGGTTACATGATAGTATCATCATAGATTAGATTTTCACTCTCCTTCTATCAGTTGGGAGAGTGAGGACAGAAGAATCCCTAATGAGATTTTTTTTTCCCGCACCTAATACAGCTATTTGAGTAATAACTAAATTTATGATTTCGTCTAAGGAAACAGATTATAGATTTAAACTTCAAGGAAACCACCTCAATCAGACTTTTTATTAAGTTTAAAATTAAGTCTTTATAAAGTAAATCAATAATGGGGAAATTGTTAAAAACAGGGAAAAAGAAGTGGTGGAAAATCAGGTATTAATACCTTAATTAATTGTGGTAATAGGTATATTTTAGTGGATTTTTCATCAAGAATGCCGTTAAGAATCATGAGATTTATTTTTACGGTACTTAGTGATGTCATACGCTGCTCTAAGGGAAAATCCGAGTATGGCGACCACCTTAAGCCAAGTACCTAGAGTTGTGGAGTGCAAAAGGGAAAGCATACTAGATTGGTAATTAAGTTAGTTAATTCAGCTTCACAGACATCCTCATCCTTTGGATTATTTACCAGTAACACGGTTGATGGTAGAAAGTTTCATTGGAAGAAAATAAGATGCCTCTGACGGGATTCGAACCCGCACTCCTTTCGTAAGCATAGGCTAGGGGGAACACGCTTCCCTACGGACTTTCACCGGCTAGGAATTTCACCTGCCTCAGCTTTTTTGCTTTTCGGTGCTTCTGAAACCCTTGCCTTGCGACCCGGTACCAACAATGTTTTCCGGCGCTCTTCCCTTCTATAGCTACAGAGGCGTATTGATATATTTTATGATATAAAGAAAGCGAATAGAAGAAAATGTTTTGATTATCAAGAATAAAACTTATCCACCGTAGATTATTATGGGAGTAAGAAATGGATATATTGATAAACAAAAGAAAAAGAATAGTTGCTTGTCCTTGTTGTGAGTATAAAATGTTAGGTGAACGTAATGATTGGGAAATATGTGTTGTTTGTAAATGGGAGGATGATTGTTTACAAGCGGATGAACCAGATTAGCTGGAGGGGCCAATCAAGAATCTTAAGAAAGGGGTAAAAGAATTTCTTGGAAATGGATGTATGCTTCAAAAAATTACTGCATTGGAAAAACCCTTCTTATTTTAAATATGAAAAGGATGTAAATTTTAGACCTTTATAAGAAAAATGATTTTGTCTATCTGATTAGTTTAAAGGGGAATACTAATCAGATTAAGAAAATATTTTTAGTCTTTTTCCAGTACTGAGGGGACTTATAACAGGCAAGAGATATACTGATTTGACAGAGGAATTAAAGCCTTTTAATATAGAAGACGGTATAATTTTAAAAGATTTACTAATAAATGATAAATTTTCGATTTAAGTGATCGGATGATATAACTTGTTGAAACGAAAGGATCAAGTAGGAAGGGATATTTTTCGTTTTAATTATGAGACGAGAAGTTTAATCTTGGATCTATATGAAAGGAACTGAGTTTTATATGATAGATAATTTTTGGCGTGAATTACCACGGCCATTTTTTGTATTAGCCCCGATGGAAGATGTGACGGATGTTGTTTTTCGTCATGTAGTCAGTGAGGCGGCTAGACCTGATGTGTTTTTTACGGAGTTCACTAACACGGAGAGTTATTGTCATCCCGAGGGAACACAGAGTGTACGTGGACGTTTGACTTTTACAGAAGATGAACAGCCAATGGTTGCACATATTTGGGGAGACAAGCCTGAATATTTTCGACAAATGAGTATAGGCATGGCCAAGCTTGGTTTCAAGGGAATCGATATCAATATGGGCTGTCCTGTTCCTAATGTCGCAGCAAAAGGGAAGGGAAGCGGACTTATCCTCCGTCCAGAGGTTGCTGCGGAAATTGTGCAAGCAGCAAAAGCAGGCGGGCTGCCTGTTAGTGTTAAGACAAGACTTGGTTATACGGAGATAGAGGAATGGCAGGACTGGTTAACACATATCTTGGAACAAGATATCGCGAATCTTTCGATACATCTGCGTACAAGAAAAGAAATGAGTCAAGTGGATGCACATTGGGAATTGATTCCAGAAATCAAAAAACTTCGTGATCGTGTGGCACCAAATACACTCTTAACGATTAACGGTGATATTCCTGATCGTCAAACTGGGTTGGAGCTGGCTGAGAAATATGGAGTGGATGGTGTTATGATAGGGCGCGGTATTTTTAAAAATCCATTTGCCTTTGAAAAAGAACCGAAAGAGCATAGCAGTAAAGAACTGCTTGATCTATTACGATTACATCTGGATCTTCATGACAAATATTCACAGGAATTAGAAACACGATCTTTTAAAGCCCTTCACCGTTTTTTCAAGATTTATGTGAAAGGATTTAGAGGGGCAAGTGAATTGAGAAATCAATTGATGAGTACGCAATCGTCTGATGATGTCCGTGCTATGCTTGATGATTTCGAATCGAAGAATGCTGATGAGACAGGGATAGTAGGCTAATATAACTTAAACAATATATATTTTAAATAGTGAATTGGTTGGCATAAATCGGTAATAACCGAACTCTTGCCAGCCAATTTTTTGCATTTCTAGCACGAGAGTGGGTTTTCATTATGTAAAAATAGGTTAATTTTCAAAAAAATTGAAAATGAATATTTAATGTGATAATTTTGAATAGTATACATATATTTATTTTCCAGCTGTTTATGATAACTCAAGTCTTTAAGAGAGTTGAATAGATAAAAAATAGGGGGGAATTGTATGAAAAAGCTAATAGTTATCATCATAACCATATTAATAGAGGCAACACTTATTTATGTTGTGTCCAAGTTAATAGGATGGAGGTTTTCAGATTTAGTGTTAGTAGGGAGTGTACTTATCTTTGGTGTGTACTGGTTATTTGGTCTAAATATAAATCAAACAAATAATCTATTAAACGCAGGCAATAAAGGATGGACGGGAATGGAAACAGGAAGTGTTAAGATATTCACCTTAAAAGTGAATTCTGTGATTCTAGGACAGATTATTTTCATTATTCTATCCCTTATTTTAACAGTAGCTATTTATTTTCCTTATTTTTTCTAAGCGTATTATTTTGCAACAAATTTAGTGAATTTTATTAATAATTTCTTGCGATTTTATAGGAAGCAAATATTTTATAAATTAGTATGAATTTCATCCGGAAGTTTGAACTAGCTCAAATGCATGGAATATTTTAGGTGTTTTTTTCAAAAGGAAGCTCCTATCTATGGAACCGAAATCACTGGGGATTAAGATAAATATCTGTTATTTCCTAATACTCCTACTTTGTAATAAAATAACGTTCGTTTTTTGTGTGAAAAGCCTCTTGAAATGACAACAAAATAATATCTTTGCGAGAGGAAGAATCTTAAAAAGGGGTGGGTAAGTTGAAGTTTGGGAAAGCCATTGCGACCGGAAATACGGCAACTATTTATGTAAATGATAAAACGATTATGAAAGTGTATAAAGATTATCTTCCACCTGCCGAAGCGGAAATGGAAGCAAGGAAACAAAGGTTTGCTCACGCTTGTGGGTTACCTGTTCCAAAAGTATTAGATGTGACAATGGTAGAGAACAAACAAGTTTTGATAATGGAATATATAAAAGGAAATACATTGGGGGAGCTTCTTTTTAAAAACGAAAAGAAAGCTGAATATTATATGAGCTTGTCTATTGATATCCAACAACAGATTCACCAGCATGATGGAATAGCACTTGAGCCGATATCTTACAAATGGGGAAGACAAATAGCGGACTCTCAGATTCTAGACGAAGAAAGTAAATCCCTTCTTTTAAACAAACTAAAAACAATGCCGCAGGAAACAAGGCTTTGTCATGGGGATTTGCATTTATTCAATCTTGTAAAAGCTGAGGGCAGTGTTTGGATAATCGATTGGGTGGATGCAGGAGCAGGAGATTCTCGGGCAGATGTATGCAGAACTTATCTTCTCTATGCGGAAAATCATCAGGATCTAGCAGATTTATACCTGCATATATATTGCAGCAAGACAGGCTTAACGAAAGAAGATATCCTTCAATGGATTCCAATTGTGGCAGCGGCACGATTAAGTGAAAATGTCTCGGAAGAAAATTTAGATAAACTTTTACAAATAATTCATCATTATTTGTATTGAGAGAAATGAAACTAAATATCGTATTACTTCGTAATAATAAAGGAGATGTTAAAACAGAAGCAAAGATATAACAAAAAAGGAGCGTAATAACATGGAAAGCAAAGGCTGTGTAAAATGCGGTGGAACAGATATAGGAACAAAAGATGTGGCCATGACAGGAACGGGTTTATCCAAGTTAATGGATATCCAGCATAATACATTTACGGTTGTCTTTTGCAAGAAATGCGGGTACTCAGAGTTTTATAATAAACAAGCATCGAAAGGTTCTAATATTTTAGATTTATTTTTAGGATAAGTGGCACAAAATGTTAAACAAATAGAAAATTAGTTGAATTCTAGAGACCATATCAGTAAATCGGGTCTCTTTTTTTTAGGGGCAGATAGGAAAGGAGGGGGAGAGATTATCAAGCTATATTAAATAAAATATAATTGTGAGTGAAAAAAATGTATCGATTATTCTATTTTGTTTCAGCCATACTTATGCTGTTATTAGGACTATCTTCTAGAAAATTTAGTAATCATCTTCCTGATTTTATAAGCGTTCATGCAGGAGATATGATTTGGGCGATGATGGTTTACTTTGGGTTTCGGTTTCTTTTTATCAGAAATAGCCTCCTAGTTGCAGGAATACTGAGCATACTATTCAGTTTTGGAATCGAAGGCAGTCAATTATATCAAGCGGATTGGCTTAATCAGCTTCGAGATACAACAATTGGAGCGTTAATTCTAGGAAAGGGCTTCCTATTAATGGATTTAATACGCTATTCAGCAGGAATTTTACTGGCTTGTATAGTAGATACATTCTTTGTTTGGAGAAGTAAAAGAGGCTGATCTACAATTGATTTTTCTGGTAGTTATACCATCCTTATGGCCATTTCAGCTATAATGAAAGGTATAAACTAAAAAAGCAGGAGTCGCTTTCAAAATGAACAAGACAATTGGAATATTAGCACATGTTGATGCGGGAAAAACTACTTTTTCAGAGCAGCTTCTATATCATACAAATAGTATAACTAAACGAGGCCGTGTAGATCATAAAAATTCCTTTTTAGATAGTCATATAATTGAAAAGCAACGAGGGATTACGGTTTTTGCAGACCAAGGAATCATTGAACATGGAGATTCTACTTATTATTTAATTGATACTCCTGGACATATTGATTTTTCTCCAGAAATGGAAAGAGCGATTCAAGTAATGGACTTTGCTATTGTGATTATTAGTGCGGTAGAAGGGATTGAAGGGCATACCGAAACGGTGTGGAATCTATTAAGGAAGCATCAGATTCCTACATTTTTCTTTATTAATAAAACAGATCGGACAGGAGCGGATGCAGCGCGTGTTCTGGAAGAAATTCGTTCCCAATTTACGACAGATGTATATGATATTTCCTCTTTAGATAATAGCAGTATGTCGGAAGAGCAAATAGAATTTATTGCAGAGCGGGATGAAGAGCTCTTGGATTACTATATGGATAATGGCTATCAACCGATATTGTGGATGGAAAAAATCCAAGAAATGATTATTTCGTCGCGGCTCTTTCCTTGTGGATATGGTTCAGCACTTCAGGATATTGGGATAAAGGAATTTTTCGATCAGTTTCATCAATTAACAAAAACAATATATAGGAAGGATCAACCTTTTGCAGGAAGAGTATTTAAAATTCGCTACGAGCAAGGTGGAACAAGAATTACTTTTCTAAAAGCAATAAGTGGTACTCTGCATGTCAGAGATGAACTTCCATATGGAGATGGAATGGTAGAGAAAATTACGCAAATTCGTAAATATAATGGAAAACAATTTCAACAAGTAAATGAAGTCGGTGCCGGAGAAATTTTTGCTGTAACAGGTCTTACAGAGGCAATTGTGGGAGATGGAGTCGGAGCAATGCTTGAAAAAGCAGTATATGAATTGGTACCAACGCTTCGTTCAAAAGTGGTAGTTGAAGACGGAGTAAATAAAAAAGAGGTACTAAAGCTTTTTCGGATATTAGAAGCAGAGGATCCATCTCTTCAGATAACATGGGAGGAGAAACAGCAAGATATTCACTTGCATGTGATGGGGAAAATACAATTAGAGGTTCTTCAGGAGCTAGTATTAGAAAGATTTTCTTTAAATGTGCACTTTGGTCAACCGGAAATTTTGTATAAAGAAACAATCGAAACAGCTACTGTCGGATATGGACACTTTGAACCATTACGTCATTATGCGGAGGTACATCTCCGTATAGAGCCAGGAAAAAGAAATACAGGTATTACATTTGAGAGTAGATGCCATACAGATGACTTATCTATAGCAAATCAACATCTCATCTGCCAGCATCTTTTTGAGCGAGATCATCATGGGATTTTGACTGGTTCCCCCTTAACAGATATAAAAGTGACATTATTAACAGGGAGAGCCCATAATAAACATACACACGGCGGTGATTTTCGGGAAGCTACTTTTCGAGCATTGCGCCAAGGACTAGAAAAAGTACAGAACCGGTTATTAGAGCCTTATTATGCTTTCAAAATAAAAGTAGCTATCGAACAAATGGGCAGAGTGCTGGCTGATATTCAAATGGCCCATGGAGCATTTGATACGCCCGAAACAATAGATAATAAAGCAATTATTACCGGCAAGGCTCCCGTTGCCACATTTATGGAATACAGCACAATCTTAGCCTCTTTTACACAAGGAAAAGGTCAGCTTTCCTTTACCTTTGCGGGTTATTACCCTTGTCATAATGAAAAAGAAGTGATTGCTGGACTAGACTATGATAAAAATGCTGATCCAGCATATACATCCTCATCTATTTTCTGTGCGAAAGGCGCAGGATATACGGTTCCTTGGCAAGAAGCGGAAAAAATGATGCATTGTCTATAGAAAGGATGAACGATTGATGAAGATTCGTAAGCTTAGAGAAGGAGAAACTCCCCCTTTTGATTTATTATTATTAGCAGACCCATCTGAACATTTAATCAGAGAATATCTTAAAAAGGGCATTTGCTATATTGCGGAAGATAGGGATCAAACTATCGGTGTCTATGTTTTATTACCAATGGAAGAAGAAACAATAGAATTAATCAATCTTGCTGTGGGCGAAAGCTATCAAGGAATAGGCTTAGGGAAAAGGTTAGTTATGCACGCGATTGAAGAGGCGAGAAAATTAGGATATAACAGAATAGAAGTAGGGACTGGGAATAGCAGTATTTCACAACTTGCTCTCTATCAAAAATGCGGGTTTCGAATCGATCGAATTGAGAAAGATTTTTTTCTCCAGCACTATGAAGAGGAAATCTATGAAAATGGAATTCAGTGTATGGATATGATAAAGCTCAAACAGGATATATAATTCAATTTCGAAAAGGGTAAATATTAATAATTAACAGAATTATTACAAAGGTAACAAAGGGTCATTTTCCCTTCTAGACTTACAGAATGCTAGAAAATATGCGATATTTAATAGCTGGCTTGTAAACTAATTTTAAAAGGATTGACTTATTATTTTAATAGAATTGTAATTTAGAAGCCTCTTTCATGTGTTATAACAATAGAGAAAGGGGTTTTTAGATGCGTTCCTTAAAAAAACTAATGGCCATTTCGTTAAGTAGTGTCATCTTTTTGACATCAGCGATTATGGTACAAGCAGAAACGAGTCAAGAAACACTGAACAAGGCGAAAAATCAGTTGGATCAAAATCAGCAATTGATTAATGAAAAAGAAGCAGAAAAGCAAAAAACTTTAAAAGAGTTGGAAGCTGTTCAAGAGGATTTAAAATCTATTGAAACAGTAATGCAGCAAAATAAAGATAAAATAGCAAATCTGCAGGCGAAAATTGAAGAAACGCAACAACAAATAGAGAAAAAGAAAGAAGAAATTGTTGTTCTAGAAGATAAAGTATTGGCACGTAAAGACGTGATGAAAGATCGTCTCGTTTCCTTGCAGAATACAGACCAAACAAATGTTGTTTTAGAAGTGCTGTTTAATTCAAAGGACTTCGCTGACTTTATTAGTAGAGCAACAGCTATTTCGATGATTTTTGATGGTGATAAAGATATATTAGAGCAGCAGCAAGCAGATCTTCAGAAAATTGAAGAAGAAAAGGCAGCAATTGATCAGCAAGAAGAAGAATTAACAGGACAATATGATGAATTAGCGGCTACTCAAAATGAACTGCAGCAAAATGTTGCTCAAAGACAAGAGGCAGTAACGGCTGTACAGAAAAAATATGCTTCTGTTTCTAAAGAAGTAGAATTAGCTGAGAACCAGAAAAAAGCAGTACTTGATCAAATAAATGCAGCAGAGTCCGCATTGAAGAAAGAGCAAGAAGAAGCGAAGAAGAATGTCGTAAAGGTAAATAGTCCAGCTAAAAAAGCTGCTAGGGCATCGACTAACTCAAAACCTACTACGAGCAAATCACCTTCTAGTAAGTCTTCAAGCAGTAAAGATGTTATTTATGTAACCTCAACTGCTTATAGTCATCAAGATACAAAATCTGATTTTACGGCACTTGGATATAATATTAAAAAGAATAAGAATATGAAATTAATTGCAGTAGATCCAGCAGTCATTCCATTAGGTTCTAAAGTTTGGGTAGAAGGTTATGGAGAAGCTGTGGCAGGAGACACAGGCGGAGCAATTAAAGGACATAAAATAGACGTGTTAATGCCATCAACTAGCAAAGCAAAGGCTTGGGGACGGAAAACAGTCAAAATAAAAATCTTGAATTAATTTAATACTATTCTTCTTATTATATAGACTCTCAGGTGTGAAGAGTCTTTTTTTTTTGCGAAAAAAAGAGGAATGCCTTTTATTTGGCACTCCTTCATACTATCTATTTTCAAGGGGGGACTTGAAAAAGAAATTTAATGACTATAGCTATATCATACCCATATATTATGAATAATATATGACAAAACTATCAATAAATCTTAAATAAATTGTTAAGATAAGATAAATGTATGAATATTAGCTAGTATCTCATATTGTGCATCTACTATTTTTTTAGTTTAGCCCAAGTATCGTCCAATGCTTTCATTGTTTCCTCGCGTGATTTTTGACTTCCTACATATGCTTGAAGACTAGCACCAAACTCCTGTCCAGCACCATCAGGATATTTCGTAAATTGCCATGTATATGTTCTGCCTTCCTGTGAGTATTTTTGAATCTCTGCGCCTAAGGGACCGATATCTTCAGCTGTGGCAGTGATTGTTTCAAATGCTGGAACATATTTGAAGTCCTTTACAATAGATTCTTTTGCGAAATCGGAAGTAACCATCCAGTTTAAGAAATCTAATGCTGCTTCTTTATCTTTTTCAGGAGCATCCTTATGAACAACCCAGTTTGTAGGCACATCCACCATTAGCTTATCCGATTTTTCCTTCTCATCACTTAATGGCATTGGGATAAAGCCTACCTCCAAGTTAGGAGAAATTTTATCAATCATCGGCTGAATCCAGTTTCCTTGCTGGATCATCGCAGCTTCACCTGTTGCAAAAAGAGTTACTTGGGTATTATAGTCTGTTGTTAATGGATTCTTATTACCATAATCAATGGTTAAATCCAGTAAATTAAAGTATTTGTCAAAATGCTCATTCCCTTCGATTTTTGCCGATCCGTCATTTAATCCTTTAATAAAGGCGTCGGCATCTTCTTGATAAGCAAAAGGAACATTTAGTCCATGGTTAGCTAAAACCCACCATTCACCATAACCAATCGAAAAAGGTGTAATTCCAGCAGCTTTTAACTTTTTAGCAGCTGCTTCTAGTTCAGAAAATGTTGTTGGTATTTCCGTAATACCTGCCTTTTTAAATAATGCTTTATTATAGGCAAATCCATATCCCTCCAGGTTAACTGGCTGGCCATAAATTTTTCCATCTACTGTCATGGGAACTAAGGCACTTTCATATGCGTCCTTTACCCATGGTTGATCTGACAAATCCTCTAATTTATCCAGCCAAGTTAAGGCTTCTTGATATCCACCATTTCCAAAAATATCAGGAGCTGTATTGGAGGCGAATTTTGCTTTTAAAGCAGCCGTTCCATCTGCTCCTCCACCGACTGTTTCAATATTAAAGGTTACATCTGGATGTTCTTTTGAGTATTGATCTGTCAATGCTTTTAATTGATCCGCAATTTCTACTTTTCCGTTAAACAAGTCCACCACTACTTTTTCTCCTTTGCTTGAAGAGGTGTTACTTGAGGCACCCTCATTTGAACAAGCACTTGCAAAGAGCAGAGAAGCAGATAAGATACCAGTTAATAAGGAATACCTTTTCATTTTGTTAAATTTCATTTGATTTCCTCCTGTTTATAGAAATAGCTTATTTATATGGAAGAGGTGGCTTTGTGAACACAGCCTCTTAGCTCCCTATTTAATAGATCCACTAGTAATCCCTTGTATAATATGCTTTTGCATCGAAAAGAAGAAGATTAACAGTGGGACAATTCCTATCATTAGTGCTGCTAGAGCGAGATCCCATTGCTTTGTGTATTGGCCAAAGAAGAAGAAAGTAGCAAGTGGTATTGTCCGCAGTTCTGGATTTTGTAAGACAAGTGATGGTAATAAGTAGTCATTCCATATCCAAAGACTATTTAAGATGATGATTGTTACGGTAATTGGTTTTAATAATGGAAAAACAATTCTCCAGAACACCCCAAAACGAGAGCAGCCATCCATAATAGCAGCTTCTTCTAGTTCAACTGGAATTCCTTTAATAAAACCATGATATAAAAAGATAGTCATCCCAGACCCAAAGCCTAAATACATAAATACTAGACCCCAAATACTATTAAGTAAGTGTAAACTTGAGGCTGTTTTAATAAGTGGAATCATAATAGATTGGAAAGGGATAATCATGGCAGCAACAAAGGCCATGAAAATAATCGTGCTAATTTTCTTTTTCGTCCGGACCAGCATATAAGCAGCCATCGAACAGAATACGACTAATACAATATTGCTAGCTATCGTTATAAGAAGAGAGTTGCTAAAAACCTTTAGGAAATTTAACTTTTCAAAAGCATTTAGATAGTTTCCAAATTCAAACGTACTTGGTAAGGAAGAGGTATTTGTTAGTATTTCTGAAAAAGGCTTGAGTGAATTAGAAATCACATAATAAAAGGGAATCAAGAATAATAAGCCTAGTATAATACCAAGCAGTTCCATTAAGAAAGTTTTGCTAGTATACCTGTTTTCCATCAAGATTCCACCTCTTTTCTCTTAGTAAGAGTAACCTGTAAAATGGAGATGGCTGCTACAACAATAAAGAAGATAAGTGCTTTGGCTTCCCCAATTCCGTAGCGATTGTTAACAAAGGCTTCGGTATAAATATTAAGAGCCAGCATTTCCGTTGATTTAAAAGGACCTCCATTTGTTAACGAAAGGTTGGCGTCGAATATTTTAAAGGAAGATGCAGTTGTTAAGAATAAGCATATTGTCACAGCAGGAGCAACAAGTGGAACTTTAATATTTCGCAGCACTTGAAAGCGGTTTGCTCCATCCATTTTTGCTGCTTCAATTAGTTCTTTTGGTATGTTTTGCAATGCAGCTATATAAATGAGCATAATATATCCTGCTCCTTGCCATACGCTGACAATTACAATTCCCCAAAAGGCGGTATTTTTATCTCCTAACCATGCTAACTCAAATAGTGGTATCCCTGTAAGTTCTCCAATAGAAGCGAATCCTCTAATAAAGATAAATTGCCAGATAAAGCCGAGTAAGAGGCCGCCGAGTAGATTAGGCATAAAAAATACAGTACGTAATAGATTGCTAGATTTTAGTTTTTGAGTAACAAGCAGTGCTAGGCTAAAACCAATGGCGTTTGTCAAAATAATCGCTACAACAGTGTAAACAGCAGTCAGCTTAAAAGATTGGAGAAACTGTTTATCGTCTGTGAAGATATACTTAAAATTATCCAATCCAACCCACTTAATCTCTCCAGTTATGCCATTCCAATCGGTAAAGGAATAATAGATGCCAGAAAAAAATGGAACAAGCACCACAATTGTAAATGCAATAAAAACAGGACCTACAAATAGAGAAAATAAACCTGCTTCCTTCCAGTTCTTCTTCTTTTTTGTAGAGAGTGGTTTTTTTCTCGTTACACTTGACTGGTGTACAGGGGGAGTTTCTATTTTTTCTATATTATTTGGATTATTCACTTTCTGCACCTCCTATTTTTATAATATAATGGTTATACCTTTTGGGTAACCGCTTACATTGACAAGGAAGGTGTAATATATTGACCACTCCTTATGTATTATTTTTATAAGGAATGGTTTGGAGAGGAGGAGAGAGAGATTAGAATAATGTCCACTTTAGGCGTATATCAAAAAAACGGAGTTTATTTAAGGCTTCTCGACCGAAAATGAAATGGGGTATTCGAAAAAAATTAATGATTTTCTTGCTTCTTGCTACTATTCTTCCTTTTGGAAGCAGTATCGTCCTTACCTATTTTCAAACCATTCATCATGTTAACAAGGAATCAGTTGCATACAATACAGAGTTAATGAAGAAGGGAAAGGAAGAGTTAGGTACGTACTTAGAGGATATTGCTTTAATGTCTACCGTATTATATCGTTATACTCCTTTCATGAATGTACTAACACAGGGAGTGGGAGAGAATAACAAGGAGAATATGGAAGAGGTACGTCGAGTGCTGGCATATGTGTACAATTCTCGTTCAGAAATAGAGCAAATGCATTTATATATTAATAAAGGGAGAGATTCTGTTACAAATTATCACTCGCGCATAAGTGGGAGAGGTGAAAATAAAAATATCTATTTTCATCCATATTATCGGAGATTAGAGGAAAGTGAAACAAATTATTCGCTTATCGAACCACCACATACGATATACAGTTATAATGGCTTATCGATTATTCCTAACTCTGAGAAATCAACTGTTCTATCCCTTCATAATAAGATTAGAAATGTGCCATCTAATGATATTTTGGGATTTATGTCTATTGATATAAATCTTTCAAAAATAGATGGGATTGTGAATAGGCTATATAAAGATAAGGAAGGTATTTCCATTATAAATGAAAATGGAACTGTAATTTACTCTTCCAATAAAGCTGTAATCGGCAAAAAAACAAAGGATAAATGGTTTTATAAAGTTCAAACAAATCCCCAACAAAATAACATAAAGTGGGAAAGTAAAGATTTTTCAGGGGTTATTTTTTATGAAAATATTGCTGTTCAGGATAATAATTGGTATATGGTAAAAAGTATCCCTTACTCTAGTCTTTATCAAGGTGCGAGGGCAACGGCATTTATGAATACGATGATTGCCTTAGTGGCTTTAATTATTGTATTAGTCATAACAATGATTATTTCCTTTAAGATTACTGCTCCAATTAAAGTTTTAATGGAAAATATGAAAAAGGTAGAGAAGGGGATTTTTGTGGCAAACTTTGAGGCGGGAGGAAATGATGAAATCGGAATGCTTGGTAGGCGTTTCAAATCGATGGTATTACAAATCAATAGATTAATAGACAAAGAATATAAACTGCAAATTGAGAATAAGTCAGCTCAATTAAAGGTATTGCAATCACAAATAAATCCCCATTTTCTATACAATAGTTTTCAGTCCATAGGCACACTTGCTCTAAAAATGAATGCAGTTCCTGTTTATACATTATTGACTTCTCTCTCGGATATGATGCGATACAGTATGGATATGAGAGAAGCTATGGTGCCGCTATCGAAAGAATTAAAACATACACAATCCTATCTGTCTCTTCAAAAACAGAGGTTTGAGGATGAGCTAAATATAATATTAATAATCGAACCGAGCACACATGAAATTGTTGTTCCGAAAATGCTGCTACAGCCAATTATTGAAAACTGCTTTAAACATGGTTTTAGTAATAAAATGGAGGGCGCAAGAATTACAATCCGTGCTTATACAGAGGATGATGATTTAGTAATTATTGTCGAGGATAATGGGATAGGAGTAAGCAGTGAAAGACTACAGACGATTCATAAAAAATTATATTATGAGGAACGAAGAAAGGAGGATAAAGAAAGAGAATCAATCGGATTAAATAATATTTACGATCGTTTGCAACTTTACTATGAGGGACAAGCAAGCTTTGTAATCGACAGTATCGAAAAGAAAGAGTTTACCGTAATGATTCGTATCCCAATAATTTCACATGAAGGAGTGAATGAAGATGAAGGCACTAATCGTTGATGATGAAAGGCATGTTCGTGAAGGAATTAAGCTTCTTGCTGATTGGTCAGGAAATGAAATTACAGACATTTACGAAGCAAGTAATGGAGAAGATGCTATTCAAATAATAGAAGCGGCAAATCCCGAAATTATTTTTTCTGATATGAAAATGCCAAAGGTCGACGGTACTCAGCTTTTAAAATGGATGGATGAGCATTACGCTCATGGGAAGACGATAGTAGTTACAGGTTATGATGATTATCATTACATGAGGAAGGCAATGCATTACGGAAGCTCAGACTATTTATTGAAGCCTATTAACCCTGAAATGCTGAATGATACATTAAGGAGGGTAGTGAACGAGTGGAAACAAGAGGAAGAGGAAAGGAAAAGGAAGCTTAATAGAACACAACTTATTAATAAAATGAAGCCAGCGTATCGTGATCACCAATTAACACAGATGTTAAATAATGATCCATTCGATAAACATGTCTTGGAGGAATTTCTTTTAACCAAAGCACAGGCCTATACAATCGGACTCTTACAAGTAAGTAATGGAATCGTGGAAGAATTTAAATGGGATAAAGATCTCACTCTTTTTACACTCTTGAATGTAATAAATGAGGAGCTTAGAAGCAATAATAAGGGAATTGCCTTTCATTATGTAACCGGAAGAGGAGAAATTGTCCTTCTTCTCTTAAGAAGGAAAGAGGAAGCGGTTGTCATCATGAGAGAAGTACATACTACTATCCTAAAGTTATTAGGAATCTCTTGTACTTTATCAATGGGATTAGAAGTTACTTCCGTTAACCAGTTGAATCTTTCTTATCAGTATGCTAAGTCTATTATGATGAATCGAGATGTTTTGGGGAATCAACAAGGAAAAATAATGACAGAGAAAAAAGAATATGAGATAAAAAGCTTAATGGGTTATTCAAGCTCGATAAAAATGGCCATTCAAACGGGAGAATTACATGCTTTTCAATCACTTATTGGGCAGATCCAAAAAGATATGATGAATAATCCACCATTATCATTAAGCCAGCTTTTGCATTTGGAGCATGAATATTTAATGATAAGTACAAGATGGTTTAAGGAGTTCAATCTCCCGATAAGAATTCCCTCCAATATTGAGGAGCGTATTTATTCATTTATGGACAAAGAGGGTATTTTTCAGTTGGAAGCATATAAAGCAAGGAAGAAAAAAGAAATAGCATTGTTTCTTCGACGAGTAAAAAGACAAAATGCCCGAAGATCGCAAAATGTTATTCACGAAATTGAAAAGTACATAAAAGCAAATTTTCATCGGGAGATTAAGCTTCAAGAAATATCGGAGCACTTTTACATCAGTAGAGAATATATTTCAAGAAAATTCAAACAAGAGTATCATGTCAATATTTCAGAGTATTTAGTTACCATCCGAATGAAAAAAGCTCAAGAATTATTGAAAAGCAGTAATTTGAAAGTTTATGATATTGCTAATATGATTGGATACCAAGATGATAAATATTTTCGCAAAGTATTTAAAAAAATCATAGGTGTTTCACCTAATGAATACCGTGAGATGGAAATAAGATAGAGTGAAAATGTATATTTGGGATTTTTTAGGTATTAGGAAACTAGATGAAAGGTGAATGCTTTGAACTACGATAAATTATTACATATTGAAACAGAAGAAATACAAGTAGGATTCCATAAGTCCTATCATTATCATCGATATGAACCAACTCCATATGAGCATTTGGAGCAATTATTTCGCGAATTTCCGCTTCGTGAGACAGATTATGTAGTTGATTTTGGATGTGGAAAAGGGCGTTTAAACTTTTATATTCATTATGTATTTCAGTCGACTGTAAAGGGAGTTGAAATCAATGAAGACTTTTATTATCAAGCGCTTCTTAATTTAGAACAATACGCAAAAAGCAGAAAGAAAAAGAAAGAAAAGATACATTTTTATTTAGGAAGAGCAGAGGATTTTTTGGTACAGCCAGAAGATAATTATTTCTATTTTTTTAATCCTTTTTCCTTGCCTATCTTTCAAAAAATTATTAGTAATATCGTGTACTCACTGGAACAAAATAGTCGCAAGGTCAACATTATTCTCTATTTTCCTTCAGATGAATATCGATTTTTTATGGATAACCATGCATTATTCAAAAAGAAAGGAGAGGTGAAAGTCGGGAATAGGACAGAAAAGGATACGTTTATCATTTATCAATCTCTTTATTAGGCATTGTTTCTTGCCCGTTAAATCTTTAAAGATTTAACGGGATTTAATTTATTTTAATTTTTTTTGGGAGATAATACCATTAATGAAAGGATTGTCTAAAGTGAATTTTTCCTTTATATTCAATTTATACAAGTAGAAAGTCTTAGGTAAAAAGTTTTGAATAACATGCGTTAATCGAAAGCGAAAAAGAGATAATCAAGAGAAATCGCTTATTAGAATATTTTTAGAGGGGAAATTACTATTTTTACATTGCCTAATGCTGATTCAGTAACTTATTTACAAGTGGAATATTCTATTCCTATTATTCTATTATCGATCTTAATCGCATGTTTAGCATCTTATACGGCGCTTTCCATGAATGAGCGGATTGTTTATAATAGTTTTTTTCATCGATATATTTGGTTAGGATTAGCATCTATTACCATGGGGTTCGGAATTTGGTCTATGCATTTTATTGGGATGAGCGCCTCTATGCTCCCAGTAAATATGAAATATAATATTCCATTAACGATACTTTCAATAGTACCAGCTATTCTAGCTGCTTTTTTGGCTTTCAGCCTATCAAGCAAAGCTAGAAATTCTAGTAGATTAATTGTATTCGCGGGGATATTTATGGGGATTGGTATTAGTGCTATGCACTATATTGGAATGAGAGCAATGGTTATAGAGGCTAATTATGCCTATCATTTTGGCTATTTTACTTTATCTGTTGTTATTGCCGTGCTTGCTTCTTTTGCTTCCTTATTTATTTTTCTAAAGTTACAGCCATATATGAATAACTTTATTGTGAAATGTATTACCTCTCTTTTGATGGGAATTACGATATCAAGTATGCATTATACTGGAATGCATGCTGTCAGGTATTATGTGGATTCAGAAAGAGAACTTATTCATTCCCACGCAAATCATCTTAGTATAAAATCAATCATTCTCGGTATATCAATTGGTATGGCTATTCTTTTTTTATTTTCTTTTTTATCTAGCTTGCTGGATCGCTATGTCGACTATCGGTTAAATCATTTTGATGCATTAACGAAGCGCCCCAATCGCAGGCAGTTTGAAAAAGTGATAGGCTCTGCTACTTATTTAAGTGGGATAGCAATTCTTCATATTCATAATATAAATAAATGGAATAGTAAGTATGGCTACTATTTTGGTGATAAAATCATTATTTATATAGAAGAAGTGTGTAGGAAGCTAGTAGGCCATAATATAGAATTGTTCCGAATAGAAGGAAATCGTTTTGCGTTCTTAAGTAGGACAAATGAGGATCTAGAGAAATTAATTTTAGAACTTAATCGTCTAACAGCCATAATATCTAGTCCTGTAATAATTGATGATCAAATGATCAAGATAGAGACAGCTATTGCATTGTCTGTTAATGAGAAAAAGGTTTCTGCCAAACAAATATATTTAAATGCTGAAGCAGTTTTAACTCATTATTCGCTTCGCTATGAAAATGAAATAATAAAGTATGATTCAGGTAAACATAAGCGAACATTTGCTAATCATCTTGTGAGTGAGATAGAAGATGCCCTCATAAAAAAACAATTATACTTAGTGTATCAGCCTAAAGTAAATTTAAACTCAAAGGAAGTAGCAGGAGTGGAAGCTTTATTAAGATGGAAGCATCCTAGATATGGGGAGATTTCTCCAGGAGTTTTTATTCCTATTTTAGAAGCGTCTGACAAAATGTGGGAAGTTACTGACTGGATTATGGAAGAGATCTGCAAGCAAATGGCCAGATGGCAAAATCAAGATAGAAGCCTATCTGTGGCATTTAATATTCCTGGTCCTTATGTTACTTCTCGACGACTAATGAGAAACTTAAAAGCGTATGTAGAGAAATATAAGCTAAGTCCATCATTAATCGAGTTAGAGATTACTGAAACAAGCGCCGTCGGTAATATGGAAGGAGCAATTCAATCCGTGCAAGCTTATAGAAATGCAGGTTTTTCTGTTGCTCTTGACGATTTTGGTACTGGGGTATCATCTTTGTCCTATTTAAAAAGAATTCCAGTCAATACATTGAAAATAGATAAATCCTTTATTGATGAAGTTCCAGAATCGCAAAAAGATGGAGAAATTATTAAAGCTATTATTGCCTTGGCAAGTTCTTTGCATTTATGCATTGTGATAGAAGGGGTAGAAAGAGAAGAGCAGATTGAATATTTATCTACCATAAATAAATGGCCGATTATCCAAGGATATTATTATGCTAAACCGATGAATAATCTTGCTTTGGAAGAGTGGCTTTATATGTTTGAAGAAGAAAAAACAGGATAGAATTTTGAAAAATAAGATCATCCGCTTTTAAGTTAAAAGAAAGGATGATCCTTTTCTTTTCGTGGGATCTTTGAGATAAATAGAAATGATAAGTGAAATAGGGTGGTTGATTTATGTGACTATTCTGCAGATAATTTAATATCTTTAGAGAAGGCTCCTGTATTTTTTGATTTACAAGAATCATTTTCTAATTTAATAGTTGGTAAAATGGGGGCATTTTCCTTTCTAGTTTTAGCAAAGAAAGACTGATAAAATATGAAAGAGAAACAACAAAAGATCATAACTAAAAATAAGCTGTTTAGAACGAAATTCATTTATTCATCCTCCTTTTGATGGTGCTGATATGGTAACTATACCGTTTATTGATGAAGGCAGTATAAAGACAGAGTTAAGTTTAAATGGAGTCAGTGTAAAGATGAATAGCAAATAGATGAAAGAGGTGTTTTTATGTATTTATCCGTGCAAGAAACCGCAGAATTGCTGTCGATTTCAGAAATGAAAGTGAAAAACCTTATTTTACAAAATCAGATTAGGGCTATTTATGATGGGACGGATTATCTTATTAACAAGGAGCAATTTAATACGCATTTTAAGCAAGTGGAAAAATATAAAACGTTTGTAGAAGAAGTATTAAGTGAGCCAATTCCTGAGGATTTAGACATTAAAGATGAGGATTAGTGTTTTTTAGTTTGTTAATAATAAGGCTGACAAACAACTAAATAAGAAGGTAAAGACGAATCAATAAATTTAAATAAATGCCTTGCTGACATCTATTCGTAAGAGCGTGCCGTCGAGGTTTAAGAGCGTCTATTCTTATTGTAGGAGTGGAGTGTCCTTATCTCCGCTCCACTTCAATTTTTTCGAAAATAATTATAGCCCAGGGAAAAACGGAGTGAATCAGTTTGTAGATGATAACTAAAAACTATCTTTTTAAAGTGAATAAAAACCCAAACAATCATATGTGATATGCTCCCCTA
>NZ_BCVE01000021.1 GCF_001591585.1 Niallia circulans NBRC 13626 | reverse complement strand
TTAGGAACACAAGAATATTACTAGAAAGAAGTAGTAACTTCTGCATTTTAATCATTCGAGTGGATTCCTTTTAGAGCCAGCTTTTTTCTATAGAATAAATTGCATCCATTTTCTCTTATTGGAAAAAACGGTTATTTAGTGATAAATTAACAATAATAAGGAAAGAAAGGATAAAGATATGTTTACAGATTCGCAAATGAAGATTGAAACTTCATTTACCATCCTCTCAGACGACGAAAAAATTAGTACGCTAACAGAGGTGTTAGCAGATTATTCCTACGCTATTATTGAAAGTGAGCAGTTATTTACGATTGGAAATGCTGAGCAGTACCTGCTAGCAGCTGTAAGGAATAGTCAAACAATAAAAGACTGGCTGCAAGTAAGTAATATATTACCTTCAGAGGTAATTACTATACAGGATATAAAAAAGGACAATCTAAGTTGGTTAAGACCAGTCATTATAAAGAAACAAAATGAATTTCAAGGGATTGTGACTGCGGCAGCAAGAATCCAAGCTTTACAAAAGGAAAATAAATATATCGCTACTTATTTTGAAACACTTGCTGAGACTATGAATGATGCCGTAACAGCAGTAGATAGTCACGGAACCGTTTTTTACTGGAATAGTGTAGCAGAAGATACCTATCAAATTACAAAAGAAGCAATTATCGGTAAAAAAATCGGCGAGCATTTTGAAACAGACTCAATTCAATTACATCGTATCCTAAAGGAAGGAAATCCGATTAGAGGTACTTATCACCGCCCAAATGAACATACACATGTGTTAATTAATGCTTCACCTGTTCTTGTAGATAATAAAATAATTGGTGGCATTTCAACAGAACATGATATTACGAAGCTAATACACCTAAATCAAGAATTAGATTCGACTACCTCTATATATGTGCAAAAGGATGAGCCTTTTTCCTCTATTTTATCAAGCAGCAAAGAAGTGAAAAGAGCGGTTGAAATGGCACAAAAGGTAGCATCGGCGGAAATACCGGTTCTTATATCTGGAGAAACAGGTACAGGAAAAGAACAGCTTGCACAAGCGATTCATTATGGGGGATCGAAAAGAAAGAATCCGTTTTTATCGTTAAATTGTTCCACTGTTCCAAAAGATTTAATGGAGATGGAACTGTTTGGATATCAGAAAATGAGTTTTAATGCGGGAGATCCAGTAGAAATAGAAGGAAAGATAGAGCAGGCTGAGTCAGGGACACTATTTATCGAAGAAGTGGATAAAATGCCTTTAACTGTTCAAGAAAAACTACTGCACTATATGACTGAGCGATCCTTTACTAGGGTGGGCGGAGAACAGCAGAAAAAGCCAGCAACAAGACTTATTTTGTCATCTACCCAGCCTTTAGGAGAGTTAGTAAGAAAAGGCGAATTTAATGAAAGGCTTTATTACCAAATTAGCGTTATTCATATTGAAATTCCTCCACTCCGCAAACGAAAAGAAGATATACCGCATTTAGTTAATAGTTTTCTAAAAATGTACAATGAAAAATATCAGAAAAACGTAACAAAAATAAATGAACAAGCAATGCATATTGTATGTTCATACGATTGGCCAGGTAATATAAAAGAGTTGAAGAATGTAATAGAACATAGTCTATTAGTATGTGAGGGAAATAGGGAATTAACTCTTGAACATATCCCGGCAGAAATTGTAGAGAAGTATAAGGTTTCTATTCGGGGTGAAAAAGGGAATAGGGAAGATAACGAAATGGAACGAATAAAAGAAGCGCTCAAAAAAACCTATGGAAATAAGAGTGCTGCAGCAACATTGCTAGGAATATCAAGAGGAACTTTATATAACAAAATAAAAGAATTTGGCCTTAAATAAGAAATCTCGCATTTTTTCCTCCATCATTTCATAGTAATAGATTAAATACTAGATGGTGGGGGGATTAGAAAGATGCATATCATTCGACAAGCAGAAATAGGGGATTTAGAAAGGATTGCTGCTTTTTTAACAAAAGCAGAAGTGACAGTAGAAAGATTGCAAGAATGGCTGGACTGCTTTTTGCTTATGGAAGCGGAAACTGATCAAACTCTGATAGGCACCATTGGAATAGAACCTTTTGGGAAAATAGGATTGCTTCGTTCGATGGTTCTTTCTAAAGGAACGGTGGAAGATATATTGTTTTTAATACACCAAGCGTTAAAATTAGCGAAGGATAAAGACCTAGATGCCATCTATTGTAAGGTTCATAATCCGCATTCCATGCAATTATTTCATTTATTAGGGTTTCAAGCGATAGAAGAAGAAAACATTCCAGCAGCATTGAAAGAGTCGAATACTGTAAAAAGCGTTTTCACTGTTGATAAGTCGCATTTTATGTATATTCCGATGAATATTGTGGATAAATAGCAAAAGTTATCCACTTTTCAGGGGTGTTTATTCACAATTTGGGGACAAGTCAGATTTTTATCCCAATTTAAGGAGAAACTTGTCCTTTTCCACAAATGGTGGTATTGTCGAAAAATGAGGAATAAGAAGCGATTTAGCGTAATTGATATCAAAATGGAAAAAGGTGGATTTTAATGAAGACAAATTATTGGTCAGTGGATAAAAATGTGGATAAAGAGGAAAGTTATTCACAAATACAACAAGCTGCTGATCTTTTAAGAAAAAATGAGGTCGTTGCGTTTCCGACAGAAACGGTTTATGGCCTTGGTGGAAATGCAAAAGAAGATTCCGCCATTTCAAAAATATTTGCGGCTAAAGGAAGACCGTCTGACAATCCGCTTATCATACATATTGCAAAACGAGAGCAATTAGATGAGTTAGTAGAAAAAGTACCGGCAACAGCAGAGAAATTAATGGATGCTTTTTGGCCGGGACCACTTACGATTATTTTTGAAAAGAAAAATGGGGTGTTATCGGAGTTAGCGACTGCTGGTCTTTCTACAGTGGGAATTCGAATGCCTAATCACCCTGTCGCATTACAGATTATTGAACAATCATCCCTGCCAATCGCAGCTCCAAGTGCTAACCGTTCCGGGAAACCGAGTCCCACGAAAGCGATTCATGTGAAAGAAGATTTAGATACATATATTGCCGGAATAGTGGATGGTGGTTCCACAGGAGTAGGTGTTGAGTCTACTGTTGTTGATTGTACGGATGAGAAAGTAATGGTTCTCCGCCCAGGAGGCATTACGAAAGAACAACTAGAAAGTGTTGTCGGTGAAGTGAAAGTTGATCAGGCGCTGACTGATACGGAAATAAAACCAAAGTCACCTGGGATGAAATACACTCATTACGCTCCAAATGCTCCATTGTTTTTAGTGGACGGTTCTAAGGAGAAAATTCAATTACTAATAGAAGAAGAAAAACAAAAGGGACATAGAGTTGGTGTTTTAACTACAAAGGAAAATAAAGCATTCTATCGAGCTGATTTTGTTTATGCTTGTGGTAAACGGCTGGATCTATCTACGGTAGCTGCTGAGCTATATGATGGTTTGCGAAGCTTTGATCATCAGCAAGTCGATATTATCTTCGGAGAGATGTTTCCGACAGAGGGCGTTGGACAAGCTGTTATGAACAGATTGATGAAAGCTGCTTCTCACCAAGTAATAAAATAGTGTTTAATGAGAAGTCATCTCTTAAAAATATTTGCGGATATTTAATTCTAAAAGAACTTGGACGTGCATAATCTCTAATGAGCAAGTCCAAGGGGGCCAAAGAATGTCTGCAGTTGTGGGAGAACTTTTTACACTTATTTTAATGGCATTTGCTTTAGGAATGGATGCATTTTCGGTTGGGCTAGGAATGGGGATGTTTCAACTAAGATTAAAGCAAATCGCAAAAATCGGCTTTATAATTGGAATCTTTCATGTAATAATGCCTTTACTGGGGATGATTACAGGGAAGTTTCTTTCGGAAAATTTCAGTGAAATAGCCGGATATATAGGTGGAGCACTTCTAGTTTTATTAGGAATTCAAATGATTTGGACTGGGTTTAAAGAAGTGGAGACAAGTCGAATTACGCCGGTTGGTTTCGGCTTGCTTCTATTTGCGGTTAGTGTAAGTTTGGACAGCTTCTCCGTTGGCTTAAGTCTAGGAATATACCAGGCAAGAACAGTAGTAGTTCTGCTTTGCTTTGGAATTAGTGCGATGGTACTGACGTGGTTAGGCCTACTAATTGGAAGAAAAGTACAGGGCTGGTTAGGCTCTTATGGAGAAATGCTTGGGGGAGGAATCCTTCTTATTTTTGGAATCAAGCTGCTTATTAGTTTATAGTAGTATTAGATACGGAGAAGTGGCTTTCATCATTGGGTGAAAGCCATTTCTCATTTCCTTGTTTAGAAAATGATAGAGTGAAAAGATAATTTGAAGGTAATGTAACATACTCCAATTAGTAAATGCTGAAAATGTCCTAGCTTTAACCGATAATAAACGAGTATTTGCACTATCTTCTTTGTAGATAAAATAGAATTATTAGGTAAAATGGTCTATAATAGAACCATATAAAGGAGGATAATGATGATTCGCATATTGTTTGTTTGTACAGGTAACACGTGCAGAAGTCCAATGGCAGAGGCTATTTTAAAGCATAAATTTGCTTCTGAAGTCGAAGTCAAATCCGCTGGAGTCTATGCGGTAGATGGTAGTGCTGCATCTTTGCAGGCACAGGAGATTCTTTCTGAAAAGGGAATCCAGCATAACCATTCTTCCACAATGGTCACAAAAGAGTTAATAGACTGGGCAAATTATATATTCACAATGACAAAAGGGCATAAAAATATGCTTGTATCAGCATATCCATCCTCCATTGAGAAAACGTTTACGATAAAAGAATATGCAGAGGATGACCCAGATGGGGATGTGAGTGATCCTTTTGGAGGACCAGTTTCAATTTATCGAGACACATATGAAGAATTGGAAATATTGATAGATAAAATAATGGAAAAAATAACAAAAAGTGAATGGTAAGGTGCTTCTTATTCACAAGGGGGAAAAAGAGTGGGGACGAAGGTGCAGTATAAGTTTAGTTTACGAAAGAAATTGGCGCTATTTATTACAATTCTTGCAATTATTACGTATTCAACGAGTGCTTTTTTTATGTATATTCTCTATCCAGCCATTGAAAGCAAAATCGCCATTAGTTCCGTTATTTTTAATATTGTCACCTTAGCATTAGGCGTATTTTGGTCTGGTTTTTTAGGCTTTTTGGCGGCAGGGCTTATTATTAAACCGTTAAAGCGATTGGAACAAAGTGCATTAAAAGCCGCACACGGAGATATAAGCAGGGATGCAGAAGTGTCCAAATCAGATGATGAAATCAAATCCTTAGGCTTAGCTTTTAATCATATGCTGTTTAATTTACGCGACATGGTTCAAAGTATTGAAAATAATTTTAACAAAACAAACGAAACAGTAAAACGGATCTCTGCTGAATCGGATAACGCGCTAGAGCAAACATTAGCAATTTCTAATTCGGTTGGTGAAATTGCTGGGGGTGCTGAAATGTCTGCACAAAGTGTCCAAGCCTCAGCAGAGTCTGTAGAAGAATCAATGAATATCGCTCTTGTCGTGGAAGAAAAAGCGAATATGTCCAAAGCTATTTCCGAACAAATGTCTGAAAAGTTAGTAGAGACAAATAAAGTAGTTCATTCCTTAGTGGATGGAATGATGGAATTGGCAGTAGAGAATACGCATTCCCTAAAGTCTGTACAAAATTTAGAGATTCATTCTAAAGAAATTGAAGAAGTGTTAAAGCTTGTTGGAGAAATTGCCTCACAGACAAATTTATTAGCATTAAATGCATCTATAGAAGCGGCGCGAGCTGGAGAACATGGTGCTGGCTTTAGTGTGGTAGCCGAAGAAGTAAGAAGACTTGCTGATGAGAGTGGCAAAGCGGTAGAAGGAATTGCGGAGATTATCCGCAATATGCAGACAGAAGTTAGAAATGTCGTTGAACAAATTACAAACCAAGTCGAGAATGCTCAAGAAAAAGCGGAAACAGGGAAGAAAACGAATTTAATTTTTAATGAAATGAATGAAACTACAAATAAAATGGTAGATGCAACAGCTGATATAACCGAATTGATTCATAAGCAAAAACAACAAATTTATGAAACAACCCAGCAGTCACAAGAAGTTGCAGCGATTGCGGAAGAAACGGCTGCAGGAGCACAACAGGTAACGAATATTGCGGATAATCAAACGGCACTTATACGCAAGGTGGATGGATTGGCATTGGAATTACAAGCGCATGCAGAAGAACTGCAGCAAACCATTTGTCGCTTTCATATTAAAGAATAGATAGTTTACTTGTACTCCCTATATCTTTGTGCCATGATGATTATAGTATAAGAAATGTAGGTAACTTGAAGAGGGGTGTTTTAAATGAATGAGGAAACACTTAAGCTAAGGGAGCAGCTACGAACGATTCTAACGGAATATCAAGAACAGGCACAGCTGAAAGAACAGCAATTATTTGTGATTGGCTGCAGTACAAGTGAAGTCATCGGTCAAAAGATTGGTACCGCGGGAACGGTAGATGTCGCTTCCTTAATTTTTGAAGAATGCCAAAAATATCAGCAGCAAGCAGGAATTTCGCTTGCTTTTCAATGCTGTGAACATTTAAATCGGGCTTTAGTAGTCGAAAGAAAAGTGATGTTAGCAAGGAACTTACCGGAAGTTTCTGTTGTACCGGTGCGTCATGCGGGTGGAGCGATGGCCACTTTTGCCTTTCAGCAGATGGAAGATCCAGTGGTCGTAGAGTTTATTCAGGCAGATGGTGGAATCGATATTGGCGATACCTTTATTGGCATGCACTTAAAGCATGTTGCTGTACCAATCAGAACCTCACTGAAGGAACTAGGAAATGCTCATGTCACACTAGCAAAATCCCGTCCTAAATTAATTGGTGGTCCAAGAGCTGTATATGAGAACACAAAAGAAAATCTTTCTTGTTAATGAATAACCAATGAAATTCCTGCATGTTTTTTAGGGATTTTGTTGGTTTCTTGTTTTTATGGACTGGAGCTGAAGGAAGAGAAGCTAAGGTGTATTGAGAAGGAGGAAGGACGAAGTTAAGTAGAGTAAGAGAAAAAAGATATTAGAGACTACGACACTTCCACTCTCCTATCCCATTCCCATGAGTACTATCGTTAAATAATAATTCTTTGCTAAGAAAACCACCCAATAATAATGAAAAAATTATTTTTTAACACAGGTTCATTTTATTGAAATAGTAGAAAAATAAATATTTTTGTATCTTTCTAAAAAAATAACGAAAATACTTTGGAAAAACCGAACGAAAAGTGTATAAATCATTTGATAATTCGTAAATTAGCTCTTTCTTTTTAAAATATATACATGATAGAATAGAGGCAGATTTACGGTGGAAAAGAGAGAATAGTCGGGAGGAAATACATATGAAGCATTTAGCGGAGCAAGATGAACTGGTTTTTAAAGCAATACAACAAGAATTAGGACGCCAAAGAGCGAAGATTGAATTGATTGCATCAGAAAACTTTGTTAGTGAAGCGGTAATGGAAGCACAAGGATCTGTATTAACTAATAAATATGCAGAAGGTTATCCTGCTAAACGTTATTACGGTGGATGTGAATATGTAGATATTGTAGAAGATATTGCGCGTGATCGTGCGAAGGAAATCTTCGGTGCAGAACATGTAAACGTACAGCCGCATTCAGGTGCGCAAGCAAATATGGCTGTTTATTTTACCATTTTAGAGCATGGAGATACCGTGTTAGGAATGAATTTGTCTCACGGTGGGCATTTAACACATGGTAGTCCAGTTAACTTTAGTGGTGTTCAATATAATTTTGTGGAGTATGGTGTGGATAAAGAAACACATTATATTAATTACGAAGATGTTCGTGAAAAAGCGTTAGCTCATAAGCCAAAGTTAATCGTAGCTGGAGCAAGTGCGTATCCACGTGAAATTGATTTTGCGAAATTCCGTGAAATTGCTGATGAGGTTGGAGCATACTTAATGGTCGATATGGCTCATATAGCTGGTTTAGTTGCTGCGGGCTTACATCAAAATCCAGTTCCATATGCTGATTTTGTTACTACTACAACGCATAAAACTTTACGTGGACCTCGTGGAGGAATGATTCTATGTAAAGAGGAATTTGCCAAGAAAATTGATAAATCTATTTTCCCGGGAATTCAAGGTGGTCCGCTGATGCATGTAATTGCAGCAAAGGCTGTTGCATTCGGGGAAGCACTGCAAGCTGATTTTAAAGATTATGCAGTGAATATTATTGCAAATGCAAAGAGATTAGCAAGTGGTCTGCAAAAAGAAGGATTAAACTTAGTATCGAACGGCACGGATAATCATTTATTATTAGTTGACCTCCAATCATTGGGTTTATCTGGAAAAACAGCAGAGCATGTATTAGATGAAGTGGGGATTACTGTAAATAAAAACACTATTCCTTATGATCCAGCAAGTCCTTTTGTGACAAGTGGAATCCGCATTGGAACAGCAGCGGTAACATCTCGTGGATTTGGTTTAGAGGAGATGGATGAAATAGCTTCTATTATTGGTTTTACACTTAAAAACCATGAAGACGCTGAGAAGTTAGCGGAAGCTGCTAAAAGAGTAACAGCATTAACGAGTAAATTTGAATTGTACAAGGAACTATAAGAGGAAGAGAACAGTTGATAAGGCGTATAGCGGCTTATCAATTGTTCTCTTTTTTTAAAACAATTTTTTTCTAGGTTTTCGGAAAAACTATCAGAGAAAATTTAAATTTAGAAAAGAATTTCAGTTGATTCAGTAATACTTTTTCTGTAGAATAAATAGAAGTGTGTTAACGAAGTATCCTGTCGAAAAAAGAGGATATTTATACTAATGAAGGAACGGAGTGGATAGTTGTGGCAAAAGTATATGTATTTGATCACCCATTAATTCAGCATAAACTTACATACATCAGAGAAAAACAAACAGGTACGAAGGAATTTAGGGAGTTAGTAGACGAAGTTGCTACTTTAATGGCTTTTGAAATTACTCGTGATATGCCATTAGAAGAAATTGAAATTGATACACCGGTCGCAAGAACAAAATCAAAAGTTCTTTCAGGTAAAAAAATTGGTATCGTTCCTATCCTGCGTGCTGGTATCGGAATGGTGGACGGGGTTCTAAAATTAATTCCTGCTGCGAAAGTTGGACATATTGGATTATATCGTGATCCTAAAACATTAAAGCCAGTGGAATACTATGTTAAGTTACCTTCTGATGTCGAAGAAAGAGATTTTATTGTTGTAGACCCAATGCTTGCTACTGGTG
Source organism: Niallia circulans NBRC 13626 (assembly GCF_001591585.1). Lineage (GTDB taxonomy): Bacteria > Bacillota > Bacilli > Bacillales > Cytobacillaceae > Niallia > Niallia circulans. The sequence continues at coordinate 67,556 of NZ_BCVE01000021.1, read as the reverse complement.
GTTCTGCAATTGAAGCAATTCACTCTTTAAAAAATCGAGGCGGAAAAAATATTAAATTTATGTGCTTGATCGCAGCTCCTGAAGGGGTGGAGGCGTTAAAAGAGGCACACCCAGATGTAGATATCTACATTGCGGCATTAGATGAAAAACTAAATGAAAAAGGTTATATTATCCCAGGTCTAGGAGACGCTGGAGACCGATTATTTGGTACAAAATAATACCGTTGGAAAAAATGCTCAGAGCAACATAGCTCTGGGTATTTTTTTATTCTGCTCATCTCCTAAGGAAAAGAACTTTATATCATTTCATTATAAGCTTTTCCTGCTTCCTTTGTGCTAACAGAACTGCAAATCTCATTGCTTCTTTATAACCTTATTAAATTAGAGAGAGTTTTTTGCTTTTAACAATAATGAAATAAATATTTGTGAGAAAAGTCACATTCGGATTGTGATGTGTATTTTTGGCAATACATAAAAACACAACTTGCGGTCAAAATAAAAAGCATAAAGATTTGCAGGGGGCGGTAATAATGCTACAAAAAACACTCAGAATTCTCCTCTTTATACCACTATTACTATCACATTTAACAATGGCAGCATCTTTAAAAACTCCAAATCTTCCCTCGCAAAATTTCAATGAAGTTCAAATTGCTATTGTGCATACAAAGAAGGATTATGCCGAACAAGAAATCGATCGGCTTCTTAGTCGATATCCAGATTTAAAAAGAAGATATATTTTTACAGAAGTATTCAGTGGTTTTTCTGTTGAAGGACCGGTATATGAACTTGAAAAATTAAAACAAAGCGAAAGCGTGAATCAAGTCTCAAAGGTTCAGACTTATATGGCAGAAACAGAAGACCCGGTTGAAATAATTGGAGCAGATGAAATTAGGAATTACTTAGGCAAGTCATTAGAACATATTAGTGGCAAAGGAATAAAAATAGGGGTCATCGATACAGGGATAGATTATCAACATCCTGATTTAGCCAAAAATTATTTGGGTGGCTATGATTTCGTGGATAAGGACAAGGACCCGATGGAAACAAAAGGGTTAGGGAATAAAGATACTTTTCATGGAACTCATGTTGCTGGAATTATTGCAGCAAACGGAAAAATCAAAGGAGTTGCTCCGAACGCAACAATTTATGCCTATAGAGCATTAGGTCCAGGTGGTTCTGGAACAACAGAACAAATATTAGCAGCAATCGATAGAGCTGTCAGAGATAAAGTTGATATTATCAATTTATCATTAGGAAGTGATGTGAACGGCCCTGATTTGCCAATTAGTCTTGCTTTAAACGAAGTCGTTAAGAAGGGGATAATTGCAGTTGCAGCAGCTGGAAACGCTGGTCCTGCTGAATGGACAGTTGGTTCTCCAGGAACCGCAGCTAAGGCCATTTCAGTAGGCGCTACCACGCCCAATATCCATACTCCTTTTTTTACCATAGATGATAAGAAAATTGCCTTAACAAATATGGAGAACAGTAAGGAATGGATGGGAATGGAATCTATTCCATTAGCAAGCGGTGGGATAGGAAAGAAGCAGCAACTGACGAACGTAAAAGGAAAGTTAGTATTAATAGAAAGAGGAGAATTGACATTTACAGAAAAAGTGCAGAATGCCTATGAGGCTGGGGCGGTGGGCGTATTAATATTTAATAACTTGCCCGGAGCATTTCAAGGAATGCTAGAAAAAGAAGTACCTTTACCAGTAGCAGGAATTACAAAGGAGGAAGGAGAATTTATAAAGAAGACTATTCAAAAAAAGAAAATATATGTAACCATCGAAAAGAAGTGGGAAAAGGATATACTGGCAGATTTTAGCTCGCGGGGACCTGTTACAAGTACATGGGAAATTAAACCAGATGTTCTCGCGCCTGGAGTTGTGATAAATAGCACAGTCCCTGATGGATATATGGCTTTACAGGGAACAAGTATGGCAGCTCCTTTTGTTGCTGGAGCGTGTGCGTTATTGTTGGAAGTGCATCCTGACTGGGGACCAGAAGAAGTAAAAGCGGCTTTAATGAATACCGCAAAGTCAGTCAAAAATAGACAAAATGTGACATATAAAGTATACGAGCAAGGGGCGGGTCGAATTCAAGTTGACCAAGCCATAAATGCCAATGTTTTAATCATGCCAGGAAGTATTCGTTTCGGAAAATATAAATTAGTAAAAGAAAAGAATCAATATAAAGCGTATATCTCCATTAAAAATGTGGGGAAAAGAAGAGAAAAAATTTCCTTTGATTTTCCTAAAGGAAAGCGCGGGATTAGTTGGAAACTTCCCCTTTCTTTTACACTAAAACCAAGAGAAGAGAAAAATGTTCCAATAATAATGAATATTGATGATAACCTTTTCAATAAGAAACTGCAAGATGGTATAATTAAAGTGAGAGCAGGCGGAAAATTAATTGAATTACCCTATTTATATGTATTGGAAGAACCAGATTATCCAAGAATTATGGGGTTCGATTTTCATAAGAAGAATGGAGAAAGTTGTTATGAGTATGAGACCTATCTGCCAACTGGCGCCGAGGAATTTGGAATTGCACTTTTTAGAGAAGATACATTACAATTTGTCCGGTTTCTAGATTGGAAAAAAGAAGTGAAAAGAGGTCGATTAAAAGGTGAATTTGCCTTAACGAAAGTAGAGGAGGCAGGGACATATCGAATGAAAATATTCGCCAAAAAAACTGGGAAAGAGGACATGCTTGAAAAAATTCTAAAAATAAAATAAGCTATAACAAAGAGATTGTTAAATGGTGAGCAATGAATTTTTTTTTTGTATTTAAATGCATTGACATTGACAATACCCTATTGTATGCTTACAAGGGGTATGAATAGGTTTTCACCCGCGGAGTATCAAGATTTTAACACTAGTATAGTGTTAATAGAGTTAAGGGGCAAGCGATATAATCGCTTCGTTTATCGGATGAAAAGGAAGGATAAACATATGGTATAATGCCCGAATGATACAAAAGGAATGTGCTTTTTCTCTGCTTCGCTTTATTTTCGCGGGTTTAGAGTGATGCCCTGAAAATAAGGAGGATAGAGAATTGGAACAATTGTTTGAGATTTATATGAGGGTTAAGAAATACCTTTATTTCTTTTTATCATTTTGTGCATTTGCTTGGGCGTTCACCCCCTATCAATCTGTTTTTCTTGGTCTATTTGTCGGGACAAGTGCCAGTGTATTCAATCTCACCTTACTGGTTAGAAGAGCAAAGGTCTTTGATAAAGCCATTGAAGAGGAAGGGAAGGTTTATGGCTTAGGAACCATTTCCCGAATGGCTACAGCAGTAATAGTTTGCTTAATTGCCGTAGAATATCCACAAAAAGTTCACTTAATAAGTGTTGTAATTGGATTGATGACAGCTTATATTGTCATTATGGCAGATTATTTAGTGCGTTATTTTATTTTACATAAGAATGGTGAGAAAAGAGGTGAGTAATATTGCATCATGAAGCACCTACCAAAGTGTTTTTAGGATTAACTTTTAACCTATCTAATGTTTTAATGATTGTTGTATCAAGTATAATTGTATTTTTAATCGCATTTTTTCTCACTCGGAATCTTCAAATGAAGCCGACAGGCAGACAAAATTTGATGGAGTGGATTATGGACTTTGTCCGTAATATTATTAAAAATAACATGGATTGGAAAGACGGAGGAAGGTTTCATGTTTTAGGAATCACGCTTCTAATGTATATCTTTATTTCCAATATGTTAGGTTTACCTTTTGCTATTACAGTGCATCATGAGCTTTGGTGGAAATCGCCAACTGCAGATCCAGGTGTCACATTAACACTAGCAATTATGGTTGTGGGTTTAACTCATTACTACGGTGTCAAAATGCGTGGTACAAAAGGATACTTTAAAGAGTTTGTCCAACCAGTAGGATTTTTATTACCATTGAAAATAGTTGAGGAATTTTCTAACACACTCACACTGGGTCTTCGTTTATACGGAAACATTTATGCAGGTGAGGTACTACTAAACTTACTAGTAAATGGTTTAGCGAAAGCCAATTATATTGGAACAGTAGCGGCCTTCCCATTAACAATGGTATGGCAGGGATTCTCCATTTTTATCGGAAGTATCCAAGCATTTATTTTCACTTTATTAACAATGGTTTATATGGCTCATAAAGTAAGTCAAGACCATTAATATATATACCCAGTTCAGAATATGGACAAACTTTATAATAATTACAATTTAGGGAGGATTTTAATAATGGGTTCATTAGCAGCAGCAATTGCAATTGGTTTAGCAGCACTAGGTGCAGGTTTAGGTAACGGATTAATCGTTTCTCGTACAGTAGAAGGGATTGCTCGTCAGCCAGAAGCAAGAGGTATGCTTCAATCAACAATGTTCATCGGGGTTGCATTCGTAGAGGCGATTCCTATCATGGCGGTTGTTATCGCGTTTATGGTTCTTTAATAGAATACGAATATATTTATTCCAGTTATGGCGAAGATCATTCGATAAGAACCTTCGCCATTCCTTTATTTAAAATCAACAATTCACATAAAAAACACGCAAAAAAGCGTATTATGATAGCTTAAAAATTGTTCCTATTAATTTATAAATAAGCATATTCACCTTTTTTCCATAAGCGAATAAAGGTTTCCAGTATGTGATACAAACACTATCTGAAAGGAGTGAATCAAGCGTGTTCACAAATGGATTAGTATTAGGTGCCGTAATGAATTTTGCGGGCGGTGATGTAATCGTTCAATTACTATCTTTCTTATTATTACTGTGGGCAATCAAAAAGTTTGCATGGGGTCCTTTAATGAAAATGATGAAGGATCGTGAGGAATTTGTTGCAAATGAAATAGATAATGCAGAGAAAAGCAGACAAGAAGCTGCCAAACTATTAGAAGAGCAAAGAGTATTATTAAAAGAAGCGCGCAATGACGCACAAGAGTTAATTGATAGAGCAAAACAACAAGCAGATGCTCAAAGAGAAACTATCATTGACGATGCCAGAAAAGATGCAGAGCGAATCAAAAACTCTGCTTTAGTAGAAATTGAACAGCAAAAAGAAAAAGCTGTTGCAACAATTCGCGATCAAGTCACTTCTCTTTCTGTTTTAATCGCTTCTAAAGTGATCGAAAAAGAATTAAATGAGCAGGATCAAGAAAAGTTAATTCATGATTACATTCAAGAGGTAGGCGAGAAACGATGATGGATACAGGTGTTGCAAAGCGTTATGCTTTAGCCCTTTTCCAAATCGCCAAAGAAAACGGACAGATTGATCAACTAGATGAAGAAGTACGAGTAGTAAGGACATTAGTCACTTCTTCGCCTGATATTCATACATTTCTACAATCTCCTAATATTGCATTAGAAAAGAAAAAAGAAATGGTGAAAGTGGCATTTGCCTCTGCGAGTGAGTATATTCAAAACCTTTTAATGCTATTGATTGATCGTCATCGAGAAGAGATGATTACTAGTATATGTGATCAATTTATTGCACTAGTTAATGAAGCAAAAGGGATTGCAGATGCAAAAGTATATTCCATCAAACCGTTAACAGACGATGAGAAAAGAGCTATTTCAGCTACATTCGCTGCAAAAGTTGGGAAAATATCGCTAAATATTGAAAATATCATTGATTCTAACCTATTAGGCGGAATTAAGGTAAGAATCGGTAATCAAATATATGATGGTAGTCTTCAAGGGAAGCTGAACCGTCTACAACGACAATTATTAGGATAGTAATTCTTTAGATAGGGGTGAAACGCATGAGCATCAAAGCGGAAGAAATCAGTGCTCTTATAAAAAAGCAAATTGAAAGTTACCAATCAGAAGTTCAAGTAAGTGAAGTTGGTACAGTAATTAATATTGGTGATGGTATTGCTCGTGTACATGGCCTGGATAATTGTATGGCTGGAGAGCTTGTTGAATTTTCTAATGGGGTAATGGGCTTAGCTCAAAACCTAGAAGAAAGCAATGTAGGTATCATTATCCTTGGTCCTTATACAGATATTCGTGAAGGTGATGAAGTTCGCCGTACGGGAAGAATCATGGAGGTTCCAGTAGGAGATGCGCTGATTGGACGCGTAGTAAACCCTCTTGGTCAACCAGTTGATGGACTGGGTGCAATCAACACTACGAAGACTCGTCCAATTGAATATTTAGCTCCTGGTGTAATGGATCGTAAATCGGTAAGTGAGCCACTACAGACAGGAATTAAGGCTATTGATGCGTTAGTGCCGATTGGTCGTGGACAACGTGAGTTAATCATCGGTGACCGTCAGACAGGTAAAACATCTGTAGCGATCGATACGATTCTTAACCAAGCAGACCAAGATATGGTTTGTATTTATGTTGCAATCGGACAAAAGGAATCAACAGTACGTAACGCTGTAGAAACATTACGTAAAAATGGTGCATTAGATTATACAATCGTTGTAACAGCATCTGCATCTCAACCAGCACCACTTCTATACCTAGCTCCATATGCAGGTGTAGCAATGGGTGAAGAGTTTATGTATAACGGTAAACACGTTTTAATCGTATATGATGATTTAACAAAACAAGCATCTGCTTATCGTGAACTGTCCCTGTTACTTCGTCGTCCTCCAGGTCGTGAAGCATATCCAGGGGATGTCTTCTACTTGCATTCACGTCTTCTTGAGCGTGCCGCTAAATTGAGTGATGCAAAAGGTGGAGGATCTATTACGGCGCTGCCATTTATTGAAACACAGGCAGGAGATGTTTCTGCTTATATTCCAACAAACGTAATTTCGATTACCGATGGACAAATTTTCTTACAATCTGATCTCTTCTTCTCTGGCGTACGTCCAGCGATCAATGCAGGTTTATCTGTTTCTCGTGTTGGTGGTTCTGCCCAAATCAAAGCGATGAAAAAGGTTGCTGGAACATTACGTCTTGACCTTGCATCATACCGTGAGTTAGAGTCATTCGCTCAGTTTGGATCTGATTTAGATAAAGCGACACAAGATAAATTAAATCGTGGTGCTCGTACAGTAGAAGTATTGAAACAAGATCTTAATAAACCATTAAAAGTAGAAAAACAAGTTGCGATTCTATATGCACTTACACGTGGTCATTTAGATGATATTCCTGTAGTGGATATTAAACGTTTCGAAGAAGAATTCTTAAATTGGTTAGATCATAATCATACAAATGTGGTAGAACATATTGTTACAACAAAGGATCTTCCATCTGATGATGATATGAACGCAGCAATTAACGATTTCAAAAAAACGTTTGTAGCTTCTGAATAAGAAGGCAAACTTATAGATTGGTGGTGAGAATCTTTGGCATCTTTACGTGATATAAAAGCTCGTATTGACTCAACAAAAAAGACTAGCCAGATTACGAAAGCCATGCAGATGGTGTATTCGGCTAAAATGAATAGAGCGGTTATTAATGTAAAAGCATTTATTCCGTATATGTCTAAAATGGAAGAAGTAACACATTCTGTGGCTCTAGGCAGCTCAGGTGTTAGCCATCCAATGCTTCAAACACGACCTGTTAAAAAAACAGGATATCTGGTTATTACTTCTGAACGTGGATTAGCAGGAGCATACAACAGTAACGTACTAAGAAAGCTAAATCAAACAATTAAAGAACGTCATCAATCAAAAGACGAATATGCCATAATTGTGATTGGTAGAATCGGGAGAGACTTTCTATTAAAACAAGGACATAATGTCATTTTGGATGTAGTGGGTATTCCTGATTTACCAGATTTCCTAGATATTAGAGATGTAACAAGCAAAGCAGTAGGTATGTATGATGATGGTACTTTTGATGAACTTTATGTTTACTATAGTCATTATGTAAGTGCTATTCAGCAGGATGTGGTAGAGAAGAAGGTTCTTCCGTTAACGGAAATGGATGCTTCTAATAAAACATTAACATCCTATGAATTTGAGCCATCAGCAGAAGAAATTCTCGATGTTCTATTACCACAGTATGCAGAAAGTCTATTATATGGTGCTCTGCTTGATAGTAAAGCAAGTGAGCATTCTGCACGTATGACAGCGATGAAGAATTCTACTGATAATGCGAAAGAATTAATAGACAATTTAAGTTTACAGTATAACCGTGCAAGACAAGCAGCGATTACACAAGAGATTACGGAAATCGTTGGTGGAGCTGCAGCGTTAGAATAATGATACAAATAAGTTCTGCTAAACTTAACGTTTTAGCAGAACCTGCTTTAAGAAAGTTTAGGAGGGAAATTAATGAGCACAGGACGAGTTCTTCAAGTTATGGGACCAGTTGTTGACGTGAAGTTCGATGGAGGAAGTCTACCTGACCTTAACAACGCATTACGTGTTGTTCAAGATCCAAGTAGTTCTTCTAACATAGAATTAACCCTTGAAGTGGCCCTTCATTTAGGTGATAACACAGTTCGAGCTATTGCGATGTCTTCTACAGATGGTGTTACAAGAGGCGCAGAGGTAATAGATACTGGAAAATCTATTTCCGTACCTGTTGGGGATGTTACACTAGGTCGTGTATTTAATGTATTAGGAGAAACAATCGATTTAGATCCAGAAATTCCAGCAAGTGCAAGACGTGATTCTATTCACAGAGAAGCTCCTAAGTTTGAGCAATTATCAACCCAAGTAGAAATTTTAGAAACTGGTATTAAAGTAGTAGACTTATTAGCGCCATATATTAAAGGTGGGAAAATTGGTCTATTCGGTGGAGCTGGTGTAGGTAAAACAGTTTTAATTCAGGAATTAATCAACAATATCGCGCAAGAACATGGTGGTATTTCTGTTTTTGCTGGTGTTGGGGAACGTACTCGTGAAGGAAATGACCTTTACCATGAAATGACGGATTCAGGCGTTATTAAGAAAACAGCGATGGTATTCGGACAAATGAATGAGCCGCCAGGTGCTCGTATGCGTGTTGCCTTAACAGGTTTAACGATGGCTGAATATTTCCGTGATGAACAAGGACAAGACGTACTTTTCTTCATCGATAATATTTTCCGCTTTACTCAAGCTGGTTCTGAGGTTTCCGCGCTGCTTGGCCGTATGCCGTCAGCAGTTGGTTACCAGCCGACATTAGCAACTGAAATGGGTAAATTACAAGAACGTATCACATCAACAAATGTAGGTTCTGTAACTTCTATCCAAGCAATCTATGTACCAGCGGATGACTACACAGATCCAGCACCAGCTACAACGTTTGCTCACTTGGATGCAACAACAAACCTTGAGCGTAAATTAACAGAAATGGGTATTTATCCAGCGGTAGATCCACTTGCTTCTACTTCTCGTGCCCTTTCTCCTGAAATAGTTGGAGAAGAGCATTACAATGTAGCGAGAAATGTACAATCTACATTACAGCGTTATAGAGAGCTTCAAGATATCATCAGTATCCTTGGAATGGATGAGCTAAGCGATGAAGATAAATTAGTTGTTCACCGTGCAAGAAGAATTCAATTCTTCTTATCACAAAACTTCCATGTTGCCGAACAATTTACAGGTCAAAAAGGTTCTTATGTACCTGTAAAAGAAACGGTAAAAGGATTTAAAGATATTCTTGAAGGTAAATATGATCACCTTCCAGAAGATGCATTCCGTTTAGTTGGTCGTATTGAAGAAGCAATCGAAAAAGCTAAATCTATGGGTGTAGAAGTATAAAATAATCAGGAGGGGTAGTAATGAAGACGATTAAAGTCAATGTAGTAACTCCTGATGGCCCGGTGCATGAATCAGATGTAGAAATGGTGATCGCAAAAGCAGAAAGTGGAGAACTTGGAATTTTAGCAGGCCATATTCCGATGGTTGCTCCACTTAAAATAGGAGCTGTTCATTTGAAAAATGGTTCAGATTCTGAATATATAGCGGTGAATGGTGGAATATTAGAAGTTCGCCCAGATCAGGTGACAGTACTTGCTCAATCTGCTGAATTAGCGGAAGAAATTGATTATGATCGTGCCTTACGTGCTAAGGAGCGCGCAGAACAAAGATTACATGCTCAAAAATCAGAACATGTGGACTTTAGACGTGCAGAACTTGCTCTTCAACGTGCAATGAATCGTATATCCATTGTTGAGAAAAAATACTAAAAAAGTCCCTAAGGGGGCTTTTTTTAGTGGGGTAGATTTAAAGTGAGGATTAAGACAGCAAAGTAGATTTCCTATTTTTTAAATAGATAATGGCAAGTAAATAATGGAAAAACACTCTGAATGGGGCTTAAAAGTGTACCGAACAATCAGTAGGGAAGAGAGATAATTACTTCGGATAAATATTTACGATTTTAAGGATGGAAAAAATAAAAAAATAATTACACAAATTGAAACCTTTTTATAAGTCAATACGTCAAATAAGAGTTGAAACAGAAGGGATAGATGGGAGGAAAAAATGGTAGAAGCTTTTGGACAACAGGCGTTACTGAGTATTTTGATACATATCGTTTTTATCGCTCTTTCATGGTGGGCATTACAGTCACTAAATTTTGAGAAATTCCTTCGAAAAAACAGAGTTTTTCAAGCACGAGTATTATATGTATTATTAGCAATTATAATGGGATCGATTGTCAGCAATTTCTTACTCGACTATTTAGTTTGGTCACAACAATTGCCATTAATATTGAAGTAATTACCAAAATAAGAAATAATTAATTACAAAGATAGGTCTTCATACATGTTTTCATTCCTTTGTTTTTTAAGTAAAATTCATTTTGTGTGCTTAAATAGTTTGTTCATTGATTAACGTTTTATTCATGTCAAAAAGTGACGATTAATCATTAGTATGCAATTCTTCTCCTTGGAAACAATGGTAGTATGGGGGAGGAATAACAATGAAGATAAATAAAACGTTAATTATAATAACAATATTAATTGGTTTGGCTTGTCTTACAATTGGGAATAACATCACTATCGCGAGAACGAAGTCTGACTTAATAACTATAAATGAAATTTTACAAAAACAAGAAAATGTAACGATTAATGAATGGTCTCTGCATGCAAGAGAAAGGCTGGAAAATGTTACAAGCATTGAAGATGCAAAAGCATATCAGTCAGAGTTAAAAAGAGTTTTCCCAAATGGTGATTGGGTGGAAACGAAAAATCATCAGAGCTGGCAAGCAAAGATGGTCTTGAAATCCAGTGGCCAAATAGAAGAAAGTATAATCTTAACCACTTCTTTAACAACTGATAACGTCCAATCATATATTATGTATGAGGTGAGAGGAAAGAAGTTAGCGAACAAAGAAATGAAAAGGTTAGATATGGAAATTAATAAAAAAATTTCTGACATATTTCGAGGAAAACCAACAATTTTCTCTTGTATTAAAGGCGAATTCAGTGATAAGATGAATGAGACTTTGCCTTATAAAGTTAACCATTTGCTAGATGCATTTCAAGCAAAAAAAGTAGAGGCGTTGGAAGAGGATGATTTTATATCCACCTCCGCATATACGCCGATATTTGAAGAACGAATTGATAATAGCGAAAAGGAAATGAACGTACAAATAGGACTAAGAACACAAGATATGGGAGGAAAAACTACGTTCGTAGTTGGCACACCCATCATAACGATTGAATATTAATATAGAGATATTGGACGCGGAGGGGAATAGACTTTGGATAAAATCATCGTCCGCGGCGGAAAAAGGTTGAATGGAACGGTTAAAGTAGAAGGCGCAAAAAATGCCGTTTTGCCTGTGATCGCCGCTACATTATTAGCAAGTGATGGAAAAAGTATAATTAAATCAGTTCCGACTCTTTCAGATGTATATACGATTAATGAAGTATTGCGATATTTAAATGCAGAAGTACATTTTGAAAACGGAGAAGTAACTGTAGATGCATCAAATGATTTAAGCGTTGAAGCGCCATTTGAGTACGTAAGAAAAATGCGCGCATCTGTTTTAGTAATGGGATCTTTGTTAGCAAGAAATGGCCATGCAAGAGTAGCATTACCTGGTGGTTGTGCAATTGGTTCAAGACCAATTGATCAACATCTAAAAGGTTTCGAAGCAATGGGAGCAAAGGTTCAGGTTGGTAATGGATTTATCGAAGCTTCCGTAGATGGACGTTTAAAAGGTGCGAAAATCTATCTTGATTTCCCAAGTGTTGGTGCGACGGAAAATATTATGATGGCTGCTTCTTTAGCAGAAGGTACGACTATTATTGAAAACGTAGCAAAAGAACCTGAAATTGTTGATTTGGCGAACTTCCTAAATAAAATGGGCGCAACAGTAAGAGGAGCAGGTACAGGAACTATTCGCATTGAAGGTGTAGAAGTGCTACATGGTACAGAACATACGATTATTCCGGATAGAATTGAAGCAGGGACATTTTTAATCGCTGCTGCTATTACTAATGGAAATGTCCTTGTACAGGGTGCGGTTCCAGAACATTTATCATCCTTGATTGCCAAAATGGAAGAGATGGGTGTTGTTTTCAAAGAAGAAGAAGACGGTATCCGTGTGATTAGTGCAGAAAATTTAAAAGCTGTAGATATCAAAACAATGCCTCATCCAGGATTTCCAACAGATATGCAATCTCAAATGATGGCATTACTTCTTCGTGCAAAGGGAACAAGTATGATTACAGAAACTGTTTTTGAAAACCGTTTTATGCATGTAGAAGAATTTAGACGTATGAATGGCGATGTGAAAATTGAAGGTCGTTCTGTTGTTATGAATGGACCAACTAATCTGCAAGGTGCAGAAGTAGCTGCTACTGATTTACGTGCTGCTGCTGCCTTAATATTGTCTGGACTTGTAGCAGACGGTATTACACGCGTTACAGAGCTTAAACACTTAGATCGTGGTTATGTTAATTTCCACGAAAAATTAGCTGCGTTAGGCGCTGATATTGAAAGAATTACCGAAGAAAGTGAATTAACGTTAACGGCAAGCTATGTTGCAGATTTAAATGCATAAATATAATTGGCAAACTTTATTTATCGATTTCATTCCGATAGATAAAGTTTGTTTTTTTATGGGCAAAATTATACATAATATGAAAAATATTTTAGAATAACCGAGAAGTTCAATAGAGGCTTCTATATGTGTTTCAGTTCCTACTTCTGTTAATATCTGTTATATAATAGAGGGGATTACCGGAGTTGTTTAAAACACAGGATTGCTAAAATAGTATGCAAAACGGATATGTTTAGAACCATAAATTAAGGATATTTCTCTAGAAAAAAGAAGGAATAAAAGCTTGTCCATCTCCATAAGAATGTTTTAGAGACAGTTAAAAAGGTCTTATTTCTATCTTATGGAGGCTTTATTCATGATTAAAATCAAACCTTTCATCGTACTAGGAGTTATTCTGTTTGCTATTACTATACTTATTCCGACCATCCTTGTTCTGCCCTCTATTCAGGGTAAAAAGGAAGAGGTAAAGAGTAATATACCACCTGCAGAAACGCCAGAGCCTGCTATTGAAGTAGCTGTATATCGTGAAGATAAACAAGAAGTAGAGAAATTAGACTTAGAAGAATATGTAGTTGGGGTTGTTGCATCCGAAATGCCAGCGAAATTTGAAAAAGAAGCATTAAAAGCACAAGCCTTAACAGCGAGAACATATATTGTAAAAAGAATGATGCATCAAGAGAAAACAGATCTTCCAAAGGGAGCATTAGTTGGCGATACAATAAACTACCAAGTGTATAATAACCGCGAAGAATTAAAGAAAATTTGGGAAAATGATGGGTTAGACTGGAAGAAGAATATGGCTAAAATAGAAGAGGCTGTAGCGGCTACAAAGGGGCAAATTTTAACGTATGAAGGTACTCCTATTGATGCCACGTTTTTCTCCACAAGCAACGGATACACGGAAAATTCAGATGATGTCTGGGCTAATTCCATCTCCTATTTACAAAGTGTGGAAAGCCCATGGGATGTCAATTCGCCAAAGTTTAAAGGGGAAGTGACAATGCCTGTTAAAGACTTCGAGAAGAGCTTAGGCGTTAAGCTTACAGCTGACAGGAATGTATTAGAAGACGTTAAATATACAAAAGGAAAACGAATTGCAAGTGCCAAGATTAATGGAAAACAATTATCAGGAACAGATATTAGAGAAAAGTTGAGCTTAAAATCAACGGACTTTACAATGGAACGAAAGGGAAATAACGTTTATATTGCTACAAAAGGATATGGTCATGGTGTCGGCATGAGCCAATATGGGGCAAACGGAATGGCCGCAAATGGGAAAAACTATGAAGAAATCGTAAAATACTATTATAAAGGGGTAGATGTAACAGCATCTGATGATATGCTAGCGAAATACACAGCTCAGAAATAAGGGAATCAGCCAAAGTAGCGGGTGAATCAGCCAAAGTAGAGAAGTATCAGCCAAAACAGCGGGTGAATCAGCCAAAGTAGAGAAGTATCAGCCAAAACAGCGGGTGAATCAGCCAAAGTAAAGAAATATCAGCCAAAACAGCGGGTGAATCAGCCAAAGTAAAGAAGTATCAGCCAAAGCAGCGGATGAATCAGCCAAAGTAGAGAAATATCAGCCAAAACAGCGGGTGAATCAGCCAAAGTAAAGAAGTATCAGCCAAAGCAGCGGTGAAATCAGCCAAAGCACTAATTACAAGCCTAAAAAGCAAGTCTTCCTCAAGAAGGCTTGCTTTATTTATTGTGACTTCATCCCATTAATAATTAAAATTTTCGTTTCTATGTATAAACTCAAGAACTTTGTCGAAAAATAAGTCTAAAAAATTTTTTAGCATGTAGGTATATATTTATCATTATCTGTTCAGAATGATTGCTGAGGTGATGATAAAATGAGAGAGGAAGAAAACAAACGTACTTCTCCAAAGTCAAAAGTAAAAAGCTTTTTTAAAAAGCGTTGGGCATTTCCAGCCATTTATATCGCAAGTGCAGCTATTATTCTAACAGGGGTCCTATGGTATCAAAATAGCGCATCAGAAACAGATAAGTATAAATATGATAACGCTGATATGCCAACAAAACAAACAGATGAACCTGCAGAACCAGTAGCAAAGGAATTTGAGAACTTTGCATGGCCAGTAGTCGATGAAGATTCTTTCATTACACAAAAAGAGTTCTATGATAATACGGCTAGTAAAGAAAAGCAAGCTGAATCTTTAGTATTCTATAATAATCAATATCAGCCAAACACAGGTATTGACTTAAAAATGGAAGATGACAGCGAATTTGAAGTAGTAGCAGCTCTAAGTGGAACCGTTACAAAAGTTGCGGAAGATTCTCTATTAGGGAATACAATTGAAATTGATCATGACAATGGGATTAAAACATATTACCAATCTGTGAAGGATTTCCAAGTGGAAGAAGGGGCTGAAGTAAAGAAAGGCCAACCATTAGCAACTGCTGGAAAAAGTAAGTTGAATCAAGAAGCAGGAGTTCATGTCCACTTTGAAGTAAGAAAAGACAATGTAGCTGTGAACCCTATTGATTATTTTGGTAAACCGGTAAGTGCTTTACAAAGTGATGATACTTCTGGTGCTACTTCTGGAAATGATTCAGCAGTAGAAAAATCAAGTAATTCCGATGAAGAAATGCCGACAGATAACAAATTAGAAAATGGAACAGACGCTAAACAGGATGAAGATTCAGAAGGGTCTACAACTACAGATCCGAACGCTTAATAACTAGAGGTTGCTATAAGTAGTTTTTACAAAGCATAAAATAAAGATTATGCGAGTGATAGCTACTTTATGGCAACCTTTATGTATTCTCGAAAGAAGTATTTTATGGATGGGAAATGTCGAAGAAAATATGTAAATACAAAGAATTCTCATCTAGACATCTAGCTTTATATCCTCGAATAGTCCACTAAAAGGCAAGACATCTAATAACTCCAGAATATTTATAAGTGAAAAGTAGTAGTATAATTTAACTATAAGTGGAAGACATAAATGGAAAATAGTCATTTACGAGCGGAAAATGACAAATTTCTCGGGAAATATTAAACCTCTGACGATGAAAACAACAGATATTTTTCTAATAATAACAGATATAAAACCACACATCGGCAATTTCCTCTTTTTAAAAATATCATTCCTGTTTTTCAAGCCAATCAATTGTTTCGCATAAAACATAGCTATTTAATTCCTCAAAAACAAGTAAATATAGAAAAAAACAGATAAACCTTGTCCCTATTCATATTTTTCTGCATAAAGTCTTACCCAAGCTAATAAAATGTTACAAACCTTACAAAGCGGAAGTTTGGAGTGAGGGGTCGTTTGAAGATAATGGATATGTAGTTGAGGACATGTTTAATCCCTATAAGAACAGAAAGCTTTTGACTTTCTGCCGCATGAAGAAAAGTATTATGCAGGAAAGGAAACGTGCGGGATGAAGAATTTCAACGAAGCGAAAAGCGAGTCTCATTTCACACTTCTCACATCCAATTTAGGGAGGGCGAGTGGTGTGCACGATTACATCAAAGAGAGAACTATCAAGATTGGAAAGTATATCGTGGAGACGAGAAAAACGGTTCGCGTAATAGCGAAGGAGTTTGGCGTATCCAAAAGTACAGTCCATAAAGATTTAACAGAAAGACTTCCTGAAATTAACCCAGATTTAGCAAATGAAGTGAAAGAGATCCTTGATTATCATAAATCAATACGACATCTACGCGGTGGGGAAGCAACAAAAATGAAATATAAAAAGGAAGAGCTTGAAGGGGAAACTGTACAGTAAGAAATTCCAGGGTAATGCTTTATCATGAATGCATTAATTAAATAGAAAAAGTATGCAATATTAAGTTACCCTGGAAATATTTAAAACAGAAAGGGAAGTTTAGAAAAATGGAGTTACAACAGTCTATCGGTGGAGGTGTCTCCATCGATAGAGAAAAAGAATGAGTATAAAAAGCAACTCATTTTGGAATGCTAATAAAGGGTACATAATAGCTAAAAGGACCTTGGAAGCAATGTCCTTTTTCTTGTTTGAGAAAAAAGAAAATTATTTTGTGAAAAAAAACTCATTTTTTTTACAAAAAGTTACTTATTTCGTGATCTTATGATAAAATAAAAAATTAGAGTGGTTTAAATAGATAGAGAAAAAAACATACAAATTTTAACCTGAAAAATACATAATTCACTTTACAAAAGAATGAAAATGGTTGATTTAATATAGAGCGATAAGAAAGACATATTTAAGCGAGGTAAATATTTAGTGGCATTTAAAAAGGCGCTATAACTGTGTGAATGGAAGGAATTCTTAGGAATGTTTTTTCGTTTAACTACATTTAATGAAACTTAAATATGAGGATGTCGTTACATATAGTGTGGAAGCCAGCTCTTTGTCTCTATAAGGAAAATGAAATTATAAAATGAAAAAAATGGAAAAGCTAAAGGCGAAGGAGGAGCATATATAATGTTTGCTAGAGATATTGGTATCGATTTAGGAACAGCAAATGTACTCATTCATGTAAAAGGAAAAGGGATTGTATTAAATGAGCCTTCTGTTGTGGCATTAGATCGCAATACAGGCAGAGTGTTAGCGGTAGGAGAAGAAGCTCGTAGTATGGTCGGACGTACGCCTGGAAATATTGTTGCTATTCGCCCACTAAAGGATGGCGTTATCGCTGATTTTGATGTAACAGAAGCAATGCTAAAGCATTTCATTAATAAATTGAACGTAAAAGGATTTCTTTCAAAGCCAAGAATTCTTATTTGTTGTCCAACAAATATTACTAGTGTGGAACAAAAAGCAATAAAAGAAGCAGCCGAAAAAAGTGGTGGAAAGAAAATCTATTTAGAAGAAGAACCAAAGG
Organism: Niallia circulans NBRC 13626; assembly: GCF_001591585.1. GTDB lineage: Bacteria > Bacillota > Bacilli > Bacillales > Cytobacillaceae > Niallia > Niallia circulans. Next base: position 49,827 of record NZ_BCVE01000021.1, on the reverse strand, counting down.
TTGCAGCGATTGGTGCAGGAATGGATATTTTCCAACCAAGTGGAAATATGGTTGTTGATATTGGCGGCGGTACTACAGATGTAGCAGTGCTATCAATGGGGGATATCGTTACTTCTTCTAGTATTAAAATGGCTGGAGATAAATTTGATAATGAAATTCTCCAATATATTAAACGAAAATATAAGCTCTTAATTGGAGAACGTACGGCAGAGAATATAAAAATTAATATTGGAACTGTTTTTCCAGGTTCTAGAAAAGAAGAAATGGATATTCGCGGTCGTGACATGGTTTCTGGTCTTCCAAGAACTATTACGGTACATTCAGAGGAAATTGAGCAAGCATTAAGAGAGTCCGTATCTGTTATTGTACAAGCTGCTAAAAGTGTCTTAGAAAGAACACCACCTGAGCTTTCTGCTGATATCATTGATCGTGGAGTTATCTTAACTGGTGGTGGAGCATTACTTCACGGGATTGACTTACTATTAGCGGATGAATTGAAGGTTCCTGTATTAGTAGCTGAAAATCCAATGGATTCTGTAGCAATCGGTACAGGAATAATGTTAGATAATATTGATCGTCTTCCAAAAAGAAAATTAAGCTAAAAAATGGGGGGTGCATAAACAAGTGAAAAAACTTGTTTATGCATAGGAAAATGAAATCTATTTATTTCATACCCGTTTGTATAAGTCTTAAACCTAAAAAATCGGAATGGAAAAATTTCTTTTTCTTATTCCGATTTTTTATTTAGCTGTTTCTGTTTTTTTAGTAACCATAAGGTTCTTCTTCCTCCTTTATCTTCCAGTAGATTGTTCCTATGAATAGCCGATATAATAAATGATTAATATAACGAACATTTTTAGACTTTTTTCAACAAAATTTAATGTAATCTTTTGATATTTTTTTTATAATAGAATATAGAATATATATGCTTGAATCGAAATTTTTGTATAGATAGGAGACAGTTATGTTTAAAGGGTTCTATACAGCAGCTTCTGGTATGCTTGCTCAGCAGCGCAAAACCGAAATGCTTTCTAATAATATGGCCAACAGTACGACACCGGGTTTTAAAGCAGATCAATCATCCATGAGAGCTTTTCCTGAATTATTACAGCAAAGCGTTAGGAAAAATGCAGCTGGTACTATAGAAAAGCAGCAAGTAGGCTATTTAGCAACAGGAGTCTATATGCAAGAAATAATCCCGAAGTTTACTCAAGGTGATCTTAATCAAACAGGATTAAAGACAGATTTAGCAATCTTAAACGCGAATATTCCAGGGAATGGAACGAATGCTGGCGGCGGATTATTTTTTACAGTGCAAAATGATAATGGAGTTGCTTATTCGAGAAACGGAAATTTCACCTTAGATGGCCAAGGGTATTTAACTACTTCTAGTGGTGCTTACGTTTTAGATGAAAATAATGAACGAATTCAACTTACAAGTGCGGATTTCTCTGTTACATCTGATGGAGTGCTTACAAGCAGTAATGGAGAAGTGTATCGTCTTGGAATAAGTTATACAGATTCACCGGAACAGCTCGTAAAAGAGGGGGATGGTTTGTATCGAGCACAAGATGGAGCCGCTCTACAAAGTGCTTATGCAAATAACCAAGTTACCTTTCAAATTAATCAAGGTTTTTTAGAGAATTCTAATGTTGATACAGCGCAGACAATGACAGATATGATGACTGCTTATCGAGCATTTGAAGCTAATCAGAAAATATTGCAGGCTTATGATAAGAGCATGGATCAAGCCGCAAATGAAATTGGTAAGCTATAAGAATCATTTAGATAGTAGTAAAGGGGGGAATCGCTATGAATAGAACGATGATAACGGCTAGTAATACTTTAACACAGCTGCAAAAGCAAATGGATCTTATTAGTAATAATATGGCTAATGTTGATACTACAGGCTATAAAAGGCAAAATGGGACGTTTACAGATATGCTTTATCAGCAATTTAATAATCAAAAGGATGAAACGCAGGAAGTCAATCGTCAGACGCCAAACGGCATCAGGCAAGGAGTAGGCGCTAAAATGGCTCAAACGCAATTAGTGATGACACAAGGAATGATTAAATCATCTGATCGCGTTTTGGATACTGCATTGACGAAAGAAGGACAATTATACAGAGTATTGGTGCAAGACGGAGGAACTTCCGAAATGCGTTATACGAGAGATGGAGCGATGTATTTATCACCTGTATCTAATAATGAGAATATGCTGGTTACGAAAGAAGGCCATGCTATCCTTGACGAGAATAATAACCCAATTTTATTAAATAATAATGTTAAAGAATATGCTTTTTCATCAACAGGAACTTTAACAGTTCAATTGAATAATGGCGGGCAGGAAACCTTTAATCTCGGCATATCGTATGCTAATAATCCGCAAAGCCTTGAAAAAACAGGGGAGAACTTATATCGACTCTCTGACACTGCTGATGAAAATCAAGTAATGGTCGATTTGAATGGCGGCAGAAGAAATGAAATTGCAATGAAACAAAAAGCATTAGAACAATCTAATGTGGATATAAGCAAAGAAATGGTCAATCTGATTGCTACACAGCGCTCCTACCAATTTCAGTCCAGATCCATCTCTTTAGCAGATCAGATGATGGGATTAGTGAATGGAATACGTTAAAAAAGGAGAAAAGTGATGGCATTAAATAGCAGTAGTCAAGAAATGGTTAAGACAAGAGAACAGGTTAAAAAAGATCAAAAAGAGAAGAATAATCCAGAAGAGAAAGCTTCTCCTAAACAGAAGATTAGAGTTCGTCTGTTTCCTATATGGCTACGTATTGTTGTCATTATTTTAGTAATGGCTGTAAGTGTTCTAGCTGGAGCCGTTGTCGGTTATAGTGTAATGGGAAACGGAAAAGCAACGGATACCTTTAAAAAAGATACCTGGATGCATATTGTCAATTTGATAAATGAAGAGTAAAGAAGATGGGAATTTGTAAAAATAATTACAGATTCCTTTTTTGCTGGTGTGCTGGAATGATCAAATTAACGAAATAGCTGTTCAGGATGATAGCTAGAACAACTATTTTAAAAAACATCTTAAAAAAGGAGGGGATATCCCTTCCTTTTTCATAGCTTTTTTTAGTACAATATAATATAACCACATATTAGTAGGAGGTCACAAAATGTTAGATATTAATCAAATTAAAGAAATAATTCCTCATCGATATCCATTTTTATTAGTAGATAGAATTTTAGAAGTGGAAGAAGGTAAAAAAGCTGTAGGTATTAAAAATGTATCGGCAAATGAAGAATATTTTAATGGGCATTTCCCTGAATACCCAGTTATGCCAGGTGTATTAATTGTAGAAGCATTGGCGCAAGTAGGAGCGGTTGCCATGTTGATTAAGGAAGAGAATAAAGGAAGATTAGCTTTCTTTGCTGGAGTAGATAACTGCCGCTTTAAAAAGCAAGTGTTTCCAGGAGATCAGCTGCGACTAGAAGTAGAAATGACAAGACTACGTGGCAACTTTGGAAAGGGAAAATGTGTAGCTACTGTTGATGGTGAAATTGCCTGTGAAGCAGAAATTATGTTTGCCCTTGGAGATAAGAAAGAAGCATAAAAAGGCAGAAAGAAGAGGTGTCTGTTTAAACGAGCAGCTTCTTCTTTTTTTCTTTACAACATTGTTTATTATTGGAATTGAATAATAAGGCGTAATAATTTTCTTTTCTTGGATAACCTAATAACTGACCAAATGAATGGTCATGAATGATACTTATCAAGAAAAGGGGTATAACGAATGACTAAATGGATGAAGTTATTAGGAGTTTCAGCGTTATCTGCTATGCTGTTAACTGCTTGTGGTAATGATGATGATAATCAAAGTCCTCCACCGGATGATGATACCACAATCGAAGATAAAGACTTAGATACGAATGACGTTGTTCCAGACAGAGGTACTGATCTGGATAATGACAACGAACCAGATGTACCAGATGAAAATAAAGATGATGATCTAGATCCAACAAAGGATGATAATGATCCTGGTGAAGATATGATCGAAGATAAAGATGATATGAAAGACAAAGACGATATAGATCGATAAAGAGCCTATATGTTCAGAATCTCAAGGTTATTCCAGGCCTTGAGATTCGTCTATTCAATAGTTCTCCTGCAACCTACAGCTTCTTCTCCAAAAATGTCTGTGGCTTGCTTTGCATCAGCTCAGTAAATTTATTCGATAATTTTTTCCCTTCATAGCCTTCTTCGATTAGATATTGGAGCAATAGCTCTGCATAGTCTTTTCTGTCTCTTTTTAATGTTCCTTCTAAAAGAATGCTTGCTTTATCACCAAAATTTTGGATAGACAGAATCATTACTTCAAAAGGAGCGGGATCATTTTCTTTTTTTGAGATAACAGCTTGAACAAGCAACTCCTCCTTCTTCTGAAATGCTTCATCAAGAAAAGCGATAGCAGCTAATTCTGTATAAACCTCAATTAGCCAATGATTAAAATCATCTTCTTTATTTATAATCAATCCATCAATCAATTTAATCGGCACTAGCTTTTCCTTCGTGAGAATCTGTAAAGAAATTAATTTAAAAGTTTTCACGATAATCCCTCCCCAGGCAAATTCTCCTTTTCTTTTATTATACCTTACCTTGATGAATTATCTAAGCTCTCGAATGATCCGATTGGAAAATAAGTGAATATAATTCTATTTCGTATAGTACAAAAATATTCTCCCTGCCTCCATCTGAAAACAATCTCTTTAAAAATTATATTAATAAAAGTTTGTTTTATATTGTTCACTATTTTTTTAATCTATTCTTTCTAAAAGGAGAATGTTTTATAATTTTTGCTAACATTTGCTTCTAAAAACTAGCTTTCATCACAGCCTTTCATCAATAGTTCCCCAAGGTGATTATATCCTGATATTGGCAGAAAAGCAGAATAACGTCAGCTCTTGGCGAAAAAGGAATAAAAATGCGATATTTACTGACTAAATTACTAGTATATACAAGAGAGAGACAGTACTTTCGTCCCTTAATAAATATAAGAATATTGTGATATTTTTATATAGTTCGATATATTCCGAAAATAAAGAAGGGGTAGAGGGGAGTTTTAACATGAAACTTAGAAAAGTATTTTTTCTAGTTATTATGCTCTGTATGCTATTTTCCAATAGTGTATTGGCAGCAACTGTACCAGATAAGGAAATTCGTAATAAAGGAGAAGAAAACAAGCAAAATATCCAAACCATAAAGGTGGACGAGCTAGAGACCACTTATAATAAAAACGATACGGTTCGGGTAGTGGTAGAGATGAACACGGAGCCGACGGTGCAATATGCTCAAGCACAAGCAAAGCAAGTAAAAGAATTGCCTAAATCAACAAAAGAAAAATTAAAGAGCGAAAAGTTAGCAGAGCAGAAAAAAGTAAAAGAAAAAGTAAAAGCAAGAAAAGTAAAATTTAAGGAATTAGAGAATTTCACCACCATTTTTAATGGTTTTAGTGGAGAAATGAAGTACGGAGATATTGAAAAAATCGAGGAACTTCCAGAGGTAGCAAAAGTACATATTGCCACAGCTTATGAAAGACCAGAAGAAGAAGCAGACATGATATATAGTAAAGAACTTGTACAAGCTCAAGATGCTTGGCGGGATTATGGTTTTAAAGGCGAAGGAATGATTGTTGGTGTAATTGATACCGGCATTGACCCAAATCATAAGGACATGGTACTTTCTGATGAAACAGAAGAGGAATTGAGCAAGGAAGAAATTGCCCAATTTAAAAAGGAAAATGGGCTTAAAGGTAAATTTTATAGCGAAAAGGTACCATACGGATATAACTATATGGATGAAAATGACATTATTCAAGATATCGCTGAAGGGGCAAGTATGCATGGGATGCACGTCGCAGGTACTGTTGGAGCAAATGGCGATGAAGACAATAATGGGATTAAAGGAGTTGCGCCAGAGGCACAGCTTTTAGCGTTAAAGGTTTTCGGAAATGACCCAACTGTATCGACTACCTGGGGAGATATTTATATTAAAGCTATTGATGATGCGATCGTATTGGGTGCAGATGTCCTTAACATGAGTTTAGGATCTCCAGCAGGTTTTGTTGCGGCCGATGCACCAGAGCAGCAAGCTGTAGAGCGTGCTGTGGAAAATGGAATTATGATGTCTATTTCAGCTGGAAACTCTGCCCATTTTGGAAATGGCTTTGCCAATCCATCTAGCTCTAACCCTGATATTGGAGTATCTGGTTCACCAGGTGTTGCCTATGATAGTTTACAAGTTGCATCTATTGAAAATAGTTTTATAGATATTGATGCACTTTCCTATCAATATGATGGTCAGATGGAACAAGCTGGATTCCTGTCAGCAGGCAGTGTTCACCCAAATTCAGTTACGGAAAAAACATTTAAAATTGTTTATGCTGGATTAGGGAAACCAGAAGAATTAGCCGCAGTTGATGTGAAGGATAACTATGCGCTCATCCAAAGAGGCGAAATCGGCTTCGTGGATAAAGCAATCAATGCACAGCAGGCAGGGGCAGCTGGTGTTATTATTTATAATAATACAGATGGCTTTGTTAGCATGGCAACAGATGCAAGCATTAAGATTCCTCAACTATTCTTATTAAAAACAGATGGGGATAAATTAGCAGCAGCTCTTCAAAGTGGTGAAACTATCTCGATTACATTTGATGGCAAAAAAATAACTTCCGCTAATCCAGAAGCCGGAAAAATGAGTAGCTTTTCCTCATGGGGCCTAACGAATAACTTAGACTTTAAACCAGAAATCACAGCACCAGGTGGACAAATCTATTCTACTTTAGAAAATAATCAATATGGGATGAAGAGTGGAACGTCGATGGCAGCTCCGCATGTTTCAGGGGGATCTGCCCTTGTATTAGAACGTGTAGATAATGAATTCGATGTATCAGGCTTTGATCGAGTAAACATTGCGAAAAATCTCTTAATGAACACCGCTAAACCGGTGACAGATATTGGAACAGTAAACAGTGCATTTGACTGGGAGGTACCATATTCTCCACGTCGTCAAGGTGCTGGATTAATGCAGCTGCATGCAGCATTACAATCACCTGTTATAGTAACGGAGAAGAAGACGAAAGAAGGGAAAGTAGCCTTAAAAGAAGTAGGAAACACCTTTACTTTTACTCTAGAAGCGAAAAACTATAGTGATAAGAAGGTTAAGTATGATGTGGCTGCAAATATACAAACAGACTTTGCGGCTTACGGAGAGTTAGGTTATACTGCTAATCTATTAGAAGCACAGAAGATTTTGGATGCAAAGATAAAAGTAAATGATAAGAATGAAACAACGATAAGCATTCCTGCCAACAAAAGCAAAAAAATTAAAGTATCTGTTGATTTAACAAATGCAAAAGTAATTGATCCTTCTCAAACAGGCAGTTGGGAAACACCTGTAGCGATTGATCGCGTATTTGAAAATGGCTATTTTGTGGAAGGGTATGTAACATTAACAGATCCTCAGGAAACAAATGCAACATTAACCGTGCCGTATGTTGGATTTAAAGGTGACTGGAACAAAGCACCCATTTTAGATGGGATGAAATATGATGAGACATCTTTCTATGGCATGGCTGGAGCGGTGACAAAAGAAGGAGAAGACTTCCTATACCTTGGATATGATCCGATTACAAGTAAGTTTACAAAAGAAGGAATTGCCATTTCTCCAAATAATGATGGAGTCCAAGAAGAAATAATTCCGGTTCTATCGTTTTTAAGAAATGCAAAGAAAGTTCAATTCTCTATTGTTGATAGTAAGGGGAAAACCGTAAGGACATTACGTACACAAGAAGAAATTAGAAAGAATTACTATGATGGCGGCAAAGGAACAAAATATGTTCTTGATTCCAATTGGGCATGGGATGGAAAAGTGAATGGAAAGCTAGTGGAAGGGCAATATTTCTACCGCGTTAGTGCAACCCTTGACTATAAAGGTGCAAAACCACAGATAGTAGATATTCCGGTTATTGTTGATACAGTAAGTCCAACTGTTGAAGTGGACTTAGCAGAAGATAATAAAGTATTGGAAATTGCTGCGTCTGATGATGAAAATGGCTCTGGGATTTCTTATTTAGATATTTTAGTAGATGGGAAATCAGTTGTAACTACTCCAGTCAGCGGTGAAACAACTGAATTTACTTTGCCGAATGAAGTAAAACCAGGTACATCTGTAACAGTTGTTGCGTATGATTATGCTGGCAATAAAGAGGAAGCAAGTGTGGTTGCCGAAGAAGAGAAGAAGGATACAACTATTCCCGTAATCTCTTTAGCGACCCCAGAAGCTTTAGAGGTGTATGGAGAAAAAGAAGTGGTATTTAGTGGAACAATCAAGGATGAATCGGACCTTAAAGAATTTACGATTGGCGGTCAAAAAGTAGACACTGTTTATAATGAGGAGAAAGAAGAATATACCTTTAATACAGTCATTCCTTATGAAAATGGCGTTCATTCTGTTGAAATCAAAGCAATAGACAGTGCTGATAATACAGCAGTCTTTAAACGAAGCTTTATCGTTGATGCTGAAGCACCCGTCATCTCCTTCAAAGGGCTTTCTGGCAATCGAATCGTAAATAGCAATGGCAAAAATCCAACTGTACATGTAACAGTAAAGGATAATTTTGATGATATTCAATTAGCTCTAAATGGAAGTGAGCTTTATTATCAGACATTTAAAGAGCCATATGCTATGAGAAGTTTAGAAAAAACAATCAAGAAAGTGGAATTAGACTTAGAAAATGGCTTAAATGAATTTGAATTCACAGCAACCGATTTAGCTGGCCATAAAACAACGAAAACTGTATATTTCTATAAGATGACTAAACAAGAAAATCGAAAAGATATTAAAGTCCCAGAGGATAAATAAACAAACCGATCTAAAAAAGAAGACGAGAAACAGGTTGAGACATAAGTATTTCAATCAAAGATAAACCCCAGCAAGGATACCGAGTAATTCATATCCTTGCTGGGGTTTTTATTCATGTCTTCTGTATTATCCATTTGGTTCTGTTCTCTGCTAGCACCCTATAAGGCTGCTGGGTTTTCATTCAATGACACCAAATCCCTTAATTCATCTGTTGTTAACTCGGTCATCCAATTTTCGTTTTGGATAATTTGGTCATTTAGTGATTGTTTCTTTTCCAGCATCGCATCAATTTTTTCCTCTAATGTTCCTGTACAAATCAGCTTATGAACATGAACAAAACGAGTCTGTCCAATGCGGTATGCACGGTCTGTTGCCTGATTTTCTACAGCAGGATTCCACCAGCGATCATAATGAATAACATGGTTGGCAGCTGTTAAATTTAATCCTGTTCCTCCAGCCTTTAAGGAAAGGAGGAAAATCGGAAATTCTCCAGCTTGGAATTGGTCAATTAAGCGATCACGTTGTTGCTTGGACATACTGCCATTTAAGAATGGAACGTCGATGCTGAACTTTTTCTTCATCATTTCCTGAATCATATGTCCCATTTCAATATATTGTGTAAAAATAAGGCAGCTTTCACCTCTCTCTAAAATCGTATCGGTCAGTTCTGCCAATTTCTCCATTTTTACTGATCGATCAATTAAGCTAGTAGGTGCTTGCTCTTTTAAGTAAAGGGCAGGATGATTGCATAACTGCTTTAATTTACTTAACATTTGTAGGACAAGACCTTTCCGCTCGAATCCAGAGAGCTGCTCAATTTGGGCAAATGTATCGGTAACTAATTGTTCATATAAGGCAGCCTGCTCCGTCGTTAAAGGACAATATTCCTTTTGCTCCAGTTTATCAGGGAGATTCAAGGCAACCTCTTCATCCTTTTTCGTTCTTCTTAATAAGAATGGACGAATCAGTGTCTGCAATTGCTGGATTTGTTCCGGTTTATTTTCCCTTTCAATCGGAATAACAAAGCGCTTTTGAAATTGTCCGAGGCTACCTAAATAACCGTGATTAGTAAAATCAAAAATAGACCAAAGCTCATTGAGACGATTTTCCATCGGTGTTCCAGAGAGCGCAATATAATGTGCTCCCTTTAATTTTCTCACAGCTCTTGATTGCTTTGTCTGCGCATTTTTGATATTTTGGGCTTCATCGATTGCAATGGTACTCCATGTGAGTTCTTCGAAGCTTTGCTTATCGATATGTGTTAATCCATAAGAGGTTAAGACTACATCTGCTTCGTGTACTCTATTTAAAAAGGCCTCATCTTTTAAGCGATTAGCTCCATAATGGAGATATACATTTAAATCAGGTGCGAATCGCTCTAACTCCTTTTGCCAGTTGCCGAGGACAGAAGTAGGACAAATGATAAGAGCTGGTGTTGTTAGTTCTGCTTCTGTTTCTTTCACTTTTAATAAATAAGAAATAAGCTGAACTGTTTTTCCTAGTCCCATATCGTCTGCTAAAATGGCTCCAAATCCATACTTTCTTAAGAAGAGAAGCCAGCTCATCCCAAGCACTTGATAAGCACGTAAATCGCCTAAAAAGCTGTGTGGAACTTCTTCTAATGGCAGATTCTTTACTTCTTTTAATTGATGAATCATCGTTCTCCATTGTCTATTTAGGTCGATTTGGATTCTTGCAAATGTTTTCGGATTCTCTAGCTCATCATTTTGTTGTTCTTCCGCTTGCATTAACTCTTGCTCAATAATATCGCGGACATGCAAACCTTCTTTTTCAGCTTTTTTCATTAAATCCTGTATTTGCCGAATAAAAGCGGGATCTAATTTAATCCAACGACCTTTAATAAAGACAAGACGGCGTTTTTCCTCCACTAATTTATTGAATTCATCTTCAGAGAGGGTGACGCCATTCATAGAAAAGCGCCAATTATAATCCAGCATTGCCTGTAGCCCTACAAAGGATGGACGATGACTTGTACTCGAAACCTTTGCTTTCACTTTCAAGTTGGCTGACTTCATTGCTTGCCACCAAGAAGGAAGAAGAATATCCACTCCAAGGGCAAGGAATGTTTCACTAGCTTCTGATAAAAAAAGCCAAGCTTCTTCTTCTGTTAATTGATTGGTTATCCCGCTTTTTCCTTTTAGCCATGGGAAAAGCAGGAGCCAGCGCTGTTGTTCTTCCTCAATATAGGAGGTAAAGTTTAACCACTTCTTCGGCATATTACTTTCATCATGTATATCCACAACGAGATCAGGATTTTCCTTTGATCGTAAAAATATATCCAAATCCCAAGTTGTATCGATTTCAGTTGGTTCTTCCAGACGGATTCCTAGCGTGAATGGATAGTCTGTTTCTTTTAACCCCATCCATTCCTGCCATTTATCTTCAGTGAAATAAGCAGCCAGCTGCTCGGAAGGAATATTTGCATTCTTTAATGTTTGGATTCTTGCATGGAAATTTTGTTTTGTCTCTTGATGATCTTCCAAATAATGATTGAGCGAATGCTGGAACCATTGCTGGATAAAATCGTTATTTGTTTGACCTGCCAACTCATCGTGAAGTTCCATTTCCCAAAAGCTCGGATCAAATTCATCCATGATACGATTGGGCAGGGACCATTGGAAATTGCCAACCTCCCATTGGCTGAAATCCGGTATCCATTCTTTATGTTTAATAGCTTCCAAAATACTTGGGGCAGCAGCAAGACAAACCTGTGCAGTATCATTCCAATCCCAATCTACATAACGATTAAACCCTTCAGTAGCAAGCAAAGTCACCAACTGCCAGCCACTTAATAATACGCCTTCTATTTCATCAATTGTTACAGTATCTAGGATAGTTCCATAATAGCTCTCTTGATGCTGCTGAAAAAGAAGTTTTTTCCAATAATTAGGATATAGATAGCGATTCTCTATTTCTCCTGTTAAAAAAAATCCTCTATTCTCATAGTAATGAACATTTATTTTTAGATAGTTAGTTTTCAGCATGGATTAACTTTCCCTTTCTACATTCTTCATGAAAGGCTCTTAATCGTTTCGTACGTTCTAAGATAACCAATAAGAATTGCTCGAATTCGGTTTGTTTTTTCAGCTTTTTATAAAGGGTACGCAGTTTTTTTAACTGACGGACAGCGATTCGATAATGCTCTCTATTTTTCCCTTCGATATGTTCTTGAATCGAACGATGATATAAGGAAAGCAATAATGATTGATCATATTCCTGCAGCGTTTTTATTTGTTCTTTGTGAAGATGATCTAGTCCATATCCCATCATGGTAAACAGATCCATCCATTTATCAAATTGTTTCTTCTCATACAGAAAATCCTCATATTTGCGGTAGCTATATGGAAGTGTATGAATATATGCTTTTTCAAGTAAGTCTTCTTTATTCATAGCTAGGCAATAAGGGAGAATCGCTCGGATTGCCATCTGTGTAAATTCGTAGCAATAATCGTCATCATCATCTGTACATATATAATTTTTCAGTTCTTGAATAAATGCTGGTATATATAAATCCATTCTTTTCCAAGCTTTGCGACTCGATAAATAATCAATCCAATAAAGCATATACGAAGTAACTTGTGTATCAAGTGATTGAATGATTTTAAGGGCATTCTCATCTTTTTGAAGAAGGATTTCTAGGTGAATCATGGCAATTTTTTCGGAAAAGCTTGGGTCGCTGTTCGCTGACAATTGTGTCAATTCATCCTGTCTCCATTTTTTCGTGGCGAAAAGATCCGTCCACATTAAGCGATAAAGCTGTATACACTCAAATGCTAATATTGGCTGGATGGTAAGAATTGCTCGTATATCATCCTTTAGACTAATTAAAAAATCGTCAAACGCAAATGGAAAGGTAAAGTTTGATAATTTATAGAGGTTATCCTCGATGCTATTCATTAAATCATGAAAAAGATGTCGATAATAGCGATTGATTGTTTGTGTATTATGATCTAGTTTTTTACTAACTATTAATAATTGTTTAAAAGTAAATACATGGGCGATAACTAAATAAAGGAGCTTCCACTCTGTTTGGAGAGGAGTAGCTGCTTTTATTTTTCGTATATAAATATAATACGTTTCCGCAATCAGATATGGTTTGTTATGATTTGTCTCCATAAGGGATTGAAAACTCTTTTCCAATGTTTCAATCCAATCTGTATAATTTGGCTCTTTGTCTTCTTTTTCCTTCAGTAAGTCACTTGCTCGCATAATACCGAGATTTTTTAACATTTCCGCATTCTCAATTGGTTTACGCCAATTTTCCAACCAAGTGGACACTTTCCCAACTTGTGCAAGTAAATAGAAAAATAGAGCGAGCTGATGGCGACAAAATCCTTCTGCGTGACAAGTACAAGAGCTCTGTTGAACATAATCCAAATCTAAAGTGGCCCTTACAGGCGTTACATCTTGGATCATTCCCGTCACCAATTCATTGGAGAACTTGACCTGATAGACAAAGCTTTGTCTGTACAGAAGCAGTCCCTTTTCCACAACCTTTTTCATTTGGGGATCATTTGCATCCAATAAATTCATTAAGTTTTCTGCGCAAAAATTCACTGGCTCCAAATACTTTTCTAGAAGCATAATGTATCCCTCCCATATTGGTAAATCGATTAATTTTGCTTAAAGATGTGCTCTAAGAAGTAGAGGCACCAAAAAAGTCCATTCTTTAATTATAACGCTTTTTGAATAGAGATGGTAGAGGACAGAAGAAGAGAAGTAAAAGAGCGTAATTGGATACTAGTTTTGAAGTAACGAATATAGGGAATGAAGAGAATAGACAATGAAAGTAGGAAAAAATATACGCAGTTTGGTAAAAGCTCGGCGCTGAATGGTGCGAGATTGGAAGATATATTAGCAAAATGGAGGAATATTTGTTCCATGGTAAGGGTATATCAGCCAAAGTAGTGGAGATATCAGCTAAAACGAGGAGTAAATCAGCCAAAGTAGTGGGTATATCAGCCAAAACAAGGAGTAAATCAGCCAAAGTAGTGGGTATATCAGCCAAAGTAGGGATATATCAGCCAACCCCAAAGCATACAAAAAAGACTGCCCGCTAAATAGACAGCCCTTTCTATTATTATCTGTTAATATAAACGTTTAAAACTATCAAAATGCTCTTTATAGTATGAGTTATCTAAACTTGTAACACGAACGCCGCTTGAGTCAGCGTGAATAAATTCATTGTTGCCAATATAAATACCTAAATGAGAGATACCTTGTTTGTAGGTATTTTTAAAATAGACAATATCTCCAACAGCTGGAACATCTATATAATAGCTGCGGTCATAGTAGCCTTCAGCAGAATAACGTCCAATTGATTTACCGCTTTGATTTAACACATAGTAAACAAATCCGCTGCAATCAAACCCTGCAGTAGTTGAGCCTGCCCAAACATATGGAATGCCAACTAGACTTTTAGAGACCGAAACGACTTTGGAAGCATAGGATTGTCCATTGTTTCCATTAGAAATAAGAGTCGGTTTATTAGAAGAGGGATTAGTATTTCCAGTGTTAGTTATCTTTTCAGAAGCGGTAACCTTCAATTTTTGTCCTGGGAAAATCAAATCAGAATTTAGATTATTTAATTGCTTTAGTTGGCTTACAGACATTTTATACGTAGAAGCAATTTTACTTAAAGTATCTCCGCTTTTAATCGTATAAGTTCCTGTAGAAGCAGTTGTAGTTTCCTTTACAGCTGTATTGCTGTTACTTCCAGAGTTACTAGACGGGTTGGAATTAGCATTTCCAGGTTTGGAAACATATAAAATATCACCAGGATAGATAAGCGAAGAGGATAGATTGTTCCATTGCTGTAACTCTCCTAAAGAAATAGAATGCTGATTTGCTATTTTAATAAGGGAATCTCCTGAAACAACTTTATATGTCTTGGCACTTGAGCTTGTCTTCGTAGAAGTTTTACTAGCGTTAGTTGTATTGCTGCTAGATTTTGAATCATCGCCAATAGATAATTCTTGATTGATTAAAATAAGGTCTGAGGAAAGATTATTTTGCGACTTTATGTCATTAACAGTCGTATTGAATTTCTTCGCAATCTGTCCTAAAGTATCCCCTTTTTTCACTACATAAGTACTAGCAGAGGCATTCGCTGCGAAAGTGGTTGACAGAATAGCCGTAGTTGCCAATACTGTGACTTTCTTCTTCATTTTTTATCACTCACTCCTAATGATTAAACTATAGTATATCTATCTTACCATAACCTATCAGACTATTGACCTTTTATTTTAATAAAATTGATAACGTTTTACGAAAATAGGTAATTATTCATAGAATCTTATCATTAGGACATTAGTTGCTGGAGATGAAACTGATTGTATAAACAGGGAATAACTAACTAGGTATATATGCGGATAGCATAGAGGTGATGGAAAGTGATCGTTATCCCCGCTTAAGAAAAAAGATGCCCCCAACTATTTCACGATTCGTAGGGGAGAATAGTTGGAGGACATCTTTATATAATACATATATTATGTTTGCCAGCTACGGATTTTTCCTTCGATATAATCCGTATATCGATGATCTTTTACTAATTGGAAAATCATTAGTGCATCTTGCATATAAGGAATAGCTAGGTCAAAATTCTTTTGTAATTCATAGTTATATCCGATATGATAGTGAAAGTGAGCCAGCAAATAAAGGTTATCCTGTTGTATCGCCCAATCAATCCCTTCCTTACAATAGGTAATGGATGCATCAAACATGGATTGATCTGTTAAGGATTTCGCGATATTAAAATATAATCTGCTTTTAATCGTATCATCCTTTAAATAGGGAAGCTGGTTGATCGCTTTAAATGCTTGTTCATAAATGGTCAAGGAATCATCAATAAATCCTTCTTCATAGTGAAAGATTCCTTTACTAATAAAGATTTCTATTTCTCTTTCTGTGAAGACAGTGTCAAAGGTAAGTTCAATTGCTTCATTAATAAGCTTTACTGCTCGATTAAAATCACGGTCGATTTCAAATACATAAATTGCCTTATGCCAAAGCAGCAATTGATAGTTTTTTTTATGGTGCGTAAATAAAGGATTTTTTTCTTCTGCTTTTACAATTTGTTTTATTGTATGATAATCAGTATTCCTTCTAGCTGCTTTTAATTGCCGAAAAGTTTCTTCCACATAATCTAGTCTGGGGGTCGTACCAATATCGAAGAAGTAATTTACGTCTACTCCCAATCGCCTAGAAATAAGATAAAGAGTAGAAGACAATGGAAGTACTTCTCCTTTTTCAATCTTGCTTATTTGCGCTTGTGTACAAATATTGTGAGAAAGTTCCTTTTGTGATAGTCCCATTTGCTTTCGTAATTCCTTGATTTTTTCCCCAACCGCTGAAAAATTCAATCGCTTCACTCCTACATAGAAAAGCTCACCTTTTTTTAATGATATTCCTAAAGTTATATTTTTGAAGATTTTTGCAAAAAAACAGTGCTAAATGCCTTAAAATGCCGAAATTTACTTTGAAATCAAGAATTCATCTATCTTAATAATATGATTTAATTGTTTTTACTGCAATATATTAAGAATATTTTTGCTATTTTTAGAAGTGCCCACCTACGCCTTCTAATTATTCGCATAATAAAACTTAATTGAGCATTTTTAATAGAAATTTTGAGATTTCTATTAAACCCCAATATCTGTTTTACGAGTAGTCCTTTTATCTCCAATTTTCTGCCGTTTTCTGATGAGAAAGCGGTCTTTTTTATTCGAAAAGGCAAGAATGTGAGGGAACTATAAAAAGCGCTTCTTCATTTCTTCTGTTGGAAGCATACAGGAATCCTGTTTGCCAAACCATTTATAACGATTTCTAGCAATAATTCGATAAAGAGGGTCTCTGATGAAAGGCGGGATTACTTTTAAAATAGCTAGAAGCTTCCATCCACCTGTAAGATGGCTGCAAATTTCTAAAGCGGCATCCGATTCTAAATAGTATCTATCTTCTTTTAAAAGGATAACACTATCAACCTCAGATAAATGATATTTATTCAATAGATTTCTTCCAGTTTCGCTCTGTAAGGAAGCAAAGAAAAATTGGTTATGTGGATCTCTTTTAATAATAAATTGCACACTTTTGTTGCATAAATTACAAACCCCATCAAATAACACAATCATCTATATCCCCCCTTAGTCTGTATTTTAGCAAATGGTGAAGCAAAAGTATGTTAAAAACGATCTGTAATTTTTTCAATTGGTCTTCGTAATAAAGTTATTATTTTGTCAGAAAGGTAATAATATACAGGATGCAGGAAAGAAAAAATAAAAAAATGACCATTTTGTATGTAATTCTTTTTCCGTTTTTATGAAAAAATGGTACGCTAGTAGTAGTAGATTAGAAGGGGAGATAGGAATGAAAAAGAGATGGATGCTTTTACTGATATTTGTATTGATAGCAGTGGTAACAGGGTGCAATAAGAATGATCCTACCCCAGATGAACGGCTATCACAATATATAAAACTGTGGAATGACGAAAAATTCAAAGAAATGTATGCTTTCTTATCAACAGAAGCAAAGAAAAATGTTTCGGAAGAAGAATTTGTTTCTAGATATGAAAAAATTTACAAAGACTTAAGTATTAAAGATTTAGAGATAACATATAAGAAACCTTCAGACGACGAAAAATTTGATAAAGTAGAGAAAGCAGAAATTCCATTTTCGGTTAAAATGAACAGTATGGCAGGAGAAATCAGTTTTGATAATCAGGCCACGCTTGTAAAAGAAGAGCGAGACAAAGACGAGAATTGGTATATAAATTGGGATACTACTTATATATTTTCTGAGTTAGGTCCTGATGATAAAATTTCGGTCAACACGATTCCAGCAGAACGCGGTAGTATTGTGGATAAAAATGAGAATCCGATGGCCATGAATGGAGTTATTTATGAAGTTGGGCTGGTTCCAGAACAAATGGGAGACAATCCAGATGCTGTCATAAGTAATCTAGCAAAGCTTTTGGATATTAAAAAAGAAACAATAGAGAAAGCGATCCAAGCAGATTGGGTCCAACCGAGCTTTTTTGTTCCAATAAAGAAAGTTGCCACAGGAGATCGTGCTTATTTAGATAAACTCTTTGCATTACCTGGTGTGCAGAAGCAAGATACCAAAGGAAGAATTTATCCATTTGGCGAAAGTGCTGCCCATTTAATTGGCTACATTGGCAGCATCACAGCAGAAGAGCTGGAGGAGAATAAAGGGAAGGGTTATTCAAGCACAGATGTAATTGGAAAAAGAGGCTTAGAGCAAGTGCTGGAGGAACGATTGAAAGGCACGAATGGCGAAGAAATTTCTATTAAAAAAGCCGACGGCAGTACAGTTACTTTAGCGAAAAAAGATGTGAAGAATGGTGAAAATGTAAAGTTAACAATCGATGCAGACTTGCAAAAGGAAATATATGAAAAAATGGATGGCGAAGCAGGTGCAGCTACAGCTATTAATCCGCAAACAGGGGAAACACTTGCGTTAGTCAGCAGTCCCGCATTTGATCCAAACAAGATGATTGTTGGCCTGACAACGTCTGAGAAGGAAGCATATGATAATAATAAGCTAGATCCTTTTACCAATCGCTTTAAAAATAAATATGCTCCTGGTTCTGTTATGAAGCCGCTTGTAGCAGCTGCTGCATTAACAGAGGGCGTCATTACTCCTGAACAGGAAAGAAAGATTACCACTAAGAAGTGGCAGAAGGATAAATCTTGGGGCGGTTATTATGTCACAAGAGTGCATACAAGCTCAGAGCCTGTAAATCTGGCGGATGCTTTGATATATAGTGATAATATTTACTTTGCGCAGACAGCACTTGATTTAGGTAAAGATAAGTTTGCAGCAGAACTAAAAAAATTCGGGTTTGAAGAACCGTTTACTTATGCTTACCCAATTGAAACATCCACCTATGGCAAATTAGATACAGAGCAGCTTTTAGCAGACTCAGGATATGGCCAAGGGCATGTGGAAATGAGTGTGATTCATCTTGCGACAGCATACACACCATTTGTTAACGGTGGAAATCTAATAACACCTGTATTATTAGATAGTGAAGAGAAGAGTAAGGTTTGGAAAGAAAAAATCATGGACGAATCAGTAGCCAACACCATTTCTGATGACTTACAACAGGTTATTGAAAGTCCTCACGGTACAGCACGTGCCGGAAAAATAAGCGGAAAAACATTCGCAGGAAAAACAGGTACAGCTGAATTAAAAGAAAAGCAAGGCGAAAAGGGAACAGAAAACGGCTGGTATGTTACCTATGATAAAGGCAATAAGAACCTCTTGATTGCAATGATGATGGAAAGCGTACAAGATAAAGGCAGCTCTGGATACGTTGTGAAAAAGGTAAAAGAGATAATAGAATAAAGAGAAAAGGAGTGTTCTGTGGGAATGCTCCTTTTTTTTTCATAAAAGTAGACAGGAAGGATTAGGGAGGGGCAACAGGTGGGATGAAAGCTAAAAAGTAGAAGGAGTGACAGAAAAAATGCGTTCATACCCGTGATGAAAGCCAAAATCCAGCTAGTCCAACAAAAACAGCATCATACTTACTCCAAAATCATTTCGCCAACACCTACACAAGCAATAAATAAAAGATCTATCCAATTCAATTTCTATTCAATTTACTCATGATTCCGTTTTTCTTTTCATACATTAGTTTAAACGGTGAAAGGAGAGAGCGGAATGAATGAGGTAGAACAAAAGGAATTGGAATATGCCATTGCAGAAATCACCGAGATTGCTACTGGATTTGGACTAGACTTTTATCCAATGAGATATGAAATTTGTCCTGCGGATATCATTTATACATTCGGTGCTTACGGAATGCCTACTCGATTTTCCCATTGGAGCTTCGGAAAGCAATTTCATAAAATGAAATTACATTATGATTTAGGCCTATCCAAAATATATGAATTAGTCATTAACTCAAATCCTTGTTATGCTTTTTTGCTTGATAGTAACTCCTTAATAAATAATAAGCTTATCGTTGCCCATGTTTTGGCACACTGTGATTTCTTTAAAAATAATGTTCGATTCCAAAATACCAAACGAGAAATGGTTGAAAGTATGGCCGCAACTGCTGATCGAATTCGTCAATATGAAATCAAATACGGGAAGCAGGAAGTGGAAACGTTTTTGGATGCGGTATTAGCCATTGATGAACATATTGACCCAAGCTTGATGAGACCTAAATTAGCTTGGTCCATGGACGATGTAGAATTTGTGGAGGAAGAGGAACCAACAAGTACACCTTATGATGAATTATGGGGATTGGACGACCGAAATAAACCAAAGAAGCCGAAGAAAAAAGTAGCCAAGAAATTCCCGCCCCAGCCAGAGAAGGATTTACTACTTTTTATTGAAAACTTCAGTCGAGAGCTTAGCGACTGGCAAAGGGATATTTTAACCATGATGCGCGAAGAAATGCTTTATTTCTGGCCACAGTTAGAAACAAAGATCATGAATGAGGGCTGGGCATCCTATTGGCATCAGCGGATTGTTCGAGAATTAGATTTAACAAGTGCGGAAGCCATTGAATTTGCAAAGCTGAATGCTGGTGTAGTACAGCCGTCTAAAACGGGCATTAACCCCTATTATCTAGGTTTAAAGATATTTGAAGATATCGAGGAACGCTATAATAATCCAACAGAAGAAATGAAGCAAAGAGGTGTTAAACCAGGATCAGGGCGAGAAAAAATGTTTGAAGTTCGGGAAATAGAATCAGATATTTCTTTTCTGAGAAACTATTTAACCAAAGATCTTGTCATGAGAGAAGATATGTATTTGTTCCAAAAGCAAGGAAGAGATTATAAAATTGTCGACAAGGCATGGGAACAAGTCCGGGATCAATTAGTGAGCATGCGCGTTAATGGGGGTTTCCCATATATTACAGTCAATGATGGTGATTATAATAAAAATGGAGAGCTGTACTTAAAGCATGGCTTCGAGGGAATTGAATTAGACTTGAAATATTTAGAAAAGGTTCTTCCGTATATTCATCAATTATGGGGAAGAGGCGTGCATATGGAGACGGTAGTAGAAGATAAACCGCTTCTTTATAGCTATGATGGAAAAGCGCTGCATCGGAAGTATTTATAGGAGAAATAGACCCACAGAGCTTTATTGAGTCCTGTGGGTTCTTCTTTTATTCATCCCAATTCCAAAAACCTATATCATCTATACTAATTTCCTTTATCCAGCTTTCTTTTTTTAACTTGAGTATTTCTTCTGTAGGACCAGTAATAACAACCCCATAATGATTAATACCATTTTTTTTCATATAAGCAATTCGTTTATTTAATTCTAAATGACCAAAATAAAAATTCTCTGCCTTTTTTTCATACGGTTCTAGAAATGTAAGTGTTTTTAGAAACTGTTTATGCAGAATCTCCGCATCTCCTTCTGTATACTCTGGCGAACTAGAGGAGCTAGATTCAATGGAAAACCAAAAGTTTCCTTCTTTTTTGGTTGAATCTGTGATCATATCATCATCATGCCAAATAGGGTTATTAGGAAAGCCAATTGGATCTATACCAAATTCGTCTCTATTCTCTACCCCTGTATCAACAGCAAACCAGATAATTTCTATATTTCTATCTTTTAAATAATCAAACACTTTATTTGTTGATAATAATTCAGAGAAGGACAAATAAACAGACGCTACAGTGCCATTCTTTACTTTTTCTAGTCGCTTCCATTCCGATGGGGATGACTCTTTTGGTAAAAAGGAAAAGGAGGCTTGTTGTTGGGAGATGACTCCCTGTGTTTTCTTTTCAGGCATTCCCATGAGTGAAAAGAAAAATTTTGTTTTATACTCCCCCGTTTTATAGATTTCATCCCCGACTTTTTTTTCAATATCTGTTGTTGTTTCCAGTCCAAAGTAAGGCTTTGTAGCTGCACTTGTTCCACTGTACTGCCCATAGGGATCTGTTACAGTAAGGGTTAAATCAATAATGTTTCGGTATACATCTGTTCTATCAGGGGTGCCCCAAGCGTAATAAACAGCAGTGAAAATGGAAGAAAGAATGGTGAAAAGAATGATTAGTCCTAATGCAGTAAGTGCTGTTTGAAATCGGGCCATCCACTTTCCTCTTCTTACTATTCTTCTTTGTTTTTTTGAATCAATCAGGAGTGGTGCGGCTTGATGATGATTGCTCATTTCTGCTTCCTCAAAAACTTGAAAATATTGCTCCATCTTTTCTAAATCTTTCTCTATTTCTGCTGCTTCCTCTTTTGAAAGTTCCCCATTTTTATATGCTTCTAACCTTTTTTTGTACTCTTCACTCACGAATTTGTTTCCCCCTCTGTCTTATTGTTTGTCTCCCTCGGAAGAGTAAAACTTTAAAGTAGGTTGGACTAATGTTCATTACCATGGCACCTTCCTCTGTTGTAAGTTCTTGGAAGTCTGCTAGTAATACGGCCATCCTTTGTTTTTCAGGCAATACTTTTAGCATGTTTATCACTCTTTGAATTTCTTCTTTTAATAAGACTGTCTCCTCTGTTCTTTGCGCGTTATCCATCTTTTCTTGAAAGAAATCATTCTCTTTGACTACTAGTCGCTTATTTTTTCGAAACTGATCGATAAAAACGTGATACGCCACCGTGAAAAGCCAGGCCTTCACATTTTTTCCTTGGAAAGTTTCCAGATAGAGATGTGCTCTGAAAAATGTCTCTTGAACTAAGTCTTCTGCAGAATGATGATTATGGCAGAGTGAAAGGAGAAAATAATAAATATCATTAAAATAAGTTTGATAAATAGAATCAATTGAATCCTTCATCTTCGCCCCCTATCACTTATAACACGTTTAATGAGATGAAAAGTTACAGTGAAAAATATTTAATCCAAAATAAAGGGAATATAACAGAAAAAAAAGAAGTCTATAGCAAGAATAAAAGAAAGGAATAGTTGAAACAATGAAACAAAAAAGGATAATCGTTACGGGATATGGCACAGTCGGGAAGGAATTTATCGAATTATTGTATCGGAAAAAAGAACTGTTCCTAAAACAATATCATACAGAATTGATGGTAACTGGAGTAGTTGGATCTGTAGGGATGATCTATGAATCGGAAGGATTGGATTTATCTATACTGCATCAGCTCCCAACAGGTTCGATTGGGATTTCGCAATATGCTAGTATGAAAGATTTAGTGCTTGAATCTCCAGCCATTAAAGGAGATATTCTTGTAGAGTGTACTCCTACGAATATAGAAACAGGCGAACCAGCCCTTTCTTACATAAAAAAAGCGCTCGAGGCAAATATGGATATTGTATCTGTCAGTAAGGGGGCGCTTGTTCATTGCTTGCCAGAATTACTGGCCATTGCCAAAGGGAAAGGATGTCATATTAAGTATAGTGGAGCTACGGCAGCAGCGCTGCCTACATTAGATATCGGTGAATTTAGTTTGGCAGGCAGTACCATTCAATCGATAAAAGGGATTCTAAATGGAACATCCAATTTCATCCTGACAAGTATGTCAGAGGGGAACCTGACTTTTGAAAAAGCATTACAGTTAGCACAGGAAAATGGAATTGCGGAAAAAAACCCTGAGTTAGATATTAAAGGGTTGGATAGTGCATGCAAAATATTGCTGTTAGCAAATGGTTTACTTCATACGAATCTAACTTTAGAAGATGTGGATATCGATGGCATCGACAAGATTACCAAAGCAGATATACAGCGTGCCAAAATAAATAGCTGTGAGTGGAAGTTAATTGCAACAGCGAAAAAGCAACGAGATAAGTTTATCTTACAAGTAAAACCTGAAATGATTCCTCCTGAAAATCCGTTAATCCATGTAAAGGGAACAAATAAAGGAATCTTGTTTGAAACGGAAGAAATGGGAGCCATTTGCTGTGTTGGCGGTGCGTCACATCCGAGAGGCGCAGCAGCAGCAGCGATGAAAGATATGATTAATCTTATTCGGCAGGAATAAATGTAGAAGAGGATTTGCAGGAGGACTATGTATATTTGTCTATTTTTGAGCCAGTTTTTTCTGATACATGACAATATATGTATCTAGCAGTTCACTTATTTGAATGGTATTGGGATCATCTAATCCTTTTTCAATCCCATATTTAAGCAATTGTATTTTTAAAGAATCGATTGTGTCCATAAGTTCACAAACGTTTTCTATATTCATTCGAGAAAGTACCATTATCATTTAAAGCTCCTATATTTTATAGATTGCTTTATTATTTTACCAAATTAAATTGGAAAAAATAAGTACTTTTTCTATTAAATTTACAAAAATGTAGGAGAATGACTTGTTGAATAATTTTCCTTTTTTGCGAGAAGAAAAGCGATATCTAATCATTTCACCTAAAAGGGAGTCTGGAGGATACGATGATTTTTTAATGATGAAAAATCATCGTATCCTTCAGATTATTTTTCCGAAGCAAGATTAAATAAATATTCAAGGTAGGATTCTAATTCGAATTTATCTTTGTCAATAAAATCGGTCATTGCAGTATTTGTTTGTAGTTTCATCATAATCCTCTCCTTCAAAAATGGTTTTTTCTTTTCAGTAGTATTTGTCTATAATATTCCCAAACTATTAAACTTTTATACATAGTTTTTAAAAATAATTTGGAAAAAGTTTTTTTTCGGAAAATATCAGAAAGGAGAATGGTGGTAAGGAAGGGATGGTACGGCCATCTTTATGATGATTTCCCCTTTGAATTATTTTCTGTTTCTCTTCTCATCATGATAGGTATTCTTATAATAGGGGGAATTTTACTTGCTTTTTTTCGGAATAACATCCAAATGATCATTTTTTTAGTCTACTTTCTTTGTATTGTTACTTGGTTTAGAGGTGATGTATGATTATTGGATGTATAAGGATGGATGATGGGATGCTTCTTTATACTGCCGTTCCATCTGTGTTCTATTAGCTTAGTGCTTTGTTTGCTGCTTCTAATTACAAAATGGGAGTTTGTTTTTCAAGTTGTCTATTTTTTCGGCATGATTGGCGCATTGATGGCTATTTTCACACCAGAGTTATTTATAGGTTATCCCCATTTCCGCTATTTTCACTTTTTTGTTACGCACATTCTTATTATATGGACTTGTCTTTATTTTGTGCTTGTCCACCAATATAAACCGACTAAAAAGGGTTCGTTTTGTCCTAAATAGCAGTGCAGTGCTTGCGTGGATTATTAATACTTATACAGGCGGTAATTATATGATTGATTATTTAGTTCATATAACATACTTGATCTTGGGACAGTCGCCTTTTTTTATTTTCTGTTTTGTTTATTTCCTTTCGATGGAAAAGGGAAAGCAAGGATAATAAAAAAGACTGCTTCTTAGTGGGGAAGAAACAGACTTTCTATTTGATTAATGATTGACTCGTTCTTTTTTTAATAGTGCTAGAAATTGCTGTTCATTAATAATTTCTATGGGTTTTCCTTTTGCTTGTAAATCATACGCTTTTTTTTCTTTAGAACTAATGCCTTCAGATCCCACAAGCTTTTGGTCTTGGTCACCGACCACCAAATAATCGGTTTTGCTGCTGACACCACTTTTAATAATGCCTCCAACATTAACCACTTGCTGCATCGCATCTTTCCGTTCTAGTGTACGCAGATCGCCAGTAAATACAAGATTTTTTTCATATAGCGGGTGATCCACATCAAAGGAATCCGTTGTTGGTGTTATTTCCGATATGGAAACGGAAGCAAATTTCTTGAATGGTTTTCTGTTGGAAAAATTAGTTGCTCTTCCAAAAGTATTTTGTGGTTTTAATTCAGAAAATTGTTTTATAGGAAGAGTTGGATAGGAAGCACAGTAATGACTTAACGAATTCTTCTTTCTCGAGTGAATACAAGCGATTACTAGCTCTGCACATGCTCGCGCATCGGAACCTGCATGATGATGTTCTTGCATAGAAATACCAAAATAAGATGTCCGATCCTTCAATGATTGCCCAATTTTTGCGCCTCTTGTTGCCCGATTGCTAATAGGAATACTGCAAATATAGGAAAAGTCTGGTTTTGCCAATTGATATTTTTCTAGACAGGCATTAAGAACACTCATATCAAACTGGGCATTATGAGCGATGATGGTATGGGAAGAAATATCTTCTTTTATTAGTTCCCATACTTCTGGAAACCTCTTTGCATTCTCAACATCTTTTTCTGTTATTCCATGAACCGCTACAAACTTTGGATCAAATGATAGACTTGGCGGCTTTATTAAAAAATATTGTTCTTTTATTATCGCGTTATTTTCTACATATGCTAATCCAATGGAACAGGCGCTTGCCATATCAGCATTCGCAATTTCAAAATCGATAGCAATAAAATCCACTGTTTATACGCTCCTTCTTTTTTCTATTAGTATATCATGTTCGCTCCTTTCTTTAGAGAAATTAGCTAACAAGAAGATATTGGAACCACAGGAAAGTTATTCTTAAATAATATTGTAATAGATTTGTAATCGAATTTCTATCAAGCTGTAACCTAATTATCTGAATAATATGAGAAGATAGATTTTGTTGATAGAAGGAAGCCTTGGGAATAATATTTTAGGTAAATGAGGTCACTACATGAAAAAAGTTCTTGTTATGTCATTCCTGTCATTTGGTTTGTTATTTTCCGGCATATTTACTGCACCTGAGGCAAGTGCTGCTTCAAAGAAATCAGTTGTTACTGTTGCGAAAAATTACATTGGAACACCATATAAATACGGAGGAACGTCTCCAAAAGGTTTTGACTGCTCCGGTTTTGTCGGTTATAGCTACAAAAAGGTCGGCAAATCACTGCCACGAACAACCGCAAGCATGTACAAAAAAGGGAAAAAAGTTAAGAAAGCAAACTTGCAAAAAGGGGATTTAATCTTCTTTGAAACATATAAAAAAGGTGCCTCTCATGTCGGCATATACATAGGAAGTAATCAGTTTATCCATAGTTCCTCCTCCAAAGGAGTAAAAGTGGACAAGCTATCTAACTCTTATTGGAAAACAAAATATTATGGTGCAAAAAGAATTTAACCCTTTCTTAGAAAGGGTTTTTCTGTTTGCTGAATGGATTTACATTCATTTTAATAGAGTTTGCTTTTCAGCTTTGCTAGTATTTAAAGAATTTACGAAATAAACTGAAAAAAATACCCCCAACATATTCCAAAAAGACCAATTTTTCTATATCATTAAGAGTAAAATGAGCAACTGGAAAGAATTTGGGGGAGTATTATGAGTGCAGCAATGAAATTTGCATTATCGATGGCCATATTTGGTTCGGTTGGCTATTTTTCTGCCAAAACAAATTTGCCATCAATCGAACTTGTATTTATTCGATGCATTTGTGCATGTGTCGTATTAAGTTTGGTGTATTTATTTTCAAATAAGAAAAAAGAAGCGGTGGAGAAAAAGGAGATTGGCTTTAGTGTCCTGTGTGGTGTGTTTCTCGTTGTTAACTGGGTCTTCTTCTTTCGTTCCTTTGAGCATATGTCCGTAACGGTTGCCGTTTCGATCTATCATTTGGCACCGGTTCTAGTTGTGTTACTGGGAAGTTTTCTTTATCGGGAAAAGATCACTTTAAAAGTAATGCTGACGGTTATTACATGTTTTATCGGAACATTATTAGTTGGGGGAATGCAAGATTATCTGTCTTTAGAAAGTCTTATGTCAGCTGGATTGCCGTGGGCATTTGGAGCAGCCTTATTTTATGCATTAACCACTTTGATGGGCAAGAAAATTTCAAAATTAAATCCTATATTAACAACCATTATCCAAACAGGAGTCGGGGTTCTCATGCTATTGCCGCTTGTCCAATGGGATTATTTTAGCCAGTTAACGGGCGAAAATTGGTTTTATATTTTATTAACTGGGATCGTCCATACAGGGTTTGTGTATTATTTGTTTTTTAGCAGCTTGCCAAAGCTGTCTTCTGGGACAATTGCAATCCTAGTATTTATCGATCCAGCAGTTGCGATTTTTATGGATATTGTCTTAACAGCATATCGTCCTGATTTTCTGCAGATTATTGGTATCTTACTTATCTTCTGGGGACAAGCTCATGCTGCTTTGAAGCGAAAGGTAAGTGAATCAGGGAATTAGCCCATAAAAGAGGAATGGAAAAGATCCATTCCTTTGATTTTTTTATACTTTTGGAAAATGTAATTCATAAACTGGCTTTTTAAAATATGGCGGCCTTATCGTTATTTTTGGCATTGTCCATTTATGGTTGATATAGGTCATATACACAGTTTCATTAGAATGCTTTTGCAGTAATAATTTTACCTTCGGGTTAAATTCATATCTCATCTTTACCCCTCCTTCATTTCTCCTTTTAATGTATTCACTTCCAACAAAAGAGAGTTAGTCCCAAAAAGATAATTAGGCACCAAATATTGAATGCCACATAGGATATGTTACGACTATGAGGAGGGATCAGTATGTCTATTTATGTAAATGATCCGAGAGATCCGATGTATCAAGTGCCAGAAACATTTTATGAATTAGTAGAAACAAGAAATCATCAATCAGATAAGCTTATGGAATTAAAGGAAGTCCAAGACCTTTTTACTGCCAATAAACAGACAGAACCATATCCGCTTTATCCGAACTACGGAAGAATCACGAAGTATGAGGAAATACCGATTAATTTTCCAGAAAATAGACAGCTTCGTCAGCCAGGACTTGAAAGTTATATGGTGCCAAAGCCAATTATTGAAAATGACCACTACATAGGAAGTGGAAAGCTGAAAGGGAAAGTGGCTCTCATAACAGGAGGAGATAGTGGTATTGGTGCGGCCGTTGCAATTGCCTTTGCAAAGGAAGGGGCAGATGTAGCAATAGCCTATTTAGATGAGCATGAGGATGCGAATCGTACGAAAAAAAGAATTGAGGAGTTAGGGCAGCAATGTCTGTTATTACCAGGAGACTTGCGCAAGAAAAAACAGTGTATAGATATTGTGGAGAAAACAGTTAAGGTATTCGGAGAATTAGATATCCTTTGTAACCATGTCGGCATTCAATTTCAACAGACAAGATTAACAGATATTACGGATGAACAATTTGATAATACTTTTAAGGTTAATATTTATTCGCATTTTTATACGACAAGAGCAGCTCTTCCACATTTAAAGCCGGGCAGCAGCATTATTAACACTGCTTCCGTTGTTGCATATGCTGGGGAACCTCTGTTAATTGACTATGTTGCCACAAAAGCAGCAAATGTAGGTTTCACTCGTGCTCTTGCCAGAAGTGTTGTCAAAGACGGCATTCGAGTAAATGCAGTAGCGCCAGGGCGAATTTGGACACCATTAATTCCGGCGAGCTTCTCCTCTGATCAAGTAGCTATCTTTGGTTCAGAGAATCCAATGCAAAGAGCGGCCCAACCATTTGAATTAGCACCGACCTTTGTATATTTAGCTTCTGATGATTCTCGATTTGTAACAGGGCAAGTTCTGCACGTAAATGGAGGCGAAGTAGTAAGCTCCTAAAGTGAGAGAATAGAAAAATGGGCTAGCAGCTAGCCCATTTTTATTTTATTCGCTAAACAGTTTTACAAACTTTCTTTTCCCTACTTGAATAATCAATTCCTTATTGATTGAAACTTCAAGGTCCATTTCTTCGACTTTCTCTCCATTGATGCGTATACCACCGTTTTGTATCATCCGTCTTGCTTCACTTTTCGAGGTTAATAGATGTAAGTCTACTAATAGCTGAACAAGCGATTCAGGATTTTTTCCAGTCCACTTAACGGTTGGAATATCCTCTGGTAAGGAGCCTTTTTGAAAAATTGTAATAAATTGCTGTTCTGCCTTTTCGGCTGCTTCTTTGCCATGGTACATCCGGACGATTGTTCTTGCAAGCAGCATTTTAGCATCCCGAGGATGAAGAGATCCTGTATGCAATTCTTTTTTTATTTGCGTGATTTCAGCAGGCTCAAGATCAGTAATAAGCTCAAAGTATTTGCTCATTAGTGGATCAGGGATGGACATCGCTTTGCCGTACATATCATTGGGATTCTCATCAATGCCAATGTAGTTATGCTTTGACTTAGACATTTTTTCAACCCCGTCTAACCCCTCTAAAAGAGGCATTAATATAGCAATCTGCTTTTCTTTTCCAAACTTCTCTTGGTAGTGGCGGCCCATGAGAATGTTAAAATGCTGATCTGTTCCACCAAGCTCAATATCTGCCTCTAACATAACAGAATCATACCCTTGCATTAATGGATAAAAAAACTCATGCAAGGAAATTGATTTTCCGTATGCTAATCGCTCTTCAAAATCATCTCGTTCTAGTAAGCGGGCAACAGTTATTTTTCCAGCAAGTCCTATAACATCTTCGAAAGAAAGGGAAGAGAGCCATTTAGAGTTGTAATGAAGCTCAACCTTTTCCATGTCTAATACTTTTCCGAATTGCTCAAAATAAGTTTTTGCATTCTCCTTCACTTCTTCATCTGTCAGTTGTTTTCTAGCAGAAGATTTTCCAGTTGGATCACCGATTTTCCCAGTGAAATCTCCGATAATCAATTGAATGGTATGCCCATTTTCTTGAAATTGGCGCAATTTATTCAGTACAACAGTATGGCCAAGGTGAACATCTGGCGCAGATGGGTCAAGACCAAGCTTTACTTTTAGCGGCGTATTGGTCACAAGGGATTTTGCAATTTTTTCTGCGAGTTCTTCTGTTGGAATGATGTCTTGTACGCCTTGGCGATAGATATCTAGCTGCCTCTTCATTTCTTTTTCTTGGTCGCTCGTTAACTGTTCAATAAATGGACTCATCTTTTTTCTCCTTTCGTTAAATGAATGATTAATAAACAAAAAACCACGCCCCTAAAAAAAGGGACGTGGTTGCTTGTAAGCACGTGGTACCACCCTAATTGAAGAATATAATTAATTATACTCTTCCACTCATTATGGGTAACGGCTCATCCGTTCTTTGCTAATCGAATCAAATTCTTTCACAAAGAATGCTCCTGGAGGTAATTCGCGTCTATTTTTGTGTCAATTTGCACCGGCCATTGACTCTCTAAGAACAGGGAAATAGGCACTACTCATTCCAATCAAAGCATGTATATTTAAAAGATATATTTAGTAAAATTTGAAGTTAGCGCTAACTTGATAAAGATACTAACAGATAAAATTTGCAAATACAAGAGGTTATGTTGATTTTGTGTTTAAAAAATTTTTCATTTTAGATCCCTTGACCTTTTGAAAAGTATATTTTACTATATATGTAATATTAATGAGCGATGAGGAAGAAGAGTAGGCAGTTGAAAGGTTTAAGAGAGCTGATGGTTGGTGCGAATCAGTACGGATTGATTGTTGAATGGGCTTCGGAGCTTCAAGGCTGAACCAATAGTAGGCTGCGCGGAAACGTCTTACCGTTAAAAAAGACAAAGTATAAGAAACGGCTATGTTTCTGTACGGATAAGTGCGTTTATCGGATATAAACGAATGAAGGTGGCACCACGGGTTACTCGTCCTTTTTTAGGATGAGTAGCCCTTTTTGTGTTTTATCCGATGCTTACCGTCCGTAAAGTTTCGAATGGTTCAACTACCCCATCAGCAGGAGGAAGAAGTCCCGCTGACGGAGGTTTCGCTTATAGAAAAGGGAGGATTATCAAATGGAGCAAATTGTCTTAACAGGTATTAAGCCAACTGGGCAGATTCATTTAGGGAACTATATAGGAGCAATTAAACCGGCTTTGAAGCTAGCAGAAAATAGCGATTATCAAGCTGCTTATTTTATTGCAGATTATCATGGTTTAACAAAAATTCACGATCGGGAAGAATTTCGAACATTAACATATGGAGTAGCAGCAACATGGTTAGCACTTGGATTGGATCCAGAAAAAACAATCTTTTATCGTCAATCGAATGTGCCCGAAATTTTTGAACTGAATTGGATATTAGCTTGCTTTTCGCCAAAGGGATTGATGAACCGAGCACATGCTTATAAAGGAATAGTTGATAGCAATAAACAAGCAGGGAAAGAGGTAGATAATGGGGTAAATATGGGATTATTTACGTACCCAATCTTGATGGCAGCTGATATTCTTGCATTTCAAGCAAATATGGTACCAGTCGGAAAAGATCAAATACAACATGTGGAAATTGCCCGCGATATTGCGGAAAGCTTTAATCACCAATATGGAGAGACATTTGTACTACCAGAATATATCGTAGATGAAGAAACAAGCATCTTGCCTGGCCTAGACGGTCGAAAAATGAGCAAAAGCTACCATAACACAATTCCGCTTTTTGAAGAACCGGCAAAGCTACAAAAGCTGATTAATAAAATCAAAACAGACTCGCTTCCGCCAGAAGCGCCGAAAGATACAGAATCGTCTATTCTATTCACGCTGTATAAGGAATTTGCTAGTGCCGAAGAAATAGCACAGATGCACAAAAAGTACGAAAGCGGAATCGGATGGGGTGAAGTGAAAAAAGAATTATTTGCTGTGATGAATCGATTCTTAGAAGAACCAAGAAAGAAATATCAGGAGTTAATGGCAAATCCGAAAAAAATAGATCTCATTCTCCAAAAAGGAGCAGAAAAAGCGAGAGCACGAACATTGCCATTTTTACAGGAAGTAAGAAAGCAGATCGGCGTGCTGCGCTGAGTGGAGAGCGGCAAGTAAAAGGGTGGAGAGCCGCAAGCAAAGTGAGGAGAGGAGCAAGTATAAGAGCCAGAGTCGCAAACAAAAGTATCAATAAGTTTTACTGTGAACTTAAATGGTCGCTCATTTGTGAGAAAAGGAGATTCTTTTCACTTTTCATCTCCCTTTTCTTTATTTTGAATAAACTGCCATCTAATTGTAAACATTATAGGTAAAAAACACTAAGAGGTGTAGTAATGGCACATAAGATGGAAGCGCTTCTTGACTATATTAAGACAAGATTTGATTCAGAACCGAAACCTTTGCTTCATATTGGAGAGGCGATGGGCTGCTGGACATATCATGCTGCAATTGCGGATGAAATTCCTGTACTTGAGATGGCACTTAATACAACGACAGATAATGTTTTAATCAAATTGCTTCATGAAGCAAAAGAATTAGCAACAGAACAGCGCAAAACATTAGAGAAGTTTATGATTAAGGAAGGCGTTCCCCTCTCAAGTTCTGCTGAGTCAAAGCCTAAGTCCGATCCGAATGCCGTGCCTTTAGGAGCGAAATCTACCGATATGGAGATAGCCAATTTACTGGCGGCAAAAGTAACAAGCAATATTGTTATGTGCTCCACTAATATTACGCAAAGTGTGCGCAGTGATGTCGGATTAATGTGGATTCGTTTCCATACGGAGAAAAGCATTTATGGGATGGAGTTAAAAACGAGAATGAGGGAACATGGATGGATTAAGATGCCGCCGAGCTTCTATCCTCCAGGTGCACCACAGCAGTAATTCAAAAATAAATATAAAAAATAAACTGTTCGAGTATATTAATAAAAAAGTCTAGTGCGGCGTAGCGCTAGATTTTTTTGTTGAAGAAAGCACAACCTTTTAGGAAAATGATGACTACCTTTTGAAACCTTTTCCCATATACATGCGTAATAGTGCTATTGGAACAAAAGAAAATAATCTTTTCATAAAAGGAGATTGGTCTATGGAAGAATTTTTGCTTGGTGGGGATATTATGTTTACAGTTGCACGTCTCTTTATTTTTCTTGTATTTGCTATTATTTTATTTAATGTTTTAAAGGGTATCTTTCAGTGGGGGGAAAATAATCGGCAGCCACATCTTACTTCTGCTGCGAAGGTAGTAGGCAAACGAACAAGTATTCACGGCGGAGGAAATACTCGTGCATATAATCACTATTTTGCCACATTTGAATTTACGAATGGAAATCGTACCGAATTTCAACTGAAAGACGAAGAATATGGCATGCTGGCTGAAGGGGACAGCGGGGAACTGCAATTTCAAGGCACAAGATATTTAGGATTCACGCGAAATAAAAGGACAGGGGAAAATAGCGGATGAATTACACTATCCAAAAGATGACAGAAGAGGCGGCCAGGGAAATCCTTAGCTGGACCTATCCCGTCCCCTATGATTTATATAATGGAGAAGTAACAGAAGAATCGTTACAAGAGTTTGCAGAAAACCTTTATTATGCGATTGAACAGGAGGGGAATCTAGTCGGATTCTATTGTACAGGCTTTGTTGCTCAGGTTCCAATTGGATATCTGTTTCAAGCATATCCAGAAGGATACCTCGATATCGGTCTTGGTATGCGTCCTGACTTAACAGGACAGGGACGGGGCATGGGCTTTATGCAATTTATTATCGATTCCATAGAAACTAATCAGCCGCTGCGCTTAACGGTTGCAGCCTTTAATAAACGAGCTAACGCCTTATATGAAAAATTTGGCTTTCGTAAAGTTTCTGCTTTTAAGAATGCAAATGATGTAGAGTTTTTCGTAATGACAAGAGAAGAAGGAAACAAACCGTGTTCTGGTTAGTAACCAGAGCATTTTTTTATAAAAAAATGACATTTGTCATCTTAAATTCCTGACATCTGCGACTAAACCGCCTCTTATTTGCTCGCTATACTAAGGATAATAGCTTGGAGGTGGAGTAGTTGGAAACAATTGTAGAGTTAAGGCACGTAACGAAAGAGTTTCAGGGAAAGAAGGCAGTTCATGATATTTCCTTTTCAATAAAACGTGGAGAAATGGTGGCAATCTTAGGAGCGAATGGCGCAGGGAAAACGACAGCGATGCGGATGATGCTTGGATTAATTAAACCTACCCGAGGGACTATCTCTCTTTTTCACAAGAATCCTAGACAAAAGGAAGTATTAGAAAAGGTAGGTGGGATGCTGCAGGAAGTTAGTGTGATGGACAGCTTGAAGGTAAAGGAGCTAATCCAATTAGTTCAAAGCTATTATCAAAGTCCGCTAGCGTTATCAACTCTGTTGGAACTAACAGGGCTTCAAGAAGAAGCTTGGAATCAACGGACGGAAAAGCTTTCTGGCGGGCAGAAACGACGCTTGAATTTTGCGTTGGCACTGGCAGGAAATCCTGATTTGTTGTTTTTAGATGAACCAACCGTGGGCATGGACGTAACGTCAAGAGAACAGTTTTGGCAAAAAATCAAAGAATTGAATAGACAAGGAAAGACAATCCTTTTTACAACCCATTACTTACAAGAAGCAGATGAAGTAGCGGAAAGAATTATTATGATTAATAAGGGGGAGGTAGTAGGCGACGGTACACCAGCACAATTGAAGGAAAAACTTACAAAACCAAGGGTAATGTTTCAGGAGAAATCTCCTTATAGTTTAAAATTCTACCGAGAATTGCCATATGTTGTGGATGTGCAGAAAGAGAAGGAGAAAGTAATGCTGACTGCTACAAATTCGGATCAGCTTTTACAAGAACTTTTCGATAGACAGTTGGATATTCAGCATATAGAAGTAAAGCTTGGTCGGTTAGAAGAGGTTTTCTCGCAGTTAATGGAAGATACGAAGGGGGTTAATGAGAATGAAATCTTTTTGGATGCAAAGTAAAGCGGAAATCGTCCGAACGCTTCGGAATAAATATTATATCTTTTGGTCCTTACTTATTCCCGTCCTTTTTTATTTTTTATTTACCAACATTTTCACAGCACCACGAGATGATGAGGCATTATGGAATGTACATTATTTAATGTCGATGACAACATTTAGCATTATGGGCTCTAGTATTATGACATTAGGAATCAAAATTGTGGAGGAAAAAGCAGAAGGGTGGACCATTTTCCTGCATATTACGCCCCTTTCCCAATTTGCTTACTTTGGAGCTAAGATGGTGGCACAAACTGTTATCCATTTATTTTCCATCATGGTGATATTTACGGCTGGAGTCCTTATTAATGCGGTTCATCTTTCTTTTTCTCAGTGGGTGCTTTGCGGAATCTGGATTCTCTTCGGATCCCTCCCGTTTCTAGCGCTTGGAACGATCGTCGGTAATATCAAAAAAGTAGAAACAGCTTCAGGAATTAGCAATCTATTATATATGTCTATGGCAATAACAGGAGGAATGTGGATGCCGATTGATGTGTTTCCATCCTTTATGCAGCAAGTGGCGAAATGGGTTCCTTCCTATCATTTTGCTAATGGAGCGTGGGAGATTATTAGAGATCAATATCCATCCTTTCTCAATTATCTGATGATTACCGGGTATCTTCTCCTATTTATGGTATTATCAATTTATATTGGAAAAAAACGAGAGGCGGTGTAAAGTCCAAAATGGATACCAAGAAGAAATTTGAGCTTTTTCCGAAAAGATATGGCTTTTTTCCTTATATCTTTTTAGTATACGTATTACTTCCGATTATTCAGGTAATGCAGGAGAATGGGATAAAGCAATTGATTGGTATCCTGCTTGTACTTGTTTTCCTCCTGGCTTATCGACAATTATACTGTCATATGGAAGAGAGTATATTTAATTATTGGCTGGTTGTGCAAATCTTGATAGTCATGTTTTTTAGTATCTTCTATGATCCTAATCTATTATTTATGGGGTATTTTCCTGCTAACTTTATCGGATATTACTCAGGCAAAAAGTACTTCTATTACTTTTACAGCCTTTTTGCCATTTCCTTGGTTATTCCAATTATCTTTAGTTGGAATGGTGTCAATCCTGAGTCTCTCTTTTTCTTAGTGCCGTTCTTTATCATTATGCTGATTTCTCCTTTTGGAATCCGCTCGATGAACCGACGGATGGATTTAGAAAGACAATTAGATATAGCGAATGAGCAAATTAGCCATCTTGTTAAAAGAGAAGAACGAATGAGAATTGCTCGAGATTTGCATGATACGCTCGGCCACACTTTATCCCTGC
The DNA here is from genome assembly GCF_001591585.1 of Niallia circulans NBRC 13626. Taxonomy (GTDB): domain Bacteria; phylum Bacillota; class Bacilli; order Bacillales; family Cytobacillaceae; genus Niallia; species Niallia circulans. Next base: position 13,134 of record NZ_BCVE01000021.1, on the reverse strand, counting down.
TGACATTAAAAAGCCAGCTTATCGCAAAAATGGTGCCAGCTCAACCAGATAGTGCCATACAAGAGGCAAAGGAAATGGAAAGCATATCACGATCAGCGTTAAAGCAAGTTCGTGAGCTTGTGTCTGATATGCGCGCCATAACCATTCGTGAAGCAATAGTAGAGATACAGACAGCTTTACAGACAGCAGAGATAGAAAGTGAACTAGCAATCGAACTAGAAGATGGAGAGGTCCCGCTTTTAACCCAGAATATTATTAGTCTCTGCTTAAAAGAAGCAGTAACAAATATAATCAGGCACAGTGCGGCAACCATCAGTAAAGTATCGATTCAACAACGTATAGGCGAGATAGAGCTTATCGTGCAGGATAATGGGAAAGGCGTGAAAGGGGATGAAACGCAAGGGAATGGATTAAAGGGAATGCGTGAAAGACTGGAATTGGTTGACGGAAAATGGAGTATGACGGCTAATTCGGGAACCACTCTGCACATCATTGTTCCCATTATTCGAAAGGAAAGAAGAGAGGAGGAGATATTGTGATACGAATTATCATCTCAGAAGACCAGCGCATGCTAAGAGGAGCATTAGGAACGTTGCTTAATTTTGAAGAGGATATGGAGGTCGTGGGACAAGCGGAAAATGGCGAACAGGCCTTAGAGCTAATAAAAAAATATAATCCAGACGTCTGTTTATTAGATATTGAAATGCCTATTAAAAGCGGTCTAGACGTGGCAGAGGAATTACAGAGGCAGAAATCTTCTTGTAAAGTGATTATTTTAACGACATTTGCGCGACCAGGATATTTTGAAAGAGCACTAAATGCCAATGTTCATGGCTATTTATTAAAGGATGGTCCCAGCGAGGAATTAGCAGAAGCTATTCGCAAAATCATGGACGGAAAAAGAGAGTTCGCCTCTGAACTGATTTTTGGCAGCATTGGAAAAGAAAATCCATTGTCAAAGCGCGAAAGAGAAATATTAGTACTGATTGAAGAAGGAAAATCGGTAAAGGAGCTTGCGGCAATGCTTTATTTATCTTCTGGAACGATTCGCAATTATATCTCAGAAGCAATCAGCAAATTAGGGGCAAAAAATCGAATGGAGGCCATTGCCGAGGCGAAGCGGAATGGTTGGTTATAATATAGCCCTCCTTCTCACGAATTCTTATTCCTCGCATCTTATAAAAGCTAAATGCCCCCACAGTGAGACAACAGCATGATCAATTTTCGAATACCATAAGCTCCATCCCAATAGGATAGTTAAAGAGAACGGGCTGGTTTGTCAAAATAGAAAATAAGTAAACTGCAATATGTTGCTGCCTGAAAAATATATAAGATAAGGATATCCACTCGTAATTATTTGAGACGGAAAAGAATAAGAATCTTCTTTTTGATAAAAGCATATAAAATCAATAATTGATTTTATCGTATGCTTAACAGCTAGGATAACCCACCTCAAGCAAACCGACTGATGGAAATTTTCCTTAACTTATGCCTATTTTCCAAAAATTTAACAATTTATTTTCTTATTTTGATAGAATATTAGTAACTATCCTTTAGGAGGAACAAATATGGTAGATAGTCAGAACTTTAGAAGGGGAATGGAATATGCCTTTATAAAACTAGCAGGAGCTGGTTTTGCGGCAACACTCTTTTTTTCTTATATTTTTCTATCAAGTTTCGATTTATATTTATTTTCACATGAAATTGAAAATCCATACTTTTGGATAGGCTTTTTTGGTTTCGGAATTCTTATTTCGATCGTAATAGATTGGATATCTAACTATTTTCCAAAGCTAGAATTACTATTATATATTGTGGTGGGAGTATGTCTTTTTTTGCCGATTATGTGGAATGTTCTACCTGTCCTTGCTATCGTTTCTGGTTTTAGCGCGATTTTATTCTATATAGGGATTAAAATAGCTGCTAAAGTAAGTTGGTTTAAGTGGATATTTGCCTGTACACCTATTCTCTTTCTTTTGTTAACAATCCCAGACTTCACGGTGAAAAAAGAATGGAATACAGTAAGAGGCGAACAGTCCTACGAAGCTTATTTTGCTTATTTTAACGGGGAGGATGAAGTCCCGATTAAAGCGAAAAAAGGGGAAAGGGTTACCATTCACATTGATTTTACCAATCGCAATGGCGGTGGCTTCGGGTATTATTTAATAGATGAAAAAAATCGAAGAATTGGCTTAAGTAATGAAGAGAAAAAAGTTTTAACCTTTGATGCAAAAAAAACAGAAACCTATAAGCTTATTGTGACCGGAGATGGATTACAAGGCGGTTTTGAGGTGAACTGGGAGAAAGAGTGAATATAGTGAGAAAAAGAATGTTGCTTCTTGCTAGTTTAATAGGCATCTGTATATTTTTTTCATACTACCAGAATAATCATTTATCGACCTCGAGCTTTACTCTCTCGTCTCTCAAAATAACAAAGCCGATAAAAATAGTGCAGTTATCGGACCTACATAGTAAGCAATTTGGAAAAGAGCAACAGCGTTTAATACAGCAAGTAAAAAAGCTAAACCCAGACCTGATCGTTTTCACTGGAGACCTTGTGGATTCAAAAAAATACGATGAACAAAAAAGTATGACATTAATGGAAAGACTTGTCCAGCTTGCGCCAACGTATTATGTAACAGGCAATCATGAATACTGGTCAGGGGAATTTCCGTCATTAGAAGCGAAATTAAAACATGCAGGCGTGTTTGTGTTAAGAAATGAACAGACACTTGTAAAGGTTGGAGGAGAAACGATTAATATTATCGGTGTAGATGATCCAACCTTTTTATCTGGAGAGGATAATCTAGCTGAAATACTAGGTGGCCTGAAGGATGAAGAACATTTCAATTTGCTGTTGTCCCATCGGCCAGAGCTTTTTTCTCTCTATGAAAAAATAGATTTAGCTTTAACAGGACATGCACATGGTGGTCAAGTAAGATTGCCCTTTATCGGTGGAATTGTCGCTCCAGATCAAGGCTTCATGCCAGAATATACAGCTGGTATGTATAAAAAAGCAGACACAGCAATGATTGTGAATAGAGGCTTAGGAAATAGCATCATTCCCCAGCGAATTTTTAATCGTCCTGAAATTATCGAAGTAGTGTTGGAAAAAGAGTAAAGAGCATTCCGAGATGTAAGGGGATGCTCTTTATTATCTTAATAGTTACGCTTTCATCGGGTATACTTTGAAAAAATCAGCAAAGTCTGATAGATGAAAGTCAGCAAATTCACATTGATTTTGAAATATACAAGTTTGTATCCCTAATTCCTTAGCTGGAATTAAATCCAGTTCTCTATCACCAATAGCTAAGTCAATGGAATACTTCGTGTGCAAATATTGATAGGCATTAACCGCAGGCTTCCGCGGAAAACCATTCTTCAATGTTACTATTTCAGCAAAATAACGCTCCCACCCATAGTGCCGAAGAAAATTTACCACACCGTCATAGCTTTTATGCGTCATAATCACATTTATTTCCGCAGTTTTCAAAATCTCCTCTACCCCTGTAAAAGGTTTCACCTCATCCGCAGCAATTCCTTTATTCATAAGCTTAATCTCATTTCGCTGCTGCTCTGATATGTTGAAATATTCCATCGCATGAGAAAAAGATACTTTTAGCTCTTTATAAATACCGGCCTTGTCCACCTTTTCACCCAATACCTTATAAATAATATTTGTATAAGCAGGATACGTATCAAACAACGTACCATCAAAATCCCAAAGAATATTCATCCATATATCCTCCAATAAAAGCAGTTTCTTTCATGGTAGTACACTTGTTTGGGAATGTCCATTCAGAGATTGTTAGATAGAGAGCTAAGATGAAAGAGGGCTGGGAAGAGAAAGGTGGTGTTCATAGTGCAGATGAAAGCCAAAAAGGAGAGCAGGGAAGAGAAAAAGGTGTTCATAACGGTGATGAAAACCGAAAAGGAGAGCAGGGAAGAGAAAAAAGGTGTTCATAACGGTGATGAAAACCGAAAAGGAGAGCAGGGAAGAAAAAAAGGTGTTCATAACGGTGATGAAAACCGAAAAGGAGAGCAGGGAAGAGAAAGATGGTGTTCATAACGGTGATGAAAACCGAAAAGGAGAGCAGGGGAGAGAAAGGTGGTGTTCATAGCGCAGATGAAAACCAAAAAGGAGAGCAGGGAAGAGAAAGGTGGTGTTCATAACGTTGATGAAAACCAAAAAGGAGAGCAGGGAAGAGAAAGATGGTGTTCATAGCGTTGATGAAAACCAAAAAGGAGAGCTGGAAAGGGACAAGTGGTGTTCAGAGCACAGATGAAAGCCAAAAAATAGAATAGAGAAGAAAAATAGCTTGCATAACCTAACTCCAATAGAAGCTGAAAAAGAAAGAAACCCCAAAGCCTCAAAACACGCCAAAGACTCAACAACAAAAAACTCCTAAGACTATTGACGATTACCCAAAGTAGGTTTAATATTTAACTAACGTAAATGATAATTGTTTGTAAAACAACAAACGAATTAATGGAGTGTTTATAAATGAATGTTTCATCTTATTTTCAAAATGCAACGATTGATGAATTAAAAAAGGGTTATATTGAGAATTCAGATTCGTATCTTTGTCTTTTATGTGGGGAGGAGATCGAGAAAGGGATTATCTACCCGGAAGACGGCAGATTATATGAAGCGGAAAAGTACATGAAGCGTCATATCGAGGATGTCCATCAATCAGTTTTTCATTTTTTACTAAGCTTAGATAAAAAGATGACAGGGTTAACGGAGCATCAGACAAAATTGTTGGAGCTGTTTTATCAGGGAAAAAGGGATGAAGAAGTGAAAGCAGAGTTGGAAATCGGCAGTGCTTCAACCATTCGGCATCATCGTTTTGCTCTTAAGGAAAAAGAAAGGCAGGCGAAAAATTTTCTGGCAATAATGGAGCTGCTGAAGGAAAAGGACCATCATGCGCCAAGCTTTGTCCCTGTTCATCCTACTGCTGCAATGGTAGACGACAGATATAATATCACGGAAGAAGAGCAGGGAAAAATAGCAGCAAAATATTTCAACAATGGTATATTAAGTAAATTCCCGATCAAACAAAAGCAGAAATTAGGGGTTCTTCGGGAAATAGCGAAGTATTTAGAAGGGCAAGAAAACTACACGGAGAAGCAATTGAATCAGCATTTAAAAACAATTTACCCTGACTATGTTCTTATCAGAAGATATTTAATCGAATACGGATTTCTTGACCGTAAAGCAGATGGAAGTCTTTACTGGTTAAAAAAGTAAAAGAAAGGTGAATCACAATGGACCGAAAAAAAGAGCTGAAAATGCAATATAAAGAAATTCCGGTCGAAGCCGGTATTTATACAATTACTAATAAGAAGAATGGGAAAGTCTGTGTCGTTAGTACAAGAAATTTCAAAACCATTAATGGCGTGAAATTCTCCTTGGAAAATGGCGGATATGCAAATAAAAAATTGGTGGATGAATGGAAGCAATACGGCAAAGAAGCATTTTCCTTTGAGATAGTAGAAGTATTAAAGCCGAAGAAAGATGATCCTTATTACAATGAAAAGGAAGAGCTGGCTAAGTTGGAAGAAAAGTGGCTGGAGAAATTACAGCCGTTTGGAGATAGTGGTTATAATAGCAGGAAAGAGTAAGGGATGTCTTTAATAGGACATCTTTTTTCATTAGATAAAGTAAAAAATACTTTCATTTTTCGTCCCTAATTGGTATCTTACTTAATAAGATTATAAAATTTGATGGAATTTTTCAAATTATAGAAAAAAGGGGATATGGCAATGATCCGTGAGATGAAGGAAACAGATTTAGAAGAGGTTTTGGAAATATATAATGATGCCATTTTACATACAACGGCCGTATATGGTTATCGTGCCCATTCCTTAGAAGACAGAAAAGCATGGTATAACCAGAAGCTGGAGGGCGGATATCCTCTTTTTGTTTTCGAGGAGGCTGGGAAGGTGCTTGGTTTTGCAACATATGGACCATTTCGAGCATGGCCAGCTTATAAATATTCGATTGAGCATTCGGTGTATGTTCATAAAGAAGCAAGAAAAAGAGGAATTGGTACACACTTATTAAAAGCTCTGATTGAGCGGGCGGAAGAAGAGGAGTATGCAACCCTTATTGCCGGAATTGACAGTACGAATAAAGGAAGTATCTTTATTCATGAGAAATTAGGATTTACGTATTCAGGCACGATAAAAAAGGCAGGCTATAAATTTGAGAAATGGTTAGATTTAGCCTTTTATCAGCTAGAATTAACAGGACCTAAATCTCCAGTAGAAGAATAAGGGGGAGTCAGCATGATAAGACCAGCCATTAGTGATTATCCAGAACATTATCGGGAGTATATAGGCTTAGTTCCAGAGGGAGATATAATTGCTTTAATTAATGCTCAAATAGAAGAAACAGTTGCTTATATAAAGGAAAACGAAGACCGACGTGATTTTCGCTATGCAGATGGAAAGTGGTCATTCATCGAAGTGGTTGGTCATATGAGCGATACGGAGAGAATTCAGGCATATCGCTTAATGCGGATTGCTCGAGGAGATAAAACGCAATTAGCCGGTTATGATGATGAGGACTATGTGGAGAATGCCCATTTTTCGACAAGAACAATAGATGATCTATTAGAAGAATTAGTGGCAGTCCGCAAATCTACGGTAAGCTTGTTGAAAGGCCTTCCAGAAGATGCTTGGGAAAACAGGGGTTTTGCTAATAACGGAGAATTTACTGTCATGGCCCTTGCTTATATTATTGCCGGGCATGAGCTTCATCATTTGAAACTGATTAAAGAAAGATACATGGTTTAATTATGAAGGGAGGTTCCTGTTGGGAATCTCTTTTTAATCTCTTTCCAACATAATCTACATAAAAAGGAGAAAAACTAGCATAAGAATCTGCAAGGAGACAACAAGATGGAGTTATTAATAACAATCATTTTATTATTATTTTGTTTACTGATTTCGAATATTGTCAGTCATTATCTTCCCTCTATCCCAACTGCCTTAACGCAAATTGCATTTGGAGTAGTGATGGCACTTCTCTTCTCCGATTTTGAGCTTGAATTAGAGGCAGAGTGGTTTTTGCTCTTGTTTGTTGCCCCTTTGCTCTATAACGATGGCAGGCATTTTCCAAGAGAAGAGCTATGGAAGATGCGTACTTCTATTTTAGGGAATGCTATTATCTTAGTATTGCTTACGACTATCGTTGGCGGTTATTTTGTTCATTGGCTTATTCCCAGTATCCCACTTGCGGCGGCCTTTGCTTTAGCGGCAATTTTATCCCCGACAGATCCAGTAGCTGTCAATGGGATTGCGAAACGTATTCATATTCCAGCAAGCGTGCTCAACCTTGTAAGAGGAGAATCGCTGATTAATGATGCTTCAGGGCTAGTGGCATTTAATTATGCGGTTGCTGCTGTTGTCACAGGATACTTCTCGATTACAGAGGCATTGACTGATTTCACGTATACCTTTTTCATTGGAGCTGTAGCAGGACTTGTTTTAAGTCTTCTTATTATCATAATCCGTTTTATTTTACGAAAACAGGGAATCCAGGATGTTACATTCCACTCTTTGTTACAGGTGCTGACACCGTTTCTAATTTTTATTATAGCTGAGGAAATGCTCCATGCTTCTGGGGTGATTGCTGTTGTAGTAGGTGGAATTATTCACTCCTTAGTGAGTGAAAGAACAGAAACGATGCTTGCGGAGGAACAGGTATTAACGGAAAATATTTGGTCTATCGTTATCTTTATTCTTAATGGAATAGTCTTCTTATTACTCGGGTTAAATATCCCATCTTCTATTGTGGATACAGTGGAAGATCCTTCTTTAAGTAATTGGTTAATTATCGGATATGTCATGTTAATTGGGATTGTTATTCTTGGCATTCGCTTTTTCTGGTCCTATTTATTTTCCATTTATGAATATAAAGCGAACAAGACAAGAGAAAGCGAAAAGCCGAGTATGAAGCATACTTTACTGGTCAGTCTGACAGGAGTCCGCGGGGCGGTAACAATGGCAGGGGTACTGTCGATCCCCTTTGTCATCCATACTGGCCAAGGATTTCCGGAGCGTTCCTTAATTCTCTTTCTAGCTGCAGGTGTTATCATGTTCACTTTACTTGCAGCTACGATATTTTTGCCATTCCTTAGTAAAAATAGTGGAGAGACAGAAATAAATGATGAAGAACTAGTAATCAGAGCAAAGAAAAAGCTTATGCTTTCCACTATTGATAAGCTTTATTTAGAAATGAATGAAGAAAATACAGCAGCTGCTTATGAACTAATTGATGAATATAAACGACGCATTCAGCAGTTAAATTATCAAGTGGCAAGAACAGAAGAGGAAGAGAATAAATATTCAGCCTTGGTTGAAATTAGGTTGCGCGCCTTAAAAGAAGAACGTAACTATGTACACCATTTAGTAAAAGAGGAAAAAATTTCAGAAGAAGTGTTTGCGATTTTTGAAAAATCATTGGACTATCGCGAAGAAATACTATGCACCAATGTGCAAACTGGGACGAGATTTCTGTTTGGAAAGGCCATGAGAGGCTGGAAACGCTTTGTGCGGAAACACCGCGGTAATAAACGTGATCGAAGAGAACAAATTCGTATCAGCAAAGAGGTGCTATTAAATTCGATGAAATCTGCTCTTTCCTATTTAGAACAATGGAAAGAGACAGCGGAACATAAACAGCAAGTAGAATCCGTTATTTTAGAATACCGACGGATGGTCGATCGCTGGGAAAAACAACCATCAGCATCATTTAATGAAAAGCTGCAGGAACAAATAGAAGAATTACGTCTAGGCATCGTGGATCAGCAACGCGCAGCCATACAGCAAATGTATGAAAAAGGAGAAATAAATCGAGAACAGACGAAAGAACTTCGTAGATTTGTTCATTATATTGAGAGTGTAACCTTGTATGAATATGAAGAATAGACGGAGAGAGAGTTCCTTCCTGCATAGTGAGGAACTCTCTCTCTATTTTTGAAAAAATAATAAATTCATCCAAATAGTCGGAAATTTACATGCTATAATAAAAGGATATTAAACTTTATAAAGAAAGTTGGGGGTTTTTAATGGCTGTATATACTCCTCAGACAAGGTTTCATCCAGAGGTTGCTCTTACAAATCTCTCTGATATGACAAGTGGTGCCCATGTCTTATACTTAACGAACGACGAAGATAAATACATAACTAATGCGGCGTCCTTCTTAAAAACCGGTCTGCTTTTGGAGCAAATAGTAATTTTTGTCGATCAGCAGAAAATATGGCCACTAATAATAAAAAAGTTGGAAGCGAACGGATTACATACTAAGCTAATTGATAAAATAAACTTTATTGATAGTGAAGATGTTTATTTTAAAAACGGAGAACTATGTTTGGAGAATATAATGGAGGCAAGCAAAGACTTGGTTGATCCTACCCTATTTTTCAATAAAGAAATTACCATCCGTTATTGGGGGAAAATAATACCAAGACTCTTAAGTGAAAAAAGTAACATAGATAAATTACTTCAATACGAGGATAAAGTAGATGAGTACATAAGGGATTATCATAATTATACGGTATGTGTCTATGACGGGATGGAATTATCTGCAAGCAATTATATAAGCTTAAAAAAGTACCATCCATATGTGATGACAGATACGGAATTTACCTTATCCAGTGTTTATGAAAAAGAAATCTTACCTCCATCCCCCGTGCGAAATGGTAAATATGAAGAGACGATTGCCAACCTACAATTAGCACAAACCTACTATTCCCGGCTAGTAGAGGACATGCTAGACGCGGTATTTATTACTTCCAACAATATTATTATGTATGTAAATAAAGCAGCTGCAAAGTTATTAGATGCAGAAGATCTTGTCGGAAAGTCAGCTTACGAGATTATGGAGCCAGATTTCCTAGAAAACTATTTAGATAAATCTAGAAATATATGGAAAGAAGAAATTTCTACTCCATATGAAATGCAGTTGATTACCTCAAAAGGAAAAAAGGTAGAGGTAGAAGTTTTAGCTTATCCGTTTCTTTTTGAAGATTTAAGTTCCACCGTTATTATCATTGCACGAGATATAAGTGTTAGAAAAGAGAACCAGCAGCTGCAGATAAAAAATGAAAAACTAGGAATAGCAGGACAACTAGCAGCAAGTATTGCCCATGAAATTAGAAATCCTCTTACGGCCATTAAAGGTTTTTTAAAGCTGGCATACCAAGGGGCGATGAAATTAGATGATATTTATCCAATCCTTGATCTTGAAATCAATCGAATCGAAACAATTGCAAGCGAGCTAATGTTTTTAGGAAAACCAGCCAGATCAGAAATTAAAGAAACAAACATTGGAAAAATTCTTCTCGATGTCTACACCTTAATGCAATCACAAGCCAATTTAGATAATGTTGTCATTAATTTAGATACATATGGAGATCATTTAAATACATTATGCAATGTAGATCAGATTAAACAAGTTTTTATCAATTTGGTCAAAAATGCGATTGAAGCAATGGATAATGGCGGCATCATAAATATGGAAGCAAAGCTTGATGGAAAATGGGTAGTTGTTACTATTACTGATAATGGGAAGGGAATACCAGATGAAATAAAGAATAAGCTGGGGGAACCTTTTTACACAACAAAGGAAAAAGGAACCGGGCTAGGGCTAGTAATCTGCTATAACATTATCGCAGAACATAAGGGCAAAATAGATTATGTCTCAGAAGATGGAATGGGTACCACATTCACGATTCAATTACCTCTCGCTAATAAATAGACGTATGTTTAAAATAACCTCTAAAGTGAAAGAATTCATAATAATAGAGGAGGTAATGAAATGAAAAGTAGGCATTTTTACATGGCGGCGGTTTTTGCCGTACTGTTACTATTTTACGGTTGTTCATCTGGTGAAAAAAATAGCGATAGTGAAAATCTATCTACGCAAACCCAGCATGAACACAAAGAAACGGGATCTTCAGATATTCCCGATGGCCTAGAGCCAGCATCAGATCCAACTTATAAAGAAGGCAGTCAAGTCATCTTAAAGGCAGATCACATGGAAGGAATGGACGGAGCAGAAGCGACGATATTAAATGCATTTAACACGATTGCGTATGAAGTGACTTACACTCCGACAACAGGTGGAAAACCAGTCAAGCATCATAAATGGGTTATTCAAGAGGAAATAAAAGATGCTGGGAATGAAATGCTTGAAAAAGGGACAGAGGTTACATTAGAAGCAGATCATATGAAAGGGATGAAAGGTGCAAAAGCGACGATTGATTCCGCTGAGAACACAACCGTATATATGGTAGATTATCAACCGGCAACAGGCGGCAATATGGTAACAAATCACAAGTGGGTCACCGAAGAAGAAGTATATCCGGAATAATTATTAGAAGAAAAGGGTTGTTATTACAACTCTTTTTTTGTATGGTAGAATAATAAGTTTTCTGAATATTAAAGGTGTAATAAATGCATTTAAGGGATAATTTGACAAAATATTGTAAAAAGTGATAAGTTATTAAAAAATACATAACAACTATTCTCAAAGAGAAGCTGAAGTGATATAATGATTGTACGTTATGAAGAACGGATTAACACTTAATATAATTTTATAAAGAACAACCTTGTGTTTTTTACTAATAATTTACAAAGAAGAAATTCGTATTTGAATTCCTTTGTAACAAAAAAATGGTATAATCAAAAGTGAATTGCTTAAAGGAGGAAATAAGTTGAAAAAAGTAAGAAAAGCGATCATTCCAGCCGCTGGTCTAGGTACTAGATTTTTGCCTGCAACGAAAGCGATGCCGAAAGAAATGTTACCAATTGTCGATAAACCTACAATTCAATATATCGTAGAGGAAGCAATTGCTTCTGGTATTGAAGATATTATTATCGTTACCGGTAAAGGAAAAAGAGCGATTGAAGATCACTTCGATTACGCACATGAATTAGAACAGAATCTTCGTGATAAAGAGAAATTTGAGTTGCTTGAGAAAGTTCAATATTCTTCAAATCTTGCAGATATTCATTATATTAGACAAAAAGAGCCAAAAGGTTTAGGACATGCTGTATGGTGTGCAAAAAGCTTTATTGGCGATGAGCCATTTGCTGTTTTACTTGGTGACGATATCGTGCAGAGCGATACACCATGCTTAAAACAATTAATTGACCAATACGAAGAAACACATGCTTCTGTTATTGGCGTTCAAACAGTGTCAGAAAATGAAACACACCGTTACGGAATTGTCGATCCAGGTGAGAGCGAAGGAAGAAGATACCAGGTAAATAATTTCATTGAAAAACCAGCTCCTGGAACAGCACCTTCTAACCTAGCAATCATGGGTCGCTATGTGTTAACGCCAGAAATCTTCATGTACTTGGAAAATCAACAAACAGGTGCAGGCGGAGAAATCCAATTAACAGATGCCATCCAACAATTAAACCAAATTCAACGTGTTTTTGCTTATGATTTCGAAGGAGATCGTTATGACGTTGGTGAAACATTAGGATTCGTTAAAACAACATTAGAATTTGCTTTACGACGAGATGAAATGCGAGAAGAAATTATTGAATATATGAAAGCAGTACTGGATAAAGCTGATCTAGATAAAATCAAAGTATTGTAATAAGAGAACGTCTTTTGGATGTAGATCAACTGCATGTGAGAGGCGTTTTTGTTTGGAATTTGTGGGAGTGAGGGGGGATTAGTTAGTGGCTGGTGGTTTGGCTGATAAATCTGAAGTTTGGCTGATAAATCTGAAGTTTGGCTGAAAAATCTGAAGTTTGGCTGAAAAATCTGAAGTTTGGCTGAAAAATCTGAAGTTTGGCTGAAAAATCTGAAGTTTGGCTGAAAAATCTGAAGTTTGGCTGAAAAATCTGAAGTTTGGCTGATAAGTACTGAAGTTTGGCTGATAAGTACTGAGGTTTGGCTGATAAGTACTGAAGTTTGGCTGAAAAATCTGAAGTTTGGCTGAAAAATCTGAAGTTTGGCTGATAAATCTGAAGTTTGGCTGATAAGTACTGAAGTTTGGCTGATAAGTACTGAAGTTTGGCTGATAAATCTGAAGTTTGGCTGATAAATCTGAAGTTTGGCTGATAAATACTGAAGTTTGGCTGATAAATACTGAAGTTTGGGG
>NZ_BCVE01000020.1 GCF_001591585.1 Niallia circulans NBRC 13626 | reverse complement strand
AAATGGGAGGCCATCCAATGGGCGGAGGATTTAATCCAGGAATGGGAGGAATGCCGCAAGGATTTGGACCAGAAATGGGAGGCCATCCAATGGGCGGAGGATTTAATCCAGGAATGGGAGGAATGCCGCAAGGATTTGGTCCGGAAATGGGAGGCTATCCAATGACGGGGGGATTCAATCCAGGAATGGATATGAGAGGAATACCGCAAGGATTTAGCCCGGAATTAGGAGGTCATCCAATGGCGGGGATGTTCAATCCAGGAATGGAAATGGGAAGCTATCCGACCGGATATAATCAATCTTCAATAAATCAATCTCCTTATCCTCAAGATGCTGTTGGAAATACGCCAAACTCCTATTCAACGGAAAATAATGGTCCAGTTCAAGAGGCGCCATCTTATGAAGGGGCGATTACTTCAGAAGTGGCATCACCTGCTTATGGACCGGGAGGGAATGCTCCAGTATTCACACCTCCTTATAATCCTGCTATTGGGCAGCCGCCATTTATGAATCCATATGGCATGAATCAAGGTACTCCATTTGGAATGCCAAGATACCAAGAGGATGAAAGCAGTGATCTATGATTTTTTTCATAGAGGGGACGATACTTTTTATTATCGTCTCCTTTCTTTATTAGAAAAAAAAATACCGTTCCAAATCATCGAATTAAGCAGGATTAGAAATGATGTATATCTAATAAAAACGAAGCAATATTGGATAATTTTAAAAGGTTTTACTAGTTATCAAAAACTCAAAGTTCAAGTTGCTTTTACAAGAGCGCTTAAACAAGAAGGTTTTACACAGACATATCAATTTTATGAGTTCGATGAGGAGCCAATTGTTATCGATAATAAAGTGTATGGGCTGATTGAATATCTTCCCCCACATAAAGATTCTTTTTCATATCATAGTAAGCGGAATAGACGGGAAGCACTTCAATTATTGGAACATTATTATTCAGTTACAGAGCGACTGGTAGAAATATATAAGTATATCTTGCCAACTTTTCATTTAATGAAAAAATTTGAACACAGACTAGAAGAATATCGAATGAATATACCAATTATTGAGCAATATGTAAAAAAAGACATAGTAAAGGAAATAATGGAATGGGCTGATTATTCATTTGGTTCAATAAAAAACAAAATAGACTATTTGGATACAAACCCAAACGTAATCCTGCATGGGGATGTTGCTCATCATAATTTCTTACGTGTTAGGAATAATGAATTATACTTAATTGATTTTGATTTAATTAGTATTGGTCCACGAATTGCAGACTATTTACAATTTGCTAATCGCATTCTTCCTGATATAGGATGGTCTATACAAGATTTACAAAGTATGCAAGGCTACGCCGATCTTTTTAAAGATAAATGGTTTTTAATGGCTTTAATATATCCGACAGATATTCTGAGGGAATGGAATAGAATAATCAGAAATAAAGATGTAGATAATGCCTACTTGTTAGAACAAGTACAATTATTAACAACCAATCAGTTTCACAAAAGGAAGAAATTTTATCAAAAACTGCAACAACTTGTAGGAACATAAGACATAAAAAAAAGACTGGCTAGACTTTACAGTATGTTTCTTTCCGAACAGTAGAAGATAAAAGAGAGCAAGGAAATTGCTCAAGTTTTACATGAAGGGGAGAATTCTACTATGCGTAAAGTTAAACTAGTTGCTCCAGTTCTGTTGACATTGTCTTTTGGATTAACAGGTTGTGGTGTAAATGAGGATCAAACTGCTGATCGAAATCGCCTTAATAATACTAGGCCAATTGGATATTATTCAAATGAACAGCATGAAGGAAACAATGGCGTTGGGAATGCCGATAATGATGGACCAATTACAGAAATGATGGACCATACTTTTGGGGATGAAGGAAATACAAATGGATCCAATGTTCGGAATGTAAACAATAGAAACAGAACAAACGTAAGAAATGTAAATAATCACAACAATCGTGATAACGTAAATATAAATGATCAGAATGAAAGAGTATCTTATGACACAGAATTAGCTGAAAAAATATCCGATCGAGTTACTAAAATGGATAATGTAAAAAATGCACGTACGCTTGTTTATGGAGAGAACGTTTTAGTTGCATTGGAAGTGGAAAATACAAAGAATGTGGCCAAAACAAAAGCGCAGGTAAAAGACAAACTAAATGATTCACTAAACGGAAGAGACATTTCAATCATCACAGATAGAGGAATATTTAACAGTATAGAAGATATAAATCGTTCGATTCGAAATGGTCAGCCGCGGCAAACGATTAACCATAATATTGAAAATATTTTTCAGGATTTAAATCCAGCTAGGGACAATAGATAATAAAAAAACTAACTTTGAGTGGTATAACCACTTGGGGTTAGTTTTTAGTCCATTCGTTCTTTATTAGAAACGTTTTAAAAGTGATAGACGATATTCCCCCAAATATACAAGAAGAAAAGCATGATTATAATAGAAAAAAAGGATCGTTCTATATAATGAATTAGTTATTGAAATTATAAGAGAAAAGAGATATACTTTATAATGAAAATTAAATTCGTTATAAAGAACTCATAAAATGTTAGTTAAAAGCCGAAAATGGCGGAGGGATATATAGTGAGAGTGCTAATCGTAGGTGGACAAGAGAATAAAATTAGACATGCTCTAATGCAAGAACTTTCAAACAAGCAAGTTTGTTACATAGTAGCTGATCGGAAAAAAGAAAATAGCATCCTGTCCTCTCTAGTTCATCATCAAGTAAACACTTTCTTGAACAAGATGGAATTAGCAGATTTAATGGAAAAGTATCAAATCGATTGTGTAATTGACTTATCAAATGAGCCAATTATGTCTAACAAAATGAAAGATTCCTTTGAACATTCAGAGAAGAATATTGCTCGTACGCTTGAAGTACTGGAGGCATGTGTGGAAGCTAAAGTAGGAAAAATTATTTTTCCGTCTACCATAGCAGTTTATGGGGACTTGGAAGATGTGATCACAGAGGATATGGTTTTACAACCAGTGCTATTTGAAGGATTATCGAAAAAGATAGTGGAGAAATATATACAACATTATCATACATTATATGGTCTTTCTTATACGATTTTACGATTTCCTATTTTATATGGAGAATATTCCTTCCAGAAGCAGAACGAAAGTATAGTGGAAACAACAATCAAAAATGTGTTGGAAAATCGTCCGTCTATTTGTTTTAAAGACGGAGAAGATAAGAAACATTTTTTACATATTAGTGATGCTGTTAAAGCCTTTATTTCTAGTTTAAATAAAGGCACGAATGAAATTTTTAATATTTGTCCGATGGAAAAATATTCAATGAAAGAAGTTGTCTCTATTATTCAGTCATTGATAAATGAAGATTCTCTTCCTCGCGTGGGTTTGAAAAAAGGAGAGAAAAGTAGAATTTCAACAAAGAAGGCACAAGTCCATCTTGGATGGCATGCTCAAGTGTCGTTTATAGAGGGGATTAGATTAGCGATGGTTAATATAAAACATGCCCTAAAACAGAAAAACGAACTATTGAAATAGGATTCATTATGATTCCACCTGGAGAGAGTTACTACGATACGCTATGAGAGAACCCTCCAATATAAGATTGCTAAAAATTAGGAATGAAATTATTTTTTATGGTGAGAATAATAGAGAGTAAGGTTGTTTAAAACCAAACTTTAGATTGACAGTACCTTATTTCCTTGGAAATAAAGATGCTGTTGTGAGTAATGTGAAGAGGTGGTTATAATGAAAACCAGATTCCTTTTATTTTCAACTGTTCTTCTTGTCAGTATTCTTACTGTCTTTTTATCAAACGGACAAGTATATGGAAAGACTGGAAGCGGTGTCTCTCAAAATGAGAATCCTAAAAAATTGCAAGTCGTATTGCAAAGGATTTATTTAGACGGAGAAGTGAGTGAAGAAACAATAGAAGAGACAGTATGGTCGATGGAAGATTTCTGGTCAAAGTATGATAAATGGCAGCTGGTAGATATGACAAGCAGAGAGCTTGTTTTTAAACAAGAAGTTGATGATATATCTCCATTGTTGAAAACAAATGGTTATTTTGGCATTAATGAAGAAGGGATTTTAACCATTTATAATGGAAAACCGGCTGAAGAGAACATTATTCAGTCCTTTTTCCAGCTTGATTTAAAGAAGCTGGAGTCGAAACAACATGAAGATTTACAAAAAGGTATTCCGATTAAATCAAGAGATCGTTATGTAAAAGTACTTGAAACCTTTAAAAACTTAACAACAATTGAAACTACTAATTAAGGAATTATCAGTGAACAGAGGAAACACAGTAAACGTGTCGAATCTGCTCACTTTTTTTTTGCAAGAATATTATGAAAATCATCTATAATAGCAGTTCTACAAAATAGTATGATAAAATAAGGGCTAGGATTTATCCCACACTTAAGGGGCACGGAGCCCTACTTTTGGAAGTTTTCTTTATAAGGGAGAGAATATAATTTGTACGAATATATAAAAGGGAATGTAGAATTTGTTGGACCAGAATACATCGTAGTGGAAAATAATGAGATTGGTTATCAGATTAAAACACCTAATCCATTTTCGTTTTCTGCCTTTTCTGGTAGTAAGATTACTGTATATACATACCATTATGTTAGAGAAGATAATATTAGCTTATACGGTTTTCGTTCGCAAGATGAAAAAGCTTTATTTACCAAGCTCCTTAACGTTTCAGGAATCGGACCTAAGGGAGCATTGGCTATCCTTGCATCTGGAGAACCGAGCCAAGTAATATCCGCTATTGAAGCGGAAGATGAAGCATTCCTTGTGAAGTTCCCTGGTGTTGGCAAGAAAACAGCAAGACAAATGATTTTGGATTTGAAAGGGAAACTAGCAGAGTTTATGCCAGATTTCTCCCCGGATTTATTTACAGTAGAAAGGCATGTAGCGAAAGCAGAAAGTGATTCAGCAATGGATGAAGCGATGCTTGCTTTAACCGCACTTGGATATTCGGAGAAAGAAGTCAAAAAAATTATCCCACATTTAAAGAAGGAACAATTATCAACAGATGGTTATATCAAATTGGCATTGAAGCTTCTTTTAAAAAGATAAATGTGGATAAACGATTATCTAGAAGAAAGGAGTGAATGTTATGGATGATCGAATTATTTCAAGTGAAGCAGATACACAAGATTTATCATTTGAAAAAAGTCTTCGACCCATTCAATTACAGGAATATATTGGGCAAGATAAAGTAAAAGAAAATTTAAAAGTGTTTATCGAAGCGGCTAAATATAGAGAAGAGGCTCTTGATCACGTATTATTATATGGTCCCCCTGGTTTAGGGAAAACAACACTTGCAACGATTATTGCGAATGAAATGGGAGTTAATATTCGTACAACTGCTGGTCCAGCAATCGAAAGGCCAGGTGATTTAGCAGCAATTTTAACTGCCTTAGAGCCTGGGGATGTGTTATTTATTGATGAAATACATCGTTTGCCGCGAGCTATAGAAGAGGTCTTATATCCTGCCATGGAAGATTACTGTTTAGACATTGTAATAGGCAAAGGTCCCAGTGCTCGATCAGTTCGCCTAGATTTACCTCCATTCACTCTTGTTGGTGCGACTACTAGAGCGGGTTCCGTTTCTGCACCGTTAAGAGATCGTTTTGGGGTTCTGTCTAGATTGGAATATTATGAGGTAGATCAACTCAAAGATATTGTTTCCCGAACAGCAGATGTACTTCAAATTGGAATAGAGGACCTTGCAGCATGGGAAATTGCTAGACGATCAAGAGGTACACCTCGAATTGCGAATCGCCTTTTACGAAGAGTGCGGGATTTTGCACAAGTAAAGGGTGATGGAATGATTACGAAAGAATTGGCAGACCATTCCCTTGAACTTTTGCAAGTGGACCGTTTAGGGTTAGATCATATTGACCATAAATTATTACTAGGAATGATTTATAAATTTAAAGGTGGACCAGTAGGATTAGAAACCATTGCTGCAACAATTGGGGAAGAAGCACATACGATTGAAGATGTCTATGAACCATATTTACTGCAGATTGGTTTCTTGCAGCGCACTCCTAGAGGGAGAAGCGTCACACATCTTGTTTATGAACATTTAAATATAAAATTGGATTGATGGAAACATTTAAATAATAGAAAAGAATAAGCGGTATGAAGGACGAAAATAATGAATGATATTCCTAAGTATATAATGACTATTGGTGTGATTGTATTTCTTATTGGATTAGTAATGCAGTTTGTGCCGATTGGAAAACTTCCTGGTGACATTTTGATTAAAAAAGAGCATTCAACTTTTTATTTTCCAATTACAACTTGTATTGTGATTAGTATCATTTTATCTTTAGTTTTTTATTTTATCGGGAAATTTCGCTAAAAAAGATTGTATAAAAGAGAATAGGTGGACAGATATGAAAGTAGATTTATTTGATTTTTATTTACCAGAAGAATTAATTGCGCAGACGCCTTTAGAGGATCGTACAAGCAGCAGACTCATGATCGTTAATAAAGAAACTGGCGATTTAGAACATCGCAAGTTTAAAGATATATATGAGTATATTAATCCTGGAGATTGTTTAGTATTAAATGATACAAGAGTATTGCCAGCTAGATTACATGGTGAAAAAGAAGATACTGGAGCACATATTGAAGTTTTATTGCTGAAGCAGCAAAAAGATGACAAGTGGGAAACACTTGTCAAGCCAGCCAAAAGAGTCAAAGAAGGTACCGTTATTTCCTTTGGAGATGGAACACTAAAAGCAGTTTGTGTAAAAGAGTTGGAACACGGTGGGCGTATTCTTGATTTTCAATATGAGGGCATTTTTTACGAAATCTTGGATCAGCTTGGCGAGATGCCGCTGCCTCCCTATATTAAAGAAAAACTAGACGACCAAGATCGTTATCAAACTGTTTACGCGAAGGAAAGGGGGTCTGCGGCAGCTCCAACAGCTGGGCTCCATTTTACAACAGAATTGTTAGATGCACTAAAGAAAAAGGGTGTACATATTGCCTTTATTACTCTGCATGTTGGTCTTGGCACCTTCCGACCAGTAAACGTTGAGGATGTAGATAAACATGAAATGCATGCGGAGTTTTATCAGCTTAATAAGGAAACAGCTGCCTTATTAAATAGTGTAAGAGGTCAAGGCGGACGAATAATTTCTGTAGGTACAACCTCAACTAGAACGCTTGAAACAATTGCCTCTGCCAATAATGGTGAATTTGTAGAAAGCAGTGGATGGACAAGTATCTTTATTTACCCTGGATATGAATTTAAAGGAATTGATGGCATGATTACGAATTTCCATTTGCCTAAATCGACGTTAATTATGCTAGTAAGCGCACTGGCAGGAAGAGAGAACATTCTTCATGCGTATGAAACAGCAGTCAAAGAAAGATACCGCTTCTTTAGTTTTGGCGATGCAATGTTTATACAATAAGTAATCGATCATCATGATAGGTTATCAATTGCTTGAGTTTCGCAGTAATATTCTTTAGAATAATATAGTCGATTCTACTGTTTTTTAGTTACTAGATATTTTTTCATTAAAAACGGAAAATTAATCATGAATCTGAGAAAGATTCACTTTATATGAAGGAGAAAATAAATTTGACAGCAATACGTTATGAATTCATAAAAACTTGTAAGCAAACAGGCGCCAGATTGGGGATTGTCCATACACCCCATGGATCTTTTGAAACGCCGGCTTTTATGCCAGTTGGAACGTTAGCAACAGTAAAAACAATGGCACCAGAAGATTTAAAAACGATGGGAGCAAATATCATTTTAAGTAATACCTATCATTTATGGTTAAGACCAGGTCATGACATTGTGAAAGAAGCAGGCGGGCTTCATAAATTCATGAATTGGGATAAAGCGATATTAACGGACTCGGGCGGATTTCAAGTCTTTAGTTTAAGTGATTTCCGCAAAATCGAAGAAGAAGGCGTACATTTTCGCAACCACTTAAATGGGGATAAATTATTCCTTTCCCCAGAAAAAGCAATGGAAATACAAAATGCCCTAGGGTCAGATATTATGATGGCATTTGACGAGTGTCCGCCCTACCCAGCAGAATACGATTATATGAAGAAATCAGTGGAACGAACTTCTCGTTGGGCAGAACGCTGCCTAAAGGCACATAAACGTCCAGAGGATCAAGGTTTATTTGGTATTATTCAAGGTGGAGAATACGAAGAGCTTCGCAAACAAAGTGCAAGAGACTTAGTTTCTTTAGATTTACCTGGCTATGCAGTCGGTGGATTATCAGTTGGGGAACCTAAGGATGTGATGAATCGTGTCCTTGAATTTACAACGCCATTAATGCCAGATAATAAACCGCGTTATTTAATGGGAGTAGGTTCACCAGATTCATTAATCGATGGTGCAATTCGTGGGATTGATATGTTTGACTGTGTGTTACCAACCAGAATAGCAAGAAATGGTACGGTGATGACAAGTGAAGGCCGTCTTGTTGTGAAAAATGCTAAATATGCTAGAGATTTTGGACCATTGGATCCTGAGTGTGATTGCTATACTTGTAAAAATTATAGCCGGGCATATATTCGTCACCTTATTCGATGTGACGAAACATTCGGAATAAGGCTTACATCTTACCATAATCTATATTTTCTGTTAAACTTAATGGAGAATGTCCGAGACGCAATCAGAAACGACCGTTTAGGAGATTTTAAAGAAGAGTTTTTCGAACGTTATGGTTTTAATAAACCAAACGCTAAAAACTTTTAATAGAGAATTTGAAAGGAGGGGAAATATAGATGGGAAATTTAGCTGGTTTACTACCGTTTATTTTAATGTTTGTACTATTCTATTTCTTGCTAATTCGTCCACAGCAAAAGCGTCAAAGAGCTGTGCGTGATATGCAAAGTAGCTTAAAAAAAGGGGACAAGATTGTCACGATTGGCGGCATGCATGCTACAATCGATGCAATTGATGAAGGAACGGTTGTATTAAAATCAAAAGATGGCTCACGCCTGACATTTGATCGTAATGCAATTCGTGAAGTAGTAGAATCCTCTGCTGCAGTAGCTAGTCCAACATTAGAAAAAACAGAACAATAAGTAAAAAAAGTGCAGTCTTAAAAAATAAGATTGCACTTTTGTATTTTATCGAAGGATTTTTAGTTATTTATTTTTTGGAAAGATTTACCCCCAAAATACCTCCCATCATACAAATAAGGGTATAACATACATGATAAATGGTTTGTTCTATCGTAAATAGTTGGTCAGAGCCTAGAAAGGAAAATAAAAAAATGATGATGGAATAGATGAACCCCGTGAGTCCCCCAAGAAACCAACCTCTTTCCTTACCTTTCCCGCCGGAAATAAAACCACCTGCAAATAAAGTTATAAAGGATACGGCTGTAATAATATATCGCAGGGATGATTCTTGAATAGATGTAAATCTTAATAATAGGGAAAAGAACAAACTGCTTGCTATTAACATAATGAAAATGGCAATTAGACCGTATAAAACAGAACTGCCAACATGTTTACTCTCTTCGATTGTAAACCTCTCCTTTCCAAAACATTTAAAGTTTTCTATAAAAGTTCTCTAGTACAAGCATATTCGGGAAGGAAGAAAATAGAATTAAAAAATATTTAAAAACACATTTTTCTCTCATCCTTATACTGCTACTTTTCTGTATTATTTTTATCGTATGGAGCAGATTAAAAGAGAACATATTTGATCGGAGGAGATAATGTGGACCAGTATTTGATCATTTTGTTTAGAACGATTTTGATCTACTTCTTAATCGTTCTTATTTTTCGAATGATGGGAAAAAGGGAAATAGGGGAATTAAGCATACTAGATCTTGTTGTATTCATTATGATCGCAGAAATTGCTGTTGTTGCTATAGAAGATTATAAGGATCCCATTTTACCAACGCTATTTCCAATGTTTATCCTACTAGCCATTCAAGTGCTTCTTGCGTTCTTTTCTTTAAAAAGCAAAAAAATGCGTGATTTTATTGAGGGAGAACCAACATTAATTATCAAAAATGGTAAAATTGACGAAAAAGCAATGAGAAGCCAGCGCTATAATTATGATGACTTATTAATTCAGCTTAGAGAAAAAAATATCCGCAATATTGCAGATGTAGAGTTTGCCATATTAGAAACATCAGGTAAACTTTCTGTATTTGAAAAAGAAGAAAATAAGTCATCTATTACTATTCCATTAATTATGGATGGAATTATTCAAGAGAGCAACCTAGAGAGAATAGGAAAAACTAATCTATGGTTAAGACAGCAATTAAAAGATAAAGGATATGTTAATATAAAAAACATCTCCTTTTGCAGTTATCAAGACGGTGAATTTTATATTGATGTGATTGATCATTAAAGAAAGAACAACAGTGAAATCTTTCAGTAAAAAAGCAACCAGTGAGAAGCGGAATTCTCATTGGTTGCTACAGTTGAAAAAGTTTTAAGAAAAAAATGGACCAATCCAAGGGATTTTTGCTAAATCTTTTTTGTTCATTAAACGGAAAAGAAAAAGCAATATGATATAAAAGATACAGATTATACTAGTAATACTGATGATTTGTATCAGAATGGAAGGGAACGTTATTGTTTTGACTAAAAGAGAGCCAAGATAAGCAGTCAGCAAAATAACAAGCAGCATTTTTATATAATCTTTCACAATAATCGAGAAACTAATTGTTTTTAATATTGTAGCAAAATGAAGGATCGTTACTAAAACAAACCCAACAATTAAGGCAATAGCTACTCCGAAAATTCCAAACTCTGGTCGACTTGCAAGAATAAAAATTAATGCTGTTTTAACGGCTGCTCCGATAAAGCTGTTAATCATTGCTGCTCTAGCAAAATTTAAGGCTTGCAAAGTAGCCTGAAGTGGACCTTGGTAATAATTAAGAATAAAGAACGGTGCCATTAGCTGAATAAAGGAAGTGCCTCGCGTGCTTCCGTACATAACGGTCATTAAAGGCTCAGCCAACACATATAGGACTACAATGGCAAGTCCACCTGTCATAAAGGTGAATTTGAGTGCTTGCTGTAATAAATGTTCGATTAGCTTTAGTTGATTATTAGCTTTTGCTTCACTAATAGCAGGCACAAGAGATGTTGATAATGATTGAGTAAAGAAGGATGGCAGCATTAAGAGTGGGAGTGCAAAACCAGTTAATACTCCATATTGTTTTGTTGCATTGATAGCAGTAAGACCAGCTAATGATAAGCTATGTGCTACAACAATGGGTTCAATAAACCAAGCGATGCTGCCAATCATTCGGCTTCCTGTTGTTGGTAAAGCAATTGTCATTAGTTCTTGGAAAGTATTTTTTCCATTATGTACATATTGGAAGAATTTTTTCCGCAAATGAAATTTTTTTTTCCATTTAAATGATGCTAGTAAATAGAATAAAGACGCTAGTTCTCCAAGAACAGAAGCGAGCATTGCCCCTGCAGCAGCATATTCGACTCCAAGAGGCAGAAAGGCTTTTGTTAAAGTCGCAATTAACGCAATCCGAACGATTTGTTCAATCACTTGAGAAATTGCAGCTGGCTTCATATTTTGTCTGCCTTGAAAATACCCTCTCAAAACAGATGAAACAGCGATTATTGGGATAATTGGCGTAATCGCAAGAAGTGGTAAAAGAGTTCTTTCATCTGTAAATAGGGTTTGAGAAAGATAGGGTGCTAAAAGAAATAAAGCTGGAGTAAAGATCACTGTTAGACCTAAAGTTGTACTTAAGGAAACGATTAAGATGCTCTTTACTTTTCGTAAATTCCCTGCTGCTTCGGCTTCGGCTACATTCTTAGAGATTGCTACAGGCAGTCCAAGCTGAGTGATGGTTACAACTAATATCATTGTCGGGTAAACCATCATGTAGAGTCCAACACCATCATCTCCGATAAATCGTGCGATAACAATTCGATTTATAAATCCAAGAACTCTAGTAATAAATCCTGCTATAAGTAAAATCATTGTTCCTTTTAAAAACTTAGACATTCTATTACCTGCCTTCTCAAATAGCGAATAATACTATACAATTATCTATATGCAACAGAGTGGACAAAGCATGACAAGGTTTTTTTATAAAAGTAAGTTTGTTGTAAGGAAGAGACGATATTTTATTGTTAGTATGAAAAAGGAATCATATTTTTTTCTAGGTAAAATGGTTTGCTTAGCAATATGGAGGTATAGAAGTAAAAGGAGATAGCTCCCATGTTTAAAAGTAAGATAAAATGACTGTAATGGAGTGAATAGGAATGTCGTCAACATCAACACACATATATGACCAATATCGTTCACAAGTTAAACCTGTATTAAACAGCAAGTTAGAAGAGTTTCATTTACTTGGCTATGAGACTATTAAGGAAGACGAGCTATGGGCATTTTTAACGAATAAAAAATGGAGAAAGCCCGCTCAAGATATCAGAATTTCGGAGCTTGTACAGGATATACTGAATGTTAAGGTAGTAGACTATATGAACTTTGCCACTATCGAGGCATATAAAACGGCAGATCTATTCTCTGTCTTATCAGAAGAAGAAAAAAAAGAATTACTGAAGTAAAGGAGTTTTATTAATCAGAAATTCTTCCATTATTCTTTTTTATAGTTGATGATGGTTTGGAGATGGTGGTAATAAAAGACAAGTCGTTAACTTTATGTGACAATTAGAATAACTTTACTAGTATATTTTTCTATACAAATTGACAGTCATGATAAACTGTTCCATAATGAGTTTATTCTAAGTTATAGAAGAAATTGTTAGTTTAATTACTGGAAAGAAGTGAGCCGCAGAAATAGAATAACAGCTGATTGCAAGGTTCATATTAAAAGAGGACATCATTTTTGATAAATAACAATGAATATGGCTAGTATTAGTTGAGGAAGTTTCTGCTTTGTATTTCATGAGGAGGATTAATACATAATGGTTAAACGCAGTAGAATTGTTGCTTTTTTGTTAATCATTGTCTTGGCGGCAGGATTAATGGGAGGAACAACAAATAAAATTTTGGACAATATTAAGCTTGGATTAGACCTTCAAGGTGGATTTGAAGTTCTTTATAAAGTAGAACCACTGGAAAAGGGGAAAGCGAAAATTGATGAAGCCGCTTTAAAAAGCACAGCTCAAGCTTTAGATAAAAGGATAAATGTTTTAGGAGTAAGCGAGCCTGTTATTCAAATAGAGGGAAAAGACCGAATAAGAGTGCAGCTTGCTGGTATAACAGATCAAAATGAAGCAAGAGAAATGCTTTCAACTGAAGCTAACCTAACATTCAGAGATATTCAAGATAAGAAATTACTAGATGGCTCTGATTTAGTGCAGGGAGGAGCAAGTCAAGAATTTGACCAGTATGGAAAACCTAGTGTTTCTTTAAAACTAAAAGATGCAAATAAGTTTAAAGAAATAACACAATCAGTTTTAGGTAGTCCGTTAGTCATCTGGTTAGACTTTGAAGAAGGGGATTCTTATAATGCGGAAGCAGCGAAAGAAGAACCAAAATTCTTATCTGCACCGATGGTAAGTGAAGTGATTAACTCGGATACTGTATCTATAACTGGTAATTTTACAGTAGATGAGGCGACCAGATTAGCTGAATTATTAAATGCTGGTGCATTGCCGGTTAAATTGACGGAAGAATATTCGACAAGTGTTGGCGCACAGTTTGGAGATCAAGCGTTAAAAGATACAGTATATGCGGGTATCATTGGTGTAGGCCTAGTATTTTTATTTATGCTTCTCTATTACCGTCTGCCTGGATTAGTTGCTATCATTACATTGTCCATCTATGTTTATTTAAATCTGTTGGTTCTTGATTTAATGAAAGGGGTATTAACACTTCCAGGAATTGCGGCACTTATTCTCGGTGTTGGAATGGCCGTAGATGCTAATATCATTACCTATGAAAGAATTAAGGATGAACTGAGGGTAGGAAAGTCGCTGCGAGCTGCTTTTCAAGCAGGTAATAAAAACTCCATCGGAACCATTTTTGATGCAAATTTAACTACCATTATAGCTTCGATTGTTCTATTTATTTATGGGACAAGTTCAGTAAAAGGGTTTGCTACACTCTTAATTGTTAGTATATTAGTAAGTTTTATTACTGCTGTATATGGTTCTAGATTATTACTCGGTTTACTAGTGAAAAGTAAATTGTTTGATAAAAAAATTACGTGGTTTGGAGTCAATCGTAAAGACATTAAACATATTAGCGAAAATTACGATACTTTAACATTGCCAACCAAATTTGATCGTCTTGATTTTGTAAAATATAAAAATGTATTTTTCACAATTTCTAGTGTTTTAATTGTGGCGGGAATTGTGATTATGTTTATATTCAAGCTTAATCTTGGAATTGATTTTGCAAGTGGATCTCGTATAGAAGTTATGGCAGATAAAGCATTAACAACTGCTGAAATTGAAGATCACTTAGATAAGCTGAATGTAAAAGCAGACGATATCGTAATTTCAGGTGACAAGCAAGATACTGCTGCTATTCGTATTAAGGGTGATTTAAGTCGAGCTAAAATTAATACGATAAAGTCAGAGTTTAATAAGACGTATGGGCATGATCCGAACGTCAGCAGTGTATCACCAACTGTTGGGAAAGAACTAGCTAAAAATGCCTTTAAAGCGATAATTTTTGCCTCCATCGGAATCATTATTTATGTGGCAATTCGCTTTGAAGTATATATGGGTCTTGCAGCTGTATTAGCATTACTGCATGATGCTTTCTTTATTGTCGTGATTTTCAGTCTCACACGACTAGAAGTAGATATTACCTTTATCGCTGCCGTGTTGACGATTGTCGGTTACTCGATTAATGATACGATTGTTACCTTTGATCGTATAAGAGAAAATTTAGCGAAGAAGAAGCGAATCAAAACACCACAAGAAATTAAAGATATTATCAACAGAAGTATTAGACAGACATTTGCACGTTCGATAAACACTGTAATAACGGTTGTGATTTGTGTAGTGGCTTTATTAATATTTGGAAGCAGTGCAATCACAAACTTCTCTTTAGCGTTACTAATTGGTTTAATTGGCGGTGCCTATTCTTCTATCTTTATTGCATCCCAGCTTTGGTATGTCTGGAAGAAGAGAGAATTAAAGAGAAAAGGTGTCTTAATTACGTATAAAGAAAAACGTCCAATTTCAGACGAGCCACAAGTATAAGACAAAACAAAAGCCTGTCTCCTAAAGGAGCGGGTTTTTGTATATTTGCTAAAAAAATCCTTGTTTATGATAGTGGAAAGATGGAAAATAGGAAATAATAGAACCAAAAAATACAAAGGGAGGGAAGTAAATGAAATTTCAATGGAATATGCTTTGGGGAATTATTTTTGCTTTAATCGTTGCGGTCTTTGCAGTTATTAATGTCGAACCGGTTTCCGTTAATTACTTATTTGGAGAAGGGGAATGGCCGCTTATTTTAGTTATATTAATTTCTGTTCTTCTTGGTGGATTAATCATTGGCTCTGCTGGAATTATTCGTATTTATTCATTGCAGCGTAAAATTAAAACATTGGAAAAAGAAAAAAAGGCATTAGAACAAAAATCGGATGATAAAAAAGAGAAGGAAAAGGTTCTAACAGATCTAAAATAAAAAGGGATGTCTGCAAGGAGAAATTCGTTGGGAGTGTTTACTTCGATTAATTTCTTCTCAGACATCTTTTTTGTCTATTTAGTTATTTGGAATGATAATTGAACAATTTTTTTAATATTAAAAAGTAATTATAAAAACAACCACATGTTTTTCCATTCTTCTTGCATTGAAAGGACTTCTTTTAACTTGTATAATAGTTAGATTGAGGTGATTGAATGTTACGTTCCAAAAAAAGATGGATACAAGAAGAAACTTCAAATAAAGAAAATATTTTACTATTAGCAGAAGAGTTAAAACTAGCACCAATTGTTGCCTCACTTTTATTGAAAAGAGGTTACCATACACCAGAGGAAGCAAAAGCTTTTTTATTTGATGATAATAATGATTTTCATGATCCTTTCCTGCTTTTAGGAATGGATATAGCCGTAGATCGAATACAAAAGGCAATTACTAACAAGGAATTAATTCTTATATTCGGAGATTATGATGCCGATGGAGTAACTAGCACAACCGTTATGATGAAAACATTAGAGGATCTTGGAGCCAATGTACAATTTTATATTCCAAACCGATTTACCGAAGGATATGGCCCTAATGAGAGGGCTTTTCGCTATGCTAAAAGCATTGGTGTTCAATTGATTATTACAGTCGATACGGGTATTGCTGCTGTTCATGAAGCGGAAGTGGCAAAGGAATTAGAAATAGACTTAATCATTACCGATCACCATGAGCCTGGACCAATATTGCCAGAGGCACTTGCGATTATTCATCCGAAGATAGAAGGCAGCGGATATCCATTCCGTGAGTTAGCAGGGGTAGGCGTTTCTTTCAAGTTATCTCACGCTCTTTACGGAAAAGTTCCCCATCATTTATTGCCATTTGCGGCAATTGGAACAATCGCTGATCTTGTCTCTTTAACAGGAGAAAATCGCCTTCTTGCGAAAAAAGGAATTAAGGCACTGCAAGAAACGGATAATATCGGTTTAAATGCATTATATCGTCAAATGAATATCGACAAAAATACGATTAATGAAGAAACAATCGGGTTTATGCTTGCTCCGCGAATTAATGCTATTGGCAGATTAGGAAATGCGGATCCGGCTGTTGACTTATTATTAACGGATGATTCAGAGATTGCAAAAGAACTAGCATTAGAAATGGAAGAAACGAATAAGGAAAGACAAGCGATTGTAAATCAGATAACATTGGAAGCGATGGAACAAGTGGACGAGCTCTATCCATTAAATGAAAATCGTGTTCTAATTGTAGGGAAAGAAGGCTGGAACCCCGGCGTAGTTGGGATAGTTGCTTCTAGATTGGTAGAAAAGTACTATCGACCAACGATTGTATTAAGTTATGACAAGGAAAAGGGAATAGCAAAAGGATCTGCTCGCAGTATTGAGGGATTTGATTTATATAAAAATCTATCGACGTGTAGAGATATTCTACCTCATTTTGGTGGGCATCCAATGGCTGCAGGAATGTCTTTAAAAATAGAAGATGTAGAAGTTCTTAGAGATAGTTTAAATAGATTAGCATTTGAACAATTAACAGAAGAAAATCTCATTCCATTAACAAAGGTGGATGGCAGTTTTTCAATTAGTGATATATCTATTAAATCAATAGAGGAAATGCAAATGCTCGCCCCATTTGGAGTCGACAATCCCAAGCCAAAATTAACCTTCTGTGATCTAGAAATCGACAATATGCGGAAAATAGGTTCCAATCAAAACCATTTAAAGATTATATTAAAAGATAATGATTTTGAATTAGATGGAATAGGATTTGGAATTGGAGACCTATGTGATCATATCTCTCCAAGTGCAAAAGTTTCTGTATTAGGGGAGCTTTCGATAAACGAATGGAATAATCGTAAAAAACCGCAAATCTTTATTCAAGATATGGAGGTTGCTCATTGGCAGCTGTTTGACTATCGCAGTTTAAGAAAAGTGAATCAATTATACGAAGTAGTGCCTAAAAATGCCCAGTGGATTTTTTTTCATCAAGATTCTGTTCCTAAGGATATGGATGAACAAGTCTCTTATCAGGTAATTGAATCAATAGAGCAAGCAGCATTCCTAGAATCAATGAATAATGCTATGGTACTGGCAGATTATCCCCCTAGTTTGGATATGCTAAAAACATTGTTAACTAACAATGCCCCTGAAAGAATATATGCTGTTTTTTATAAACAACAAAGTGACTTCTTTAGTACAATGCCAACTCGTGATCACTTTAAATGGTTCTATGCTTTTTTAGCAAAACAGGGGAATTTTCACCTCCAAAAATTCGGTGGAGAGCTTGCTAGAAGAAAAGGCTGGAGTAAAGAAACGGTAGATTTTATGTCAAAGGTGTTTTTTGAATTAAATTTTGTTACAATGAAGGATGGATTTATTTCACTGAATAAGAATGTTCCAAAAAGAGATTTAACAGAATCTATCTCTTTTCAACAAAAACAAGCGCAATTTGAGCTGGAAAATGAATTAATTTATTCATCTTATGAACAACTTAAAAATTGGTTTGATCTTATTCTAAAGAAATCCGTCAATAATGAGGAGGAAGTAAAAGAATGGATTTAAAACAATATGTTACGATCGTTGAAGATTGGCCAAAAGAAGGGATCAGATTCAAGGATATAACAACATTAATGGATAATGGTGATGCATATAGATATGCAACAGATCAAATTGTAACGTATGCAAAAGAAAAAGAAATTGATCTTGTTGTAGGACCAGAAGCAAGAGGCTTTATCATTGGCTGTCCTGTTGCTTATTCGCTTGGAGTTGGCTTTGCTCCAGTTCGTAAAGAAGGAAAATTACCGAGAGAAACGATTAAAGTAGAATATGGATTGGAATATGGAAAAGACGTATTAACAATCCATAAAGATGCGATTAAACCAGGTCAACGTGTTTTAATCACAGATGATTTATTAGCGACAGGCGGTACAATTGAGGCGACAATTAAATTAGTCGAAGAACTTGGCGGGATTGTTGCTGGTATTGCATTTTTAATTGAATTGTCTTATCTTGAAGGACGTAAAAATTTAGACGGATATGATATTTTAACTTTAATGGAATATTAATCCACATACATGAAAAAAGGGCGCTGATTAAGCGCTCTTTTTCATAATCGAAAAGAAAAGAAAGAAAAAATTACTAGGAATAGGTAGAAATCGCCTTCATTCGACATTTTTCTTTCTTTCCGTATAAAATTTACTTCCAATCCCTTTACAATCTCCCTTTTTTTTTCGATAATAGTAATAATCATTCTAAAATAAATTTTATTCTTTTTTGTAATCTTGCATAAAAGTAGTAGGATAGAAAGAATGTCTAAAATATGCTAAATTTTAATAATATAATTGTAATATGAAAGGTGATTACATGGCGAACGATCAAGTATTAACCGCCGAACAAGTCATCGATAAGACTAGAGGATATTTAAACGAAGAGCACGTAGCTTTTATTGAAAAAGCTTATGACTATGCAAGAGAGGCTCATCGTGAACAATATAGAAAATCTGGGGAACCATATATTATTCATCCAATCCAAGTAGCAGGAATTTTGGCTGATTTAGAAATGGATCCAGCAACAGTAGCAGCAGGTTTTCTCCATGACGTTGTTGAAGACACGGAAATTACTTTACAAGATATAAGTAAAGCATTTAACAGTGAAGTGGCCATGCTCGTTGACGGTGTAACGAAGCTCGGTAAAATTAAATATAAATCACATGAAGAACAACAAGCAGAAAATCATCGTAAAATGTTTGTAGCGATGGCGCAGGACATTCGTGTTATCCTAATTAAATTAGCAGACAGACTTCATAATATGAGAACATTGAAGCATTTACCTGCAGAAAAGCAGCGTCGTATTTCAAATGAAACATTGGAGATTTTTGCCCCACTTGCTCATCGTCTAGGAATCTCTACTATTAAATGGGAACTAGAAGATACTGCATTACGCTATATGAATCCACAGCAATATTATCGTATCGTAAATTTAATGAAAAAGAAAAGAGCAGAAAGAGAACAATACCTAGATGAAGTAGTTACTGAAATTCGTGAAGGAACGGCAGAAGTAAAAATTCAAGCAGATATTTCCGGAAGACCAAAGCATATATACAGCATATATCGCAAAATGGTTTTACAGAATAAACAGTTTAATGAAATATATGACTTATTAGCAGTAAGAATTGTCGTCAACAGTATTAAAGATTGCTATGCCATACTAGGGATTATACACACAAGATGGAAACCAATGCCTGGGCGCTTTAAAGACTATATTGCGATGCCAAAGGCTAATATGTATCAGTCTCTCCATACAACTGTTATCGGTCCTAAGGGCGATCCTTTAGAAGTGCAAATTCGTACACAAGACATGCATCGAATTGCTGAATACGGGATTGCAGCTCATTGGGCATACAAAGAAGGAAAATCTGTAAATGAAGGATCCTCATTGGAAGAAAAATTAACATGGTTTAGAGAAATATTAGAATTCCAAGATGATTTCGTGAATGCCGAAGAGTTTATGGAAAGTCTGAAAATTGATTTATTTTCAGATATGGTTTTTGTTTTTACACCAAAGGGAGACGTGTTTGAGTTACCTTCTGGCTCTGTACCAATTGATTTTGCTTATCGTATCCATTCAGAAATTGGAAATAAAACGATTGGAGCAAAAGTGAATGGCAAGATGGTCACCCTTGATTACAAGTTAAAAACAGGCGATATTGTTGAAATTCATACGAGTAAACATTCGTATGGACCAAGTCAAGATTGGTTAAAAATAGCTCAAACATCCCAAGCAAAAAATAAAATTAGACAATTTTTCAAAAAACAACGTAGAGAAGAAAATGTCGAAAAAGGGAAAGAATTAGTTGAAAAAGAAATTCGTAATATGGAATTTGATTTGAAAGAAATTCTTACACCCGAAAATGTGAAGGCAGTAATTGAAAAATTTAATTTTATGACAGAAGAAGATATGTATGCGGCTGTAGGCTACAATGGAATTACAGCACTCCAAGTGGCCAATAGGTTAACAGAAAAATGGCGGAAGAAAAGAGATGCAGAACAGATTTCAACTATTTCAAATGCAGTTGCGGAATTAAAGTCTTTTTCCAATAATAAAAGGAGCGCTTCTGGTGTTCGAGTAACGGGAATTGATAACCTATTAATCCGTTTATCTCGCTGCTGTAATCCTGTTCCAGGTGATGACATAGTTGGCTTTATTACAAAAGGAAGAGGCGTTTCCGTTCATCGGGCAGACTGTACAAATATTGACACAGATGATGCGAAGGCACGACTAATTCCTGTTGAATGGGAAACGAATTTAAATAACCGCAAAGAATATAATGTTGAAATTGAAATAAGCGGCTATGACAGAAGAGGTTTATTAAATGAGGTTCTCCAGGCAGTTAATGAATCGAAAACAAATATATCGGCCGTATCTGGTAAGTCTGACCGTAATAAAGTTGCGACGATTAACATGAGTATTATGATTCTAAATGTCAATCATCTTCAAAAAGTTGTTGATCGAATCAAACAAATTCCAGATGTCTATTCTGTACGAAGAATAATGAACTAAGGAGTCTTAAATGTGCGTGTAGTATTACAAAGATCAAGAGAAGCAAAAGTAGAAGTAGACGGAGAGATAGTTGGCGCTATTGAGAAAGGATTCGTTCTTCTTGTAGGTATTACACATAGCGATACATTGGAAGAGGCTAAATACCTTGCAGATAAAATTGCCCATCTTCGTGTTTTTGAAGACGAGAATGGGAAAATGAATCAAAGTATTTTAGATAGGGAGGGAGCCGTTTTATCGATTTCCCAGTTTACCCTATATGGAGATACACGTAAAGGAAGAAGACCTAACTTTATGGATGCCGCTAAACCAGAGCAGGCAAAGGTGTTATATGATCAATTCAATAAACTTTTACGCAGCCATGGTCTAACTGTTGAAACAGGTATTTTTGGTGCGATGATGGATGTCCAGCTAATAAACGATGGACCGGTAACATTAATATTAGATAGTAAATAATGTTAAATGAATGCTTCCTATACAATTAAAAAAGGTTAGACCATAAGTAATCTGGATAGAAATAAAGCCAAACAATCACGAAAGCTCAGATGATTGTTTGGCTTTTATTTGCTTCTTATATGACCATTCATTTAACAAGCTTAATAACTAAAATAATTCTCTAAGCCATTATAGATAGCTGTAGTAATGGTCTCTTGATACTTGTTAGAAAGTAACGTTTGTTCTTCAGCAGGACTACTTAGATATCCCAATTCTAACAGAGAGGCAGGTTGTCTATTTTGCTTAAGGACGACATATGAATTTTGTCTAACGCCTCTATCCTTTCGATCTGTTGCTTCAATGATACTTTTATGTATGCTGGTAGCTAATTTTTTCTGTTTTGATGTGTAGTAATAGCTTGTAACACCATTTACGGAACGATCACTGATGCTGTCATAATGGAGGCTGATAAAAGCATCTGCATGATAGAAATGGCTTATATCGACCCTTGTTTGTAACGGAATAAATAGATCGTTTTTTCTAGTTAGGATTACCTTTGCTCCAGAGGCTTCTAGTTTATTAGCAAGTAACTTAGCGGTACGAAGATTTAATGTCTTTTCAAGTGTTCCGACAAAGCCTATTGTGCCACTATCCTTTCCGCCGTGCCCAGGATCCAAAACGATTGTTTTTCCCTTTAAATCATTTGTAGCTGTAGTAT
Organism: Niallia circulans NBRC 13626; assembly: GCF_001591585.1. Lineage (GTDB taxonomy): Bacteria > Bacillota > Bacilli > Bacillales > Cytobacillaceae > Niallia > Niallia circulans. Next base: position 62,889 of record NZ_BCVE01000020.1, on the reverse strand, counting down.
TGGTAATTTGGGGATCATTTGATGCTGAATCTTCAACCAGCCATTCCGCAATATATCCAAATTCGCCGTCTGCAAGTTTAATTTTATACCAATCATCAATTATTTCTACTGCTTGAAAGGTTTCGCCGCTATCTGCGACAAGCAAGATTTTTGAATTGACGGTTGCATCGCTTCTAATATTTGTTCTATCGTAGAGAAGTTTAACTTTCTTATCGATTGTTTTTCCTTTTCTGCTTTCTATATCGCTGCTCTTTAAAAGATCTTTATGAACCCAGCCGATATTACCAGAGTATTGAATTTTTGCCCAATTAGATTCTTCTGCTATTATAGTAATTACAGTGCCAATGCTGATTTTTCCGATGATTTCTGCACTAGTAGATGGATTACTGCGAAGATTAATCTGATCTTCTGTAACAGTAGCTATTTCCTGTTTAGGCTTTTCTTGTACTCCTGTTTCTGTATGAATAGAAGAATCTTCAAACAGGAGATAATCATTGTGAACCCATCCAGACCCTAAATCTGTACTGATTTGATACCAATCGTTATTTGTGGAAAGGATGGTGACTTCAATTCCTTCACCTAAAGTGGTAATCACTTGATAATTTGTACCTGGTCCTTTTCTTAAGCGAAGACCATTCTCTGTAATCGTGGCTTTGTTTGAATGGGAAGTAATTGTTTCTTCTTCTTTTTCCATTGGGCCGTCATTTGTACTTTGTCCGTTTTTTGTTACTAAATAGGCGGCTACCCATCCAGTAGAAGAGGGAGTATATTGAATTTCAATCCAATCATTTTCTTCCTTTATTAAAGGATATGCTTTTCCTATCTCCATTTTCCCAATAACATTTTGATCAAGCCCTGGATTTTCTCTAACGTTTATGACCATATTAGCTTGAACAGTTGATTGATTTTCTGCTGATACAAGTTGATACTGTGTAGGAATGAAGAAGATGCTGACTAAAAGTAATAGCATCCATCTTATATTCTTCAAACAAGCTGCACTCCTTCCGTAATTGTCTAAAGCTGACTAGTATAATTTCACATACAATAAGATTCTACTTTTTGAAGGTATATTCCTTTATGCTATTCTTATTTTTTGTAATCAAATTTAGACAAGAAACTATTTTTTGATGAAATTTTTTAGCCTCTCATGGTAATACTATAAAAAAATAACAGAAAAAAGGGTGAAATGCATGAGATTTGGTGAAAAAAGTTCATCAACTAGTGAAATTGATTCCAAATTACTAGGCGTCGATTTTCACGATTTTATTCAAAGAGAAGGAAATTCAAATGCGATTGAGCTAGCTTCTGAATTCGGACTTTCATTAGGGGAAGTAAAAAAGCTAAAGAAACAACTAGGAAAATTATAATAGAGCGGGAAATCATTTTCATATCCTATTGACAATACAATCTTTCCTATTTATTATTAATTAAATAATAATAAATAATCTAGTAAAGCCATTGATCGAGAAGAGTATCTAAGAGACACATGAACAGAGAGGAAATGTCATAAAGGCTGCAAGCATTTCTACATGATGACTTAGAGAAAGAACACTCAGGGAGGCTTTCTTCTGAAAATATTCTTCATTAGTAGGTAGAAACGTGCGCAGGCGTTAACTGCAAAGTGGAAGATTTAAGAAAATCTTCAATTAGGGTGGTACCACGGGAAAAATCTCGTCCCTTGTATTCAGATGGATGCAAGGGACGAGATTTTTTTATTTGAAATATTACAAATAAAGCGCGGATATCAGACGCTTTTCTAATAGCAGGGAGGATACATAAAATGCATATTAATATTCCAAGAGGAACCCAAGATATTTTGCCAGGGACTGTAGAAAAGTGGCAGTATATTGAAGGGAAAATTAAACAACTTTGTGATCGATATCAATATAGCGAAATCCGCACTCCTATATTTGAACATACAGAACTATTTTTACGAAGTGTTGGGGACACAACGGATATTGTTACAAAGGAAATGTATACTTTTGAGGATCGAGGAAAAAGAAGCTTAACATTAAGACCAGAGGGAACAGCGGCGGTTGTTCGTTCATTTGTGGAGAATAAAATGCATGGATATGCATCTCAGCCAATTAAGCTCTTTTATTTAGGGCAAATGTTCCGGTATGAGAGACCACAAGCTGGACGTTTTCGTCAATTTGTCCAGTTTGGTGTGGAAGCAATTGGGAGTAAAGATCCTGCTATTGATGCGGAAGTGATTGCACTTGCTTATTCCGTTTATCAAACAATGGGATTATCAAAGTTAAAGGTAGTTGTTAACAGTTTAGGTGATAAAGAAAGTAGACAAGCTCACCGTGAAGCGCTAATTGCACACTTTAAACCGAGCATCGGGGAATTTTGTCATGATTGCCAAACAAGATTAGAGAAAAACCCAATGAGAATCTTAGATTGCAAAAAGGATCATGAACATCCATTAATGAAGTCTGCACCATCCATCCTAGAGTACTTAAACGAAGAGTCAAAAGCATACTTTGAAAAGGTACAAAAATATTTAACGGCTTTAAACATTCCCTTTGTTGTTGACTCTAATTTAGTTAGAGGTTTGGATTACTATAACCACACAGCTTTTGAAATAATGAGTGAAGCTGAAGGATTTGGCGCCATTACTACATTATGTGGTGGAGGCAGATACAATGGCTTAACAGAAGAATTAGGCGGCCCTGAAGCTCCTGGAATCGGCTTTGCTATGAGTTTAGAACGATTACTTTCTGCCCTTGAAGCGGAAAAAATCGAACTACCTATTGAAAAGAAGGTGGATTGCTATTTAGTTTCATTAGGAGAAGAAGCAAAGGATTACACGGTAGGATTAGTAAATGAACTTAGACAGGCTGGTTTCTCTGCTGAAAGAGATTATCTTGATCGCAAAGTAAAGGCCCAATTTAAAGCAGCTGATCGTCTTCACGCTAAATATGTCGCTGTTTTAGGAGAAAATGAATTGCAAAACAACAAAATTAATTTAAAACAGTTAGAAACAGGAGAACAAAAAGAAATTCCGCTTACAGAGCTTGTAAGTGCGCTAAAAGACTTTGGCTCATTCTAAGCAAGGATGTTTTCTTTGTTTTTAATAGGAAAGCAAAGAAAGCATCTGAATGAGTCGTTAGGAAGATAAAAATGTGAATACACAAATGTTGATTATAGGGAGGATACTTCATGTTTGGAAGAACATATTTTTGTGGTGAAGTAACAGAAAAATCGATTGGTGAGAGTATTGTTTTAAAAGGATGGGTGCAAAAAAGACGTGATCTAGGCGGGCTGATTTTCATTGATTTACGTGACCGTACAGGTATCGTTCAGGTAGTATTTAATCCAGAGATAAATAAAGAGGCCATCGAAATCGCTGATAAGGTAAGAAATGAATTTGTATTAGATATAAAAGGAAAAGTAGTTGCACGCCAAGAAGGTACAGTCAATGAAAACCTTAAAACAGGAAAAATTGAAATAATCGCCGATGAAATTAAAATCATTAATGAAGCAAAAACTCCTCCATTCGTTATTTCTGATCAAACGGATGTTACAGAAGATGTACGTTTAAAATATCGCTATTTAGATGTTAGAAGACCTGTTATGTTTGAAACCTTAAAAATGCGTCATCAAGTCACAAAAGTGATGAGAGATTTTCTTGATAGTGAAGGGTTTTTGGATATTGAAACACCAATCTTAACAAAAAGTACGCCAGAAGGGGCAAGAGATTATTTAGTACCTAGCCGAGTTCATCCAGGTGAATTCTATGCATTGCCTCAGTCACCACAAATTTTCAAGCAATTATTAATGGTCGGTGGAGTAGAGAGATACTATCAGATTGCTCGTTGTTTCCGTGATGAAGATTTACGTGCAGATCGACAGCCAGAATTCACACAGCTTGATTTGGAAACAAGCTTTATGAGTCAGGAAGATATTATGAACATGATGGAAGCAATGATGGCAAAAATCATGAAAGAAGTTAAGAATATCGATGTGACGCTCCCATTTCCAAGAATGCCTTATGATGAAGCAATGAGTAGATATGGATCAGACAAACCAGATACTCGTTTTGAGATGGAATTAGTTGACCTTTCTGAAATAGTGAAAGAATCTAGCTTTAAAGTATTTGCTTCAGCAGTTGAAACAGGCGGTCAAGTAAAAGCAATAAATGTAAAGAATGCAAGTGGAAACTATTCTCGTAAAGATATTGATGCATTGACAGAGTTTGTAAAAGTGTATGGAGCAAAAGGTCTTGCTTGGTTAAAAGCTGAAGAAGACGGCTTAAAAGGGCCTATTTCTAAGTTTATTTCCGAGACAGAGCAAAAAGACTTTGAGCAAGCGTTAAATATTGAAGCAGGAGACCTGCTTTTATTCGTAGCTGATAAAAAGAATGTCGTTGCCGATGCATTAGGAGCACTGCGTTTAAAATTAGCAAAAGAGCTAGATTTAATTGATCAAAGTAAATTCAATTTCTTATGGGTGACAGATTGGCCGTTATTTGAATATGACGAAGAAGAAGGCCGTTTTTATGCAGCACATCATCCATTCACAATGCCTCAAAGAGCGGATTTAGAATTATTGGATACGAATCCTGAAGCAGTGAAAGCACAAGCTTATGACATTGTGTTAAATGGTTATGAGCTAGGCGGTGGTTCTCTACGTATATTTGAAAAAGAAATCCAAGAAAAAATGTTTAGCTTATTAGGATTTACTAAGGAAGAGGCTTATGCTCAATTTGGTTTCTTATTAGAAGCGTTTGAATATGGAACTCCACCACATGGAGGAATTGCAATTGGTTTAGATCGCTTAATTATGCTGCTATCTGGGCGCACGAATCTTCGTGATACGATTGCATTTCCTAAAACAGCAAGTGCAAGCTGTCTTTTGACAAATGCTCCAAGTGAAGTAAGTGAAAACCAATTAACAGATTTACATTTATCTTTGAAACTGAATAAATAATGATTAAGAGACTGGAATAGAAGTATTCCACCAAATATAGACCCGAACAATTATGCGGAGATATCAACAATATTTCGTATGATTGTTCGTTTTTTTATGTCGAAAAAGACGTTTTGTGATTTTTTTCTGGAGCTAAATACGCATCGCTTTCCAACTGGCTAGCCCATGAGGTTTAGCTATGAGATTGATTCTCTTTACTTATTACATATTTTGTTCCAACTCTCTCTTTTAGTACTTGCAAAATTTATACCTATCATTCAATAGAAAAAACTTAATTCTTATCGGGAAACAAGGAAAGGGTAGTGGTAGCTGATAAAAATTTATGTTATATTTCTTAAGTAATAATTTTATTCTTTCAGAATGAGAATTCCTGATAAGGGAATATGTAAACATAATTAGCTGGTAGGAAAAATTAAATGGAGTTGAAAACAGATGTTGCATCAATTTTCGAGAAATGAGCTAGCCATTGGCAAAGAAGGGCTAGAGACAATGAAAAACAGTACGGTTGCTGTTCTAGGAATCGGAGGCGTTGGTTCCTTTGCTGCAGAAGCGTTAGCTCGTTCAGGCGTAGGAAAATTAATCTTAATTGATAAGGATGATGTGGATATTACGAATGTCAATAGACAGGTAATTGCATTATTATCTACAGTTGGCCGTCCTAAAGTAGATATTATGAAAGAACGTATTGCAGATATTAATCCAGACTGTGAAGTAATTGCATTGAAAATGTTCTATACCGAAGAAACGTATGAAGAAATTTTTGCTTATGGCTTAGATTTTGTCATAGATGCATCTGATACGATTGCTTATAAAATTCACTTAATGAAAGAGTGTTTAAACCGAAATATTCCAATCATTTCAAGCATGGGCGCTGCAAATAAAATGGATCCTACTCGTTTCCAAATTGCAGATATTAGTAAAACACACACAGATCCAATTGCAAAAGTTATTCGTACAAGACTTCGTAAAGAAGGAATTAGAAAAGGGATTAACGTCGTATTTTCAGATGAAAGTCCCATTGTAATTCGTGAAGATGTTCGTAAAGTGGTCGGAAAAGATAATGCGCCAATTCGAAAGGCGAAAATGCCTCCTTCTTCTAATGCGTTTGTTCCTTCAGTGGCTGGGTTAATAATGGCTAGCCATGTCGTAAAAGAGTTGCTAAAAGAGATAAAAATCACACGTGTAAAAGATGAGAAATAATACCATAAAATGGCGGTAAATGTTTCTTGATTGAAAAGAGATTGGAACATAAGTGTCTAGCTTCCTTTAAACCAAAACAATTATACGAAAATGCTATGAAAAGCTACGTATAATTGTTTTGGTTTTTTACATGGAGATTATGGTGACTTTTCGTTCATCTAAATGGTGAGAAAAAGAGCCGAAGCCTATTGACTAGTATCGGAGTATTAGTGTACTATGTAGATAATACACTAATACAATGAGGTGGTTTAAGTGAATTCGTTTAATGGGCTATTAAAAAAAGATTTAAAGCTTGGTCTTCCTTTTCTGTACACGAGTATTATTATTGTCAGTTTGGGATTGATAACGTCTATTGTACTATCTAGTTATTACAAAACAATTATGTTGGTCGCAATTTTTGCCATCACTTTCTGTTTTGCGCATGTGTTTTATCTTCCATCTTTTTTATTAACTTCTTTGAATATAGAAGGGAAAACACAATTATGGCTTCATAATCCAAACAGCAGCATAAAACTTCTTTTATCAAAATGGATTACAGGAATCCTGTATTCGATAATATCATTGTTTTTAATGTTTAGTGTGGCAGTGATTAGTATGTATGTTGGAGAATTGAAACTAGCTTTCAATCAAACAAATTTATTTTTTATGTGTTTAATCCTATTAGGAATATCCATATACCTCAGCAGCTGGGTCTTTTTCTCATGGACACTTTATCACAGCATGAAAAAAATCGTATGGTTGAATAAAATACGCTGGGTCGTTTTAATCCTTCTTTGGAATATTTGGAATATTGCTGTCTACTGGTTTAATAGAATCCCGGTTATTGATGCTCTTAAAAGGAAATCAGTTATTTCTGTAGACAATACACTTGCTTTTGAAGCACGTCGGGATTTTTTTAAGGCTTCTATAGAAACAACAGAGATATCTATTTTTTCATTATGCGGATATATTCTAACACTCTTCTGCTTATTTCTAATAGCTTCTTGGTTATTGGAAAAGAAAGTGGAGGTGTAGATTACCATGGCAGATGAATTTGAATCATCCAGACCAATTTACATGCAGATCGTAGAAAAAATTACACAGCAAATTGCACGCTATGAACGGATGCCAGGAGATAAGTTGCCATCTGTTCGAGAAATGGCTATTGCATCTGGAGTAAATCCAAATACGATTCAACGGACGTACGGTGAATTGGAAAGGATGAAGATTGTGGAAACGAGAAGAGGTCAGGGTACATTTATAACCGAATCAGAAGATATTATAGAGGAGCTAAGAACAAAGCTTCAACATGATTTACTGGAACAGTTTATTCGTAATATGCAAGAGCTAGGAATCAAAAAAGAAGAAATGGTTCAGTTATTAGAAATCTATCTTCAAGAGAAGAAGGGTGAAAAGTAAATGATACAATTTCGCAATGTAACCAAAAGATATGGTAGAGAGTATGCAGTGGAAAATGTAAATTTAACCTTAGAAGAGGGAAAAATTTATGGTCTTCTTGGTACAAATGGAAGTGGAAAATCAACCACGTTGAAAATGATTGCTGGTCTTGTCCAGCCGACTAATGGCAAGGTGTTAGTCAATGGAAAAAATGCTACGCGTAGAATTGCAGAGGATGTTTCATATTTAACGGAGCTAGACCGTTTTTATGAATCTTTTACTATTCAAGAAATGATACGATTTACAGCCTCGCAGTTTCATGATTTTCAGCTTGGCAAAGCGCAAGAATTACTAGAATTTATGCAGTTAGAGCAACATAAAAAAATAAAGAATCTTTCGAAGGGAAACAGAGGAAGACTGAAGCTTGTTCTTTGTTTAGCTCGGTCAGCGCCAATTTTATTACTCGATGAACCTTTTTCAGGTTTAGATCCACTGGTGCGGGAATCAATCGTTAAAGGATTATTAAACTATATTGATTTTGAAAAACAGACCGTTGTGATAGCAACACATGAGATAGTAGAGGTTGAATCCATTTTAGATAATATAGTTGTTTTAAATAATGGGAATGTAATCGCCAATCTTTCAGTAGAGGATTTAAGGGAAGAAAAAGGTCAATCCATTATCGAGTGGATGAAGGCAAATATAAACAAATGAAAGGCTGGTAAAAAATAGTGACATCCGTAGTGGAATTAAAAAATGTCTCAAAAATAATCAAAGGAAGAAAAATAATTGATTCGTTGAGTTTCCAAGTAGAAGCAGGAGAAGTATTTGGTTTTCTTGGTCCAAATGGTGCAGGGAAAACAACAACGATCCGGATGATTGTTGGTCTCATTAATATGAGTGATGGGGATATCATAATTTGCAAGGAGAGTGTTCGCGATCAGTTTGAGAAAGCAATCCAGCATGTTGGAGCCATTGTAGAGAACCCGGAAATGTACAAATTTTTGAGTGGGTATGAAAATCTTCTGCACTATGCTCGAATGGTGAAAGGTATATCAAAGCAAAAAATAATGGAGACAGTTGAATTAGTTGGTTTAAAAGATCGAATTCATGATAAAGTTCGCACTTATTCACTTGGAATGCGACAACGTTTAGGCCTTGCGCAAAGCCTTTTGCATGATCCTAAAGTATTAATCTTAGATGAGCCAACGAATGGATTAGATCCTGCAGGGATAAGAGAGATAAGAGACCATTTAAGAATGCTAGCTAGAGAGAGAAACATGGCAGTTATTGTTTCTAGTCACTTGTTATCAGAGATGGAAATGATGTGTGATCGCATCGGCATTATTCAAGAAGGTAAACTGGTCGATGTCCAGTTAGTAAAGGACTTTGTAGCAGTAGAGCAAGTATTTGAAATGGAGCTTCATCCTGTTGATAAAGCCATAAGTCATATACATGGAATGATGCCGGAAGTGCAAGTTATGCCAAAAGAGCAGGGAATTCATATTACGGTAACAAAAGAACAAATACCTGGAATAATAAAAGCACTTGCTTTACAGGACGTTCAGATTTTTGGCATAAAAGAAGTATCGAAAACATTAGAAGATCGATTTTTAGAATTGACTAACCACAGGGAGGATCTGAATTAATGCAGCTAATAAGAAATGAATGGATGAAGATATGGAAACGTCCAGCAACATTAGTAATGATCGTGCTCTTATTAATTGCTGTTTTATTGCTTGGTGCTTTTAATAAATATCAATCAAGTGGATTTTCTGTCCCTGATAATGAGAACTGGAAACATGGACTTGAATTAGAAAATAAGCGCTATAATGAACAGCTGGAAGATGAACACCTTCCTGAAGAAACAAGGAATTATTATACAAAAGAAATAGCTATAAACGAGTATAGAATTACACATAATTTTAGTACAAATGTAGAATACTCTGCATGGGATTTTGTTGCTGATAGTATCCAACTTCTTAGTCTTGCAGGCTTATTTACAATTATTATTGCAGCTGGAATCGTAGCAAACGAGTTTAATTGGGGAACGATAAAACTTCTCCTTATTCGTCCATTAAGCAGAATAAAGATTCTATTATCAAAATATTTAACGGTATTACTTTTCGGGTTTTTAACTATTTTTATCATCTTTGCCTTTTCTTTTATATTAGGTGCCATTCTGTTTGGACTGCCGAAAGAAGTGTATCCATATTTATTTTATTCCAATGGGGTAGTGAAGGAACAAAGCATTCTCATGCATTTAATAAGCTATTATGGATTAAATTCGATCAGTTTATTTATGCTCACTACAATGGCATTTATGATTTCTTCCGTTTTTCGGAATAGTTCACTCGCAATTGGGATATCGATTTTCTTAATGTTTATGGGTAATACAGTCACTTTATTATTAGCGAACTGGTTTGATTGGGCGAAATATTTATTATTTGCCAACACTGATTTAACGCAATATTTGGAAGGAACTCCTTTAGTGAGCGGCATGACTTTGTCTTTCTCGATTACTATGCTCGTTATTTATTTTGTCGTATTCATCGGCTTAGCTTTTTGGGTGTTTAGGAAGAGAGATGTTGCGGCGTAATCATAGAATGAGGTCTTTTATGGACTTCATTCTATTTTTCTTCTTTCCTATCTTTACGTTATAATGGATGTAAGAAGTTAAACAAGAAGGTGTATAAATGAACGGGGAACCACTTGCTTATCGAATGCGCCCGACGAATCTTGATGAAGTAGTCGGGCAAAAGGATATTATCGGAAAAACAACCAGTTTATATAAAATGATTAAAAATGGTCATGTTCCATCGATGTTATTGTATGGAGAGCCTGGCATTGGGAAAACCTCGATTGCCTTTGCTATTGCTGGTACAACAAAATTACCTTTTATTGCACTAAATGCGACTACATCAGGAAAGAAGGATGTGGAAGCGGTAGTGGATGAAGCAAGATTGACAGGGAAAGTCATTCTTTTTTTAGATGAAATTCATCGTTTTAATAAAGCGCAGCAGGATTATTTACTTCCTCATGTGGAGAGAGGGGATATTGTTTTAATAGGTGCTACGACGGAAAATCCCTACCATGATGTAAATCCTGCGATTCGCAGTAGATGTGGACAAATCAAGCAGTTAAAAAGATTAACGGATGATGATATTGAAGAATTATTGCATCGAGCATTACAAGATGAAAAAGGGCTTGCGAATCTGTCCATTCAAATTTCAAAGGAACAAATTGCAAAAATTGCAAAAGGCACTAATGGAGATGCAAGAAAATCATTAACTCTTCTAGAGTCTATTGTCTATTCATCTGATAAAGAGGACGACGTTTTTATTATCAAGGATGATACCATTGACCAAATGATTGAAAAGGTCGGTGTTTTTGGGGATAAAAAAGGCTCGCATTTCTATAATTTATTATCTAGTCTGCAGAAAAGTATCCGAGGTAGTGATGTAGATGCCGCCTTATATTATCTCGCTCATTTATTAGAAACAGGAGATTTAGTTGCCGTAAATAGGAGATTGTTAGTCATTGCCTATGAAGATGTTGGCCTTGCCAATACATCTGTCGGCAATAATGTTTTAGCAGCAGTGACGGCGAGTGAGCGACTTGGTTTACCAGAAGCGCGAATTCCTTTATCTGTAGCGGTAGTGGAAATGTGTTTATCCTCTAAATCGAACGCAGCCTATAAAGCATTAGATGCCGCCATAGCAGATGTCCGCAATGGCAGAGTCGGGGATATCCCTATGCATTTAAGGGATGGTCATTATGAAGGAAGCAAGAAGTTAGGACATGTTGGGTATATTTATCCGCATGACTATCCAATTGGAACGTTTGGTGGATGGGTTGATCAAGAATATTTCCCGGAAAAACTTAAAGGAACTCAGTATTATCATCCAACTGAAGCTGGTGAGGAGAAGAAGCTGGGGGCAATATATGATAAGCTTAAAGGATTTAAAAAAAATAAATAAGCATAGACTTATATAATGGAGTCTAGTTAAATGACACGCACGAATGGTAAGGCAGTCATTTAACTAGGCTTCTTTTTTAAGGTTTTTTTAAAATTTCTAAACAAACATTTTTAAGAGATGGCAGATAAATATCGTTTCCGCCAATCTATATTTTTTGTTATAATCTTCATTTTTTCAATTATCTAAGAAAAATACTGACTTTCCTTTATTTTATAGATTGAAAAAGAGGCGTCTAAAGATTAAATTGAAAGTGCTTACATTTTAGTGAGCAGTTATTTCACTAACGAATAATTAAAAACAAGGGGTTGAAAAAATGAAAAAGTCGATTAAAAAAGTATTTTTGCTTCTTTTATGTATTCCGTTTTTATTAATTGGTTGTTCAAGCGAAAGTAATTCAACATCTGATGATGGGAAGGTTGATGGAAAAACCCAGATTAAAATTACATGGAGAGATGTAGGAGAGCATGATAAATTAAAAAAATATTTAACAAACACGTTTATCCCAGAATTTGAAAAAGAAAACCCAGACATAAAAATAGTTTTATCGCCGATTACAGCTAGTGAGGGGGATTATTTTTCTAAAGTGGCTTTATCGATGCAATCAGAAAGTACAGCACCTGATGTGGTTGCAGAAGACTCCTTTATGTTAAATTCAGATGCGAATGCAGGCTATCTCTTACCACTTGATGATTATGTGCGTGATTGGGATCAATGGCAATATTATACAGAAAATTTAAAGTCAGGTTCGATTGGAGAAGATGGGAAATTATATGCCATTCCAGGAACATCTGATTCTCGCGGGTTATGGTATAACAAAAATGTTTTCAAAAAAGCTGGTCTGCCGGAAGACTGGCAGCCTAAAAACTGGGATGAGATTATAGAAGCTGCTGAAAAAATAAAAGATTCAGCTAAGGATGTTATTCCTCTTTCTATGGGAGTAGCTAAAGCAAACGGGGAATCCGTATCGATGCAGACTTTTGAAATGCTGCTCTACGGGACAGACGATGTGTTATTTGATGCTGATACAAAGAAATGGCATGTGAATACAAAAGGAATAGAAGAATCCTTACAATTTATTGATCTAGTATATAATCAGAAAAAATTAGGACCGCCTCTATCTATTGCCATTAACAGCAACTATAGTTCCGTTTTATTCCAAGAAAAGTTCCCAAATGATGAAGCAGGAATTATATTAGATGGATTTTGGAATACAGGTAATTATACAGAAACAGGAGCAGTTCCAATGGATAATGTCACGGAACGATTTGGTTTTGCGGCCATGCCGACTCAAAATGGACAAGAGCCTGGCACTACGACTATGTCTGGAGGATGGACATGGGCAATTCCATCTAAAGCAAAAAATCCAGATGCTTCATGGAAGGTTATCCAAGCTTTAGGTGGGAAAGAACAGCAGGCAGCTCGCGCTGTTGCAGAAGGAAACTTAACAGTACGTGATGATTCAGCGGAAGTTCCCGCCTATAAAGAACAAAATTTCATTTCGGAAGCAACGGAGTATTTGAAGAATGCTCATTTCCGTCCTGCTAATGACAAATATCCGAATGTTTCCGTAGAAATACAAACGATGGTGGAGGCAGTCGCAACTGGTAGCAAGACACCAAAACAAGCTGCCGAGGATTATGCAAACAATGTAATCAGGATTGTCGGCGAAGAAAACGTAGTTAAATAACTGTACAAAAGGCTGAACACTTGACCAGCAGGGAAATTTACTCCCATTCCTTGTATGGTCATCACCTGTTGTTATAGTGATAACCTTTTTAAAGGTGGGATGAAATTGGAAGCAGTATTAGGAAAAAAGCCGAAACGAAAAGGACAGTCGGATCATGTTAAGGCAGCTATTTTTCTCGCTCCGACCTGGCTTTTATTATTGATATTTTTCATTGGGCCGATGCTATTAACATTACTTTTTTCATTTACAAACTTAGCTCTGACTGGTGCAGAAGCTAGTCAGCTAAGGTTTGTAGGATTTGAAAACTTTACCCGGATGTTTCAAGATCCCGACTTCCGTGTCAGTGTGTGGAATACAATTGTTTTTGTTTTTTTCTCAGCGGTGCTCGGACAATGTTTCTTTGGCTTTTTGATCGCCTTTTTAATGAAAGAGAAAAATAAAACATTTAGAAGAATTGTTGGTTTAATCATAATTGCCGCCTGGGTAACTCCAGAAGTTGTGGTAGCATTTTGCTGGGTGGCATTTCTTGGTGAAAGCGGAACTGCTAATTGGCTGTTGAGTCTTTTTGATATTAAACCGATTGCCTGGCTATTTACTTTCCCAATGGTGAGTGTTGTGATTGCGAATATGTGGAGAGGAACTGCTTTCTCCATGATGGTATTTCAAGCAGCTTTAGACGATATTCCAAAAGATGTGGAAGAAGCAGCCATTATGGATGGTGCCAGTCGATTTCAGGTTATTCGCTATATCACCATCCCTATGGTAAAAGGAACAATCGCCACAAATATGATGTTAGTTACGCTGCAAACACTTGGAGTATTTGCTTTAATTTATACAATGACTGGAGGAGGTCCAGGTGTAAGTACAGCAACGCTTCCTGTATTTATGTATAAACAGGCATTTGTCAGTTATCAGTTAGGCTATGGGACAGCGATTTCCTTTGTGTTATTAGTATTGGGTGCAATTGCCAGCTTCATATATATGAAAACCTTGAAAGTGAAAGTGTAGGTGAAGTGAGTTGGTTCAAAAAGGATATAGAGTGGAAAAACTTATTCATTATTTAATCCTGTCTATTCTGGCAATTTTGTTTTTGCTGCCGTTATTATGGATGCTATTTGCATCAGTGGATCCAGGGGCAATTCAGGCACTGAAGATGCCAGAAAAGATAACCTTAGACAACTTTAAGTCAATATTATCTGAAGCTGCGATTTTGCGTTCGTTTTTTATTGGAATAGGAATATCGACTTCACAGGCATTGTTGGTTGTGATTTTATGTGTGCTGGCTGCTTATCCATTGTCTAGGTATACATTAAAATATAAAAATAGTTTTATGATGACCATTTTGTTCATGACTTCCTTACCAATGACAGCCGTTATTGTACCGGTGTTTCAGTTATTTCTTTATTTGAAATTTCAAGATTCCTTGATAGCGATGACGCTTTTTTTAACAGCTTCTTCCTTGCCATATGGTATTTGGATGATGAAGAATTTTATGGATTCTATTCCCTTGGATTTAGAAGAATCAGCCTGGGTCGATGGAGCATCTATCTTTCAAGGAATAAAAAAAATTGTTGCTCCCTTAATGCTTCCCGGAATATTCACAGTTGCTATCTTTACTTTTACAGGCAGCTGGGGAAATTATTTTGTTCCTTATATCCTCATTCAAAGTCCAGAAAAGCTGCCGGCTTCTGTAACGATCTTTCAATTTTTCGGAAACTTTGGAATGGTTAATTACGGCAGATTGGCAGCATTTTCGGTAATGTATACATTGCCTGTCGTTATTTTGTATACAATTTCACAAAATTTTATGTCAAAGGGCTTCAGTTTAGGTGGAGCTACGAAAGGATAGGGTGCTATGTTTTATACAATCGAAAAATTAGAAGCTAGAATGAAAGAATTAAATCCTTACCGATACATGGAAAGACAAAGTCTTAACAATTGGAAAGCAAAAGAAAGCATAAAAGGAGCAGAGAAATATCCACCTAGTATTTCGACTGAGTGGCAAGACTTTTCGTTAGGCGATATTTGGGAAGGAAGGGACTATTATTTATGGATTCAAACAACGTTTAAAGTTCCTAAATCAGATGGAAGAATAGTCTTACTATTGGACTTTGGTCGAACAGGTGGCGGCTATAACTCCGGATTTGAATCCTTGCTTTTTGTGGACGACCAACCATACCAAGGCGTTGACTCTAATCATAAAGAAGTCTTTCTTGACCCTGGTTATTACGGAAAGGAAGTAACACTTTCCTTGAAATTATGGTCCGGATTGGAAGGTGGTGGACCTGAGCAAATCCAATCACATACATTTAAGATGGCTGAATATGCAATTTTAAATGAAGAATGTGATGATTTATATTTTACCGCAGATTGTATTTTAAAAACGATTAAACAATTAAAGGAGGATGACCCAAAACGATATGAACTTTTGCCTTTATTAGAAAAAACCATGAAATATATCGACTGGTCCTATCCAGGGAGTCCTGCTTTTTATAAAAGTATAAAGTTAGCTAATGATAATTTGCAAAAAGGAATAGACGCTTTAGAAAAGCGCGAGTTAGTGACAATCACCGCGATTGGTCATACCCATATTGATGTCGCTTGGTTATGGAGACTGAAGCATACAAGAGAGAAAGCCGCACGTAGTTTTTCGACTGTTCTACAGTTAATGAAGCAATATCCAGACTATATCTTTTTACAAACTCAGCCCCAACTCTATCAATATATAAAAGAAGATTATCCGGAGATTTATGAACAAATAAAAAATAGAATAAAAGAGGGCCGTTGGGAAATAGATGGTGCTATGTGGCTGGAAGCTGATTGTAATATACCATCTGGCGAATCACTAACTCGGCAAATTCTCCATGGAACACAATTTATAAAAAAAGAATTCCATAAAGATGTCCACTATCTATGGCTGCCAGATGTTTTTGGTTATTCATGGGCATTGCCTCAGATTTTAAAAAAGAGTGGGATAGATACATTTATGACGACAAAAATAAGCTGGAATCAATACAACCGGATGCCACATGATACTTTTGTCTGGCGGGGGATAGATGGATCAGAGGTGTTAACCCATTTTATTACTACACCAGAACCAGGAAAAGACTTAGTAGATAATCAATGGGCATCTCGCTGGTTTTATACTTATAATGGACAGTTGGAACCAGAAACAGTGTTAGGCAGCTATAAAGCTTATCGGAATAAAGATGTAAATAAACAACTGCTTATATCGTATGGGTATGGAGACGGTGGCGGTGGAGTCACAAGAGATATGTTAGAAAATCGCCGTCGTATGGATAAAATCCCGGGTCTTCCACATGTGAAAACAGGGCGTGCGGATGAATTTTTTCAACAGCTTCATGACACTATTGATTCTGCAGATAATTACGTTCATACATGGGATGGGGAATTATATTTAGAATATCATCGAGGAACCTATACATCTCAAGCCTTTGTCAAAAAAATGAATCGCAGATTAGAGTTAACTTTAAGAGAACTAGAAATTTTGTATTCAGCTGTACAAGTCTCAAAAGGAATTCATTATCCAAAGGAAGAAATAACGAATATATGGGAAGTGTTATTGCGTAACCAATTTCATGATATTATTCCTGGTTCATCTATAAAAGAAGTTTATCAAGATCATAAGGTAGAGATAGAAGAAGCGATGGAAAGCTCTACCCAACTCTTAGCACGGTTAGATGATGCAGCAATAAATCAATGGACTGTCTTTAACTCGGCCGGCTGGGTAAGAAAGGAATTGGTAATAATTGAAAAAAAGGAATCTGGCAAATTTTTAACGGATTCTGGAGAAGAATTGGAAGCAGTGCCGTGTGAAGAAGGATATCTTGTCCAGACACCGACTATTCCAGCTTTCGGAACTTGTATTCTGAAATTTGAGCCGATGGAAGTAAAAAGAGTGGAAGCTCCTTTTATAAAAGCAGTAGAAAGCGGTATAGATACGAATAATTATCTAATTCGCTGGAATGAGAAAGGACAGTTAATTAGCATTTATGATAAACAGTATCATCGCGAAGTACTTAAAGAAAATGGCTTTGGGAACAGGCTTCAATTATTTGAAGATAAACCAATGAACTTTAATGCATGGGATATCGACATATTTTATCAAGAAAAGTATAACGAGTTAGCCGCAGAATCGATTACCATTAAAGAACAAAACAACCTATACGCAAAGGTTGAATTTGTTTATTCATTTGGTACTTCGAGAATTATTCAATATATGCAGGTTTATAAACATTCACGTCGAATAGATTTTATTACAAAGGCAGATTGGAAAGAAAGGGAACAATTACTGAAAGCAGGATTTGATGTCGATATTCGCAATACTGTTGCAACGTATGATATACAATATGGTAATGTTCAGCGACCTACACATTGGAATACCAGCTGGGATCTGGCGAAATTCGAGACAGTAGCACACCAGTGGGTGGACTATTCACAAAGGGATTATGGAGTCAGTATACTTAATGACTGTAAGTACGGGCATGATATAAAAGACCAAACAATGAGAATTACCTTATTAAAAGGGGGAATATATCCAGACCCATCAGCTGATATAGGAATGCATGAATTTACGTATAGTCTTCTACCACATACAGGAGATTTCGTAGATGGAAGAACGGTTGAAGAAGCTTGGGCTCTAAATCAGCCATTATCTGTACTAAAAGGGAATCAAGTGAATCGGAGACTATTTAAATGGCATACAGAAGAAAGCGTATACATCGATGCTGTTAAAGCGGCGGAAAATGGTCAAGGGATTATATTACGAGTGCATGACCACCTAGGAAGTAATAGAGTGCTAACTTTAGAACCATTATTTGATTGTCGACAATGGAATGAAACAAATTTGCTGGAGAAAGACATGGAACCTCCTGTGGATATAGAGGGAAATATTACATTGGAGTTAAGTCCCTATGAAATAAAAACAATACGTATTGTATAAAGCTAATCATTTTTTTTTAGCGGTTAATAGGTGGAAGGCTTATTCCCACCTATTAATCATCTTTATACCATAAGTTTACATACCTCTTCTAAATATTGTTTTTTATTATAACTTAGAAAATATAATTGGAATAATAACAAAAAGAGGGGGATATTATGTTTCGGAAAACTATTTTTAAGAAATTATTTCTATCATTCTCCGTGGTTATCATTATCTATACTTCTATTATTTTATTTGTGACAATCTCGCAAGAATATTCCCAAAATCGGCTAGAAATAAATAAATTAAATGAAATGTTTTTGGAAAGAGAAAGTAATATAATTGACTATCGCCTAGATGTTTCCTTAAATGTAGTCAAGCTGTTATCCCAGCAAGATGTTATTGCAGAATTTTTAAAGGAAAATCAGTTTAATTATAGTATATATAGTAAATTGTTTAATGAGTTAACAGGCAATCATTTTTCAAATGATCAGTTAGGTTTTAATCTTGCTGTTTTAAAAGATTATGGGACAGATGTAACTAGTTCAGATGGTTATTTTTTGTTTAAAGACTATATGAAATTTATTCACATGGATGAAAATTTCACAGAATTAGAAGCTTTTATGGATTCAAAAGGAAACAATGATTTACAGTGTTATGACGCCAAAGATAAACTGGTTATTGTCAATAAAATCTATTATCAGCAGGAAAAGCAATATCTTTATTTTTTCATTGTGTGGGAGAAAAAGGACTTATTAACGAGCAATTTACCAGATACGAATAGTATTCTTGCGATTGTTAATAAGTCTGCCTTAGCCTCTACTACCATAAAGGGAGAAAACGTACTTGCTAGTTTTTTACCGGTGAAAAAAACCCATGAAAATCAAATTGTTTATCGTTCGGTTAATCAATACAATGGCTATCAAAAACGTTCCAATGCGATACCAACTATTCATTATTTATATATAACGAATGTACATACAGGAATTGGATTACCCATTCATACCCTTACAAGTATCGGAGTAATTTTGTTTGTGCTCCTTTTGTTAGGTTTTGTTCTAACTACCACCTTAAGCAGAAAATCTTATTCACCCATTGAAGAAATTATCAAAAATATTAAAAGTGGAGAGGAAAAGAATAGTTCGGACAGTTATATAAAAAATGAGTTGGATTATATTATCTCTAAAATTCATACTATCAATAAAACCAATCAAAACTTAGTACAGCTCCAACAAAGCTCATTAGTTGATTTGCAAGAAAACTTTCTCAAAAACATTATTTATGAAAATTATGATAAGCAGAATATGGAGAGAAGGTTGAAACTCCTCCAATTAGATCCATTCTGTCAAGGTGGAATTCTTGTGATTATATCCATGCAGGGGATTTCTGAATGGGAATCCAATTTAAGTGAAGGGAATATTTTAACATTAAGAAAAAAAGTATTAGCTTTATTTAATGAAAAAGAAACCAATCAAAAATTTATTTCTTTTCCCATTGATTATAAACATTTTTGTTTGTTTTTTGCAGAAAAAAATCAGCACCTAATATTAGATGTTTTACATCGAATGATTGGGAGGATAGAGCAAGAATTAGGAGTAGAAATCGTTTTTACCCTCTCGCAAGCCTTTTCATCGTTAATAGAATTACCAAAAATATTTAAAACTTCCTTTCAACTTATGGAACAGAAATATTCTTTTATTGATACAAAATCTCTATGCAGCAACCATATTTCATTATCATCTGGGAAGGATTATTCCTATAGTGTAGAAACGGAAAGCATTTTAATAAATTTTATGCAGAAAAGAGAGCTGAAGTATGCCAAGAAGTTGATAAATGAGATAGTTGAAACAAATTTTAGAGAAGAAAGCATGGATATCTATAATATTTATGATTTTCGAAATGCTCTCATCAATACGATAAAGAGAATCTTGAATAAATGTAATCTGTCTTTTAGCGATTTTTTAAAGGATAATAAAGCTCTATTCTTTCATTTAAACAGTACAGATATCGAGATACTAAAGAACACCTTCATCGATATATTCAATGAGTTAATGTTACTTTTAGAAGAAAAACATTCCATTAAACTTTCCACTGTAGAAAATGTTCTTCGTTATATTCAAGAAAATTACACAAGCGATCTATCTTTAGGGGAAGTAGCAGATCATTTTCAATTAAGTGAATCCTATGTTAGCAAGTTGATTAAAGATCATTTAAAATCCTCGTTTAAAAATTATGTAAATCAATTAAAGGTAGAAAAATCAAAAATTTTATTGGAATCAGGTAAATATATGGTATCCGAGGTTGGCGAAATGGTTGGCTGTAAAAATGTGAATACTTTTATTAGGATTTTTAAGCAGCATGAAGGAATAACACCAGGAAAATATGTTATCAATAAAATGGCTAAAACATAAGAATTCTCAACCAAATAACCCCGCGTAATTATACGTACATACTAAGAAAAGTTCGTATAATTGTTCGGGGTTTTATTAATTTTAGAAAAAAGGTTCCGCAGCCTGAATACACTTCGCTTTCCATGGGGCGAGTGCCAAGCTTCCAGCAGGGCTTGGGATTTCTCGAATCTCCCATAGGAGTCTCCGTGTATTCAAGCTGCTTTGTATTTCCTAATAATTATATATTCTTTAAAAAAAATGATGGAACGAGTTGGTTTCGCTACTAAATTAGAGATTGTTCGACTTAATTTATTATATATTTTGTTTGTCCCACTTCATTTATGTTAAAAAATTTTTAGTAGATATTTCGATTTTTTAAATAAATTTCTACCAATAATCCAAATTACTATTAAAATAGAAGAATGATACTAGACGAGAAGGACGTGAAATGGTGAAAATTGATAAAATCGAAGTCCAACATGTAAAAATGCCCCTGGTTAGTCCGTTTAAGACAAGTTTTGGCGAACTGTTAGAAAAGGATTTTCTTATCATTAAAATATATAGTGGAGAGCACATTGGGTATGGAGAGTCTGTCGCTTTACCTGATCCTACTTATAGTGAGGAAACAACTGGAACTGTTATCTATATGCTAAACGAGTTTTTGATTCCCCTCTTGTTAAAAGACGAGATAACGCATCCAGATGAAGTTACAAAAAGATTCGCTCCAATCAGAAGAAATAATATGGCAAAAGCTGCTTTAGAAGGAGCAATATGGGATTTATATAGTAAGCAGCAAGGTATTTCTCTTTCAAAAGCGCTTGGAGGTGTTCAAACGTCGATTGATGTAGGGGTAAGTATTGGAATCGAACCAACTACTGATATGCTTTTAACAAAAGTGGAACGCTTTTTGAACGAGGGCTATAAAAAGATAAAAGTGAAAATTAAACCTGGCTATGACTTAGAGCCTTTAGCAAAAATAAGACAAACCTTTGGCTATGACATCCCGCTAATGGCAGATGCGAATTCTGCCTATACATTAGCAGATATTGAGCGAATCAAAGAATTAGATCCACTTAAGTTGATGATGATTGAACAGCCATTAGCATATGATGATATTATTGACCATTCTATTTTGCAAAGTGAGCTCGCAACACCTATATGTTTGGATGAAAGTATTCATTCTGTAGAAGATGCTCGAAAAGCGATTGAATTAGGAAGCTGTAAGATAATAAATATTAAAATTGGCCGTGTCGGCGGTTTGACGGAAGCAAAGAAAATACATGATGTATGTAAAAAACACGATATTCCTGTATGGTGCGGCGGCATGCTGGAAGGCGGAATCGGAAGAGCGCATAATATCGCGATAACCTCCCTTCCGGCATTTACTATTGCTGGGGATACATCTGCATCGAATCGATACTGGAAAAAAGATATTATTTGTCCAGAAGTCACATTGTCTACGCCAGGAAAAATAGAAGTACCAAAAGGAGCCGGCATTGGGTTCGACTTAAACGAAACAGTGATTAATCAACATTTAATTTCTAAGAAGGTATATGCTAATCCATTTATTTAATAAGGGGGAACAAAGACAGTGGATCCTTATATAATAAGAGAAGTAACCGAAAAAGCTGAAATCCAACTGGTAGTTTCCCTTCAAAATTCAATTTGGGGCAGGACGAATACTACTCCATTTCCATTTTTAGTTGCCTCCATTCAAAATGGAGGAATAATTATAGGGGCTTTTTTGAAAGAGGAACTAGTAGGCTTTTGCTACAGTTTCCCTGGTTTTCATCAAAAGGAAATCTATTTAGTGTCCCATATGATGGCAGTGAAGGAAGAGGATAGAAATGCTGGTTTGGGCTTTAAAATGAAAGAAAAACAAAAGGAAATGGCCTTGGAACGTGGCTATACGAAAATTATCTGGACTTTTGACCCGCTAGAATCACGGAATGCCAATCTAAATATAGCGAAACTAGGAGGGGTAGTGAAAACATATTATTCTAATCATTATGGAGACATGGAGGATGAATTAAACGGCGGTCTTCCTTCAGACAGGTTATTGTTAGAGTGGGACATTGGGAAACGATCGGATAATCGTCATCCGGAAGGGGAGCAAATTCACTCCCTTGTTACTTGGGAAACAAGGGGAGAAATCCCTATTCCTTTATCTTTTGATGTCCTATCCATAAAAGCGAATACCTATAAGGTTCCTGTTCCTAAAGATATACATACAATAAAAGAAATAGATTTTGCTGCAGCCGAAACGTGGCGTATGATGCATAGAAATGTCTTTACCAAATTGTTTGTAAGGGGATATATCATTCACAGCTTTCAAAAGACAAATGAACCAGTGAATTATTATATTGTAAGCTTAAACAAAGAGAATGAATGAAGCCATTTGAATTACGAATTACATATACGAGGAGGGGGAAAATGCACGAACAAATAGACAGCTGGGTAGACAGGAAAAAGGAACAGATAATAGCTATGTACCAGTTTCTTCATAATAATGCAGAAATAAGCTGGGAAGAAGTTGAAACGACGAAATTTATAAAAAATGAATTGGAGAAATTATCTATTCCCTATCAATTATTCGATGATCAAACTGGGATCGTTGGGGTATGGGGGAAAGAAAATAATCCTGTTATAGGGCTTCGAGCAGATATGGATGCGTTATGGCAGCAAGTGAAGGGAGAATGGAAGGCCAATCATTCATGTGGTCATGATGCACACACGACGATTTTGCTTTTTACTTTAAGATGTCTGAAGGAATTAGGCCAAGAACCAAAGGGGAGAATTAAGTGCCTGTTCCAGCCAGCTGAAGAGACTGGTGCAGGTGCAATTTCCTTTATTAATAAAGGGCTTTTAGATGATGTTGATTATTTATTAGGCTTACATGTACGACCAATTCAAGAAATGAAATTTGGAGAATGTTCTCCTGCAATTTACCATGGAGCAGCGGCAAGCTTTAAAGGAAAACTGTATGGAATGCAGTCACATGCCGCAAGACCGCATTTAGGGATAAATGTTATCGACAGTCTTACAGCTATTAATATGGCTATTCGTTCTATTCCACTAAATCCGATTATACCTGCCTCCGCGAAAATGACTTTTGCCCAGGCGGGAGGAAAGAATTTTAATATTATTCCCGATTATGCGGAGTTTGGCATTGATGTTCGTGCCCAAACCAATGAAGCGATGGAACAATTGATTTCCAGACTTGAAAGCCAAGTGAAACTTGCAGGTGAAGCGAATGGAGCTCGAGTAGAATTAGAACTACTATCCGACATGCCAGCCGCAAGACCAAATAAATCGATGGAAGAAATAGTAGCTAAGAGTATTAAAGAAATACTAGGAGAGAAAGGGCTTGTAAAGCCTCCAGTAACACCTGGTGGAGAAGATTTTCATTATTATGCGAAAGTAAAGGAACAACTGCAAACAACGATGATTGGCTTAGGCACAGATTTACAGCCCGGATTACATCATCCGGACATGTATTTTCAGTTAGAAAGCCTACTGCATGGGATAAAAATTATGGCTTTATCGACAGTCAAATTAATGGAAGAAAAACAATAGATTGAAGGGATTTCTTCTTTTGCTAAAGGAGGAATTCCTTCTTTTTAATCTAGAGATGCTTCTATATACAGCAATAAAAAAAGCAAGTTTAGCGAAAACGAAAAAATATGATATCCTATTGAATAGATAGGATATAAACTAATTATACTGGATAAAGAATGAATATCAGGTCTTTACTGCAACAATTATAAAAGTAATTATGCTATAATGCTTAATGGCAATTATACAGAAAAAACACTTACGATAGGGAAAGCAAAAGGGGCACCAGATGAAATCATTAATAGGCCAAGATAAACCAGTTCAACGACTTTTTATTTTTATAATAGGGCTTTTGATTATGTCATTAGGCATTGTGTTAGTTATTACAGCAAATTTAGGTTCAGCCCCATGGGATGTCTTGAATATTGGATTGCATATTCAGTTTGGTCTGACCATCGGCAGCTGGGCAATAATAGTTGGTTTTTTAATCCTATTGATAGCTGCCATCCTTTCAAAAAAACTTCCTCCTTTTGGTGCTTTATTAAATATGGTGTTAGTAGGAGTATTTATTGATATTTTTCTACTTCTTCCCTTTATGAATACCCCTGCGACCCTTTATCAAAAATGGATTATGTTTTTAATTGGATTGATTATAATGGGCTATGGAATGGGATTCTATATTTCTGCGAAACTTGGTGCAGGACCGAGAGATAGTCTTATGATAGTCTTATCAGAAAAATTTGGCGGGAGTATTGCAAGAACGAGATTATTGATGGAGGCAATTGTTTTAATAGTAGGATGGATACTTGGTGGACCTGTATCATGGGGAACGATTATCTATGCTGCTTTAATAGGAAGAGTTGCGGGATGGAGTATCCCACAGTGTACTAAATGGACGAACTATATATTGGACCGAAATAAAAGAACGGTGAATAATATTCACCAACATAATATGGAGCGGGAGGCAAAATAATGAAGATATCTACTAAAGGAAGATATGGATTAACTATTATGATGGAATTAGCAAAGAAGCACGGAGAGGGACCGATTTCATTAAAATCAATTGCTCAAACCAATAATTTATCAGAGCATTATTTGGAACAATTAGTTGCTCCATTGCGTAATGCTGGTTATGTGCGCAGTATTCGTGGAGCGTATGGTGGATATGTATTAGGCGATGAACCTAATAAAATTACCGCTGGAGACATTATTCGTATATTAGAAGGGCCTATTAGCCCTGTCGAGGGAATCGAAGATGAAGAACCAGCCAAGAAAGCTCTATGGATGAAAATCAGAGATGCCGTAAAAGATGTATTAGATTCAACCACAATTGAAGACCTAGCTAACCATCAAGAAGATGATAGCACAGATGGTTATATGTTTTATATTTAAGAAGCTGCATTTTAGAAAAATGATGGCTGTTTCCGTATAATAGCAATCAAGTGTGTAGAAAGCTCTTTGTATGATTTTTTTTAAGTATTGGGCAAAAATAGAAAACTGAAATGATTACAACTAATTAATTGTAGGTGAATAACTTGGAACATATTTATGTGGATCATGCGGCAACTTCACCCATGCATCCAAAAGTAATCGATAGAATGTATGAAGTCATGAAAGATCAATTTGGCAATCCTTCAAGTATTCATGCCTATGGAAGACAGGCAAGAAATATATTGGATAAGGCTAGAGCAGTAGCTGCTTCTAGTATAGGTGCTCACGAAAATGAAATTATTTTTACTAGCGGTGGTACAGAGGCAGATAATTACGCTATCTTTGGAATTGCAGAAGGAAAAGAAGCAAAAGGAAAACATATTATCACAACGGAAATTGAACACCATGCCGTATTACATGCTTGCCAAGAATTAGAGAAAAAGGGCTACGAGGTTACTTATCTTTCTGTAAATGAATACGGACTAATAGATTTGAATGAATTCAAATCAGCATTAAGAGAAGATACAATTCTTGTTACGATTATGTATGGCAATAATGAAGTGGGTGCGATTCAACCGATAAAAGAAATTGGCTTATTGTTAAAAAATCATCCTGCTGTCTTCCATACAGATGCGGTACAAGCCTACGGTTTAGAAGATATTGATGTAAAAGAACAGCACATCGACCTTTTATCTGTTTCTTCTCATAAGATTAATGGTCCTAAAGGAATAGGGTTTTTATATGTTAAAAACGGCATTAAACTAAATCCTCAATTATTTGGTGGAGAACAAGAGAAAAAAAGAAGAGCTGGCACTGAGAACGTTCCTTCTTTAGCAGGCTTTCAGCTAGCAGTAGAAATTTCTCAACAAAATAGATTGCAAAAGAGAGAGCAGTTTAAAAAATATAAAGAAATCCTTACAGGTATCTTAAAAGATAATAATATTTCTTTTAAGCAAAACGGATTAGTTGATAATACCTTGCCACATGTTTTAAACTTAAGCTTTCCCGGTACAAATGTGGAAGCAATGTTAGTTAATCTTGACTTAGCGGGTATTGCTGCTTCTAGTGGTTCTGCATGTACTGCTGGATCAATCGAACCTTCTCATGTGTTAGTAAGCATGTTTGGCAAAGAATCGGAAAGAACAAAAAATTCCATTCGATTTAGCTTTGGATTAAATAATACGGAACAACAAATAGAAAAGGTCGGTCATGAGTTAGTCAAAATCATTAACCGTCTGACAAAATGATAACCTTCCCTTCCATGTAAAGGGAAGGGCTAAGGGGGAAATGGAAAATGGAAAAAGCACCAAAAGATACCCGTGTAGTAGTAGGAATGTCTGGTGGAGTTGACTCATCAGTTGCTGCACTACTTTTAAAAGAACAAGGCTATGATGTTATCGGTATATTCATGAAAAACTGGGACGATACAGACGAATTCGGTGTCTGCACTGCAACAGAGGATTATGAAGATGTCATTCGTGTCTGCAATCAGTTAGAGATTCCTTATTATGCGGTGAACTTTGAAAAACAATACTGGGATAAAGTGTTCACTTATTTTCTTGATGAATATAAAGCGGGGAGAACACCTAATCCCGATGTAATGTGTAATAAAGAAATTAAATTTAAAGCTTTCTTAGAGCATGCAATGAGTCTTGGAGCTGATTATCTTGCAACAGGGCACTATGCACAAGTAGTCAGAGAAGATGGTCAAGTGCGCATGCTTAGAGGGAAAGATGATAATAAAGACCAAACATATTTTTTAAATCAACTAACAGAAGAACAATTAAGCAAAGTAATGTTCCCTATTGGCGGTATGGAAAAATCAAAGGTTCGCGAACTTGCTGCTAAAGCAAATCTAGCAACGGCAACCAAAAAAGACAGCACAGGTATCTGTTTCATTGGAGAGCGTAATTTCAAAGAATTCTTAAGCGGATATCTTCCTGCGCAAAAAGGAAATATGGAAACAATGAATGGAGAAGTAATTGGCCGTCATGATGGACTTATGTATTATACAATCGGTCAAAGACATGGTCTTGGCATCGGCGGAAGTGGAGAACCTTGGTTTGTTATAGGCAAAGATTTAAAACGAAATGTCTTATATGTTGGACAAGGCTTCCACCACGAATTGCTTTATTCTGACAGCATTATTGCGACCAATGTTAGCTGGGTATCAAAAGATCGCATTGGTACATCATTTGAATGCACAGCTAAATTCCGTTACCGTCAACCAGATAATAAAGTGACGGTAGAGGTTATCGATGAAAATACAGTCAAAGTTATCTTCCACGAACCAATTCGTGCGGTAACGCCAGGACAAGCAGTTGTATTCTATCAAGGAGAAGAATGCTTAGGCGGAGGAACGATTGATAAAGTGTTCCGTGATAATGAAAGATTAACATATGTAGGTTAAGGATGAACTGTCGACTAACATTAATTAGTCGACAGTTTTTACATATGGCAAAAAGCAGCTGGCAATTCTCCTGTAATAAGAGGATTTGCTAGTTGCTTTTCTCATTTTTTGATTAGAAAATATGCTATACTACCAATAAGAAATGGAGTGTT
Organism: Niallia circulans NBRC 13626; assembly: GCF_001591585.1. GTDB lineage: Bacteria > Bacillota > Bacilli > Bacillales > Cytobacillaceae > Niallia > Niallia circulans. Next base: position 34,830 of record NZ_BCVE01000020.1, on the reverse strand, counting down.
TTAAGATGGATAATAGTCAATTAGGAATACAATATATGCAAGAAGGTAAATGGGAAGAAGCAGCAAAGTTTTTTATGGAAGAGATTGAGAAGAATCCGAACAATGCTGTTTCTTATGTTAATTTTGGCAATGTTTTATCAGCTTTAGGAGATGATACAAGGGCATTATCTTTCTACCAAAAGGCGATTGAAATAGATGATACAACGGCAGCAGCCTATTATAGTGCAGGGACCGTTTATTATGAAAAAGAAAATTTAGAATCCGCAAAGAATATGTTTGAACTAGCATTAGAAAAGGGCCTCGAAACAAGTGATAATTTCTTTATGCTTGGACTTACTTATGTTGGATTAGATAAAGGGAAACTGGCAATTCCTTATTTTCAAAGAGCAGTGGAACTTAATAGTCAAGATGCGGAGGCATTCTTTCAGCTAGGGCTCTGTTTGGCACAGAATGAATATATTGAAGAAGCAATCACACAATTTCAATCCTGTATAGCATTAGATGTCACTCATGCAGATGCTTATTACAATTTAGGGGTTGCCTATGGTTTTAAAGAAAAAACAGCGAAAGCAGTTGAAATGTTCAATAAGGCGCTGGAAATTCAGCCAGATCATCTTCTTGCTGGTTACGGAAAGCAAATTATCGAAGAAAAGTAAGGGAAAGAGACATGAAATATAAAGGAAGAAAGGAGGAATTCAGTTGAACGAGCAGAACTCTTTGGATCTTTTTGAAAATGAAAAAAAGTATGTAAAGGGACGGCATCTTGTTACCATTTTTCACAATGAACAGAATCTTTACTCCGTGATAAGAATACGAGTTGATGAAACGAATCATGATTATGACGATAAAGAAGCGGTAATTACTGGCTATTTACCAAAGATGAACGAAGAAGAGACGTATACTTACTTTGGTGATTTTAAAGAGCATCCAAGATTCGGTTTACAGCTGCAGGCGACTTCCTTTCGAAAAGAAATGCCACAAACAAAGCAAGGGGTTATTGCTTATTTATCGAGCAACTTATTTAAAGGGATTGGGGAAAAAACAGCAGAGAATATTGTGGATACTTTAGGAGAAGAAGCAATCTCTAAAATCATGAATCAGCCATCGATTTTAGAGACAGTGCCCAAACTTGCATCAGATAAAGCGAAAATCCTCTATGATACATTAATGAAAAATCAAGGGTTAGAGCAAGCGATGGTTTCACTAAATCAATATGGGTTTGGTCCGCAATTGTCGATGAAAATTTATCAGGTATATAAAGAAAATACGCTAGAAATAGTCCAGACAAATCCATATAAATTAGTGGAGGATATTGAAGGAATCGGTTTTGGAAAAGCAGATGACCTTGGATCTCAGATTGGAATTACTGGGAATCATCCAGATCGATTAAAGGCTGGCTGTTTGTATATTTTAGAGCTGAGCAGTAATCAGGAAGGCCATGTCTATCTCCATGCGGAATTTTTACTAGAAAAAGTAAAAGCGCTGCTTGAAGAAAATCAAAAAGAGGAGATAGAATTTTCGCAAATAGCAGATCAGGTTATTCAGCTAGAGGAAGAAGGAAAAATTATAGTTGAGGATAAAAAAATATATTTACCTTCTTTGTTTTTTTCAGAAAAAGGACTTGTACGAAATATAAAGCGAGTAATGGAGCAATCTGAATATAAAGACCAATTTCCAGAATCGGAATTTCTGCTGGCGTTAGGAAACTTAGAGGACCGTATCGGTGTTCAATATGCTCCCTCTCAACGAGAGGCGATTCAAACAGCGCTTATGTCCCCGATGCTAATATTGACAGGTGGTCCCGGAACGGGGAAAACAACTGTCATAAAGGGAATTGTTGAATTATATGGTGAATTGCACGGTTGTTCTTTAGATCCTAATGATTATAAAAACGATGAACCCTATCCGTTTATTCTTGCGGCGCCAACTGGCCGAGCGGCTAAACGAATGGCGGAATCGACAGGTTTACCAGCAGTTACTATTCATCGATTGTTGGGCTGGAATGGCACTGGAACATTTGAACGGGATGAGGATCATCCTTTGGAGGGGAAAATCCTCATCGTCGATGAAACATCGATGGTTGATATTTGGCTAGCCCATCAATTATTTAAGGCTTTGCCTGAACATATTCAAGTAATTATTGTCGGAGATGAAGACCAGCTGCCATCAGTAGGGCCGGGCCAAGTATTAAAAGATCTGCTTGATTCAGCATGTATTCCTACGGTTAAGTTGAAAGATATTTATCGACAAGCCGAAGGATCATCGATAATCGAGCTGGCACATGAAATGAAAAAAGGCCAGCTGCCGGCTAATCTTCTTGTGCCCCAAGGGGATCGGTCTTTTATAAAGTGCTCTTCCAGTCAAATTCCGCAGGCAATTGAAAAAATTGTTTTGAATGCGAAAAACAAAGGCTTCGCGCCAATGGATATTCAAGTATTGGCCCCGATGTATAGAGGACCAGCAGGAATTGACCGCTTAAATGCTATCTTACAAGAAATATTAAATCCTAATCCCGATGGCACCAGAAAAGAGCTGAAATTTGGAGAGGTTACATACCGTATCGGTGATAAAGTCCTTCAACTCGTCAATCAGCCAGAAAGCAATGTTTTTAATGGTGATATGGGTGAGATTGTATCGATTTTTTATGCGAAGGAAAATACGGAAAAGCAAGACATGGTTATTGTTTCGTTTGATGGAATAGAAGCAACCTACACGAGACAGGATTTAAATCAAATTACGCTGGCATATTGCTGTTCTGTCCATAAATCGCAAGGCAGTGAGTTTCCAATCGTCATCATGCCCGTTGTTAAAAGTTATTATCGCATGTTAAGAAGAAATTTAATTTACACCGGAATAACTAGAAGTAAACAATTTTTGATTCTATGTGGAGAACTGGAAGCAATGGAATTAGGTGTCAGCCGAAATGATGAACTAAACCGGCAAACAACCTTAAAAGAAAAGATCAAAGAGGCATTTGCTGATGTATATCAACCAGACGAGACGATGGAAATGACAAAAGAGAAGTCATTTGATTTATTGTATGAAGGTAAAATCAATCAAATCGATCCAATGATCGGAATGGAAAATATCACCCCATATGATTTTATGGAAGCATCCGAATCCTAAATTACTTAGGTACAAACTTTTTAAGAAAATCTCTATTTTTAAAAGAGAAATCCCCATATTAGGGGATTTTTTTTGCCAATGTTTGTACTACATGTTTTTAAGTTCTAGGTGAAAAATAGTAATGCTATCTTCTTCGAAAAAATCCAGTTGGATTCTAACTTGCCAATAAAAACAGCCAACTCCTAAAAACACTGGTATATTTGGACGGGATATAGAGCATAATGGGAATACTTACCTGGAAATTTCATGTTAAGTGGAATATTTCATGAAACGAATAAAGATGAGGTGTTTCCTATGCTCAAATGTCCAAATTGTCAGAGCAAAGATATTGGGAAAATTGGAATCAATCAATATTACTGCTGGAATTGCTTTATTGAATTATCGCTTACGAAAGGGATTATTCATACACATCAAGTAGAAGAAGATGGAAGCTTAAGTTCTTTAGACGACTTATTTGACGAAGAAGAGCGTCGATTAAGCTAAGTTTGTCTTTGTGTAATCTTGGCGCTCACTTCCATATAAAAGGGGTGCAAAGTAATGGGTAAAGCGATAAATACAGCAATAGCTATTGGAGCTGGTGTAGTGGCACTTAGCTATATGCAAAAAAATAATATGATAAGTCAAAAACAACTGAAAAAAGTGCAGAGAAAAGTAATGAAGATGTTTTAATGGTGAGTCAGAAGATAAGGCTGGAAAAGAATTCCTGCCCTATTTTAACCCAAGCACTGATACGAAGAACTCAAAAAAATTTCGTATCAGCGCTTGGGCTTTTTCATTTTATTATTATGTTTTGAAATTATAGTCAAGCAGGCTTTCCATTGTGCAGCAGCCACTATGTGACGGAAACAAACATAAGTCGATTACACAGATAGTTTATTTGAAATGGAGAACTAGATAAAAAATGCATAAAAATTCCTATTATCTCTCACAATACATTAAGGAGGGAGGAAAGGAAATGGATATAAGAATAAAATGGTATTATCGATTAGGATTTACCTTATTACTTTTTATTGTTTTATTTATTTTTATAAAACTATCGCCGATATGGTTACCCATTTTAAGTCTTATAACAAAGGTTATAACTCCTTTTATTATTGGTGCGTTTTTTACGTACTTACTTCATCCAATAGTAGAATTATTACATAAAAAAGGTTTACATAGAGGATTGTCTGTTGCATTTATTTATATTTTATTTTTTGGCGGGATTGGATATGCAATCTATAAAGGTATCCCAATTCTTATTGATCAGCTGGAAGAGCTGACAGTTAGTGCTCCAAAACTTGCAGAGCGATATAAAGATTTAATTGATTCGATTCAAAATAAAATGGAGTCTTGGCCGCTCAATCTACAGGATAAAGTTGACCGTGGAATTGACATATTTGAAAGGAAAATGGAATCCCTTTTGAATAAAGTAATTAATGGGGCCATGGGGATTGTCAATTATTCGATTATAATTATGCTTATTCCCTTTATCTCTTTTTATATGTTAAAGGATATAAATGCGGTAAGAAAAGGCTTTAATGGATTAATTCCTAATAAATGGCGCAATAGTGCTCGCTTATTTTTAGAGGATGTAAATGAATCATTAGGCAGCTATATAAGAGGACAATTATTAGTTTGTACAATTATTGGAGTTATTTCTATGATTCTTTTTCTGATATTTCATATGAAATTTGCCCTTGTATTAGGAATGATCATAGGAATAACTAATGTCATTCCATACTTTGGACCGGTAATCGGAGCTGTTCCAGCATTAATTGTAGCAAGTACTGTTTCTGTGAAAATGATTATTATTGTCGTGATTATCATTATTATTCTGCAATTTCTCGAAGGAAATATATTATCGCCATATATAGTAGGGAAAAGCACTCATATGCATCCTCTGTTTATTATGTTTGCGCTATTGCTAGGAGAAGAGATAGGCGGGATGATTGGAATGATTGTAGCAGTTCCTTTATTATCAATTGTAAAAGTGGCCATCATTCATATGAAAACCCATTTTGGAAAAAAAGAACGAGAAATGAAACGTATATAAATGGACCAATATTGACAATACTGCCTAATAATCAGTATAATTCGAATGAAGCATATATCGATAAAATGGTGAGAGAAATAAGTAGATTATAGACCACTCTAAAGAGAGGAATTCCCTTTGGCTGAAAGGAGTTCTAGGTGAAGGATAATTGAAAGCTAATTCTTGAATGCAGCTAATCACTGCCGTTTTCCGCGTTAAGGAATATTGAGAGATGGATATTATTTTTTATTATTTTTATATATTTTTATCCATAATCAGGGTGGTACCGCGAGCAATACTTTCGTCCCTGTCCAGGGATGGGAGTTTTTTTTATGCCTTAAAACGGTAAACTTTAGTGGTTGTAGCAAATACATAAGAAAAAATAGGAGGATATGTGATGAAAAACTTAACTGGTGCAGAAATAAGAAGCAAATTTTTAGAATTTTTTCAGGGCAAAGGGCATGCGATTGAGCCAAGTGCCTCTTTAGTCCCTCATGATGATCCGTCATTATTATGGATTAATAGTGGTGTAGCTACTTTAAAAAAATATTTTGATGGTCGTGTTATTCCTGAAAACCCTAGAATAACAAATGCACAAAAATCAATTCGCACTAACGATATTGAAAATGTAGGCAAAACAGCGCGTCACCATACTTTCTTTGAAATGCTTGGTAACTTTTCGATTGGGGATTATTTTAAAGAAGAAGCAATCGAATGGGCTTGGGAGTTCTTGACAGATGAAAAATGGATTGGCTTTGATAAAGAGAAGCTTTCTGTAACCATCCATCCTGAGGATGAAGAAGCATATGTTTTATGGAGAGATAAAATTGGCATACCGGAGAATCGCATCATTCGCTTAGAAGGTAATTTCTGGGACATAGGTGAAGGCCCAAGTGGCCCTAATACAGAAATATTCTATGACCGTGGTCCAGAATATGGAAATGATATCAACGATCCAGAATTATATCCAGGTGGAGAAAATGATCGTTACTTAGAAGTATGGAACCTTGTTTTCTCTGAATTTAACCATAATCCAGACGGCACTTATACACCACTGCCAAAGAAGAATATTGATACAGGTATGGGCTTGGAGCGTATGGCGTCTGTTGTTCAAAATGTTCCAACAAACTTTGATACAGATTTATTTATGCCGATTATTCGTGCGACTGAACAATTGGCAGATGCCGAGTATGGAAAGGATTCTTTAAGCGATGAAGCATTTAAAGTAATCGCAGACCATATACGTACAGTTGCTTTTGCGATAGGAGACGGAGCTCTGCCATCAAATGAAGGTAGAGGCTATGTATTACGACGTTTATTGCGCAGAGCAGTTCGTTATGCAAAGAAAATTAATATTAACAGACCATTTATGTTTGAATTAGTTCCAGTAGTTGCAGAAATTATGGTTGATTATTATCCAACTGTAAAAGAAAAGACAGAATTTATTCAAAAAGTAATGAAAAGTGAAGAAGAACGATTCCATGAAACATTAAATGAAGGTCTTGCAATTCTTTCAGAAGTAATGGAGAAAGCAAAAGACAATGGAGTTATTGCTGGAGAAGATATTTTCCGTTTGTACGATACATATGGATTCCCAGTTGAACTTACAGAGGAATATGCAGAGGAGCAAGGTCTGGCAATTGATCATGAAGGTTTTGAAAAAGAAATGGAAAGTCAGCGGGATCGGGCCCGCAAAGCACGTCAAGAAGTTGACAGCATGCAAGTTCAAAGTGGAGTGTTAGGCAATATTAAAGTAGAAAGTGAATTTATTGGTTATGACCAGTGGTCGACTGAAGCGCAAATCGTGGCTTTATTAAAAAATGGTCTAGAAGTAGAGAGTGCAGAAGCAGGCGATGAAATCCAGTTTATATTAGATAAAACGCCATTCTATGCTGAAAGCGGTGGTCAAATTGCTGACAAAGGAATGTTAAAATCCGATCATGTAACAATTAGGGTGGAAGACGTTCAGAAAGCGCCAAATGGTCAAAATTTACACAAAGGAATAATTGAAACAGGAGCTGTTAGGTTAAATGATCGATTAGCAGCTAAAGTGGATAGTAAAAATCGTTCCAAAATAGTAAAGAACCATACAGCAACTCATTTATTGCATCAGGCATTAAAAGACGTTCTAGGAACACATGTTAATCAGGCAGGATCTCTTGTACAACCAGATCGTTTACGTTTTGATTTTTCTCATTTTGGGCAAATTACTGCAGAGGAATTAGATGAGATTGAACGCATCGTTAACGAAAAAATATGGGAAAGTATAGCAGTCCAAATTGATTACAAAGATATCGAAGAAGCGAAAGCAATGGGTGCAATGGCTTTATTTGGTGAGAAATATGGAAAAGTAGTACGTGTTGTTCAAGTTGGTGAGTATAGCTTAGAATTATGCGGCGGCTGTCATGTTGATAATACTTCAGCAATTGGTTTATTTAAAATTGTTTCGGAAGCTGGAATTGGTGCAGGAACAAGACGTATTGAAGCAGTAACTGGACAAGCAGCATACCAACAACTGACAGATCAAATCCACTTATTAAAAGAAGCGGCGAATAAATTAAAAACAAGTCCCAAAGATGTTGCTACTCGCGTTGACAGTCTTCTTACAGAAGTAAAGCAATTACAACGGGAAAATGAATCACTTGCTGCAAAACTAAGCAATATTGAAGCAGGAAATCTGGTTGATCAAGTAAAATTAGTCAATGAAGTCCCAGTATTAGCAGCTTCTATCCCAAATGTAGATATGAATAATCTTCGTACAATGGCAGATGAATTAAAACAAAAAATAGATTCTGTCGTATTAGTACTTGGAAGTGTCAATGAAGGAAAAGTAAATATTATTGCAGGTGTAACCAAAGATTTAATGGATAAAGGTTTCCACGCAGGGAAGATAGTAAAAGAAGTAGCTTCCATTTGTGGAGGCGGCGGAGGGGGCCGTCCAGATATGGCTCAAGCAGGCGGTAAAGATCCTTCTAAATTAAATGAAGCATTAGAATTTGTACAAGAATATGTAAAATCCGTTTGATATTAAGGACAAGTAGTGTAAAATGTAGATAACTCTTAACAGAAATTGTTCGAAAAGGAAATGGGGTGTTCAAAATGAGCTCATTTGATAAAACAATGAGATTCAATTTTCCAGAAGAACCATATGAACATGATGTAAAAGAAGTACTTTATCAAGTATACGATGCACTGCAAGAAAAAGGCTATAACCCAATTAATCAAATTGTTGGTTATTTACTTTCTGGGGATCCCGCTTATATTCCCCGTCACATGGATGCACGCAATATCATCCGAAAATTAGAACGTGATGAAATTATTGAGGAACTTGTAAAGTTTTATTTAAAACAGCAACGAGAGGAATAGACGTATGCGATTAATGGGCTTAGATGTTGGCTCAAAAACAGTAGGAGTTGCTGTTAGTGATGCTTTAGGATGGACAGCACAAGGAATTGAAACAATTAAAATTGATGAAGAGAAAGAACAATTTGGACTTGAACGTATTGCGTCCTTGATTGTTGAGTATGATATAGGTAAAATAGTGGTTGGACTTCCTAAAAATATGAATGGCAGCATAGGCTTTCGTGGAGAAGCTAGTCAAATGTACGGGCAGCTTTTAGAAGAACGATTTGAACTGCCGGTTGTTTTTTGGGATGAACGACTAACAACGATGGCTGCCGAAAGAATTCTATTGGAAGCAGATGTTAGTAGAAAAAAACGTAAAAAAGTAATCGATAAAATGGCTGCATCTATCATTTTGCAAGGATATTTAGACAGTCAAAAATAATGAGGTGGAAATATGGAACACGGCGAGACTAATACAATTACAGTTGTAGATGAACAAGGAAATGAACAATTATGTGAGATTCTATTTACATTTGAATCAGATGAATTTGGAAAATCATATGTATTATATTATCCTCTTGGAGATGAAAGCGATGATGAAGAAATCGATATCCACGCATCTTCCTTCATTCCAAATGAAGAAACAGGCGATGGTGAACTTTCTCCAATTGAAACAGAAGAAGAATGGGATTTAGTCGAAGAAATGTTAAATACATTCCTTGCTGAACAAGAAGAAGAGTAATAACAGATAGATGAAAAAAGAGTCCTTTTGGGCTCTTTTTTATTTTTTTGTGCACTTCTAGTCTCCGCTTTGAGTAGCATGTAAATTTCACTTAAAGCTACAACTTCCTTAGCAAAATATAGTATAATAGGTCGAGATATGTAAAAAATGTTTGAGTGGTGAGTGTCAAGGAGGGAAAAGATTGACGAATAATAAAGACGAGAACAATACAATAAATAGTAAGAAGGAGTTATTTATAGCTAATTTAAATCAGAGACAACAAGAAGCCAAATTAGTCAGAAGAGTCGTGGTCATTGTTGCCTTAGTATTAATTATGATTGTAGCAGTGGTAGGGACGTCTGGTTATTTTTACATAAAATCAGCATTAAAACCAGTTAATCCAGATAGTGATAAAGATATTGTAGTGGAAGTTCCGATCGGTTCTGGCGTGAGCACTATTTCTCAATTACTGGAAGATAAGGGGCTCGTAAAAAATGCAAAGGTGTTTAAATATTATGTGAAATTTAAAAATGAGTCGAACTTCATGGCTGGAGAATATCATATGAATCCATCTATGTCGATTCAAGAGATTATTGACAGCTTGAAAACCGGAAAAATTATGCAAGAACCTGTCTTTACCATGACAATACCTGAAGGAAGACAATTAAAAGAAATTTCCGCTATTATCGCGAAGAAAACAAATCAAAAGGAAGAAGAGATTTGGAAACAATTAAACGATGAAGCGTTTATCAAAGGGTTAATGGCCAAATATCCAGATTTACTAACAACAGAAATTTGGGCGAAAAATATCAAATATCCGCTAGAAGGCTATTTATTTCCTGCTACTTATTCTTATTATGAAGAAAAGCCAACATTGGAAGCGATTATTTCCGTTATGCTTGATAAAACAGAAAGTGTAGTAAAAGCATATGAAACGGAAATTGAACGAGATAAATTAACCGTCCATCAATTTTTAACAATGTCTTCGTTAATTGAAGAAGAGGCAACCAAAAATGTGGATAGAAAGAAAATTGCCAGTGTGTTCTATAATCGTATCGAACAAGGGATGCCATTGCAAACAGACCCGACGGTACTTTATGCATTAGGAGAGCATAAGGATAGAGTTTATTATAAAGATCTAGAGGTAGATTCGCCTTATAATACCTATCAAAATGTAGGCTTACCACCTGGACCAATTGCCAATGCAGGAACTGTTTCTATGGAAGCAGCACTGCATCCGGATGATACAGATTATCTCTATTTCTTAGCTTCGAAAGATGGAAAAGTGTACTTTTCTAAATCGCTTAATGAACATAATGAATTGAAAGCAAAATATATTACGAATGACTAACATTCTTCACCAAAAAACTACAGTCAAACAAAAAGATGTTTGGACTGTAGTCTTTTTTTAAAATTACGTTATATTGTTCGAAAAATTGTCATCTTTTATGTAGATTGCTGTTGATATCTGAAGATTTATTAGCATTCTACTATATTTTATGATAAAATGGTACAAGTGTTTTTGAGTATACCTTTAATGAAATACCCAAATTATATACACTTTTTTGATGTGTTAGGTTCTTAATAAGAAGCTAACTATTTTTAGGTAGAAGACAAAAGGATAGGGCTTTATGGATTAATTAGGAGGGACTCATCCTTGCAAAATAAACAAATCCTGGAGTATATTGAAAATTTAATTCCAGAAAGAAATAACCAGATAAGTGAAATGGAACAATATGCGAAACAAAATGAAGTTCCCATTATGGAGTTAATAGGGATTGAAACATTATTACAATTACTACGAATTCAGCAGCCTAAAAAAATATTAGAAGTAGGCACGGCGATAGGATATTCGGCAATAAGAATGGCGGAAGCATTACCATCGTCTCAAATAGTTACGTTGGAAAGAGATGAACAAAGGTATTTAGTAGCGAAGGAAAATGTCGAAAAGTTTAAGCTTGAAGCACAAATTGTCCTATTACAAGGTGATGCCCTTGAATTAGGTTCTATAGTTCAGCAATATGGGCCGTTTGATGCTATCTTTATCGATGCTGCAAAGGGACAGTATCAAAAGTTTTTCGATCTTTACAGTCCGTTTTTATCGAATGACGGAATCGTGTATACAGATAATATATTGTTTCATGGTTTAGTGGCAGCAGAAGAGATAGATAGTAGAAACCTTCGTCAATTAGTACGTAAAATAAGAAATTATAATCAATGGCTTATGGGAAATCAGGATTATCACACAGCAATCTTGCCTGTGGGAGACGGTATTGCAATTAGTAAAAAGAGGGGATAAGAATGAAAAAACCGGAATTACTAGTAACGCCAACCAGTATAAACGATATAGAGCCGCTTATTGATAATGGGGCAGATGCTTTTGTTATTGGTGAACAAAAATTTGGTTTGAGATTAGCCGGTGAATTTAATCGGGACGATGTAAAAAAGGCGATTGAAATCGCACACCAAAGAGAGAAAAAAGTATATGTGGCTGTAAATGCAATTTTTCATAATGATAAAATTGAAGATGTAACAGAATATCTTCGGTTTTTAGTGTCTGTAAATGCGGATGCAATATATTATGGGGATCCAGCTGTTTTAATGCTTGCCAGAGAAGTTGCACCAAATATAAAACTGCATTGGAATACAGAAACAACAGGGACAAACTGGTACACGTGTAATTATTGGGGACGAAAAGGTGCAAAAAGAGCGGTCCTTGCAAGAGAAATTAGCATGGATGCCATCATTGAGACGAAAGAAAATGCAGAAGTGGAGATTGAAATCCAAGTTCATGGAATGACAACGATGTTTCAATCAAAACGTACTTTACTAGAACATTACTTTCAATATCAAGGGAAAGAAGTGGAATTGGAAGCAAGCAAATCAGATAAGAACTTCTTCTTGCATGATAAAGAAAGAGAAAACAAATACCCGATTTTTCAGGATGAAAATGGGACACATATTATGAGTCCAAATGACATTTGTATCATTGATGAGCTTTCAGACCTATTGGATGCTGGCATTGATTCATTTAAAATCGACGGTCTTTTGAAAGAACCAAGCTATATTCTTGCTGTTACTGGACTATATCATCAAGCAATAACTTTGTATTTAAATGATCCAGATCGATATGAAGAAGAAAAAGATCATTTACTTGCTGAGATAGAAAAAATTCAACCACCTAATAGACCATTGGATACAGGATTTTTCTTTAAAGAAACGGTTTACTAAACAAGTGGAGGAGAAGGGAAAATGACATTAGTTAAGGATCCTATTTCTGAAATAAGAGATGGAAAAAGAGTAATTGTAAAGAAACCGGAACTGCTAGCGCCTGCTGGTAATTTAGAGAAATTAAAAATTGCTGTTACATACGGTGCAGATGCTGTCTTTATTGGTGGACAAGAATATGGACTTCGTTCGAATGCTGGAAACTTCACTTTTGAAGAAATGAAAGAGGGAGTGGAGTTTGCTAAGAAATATCAAGCCAAAATATATGTTACTACCAATATATTTGCACATAATGAAAATATTGACGGTTTAGAAGATTACTTAATGGGCTTAAAGTCAGCAGGTGTACATGGAATTATTGTGGCAGACCCATTAATTATCGAGACATGCCGTAGAGTAGCACCTGAAATAGAAGTACATTTAAGTACACAGCAATCTCTTTCTAACTGGAAGGCAGTTCAGTATTGGAAGGAAGAAGGATTAGAACGGGTTGTGCTTGCTCGTGAAACAAGTGCAGAAGAGATAAAAGAAATGAAAGAAAAAGTAGATATTGAAATCGAAACGTTCATTCATGGCGCAATGTGTATCGCATATTCTGGTCGTTGTACATTGAGTAATCATATGACTGCTCGAGATTCTAACCGCGGCGGTTGTTGTCAATCATGTCGCTGGGATTATGATTTGTACAAGCTAGATGGTGCGGAGGAAAAGCCTTTATTCTCTGAAGGTGATGCTCCTTTTGCGATGAGTCCAAAAGATTTAAAGCTTATCGAATCTATTCCACGTATGATTGAACTAGGCATAGACAGTTTAAAAATTGAAGGTAGAATGAAATCCATTCATTATATTGCTACAGTTGTTAGTGTATACCGAAAAGTGATTGATGCCTATTGTGCAGATCCAGATCATTTTGTCATTCAAGAGGAATGGCTGAGAGAACTAGATAAATGTGCAAATCGAGATACAGCACCTGCCTTCTTTGAAGGTCAGCCAGGGTATAAAGAGCAAATGTTTGGAAATCATAGCAAAAAGACCACTTTTGACTTTGCTGGTTTAGTGCTCGATTATAATGAAGAGACAAAAATAGTAACATTACAACAAAGAAACTTCTTCAAACAGGGGCAGGAAGTGGAGTTTTTTGGTCCAGAAATTGATAATTTTACAATGGTTGTTGATAAAATTTGGGATGCAGACGGGAAGGAAATCGATGCTGCAAGACATCCCTTACAAATTGTTAAATTTAAAGTGGACCACCCTGTTTATCCAAATAATATGATGCGAAAGGAGCTTTAATCAGCATGCAGCCGAAACCAGTAGTTATTGGTGTCGCAGGTGGCTCCGGATCTGGAAAAACAAGTGTGACCAAAGCTATATTTGACCATTTTAAAGGACATTCGATTTTAATGATCGAACAGGATTATTACTATAAAGATCAATCTCATTTACCATTTGAGGAAAGATTAAAAACAAATTATGACCATCCATTAGCATTTGATACAGAATTATTAATTGATCATATTCAAAAATTATTAGATTATGAAGCGGTGGAAAAGCCAGTATATAATTATGCTATGCATACTCGCTCTGATGAAACTATCTTAGTTGAACCTAAGGATGTAATCATTGTGGAAGGTATCCTCATACTGGAGGATGAAGGTCTTCGTGATTTAATGGATATGAAGTTATTTGTTGATACAGATGCAGATTTACGCATTATCAGAAGATTAATGAGGGATATCAAAGAAAGAGGTAGAACGATTGACTCTGTAATTGAACAATATGTTAATGTAGTTCGTCCCATGCATAATCAATTTATTGAACCAACCAAAAGATATGCAGATATTATAATTCCAGAGGGCGGTCATAATCACGTCGCCATTGATCTTATGGTTACTAAAATTCAAACAATTCTTGAACAAAAATCACTTTTATGAAACAATAGATAGTATTCATGCAAAATTTCTGACAGATAGGCTGTTCCATTATAGACAGCCTATTTTTCCAAATATGGATTATGTAGGAAACCAATGGGGTAAAATAACGGGATGAGTAAAAGAAGCTTTCTGTAATGATATTTGATTATTTATAACCTATTGTTAATTTAACAAAAATCACTAATTAGTGAAAAAATGTTAAATCATTACAGACAATCTAATAGAAAATGCTTTCTTTTTTCTTCAATCCGTATTAAACTCATTCTATTAGAAAAAAAAAGCGCGTCCATTTCTAAGTTGTCGTGCTATTATCTTTAAATACATATTTATTAGGGGTTTTACAAATAGCTTCATGGCTATTCATTAATCCCATACTTGAAGGAGTGAAGATTTTGGCAATCGAAAAAGAATTTCCAATGACATTAGCAGGTAAAGAAAAATTAGAACAGGAACTAGAACAGTTAAAAACAGTTAAACGTAAAGAAGTTGTAGAACGTATTAAAATTGCACGTAGTTTCGGTGACTTATCCGAAAACTCAGAGTATGATTCTGCAAAGGAAGAACAAGCCTTTGTGGAGGGACGTATCACTACGATCGAAAATATGATTCGAAATGCGAAAATTATCTCGGAAGATGAGCTGGATCGCGACACGGTTTCCCTTGGTAGTTCTGTTACATTCGTCGAGCTTCCAGACGGTGAAGAAGAAACATATACAATCGTTGGTAGTGCGGAAGCAGACCCATTCGAAGGGAAGATTTCAAACGATTCTCCAATTGCTAAAAGCTTAATTGGCAAAAAAGTTGGCGATAAAGTAATTGTACAAACTCCAGGTGGAGAAATGAATGTACAAATCATTACAATTAAATAAGTAATTTAATGGAATGGATAACCGAATAAAAAGTTATCACTGACTTGTTTATAAATGAGACACCTCGTCAACACTCTTGATGAGGTGTTTTATTTATGTGGAGAAAAAGAATAGTTGGCATCGGTATCCTTTTTTTATTTGCTTTATGTATATTGCTAGGAAGGCTAATACAAGTGCAGTTAATAGAGACAAATCATTTTACCAAGCATAATATTAATTTGGTGGAAGCAAGTGTAAAACAAAGATCACAAGAAATGCTTTTGGATAATGGTCGTGGAACCTTTCTTGATAAACATGGAAATTCACTTACACATCAGACAAAAGCAGTTTTAATATTATTTCCTTTTTTAAATAAAATGGATTGGGATAGCAAAAAAGTAGCGGATATTATTGGGACAAGTGAATACAATGTAAAGAATAGCATAATCGATGCAAAAGATCCGGTAGTCTTTGGAGGAAAGGAACCATTGGAATTAACAAGCAGGCAGATGTCTGCTATCAATCAACTGAAGATTCCAGGTGTTTTTGCAGCAGAGAAAAAGTTTCATATCAATAATACTATCGCTGAACAACTGCTAGGAATCACTGGTCAAAATGAAGAGCAATTAGGAAAGCGATATCCTGATAGAAAGCTGGGGGGTTCAACATTAATTGGATTAACAGGCTTAGAAAGAAGCTTTGATGAATTTCTTTTGCCTGATGGCGAATCGAAGCTTGTCTATCATGTGGATGCAAAAGGAGGACCACTCTTTGGCTTAAATGTTAAATATGTGGAACCAGCAAATCCCTTTTATCCTGTAAATGTACGCACCACCATAGACACGGATTTACAGCAGATGGCAGAAGACTTGGTAGATGAGCAAGGCATAAAGAAGGGTGGACTAGTTCTGTTAGATCTAGAGGATAATTCGGTTGCTGCAATGGTTTCTAGGCCGAAGATAAATGAAGCAGATCCTTATCAGACAGACGGAGTTAATAACTATATGCTAAAACAGCAGATTGTCGGCTCTGTCTTTAAAACAGTCATTGCAGCAGCTGCAATCGATCATAAATTGGATGATAACAATAAGCAATATGATTGTAGCAAGAAGATCAATGGCGAAGAAGATTTAACATATCAGCATGGGATGTTAAACTTTACAGAAAGCTTTGCGGTTAGTTGTAACAATACTTTTGGGACAATAGCGAAGGAGTTAAGTGATATCGATGAGAATTTAATCGAGGAATATGCAGCTAAATTATCGTTGACTAGTCTAGTGGGGTGGCGAGGCAGTGTTTTTCATTCTACTGATTTTAAACAGTTTAGTGGCGAAGAAATGGGAAGAGTTTTTTTGAATGAGGAAGCGAAAAGGGATAAGAACTATGTTGCATTAACGGGAATCGGACAGCATGAGGTACGGGTTACACCATTAGAAGTGGCAAATATGATGGCGACTATTGCTAGAGGAGGAGAAAAGGAAAGTGTCAGAGTTGTTTCAGATATTCAATACAAAAATGGCACAACCTTTTACTCCTTTGATAAGCAAGAGTTAGATGGAGAAAAAATATCTCCTTATACCGCCTCAAGACTCCAAAAATTACTAAGAGAAGTTGTTACAAACAATAAAGGAACTGGCAGATGGTTTCAAGAGCTACCCTATAAAGTTGCTGGAAAATCTGGAACCGCAGAAACTGGCGTATATAAAGAGGAGAAGCAGTTACATAATAAATGGTTTGCAGGTTATTTTCCTTATGAGAAGCCTAAATATGCCTTAGTAACAGTGAATTTAGATGTTTATTCAGATGAAGGCGGGGTCAATCAACTATTTGCAGAGGTGGTTAAAGGAATCGATAAAAAGCAGAAAAATGCAGCCCCCTAATACTCCGATAGGGTTCCTGCTTTTCTAAAAGTGTACTGCCATGTTAAAATATGTACAGTGAAAGAAGAAAAGTAAGAGTTAAATCAACTTATATAAAGAGGAAATGGAAAGGAAATAGGAGGAGAAACACCTTGAGTAATGAAATAAATAATGAAGGTAAAACAAGATACGCACAACGTTCCAAAAGAAAGAAAACGAATCTTATTTTAAATGGATTAATCGTTGCTGTGATTATACTAATTGTATTCGTATCGTATTCTATTTTTCATACAAATGATGAAAAAAATACAGCTAAAAATAAAGCAAACGAACCGAAATCAGGACAAGAAGTATCGGATGAGCATGAAACAGCTGCTTCGACGACTGAATCAGATAATAAAGAGGAGAACACTACTTCAGAAGAGGAAAAGGAATCTGATGGGGAGGAAATTGTCACAGAAGGCGGCAGTGACTCGAATGTTATTAAAACGATTGAGAATACTTCCTGGCAGCCTGTTGGAACATCCCAAACAGGAGAGCATGTAGCTACTTATTCAGAAGGGGTAGACTGGAACGAACAAATTAAAGCATTATCTTATGCAACCGGCTTAGATAGCGGGAATATGACTGTTTGGTTCCTTGGTAATAACAATCATGATCCTCAGAAGTCTATTGGAACAGTATCATCTAAAGATAAATCTGAAAAATATAGAGTATATATAGAATGGGTAGATGGAAGTGGCTGGAAACCAACGAAGGTAGAAGAAATAAAAGACTTAAATATTCGTTAAACTCGAACTGGAGAATAAAGCTCCAGTTCTTTTTTTGTTTAAAACTGCTTTTTCATTTTAAAATGGACAACGGCTGTGTAATAAGGCCGACCATTCTCTAGTAAAGTAACTTGATGGGCGACAGAGTGTACTGATAGCAATATAGCTTTATTGACTTCTACTTGTTCATTGATTTTTTTCTCGATTGCTTTTAGACTCTCTCCTTCAAAAAACTCTACCTTATCTTCTATCATTTCTAATTGGATATTCATGCTTAAAACTTCCTTTCTTCCTAACAGTAAAAATATCATAACATAAGAAGACAATGGAATAATAATAATACATAAAAACAGTCTGATAAAAGATTGAAAATAGGGAATAAACTTACTATTTTTAACATCTTGATTACAAAAAGAAAGATATGATAAATTAAGAACAAGAAATATTTAAAACCATAGTATACTTATAGGAATTATATATTTAAGATAACAGGGGTGCAATGCTATGGGAAAAGAGTTTCTTGAGATTTTTGAACAATGGGCGGATTCTTACGATGACAGTCTCACTAACAATAAAGAATACGAAGCTGTTTTTCATAAGTACGATTATATATTAAAAATGGTGGCAGAACGCGCCACAGGGCATGTTGTTGAATTTGGGTCAGGTACAGGAAATCTAACTGTTAAACTGATTGAGAAGGGTTTAACGGTTACTGCCATAGAACCATCGCCTGCGATGAGGAAGTTGGCGCTGGAGAAAATTAATACAAAAGCAACAATAATAGATGGGGATTTTCTTCACTTTAAACTAGATCACCAACCAGATACTTTTGTAAGTACTTATGCTTTTCATCACTTAACCGATCAAGAAAAAGAAGAAGCGGTTAAACAGTATAGTAATCTCCTCCCTTTAGGTGGTAAAATAGTGTTTGCAGATACCATGTATGTCACTAAAGATGCGTACAATGAGGCAATTAAGAATGCCAAGGAGAAAGAGCAGCATCATTTAGCAGAAGACTTGCAAAGAGAGTATTATACAACAATTCCCATTCTAACTGAAATTTTAGAGAAGAACGGTTTTTCCACATATTTTGAGAAGATGAACGACTTTGTATGGATGATGGAAGGGGAAAAAATAAGCGAAAGAGGTAAGTGAATTGAAAATCGCAATAATCGGTGCAATGGAAGAAGAAGTAACTTTATTACGTGCAAAAATAGCAAATAAAAAAGAACAGACAAACGTTGGATTTCAGTTTATTGAAGGTGAATTATTTGGGAAAGAGGTTGTTTTACTTCGTTCCGGCATAGGAAAAGTGAATGCAGCAATGAGTACAACAATTCTATTGCAAACATTTAAACCAGACTATTTAATCAATACGGGTTCAGCAGGAGGATTAAATCCAACACTTGAAGTTGGAGACGTTGTTATTTCGAATGAAGTACGTCATCATGACGTAGATGCCACTATTTTTGGTTATGAATACGGCCAAGTTCCACAAATGCCAGCAAGCTTTAAGGCGAATGAAAGGTTAATTGCCGCAGCAGAACAAAGTGCAAAGGAAATTGGCAATCATTCTGTAGTAACAGGTTTAATTACAACTGGTGACTCTTTTATCAATCAACCAGAAAAGGCAGCCTTTATTAAATCAAAATTTGAGAATCTTCAAGCTGTTGAAATGGAAGCAGCTGCAATCGCTCAGGTTGCTTATCAACATAATATTCCATTTGTTATTATTCGCTCTTTATCTGATATTGCTGGGAAGGAATCCCATTTATCTTTTGACCAATATTTAGAAAAGGCGGCTGTTCATTCAGCAAATCTCGTATTAGGAATAGTTGAAAGAATATAAAGAAGGACAGAAGGGGAAACCCTTCCTTTCTTTCTTTTTAAATGCGAGTAAACAACTGTGAATAATAAGTTTAAAGAATTTTTTGGTTAGGAAGAAACTTGTTATATAGGGGGAAAATAAGTGGGAGGTGTGGAGTTTGAATGTTTATCGAAATGTACATGAGTTAATAGGTCATACACCAATGCTTGAATTGACTCATTTTTCATTACCTAAAAATGTTCATTTATATGCGAAATTAGAATTTTGTAATCCGGGTGGAAGCATAAAAGATAGACTGGGTTATGAATTAATTCAAGAAGCGATAAAGAGTGGAAAGCTTACTAAAGGTGGAACCATTATCGAGCCTACTGCCGGTAATACAGGTATTGGGCTAGCTCTTGCCGCATTAAATACAGGAATAAAGGTAATAGTTTGTGTTCCTGAAAAATTTAGTATCGAAAAGCAGGAAATTATGAAGGCATTAGGGGCGGAGATAATTCATACGCCTACTTCCTTAGGCATGCAAGGGGCAATTGAAAAAGCGAGAGAGTTGCAGCGGAACATACCTAATGCTTATGTACCAGGACAATTTGAAAATGAAGCAAATCCAAATACTTATTATAAAACACTGGGGCCAGAAATATGGGAGCAATTAAATCATCAGGTTGACATATTTGTTGCTGGTGCTGGCACAGGCGGTACTTTTATGGGAACAGCCCGCTATTTAAAAGAACAAAATCCAGCTGTCAAAGCGGTAGTAGTAGAACCAGAAGGCTCTATTTTAAATGGTGGGAAAAGTGGACCACATAAAACGGAAGGAATTGGGATGGAATTCATACCAGCCTATATGGATACCCGCTATTTTGACCAAATTTATACCGTTTCTGATTTAGATGCATTTGAGTATGTGAAGCTTGCAGCTCAAAAAGAAGGTTTGCTTGTAGGAAGTTCCTCTGGAGCCGCTTTATATGCCGCTGTACAGGAAGCGCAGAGAGCAGAAAGTGGCAGTAATATCGTTGTAGTTTTTCCAGACTCAAGTGATCGTTATATGAGCAAAAAAATATTTAATGGAGGGATTTAAATGAAAAGAAAAACAAAATTAATACATGGTGGAATTCCTGGAGACCCGCACACAGGAGCAGTCAACGTTCCGATTTATCAAGTAAGCACTTATAAACAAGACGGAATTGGCAATCATAAAGGCTTTGAATACTCTAGAACTGGAAACCCTACTCGCCATGCATTAGAAGAGCTTATCAAGGATTTAGAAGAAGGTACAAGGGGCTTTGCATTTAGTTCTGGTATGGCGGCAATTACTGCGGTTATGATGCTATTTAAGAAGGGGGATCATATCCTCTTAACAGACGATGTATATGGAGGAACCTTCCGTGTGATGACAAAGGTTCTAAATAAGTTTGGAATAGAGGCAACCTTTATTGATACAAGTGATATTAACAATATTCAAGAGGCTATAAAAGAAAATACAGTAGCTTTGTATATTGAAACACCAACGAATCCCTTATTAAAAATCACAGATATTGAAGCCGTTTCACGAGTCGCAAAAGAAAATGGATTATTAACGATTGTTGATAATACTTTTTCTACTCCTTATTGGCAAACGCCATTAACATTGGGAGCGGATATTGTCCTTCATAGTGCCACAAAATATCTTGGTGGTCATAGTGATGTGGTATCCGGCCTTGTTGTTGTAAAGGACGAAAAATTAGGAGAAGAGCTTCATTTTGTGCAAAATTCAACAGGAGGTGTGTTAGGACCACATGATTCTTGGCTATTAATAAGAGGGATGAAAACACTAGGAATTAGAATGGAAGAGCATGAAAGTAATACAAGACAAATCGTTGCATTTCTAGAAAAACATCCAGCCATTACAAAAGTATATTATCCAGGACTGCCTGCACATCCAAATCATGAAATTAGCAAGAAACAAGCACTTGGTTTTGGAGGAATGGTAAGTTTTGATGTGGGAAGTGCCGAAAATGCTGATAAGCTGTTAGATAAAGTGAAGTATTTTACACTTGCAGAAAGTTTAGGGGCTGTAGAAAGCTTAATCTCAGTTCCAGCAAGAATGACACATGCCTCCATTCCTGCTGAAAGAAGAGCAGAGCTAGGGATAACAGATGGTCTTGTGAGAATTTCCGTTGGATTAGAAGATGTAGAAGATTTAATGGAAGATCTAAAACAGGCATTACAATAATGATTGACAAGAGATTTATGGATAGTAAACCTATTTGTAAATCTCTTTTTTATGGATGAATCGTGATGGAGAACAATAATATTTCCATAATATCACAATTTAGCTATTGATTTCATAAAGCTTATTCTACTATTCCTATGTTATGGTAATTATATAGTTTAGTAGAAAGTAGGGGAAGAAATGGAGAAAAAGATAAAAATTTTAACAGATAAGATATCTGATTATCAGCAATTTGGCACCGTTTTGCTAGCTGTTGGAGCATTTTTTTATATAGGAGTAATTATTCCTAAAATGGATAAGGTAACAGGTTATAATGAGGGCATGCTTATTACTTCGATTGTCTTCTTAAGTGTTTCGATTTTATTCTTTGCCAAAGCGAAGAAATTAAAAAAACTTTTGGATAAATGGAAAGAATCGTGATGGAGAGGAAAAGGATGTTAGACAATGAGATGCCAGCTAAAGCAACACCCGAACTTATAGGAATTGGCTGTGGAAACTTCGTATAATTGTTTGGGTTTTTTATTTGTTTAAAGATTGCTTTATGATGTTTGTTGTTATCACGATCTGCGCTTGAAAGGAAGAGGAGAAGAGGGAGAAGGTAACAGAGAAACGGGCTCTGTGCCCGGAAGGAAGAGAGACCGAGAAAAAAGGTAAAAGAGTGTTTGCTGGTCAATGAAAAGAGACTTGAGATGCTGAACCCCTTTAATTGTTCCTCTGTCGACACCCTTGCGTAAATCCCTATCAAGGTTATTTTGCTCCTCTCTTTATTTCTTTACAATATAATGATAGCAATCTTGGATAACTTTATTCGTATTAGGACCTTCGATAATGTTGATCTTCAAGTTGTCATCACCTCATTAATCTATATGAAGTAATGGCTTGTACTTAGTAGTCTGAAAATTTGACTATTTAAGGCCTTTATTAAGAAAGTCATAGGCTTTGTTTACTAACTATTAGGTTATCCCTATATAACTGCGCTTATTGATCAATTAAAGCAGTTCCTCTAGTGTTGTGTGGAAAATATTCTTATATAATAAACAGGGCAGATTAGCGCAAGCAGGGAAAATTTGGATTAATAAAGAATAAATATATTATTAAAGTGAATGGAGGCCGATATGATAAAAGAAAAAACACAATTTGTTATTGCCATTTCTGCTGTATCTGGAGGAGGAAAAACAACAATAACCAAGCTATTAAATCAGAAATTACATAATTCAAAGATACTGTTCTTTGATGAATATAATTTCAATGGTCCAGATGATATTATTAACTGGGTAGATAATGGAGGAGACGCTAATGATTGGGATGTAAGTCCTTTAATAAAGGACTTACAAGTTTTATTAACGGAATCGCTTGATTATATAATCTTAGACTTTCCATTTTCTTATAAACATAGTCAAGTAAGTAAATTCATTGATTTCTCCATATTTATTGATACTCCATTAGACATTGCATTGGCACGGAGAGTAACTAGAGATTTTTGCAATAGCTCAACGGAGGATATTTTATCGGAGATGAAAAATTACACTTCTAGAGGTAGGCGTGGTTATCTAAATATGCTTGAAACAATTAAACCTGATGCAGACTTTGTTATTGATGGTACCTTACAAGCAGCAGAAGTAATAAATGTTATACTGGATAATTTAAAAAATTAATCTTATCAGTAAAATTATTTGCAGCATTACATGTAAAGTAACCAGGTTCGTTGATTCAAGATGGATTAACGCTATTGGATATATATAAGTCTTCTGGGGAAGAATAGCGCAATATAGTTAATGGTTATCTTTATGAAATTTATAATACTTGTTATTTTATAAGAGGTGTTTAAATGAAAGACAACAAAAGGACAGCCATACTTATTCTCTCTGTTATAATTATCGTTGTAATTGCTTCAAATATTTTAAAGTAATAGATTAAATAACAGAAGAACCGAGCTGCCATAAGTTCTATACAAAGGAAATAAACTTAGTGGATGCTACGAGCTTCTTTTTTATTGTCCTTTATTCCCTTCTATATAGCCGAATGGAAAGACTATTCTTCCTCTTCATCAACTGTTTAAAAATAAGACTGTCCGCAAAAAGTGGACAGTCTTATTTTTCTTTTCCAAGTCCATTTCATTTACTTAAGCAGATCAAAACTTCTTGCGTGGAATGTCAAAAGCACATGCATACAAACTAAAAGTCTCATACCTTAAAACCTTGATTTAGAAATCAGATAGTAAGAAAAGGATCCAGATCACTAAACTGCCGAGGGTGCCTTTCTCGATACTCCTTTGGTGTACATTGTTTTATCTTTAGAAAGTTTCGATTGAATGAACGTATACTTTCATAACCACATAAAAAAGCTATCTCCGAGATATTTTTATCTGAATAAATTAAAAGATAGGATGCATGATTCACTCTTGTTCCGTTTAAAAAATCAACAAAAGACATATTAACATTGTTGTTGAAATATTTCGATAAGTAATTATAATTGTACCCCAAGTTACTAGCGATATTTTTTAAAGAAATGGCTTCGGTAAAATGATTCTGGATGTAAGTTAATAATTTATGTAATAAATCTTGATCTTGCTTTTCTCCTTGAATTAAGCTTGTTTGTTCCATTAGCTCAGATAATAACAGATAAAGAGATGCTTTTTGTTCAAGAAGATTTGCATTATCGTTAAAAAGCGCCTTAGTGAACAGGGTATTGGCTGCCAATGATAGGTTGAAAATCGGATTTTTCAGGGAACTATTTTCTATCATCTTATAAAAAGTGGGGACATATTCAGGCGAAAAGACACAAATATTAGCACGAGAATGAGATTTTGTAATAAATGAATGAATTTCATAAGGCAATATTAATAAAAATTGTCCAGCCCTCACATGATAATTTTTTTGACTAATAATAACTTCCATTTCTCCCTCAAGGAGGAATAATACTTCAAAGCAACGGTGCAGATGACTTGGAAAGTTTAAATCAACCGTTTGATAGTTTGCTATTAAATTAAAATGGTGTGCTTCATATATTAACATACGAAAAAACCATCCTTTAGTGAATACTAAATTTTGTCTAGGATTATATAAGTTTTTACTTGTTGTGTCAAACCTATTGATGATAGATTTATTGGTAACATCGTTATTTTATTATATGAAAAGGAGACACGCTATGGAAAAACTTCGAATTGGAATGGTCGGCTATAAATTTATGGGTAAAGCACACAGTCACGCTTATCGGGATCTTCCACTCTTTTTCCCAAATACTGTTCATCCTGAAATGAAGGTTATTTGTGGGCGAGATCAAAATGGTGTGACAGTTGCAGCCAAACAATTTGGCTGGGAGGAATATACAACCGACTGGAAGAGCCTCCTAGAACGAGATGACATTGATTTAATCGATATAAACGCACCTAGTAATGTACATAAAGAAATTACTATTGCCGCTGCTAAGGCCGGCAAGCATGTTTTTTGTGAAAAACCGTTAGCGCTTACATTGGAAGACTCACGTGAAATGCTTGATTTAGTGGAATCTGCTGGTATCAAACATATGGTTGGATTTAACTATCGCTTTGCCCCTGCTGTTATGCTCGCTAAGAAACTTATAGAAGAAGGACGTCTTGGAGAGATCTATCATTTCCGTGCTTGGTTTTTACAGGATTGGCTTGTAGATCCCAATTTCCCTCTAGCATGGAGACTTCAAAAGGAAATTGCTGGTTCCGGTTCTCATGGGGATCTTGGAGCGCATCTCATAGATCTGTCTCACTATTTAATCGGAGATATTACAGAAGTTATCGGTATGAATGAGACCTTTATAAAAGAACGGCCAATTCCTTCACAGATGATGGGCTTATCAGCAAAAGGTAGTGATAGTGATAAAAAAGCTGAAGTGACTGTAGATGACGCGACACTATTTTTGGCTCGTTTTGCGAACGGTGCTTTAGGAAGCTTTGAAGCTACCCGTTTTGCTACAGGGCATCGCTGTACAAATTCTTTTGAAATCAACGGAAGTAAAGGAAGCGTTATCTTCGATTTTGAACGAATGAATGAGCTACAAGTGTATTTCACAGATGATAAGGAGGATGTGCAAGGATTTCGCCGTGTATTAGCAACTGACCCTTCGCACGCCTTTGCTGAAAATTGGTGGCCGCCAGGGCATACGATTGGCTATGAGCATACATTTATTCACGAGATGGTTGAACTTATGGAATCCTTCCGGCAAGATCGACAGCCTGTTCCGAACTTCCGTGATGGTGTAAAGTGCCAGGAAGTCTTAGAAGCCGTTGATTTATCCATTCAAAATCGTCAATGGATACGAATTTCTGACGTTTAAAAAAAGTTAAGGGAGTTGCTTATACTATGAAAAAAAATGCATTAATCGTTTGGGGTGGCTGGGATGGTCATCAGCCTGAACAGATAGCAGAAATTTTTAAAAGAATCCTCGAAGAAGAGAACTTCCAAGTAGAAGTATCTAATTCATTAGACTCCTACGCAGACAAAGAAAAATTAAAAGGGTTAGATCTAATTGTTCCCCACTGGACAATGGGAGAAATTGAAAAAAAGTATATCTTAAATATTTCTGAAGCAGTAGCTTCTGGTGTTGGTCTAGCTGGATGCCATGGTGGAATGTGTGATTCCTTTCGTAATAATGTTGACTGGCAATTTATGACTGGCGGTAATTGGGTTGCCCATCCTGGAAATGATGGCGTAGAGTACATGGTCAATATAAAACATACTTCTAGTCCACTATTAGAGGGGCTCTCGGATTTTAAAGTTACTAGTGAGCAATATTATCTTCATTACGATCCTGCCGTTGAAGTGCTCGCTACCACCCGCTTCCCGGTTATTCATGGACCACACTCTGCCAATAAAGCAGTAGATATGCCTGTAGTTTGGACCAAACGCTGGGGCTTGGGAAATGTGTTTTATAATTCATTAGGGCATCAAGCTAATATCGTTGCTATGCCAGAAGTTTCACTCATTATGCGCCGCGGATTTCTATGGGCCTCTGAAGGAAAAAAACGTATTGAAAATGTAGACACGGCTTCTAGTTATGAAAACGTACGTAACTATACAGGTATGGGGGACAGTCAATAAGGAAGGATACAGCAAATATTATAAGAAACATAATGAAGCGGAGGATTTCTTATGAGAAAACTTAAAATTGGCATCATTGGTTGTGGAAATATCAGTTCCATTTATATGGAAAACTGCCCGAAGCTTCCTTATCTCGAGCTTGTGGCTTGTGCAGATTTAGATACAGAGCGTGCCCGTTCTCAAGCCGAAAAATTCGGTATACCATTGGCCTATTCCGTTGCAGAACTACTCTCGGATCCAGAGATAGAACTAGTGATAAACTTAACAATTCCTAAAGCGCATGCCTCCGTAAGCATCCAGGCATTAGAGGCCGGTAAACATGTCTATACAGAAAAGCCACTTGCTGTGACACGCGAGGAAGGACAACTAATTTTAGAAGCTGCTAAAAAGCATAATCTTCTTGTTGGTAGCGCGCCAGATACCTTCTTAGGTGCTGGTATTCAAACTGCTGTTAATCTGATTGAGCAAGGAGAAATAGGAGTACCAATTGGTGCATCTGCCTTTATGATTGGCCGTGGTCATGAGCATTGGCATCCAGACCCTGCCTTTTATTATGATACTGGCGGCGGTCCTATGTTTGATATGGGACCGTATTACTTAACAGCATTAGTGGCTCTATTAGGACCGATTAAACGAATTTCTGGTTCCACTCGCATTAGTTATCCAGAAAGAACGATACTTAGCACACCAAAAGCAGGCACAAAATTAAAAGTATCAATACCTACGCATATTTCAGGAGTGATTGATTTCGCTTCAGGTGTAATTGGAAGCATTACAACAAGCTTCGATGCCTTCGGCGGTACATCATTACCTCCTATTGAAGTCTATGGAAGTGAAGGTACATTACTTGTTCCTGACCCTAACACTTTCAGCGGTCCTGTGAAAATAAGAAAACGTGACGAAAAAGAATTTAAAGAAGTTCCTCTTACTTATGGATATACCCAAAATAATAGAGGTCTAGGCGTTGCTGACATGGCCAGAGCAATTATTGAAGGTGGAAAATATCGCGCAAATAGTGATTTAGCCTATCACGTTTTAGAAGCAATGTATGGATTCCATGATTCATCAGATAATGGTCAGCATTATCTGATGAAAAGTACATGCGACCGCCCAAAATCCTTGCCCTTAGAGGGAAAGGAAGAGGAATTCGATTAAAAACACGAGCAAAATAAAAATATCTTCTCCTGTACTTCGAGCTTTTATCGAAGTACAGGGTTAAAATTAAAGACTAAACAATAAATTGCCTTTATCTCCTTGCTGGAGAAAATTTGATGAACGTAATCAATTACTATTATCTTGCCGATTAAGATATACCTTACTGCGAATCAATTCATCCATAGCCTTTCCTATAAACATCTCTTCTTCTTTGTTAAAAGCACTAGGAAATAAGTAAGGATTTGGCTCCTCAAAAGAACCTTCATTATTTTCGAGCTGTTTTCTCGCTACATCATCTAATAGTGGTTCTACTTTAGGTTTCATAACAGATATCATCTCTTCGATGTGTGCAAGAACGTTAGTATCATTAGGTGCCTTTCCTTCTTGAATAAATCGTTTCATTTTACCAGTCCATGTGGCCATTTCCTTTTCTAATTCAAGTTGCACCGTATGCGAGTGTAGCTTATTATGCACCGAATCGGACGAATGTTCACTAATCCAACGATTTCGAGCCTCCTCATTTTTCAAAGCATGAATGAGTACAAGCAACGAATCGTGATTGATGGGTTCGGGTCCGGAAACGATACTTTGAACGCGGGTAATGGCTTGTAAAACCGTTTCAATCTGTTTTCGCTTTTCTTCCAGCATCTGTGCCTGATTGACCAGTGTCATTGCTAAATTTTGCTCCGGTTGCTTAAGATATTCTGAAATTTCTCCAAGTGACAAATCCAAAAACTTTAGTATTAATATTTTTTGAAGCTGAGCGATGGAATTGTTGTTATAGATTCGATGTCCATGTTCTGTGTATCCAGAAGGTTTCAATAGCTCCATCTGATCATAGTGACGCAGTGTTCGTTCAGTGACTCCAGTTAGCTTTGCAAATTCTCCAATAGAGTAATTTTTCTCCATTGACATTTGTTATCACTCCCTTTCATATTGAACTTTAACACTTGACGTTACGTCAAAAGCAAGGGCTTTTTTAATTTTAATTTTATTATTAGGAAAATTTAAATTAATGATTGTCTGTTTATTACCAAATCTGATACATTAGCTGCCAGTAATTACAACATCCAACTAGTTTTTTTATAATACATTGCAACTTTTTTCGAATTTATCATTATTCTTGTTTTTTTTCATTAAAAATAGTTAATATACCTTGTCGTCCCCCTAACATCATTTCTTTTAACTTAGGCTTAAATTCTAATGCATGAGACACAGCATTAATTTCTGGTAATAAGACTAATCACCATGACCAACCAATGATTTCAGTTTACTTTAAAATAATAAAAAACATAGTAAAAAAGATACCAAATAGTAAATCTTCTAATTGCCAAACTTCACCAAATCACTTACAATAAAAGGTATAAATGACCATATTTGGAGGTATTTATGAAAACAAAACAATTTACAATAGGTTATAATTGGGTTGTAACAATCCACGAAGAATATTCCTTATTCAAAGATTTAGCCAATGAATTTAAATACTCAGTTGTTGACTCAGATAATGAAACAATTACTATCTTTACAGTTTCTAATTCTCATGTAGATTTTGAACACACATCTTATAATCTACATCCTGTAGTTGGTTTCGATGACCAACGTACCATTGAAATCAAACATAAACCTTATGAAGAAGAATAAGGCATTGTGCCTTATTTTTTTGTATAAAAAAGACCTCACCAGTTAAGTGAAATCTCTAAAACTTTTGTTTTGGTAGTTTTTTTAATATATATAAAGTGATGTGCCTATTATGAGTAAAAAGAATCAAATTTTAGTTGCTATATTACTTATTATGATGTTAGTTTATTTTATTTGGGGAATGTTATTACCAACCTCTAGCTTATGGCTCAAAATTTTTAATTTATTAATCATGATTGGTTGGGGAATATTATTTTTTCGCATATGGAAAAGTAAACAAAAAGAATAACAAGATTATTTACTTTTCATTTTATTTTTATCTGCATAGGCAGGTTGTTTTAAAAGAAATATATCTAGTAAAATATTCTTCCACCTTTAACATATAAATTACCCATAAAATTTTGTTTAAAGGCTGTTCAGCTGATGAGATTATTAAAGTTCTAAAAATTTAATTTTGAAGAGAGATGATTCACATGGAAAGTTTATTGCAAAAGATTAATTTATTAAATTTAGTTACTGATATAACAGATTATAAGAATTTTATAGTAGCTGAAATCAATGATCATGTTTTGAGAATTGCTGTAATTGATGGTGAATTTCATTGGCATGAACATGACACTGACGAATTATTTATGGTTCTAGAGGGAGAACTCATAATCGACTTAGAAAACAATAAGACTATTAAATTACTACCTGGTGAAATTTTTAATGTACCAGCACATACACAACATAGAACCCGGTCTAATGGTAGAACTGTGAATCTCTGTTTCGAGAAAAAAGATAATGATATAAATGGATCCACTTATTAAGTGCCAATACCTTGATGCAGCTTGAATCAAAAAACGTATGCTCATCCAGATTCCAATATCATAAGCCGATTTCTTTTAGGGAGAATCGGCTTATTCTAACTAAAAATTTTTGAGGTATATTTTTGAATTATCTTTTACTGTTTTGCCATAGCTAAAAAAATAATGATGACAAAAATAATTACAAATACAATTATGATAATATTTAAGCGCTATTTTGAATTAATATTCTTTAAGAACCAAAGGCTTTTTGACTTTTATAATTTTTCTTTATCAGCTTGGTTTGGAAAGGGAAAAGCTGGAGAGATTATGATTGAATATAATTTTCTTTATAATAAAAATTCCATACCATGAATTTTCCATTTTCTAAGAACAGGAGATAAGACCCAAAAAAAGAACTTGAAAAAGACAAATTTGAATGTTGCTACCAGCAAAAATAGAACGTGTTTTCCTTGTCCTCATTCTACAAAAATTCCGCTTGCAATCAGATACTTCCTCAAGTTTTTGGCTCGAAGCCTTGTGAACATACTGCACAATGAAACACATTATTTCTTCCATTTGAACAGCAGGCAGAAATAACAAAAAACCCTAAAAAAGCGAGTGGAATATCCATTTTTTCAAAAAAAGGTTTACAAGATTGGCATTCGAGGATATAATTACCAATGTGAGAACAAAAAAATCGAAGGAGGTTGAATAAAATGATCAGAATTTTACCAGAATTAAACAATGTAGTACTAATTGAATATTTAACGTACACGAATTCAACCGCTTCGGAATGGGATTATTTATCTTAGTTTTCATTTAACTAAAAATATCCAACCGCAGGGTAGTCGTGTCCTGCGGTTTTATTATGCCCTTTTTAAGCCGCAGATCAGTCTATTTGCGGTTTTTTTGTGCACTCACAAGAAAAAAATTCCATTTATGGAAAAATTTAAAGTTAGGAGTAAAAAAGATGACATTAAATCTAATTTTTTTAACAGTTACGTTTAAGAAAAAGCAATATACAAATGCAGAATTTTTACAAGAAATTGAAATGGAAAAGAGAATAGAAGAAAATCGCAGAAAACTACATGAAATGGGCTATAGGTTGTAAAACATTCACGTTTAGGAGGTGAAGACATGACCTTAAATATTTTCTTTATTACCATAACTATAAATAGGAAAAGACCGACGGAAGAAGAACAAAATCATTTACAAAAAATCGAGCAAATATTCGAAGAAACGAAAACAAAGCAAATTCGTTCTGGATATTTTTCGAATTTCCATTACTAATAATAATAGGAGGTAATAACTATGATAATAAATATGCTGTTTTTTACCATTACCGTTCATCCCAAAAAGATGACAGCAGAAGAAATTACTCATCAGCAAATGATTGAAGAAATCATGGAAGAAAATAGAAGAAAACAATATTCAATAATACGTTTCTAAGAAAAATAGAAAAAATATAAATTAAGGAGAGGTGGATAAAAATGTTTTTAATTATTTTACAGAGTCGACAATCAATCTTATGGGCGGATAAAGATACAGACTAACGTAGGAAAAGAAATGTAATGTAACAAGTTCACAAAACAGAAGTTCACCAGAAAGAAGAATACCGAAAAGAACAAGCAGTGGGAAATAGAAAGCCACACTACTTGTTCTTTTCTTATTTTTTTAAATAGCGATACTCTAATAATCGATTTAAATCATTCATTTGCTCTAGTAATTTTTGCCCTACATTTGTTTCAAGTACCTTTTTTCGTTTTAATTCTCTGTCTACTACTCTTTTTACCGATAAGACATCGGTACCATTTTCTAACACATCTTCTTTTGAAGTAAAGCGCTTATGGGCAACCAATTGCATGCCATAGGAATTATATAATAAGGTGTAACCGGCAATTCCTGTTTTGGATTGATAGGCTTTGGAAAATCCTCCATCTATCACAATCATTTTTCCATTCGCTTTAATTGGGTTTTCTCCATTAATTTCCGCAACAGGTGTATGACCATTTATAATATGCCCCTGATCAGGATTTAAATCAAATTCCTCCAAAATATGGCGGCATACCTCTTCGTTTTCCCGTAAGGAGTAGTAAGGATTCTTTTTTTCTTTATGTGTTTCTTTTTCTTTAATAAAATATCGTTCAAATGTAGTCATATCTTTTTTGCCAAATAACGAGGAATTTTCCCCAGTCCATAAATACCAAACTAAATCTGTTGCAAAGTCATCGGTTATTTCAGGATGATTAAAGCTATAACGCAAATAATATTCAAAAAGATCAAATAATTCTTTTCCTCGATAATCTTTCCCGTCAATACACATCGATTTCATTGTTCCATCTTCATTTAATGGAATACAACCATGGATTAATAAATTGCTATTATATCTTAAATATAAACTCCCCTTATTTATAATAAAATGAATATGTTTTGCTAGTTTCTCAGAATGTTGAATCGAAAAAAGCAATTTATTGATTACTTGCTCCTCTTCTTCTAAGAGGAGAGATGGATCTTTCGGATCGATTGTATTAAAACAGGTATTTTCTAGTGAATAAATTCTGCCATTTAAATCAATGGTATTATTCTCATAATCGATTTTTTCTAGAAGCAGGCGGTGGTGCATTTGAAAATCAGGTCGTCTTTTAATAATAGGTATTTCAAGTTTAAATTGAATAATAGAAATAGCTTGATGAATTTTTGTGATTTGTAAAATATTTTCGTCTGTATTTTCTTTGGCATTCATTTTTGGACGAAAAGCTTTATTATCTTTATAATACTTATTTGCTAAGTTTAAGAGCGGACGTAAATTTATCCCATAGGCATCCTCGATAATATCTAAATTATCATATCTAGCACATATCCGAATAATATTAGCAAGACAGACTTTAGATCCTGCATATGCACCAATCCATAGAACATCATGATTCCCCCATTGAATATCCACGGAATGATAATCCATTAATGTATCGATGATTTTATCAGGGTATGGCCCCCGGTCGTATATATCACCAACAACATGCAAATGATCGACAACCAGTCTTTGAATAGTATAGGAAAGTCCGATAATTAGTTTATTAGCTTGTCCCAGTGTAATAATTCTGTTAATAATGCTTGAATAATAATCTGTTTTATTATTTAATTCATTTTTTTCATATAATAATTCTTCAATAATATAAACAAACTGTTGTGGTAATGCTTTTCGAACTTTTGAATTGGTATACTTGGAGGATGCATAAGAAACTAAGCGAATCATTCGTTCAATTGTATCCGCATACCATTGATCCAGTTCTTTTGTATGAACAAATGAATTCACTACTCTTTTCAATTTTTCTTCTGGATAATAAACCAAAGTGGCGAATTCATCGATTTCAGCACTGGAAAGCTCTTCTTTAAATAAATCGCGAATTTTTTCTTTCACATTTCCTGAACCATTTCTTAACACATGTTGAAAAGCGTGAAACTCACCATGCAAATCGCTGACAAAATGCTCCGTTCCCTTAGGAAGATTTAATATTGCGTCCAGATTAATGATTTCTGTTACTACTTTTTCTTCCGAATCATATTTTTCTGTAAGCAAATCTAAATATTTCGTATCCATTTGGTCCACCCCCGAGTAATAGAAAAAAAGTTATTAATATATGTATTATACAAGGTAATAAAGAGAATTTAATAAGATTTTAATAATAAATGGAAAATAATGCATAGCTTCGTATCGAACAAGGAGATCTTCTATGTTCAGCCTGTGAATTACTAGCAGCAAATAGCACCTTTACAGCCTGCCTTTTTATCGTAGAAAGGTATTTCCTGCTGATACCCACTATATGCAGACTATAAACCAAAATAAAATATATTTTCCAAAGTTTATTGTCGTTTGGACGTGCAAAACCTACTCTCTTTTCACATAGTAATGAAGTATAGGCAAATGTCCTTGAATGTGGAGGTGGAAAAATGTCTGGAATCTTATTGTCAATTGGGGCTTTACTCAAAGAATTAGTTTTTCTTGTGTCCTATGTAAAGAATAATGCATTTCCCCAACCATTATCAGCGAGTGATGAAAAAAAATATTTACGATTGATGGCTGAAGGAGATTCGCATGCAAGAAATATGTTAATAGAGCATAATTTACGCTTAGTTGCTCATATTGTAAAAAAATTCGAAAATACAGGTGAAGATTCTGAGGATCTAATTTCGATTGGAACCATTGGACTAATAAAAGGGATAGAAAGCTTTTCTGAAGGAAAAGGAACAAAATTAGCTACTTATGCTGCCCGATGTATTGAGAATGAAAA
>NZ_BCVE01000019.1 GCF_001591585.1 Niallia circulans NBRC 13626 | reverse complement strand
TTGTTTCTTTCTTCTTACCATAATCTAGTTTTCAGGGAATAATTTTTCGAAATTACACTTGAAAAAATATCTAAAACATGTATAATAATACATGTCTGATAAATAAGTCTGGTGGCGATAGCGAGAAGGTCACACCCGTTCCCATACCGAACACGGAAGTTAAGCTTCTCAGCGCCGATGGTAGTTGGGGGTTCTCCCCCTGTGAGAGTAGGACGTCGCCAGGCATACCATTATTCCGCAGTAGCTCAGTGGTAGAGCATTCGGCTGTTAACCGAACGGTCGTAGGTTCGAGTCCTACCTGCGGAGCCATTATTTTTATTATATGTTAGCCAAGGTGCTTCCATAGCTCAGCAGGTAGAGCACTTCCATGGTAAGGAAGAGGTCACCGGTTCGAGCCCGGTTGGAAGCTTACGAAAATAAATATGGCCCATTGGTCAAGCGGTTAAGACACCGCCCTTTCACGGCGGTAACACGGGTTCGAATCCCGTATGGGTCACCATTTGGAGGATTAGCTCAGCTGGGAGAGCATCTGCCTTACAAGCAGAGGGTCGGCGGTTCGATCCCGTCATCCTCCACCATTGATTCTTAAAAGTTTATAAATTTATTGCCGGTTTAGCTCAATTGGTAGAGCAACTGACTTGTAATCAGTAGGTTGGGGGTTCAAGTCCTCTAGCCGGCACCACTTTTTTAAATTGTCATTAGTTTGAATATCGGAGGGGTAGCGAAGTGGCTAAACGCGGCGGACTGTAAATCCGCTCCTTCGGGTTCGGCGGTTCGAATCCGTCCCCCTCCACCATTTATGATTGGACAATATTAATTATATGTCCTTTTTATATTTTTGGGCTATAGCCAAGCGGTAAGGCAACGGACTTTGACTCCGTCATTCGTTGGTTCGAATCCAGCTAGCCCAGCCAACGAGCCATTAGCTCAGTCGGTAGAGCATCTGACTTTTAATCAGAGGGTCGGAGGTTCGAATCCTCCATGGCTCATCTTTCTTTAAACCAAACACAATCGTGTTTGGTTTTTTTGTGCTTTTTAAGCATGGCATTCTTGTTGTTTCCTCTCGGGATTTATAGAATATTCGCATATATATACATAAAGATGTTGAGTTGAGTCATTGTTTCAGAAGAAGGTACAATAAAAGAAGAATATGACTGGAGAGATGGGGGAGGATTTTCATGAGAAAGCTGACTATTATTGGAATGCCGATGGATCTTGGACAAATGCGCAGAGGTGTAGATATGGGGCCAAGTGCAATCCGTTACGCAGGTATTTTTGAAAGATTATCAAAGCTATTTTCCTCTATAGAAGATTGGGGAGATATATCAGTAGGAAGACCAGAAACCATAATAGATGTCCAAAGCAATCTTAGAAATCTTCATTTAATAGCAGAAAAAAATCAAATGCTTGCAGAAATGGTTGATAAGATTATTCAATCAAAGTCATTTCCTCTTGTTTTAGGCGGAGATCATAGTATAGCAATTGGGACACTTGCTGGAGTATCTAAGCATTACACCAATTTAGGTGTCATTTGGTATGATGCACATGGAGATTTAAATACGGCAGAAACCTCTCCATCAGGGAATATTCATGGGATGCCACTGGCTGTAAGTTTAGGATATGGGCATGAGCTATTGACCAATATATTAGGAACCTCTCCTAAAATAAAACCAGAGCATGTAGTGATAATAGGAGCTAGATCTTTAGATGAAGGTGAGCGCAGGCTTATAAAAGAATTAGGAATAAAAGTTTTTACCATGCATGAAATTGATCGACTAGGGATGACGAAGGTGATGGAGAGTACGATTGATTATTTAAAGGAAAAAACAGATGGGGTACACTTGTCTCTAGACTTAGATGGATTAGATCCAAATGATGCACCAGGAGTTGGAACACCAGTACCTGGGGGAATAAGTTATAGAGAGAGTCATTTAGCTATGGAAATGTTAGCGGAGTCTGGACTTATTACTTCCGCTGAATTTGTAGAAGTTAACCCGATATTAGATGAAAGAAACAAGACTGCCTCGTTAGCTGTAGCATTGATGGGTTCACTATTTGGAGAAAAATTACTATAAATTAAAATCTAAAAAGCAGGCATGGATGTGCACTGCTTTTTAGATGATAATTGGACTGAAAGCAAGATAAAAAGCAATCTTATTATTTAACAGATAGTTCACTACATATTTTTTCATATTTATTTAATAACAAATCTAATTTTGTACTTAAGTCAACAACTTTTGGGTGCGAAAAAGAAGTGTTGTTTGCCAAATAGATCATCATTTCACGATGTTCTTCAATGTCTTTTAATAATTTTCTATCACTCATTTGCTTCACCCTCTATATGTTTTTATAATTCTTCATAATCTATATAGCCGTAGTAAATTCAAATGTTGCTTGTCTTGATTTTAGCATATTATTACTTTTTTTATAACCAATTCTAAAAATTTTAAACATTATGTGGCATTATTTGTTAAAATAAGAATGAGTATCCTAAAAAAGATAGATGTGCATAATAGGGAGATTTTTCACTACATATAAGTGAGAATATTATTTTTTTTATACATAAATAAAATTTTTTTAGAGAAAAAATGAAACCTTTCCTGCTGTCGATTCGTAAATCGATTAGCCGCACTAGAGCGGAGGTAAATAGATGGAAGCATTAGTAAAAAAAAGGATTCAACAAGTTTTAAAAGGGGATAAAAATGCATTTGGTGACATAATCGAACTATATAAAGATAAAGTGTTTCAAATTTGTTATCGGATGTTGGGGAATAGGCATGAAGCAGAGGATATAGCACAAGAGGCTTTTATTCGTGCATATGTGAATGTTCATCGCTATAATATGGAATATAAGTTTTCAACATGGCTATATCGTATTGCGACAAACCTATGCATTGACCGTATAAGAAAAAGGAAACCAGATTATTATCTTGATGCAGAGGTTCCAGGAACAGACGGCTTAAATA
Organism: Niallia circulans NBRC 13626; assembly: GCF_001591585.1. GTDB lineage: Bacteria > Bacillota > Bacilli > Bacillales > Cytobacillaceae > Niallia > Niallia circulans. Next base: position 82,865 of record NZ_BCVE01000019.1, on the reverse strand, counting down.
TGTACTCGCAAATTTCCTCGGATGGAAAATTGCCTGAGGAAGATGTAGAGAGTATGGAACTGCAAGCAATGATACAAAGGGAAATCTCCAAACTTCCTGAAAAGTATCGAGCAGTCATCGTTTTAAAATATATCGAAGAACTTTCTTTAAATGAGATAAGTGAAATTCTGGAGCTTCCTTTAGGAACAGTTAAAACGCGTATTCACAGGGGAAGAGAAGCGTTGAGAAAACAATTACGGTATGTCTGATAAAGAAGGTGAAAATAATATGACTTGTTCAACAGAGATTATTTCCTATATGCATCAATATCTTGATGAAGAAATAGAAGAAGAGAATTTAAAAGAATTAAAGAAGCATTTAGATCAGTGTGAAGAATGTGCAACTCATTTTCATGAACTGAAAAAAACTATCGCACTGGTCCAAAGTACTTCTCACATTCAAGCACCAATGAACTTTACAGAAAATATACTTGCTAAATTACCGGAAGAAAAGAAGCAAGTCAGAGTGAAACGATGGCTGCGTCATCATCCTATGCTTGCTGCTGCTTCCCTTTTCCTTATATTAATGATATCGAGTCTAATGTCGTCATGGAATGAGGATCATCAGTTTTCTGTTTCGAAACAGCCAAATATAATAGTAGAAAATAATACAGCTATTGTGCCAGAGGGAGAGACAGTAAAAGGTGATGTGATCGTTCGTAATGGAGATATTAAAATAGAAGGACAAGTTGAAGGAAATGTAACAGTAATCAATGGAAAGAAGTATATGGCTTCTGCTAACCAAGTAACTGGTGATATTAAAGAGGTAAACGAGATATTTGATTGGTTATGGTACCATATAAAGAAAACTGTAACGGATATTACAGGGGTATTTAGTGATGAGGATAACACCCAAAAAAATAGCCTTCCTGCAATTTAATTTTAAATTGCAGGTTTTTTTATTTAGTTTTACATGTATTTTTCTTTCGAGTAAAAATAGGGCTTAAATACAATGGAGACACATATACTACTGATATGGACAATCTAATTGTTTTCAAGATAGTTGGTTATGCTTTTCTTTGTATTAATTGGAATTGTGTTATAATATGATAATTGTAGGTTTTCTCCTGACATGTTTGAGTTAGGGAAAAATCTTCAAAACGTCACTTTTGAAATATATACTTTGGAGGAAGGAAAATGTCGTTTGCAGATTTCCCTTTTTTAAAATATTTAGCGAATACAGTAGACATTATCCTTGTTTGGTATGTCATTTATAAGATTATTACAATTATCCGTGGGACAAAAGCGGTACAATTGTTGAATGGAATATTTGTTATTTTAATTATTAAAATGTTAAGTGACTATTTCCAACTACAAACATTAGGCTGGATGATGCAGCAGGTAATACAGTGGGGTGCATTAGCCCTTATTATTATTTTCCAGGGAGAATTAAGAAGAGCTCTCGAACAATTGGGGCGAGGGAAGTTTTTTTCACGATCCGTTGTTCAAGAACATGAACTCCAAGCCCAGTTAGTGGAATCCATTGTAAAAGCAGTAGACTATATGGCTAAACGAAGAATTGGTGCGTTAATCACAATTGAAAGAGAAACAGGAATGAGTGATTACATAGAAACAGGTATAGCGCTTGATTCAAAGATATCTGCAGAGCTATTGATTAATATTTTTATTCCGAATACTCCACTGCATGATGGAGCCGTTATTATACAAAAAACAAATATTGCCGCAGCTGCATGTTACCTTCCTCTATCGGAAAGTCCCTTTATTTCAAAAGAGCTGGGAACTAGACATAGAGCGGCACTGGGCATTAGTGAAGTAACAGACAGCTTAACCGTCGTTGTTTCAGAGGAAACGGGTGCAATCTCCATAACGAAAAACGGTGATTTGCACAGAGAATTAAAACTAGATGCATTTAGAGAAATGTTATCTAGTGCCTTGATAACACCTTCTACCAAACAAACCACGTCTAGTAAGTGGAGCTGGAAGGGGAAGAAAAATGAGTAAATTGTTTAATAATGTAATAGGTAAAAATTGGTTTACAAAAGTTTTATCCTTAGCTTTTGCTCTTTTACTTTTTTCCTATGCATATGATCCCAATGAAAGTTCAACAGATGTAAATGTTCCAGGTGATTCTGAAACTGTTATTTTAGAGGATATTCCGGTAACAGCCTATTATGATACTGAAAATGTAGTTGTCACAGGGATACCGAAAACAGTTACCGTCACTTTAAGAGGTCCAACGGTTCATATACAGCAGGCTAAATTGAAAAAGGATTTTGAGGTATATGTTAATTTAGCAAATGCTAATTTAGGAAGTAAGACCGTTCCCCTTCAAATAAAGAACTTATCTGATAAAATTAGGGCAACGATTGATCCCGAAACGATAAAAGTCACGGTTAAAGAAAAGGTTACTCAAGAATTTAATGTAGAAGCAGAATTTAGCAGTAACGCTATTGCGAAGGGATACGCTGCTGGAACACCGAAAATTGAGCCAAAAACAGTTAAGGTTACAGGAGCAAAAGATGAGATTGAAAAAATTGCCTATGTAAAGGCAAATGTAAATCTTGATGGAAATACAAATGAGGCAGTAAGCCAACAGGCGAAGGTTTCTGTATTGGATGGTAGTTTAAATAAATTAAATGTGCAAGTGGAACCAGAAATAGTAGAAGTGAATATTCCTGTCAAAAGAACGAGTAAAACAGTACCTATAAATATAGTGGAACAAGGTAAGCCACAGGATGGTATAACGATTGACTCGATAACTTTGGATACAAAGGAAGCAACTATCACTGGTCCAGAAGATGTTTTAAAAGATGTGGAAAGCACAAGAGTTGAAGTTGACCTAAGTAAAATAGAAAAGGATGAAGAATTAACATTACCTGTCATTATATCCAATGGGGTAACATCTGTTGATCCAGAGCTTGTAAAGGTTACAGTAAAGGTAACAGCAGCACAGCAAGAACAAGAAAAAGAACAGAAAGAGGATGAGCAGGAGAATCAAGATTCAGAGGAAGCCGCGACGACAGAAAAAACAGAAACAAGAACGTTAAGCAATGTACCTATTACTATTATAGGCTTAAATAGCGATTTGGAGGCAACCATTACTAAACCAAAAAGTAGTAGTACAAGTCTTCGGATTTCTGGGGAGCAAAATAGGGTAAGGGAATTGAGTGTCTCTGATTTTAATCTCTATATAGATTTAACAGGAATGGATGATGGGGAGCACGAAGTCCCTATTAAAGTAAATGGGCCTGACAATATAGATTGGGAACTAGCTACGAATACGGCGAGTGTGTCTATTACAAATAAAGAGGCTTAACATAAAACGTGATCTATACTAGTTAGAAGGAGCGATATAGAAATGGGTAAATATTTCGGTACGGACGGAGTACGAGGTGTGGCAAATAGTGAACTAACACCAGAAATAGCGTTTAAGCTAGGAAGATATGGTGGTTTCGTCCTAACAAAAGACCACGACAGACCAAAGGTATTAATCGGACGAGATACTCGTATTTCCGGACATATGCTGGAAGGAGCGCTTGTAGCAGGATTGCTTTCCATTGGTGCAGAAGTAATGCGCTTAGGTGTTATCTCTACACCAGGTGTATCCTATTTAACAAAGGCATTAGGAGCACAGGCGGGAGTAATGATTTCTGCATCGCATAACCCGGTCGCAGATAATGGAATTAAATTTTTTGGTCCTGATGGTTTTAAACTATCGGATGAGCAAGAGTTAGAAATTGAAGCACTTATTGATCAAGCAGAAGATACGCTGCCTAGACCAACGGGTGCAGATCTTGGTCAGGTTGATGACTATTTTGAAGGTGGTCAGAAGTATCTGCAATTCTTAAAACAAACAGTGGATGAAGAATTTGCAGGTATTCACATTGCATTAGATTGTGCACATGGAGCAACTTCTTCCTTAGCAATGCATTTGTTTGCAGATTTGGATGCGGATATTTCTACAATGGGCGCATCACCGAATGGATTAAATATTAATGATGGCGTAGGTTCTACACACCCTGAGGCGCTTTCTAAATTTGTCCTAGAAAAAGAAGCAGATGTTGGGTTAGCCTTTGACGGTGATGGTGATCGTTTGATTGCTATTGATGAAAATGGGGATATCGTTGACGGCGATCAAATAATGTATATATGTGCAAAATACTTAAAAGAAACAGGAAGACTCAAAAACAATACAGTTGTGTCTACTGTCATGAGTAATTTAGGCTTCTATAAAGCGCTAGAACAACACGCAATTACGAGCATTCCAACTGCTGTTGGAGACCGTTATGTAGTCGAAGAAATGCGTAATAATGGCTATAACCTTGGTGGAGAACAGTCAGGACATATTATCTTCCTTGACTACAACACAACAGGTGACGGTCTTTTAACTGGGCTGCAATTAGTTAATATTATGAAAGTAACAAAGAAAAAGCTATCGGAGCTTGCAGGAGAAATGAAGAAATTTCCGCAAAAATTAGTGAATATTAGAGTGACAGATAAATTTCATGTAACAGATAATGAAAAAGTAAAAGAAGTAATTGCAAAAGTGGAACAAGATATGAACGGAAATGGAAGGATTTTAGTTCGTCCTTCTGGAACAGAGCCACTTGTACGTGTGATGGCGGAGGCTCCAACAGAGGAATTATGTGAAGCTTATGTGAATGTTATTTCCGAAGTTGTTAAAGAGGAAATGGGTTTACCAGAAGAATAAACTTAAACACATAAGGGACTTATACTAATATCTATGCAATTTGGAACACAATTAGCACGATAGAATACATTATTAGGGTGAAAGACATTTCCGAAGGAATGTTTTTTACCCTATTATTTTTTCCGCTTTTCGTGTCGGAATGTATCCTACCTCAGTTAATGAAATAAAAATTTACGATTTTGTCATAGGATTGTATTTGACGGAACGATTCTTGGTAGGGTATGATTAAATTGCTTTTTGAATAAAAGCAAACCTGTTGTTAAGGAGGATAGGAGTTATTTTAGGAATTTGAAGCGCCTGGACTAGTAATGGACGACACGAAACTAGTTGACGAGGAGGAGGTTTATCGATTTTTCGGCGGATGCCTCCCGGTTGTATTAGCCAATCGTAAGTCATACTTTAAAACATTAAGGTAACTTAATGCACAAAGAGTAGGGCATGCTAATCAGAAGCGTAATCTTTAAGTTGTATTATCTACAACCTTTTGTTTTTATCTGTCTTTATGCAGGACAAAAGATGCAGTATATTACGACTTATAACCCCAAAAAAACAGAGATAAGGGAGCAAGTTTGTTCCCTAAATAGTGACTTCTTGCTCCCTTAGAACGGAGGAAAAGAAGTATGTGCGGAATTGTTGGTTATATTGGAAATCAGGATGCGAAAGAGATTTTATTAAAAGGTTTAGAAAAACTAGAATATAGAGGCTATGACTCAGCTGGTATTGCATTAAGCAATGGAGAGGGAGTTCAAGTTTTTAAAGAAAAAGGACGAATTGCTGACCTACGCAGTATTGTGGACGAAGAGGTATTTGCACCTGCTGGAATTGGTCATACACGCTGGGCAACTCATGGCGTGCCAAGCAGATTAAATGCGCACCCACATAAAAGTGCATCAGAACGCTTTACAATTGTTCATAATGGCGTTATTGAAAACTATGACTTATTAAAGAAGGAATATCTTGCTGATATCACTTTGAAAAGTGATACAGACACGGAAGTCGTTGTTCAACTTATTGAACATTTTGTAGAAGCTGGAAGTGATGTAAAGGCAGCATTTGTTCAAACACTAAAGTTATTAAAAGGGTCTTATGCATTTGCCTTATTAGATGAGCAAAACAAAGACATGATATATGTAGCAAAAAATAAAAGCCCATTATTGATAGGTTTAGGGGAAGGCTTCAATGTTATCGCAAGTGATGCAATGGCTATGCTTCAAGTAACTGATCAATATGTGGAATTAGTAGATAAAGAAATTGTGATCGTGACAAAAGACGAGGTAACGATTGAAACATTAGAGGGAGAGGTTATTTCCCGGGAAGCATATACGGCAGAACTAGATGCTAGTGATATTGAAAAAGGGACATATCCTCATTATATGCTAAAAGAAATTGACGAACAGCCAGTAGCTATTCGCAAAATTATTCAAGAATATCAAGGCAAAGATGGAAAGCTGACAATTGATCCAGCGATCGTGGAAGCGGTGAAAGCTGCCGATCGTCTGTACATTGTAGCTGCTGGTACATCTTATCATGCCGGTCTTCTTGGAAAGCAATTTATTGAGAAATTAGCAAAAATCCCTGTAGAGGTTCATGTTGCAAGTGAATTCGGCTATAATATGCCGCTGCTTTCTGAAAAGCCACTGTTCATCTTCATTACACAAAGTGGAGAAACAGCAGATAGCCGTGCTGTACTTGTGCAAGTGAAGGAGATGGGGTATCCAACTCTAACAATCACAAATGTACCAGGCTCCACATTGTCTCGTGAAGCGGACCACACCTTATTATTGTATGCTGGTCCGGAAATTGCAGTAGCTTCTACTAAAGCTTATACTTCGCAAATGGCTGTATTGTCTATCCTTGCAGAAGTAACAGCAAGAAACAAAGGCTACCAGATAGATTTTGATCTTATTCATGAATTAGGTATCATTGCCAATGCCATGGAAGGCGTTTTTGAAGATAAAGAAGAGCTAGAGGCTATTGCTCGAGAATATCTGGAAACATCAAGAAATGCTTTCTATATCGGGCGCGGCATTGATTACTATGTTGGCCTTGAAGGTTCTTTAAAGCTAAAAGAAATCTCTTACATCCAAGCAGAAGGATTCGCAGGTGGAGAATTAAAGCATGGAACAATTGCTTTAATTGAAGATGGAACACCTATTATCGCATTAGCAACACAAGAGAGTGTTAACTTAAGCATACGTGGTAACGTGAAAGAGGTAGTAGCTCGCGGAGCAAACCCATGCATCATTTCAATGAAAGGCTTAGAAATGGATGGCGACCGCTACATCGTACCAGCTGTGCACGACCTGTTAACACCCCTTATCTCTGTAGTACCATTACAATTAATTGCTTACTATGCAGCACTTCATAGAGGCTGTGACGTAGATAAACCACGTAACTTGGCTAAGAGTGTTACGGTGGAGTGATTTATTTTGTAATTCTTTATGTGAGTTGTCTTCAAATAAAAGTTCCCTTCCTTAGATAAAATTAAGGGTTCTTAGATAAAAATAACGTTCCAATTCCGAAGGTTCTCCGGTACTTTTCCCGGCAGACCTTCGGTTTTTTTTATGCGAAAAAGCGGGTGAAAACCAGATTGAAATCCAATGGGGATTCGGCAAATTTTCATTCTGTTTTTAGGTGCAAATTCAATCGCTTCGTTCTATTCCATATTCCTCCAATCCTTTGTCCAATAAGGGTTGGGACTGACTTTTTGTAGTGGAATATAATTAAAGGGGAGAATTGGAAGAGAATAATAATCAAATAGAAGGTGTATTACATGATGCTGGTATGTTTGTAGGATTAGCAGATGATCGTCCTATTGGATATGGCCGTTTGATATATTATCAGTAATTATTCAATCCAAAGAGGTGTTCAAAAAACAATGGAGCTATAAACTATTTGCCAATTAACAGATAGAAACCATGCAGTGTTAGGTTTTACTTATTTTAGTATTTATTAAAATAAGTAAAACAGATAAAATAAGATTAGATATTAAAGTATTCATAAAGTGAGGTATTTCTATGAATAATGAATTATTTGAGAAAGTTTTGAGTAAAGATGGATGTAACATCCACTATTGGGTTTCAAATAAAGGAAAGAGTTCATGGTTAATATTCTTACATGGTGCTGGTGCTGATCACGAGATGTTCAATGAGCAAGTACCAATTGTAAGTAATGAGTTCAATCTCTTGCTTTGGGATGCAAGAGGTCATGGTTTATCTAGGCCCATGGGTGATAAATTTAGTATAAAGTTATTGATGGATGATTTAGTAGAGATAATGAATAAAGAAGGTATAAAAAAGGCGACATTTGTTGGTCAATCAATGGGTGGCAATACAGCACAAGAGATGGCATTCTATTATCCATATAGAGTAGAGAAGCTAGTATTGATTGATTGTACTTGTAATACAATGAAGTTGACAGGTTTAGAGAGGTTTTATTTGAACTTAACCCCACTTATTATTCGGATGTATCCATGGAGCTACTTGGTTAACGCAAGTGTGAAAGCAAGTGCGATAAAACCGCATGTACAATTCTATTTGAAGCAGGTATTTGATCTGGTAGGAAAAAAGGATTTTATGAAAATATTTTTAGCAACTGCAGCATGTTTACATTATGAAGAAGAATATAAAATAAACAAACCTATCTTGCTTGTTTATGGAGAACATGACCAAACAGGAAATATTAAAAGAATTGCTTCTTCATGGGCATCTAGTGAATCAAATTGTAGGTTGTTTGAAATATCCAATGCAAGTCATTGTGCTAATCAGGATAATCCTTCACAATTTAATACTGTTTTTTGGGACTTTTTGAATGATCAATAGATAACTGTAAAAAGAGAGGTATATTCAGTCATGGACGTTAATAAGTTGGAGTATGATGAAGAAAAACAGGTATTTGTAGAAAAGTTAGGTATTTATTATGAGGACTATGGGATTCCACGAATTGGTGGAAGAATTTTAGGATTATTATTAGTTTCTAATCAACCTATATCAGCTGAACAAATGTCCAATCTTTTAAAGGTAAGCAGAGGGAGTGTATCGACAAACGTGAGACTCCTAGTTTCTATGGGATTGTTAGAGAAAGTATCAGCTGTTGGAGATAGAACAGATTATTATTCCGTTAGTGAGTCCATATGGGATAATGCCATAAAAACGAGGATTGATGGTTTTAAAAACTTGAAAAAAATTGTAGAACTAGGTTTAAAAGCATTAGAAGAACACTCTGATGCAAATAAGAAATTTTCTGAAATGCTCCTTTGGGTTGATAGTATGATCTCTAGTCATGAAAAAGTGTTGTTAGAATGGAGGAAAGAAATCAAAGATAAAAATTAGTAGTAGATATAATTGAGCAGGAACATCAGGTGGTCCAGTCTATAAAAAAGATTTATCATTTAAAACAAAGTTCGGTTATTTAAAATAAAGAATGATAATTTATAATAAAGTTTGTTTAAAATCCTGTTTTTACAGGATTTTTTTCTTTAACTCTAGGGTAGCGTTTATCGAAAAAAGATTAACGCTTTTTTATTGTAATCAAAAGGTGCAGTTTTAGATTTAAAATAAAGTTGCAACTTCGCAACATAAATACTCTATTTCCTGAATATCTTTATGACATAAAATCCATCACCTCCCATTCCTCCGATACTAATCAAACATACAGCTCTTTTTACAAGAACTTCAATTCCTTGCCGGGCAATTTGGTTTGTCTTTTGATCACTTGTCAAAACATGCCCATATTGATTACATGTTTGTCTATGCCATAAAGAAAAAACAAAATAAAACGGAGGTGGCGATGTGATTTCAATCAGTTTATGCATGATTGTAAAAAATGAAGAAGCTGTTATTGGACGGTGCTTAGATTCTGTGCAAGGGATAGCTGATGAAATAAACATTGTGGATACCGGTTCAGTTGACAAGACGAAGGACATCGCTGCCCGTTATACAGACCGGATTTTTGATTTTGAATGGACTGATGATTTTGCGGCTGCCCGAAATTTTTCGTTTCAGCAGGCAACGACCGACTATATTTTATGGCTTGATGCCGACGACGTGTTTACTGAGAATGATCAAGAGATTTTATTGGATTTAAAAGGAACGCTAGATCCGCGTATTGACGCGGTCTCAATGAAATACCATTTAGCTTTTGATGAAGAAAATAACGTCACATCCAGCTTAAGAAGGTACCGGCTGGTAAAACGCGAAAAAAGCTTTAAGTGGATTGGCGCCGTCCATGAATATTTGGAAGTGTACGGAAACCTTCACCACAGTGAAGTTGCAGTTTCTCACCTTCCACTTAGCCATGACGCAGATCGCAACCTCCGAATTTATGAAAAAATGGCCTCGTCAGGAAAGGATTTTTCTCCAAGAGATTTATTTTACTATGCGAACGAGTTGTGTGATCACGGAAAAATGGAGCAAGCAATTGAGTATTATTTACGGTTTTTACAAATGAAACAGGGATGGGTCGAGGATAATATCAGAGCGTGCAATAAATTAGCAGACTGCTATCATTCATTGGGGCTGAAGGAAAAAGAATTAAGCTGGGTGCTCCACACGCTCGTCTATGGACCGCCTAGAGCAGAAACCTGCTGCAGGTTGGGATACTATTTTTTAGAAAAAAACGATTTTCAAAGTGCGGTCTATTGGTATGAAAAAGCAATAGAAAACAAAGGAGCAGAAAACCTGGCTTTTCAAAACCGCGCCTGCGCGACCTGGCTTCCCCACCTGCAATTAGCAGTCTGCTACGATAAACTCGGCCAGCATCAGCTTGCCTATCAGCATAATGAATCGGCATTACAATACCGTCCCCATGATTCAAGAATGCTAGCCAACAAAAAATATTTTGAAGATATCCTTCAGCAGCAAGCTAGCTCCGGGGGTGAACAGCATGGAAATCAATAAAAGGTAACTTTTAAGGAAGGAAATGAGAAAGAGAGGAAAATCACTAAAAGGCAATTACAATTTTTGAAGAAATGAAAACCAAAGCGAAAACAGCCCTTAAATGTGAAGAGAAGGCCGCAATCTACGCTCGTCGGAAAATCGAAGTAGAGAGTGCGTTTGGTCACCATTAAAGGCTATCGGTCGTTCCGCAGGTTTTCATTGAGGGGGCTCATTAAGGTTCATGTCGAGTTTGGGATTGTGGCATTGGCCCACAACCTATTGAAAGTAGCAGGCATCCGCCAGCTACTTTCAGATAGAAATCAACAGAATAGAAAAGCAAGAGGAGAAAAACGAACCTTTTTCTCCTCTTGCTTTATTTTAGGGACTTTTCAGACAGCCCTTCTATTTTGATACGCGTGGATTTATGAGCAAATACATAGCAGTGAACTGAATGTGTATTTAAGAGAATCTAATTGCGTTTATCTCCAAATTTAGTGCGCTGCTGCTACTCACATTACTTGCTGTGGTAAAGATTATCCTAACCTCATAGGAAGTCGTACCAGTGACTGTTGCAGTCTCTACATACGTTGTAGCAATTGGAAATCTTGACGTAATTGCAGCATTAACATTTCTTTGCACGGTGCGTGTATTTACAAATACTCCGTTTCTATAAACTCTAGTTTGGAAAGTAAAGTTCGAGTTAGCTGTCGTTGTCACATCCACAGAAATGGCAAAATCTAATTTTATTAATTGGCCAGTGACTGTTGGCACACTTAAAGTCCCAATTGACGTTTCAGTACCATTAACAGCAACTGAAACTGGGCCTGCTACCTCATTGTAAAACAGCTGCGGATTTGCCCCGGTTGGTCCAGTTGGCCCGGTTGGTCCAGTTGGTCCGGTTATTCCTGTTGGTCCAGTTGCCCCAGTTGGCCCTGTTGGCCCTGTTGGTCCAGTTGGTCCTCTACTACCTCCACATGAGTTAAGTTGAGCGCACATTCCTGTCACTACTTTCAGCAAAAATTTGTGGAATCAAAGATACAAACTGATTAATATTGATAATTTAATGAAAAAGAAACGGTTACATTTGCAGTTCCAGTTCCTCCTGCCCCAACAATACCTATTGAATTGATATCATTCAAAGTGACTGATCTACTTTCTCCTGGCGCTACTGTAAATCCCGCAACTGCTGTTCCATTAACTGTAAGAGAAGCTGTGGGGCCAACTCCTACAATCCCATTGTTTTCTACCATTATTGTTCCATTTATAACAAAAGAAGTTCCATCTTCCCAAACTGGAGTAGCTACAGCTCCAGTATCTCCTAAATCAATCGTGAAACATACAGCATCGTTTACAAAGCCAGTTTGCTCGTTACTACAACCGCCCAAAATAGCCATAATTATCCTCCTCAATTTGTATTATCTTTATAAGAATATGTTATAAAAAACAATTTCGATTGGATAATCAACCTAACTTAAAAATATTTAATAGTTTTAATAATGTGATTCAGCTGAACTTCTATTTGTCCTTTCAATTTTCTTTTTGATGATTCGATCTTAAGACACTCGAGATCTTTAACCGTAATAGAGCAACTTTCTCCTTTATTCACACCTAATGAATATAAATTTTCTTTAGTCTGAAGAATAATTTTAATCGAACAATTCTTGGTATCCTTATGATGAAGAGTGACTGTAGCAGTATTAGCAAAGTTAGTTTCGTTGTTCCATAAAATACCTGTTTTATTTTCATTTGTTAAAAAACAAATTTCAAATTTATCCTTTATACTTGGTTTTAAAATCAGATAATCATATACAGGAATTTCAACTTCACCAATACCACAAAAAAAAGAAATATCAATCAAAATACGTGAATCTGAACGATACAAAGCTTTATTGGCACATAATGTTTTCATACAACAAGGAACAAGTAATTCTAGGACAACACATTTTCGCAGTTCATTAACCGAAATGACCTTAAAATAGCATGTATGGAATAGTTCTCCATTCGATATGCCAGATGCAATAAAATGTTCTCCTTCTTGATTAATTAAAAAAACTGGTGTTACAGCAAAACATTCATCAACTTTTATTTGTTTTTCATTACTTTGAATTCGTTTTAGTTTTTCAATGATGCAGCCTGTCAAGTTAAACCAACTCAATTCATAGCTATAAAAGTTAAAGTAGCTTTTTATAACTTATAATATGCGACATAAGACTAATTGTGCATTTGGTGAGAATACACCTTCATTGACTTGTATATGCCCCTTTGATTTGGTTCAAGTGCATCTAAACCGCAAGCCTCCATCTTTTTCCGCCAATCATGCACTATTGTATAACTAGAGATTCTAAAAAGAGTTGCGGTATCCATTAACGACGCACCAGACCGAATTTTTGGGTTGAAAATCCTAAAATACAACATCCAAAGGCAGTTGTGGAATTGGTATTTTGTGACTCTTCAGTAATTCTGCTACTTAGCAAAGATAATGCCTTATCCGAGAATTTTAGAAAACTTTTGAAGACTGGAAGGGTTTAAATTCCTACAATCGTTCGTAAACCTTATTGAGGGGGCATTAGTTCAATAAGAAATAATCAAACTTTTTTATAAAACCGAAAATTAAATATGCCAAAAAGGAATCCATTTTGATCAAACTTTATTTCAAAGCAACAGTGAGTGTGGCTTTGAAATAAAGTTGCGATGTTTTGAAGAAAGTCACGAACTTTATCCCTTTAGAAGGGGTGTTTTTATGTCTAAAAGAAAAAGAGCATCTGAAATTGAGAAGTGGATTAAAGAAGCTAATTAGAAAAAATGGTAGAACATTGGACTGCTCATAACTTTGATTTAGAGATATCAAGATATTAACTCCTGACACAGCATCAGAATATACATTTCTTTAGATACATGGGCATTTTTATAATGGTACTGCATTCTTAGTACTGATTATGAGTTAGATGATTTTAAATATATGTTAGGATAGCTAAACAGTAAAATCATTAATTTCTTTCACAAGAAAAGAAGTACCACACATTTAGAGTCAAATAAAATAAATAAATATAGATTTCAAACGCCAATTATGAAGAAATATCCATTAGTTTGATTAGATAAAGAAGACTGCAGATATATAGAATAGTTAATAAAATTTAACATAAAAATACAGAAATTCAGCAAGCAGAAGATAGAATAAATGATTAGATTTCGGAAAAATTTGAAGAGGATGAGATAGAACTGTTGGAAACGGAATTAATGACATAAATATTTTATATTTAAACTTTTTTACAAGATAATGGATAAATTTAAAATAAGAAACTATTTTGCTCAAACTTTAATTAAAATGGTTCCTTTTATTCACTTACAGTACCGTAATAAGAGAAAGAGTCATTAACCAGTTTTTAAATATTATTGCATATTATACCAAGTATAATTAGAATAGTTATGTAAACCACTAAAATGGAACAATTAGATTTGAATTCGCAAAAAATCATTTGCTAAGCCAAAATAACAAGCTAAAATCCCCATCATAAGTGATAAGGATTGTACATTTGTGAACTCATAATAAGTCCGAAAAAAACCAGTGCCTATTCTAGACTGACACTGGTTTCTGGTTTTTTTATTTATCTTGGTAAGTTAAAGGTAGCAGATTTTCCTTTGAATTGGTCTTTGCCATCTGTACCGACAAATGGACCAAATCTCATATCAAACTTTTTATATATTTCAAATTCATCTTTTCTAAGTAGGAAAACATGCAGTTTTTCACCTTTTTGTCCCGCAGCAATCTCCCTTTGTTCACGAGGTTCCACCATACCCTGACTTAACACTTTCGCACGATTGTCATCAATATTAAGAGTAGTTTTTAGATTCGATATGTCAACAGGTTCTGATGTTTGATTATCAACATTCAATTTGACAGTCACAGCCACAATCCCATTATCACCAAAATTTCTAAAGCGTTCTTTATTGGCTTCTGTTGGAATCACTTCAGTATATTGTACACCTTCAAGGGTAATTTTCACTTTATCTATCTCTTTGGTATCATTAATTCCAGATTTTTCAAAAATCATTTTTTTGTCAGCCATATTATCAGTCGTTAAACGATCTTGATAAAATTGGGGTTGTTCAGCTGTTTGTTTTGCTTGTTCTTCGCTATAAATAAAATCATAAGCCGGCGACTGCTGCATGTTACTATTTTTAGCTTGGTCATTATCAGCTAAACCGCCTTCAATTATATATTTTGGTTTTACTGTTTTTAATTTTTCAAATTCAGCATCTGATAATCTGAAACTCATTAAGCCAGTTACCTTCTCGCCAGCTTCATATAAAGTAATCTTTTCTTTATTCTTTTTGATTCTATTAATCTGCTGATCTTCAGGTACAAGAGTTTTCCAGTCAGCCGGAATATAATCATACTCATTGCTTAGCTGGATCTTATGATTATTATTATAATACATTGGTTTATCGGTTCCATTTTCAATGGTAACTTTAGTCGTTATTACGTATCCATTATTCTGGCCATCAAAACGCAACTTAGAATCTTCGTTCATGTCTGTTACTTTAACAATTTGGTACTCGTTAACGGATACTTTGAAACCTTTAATATCATTTAAAAATCCAGGTTCTTTATTGGTATAAACCACTTCAACATTTCCTTCTGTTTCTTCTGCAATACTTGGATTCAATACCTCACCTGATTTAGTATCTGATTCTTCTGCTTTTTCATTCGTTTTCCCTTTATTACTTGTTTCCTCTGTTTTAGCCTTTGAATCATTCTCCTTTGGAGATTCAGAAGCTTTTTCTTCATTTCCGCAAGCCGCCAACAATAACATTGCTGCAGAAAGGATTGATACCGATAATACTTTCGTTTTTTTCACATTTACACCCCTTCTTTTTATGTAGACCATAATTATTATAAAGGAAAATAGATAAGAATTCCTTTAATATTACAAAAATGGTATATTTTATCTAGTTTTGAAGAAGACTTTATCCCCAATTTCAATAAGTTTTGTAGTATGAAACTTTCTGAAAATTTTGATAGAAAAATGGATGAATGAACGGCGAAAAGTCATTAAAGCATAGATTGATCAACCTGCTTTCACGAGAAATTAAGAAAGAAGAAGCTAGATTTTTCGATTTTGCTGTCTTGGATAAAAGAGTCAGGAGCATATTTGAGCTGCGTATCGGCATCAATTATACTTAAGGAAATGGATGGAACTAATAGAAAGACTGCCATCCGTCTATCCAGTAAAAATCTAACTAGATACCGGGAGGAGAACTGCTTACGATGACACAATTTGAGGCGTTCAATTCACTTAGGGAAATAGGAAAAAAGCCGGTCTTGGCGCAAATTGGCGGATTTCGTCCGGAGGAAGCGAGGATGAGTTGGTTTGGCGGGCATTTTTATATCGATAAAGAAGCGGGATGGCCTCATGACAAAGATGGTCCCATGATTCCCGTATTGCAAGCGTATGTGCCTGAAATACCTGGTGGGATCGATGGTGTGGGAGAGGCAAGTTTGATCCAGCTATTTCTGAACAGGAAACAGCTTCCAATCTATCCTGTCAAGAACGGAGAAGGCTGGCTACTCATCGAGCATCAGTCGGTGGAAGAGCTGCAATTAATGGAAACACCGGAAGAAGCAAGAGGTCTCAGGGAGTTTCAGATTAGATGGCACAAGGCTGATAGCGATGATTACCCGTGCTGGGAAGAGGCTTGGGATTATGTTGACTTGACGGAAGTGAACGAGGATGAAGATGCGAGCGATCAGTTCTTCGATGAATTCGGCAGTTACCCGCAAACGAAAATAGGAGGATACGCATCCTATATCCAGTCACCGGTTTCCTTAGAAGATTGTCAGTATATCATGCAGATCGGAAGCGAGGAAAAGCCGAGATTTATGGTGGGTGACAACGGGACGATTTACTTGTTCAGGTCTCGTTCGACTGGTGAATGGCATATGCATTGGGATTGTTATTGAGGGTTTGGCGGTCAGATAAGATAAACTGGCGCTAAAAAGTAGGTTTTTCTACCCATGCCCGTCAGCATGAAATAATTTAAGCTGTTTCCGGACTCGCAAATGGTAAAATTATGTTAGGGTTAAGCCAGCGGTCGGTGGAGTCGTTTCGTCTAGTCTCTTGGGATTTTGGCGAATCGGGACAGTTTAAGCCGCGAGATTCAACCGTTTTCGGTTTAGTTAGCTTAGCTTGTATACGACTGGTTTTGTTTAATACTTAATGTTTATAATGTATTTTCCAGAGAAGGCAAAACACAATGCTATTTCCTTAAGTTACTTTATTTTAAAGCTGCAGGTAAAATACTTGTATATACTATCTAGAATAAAGAGACACTATAAAACAACTTCGAAAAGGTACACTTAAACAAAGTACTAATTCGAAAGATGTTTTGCATGGGAAAAACTATGTGATACATATTATTCTAGGTAATATGCACTAAATAAACTATTCATGTCCTTCATATGGGCATACCTCCTTCTTGCGTGAGATAAAGTGGTTGAGGAAACCAACTCTTTATCCCACGCAAGAAGGAGGTTTCTTATTACCTCGCTAAAAAGCTTTCTGGAACTCCCTGCATAGACAGGGGTTTTCGAAAATCATTAATCAAACCCACAAATTTTATTCCAAACCAACAAGATTTGAAACGAAATTAATCAAATTTTATTTCAAAGTTACAAAAGGAAAAATAAAAATACTTGCATTTTAAATCCAATTGAGTTAAATTATTTGATGGGTCAATGATTGATAGGTCAAATAATTTCAAACAATAAAAAAGGAGGGAAGTTATTGACAAATTCTTGCTCTAAGGAAGCAATTATTTTATATAAATTATTTTTTATTAATAAAGAAATCAATTCGAAATTTGAAGGGTGTACAGGTGTTAGTCAGTCGCGCCTTGAACTTTTGAGCCATCTTTATCAAGTGGATGAAATGAGCCAAAAAGCGCTTCAAAAGGAGATGAATATTGACAATGCTGCCATCACGCGGCATTTAAAACAACTCGAAGTAAACGGGTTGATTTTAAGACGAAAAAAAACAAGTGACAATAGGATTACGCTTGTGACGCTTACTGATTATGGACGTCAAAAAATTAGTTGCTATCAAGAAGAAAAGAAACGTTTCGTCACTTCTATGCTAAAAGATATTAGTGAAGAGGAACGAGATTTGCTATTTGATATGCTAAATCGTATTCAAAATAACATAAAAGAAATCTAATACGTAAAATTTTAAGAGGACGCCGTTCAAATATGCAGCTAATGCTTGTAGCACGCGAACATGGATACGATACATGCCTAATCGGTAGTTTTAGAAAAGGATAAGATTGCAGAAGTATTTGGCTTAGAAAAGGATCGTTATATACCAGTGATGCTTATTTCAATTGGGAAAGCAGCAGACAGCGGTTATAAATCTGTTCGAATTGTATAGTGGAAGAAAAAAAGGAAAGAAACAAGTCCTGTGGTGGATTGATATACACACTGCGTGTTCATGGATGTTTTAAATTTTCTTTAGCATAAAAAGATTCAGAGAAGAGGAGGAGAACGATGATTATTATTCATGCTGTGATGCAAATAGACTCAACAAAGCAACAAAGTTTTTTAGAAGAGATAGAAACACTAATTCGTGCTTCTAGACAAGAAAGTGGAAATATTTCTTACAATTTATATAAGGATATAGAAAAGAACCATACATTTACCATGGTTGAAGTATGGCAAGATGCAGCGGCGGTAGAAAGCCATAATACAAGTGAACATTTTACTTCTTTCGTGGCCAAAGCTAGTAACTTTTTAGTTGCGCCACTTGATATAAAAGCATATGATGGACACCCTTTGCAAAGTTAGGGAGTTCTAGTGCAAAAAAATCTTTAGTGAGTTATAAGTAGACATCACTTTTTTATTGCGAATTATAAATGGTAAGATTGTTAATTAAAAAATATCTGGATAATAATGACATGTCCGAATCTTACTAAGAATAGTAAAGTTTACATTTTTAAGAGATCCTCCTGCATGGCTATCGACTTAGTTATAAAACACCTTTGAAAATCGCGAATTAATTAGAAGTAGAAGGAACAAAAAACTAATGAATATCGATGGCGCAGCCGTATTTATCCTTGTTCGCTCAACCGAGCAAGTCAGAGTCTTCACCGGAAATGCCGGCATAGAAGACTGTTCTGTATTTAAGAAAGTGCTGTTGTAATTGAAGAAAAATATAGAAAATATTAAAAAATTATAGGAGTTGTTTGCACATGAAAACTACATTAAAAACAAACGATTTTATGAAAATAATGAAAGGGCGCCGATCCATTCGCAACTATGATCCAACAGTTAAAATCAGTAAAGAAGAGATGACTGAAATATTAGAGGAGGCGACTACAGCTCCATCTTCGGTTAACGCACAGCCATGGCGTTTTCTTATCATTGAAAGCCCAGAATCCAAAGAAAAACTTGCGGGGCTTGCTAAATTTAATCAGTCACAAGTCACCACTTCATCTGCCGTAATCGCCGTATTTGCAGATATGAACAATGCAGACTATTTAGAAGAAATTTATTCAAAAGCCGTTGACTTAGGATACATGCCACAGGAGGTAAAAGACAGACAAATCGAGGCTTTGAAGGCACATTTTGAACAACTACCGGAGCAAGTAAATCGGGAAACGATTCTAGTTGACGCTGGTCTCGTCTCCATGCAGCTTATGTTGACAGCACGCGCGCACGGATATGAAACAAACCCAATAGGGGGCTATGAAAAAGAAAATATCGCTGAAGCTTTCGGATTGGAAAAGGAGCGCTATGTACCAGTCATGCTTCTATCCATCGGAAAAGCAGTCGATGAAGGATATGCTTCATACCGTCTCCCTGTCGATAGAATTGCACAATGGAAATAATATAAATTGATATTAGGAAACAGAAAAGGGGGGGATTAGTGAGTGGAAGTACTTGCGGCCATTTTAGTTGGGATAGTAGCAATAGAACATTTATTTATTATGATCCTTGAAATGTTTTTTATTGATTCAAAATTGGCAAAACGAGCTTTCAATTTACCGAAGCACTTAGAAAGAGATCGAAATGTAGCCATCATGTTTGCAAATCAAGGTTTATATAATGGGTTTTTAGCAGCTGGTCTCATTTGGGGACTAATACTTGGACTTAATTCAATTGGCTATATGATTCAGTTGTTTTTTGTAATTTGTGTGGTAGTGGCAGCCATTTTCGGAGGCTTTACATCCAACAAATCAATTATTGTGAAACAAGGAATTCCAGCTATTTTAGCACTGGTTACCCTTTTGTCTGTAATGTAGAACCGAAGCTTTTATATTTTATAAATATATGTATGTTGAAGATCATAAGATGAAAACAATCAAACTTTTTTATAAAAAAATCTAACAGAGTTATTAAAAGAAAATCCATTTTGAAGAAAACTTATTCAAAATGGATTTTTTGTATTCTTTGGTAAATAAAGAGTCAATAAAATGTTTTAATTAATCTTTATTTGAAAGCTACATTTGTATAAAATTGCAACGTTTATCCCCCTTTAGTTCTAATAATTGGCAGGGGGTTTTTTAGTGAAGGGAAGAGGTATGCATATTCAAATGGGAGAATGATTGAAGGGGAGTAGCGGGTATTTCATTAACTCAGTAGATTGCCCATAAAGTAGTTTCCTAATAACAAATATAGTAAAATAAAGGAAAAAGAAAAGGCGGTTTTTGAATGCAGCGCAACTTTGGAAAGTATGATATACCAGCAAGCCTTCAAAAATTAATGGAATTAGAGAAGGAACTTGGCGATTGTGAATCTTTTTATAATGGGCTTCACTTTTATATTTCATTATCCGACTTTCGCTATTTTAACACACCAAGCGATGTTATTGTATTTGGCCATATTGGAGTAGATGGTATTCATTATGGGTTTTTAACAGACTATGGATCGGTTTCTGACCTTGAAGAGGCGCCTATTGTCTGTATAAGTCCAATGGAGTTTGAAAAGCCAACCCTTATAATCGCAAAAAATTTGCGTGAATTTTTACGTATCAATTGCACAGATAGTGATTTATTTTATAATTATTTCGCTGATGAAGACAGTTATTTAGTATTCAAGGAACGGGAAGTGGATGATGAACTTCATCCTCAGTCTGAACGACAATTATTAAAGTATATCGATAACTTTTTAGAAAAAAACATTCAAATGCCTATTATTGCTAATCCTTATCGCTATATTCAAACGCTTAGATTGCAGCGACAAAAAAAGATAACTATTCAAACCCAGGATGGTCTTGGTGTAATTGCTCCATTTCTTGCTAATGAAACGCACATTCCTTTTAAAATTAATAAAGACGTTGAACCAGACTTAGCAGCTTTAAAAGCATACTTATCTCGTGCACCAATACCATCACAATATGCTGTATTTCGAGATATACAACTTCATCATGTTCTATCAGATGAACCATTGTTAAAGAAAATTGTGCTGGAATCCATGTATAATATAGGACTTATCGATGAAGCGAATAGACTATCTTAAAATCTCTTACCAGGTCTAAAAAATAAGCCTGAAAATGTTTCTAAATGAAAGTGTTTGAAGACATATTAACCTAAGAAGTGCTGCAATATCAGCATTTTTTTGAATATAAAAACTAGTTAAAGGTCAAGAAAAGCATAGTTCGAAAGGTCACTTATCAAAAAAATCTTCTAAGTTAACTAAAAACGTCAATATATACGTAACCAAATAAGAGGAGGGAAAATGTGAACGAAAGTATACTTATTATAGAAGATGAAGTAGGATTAATTAAAATGTTGAAACGCTTATTGGACAAAGAAGGATTTCAACAAATCTATCAGGCTGAATCGGGGGATCAAGCATTAATAAAGGTCAAGGAACACAAGATTGATCTAATATTGCTCGATGTCATGCTGCCTGATATAAGCGGTTTTGAATTGTGTCAACAAATTAGAGAAATATCAGATGTTCCCATTATCTTTTTGACTGCTCGCACTACAGATATTGACAAATTAACCGGATTTTCTATGGGCGGTGATGATTATATAACGAAACCGTTCAATCCTCTTGAAGTCGTTGCTCGAATAAAGGCCATTCTATATCGTCAAAGAAAAAGACTGCCGGAAATGGTTAAGATGTTTCGCACAGAACGGTTTGCATTGTACTATGACCAAGCAAAATTAATTGTAGAGGAAAAAGAAATAAATTGCCCAGCTAAGGAGTTCCAATTACTAAAATTCATGTGCCAACATCCCAATCAGGTTTTTAGTGTAGAACAACTGTATGAAAAAATTTGGGGGGATTATAACATTTTTGGGAAAGAAAATACGGTTATGGTCCATATTAGTCGTCTACGTCAAAAAATTGAAAAAGATCCTAAACATCCGGAGTATTTAATAAATGTTAGGGGATTGGGTTATATGCTGAATCATGGAAACTAAAGGAGTTGCTAATGAAATTAGAATCTAGAATATCCTTGGCTTTGATAATCATTTTTTTAGCCATAGGTGCTATCTTTTTTATAACGGGCTTTTCAGTCCTTAACTTATTGAACATTCCTTTAAGAATTAACGGATTGGTTAATTATGTTTTATTCCCGTTATTATTCATTGGAATGCTTATTCTGCTTGGCCGTATTATTGACCGTCAAATCAGGAAGCCCCTTTTCTTTTTTATACGCTGGATTGATCAATTATCACTTGGTGTTTTTAAAATGCCTAATACAATAAAGAATTTCCCCTTAAATAAGATGAAGTTTGGTCCATTTGTGGAACTTAAATCAAAGCTCGATGGACTAACATATCAACTAAATGCAGCGGAGGAAGAGCGAAAGGAACTTGAAGATATAAGAAAGAACTGGAGCGCTGGAGTGACACATGATTTAAAAACACCGTTATCGTACATTAAAGGCTATGCAGCCATGCTTCGTTCAGAACATAATTGGGACGAAGAAGAAATGAAGGAGTTTGCTAAAATCATTGAAGAAAAATCATTGTATATGGAGCAATTACTTGATGATTTAGGTGCTATTTATGAGTTTGATAAAATGCAAATTCCATTGAATTTACGTACTATGAATCTGGTCACTTTTGTACAAAATGTTTTGAAAGATATTCGTCAGTATCCGCTGGCTAATGATTATTACTTTTATTTAAGAGTCCAGGATGAGGGAGATATTTTCTTATCTTTTGATCAAGCATTATTAAAAAGAGCTTTAGAAAACTTTATTATGAACGCTATCTATCATAATCCCCGTGAAACAACTATTACTGTTTCCATAGAAACTATAGAAGGTTCAACTTTAATAGAAATTAAAGATAATGGCCGTGGAATGGATGATAAAACAATTAAACAGTTATTTAATCAATATTACCGAGGTACAACCACGGATAAACGCCATCTTGGGTCAGGTTTAGGAATGTCTATTGCTAAACAGTTTATTGAAAAACAAGGTGGGCAGATTAAAATTGAAAGTGAGCCGAATAAAGGGACGAAGATAAAAGTGTATTTCTTTGCCAAAAATTAAGGTCCTGTTAAGACACCATTTCAGTGGTGTTTATTTTTTTGCCCTATACTTTATTTAGCAATTAAGCGTTCCCGGTGATTCATTTCATTACGAAATAGGGAGGAATGAAATATATGAACAAAACTATCTATAGGCAAAAGGGAAAAGATTTGAATCAAGCTATCAAGATGATGTTCACTATAGTGGCATTATCTGTAACTAATGTAGAGTTTGGTGGGTGGTGCAAATGCTGATTGAAGCTCAAGACATTTCAGTAACAATCGGTGGACGGCTTGTACTAGATGGAGAGTCTGTTCGTTGTAACCCCGGTATAATGACAGCCCTCGTTGGTGCGAGTGGTTCTGGAAAAACCACACTCCTGCATTGCCTCGGAATGTTGCTGCCGGTTGATAAGGGGAAAATTCTGTCTGGAGGGAATGATGTCACGAGGTACAGCAATGCAGCGCGACGTCGCTTCTGGCATGATCATGCAGCGTTCATACTTCAGGATTACGGCATTATGGATGAAGAGTCGGTTGCCTTCAATGTTACGATGAAGGCAGGTATCCTTGGACGGCGTGTCCTGGGAGACAAAGAACGCTTGGTACAATCACTTGAACAGACAGGTCTTAAAGACCGGGAGAGTGAGTTAGCTGGACATTTGAGTGGAGGTGAAAAGCAAAGACTTGCCTTGGCTCGCGCTATCTATAAGAATGCAGATGTGCTTTTTGTTGATGAACCAACTGCTTCGCTTGATGCAGCGAACCGGCATAAGGTCATTGAATTGCTTGCGGACTTTGCCTCAATTGGGCGAACAGTTATTATCTCAACACATGATTCCGAGATGATTGATGCATGCAGCGCCATTCATCAGGTCGGTTCAAAAGAACGTCACGTTAACTAAAGAATATAAGGAGGATATGCATGAAGCCGATTTCTAAGATTATTATCAGTTTCATTGTTGGTTTACTACTAGTAATGGGAGTCTTTGCGCTTCTAAACGGTTGGATAACGGGATCACCAAAAGATACCCACCCGCCATGCGACCGGCTGCCATCAGTTGCAGAAGCCAATGCTGCTTTGAACGATCATGCGAATTTAGCTAAGGAAATAGAAAAGTTGGGAGAGGGGATTAAAGTGGAGGTTGGTCAGCCTTGCTCAGATGATCTGAAACGGGGACTCATCTTGGTGAGCTATGATTCGAAATCAGATCGTGATGCTATAAATAATTTACTCTCTCATAGTGAAGGATTTGGGGTCCCGATTCATTTGGTGAAGCGCTGACACTGTCTTTTCAACTGTTTGCCTAAAATGTTGTTTCTGATACTTGTACACGGGTATTTCGTCTAGAACCCTCGAATATGACCCCTTTCATCTATGCTACAGAGTTTTTAATATAGCTTGTAGAGGGGAATGATAGGCAGTAATTCAAGGGATAAATAGTTTCATAAGGAAAGAGGAGTGGATAAGGGAGATGAATATTTATAAGCGTATCATAGTGGTTGTATCGGGTGCGTTGTTTATTTTACTTGTCCTGCTGGCTGCAATTATTACCGACCTGAATGATCGAGATTTCCCACAAGCTATTGGCAGCGAAAGCAGGCTTAACATTACCTTCAATGAATCGGCGTACTCTATTACTGAAGCATTTTCGAAGTTAGTAGAACTCGATACACGCTTGGATCTTGGACTGGTCAAGATTGCCCCTGATCTTGCGAGCGATGGAGATGGCAAGATCTTTGTTACGCTTAATGATGAGGAAGATTTGCCCGATGAAATTACTGGGTTTAACGGTGATAATAAAGTCGAAATCGTCGGCAAACATCGTCTTGCCAATTCTTATCCCGATGGGGTCTACCTCGTTACTGGCGATACTTCTCATTTGAATGAGTTTGTAGACACTTTGAAAGATGAAGGAGTAAAAGTTACCCGGAGGGATGTCTCTATCTTTGATAGTTTTATATTCGTGGTGCAAGAAAGAGGTTTTACAACCGTAATTTTTGCATCACTTGCACTGATCTCATCGCTTGCACTGTTCTGGTTGTTAGTGAGGGCAAGAGGGCGTGCACTTCGTGTTTTGGGTGGGTCTTCAATTGTACGGATTCAAATGCAGGACCTTACAGAGTTTTGTGTGGCGCTAATAGGCTCGGCAGGAACAGTAGCTATAATTGCGGCAAGCTATGTAGGGATTTTTCATGGCTGGATATATGTTAGTACCTTCCTAAAAATACTGATTAGTTTACAAGCAGTTGTTATTGCTATATCTATATTTGTGGCACTCATTATGTCAGCCTCTGCATGGCCGAGTGTTTTCATGCTAGCTACTAGACAGCCAGCTGTAAAAAGTCTCCGATCAGCAGCGATTGTAATCCAAGCGCTGACGTTTGTTTTAGTGGTGGCTACGACTGCTCCTGCTTGGTCTGCCTATAAACAATCGTCTGCTAAGGAAGCTGAAATGACGCAGTGGAAGAAGCTTTCAGACCAAGCGTCAATTGTGTTCACAACAGATATTGACGAAATGGATCGGATGCAGCCGATGATAGGCAGGATGATAAAGGATTCAGAATTGATGGATGCAGTAGCGCTTTCTTATACTTATAAAAAGGAAATGTGGGCACCGCTTGATTTTGGCGAGTACTCCGGTGTCTCTTTTGTAAACCAGCGTTGGCTTGACTTAGTCTCTAAAGGAGTGAAACAGCCGACTGTAACGAAAATTGCACTCGGCAGCATTTCAAATGATCTTGTTCACGCAATCCAGGAAGAGGTTGATATATTGTCGAGAGAAGAGCATTCCAAGTATCTATTCGAACAATTACAATTCTTCGAACCAGTCGAAGGATACCAACTTCCAGTAGCACAAGGGGGAGGGGGAGAAAGTCTCTATTTTGGAGATGATATCCTGCTTGTTGTCGTTCCCTCGCTGTATGACAGCTTTAATGACACGACTTTGACATCCATGGTCTCGAGTGGCAACATAGTGTTTACTGGTATAACTGCTACGCAGCAATTATTAGAACAACACAGCCTTAATGCCAAGGCGCTGCGCAATCGCGGCATCAGTGGGGAACTAAAAATTGTTTACATCGCAGAAGAGGGTATACTACAAGCTCAGTTCGCAGCATACCTTGTATGGCTGCAGAATCTTTCCATGTTTGCACTGATGATTGCTTTCAGTATTGCTACTGTAATCAGGTCATTAATTGCAGCAGCATCACAGGCAAAACGTGACTTCCCATTACGATTAGCAGGTCAGTCATGGATGAGAATCCTTCAGAACCGTGTGATAAAAGAATTGTTTGTAGGAACTATACTTGTAATCTTTGTTGTCATGTTACAAAGACCTAATGAAATTGAAATTATACTTATGACTGCTGCATATGGATTGCTTATTGGACCAATGTCCCATCTGTTTGCCGTACATTGGTGTTTTAATGGAGTCAGTAAACGCAGGATTTGATTAGATTAATGGAATAGCCAGAGATTTCTCGGCTTTTTAATTGATAAGAAAGGGTTGTAGAAAAACTAGAGAGAAAGTTTATTGATTTCCAACATGTGAATTCGGTAACTTAATCTAAAAAACACTTCATAATAATTTTAAATTTATATCTATACTAATTAATTTAGACGGGACAACAAAGGCTTTGGAGGTTATGGTAAAACTGCTGAACAAGAAGTCTTTTATGTTTATTATAATGTAAAAGAAAAACGCTATTATGAGTTAGCTCTAAAACCCTATACAGCTAACTTTATGCACTTATGTGAGGTTAATTACTGAAAAAAGCTAGAAGCAAACAACTTGTGTGATGGGATTAAGACTAATAGCATCACTCCTAATGGTTTTAAGAAAAAAGAAGATGGAACCACCTATCAAAAGAGAAGTTCTCGGTTATCTTGAGGAGTATCAGTGAAGCTGATACCACCCACAAAAAGAAAATGTCAAGGTTATAATTAAGTTGTTCAATGTCGAATACTTCTACTTACCCCCGTCCTGTTTTGGATGGGGGTGAAATAATAGTGTTTTTCAACACTTGTTCCGGAGCACTGAAGAACTTTATTATCTTGTTCCCCTCACGGTTACCTGAGTTCAAGCAGAAAACTTCACAATTTCTTGACTCTATTCGAACAATGGCATTATATACGTTCTAATCATTTCAATTCTATCCTTGGCACGTGGCATAAAACGAGAAGCAATAGTAATTACCATTTCCTGTTTAGGGTTTATATAAATTACATTGCCCCCATCGCCAAAAGCTGCATAGCAATAATCATCAACAATCCACCACAAGTATCCATATGAAAACTTTCCCCATCGACTTTTTTCCGTTGTGCTGTCCTCTATCCACTGGGAAGAGAGAATTTGATGACCGTTCCATACACCATTATTTAAAAATAACTGACCTATTTTTGCCATATCCCGAGGTGTTAAGGTAAGCCCCCCACCTGCAGTGTTTACACTTTTAGGATCTGTAATCCAACCAGTTACATGTTTATCCTTAAGGAAGGCAAAATATTCTTCTTTATTTAGTATAAATGCACTATTAGGAGCTTTAATATCAAGAGGTTTAAACAAGTTCTCTGTCGCGAAATCAATTACACATTGACCAGTTGCATTAGTAAGTATACCTGATAAAATATGTGTGCCAACAGTAGAATATTTAAATTCTCCAATATCGCCTTTTCCCCCTAGCAAATCCAGTGTAGCTTTTACCCAGTCGTCACTTGTATAAATCTTTGTATATGGCTCTGATTTGTATTTATATGGTGCAGTCATTGTCATCAAATTTTTTATTGTTATATTTTGTATTGTTTTTTCACCACGCTTAACTGTGTAATCTGGAAAAAATTCTAATACTTTCTGTTCTATATTTTTTATATATCCTTTATCTATTGCAATGCCAATAAGAACTGATATAACACTTTTTGTTACAGATGCAATATGCAATACATCCTCTTTGGTGTATCCATCAAAATATTTTTCATAAATCAAACTTTCATTTTTTCTAATAACAATGCCTGCTATATTTGCATATTCTTTTTTTATTAAATTTTCAAATTTAGAAATGGGAGTATTATTCATTTCTACCTTTTCGAATAGACATATTGACGTCAAATACATCCATCCATTCCTTTCGTTAATTCATTGATCAATAATGATGTAAGAATAATTTATTATAAAATTAATTTCAATGCATTTTTAAAAAGAAATGAAATGTGGAAAAAAAGTAGATTTGTTATGCAATTATTGTAATAAAAACGCCACTCTATTTGAAATGTATTATTTTCTATTCGGGTATATATTTATAATTAATATTGGAAATTACTCCACTAATTAGAATAATGATATAATTTTTAGGAAGGCACTTTTCATTAATTTATAGTCATATTTCTCTCTACTAATCAATTACATTAAGCGGGCAAACATGTATGAATTCTTTTAGTAGATACGGCTATCCGTTTGAATACTATCAAAAATTAAAAGAGGTAAATCTTCTGTAGATTTAAAATAAAGTCGATATGTTTATAAAAGTTGCACAGCTTTACCCACCCCTTGGATAATATTGTAAAAAAGGATGTTTTTTTAGATTGAGCAGTGGATGAAACAAGGCCAAGGGAGAGGTTGGAACAAAGATCTCTTTTGATAGGTTGATATAGGTATGTTATATGTTAAAGAAAGCAGCTATTTTAAAAAGGAGGAAGAAATGGTTCATGTATTGTATATAGAAGATCAAAGTGATATAGGCAGCTGGGTGACAAAGGATCTAACGGAAAGAGGATATGAAGTAACATGGCTACAGTCAGGCGAAGGAGTGGAAGAGTATCTATTAACCGTAGATATCCTCATTTTGGACGTAATGTTACCAGGATTAGATGGTTTCTCTATCGGAAAGCGTATCAAAAAAGAAAATAGTGATTTGCCTATTTTAATGCTTTCCGCACGTACCTCAATTGAGGATAAAATAGAAGGTCTTCATTTTGCAGATGATTATTTAACAAAACCTTTTCATCCTGATGAGCTTGCAGCTCGTGTCGAAGTATTAATAAGAAGATATCAAAAAAATGACGATATATTAGAATTGCGACATCTAACTATTTATACAAAAGACATGAGATTAGTAAACAATGACACAGGAAGCGAAATTCAATTAACAGGAAAACAATATCATTTATTTCAATTCTTTATTCGACATTTGAACCAAATATTAACAAAGGAACAGCTATATGAAGGCGTTTGGGGCGAGCGATATATCGAAGGAGATAAGACTTTAATGGTTCATATTCGTTATTTACGAGAAAAAATTGAAAAGAATCCTTCAAATCCAACAATCATTGAAACGATTCGCGGCATCGGATATCGGGTGAAAATATGAGAAGGTTTTTCCAATCATTATTGGCGAAGTACATGATGATTATTTTAATTGCCATTTTTCTTGTTCAATTCGCCTTCCTAGTTGTCACAATATTTGTGTCTGGTGTTGCAGAAAACATGGAAAGTGGAAGTCAATCCCAATATAGGAATGATTTCAATGAAATAGAGACAAAGTGGCATGCTGAAGCAAACCATTTGAAAAACGTCACGCCTGAAACAATTGAACAGCATTTTTCCAAGTGGAAAAATCAATTTCACGATGCCTCTATGTTTTGGGTGGATGAAAATGGTAAGTTAGGAAAGCAAGTAAATGTAAGAGAACAACTTCCTTCCGAATGGTCATCTTTTTTTACAGCAAAATTTATCAAAGGTCGTTATGAAGGGGACCCCTTTACGGTTATTGCCTTTGTTGGAAATGAAGAATCTCGAGGCTTTATAGTTTTTGAGATTCCTAGAACTGCGTTAAAATCTCCGCTTGAAAAAGTAAATGATAATTATGGCACGATATTATTAGTCGGTGTTATCTGTATCATCTTCTTATTTATTATAGCTTCCTTTTTATTTTTTAGAGGCATCAGAAAACGATTATTACAATTACAAGATGCGATGGAGATACGGGATGTTGACGGTTTGCCAATCCAGATTAACGTAAAAAAGCAGGATGAAATTGGACAACTTGAAAAAGCGTTTAATCAAATGGTATTTGAACTCAAGGAAAGTAAGCAACGTGAACAGAAGGAAGAACAAATACGGCGGGAATTAATTGCTAATCTTTCTCATGACTTACGGACACCTTTAACCAAAATAAGAGCTCAAACCTATTCAATTGCTAAAGAAGATTTATCAGAAGAGGGTACAAAAGCAATAAAGGCGTTGGAAGCCTCGGTAGTGAATATTGATAGATTAATTGAAAATTTGATGTCATATACTCTACTAATGGCTAGTAAATATAAAGTTGATTGGAAGGATATAGATGTTATTCGTTATGTGCGTGAATGTTTAGCTTTATGGTATCCGGTTTTTGAAAAAGAGGGATTTGAAATAGAAGTTAAATTACTCCCGTTTAAAAATAGTAAATGGACGGTTGATCCAATTTGGTTAGGACGTATATTAGATAATTTATTGCAAAATGTATTGCGTCACGCTAAAAGTGGAAGATATATTTGTGTGAAAACGGAATCCACAGATCAATATGATGCTATAGTTGTTTCAGATAAAGGAAAAGGGATGAAGAGTATTTCAAATGAAGCAGGTGCAGGAATTGGATTGTCTATTGTTGATATGATGGTGAAAGGTATGGAGTTATATTGGGAAATTAAGTCAAGTGAACATGGAACAACAATAAAAATAATAAAAAAAAGAGACTCAAGTAAAGGTAGATTGGAAAAGGTCATTTAGCACCTTTTCCAATCTATCTTTTTTTAAACAAAATTTAACCTGTCAGCATACCCAGTTTTAACCTTCTTTTCCTAGGATAGAAGATGAGGTGAGAGAAATGGAATATGTAGTGCAGACGGAAAATTTATCTAAACGTTTTGGTAAAGAAGAGGCTGTTGCAGGCTTGAACATGAAGATTAAAAAAGGAGAAATATACGGATTTTTAGGGCCGAATGGTGCAGGGAAGACAACGACGATTCGTATGCTTTTGGGGTTGATGAAATCAACATCGGGTATGATTCATATTTTTCAAAAGGATTTAAGGCTGGAAAGAAGAGACATATTAAAAAGAGTAGGTTCACTAGTAGAGAATCCATCCTATTATCCTCATCTAACTGCTTATGAGAATTTAGAAGCATTGAGAAAGATTTTAGGGGTGCCGAAAACGAGAATTAACGAAGTATTAGAGATTGTTCGATTACAAGACGTGGCAAATAAAAAAGTAAAAGGCTTTTCATTAGGAATGAAGCAACGGTTAGGAATTGCGGCTTCTCTATTAAACAATCCCGAATTATTAATCTTGGATGAACCTACAAACGGACTAGACCCATCCGGAATTATTGAGATCCGGAATTTAATTAAACGATTGCCTGCTGAGACAGGAATGACTATATTAATTTCTAGTCATTTATTGTCAGAGATTGATCAAATGGCGACAACGGTAGGGATCGTTACAAAAGGAAAAATGATTTTTCAGGATTCCATTGAAGCATTACGTATGTATGCGCAGCAAAGGATTTTATTAAAGGTTAGTGATAGTAAGCTAGCTTGGCGCTCCTTATTAGGAAAAGGGATAAATGCTGATTGGCAAGATGGGATCATTTTATTAACCGAGCATTCAAATGAGGGGGTAGCAAAAGCTGTACAGTCTCTTGTTCAAGAGGGTTTTTCGATTTATCGTGTTGAAGAGGAAAAGAGATCATTGGAAGAAATATTCCTTCAAATGACTATGGAGGAGAAAGCAGTATGATTGGAAAACTTTTAAGGGCAGACTTTTTAAAAATTAAACGAAAAGGATTTTGGTTTCTAACCTTTTTAGGCCCCTTTGGTGTTGTCGCATTACAGATGGTTAACTATGGAGTGAGAAAGGATTATTTATTAAAACAAAGTGAGGATGATTGGGGATATTATTTATTGAATGTAAGTTCTTTTACACCACTTGCACTTGCATTAGGCATCGTCATTTTAACATCCTTTATGGCTAGTATTGAAAATGAAACGAATTCATGGAAGCAACTGATTTCGTTGCCTGTTTCCAAAATGAATGTTTATTTATCAAAATTTACAGTGCTTGCATTTTTTTTATTCCTATCATCCGTGCTATTGATGGTATTTACCATAGCTTTGGGAGTCTTTTTAGATTTGGGTGAGCAAACTCCATTTGCTGAGATAGTAAAATATAGTTTTTATCCGTATTTTGCCGCACTGCCTATATTGGCATTACAGCTTTGGATTGCGACTGTTAGTCAGAATCAAGGGATTCCGATTACCACAGGGGTTTTAGGCGTGATTTTTGTTTATTCGGCTTTGGTTTTACCAGATTGGATGATTTGGAAGTGGCCTTCATTAACGAACGAATGGAATGAGCCGATGATCAATGTCCTGCTTGGAATTGGAGTAGGTATTTTATTATATATGGCTGGAATGATAGATTT
Source organism: Niallia circulans NBRC 13626 (assembly GCF_001591585.1). Lineage (GTDB taxonomy): Bacteria > Bacillota > Bacilli > Bacillales > Cytobacillaceae > Niallia > Niallia circulans. Next base: position 50,329 of record NZ_BCVE01000019.1, on the reverse strand, counting down.
TACAAGAAGGGATGTGAAATAATAAATGCTCTCTATTCTTCAATCAGAATGGTTTAAATTGCGAAAATCAAAAATCCTATTAATTATTTTTACCGGTCCTCTCATTGGCCTTTTTACAGGGATGACTGCTAAACCCTTCCATGTAGAAATTGAAATAAATGAATGGTATTTACCATTATTATCAATGAACTTGACATATGCTTTACTATTTTTACCTTTGGTCACGGGGGTGCTGGCGAGTGTGATATGCAAATATGAACATCAAGCTGGTGGTTGGAAGCAGCTGTTAGCACTGCCTGTAACAAGAGGACAAGTATTTACAGGGAAATACATATTGTTAATGCTCCTCGTATTGGTTATACAATTATTCTACCTTGGTGCCGTTTATGGAGTGGGAATGATGAAAGGTTTCACAGATCCATTTCCAATTGAAATTGTTTGGAAAAGTATTTTCGGAGGATGGATTGCCACGTTTCCATTAGTGGCTTTTCAATTGTGGATGTCTATTCTATTCAAGAGTTTTGCTGCTCCTTTGGCTGTCAATGTGATCTTCACATTACCGTCAATATTAGCGGTTAATTCTGAGCGTTTTGGACCTTATTATCCATGGGCCCAGCCCTTTGCAATGATGTATATCAGTGATACTAGTGATGATGTGTTTTCTGTTCCTTGGGAGCACTTACTAACCGTGGTGGGAGGAAGTTTTATTTTATTTTTTCTTGGAGGGTATTTATATTTTCATAGGAAAACTGTATAGAACGGATAAGCCTTATTCCCAATCAACTTACTTAATTGTTGTAAATTTATTTTTCCGCATCACAACAAGAAAACCTTGGTATATTCAATTCTTGCTGTACCAAGGTTTTCTTTATAAAATATAAAGGAAGACTCTACAAAGGTGGAGAGACTATATCCGATCGATATATAAGCTTAAAAACCTATTTTAATTCCCGCTTATTTTCTTTTAAAAACTCTTTGTAATTTTCTCCCCATTCATTCATTAGAGAAATAATTGGTTCGAGCGTTCTTCCAAATTCCGTTAATGAGTATTCCACTTTAGGGGGGATTTCGGGATATACTTCTCGATGAACAATTCCGTCTTCTTCCAGTTCCCTTAATTGGAGAGATAACATTCGTTTGGTAATACCAGGCATTAATCTACTGAATTCATTAAATCTTTTCTTTCCATCTAATAAATAAAACAAAATAACGCCTTTCCATTTACCCCCGATCACATCAAGCGTTCCTTCAACCGGACATCCTTCAGGGCATCCATACCCCTTCTTTCGATTTCTCATCGGTACTCATACCTTTCTCATTTCTGCTTGTTCTTCTTTTCTTAATTAGTAACATAGTTAATAGCAGATTACAAGAATGTCAGTTGCAGCTGCTTTCATTTCTCTCCTAATAGGTAACATGTGTGATACCAGATTACAAGAATGTGCGTACTTACTCTTAATATATTTCTTTTTTATAATAAACATGAATAAAAAAGGAGGGCTTTTAAATGAAAGCAGTTGGATTGTATAAATATTTACCGATTGAAAAGGAAGAAAGTTTGATAGATGTCCAAGTGGAAAAACCGACACCAACCAAAAGAGATATACTTGTTAAAATAAAAGCTGTTTCGATTAATCCGGTTGATGTAAAGGTACGTGCTCCTAAAGATAAAGAAGAAACAGAACCAAGAATTTTAGGCTGGGATGCAAGTGGAGTGGTGGAAGAAATTGGACCGGATTGTACAATGTTTAAACCTGGAGACGAAGTGTTTTATTCTGGTGACCTAACTCGACCAGGGACGTATAGCGAATACCATTTGGTTGATGAAAGAATTGTCGGATTAAAGCCAAAGTCTTTAAATTTTGCACAATCAGCGGCTTTACCACTGACATCGATAACAGCATGGGAAAGTTTATTTGATCGATTAATGATAGATATTAATAACTACGAAGAAAATCAATCTAAGAGCATTCTTATTATTGGCGGGGCTGGGGGAGTGGGCTCCATAGCGATTCAATTAGCTAAAATGGCAGGTTTACAAGTGATTGCCACAGCATCTAGAGAAGAGAGTAAGCAATGGGTGAATAAATTAGGTGCTGATTATATCATTAACCATCACGAAAACTTTCGAACTCAACTACAAGATCATGATATAAAAGGCGTTGAGTACATTTTATGTTTGAACGAAACAGAGCAGCATTGGCAAAACATGGCCGATATTATTTTCCCTCAAGGAAGGATTTGCTCGATTGTAGAAATGGCTAATCCTATCGACCTTACTGCTTTAAAAAATAAAAGTGTCACGTTTGTTTGGGAATTTATGTTTACAAGATCCATGTATGAAACTCCAGACATGATCAAACAACATGAACTTTTATCCAAACTAAGTAAACTAATAGATGACGGGAAAGTAACAACAACCCTTACAGAAACTCTTAGACCAATTAATGCCGAAATGCTACGTAAAGCACATAAAATCGTAGAAACAGGAAGTATGATTGGTAAAATAGTAGTTGAGAATGAATAAATGCCTAATGAGATGGTCATCTTATCTAAAAAGTAGACTGTTTGGTTAACAATGACTTAGGATTGAAGATTATTAGTCTATTTAGAACTAAATTTTGGGGATTTGCCTTATAAAAGGGAGAGGAAAACCAGCAAAGCTGTTATCCCCTCCCTAAATAGATTTTTTATTATTGAATTATTCTCTACTCCTCACTATTCAAAAATTCCCTCACATAAATCCTATGTACTCCCTCTAAAACAATGGAACTATATTCAGCAAATGTAACCTTCGTGCTTTTCCCCTTTACAATAAAGTCCCCAGAAACTGCTCCAGTCTTATCCATTGCGGCATCATAGAGTAAAGCAGCCCCTTTTGTCGGTGGGGAAAAGAAAAACTTCATCAATGGTTTTATATAAAAGGGAATACCTGATTTTTTTTCTTTCCGTAACGTATTGTTACTCCCGGGGTCTACACTTAGAAACCGGAATCCATTGGCACTCTCTCTTTTTGCTATTTCTTTTGTCCATAAAGATAAAGCTAGCTTTGCTGTCGCATAGGGACCAAATAACTTTTTAAAGGAAGATGGGTTTTCCAATGTATCTGGATCAAACTGTTTCACGCGAAGGATGACAGCTGAAGATGTATTAACAATTGTCTTATCTTCTCCCATTTCAAATAAAGGGGACAGCTCCTTAAAAATAATATAAGGCACTACTGTCTGAAGTTCATAATGTAGTTCGCGATTTTGCTTAGAAAATAATAACGAAGGAAAACTGCCGCCAGCGTTATTGAAAAGGAAATCTATTTTCTTCTCCGTTGCTTTTATTTCTTCCAGCGCATTTTTTAGACTGTTAAAATCAGATAAATCGGCTTTATAAATTCGTAATTGTCCTGTAGTAATTTTTGATTGAATAAAGAGGTCGTCCTTTGAAAAAGAAGAACGTATTAATGCAATAACTTGACTCCCTTCTGCTAGCATTTTTTTGGCTAATTCTAGACCAATCCCATTATTGGCTCCAGTAATGACTACTACCTTTCCTGTTCCCAAAATAATTACCTCCGATATGATAAATAATTTTTGTTGGTAAATGAACAATTGACACTTAAGTTACAATTGTCACTTAGATTGAAAGGATTGTATAATAAATTTAAGCAAAGAAAAAGCAAAGAATTTTTTTATGTGACACAGGAAAGGAAATTGGTGCATAAATGGATAAACGGGTCGAAAGAACACAAAAATTATTGCTGCAAAGTTTAATGATGTTTAATCTTAAGAATAAAAACTTTTATGAGATTTCCATCCGAGATTTATGCGAGCAAGCTGGAATTGCAAGGCAAACATTTTACAGGAATTATTTAGTGAAAGAAGACATCATTATAAGACAGATATCCAACGTCATGAGTGATTTTAAGTCGGTTTTAAAGCAGCAATCTTTTAACGCTTCAGGCTTTATTCAACTACTAATACAATTTTGGAAACAAAATCAACAGACATTTGCATTAATTGAATGGGCGGGCATTAGTAACGAATTTATTCGTCAGTTAGCCAATTTTAATAAGCTTGTAATGGAGCAACATAAAGCGTTCGGTAAGAATAGTGAATATATTGCAAACTATTATGCAGGCGCTACTTACATGTTTTTAAAGACATTTATGGAAAAGAACGATTTTAGCCAAGAGGCTTATGCCAAAGGAGCTGCGGTTTATAATCAGTTGACCAACCAATGCAAAGGTTTGTTTGAACCACTTAATTAGGAATGGAGTTAAGCTCCTACCATAGGAATAATAATATTTCCCATAATAGAAAAATGGAGGACGAATATGAATAGAGAAACAGATGATTCAAAACAGGTAGTTATTCAAGTTGGAACAGTGCTTAAAAAATTGCGAAAGGAGAGGCGGTTGAGTCTTGAAAATTTATCTGAGATATCAGGTGTAAGTAAGCTGACGCTGGGAAATATTGAGCGAGGAGAAACTAATCCAACAATTGGGGTATTGTGGAAGATTTCGCGAAGTTTATCGATCCCTCTGATGGCGTTATTTTCCTCAGGAAGCAGTGTGAATGTATCGCGGGCTGGTAGCGGGGTAAGAATTTTCGGAGATGATGGCAATTGGGCTGTAGAGCCGATTTTTCAAAATCAAAAGGATGAGATGGAAATGTGTCGAGCATATTTACAACCACATAGTTCTTATTATCCAGAAATGCATCACCCCAATACGACGGAAATAGCTACGGTGATGTCGGGAACCATAACCATTAATGTAAATAATGAGTCATATATCTTAAATGAATATGATTCGATTAGTTTTGATGCAAATGGAAGCCATTCCTATATAAATCATACCGATAAAGTTGCTGTACTCTATATCTTATTGAGATACGGGAGGTAGTGGTTAGGTTATTCCGTCCAATAGCGGGGATATATTTTGTTTCTTCAACTTCTAGAAAAAAGAATGGACAAACACCTGCTTGTTATATTATATTATTCATTATCATAGTGAAAATATATTATAGTATACCAAATTGCTTAACTGACTACTTCTTATTAATGATGAAGGACTCATTTCATAGTCATTTGGCTACTATAATCAGGAGGAAACAATGACTAATCAACATATACAATCAAATCGAGCTGTTCATAAGTCAGCCGTTTGGATGGTTATTATAGGAATAATCTTTATTGCTGCCAATTTAAGAGCTCCGTTAACATCAGTGGGTCCAATAGTAGGATTTATTAGGGATGATCTTCATATTTCTAATACATTAGCAGGGATGATTACCACATTGCCATTATTATCTTTTGCGCTTTTTTCTCAGATTGTACCTAAATTGGCTCGTAAATTTGGTGTGGAAATGATGATTCTGATGTCTATAATCTTTCTTACACTAGGCATTATTTTACGTTCATTATCTGGGGTGGCTGCTTTATATATTGGTACTGCTGTGCTAGGATTGGCGATTTCAATTTCTAATGTGCTATTACCTAGTCTGATTAAACAAGAGTTTCCAACTCGAATTGGATTAATGACAGGCGTATATTCTATTTCGATGAATTTATTAGCTGCTATTGCTTCGGGACTAAGTGTTCCAATTGCCATTGGACTTGGAATTGGCTGGCAGGGTGGATTGGGAATTTGGGGGATACTTAGCTTCGTATCCATTTTATTCTGGCTGCCTCAAATAAAGCATCTCAACAAGGAAACAGCAGCTGTTCGAAATAAAGTAGTAGATTCTCAGGTGAACTTGTGGCGCTCTCCATTAGCTTGGCAGGTGACCTTATTTATGGGGTTACAATCGATGGTCTTTTACATTCTTATTGCATGGCTGCCTGAGATTTTACAACAACAAGGAATAAGTTCAGATCAATCTGGCTGGCTCCTTTCTGTGATGCAATTAGCATTACTTCCCTTTACCTTTATTGTACCTATTATTGCAGGGCGTATGAAAAGTCAGCGTTCTTTAGTCATTATCATGAGCGCTTTGCTTTTAGCGGGGACACTTGGACTAATTTATGGAAGTGCAAAGTTAATTGTATGCTGGATTATCATGATAGGTATTGGGGGAGGTTGTGCCTTCAGTTTATCGATGATGTTTTTTGGCTTGCGAACGGAGAATGGCAGACAGGCAGCAGAACTATCTGGCATGGCTCAATCAGTTGGTTATTTACTAGCGGCTATTGGTCCTACGCTTTTCGGATATTTACATGATGTAACGAATAGCTGGACTATTCCGTTGTTCATTTTAGCTGGTGCGTCATTGCTGCTCTTTGTATTTGGATTAGGAGCAGCTAGAGATCGGTATGTAAGCACAAGTAAATAGTTTATCATAACGAAGGTTTTTTCCGGTGCAACACTGGAGAATCTTCGTTTTTTTTACGGATAACAAAGGACCTGTGAGGAATGAGATAGAAATGGAGATTATTGCTAAGTCGATATAAAGTTTCGCGCGGCTTTTCTGGGGAATAGTTAAGGGACAAACAAATAATTGGAGGGAAGATTATTGATGAATAATTATAATGCAGATCCCAACAAGGCCGAAGAAACAGTGAAAGAAATGGATAGAAAAACAATCCAAGAGAAGCTAGAGAATTTTAATGAGTTTAAATCTTATCTAAGCAGTAAAATAGAAGTGGGCAAAAATCTTGGCATGGATGAAGAGCAATTAGCGAAAAGCGCAGAGAAAGTCGCTGGCTATCTTGCTAACAACGCAGAACCGCAAAATCGTGAGGAGGCACTTCTTCAGGAACTGTGGAAAGTGGGAAATGAAGAGGAACGCCATAAATTAGCACATATGCTTGTAAAATTGGCAAATTAATTCGTGATTTCAATTTTTAAAGGATAAAAGAAATGATGGAAAGTGAAACTCGCCTTTGGCGAGTTTTCTTTTTGCAAAAAATTAGAAGAAGGTGAGACCAAATGATTAAGTCTTTCGTAGAAGAAATAGAGAAACATCATTATTTATAATGATAAACAGTAATAGATTGTAATAACACGGAGGAAGAAATCATGCATTTGTATGATAATGTTTATTATTTGTTTGCTACCTAGCTCTTACTAGCACATTAAGCTTTCATATCGTTTTTGCCAATATTTAATCATTTGGAAAATCTACAAGCATTTAAAGCAAATGAATAGAGTAAAAGTTAATGAGAATTTAAAAAGGGCAATCGCTTTAGCGTTGCCCTTTAAATATGCCTAAAAGAGTTTAAATTTATTAGTAGTCTACTTGATTTTATGGTCTCTTAGTTGGTGAAATGGAGAATTTTCATCAAAAGATGGCAAAATCACGTATAACTTACTATTTGTAATTGACAGAAAAATAGAAAACAAGTATTATAATTGAGAATGATAATCATTTATATTATAAAATTATATAGAAAAAGAGGGACATACATATGTTTAAAAAACAAAGAAAGCCATTTATTTCTATTTTCTTATTCTCAATTGTAGCCATTCTTTTACTAGCGGGTTGTTCAAGTCAGTCATCCTCGAAGGCAGATAAAGAAAAATCAGCTGATTCTAATACAGATTCATCGTATCCAATAACGATTAAGCATGCGCTTGGAGAGACTGTCATTAAGGAAAAACCTGAACGTGTTGCAACAATTGCATGGTCTAACCAAGATGTAGCACTTGCGCTTGGTGTTGTACCTGTAGGTTTCTCAGCAGCAAATTATGGTGTTCAAGATGATAGCGGAATGTTACCTTGGACTGCAAAAAAACTAGAAGAGCTAGGTGAAAAAAATCCTAATATTTATCAAGATACAGATGGCATAGACTTTGAGGCGATTTCTGATTCTAATCCAGATGTCATTCTTGCCGCGTACTCAGGACTTACACAAGAAGAGTATGATACTTTAAGTGAAATTGCTCCTGTTGTAGCATATCCAAAAAATCCTTGGGTTGCTTCTTGGCGTGAACAAGTAACATATAATTCAATGGGAATGGGTATGGAAAAAGAAGGGAAGCAGCTTATTGCAGATACAGAAAAATTCATTGCAGATAAAGCAAATGAGTTTCCTGAATTGAAAGGGAAAAAAGCAGCATTTGTAAGTGTTAATGGTGCTGACTTATCCAAATTTTATATCTATTCACCAACAGATCCACGAGGTGAATTCCTTACAGAGTTGGGGATGGAATATCCGGAAAGTATTACAAGTCAAATGACGGATCCAACTAGTTTCTATTTGGAAGTAAGTGCTGAAAATGCAGACATATTAAATGATGTAGATATTTTTGTATCGTATGGAAATGATGAAACACTTGCTGCTTTACAGAAAGATCCGATTTATGGAAAGATTCCAGCTGTACAGAGAGGGTCTGTTGTCATTATCGAGGATAATACGCCACTTGCAGCAGCCGGAACACCAAGTACACTTTCGATTGAATATACGCTCGACGAGTACCTAAAATTACTCTCAGAAGCTGTAAGTAAAGTGAAGTAAATGGAACAGACATCCGTTCTGAAAAATAAGCAGTTATTAATACCGAGAAAATTTATTAGTGTATTAGTAATTTCTATTATCTTACTCGGTATAAGTATATTGGCGTCTCTTGCTTTTGGATCTCGCACTGTTGGCTGGAATGAAATACTGGATGGATTATTCCATCCAGAAGTACAGTCTCACGGAGCAAATGTTGTCCGCCAAAGAATTGCTAGAACTGTATTTAGTTTGTTGTGTGGTGCTGCATTGGGAGTTTCTGGTGCTCTTATGCAATCCGTCACTCGTAATCCGATTGCAGATCCTAGTATATTAGGAGTAAACACAGGTGCAGCTCTATTTGTTGTTTGTGGGATATCCTTTTTTCATATTGGCACTGCTGGTCAATACATTTGGTTTGCATTAGCAGGAGCAATCTTAACTGCCATTTTTGTATTCGGAATTGGTTCGATGGGGAGTGGCGGTGCCACCCCCCTTAAACTTGTTTTAGCGGGGGCAGCGACAAGTGCAGCATTATCCTCTCTTGTAATGGCTATTATGATTCCGCGTTCCAATGTTATGGATCAATTTAGATTTTGGCAGGTAGGAAGTGTTGGTGCTGGAAATTGGGATTCTATCTCTATTTTCATTCCTTTTCTCGTTGTAGGCATTCTAATCGCCTTGTTCTCTGCCCCGGGCTTAAATGCTTTGGCCTTAGGGGATGAAGCAGCAAAGGGGTTGGGAGTGCGGACCGGCACACTTAGACTTGTTGCGGCATTTGGAGGGGTCTTATTGTGTGGTGCAGCAACAGCTCTAGCGGGCCCAATTGGTTTTATAGGTTTACTTGCAACCCATGTGATCCGTCTTATTATTGGTCCTGATTTGCGCTACATTATTCCAATGTCCGCTCTAGCAGGAGCGATTATCCTAACGATTTCAGATGTGTGCGGCCGGATTATTGGCAGTCCCGGTGAACTGGAAGTGGGCGTAGTTACAGCCTTTATCGGGGCCCCGATTTTAATCTTAATAACTATGAAAGCGAAAATGCGTACGTTATGATGAATGAATCAATGAATCTTATTATGGTAGGTAGAACAAAAAGGCGTCGTCGTTTTATTATTGTGACTAGTTTGTTAGCAATCATTGCTTTTGCTTTATGCTGCATGATGCTTATGCTTGGAAATACGATTTATCCAGTTGGGGATGTAATTAGTGTTTTACTAGGCGAGCAAGTAAAAGGAGCCTCTTTTGCGGTCGGAACAATCCGTTTTCCAAGGATGGTGGCTGGGGTTTTTGCTGGTTTTGCTTTTGGTATTTCTGGACATGTGTTTCAAACAATGCTTCGTAATCCTCTAGCAAATCCAAATGTTATTGGAATAACAGCTGGCTCAAGTGCTGCTGCGGTATTTTGTATCATTGTTCTTCATGCAAGCAGTACGTTTGTTTCCATTGCTTCTATTATCGGTGGACTAGCTACAGTACTGGTTATTTTTCTATTATCGAAAGGCACTTCTTTTTCTATTGGCAGGTTAATATTGATAGGTATTGGAATACAGGCGATGTTAAATGCTGTAATATCCTATTTATTGCTTATTGGACAGCATCATGATGTTCCGACAGCAATGAGATGGTTAAGTGGTAGTTTAAATGGTGTGAAAATGGAGAATCTTTATCCGCTTATGATTACCGTTCTACTTTTGGCACCTATCATTATCTTACTTGGAAAACGATTAGATATGTTAGAGCTTGGGGAACAAACTGCTGCATCACTAGGCGTTAACACAGATAGAACAAGAGTTGTACTGGTTATCAGTTCGGTTCTAATTATTGCGTTAGCTACTGCTACCACTGGACCGATTGCATTTGTTGCATTCCTTTCTGGCCCTATTGCTAAACGATTAGTTGGGATAGGATTTTCTAGTGTTATTCCGGCAGGTCTTGTGGGAATCATTTTGGTTTTAGCATCTGACCTGATTGGACAGTTTGCATTTGTCGCTAGATACCCAGTAGGTGTGATCACTGGTATTCTAGGTGCACCATACTTAATCATGCTATTAATTCGAATGAATCGAAAGGAAGAGTTGTAATGGATAAGATACATGAGTTTCGAGCGGAAAAGTTAACATCAGGCTATGAAGGCAAAATGATATTGCAAGATATTGAGCTTGAAATTCCGAGTAATAAAATTAGTGTGATTATCGGCGCAAATGGCTGTGGAAAATCAACGCTTTTAAAAACACTATCCAATCTTATTAAGTCTTCCTCTGGCAGCATTGCACTCGATGGAAAGGCGATTAGTAAATTTCCGCCAAAACAATTAGCTCGCATTCTCGGTATTTTGCCACAATCCCCTATTGTACCAGAAGGAATAACAGTAGCAGATCTAGTTGGGCGAGGGAGATTTCCTCACCAAAATTTCTTTAGTGGCTGGTCCAAGAAGGATTATGAAGCAGTTGCAGAAGCAATGGAAATTATGAAGATTACAGAATTTGCTAATCGAAATATTGATGAGCTCTCAGGCGGGCAGAGACAACGTGTCTGGATTGCGATGGCACTTGCTCAGCAAACGGATATTTTATTTCTTGATGAGCCAACCACTTTCTTAGATATCACCTATCAAGTGGAAATATTAGATTTGCTGACAGATCTTAATCGGAAATACGGTACAACGATCGTAATGGTCCTGCATGATATTAATCTTTCGGCACGGTATGCGGACTATATTTTTGCACTAGACAAAGGCAAGCTTGTAGGAGAGGGGAAGCCAGCTGACATCATTACAAGTAAGTTGGTTAAAGACATCTTCGGACTTAATTGTACGGTGATTAATGATCCAGTTTCAGGAACTCCTTTAGTTGTGCCGAAGGGCCGATATCATGTTAATGCATAGGTTTATAATGAGAAAGCCTTCAAGTATGAAAACTTGAAGGCCTTTTGTGTCTATATACCGGACGATCTTAATACTGGCAATAATAGTTTATTTTGGAAATAATATTGTTTCTCTTGGGCATATTACATGTTATATGCCAAACCTTTTAAAGGATGATTATTTATGTCCATCGCTATTATGTCACTGTTAGCATGTATAGTATTGATTGTATTTGCTATTGTTCCGAAAGGTTTAATGCTTACGGAGATTGTTTTTTTGTACTTTATTATTGGAATTTTAACAATTACGATATTTACAATATTAGATGTTAATTTGCACTGGGTCCCTCTTACTCGCACGGTTGAAGGTTCATTTGCTATGTATATTTGCCGATTTATTGTGATACCATTTCAAATTCTCCTGTCTATTTGTATCCTTTGCTCTTCATGGAAGACAAAATGGCGATTACTATTTACTGGGCTCATTGTGTTGTTTTTATGCTTGGAGGATCGGATCTATATATGGGCAGATCTTCTTGCCTTCGAGAATTGGAATCAGTTATATTCTGCTCTTTTGTATGTTATATCAATAGTTTTAGTATGGTGGATAGCCCGCTGGTTTATTGGCCTGGATAAAGGAGAGTTGGAAGAAAAATGAAAGAATTACATTATGATTTTCATTTTAGTTTAAATGAGTGGAGTATCCTTATCTCGATTTTTTTGGGATTTTTATTGGTGATATTGCTCCCAAGGCGTTTTACCAAAAAGACGATGAGTATATATCTCATGTGTGGTATTTTTTTTGGTTTCGTTTTTGACCATACGTTAAGTATTTTACCAGTGCGTTATTATATAATAAATGACAGTTCTTCTTTTGAAATAATGGATTTCTTTTCCCATGTAATGTATGCCCCGATAAGCTACCTTTTCTTTTATCTATATGATCTCTTCCATATTAAACCTAATTTTACGCTGTTATACATTTTAGGCTGGGCCCTTGTGAGTGTTGCGATAGAGAGAATTTGTGGCATGATAGGGATTTTTCATTATCAACATGGATATACGATTTATTATTCCTTTGTTATTTATTTATTAGTTATTAGCATTTGGATTATCTTTTACAGATTGATTAAAGAACATGGAGAGAAACAATATTAGCCGAATTCCGTATGAAATAAATCAAGATTTGTTATCCGAAAGAGGATATTTTAACAGGATGAATAAAAACGGGGACTGTTTTCAGGAAGAAAACAAGCCCTTTTTTTAAGAAGTATAACCAATTAAGAAGCTGATAAATAATATTATTAATACTATGGCTGTTATTCCAACATATAACCAGTCCTTTTCTTTATAGAAAGCATAACAGGATATTCCAACTCTTAATACAGGGGTTAGGATTAAACAAAAGAGACCTAGCATAATAATGGCAAATGGTTTAAATGCAGCAACCCCAATAAAAATGTCTTTAAAATTAGTAGGGAACGTTTCCTTATAACCAGAGTTATTTGTAATCAAATAAGTAATAATGCCTACAAAAATAATTAGGGCAGAGACAAGAACCCCGAATCTAAGTATTTTTCCGATTGTTTCCTCAATAATGACTAATTCTTCTTCAGAAGTTTGTTCTTTTTTTTGTGCTTCCATTAAAATTTCACCCCAAATCCTTCTAATATCATTTGAGCACCGATATAGCATAAAAGTGGAATAAAAATAATTCGGATCCATTTTGCTGGTAATATTTGCATTACTTTTGCTCCAATTGTGGATCCAATTAATACCCCAATAGCAACGGGAGCAGCAACTTCTGGTAAGATAGAGCCGTTGAAAAATAATACAGTTGCACTTGCAGCAGCAGTAACTCCCATCATTAGGTTGCTAGTTGCGCTAGAAGGCTTGAGTGGCATTTTCATAAATGTATCCAATGCCATTACTTTAAAGGCACCACTGCCAATCCCTAGTAACCCACTAGCTAATCCTGCCCCAAACATCACACTAAACCCTGCTGGGACTTTTTCGACTTGATAATCAATTTGTGTCTTTAGGCTTTTATCATAATATGTATTATTTAGTTTTAGCCTGTCCGATAAATAGTCAGGTTGCGCCTTTTTCAATACTTCTTCGCCCGAACGGAGCTTTTGTACCATATTGATCGCTGAGTAAAGTAAGAAAGAACCAAATAAAATAAACATAAGAGTCGGCGAGAGAATGCCTACTAAGATTGCTCCTATGATCGCTCCAACCGTAGTAGCAATCTCTAAAAACATGGCCACGCGAATATTGAGCATTCGATCTCTTAAGTATGCTACTGCTGAACCGGAACTTGTTGCAATAACAGATATTATACTTGCTCCAATCGCATGGTGGATATCAAACCCAAATCCTAGTGTTAGAACTGGAGTAAGAATAATCCCTCCACCTATTCCGAGGATAGAGCCCAGAAGCCCGGCAAAAATACAAATAAAAAGAAGTAAAATGAAAGTTAGCATTACATAGCCTCCTAGTGAATAAGGTAATGTCTTAAACATAGTGGTAAATCTCTACATAAAAGAATCGAATGAAAACTAATTCTTACTTAAGAATTAGAATGATAGTTTAAAAGAAAACAAAGATTTGTTGTAAGTCATTTGAACCATACTATTTCATTGACAATATGTCAATATATTTGTTCATTCTAATGTTCTAATCAAGTAATAACCCATACATAGACATAAGTTCATAGATGTTTATGCGTTTTTTATAGGGATAGATAATAGAAAACGATTTGTTTGTTGACAAAAAATCAACAGTCCGCTATTTTAGTAGTATATTGCGTGTTAATATTACAAATTCTTAATATAAAAGAATAATAAAAGATAGGAGCTTAATCTAATATGAGGGACATCAATGAGATTGGATTATTATTAAAAAATCTTTTGAAGAAAAATGCTATGTCAATGAGAAAGCTCAGTGTGTTAACGAATATTGACACAGCTACAATCTCACGAATAATTAACGGCAAAAGAAGACCAACCCCAGAACATCTTCAAAAATTTGCAAAGTTTCTTGATTTTCCTGTAGATAAAATGTTTACAGCGGCCGGTTATTTAACTTCAGAAGTGTCAAGTCAATCAGAAGATATCTTCGATTCTATCGAAACCATTCAAAGTGAATTATTCTCTTCTAACCACTATAAGGAGACCTTTTCTATCAAAGAAGTGCAAGAACAGCTTCAAAAATATAATCATTATGCATTGACTGATGAAGGAAAGGGATTAGTAGCTGATAAATTTGAAGAAAAAGTGCAAAAAGTAGAAGGGGTAGGACCATTCATACAACAACTAAAAGAGTATTATCAACGTTTTTCCAACAAAAAAGGAAATATTACGGAATTAGCTGTTATGGGAGCCGCTCTTATCTATTTTATAATTTCCGTTGATGTTATTCCGGATTACATTTTCCCAATCGGATATTTAGATGATGCGGTAGCAATTAAGATTTCGGCTAAGCTTTTGCCTGCAAAGGGTTAGAGAATAAAGGAGATATAGAATGGAAAATAATACGAGAGTAAAAAGAAAAAAGGGAATAAGGTGGAAGAGGGTTTTTGGTTTTGCAATTCTTATTTTTGCTTTAGCCGTTTTTTATTCTGTTTATCAATATAATAAAGGCTTAAAACAAGCAACCCAAATGAAAGGAAATAATAAAATAGAAAGTAGTTTTGAAGACTTTGAAGGACCTGAGCCACAATTTGGAGAAATTAATATTATGTTGTTAGGAAGTGATTCGCGAGGAGAGGAACATGCTAGAACGGATACACTAATGATTGTGCATTATAATCAAAATACACATAAAATGAAAATAGCCTCTATTATGAGAGACATATATGTAAATATTCCGGAAATAGGATATCAAAAAATGAATGCGGCATTTGCTTATGGCGGACCTGAATTAGTAAGAAAAACCTTGAAAGAGAACTTTGGTATTGATATTAACTATTATGCGATTGCAGATTTTGAGGGTTTTTCCAAAATTGTAGATATAGTAGCTCCTAAAGGAATTGAAGTTGATATACCATATGAGATGTCCTATGGGATTGGTATGACATTACATCCAGGGAAACAAGTATTACATGGCGATCAGTTATTAGGTTATGTCCGTTTTCGCCATGATCGATTAAGTGATTTTGGCAGGGTGGAGAGACAGCAGGAAGCAATAGAAAAGCTGAAAGAACAAGCAGTTAGTATACACAGTGTAGTGAATTTACCTAAAATCCTAGGTACTGTTACGCCTTATATTGAGACAAACTTAGATACACCTACAATATTGTCGATAACAAAAGGGTTAGTAGTAAATAAATCAGACGATTTGGACCGTATTAGAATTCCAGTTCAGAACTCCTATGAAAATGATACGGTTAATGTGGGAGCAGTATTAAAAATAGACATGGATGAAAACGCAAGAGTATTAAATGAATTTTTAGCTGATGGACATGGACTTGTAGAAGGAAAGGCAGGTAATTAATCAAATAAATCTTCCTTTGCTGATGGCTATGCTTTTCTATAGACTTAGTTCAGCAACAATCCTCATCCTAATTATGGATGAGGATTGTTTTAAGTGATAATAAGGTTTACTAGAATAATATTTTTTTGGTAGAACAAGAAATTTGAATGGTGAAACACTTTTTTTATGCTTGGGATTTCCCTATATATAGTTTGTATACAATGAGAGTAAGAAAAGAAATGAATAGAATTCTCTAGCATATTTTGTCAGAAAATATGCTATTATTATTTTATTCATAATACAAAGAGAATTTATTTGGAACAATATGGGGGAATAAGATGAAGACCTGGATACTACAGAAATTATATTGGATCATACCAGGGGTGCTGATTTTATTAGGACTGTTTTTATTGTTTTTTGAAAATTTTTCTAAGGTGACAGCGCAGCCAGGGCCGGATTGGAGCAAAGGATTGTTAGTTGGACAATCTGAAGTAAATAAACTGCCGGCAATCAAGGAGACGGGTGATGGAGGTTACTTGTTCTCTTTCTTTCAGGAAAATAAGTTAAAGACGGCTATCATGACCAATGACTTTAGGATCAAGGAAGAGAAAAATTATGATATACCTGTAGACAAATGGACACAAATATATCAGGGAAATGATGAGCTTATTTATTTTGATTATGAAAATATTTTTGACCAAGATAAGACACAATTAGTTGCGGATGTAGAGGAGTTTATTCCACTCGAGAAAACTATTCTCTATATAAAAGAAAATAAGCTTTTTCAATTAAATCCTGAAACAAAAGAAACGTCGGAAATTATGGATATTGATCTAGAAAAGGAAAAGTTAGCAGTAGAGGAAAATGCGGATGGCATTCACCTTCTATTATTTGCAAAGGAAAAGGGCAATGTTGACCTTGCTTTATCTCGTGTCCAAGATGGGAAAGTCAACCACTTATATGAAACAAAGGTAAAGGTTGATCCTGGGAAGATAGTAAATGGCATATCTTTTACGTTTGAAGATCAAAAACTGGCGTTATTGCTTCAAGAGGAATTAGAATTAACGCAAGGAAAACCAGAGTTTTTCAACTATTATGCAGAAATTGATATTACAAAAGGACAAGAGGCTGTGCAATATGAGTTAACGTTCCAAGATCCTGCAAGGGAGAATGGGAAGCTAACAGAAATTTCAGATGTTGCATTTACCTTTAGGGATGGAAAGCCGCGCCTGCTATTTAAGGCGAATGGTTATACAGAAACGAAATATAATGAGAAGACTGGATTCAATATTTATGAATCGGAAATAGGGGAAAACGGAAGTACAAAGACGGAGCGACGAAGCAATACAGCTGCGATATCGACTATTCCACAATGGTTAAATGAAGATATGATTGCATGGATGGATTTACATGGAGATGGCAATAAAGTCTATGTTTCTTCCAATGAAATTACAAAAATAAACAAACAAATAAAACATACATCTGAGGATTGGCTGCAGGCATTTGGCAAAACATTTGGAATGATTTCCACCTCTTTTTTCGCCTTTGCACTTTCCTTTATATGGTTATTGTGGCCAATACTATTTGTTATTTTCATGTATGTATTTTTTAGTAGAAAGGTTGATTACAATCCACCGTGGATTTTCTATACCGGAATTGGAATCTATTTGATTGCAGCAGTTATATGGAAGGATCGTTTCTTTGTTCCGAATATACTTGCAACTGCACCTAAGTACCTAACATTTACGGGCAGTACTTATTTTTATTTGTTATTATTTGCGGTTATTTCCTATTTTTTATCCATACTAACAAAACGTATCAATGAATGGACAGGTGCACCGAGGATTATCTATTTTGTTGGTGTACACATTATTTTGTTAACTGTATATTTTGGTCCGTATATTATCTATTAGAAAGGAGTGGCTTTTATGAACCTATTTGAGGGATTTTTATAACGACATTGGAGCTGGATTCGTGCCCCGCCAATTATAAATAGAATAATAGAAACATATGAATAAATATAATTGGAGGGATAGCATGAGAACAGAGAAGCAAATATTAGATTTAGTGTTAAAAGTGGCTAATCAGGATAAGAGAGTAAGAGCTGTTTGCATGAATGGCTCGAGAACAAATCCAAATGTACCGAAGGATGCTTTTCAGGATTTTGATATTGTTTATCTAGTAGATGATATGGAATCTTTTTTGAATGAGCCTAACTGGATTGATGTTTTTGGGAAACGAATCATTATGCAAACCCCAGAGGATTCCTCGCTTTTTCCGGCAGAGCTAGGCGGAAAATTTTCCTATCTTATGCTATTTACGGATGGTAACCGCATCGACTTAACCCTTGTTCCGCTGGAGGAAAAGAACAAGTATTGTCAGGAGGATGGGTTGACGGTGATTCTCTTAGATAAAGACAATAGTCTCCCTTGTATACCCCCTAGTACAGATAAAGATTATTGGGTAAAAAAGCCAACTGCCGAACAATTTTCTGATTGCTGTAACGAATTTTGGTGGGTCTCTACCTATGTTGTTAAGGGATTATGGAGAAGAGAAATTCTTTATGCGATTGACCATATGAATATCATAAGGGTGATGCTGTTAAAAATGTTGGAATGGAAGGTAGGCATCGAAACAGATTTTTCCCTTAGTGTAGGAAAAAACAGTAAATACTTAAAACAGTATATTGATGATGATACATGGAAAAGGCTCATGCATACCTATCCGAGTGACGATTATAGTCTAGTCTGGAAATCGTTATTTTCTATGACAGCATTATTTGAGGAAATCGGATTAGAAGTTGGCAGAAAGATGGATTTTCTTTATCCCTTAGAAGAGGCGGAAGGGGTGAAAGCTTATTTAAACCATGTTCGTCAATTGAAGCCTAATGCAGCAGAGGTATATTAAAGATAATAGGCGGTTTTTTTGCAGCAGCAGAGACCGCCTTTTGATGATATGGGAACCTTTAAATAAAAAGCTGAATATCAGACTTTAAAGCATCTTTAAGATAAACCTTAGCGTCGACAATTTCGACTTCTGGATAAAACTCTTCTTGCTTAAATCCAAGTATATCAACTGATAATTTGCAGGCAAGAAACTTAACTTGTTTTTTTCTTGCCCCTTTTAAGAAAGCTATAAGTGGTGAAGCTTCTTCCTCCTCAAGCATTTCCTTCATCATTATTTTACCTAGACCAGCATAATTCATTTTAGATAAAGGAAGCTGCTCTACGTCTTTAGGTTGGAAGGTGCTAAACATTTTTTCATAGAAGGACTTACCTTCCAAATCGACTTTTTCGGGATCACGAAGTAATAAAAGCCCCCAAAAGGTGAAAAACATGGTTACCTCCACATTTATTTCCCGGGCACTATTAGCTAGAATGAAACCAGCCATTGCTTTATCGTAGTCCCCGCTAAACATTAATACGTTTAATTTTTTTTCCATGGAAAAATTCCTTTCTTGTTTAAGAATATCTTTAGCTTTCATCAAATAGTTTTGGATATGCGGATTTCACTATATTGTCATATTTACGGAAGAGAATAGAAAAAAGCGGATATAATAGGAAGGTGATGAGCAGTCATGCTATATCGTAAATTTACAGCAAATGATTTTGAGTTATATTACCAATTAGTTTCTAATGAGCGAGTGATGGCCCAGATTACAGAAAGAGCTATTCCGTTAGAAGAGGCAAAGGCTGACTTTGAGAAATTATTGATCCGCAATGACAAGAATCAGATCTTTGGATCATATGCTTTTTTTCAACCAGCCTCAGAAGTATTTATAGGGCTTGGTCATGTGACTTTAACGGAGCAAGAGCTTGCTGAAGCAGAACTTGGCTATATGCTTTTGCCAGAACATTGGGGGAAGGGATATGGCGGTCTGGTTGCGGATAGATTGATGTCATTAGTGAAGCATACAGATATAAAGGTAATAAAGGCAATTATAGATCCTGCTAATAGAGCCTCGAGAAAAATATTAGTGAGTAGAGGATTTACTTCAGCATGGATTGGAGAAATAGAAGGCCTGCCAGGAGAGATTTTGAAGAAAGTTCTTTAATAGTCTAGAAGGTATTATTTGAAAATTCATTTAAAAAGTTGTTGTGTACTTTTAAACGTTCCCGTATTATCTAATTTATATGTATTTATAAAGGAGTATTAGATTTATGCAATCAAGAATTTCTTTTTCAACTTATGCTCTAATTGGGACGATGCTTTTTGGTATGTTTTTTGGAGCGGGAAACTTAATTTTTCCTATTCAGCTTGGACAGCTTGCGGGAACAAACTTTTGGCTTGCGCTAGCTGGCTTTTTAGTAACAGCGATTGGGCTTCCTTTTCTCGGTATATTAGCAATTGGCTTATCAGGAAGCAATGGCCTGCGCGAGCTTTCAAGTCGCGTTCATCCAGTGTTCGGATTTCTCTTCTCGTTATTTCTTTATTTAACGATTGGTCCATTCTTTGCTATTCCACGTACAGCGACAGTTCCATTTGCAATAGGGATTGAACCGTTTGTCGCTAATAGCCATATTGCTTTATTTTTAGCTATTTTTAGTTTTCTTTTCTTTTTACTGGTTTACTATTTTTCCTTAAATCCGGCAAAGATTATGGATGTGATTGGGAAATATCTGACTCCTGCTTTTCTGCTGTTTTTATTTTTATTAATAATAGTAAGTGTTGTTCGCCCGATGGGGAGCTTTCAAGAGCCACAGGGAGCATATCTAAATAATGCTTTTATGACAGGTTTTAAAGAAGGATACAACACCATGGATGCTCTAGCATCTCTAGCCTTTGGTATAGTGGTGATTAGCGCTATTAAAGGGAAGGGGATTATGGATGTAAAGAGTATTGCGAAGACAACATGGAAATCAGGAATATTTGCCATGCTGCTAATGATGCTTATCTACGGATTTATCACTTATATGGGTTCTTCTAGTGTACAAGCTGTAGGAACTTTTGAAAATGGCGGACTTATCTTTGCTGCAGTAGCTAAGCATTATTTTGGTCCTTTTGGCGGCATTTTGCTTGCGGTTATCATTGTGCTTGCCTGTTTAAAAACAAGTATTGGATTAATAACGTCTTGTAGTGAATTTTTTCATGAAGTATTTCCGAAGATTGGCTATAAGACTTTTGTGCTTAGTCTATGTGTTGTTTCTTTCTTATTTGCCAATTTAGGCTTAAATAAAATTATTCTATTTGCAGTACCTGTGCTCATGTTCTTATACCCTTTAGCAATTGTGCTTATCATACTTGCTCTTTTTTCGCCATTATTCAAAGGCAAGCAAAGTGTGTACCTAACGGCAATGGTGCTAACATTCTTTGTAAGTATATTGGATGGCTATCAAGCACTTGTAAAAAGCATCCCAGAAGCTAAGCTTAGCTTTTTTGAGGAGATTGGTCATTTTTACGAGAATATTCTCCCCTTTTACGAGATAGGGTTAGGCTGGGTTTTACCCGCCCTTATTGGTGCGGTGATTGGATATTTCGTTCGTAAATAGTACGCAGAGGGCGGTTCTCCTGCATTCCATAGAGGAAGCGGGAGGACCGTCTTTTTATTACCATATTTATCAAGTTTATTATTTGATAAACATTCTAAATAATACACCGATAGTAATAGTGCTATTAGTGTTTTATAAAAGAGTCAAGGGATGTCATGTAAGTTAGGGTGGTAGCTTATAACAGGTCAATCTGTAATTAGGTGTAGTAAATACTCTTTATTAAGAGTATTTTTTTAACGCTTAATGATTCTACTTGGGGGAAGCAGAGCAATATAAAGAAAATGAACAGGGAACAAGGGTGAAAGGTATGAAAATAAAATTAAAGCTAGGAACAAAAATAAATATAATTGTTTTTGCAATTATTATTGTTCTGTCTGGGGTTATCGGTTTTTTAGTAAATCAGGAAATAACAAGAGGAATGAAACAATTTGCTACAGAGAAAGCAAAAGGGGATATTGGACTTGCTTATCGGTATATAAATAATAAATATCCAGGTGATTGGGAAATCAAAGAAGATAAACTATATAAAGGAAATACGGTTCTCAATGATAATTTTGAGGTTGTAGATAAAATAGGCGCGGATACTGGTGATACCGTAACTGTTTTCCAAGGAGATACACGCATTGCGACGAATGTCATGATGAATGGAGAACGAGCAATTGGCACACAGGCCTCCCCAGAAGTTGTGAGTACAGTATTAGATCAAGGAGAAAGATTTTATGGGGAAGCAAATGTAGTTGGCCAATTGTATCAAACTGCGTACATGCCTCTAGAGAACAAAGCAGGAGAAGTTATTGGAATTCTATATGTTGGAGCTTCTCAAGAAATTATTGATAGTATTATATCCTCCTTTTTATGGAAGTTTATCGTGGTCTTGGTGATGATGATAGTGTTAGCCTCTGTTGTCGTATACTTCTATACAAGTCAATTGAAAAAGAGACTTTCTAATTTAACAGCTGCCTTAAAATTGGCTGGAGAAGGCGACTTTACAAACAATATTCAAGACAATGCTGGTGATGAATTAAGTCTCTTGTCAGATAGCTATAATAAAATGGCAGACAACCTTAAGTTGATGGTCAATGAATTGATGTTGTCCTCTGAGCGACTTGCTTCTTCTTCAGAAGAATTAACAGCAAGTGCGGAAGAGACTAGCAAAGCAACAGAGACCATAACAGAATCTATACAGCAAGTTGCGGATGGGGCAGATCAATCGACTACTAGTGTTCAGGAAAGCTCGTTTGCTTTAGAAGAGGTCTCAAAAGGGATTCAATCAATTGCCGCTAATGCTGTTATTATTACTGATATGAGTAAAAGTACAACAGAGAAGGCAAAGGAAGGCAGCTTTTTTGTGGATAAGACTGTAAACCAAATACACGAAATCAATCGTTCTGTGGCAATAAGTGGAAAGGTAATGAAGAATTTAGATAATCGATCCCAAGAGATTGAAGAAATTACAAAGGTCATTACAGATATTGCGAACCAGACAAATTTATTAGCATTAAATGCGGCCATAGAAGCGGCTAGAGCTGGAGAACATGGGAAAGGCTTTGCGGTAGTTGCAGATGAAGTGAGAAAATTAGCAGAGCAATCTCAAAAATCATCTTCTCAAATTGCCTTATTGATTAAAACAATACAGGAAGATATGACACAATCCAATCAATCGATGGAAAAAGTAAATACGGATGTAAAAGCAGGATTGGAAGTTGTTAATCAAACAAAGGATAATTTTCAAGAGATTTATCACTTTATGGAAAAAATGACAGAGTTGACGGAGGATATGGCGGCAACCTCTGAACAAATTTCTGCAAGTACGCACCAAGTTTCATCAACCGTATCTGGAATCATTAACATATCAGAGAATACTTCTATGCATTCTCAAAATGTGGCAGCTTCAGCAGAAGAACAGCTTGCATCCATGGAAGAAATTGCGTCCTCTGCTTCCGACTTATCGAATTTAGCGGAGAATTTACAAGAACTAATTAGTAGATTTAAAGTATAAGAATATGAAGGGACGATACTCCTGCTTTTCTTCGGGAAGGAGGGAGAACTGTCCCTTTGTGTATGCTAAGTCAGCAATAAAACCAAAGAATTAATGGCAAAGTCAATATTGATTCATCATTTGCTGAATTCTCCTTTTTATTTCATTTCTTATGTCTGTGGGTTCGATCACTTCTAAATAATTCCCGTAGGATAATAGGTAGCTGTATAACCATTCCCCTTTTATATGAGAGGTGCAAATGATATGATAGCCATCCTTCTCTTTTGAGATATACTTTTCCTCAAATTCATCATAAATCCGATAACTGGCTCTGGAACTAATTCTGAGCACTAAGTCTGCCCATTCTAAATAATCCCCATCCAAAGAATCATTTAAAATTAATTCTTCCGTTTTTTTATGTTGTCATAAATTTCATTAGTTAAAGCTATATTAGACATACGGTTTATTTTAAAAGTTCTATTCGCCGATTTTTCTAGGCAAAAACCTTCTAAATACCAGGCTTTATCCTTAAACAATAATTTTGTCGCAAGAATTCGCCGTAAGCTCTTTTCCCCATTCGAATTGATATAGTGAAACGAGAGGATATGACGCTCTAGAATGGCTTGTCTAAAAAGGGAGAAGTATTCCTTTCTTTTTGTATCACTGCCCCATGCTGAAAAATCTACCTCAATCCACTTAGTTTCGCTTTTTTGAAATAGATGACTTAGTTTCGCTAAAATATCGCTTGTATCTGGGTAATTAGTGGCAGATAGACTTTGCAGGGAAAATAGTATTTCATCCTGCTCTTTGTCTAAAAGGAGTGATTTGTTGAGTACAAACTGATCCATCAAGGTAATTCCGCCACCTTTACCTTGGGTTGTATAAATAGGAATGCCAGACTCCGTAAGAACTTCAATATCGCGGTATATAGTTCGAACAGATACTTCAAGTTTATCGGCTAGTTCGTTAGCCGTGATCATTTTTCTTTCTAGCAATATATAGATAATTTGAAACAGTCTACTTATTTTCATGGGAAGACTCCTTATTGTGGAATATGGAGAGAAACGGAAGAACCGCTCCTCTGTCACCATTTTAATGGTGGTTTATCTAATTGAGCTTCTATTCCTAATTCTTCGGCTGCTGCTAAAATAAATTCTTTGCGGAAGAAGTAGCTTTGGTGGCTGACGATTTTGCCATTCTCGATTTCTTGTATTTGAATATCGTGAATTTTTAATTGCCCATCGATTTCTGCTAATACAATAATAACAGGTTTTCCCCATAAGATTTTTGACATTGCTGTATGTCCGGGTAATCCGTAGATGAGAGAGCCGTTACGCATTTCGTCTTTGGAATACTCTTGGAAGCCAAGGAAAGCTTCATTTTGAGCATAATCACTATAAAGACGTAACATCTTATCTAAATTTCCTTCATTGAATGCCTGCAGGTAAGCTTGAATAGTTTCTTTTTGTGCAAAATTAGCTTCTGTATATGTTTCAGAATTAGAAAAGTCTAAGGATTTAATTTTTTTTCGAGCGCGTTGAACGGAAGAATAGACCCCGCCTGGAGTACTTTTTACAATTCCTGCAACTTCTTCGGCGCTAAAATGAAAAACATCTAGAAGAAGAAAGGCAGCTGTTTGTTTAGGCGTTAAATTTGATTCCAAAGAAAGTAGAATTTCTTCTAAGAGTAGATGATCTGTAAAAGCAACGGAAGGGGTTGGAATATCTTCTAAGATTCCAATCTCTCTTTTCCTTTTTCTACACTGATCAATCCAAGTATTTGTCGCGATTCGAAAAAGATAGTTCTTTTTATCTGTAATCTCATGCCACCTTTGTGGAACCATTCCAAATGATTTAATAATTGTATCTTGAAATAAATCTTCTCCATCCCAAGGGGAACCTGTAACATATTTACAATAGTTCCATAAGGATTCGGAGTAGGATGAAATCATTTCTTCCAATTCATTTAATAATTTTCTTGATTCCTCTGTAAAATGCTTAGTGAACATTTTTTTCATTATTTTACCTCCTAAAGTCTTTTCCTATATATAACGGCCAGGTAGAACAAAATTAAACGGGTAAAATTATTTTTTTTATTAAGTGTATCATCCAAAGAAAAGAGAAGCGAGAAGCGAGAAGCGATCTCAAAATATGACATACTGTTGTCAGGTTAATTGGATTATACTAAGAATAAGAATAATTTTTAAAAGAGGATGGTTTGATGGAAACTAGATGTGCCTGGGCAAATTCCAGTGACTTGATGCGAGAATATCATGATAAAGAGTGGTGTATTCCAAGTCATAATGATCGATATTTGTTTGAAATGCTTGTACTAGAGGGAGCACAAGCTGGATTGTCTTGGTCAATCATTTTAAAAAAGCGAGAAGCATACAAAAAGGCCTTTCACGATTTCGATTTAGAATACTGTGCAAACCTAACAGAAACAGAGTTGGAAAATATCCGAATTAATACAGAGGTTGTGAAACATCCGTTAAAGATTAAATCAGTTAAAAGCAATGCCTTAGCAATGATAGAAATACAGAAAGAATACGGAAGTTTTGCTGAATTTTTATGGTCTTATGTAGATGGAAAACCAATCATATCAAATTGGCAGTATGACAGCGAAATACCAGCGCAAACTGACCTATCAAAGAAAGTCAGCAAAGATTTGAAAAAAAGAGGGTTTAAGTTTGTAGGACCCATAACTATCTATTCCTATCTACAAGCAGTCGGAATAGTCAACGACCACATAACTAGCTGTGCTTTTCATAAAGAATAAAGGAAATCGAGGAGGTTCTCCTGTTTTTGAAAGTATTCCAAGCTTTTAAACAAACTGGATAGGAATCTTACAAAAAAGTATCGAGAGTACAAGGGGAAGCTTGACTAAACCAGCGCTTTTCTTATAAGAAAAATATTCAGCAGAAAACAGAAAAATTGCCCCTCTACTTCCCATTTATGGTATAATAATGTTAATTAGATGAATGGAGGGTTGCTTTAAGATGTGGAATTCTATCTCGATTGTATACTTTATGTAACTAATTTTATAGTACTTAAAGGCTCTGCCTGTGTGTAGAGTAATCGGGATTAGTTTGCCTATTTTTAAAAGCAACCTTTCATTAACGTTATTTATAATGATGTGGTGTAAAAGGGGAGAATTATGCTCTCTTTTTATTAAAATGGAATAATATTTTCTTTAGAAACCCATTTTAGACTTAGGGTTTACTTTATATATATACTATTCCTCTTCCTTATTCCGATTGCTTCACACACAGGTGGCCACCTGTGTGTTTTTTTATGAACAGAATGGAGGAACAGGAATGGAAGGAAAACAAAAAGCGATAGTAGTAGGCGTTCATTATGATCAGAAAGAAGACTTTGCTAATTCAATGGAAGAGCTAATTCAATTGGCAGAAGCTTGTGATATAGAAGTAGTGGGAGAGATAACGCAGAAGTTGGATCGGGTTCATTCTGGACACTATATTGGGAAAGGGAAACTGCAGGAGTTAACTGCATTGCTTGCGGAGAAGGACGTGCAGGCTGTTCTTTTCAATGATGAGCTGTCTCCTTCCCAAGTTCGTAATTTAGAGGAAGCAACAGATTGCCGAATCATTGACAGAACAGTATTGATTTTAGATATATTTGCTCAAAGAGCGAAGACAAAAGAAGCGATGCTCCAGGTTGAAATCGCAAAATTGCAATATATGCTGCCTCGATTAGCTGGTTTAGGAGAATCACTAGGTCGTCAAGGAGGAGGATCTGGCCTTATAAATAGAGGGTCAGGGGAAACGAAGCTTGAATTGGATCGAAGACGGATTGAAGACAGAATTAGTCGCTTGCATAAAGAATTAGATACGCTCGTGGTCCAACGTAAAAACCAGCGAAAGATGCGAAAAAAGAAAGAGTTGCCAAGTATTGCACTCGTTGGCTATACGAATGCTGGGAAGTCGACTTTAATGAATGTGCTGCTTGAAAAATATCATGCTGCAACCGAGAAAATGGTGTTTGAAAAGAATATGCTCTTTGCAACCCTTGAAACATCAGTGCGCAATATTACATTGCCAAATAATAAATCCTTTTTATTAACAGATACAGTTGGATTTATTAGTAAATTACCGCACCAATTAGTAAAAGCATTCAGGTCGACCTTAGAGGAAGTGGCGGAAGCTGATTTGCTTATTCATGTCGTTGACTACTCTAATCCAAATTATCAAGAGCAAATCAATGTGACTAATAAGACTTTAAAAGAGCTTAACGCGGAAAATATCCCAGCTATCTATGCTTTTAATAAGATAGATTTAGCAGCAGGAGATACATCGATGGCAGGAACAGATGGAGTTTACCTTTCTGCTAAAAGGCAAATTGGAATAAATGAACTAGTGGAAGCTATTTCTAAAAATGTCTTTAAGCAGTATATTTCCTGTGAAATGACTATCCCGTATGATAAAGGGAATGTATTATCCTATTTGACGGAAAAGGCAAATATCCTTTCAACAGAATATAAGGAAGAAGGAATATTCCTATCTATCGAATGCAAAGAAGAAGACTATAATCGTTATCGAGAATACGTAATATAAAATACGCAGAGGGACGTTTTACGGCTTCTATTTTTGAAAAAGGGAAGCGCAAGAACCGTCCCTCTGCTCTCATTCTACATCCTGCAAGTACATAGAAAAATCTGCTGCCTCTCCGTTTACTATTAAGGATCCATCATCGGTGAAACGGGGCATGACTAGGCGTTCTTTTATGTTATTGAATATGGGTAGTTCCTTTAAATTTTCATTTTCTAATTGATATAGTTTAACTGTATCTGTATTTTTTTCCACTACACTTAATGCGATGTAATTTTTATAGACAGCATAAGTAGTGAAAGGTGGTGTGTGGATTTCATGGAATTCTCCATTAGAGAGATCAATATACCCTAAAATAGATGGTCCCTCATCCTCATTTGAAAAGGCTGCATATATTTTATTATTTATTAAAGTAACGTTTTCAGCTGCTTTATAGGGAACGCTATATTTCCCAACTTGTTTTCGGCTGGTTAGATTATAGACAAAAAACTCCGTTTTATTTCTGTTATTTGATTTAAACTGCTCAGGAATAACAAGTAAATTACGATTTAAATCAGCTTTACTGTTTCTGGCAATTCCCGTGAAACCATGAATGCTAGTTTCCTTAAGTGTTGATAAATTTAACTGCTTATATCCAGAAGTATCATCATAAATTAATGTATTTCCTTTCAATTGAACATCTCCTATAATGTCTTTTTTATATTCTTTCTGCGACAGTGTTTTTCGATTTTTAATAAAAAGCTTATTATTTCTTTCTCCCCACACAAGCCAATGCGCATTTGCTGTCAGTGCATATGTATCAATGTTTGCACTAGATTCGACAAGTACTTGCTGTGAGTGCGATGTGAGGGAATAAGAATAAATGTTTTTTTTATCAGCATAAATCAATTCGTTCGTTTCCTTTATATAGAAAGAATGGATTAAAGATGAATAATCAACATTTGGTATAGTTACTTTTTCCAGCGGTGTATGAAAAGAAGAGTGTGTTGAAAGCCGGTTTACTAGAGAAGGACTAATTAAAATAAGGAGAAGACTAATAATGGCAACTACACTAAATATTGGACGGACTATTCGTTTTCTTTGATTAATATTTTGCATTTGCTGGTTTGCATTTCGTAAAATCTTTTGTTTGTTTTCTTCGGAAAGGGTGATATCCGCTGGGATTGTTTCATCAAATAATTGTTTAATGTTCTTTGGCATGATTTATCTCCTCCTCACTCATGGTTAGTTGTGCTTTCTTCCGTCCTCTCGCTAGTCTAGTTTTAACCGTATTGCTGGAACAGTTTAATATCTCGCTGATTTCCTGTGTAGATAATTCAGCATAGTAATATAACCATAAGACTTCCTTATACTTTATTGGCAGTTTATTAAGTAAGTCGGCAAGATAATTTTTACTTTCTTGTTTTAAATAGGCTTCTTCGGGTGTTTCTTTATGGATCAGAAAAGTGTTCTTAATCTTCGAAACTTCGACTTTTCGATAAGCCCAGCTTTTAAAGTAGTTTCGGCATTCATTTACCGTTATACGATATAAATATGTTTTCACACTAGATCGACCTTCAAATTGATCAAGCTGCAAATAATAACGAATAAACACATCCTGCACAATGTCCTTTGCTTTTTCCCTATCTTTCACAAGGGCGTAGGCAAGTCGGGATAAATAATGGCCATATGCATCCATCGCGTTTGTAAGCAATTTATCTTTTTCTTGCTTCTCCACAATTCCCTCTCCTTTCTACCTACAGATTAGACAAAACAAACAGACGAACGGTTTCTTTTTTTACAAATTTATTCTAGCACTACGAAGGCAATGTCGTTCATATACTTAAAATAGAAGAAAAAGGGGGAATCTATGGAGATGAATATTCTTGATTGTATAGTTATTGGTGGTGGTCCAGCTGGGATGAGTGCTGCGCTGACACTGGGGAGAGCGAGAAGAAGTGTGGCTATTTTTGATGATGGGACGAATAGAAATAGAGTAAGTCATGAATCACATGGCTTTCTAACAAGAGATGGAATAAATCCGCAGATGTTTAAGGATTTAGGGATGAATGATTTAATGAATTATCCGAGCATTTCTCCCTATAAGGATACGGTAACGGAAATTGAAAAGTTAAGAGAGGCTGAAGTGTTTCTTGTTAAAACGAAAAAACATAAAGAATACTTAGCAGATAAAATCATTTTAGCGACTGGTGTGCAAGAGGTCATTCCCATTCCTAATGCGAGACAATATTATGGGAAAAGCCTTTTTAGCTGCCCATACTGCGATGGCTGGGAGCTAAGAGATCAAGCTCTTCTTATTATTGCTTACACGGAAGCACAAGCATTACATATGGGAAGGTTAGTTTATAATTGGTCGAAGGATTTAGTAATAGCAACAAATGGTGCAGCGATTTCCCAAAATACAAAAGAAATATTTCTTAAGCGGAATGTTCCAATCGTTACCGAACCAATAAAGAGCTTAATAGGAGAAAACGGGTATCTTCAGCAAGTTGTATTTACATCAGGAAGGCAGATTAATAGAACGGGGGGCTTTGTTTCTCCTTCTTATTATCGTTCCAATCAGTTTGTCGAGCAGCTAAGATTAGATGTCCATGAAAATGGAGTGCTAGTAACAGATGGATCAGGGAGAACATCCCAAAAGAATGTTTATGTTGCTGGAGAAACCGAAAAAGAAGGGGCATCATCCTTACTATTTGCTGCTGCTGATGGAAGCAAAGCAGCTATAGCCGTAAATACTGATCTTATGCTGGAAAGATTCTAAAGGAATCAAATGGCCAACTTCTTATGCTCCTATTGTTTCAAAAAGGGAAGTTAAGAACCTTCCCATCTGATTCTTTATCCTCTCGTCATTGGTAACGAATTACTGCTTTTCTTAACCAATAAATATTGAATAACATCAATGTTGCTGGCTTTAAAGGAAGCGGCACAAGCTTGCAAATACAAGTCCCACATGCGGATAAAGCGTTCATCCTTTGTTTTCCTGATTTCCTCTAGGTTAGCGATAAAGTTAGCATGCCATATTTCTAATGTTTTTTGATAATGGCGACGAAGGCTTTCTAAGTCTACTAATTGCAGATTTTCAGCTGTCATATGGCTGACTAGCTCCGCAACCCCAGGAATATAGCCTCCAGGAAAAATATATTTATTGATCCAAGCATTAGTCGCGCCACCTTGCTGGCGTGAAATTCCATGAATTAAGGCTGCCCCATCGTCTTTTAGCAATTGGTGTACCTGGTGGAAATAGGCTTGGAGATTTTCTTTGCCTACATGTTCAAACATCCCAACACTAGTGATGCGGTCAAAGGTCCTATCCTTTAAATCCCGATAATCCATTAAATAGACGGTTATGCTTTCCGATAATCCTTTTTCCTTAGCTAATTGGGTAACATAATTATACTGTTCTTGGCTCAAAGTAATGCCGGTTGCCTTCACCTGATAATCTTTTACCGCAGTAAAAATAAGATTCCCCCATCCGCAGCCAATGTCTAATAGATGCTGGCCCGGAGATAGATTTAATTTTTTTAAAATATGATCCACCTTATTTTGCTGTGCGGTTTCTAATGTGTCTTCTGGGTTTTTGAAATAGGCACAGGAATAAGTCATGGAACGGTCTAGCCATAGTTTATAAAAGTCATTGCCGATATCGTAATGATTTTGGATATCTTCTTTACTTCGCGCTTTCGTATGAGATTGTTTGGGAACAAATTTCCTAAACTTATTATTTTGCATAAAGCTAGATGCATTTTCATAGGCAGACGCAATTAAATCCTCGATACTTCCCTTTATTTCAATCTTCCCGTCCATGTAAGCCTCTCCTAAAGCTAATGACGCGTTATTGTGAATGTCTTTAATACGAATAGGTTTCCTAAAAATAAGCTCTATTGCAGGATCGCCGTTACCATAAACAGCTGATTTTCCATCCCAATAAGTAACCTTCACTGGAATGGTGAAGGAATTGCTTAGAATAGTTTTATATATAGATTTCTCGAACACACCATTCACCCCTTACTCTTATGTTATATGTATAATTTTACCTCTATTCCATGAAATATGTGTTCGATATGCTCAAACGAGAAAATGGATACTTTAGGAAAAAAATTATCCATCTACAAGAATGAGAATGATAAAATAGAGACAAACATCATGAGAGGAAAGAGGTGGAATGAAATTGCAATTTATAACAGCAAGCGCCAAGATGCTTGAAGAAGTTAATGATATCTATATCAAATGCAGAGAAAATCTAATTAAGCATGATATTTTCCAATGGGATGATCATTATCCGAATAGAGGCTATTTTCAAGACTGTATCGAAAATAAGATGCTATTCGTTTTATTAGAAGAGGATAAGATAGTGGGACATGTGGTATTAAATGAATGGCAAACAGAGGAATGGCAGTCCATTCCATGGAATGGAAATAATCCTTTGATTATTCACTCTCTTATGCTTAATCCCCGTTACCAAGGAAAAGGGATAGGAGCAATCATGGTCCAGCATATGGAGGAATATGCTCTTGCCAAAGGATATGATAGCATCCGATTAGATGTATTTTCAGGAAACCCTCAAGCTTTAAAGTTATATAAAAAGCATAGTTATATAGAAAAAGGGGAAGTTTTCTTTGCCTCTAAGCCTATTGGGCATCAAAAATATCTTTGTATGGAGAAGGAATTGATATGAATATTACCGCCATTACTGAAACCAACCGTGAAAAAGTAAAATTATTTTTCCAATCTCATTGGGGAAGCCCTGAAATGGTACTTTCTACAGGTATCTATGATTGCAGTGCTTTAGATGGATTTATTGCCTGGAATAAAGAAGGGGAAATGATTGGTTTAATAACCTATATTTTAAGAGATACGGAGTGTGAAGTTATCTCTTTAGACAGTATCGAAGAAGGAAAGGGTGTTGGGACAAAGCTTTTACATACTGTTGAACAAACAGCCAAACAAGTCCTATGTGATCAGGTCAAAATAGTTACAACAAATGATAATTTACTAGCTTTAAAGTTTTACCAAAAAAGGGGCTATTGTTTAGCAGAATTGCTCTTAGACGCAGTAAAAGAAGCTAGAAAAATTAAACCAGAAATCCCCTTCCTCGGAAACGATGGTATTCCTATTAGAGATGAAGTGGTGCTCATAAAAAATCTATTAACAACCAAAGTGAATGAAAGGTGAAGATAGTGTCTATATCATTGGAAGTTTATGAAGAAAAATATAAGCAGCAATTAGAAGAATATCTTTTGTCAGATGAACAGCTATATTATACAAGTACGCCGCTTGATGCTTTAGAGAAATGTTTAATGGAAGAGGATCGTCACCCTATTGTTATCTTAAATGATGGGATGGTTGCGGGCTTTTTTGTCCTTCATGGATGGGAGGGAGTAAAAGCGTATAGTGACAATAAAGAAGCTATTCTTATGCGAGCTTATTCTATCCAGCATTCATTTCAGGGGCAAGGAATAGGCAGGGAATCAATGGAACAATTAATCCCCTTTGTGAAAAAGCATTTTCCTGCAAAAAAAGAAGCAATCTTGGCTGTGAATGTGAAAAATACTAGAGCGCAATATGTTTATCAGAAAGCAGGATTTGCTGATACAGGAAGAAGGGTAATGGGGCCAAAAGGAGAACAAATTATTCTCAGCAGAAAAGTGTAAGTAAGATTATTTCAAAAGAATAATCTGAAATAGTAGGAAAATCTAATTGTAATCCGAGAAAGTAATAGATGCTTTCTTGGATTTTTTTAGTTGGGTTGTAAATACAATAAATCGCTAAAGAAAGCCTCTTACCATATTAAAAGAAAATATTAAAAAAACAGAACCTAAAGGAGGTTTGTGTCGTCTAAACGTAATAGGAAAAAGGAGGAGGTTTTAGATGCTTGAGAAAAAGCACAATATGCATCAGAGAGAACAAATGAGCTCTGCCGATCCTCTTGAAAAGGAAGAACGCCTTATTTGGTTAATGGATGAGTACGGAAAAAGTGTTGTCCGATTAGCATATACTTATGTTCGCCATAAACAAATGGCAGAGGATATTGCCCAGGATGTATTTATAAAATGTTATGAAAATATCGATGATTTCCGAAACGAGGCATCCTATAAGACTTGGGTATACCGCATTACGGTAAATCGCTGTAAAGATGTATTAAAAAGTTGGTCTTATAAAAATATCCTTTTTGCAGACTTTCTTTCTTTTAAAAGAGATAGTAAAGAACAATCTGTAGAATCACAAATTCTTTTAAATGAGGAGAATCGTTACATCTCCGAGCAAGTCATTTCTTTATCTGTCCCACTTCGAGAAGTGATTATCCTGTATTATTATGAAGGTTTATCCCAATACGAAATAGCAGAATTAC
Organism: Niallia circulans NBRC 13626; assembly: GCF_001591585.1. GTDB lineage: Bacteria > Bacillota > Bacilli > Bacillales > Cytobacillaceae > Niallia > Niallia circulans. Next base: position 16,175 of record NZ_BCVE01000019.1, on the reverse strand, counting down.
TAGAATTGAATGAGAATACGGTAAAGTCCAGGATGCATCGTGCACGTCAGAAGCTAAAAAAACTGCTTGATGGAGGAGATGGCAATGGATGAAAAACTAAAAAATTTAGATGAGAAAATGAATGGAACGATATTAAAGGAAATAAATTTTTCTGAGGAACAGAAGCAAAGGATATTGAAGCAGATTAATTATTCTGGAAAGAAAAGAAAAAGCCCATGGTTTGTTCATAAATATATTCCGGCAACAATTAGTGTAGTCATGATTATCCTTTTTTTTATTGGTATAAAAAGTCTTATGATAAATCAGAGTGTTTCAGCACAATATCGAGATAAAAAGGAAATTGTTGAAAGATTATCCCAAACATTTAAGCCTGTGCATACTGTTGTTGGCCAATTCGAGAATAGAATGAGAGATGGAGATAAAGCTAATACTATAACTTTTACATTAAATCTAGACAAAGAACTATATAAATCCAGCGAGAAAGTATGGACCGAAGATGGTTATCAAACAATAAATATATTATGGAAAGATGGAAAGCTAATCTATAAAAATTCCACAATAGGCGTTTCTGATGAAAAAAAATTAACAAAACAGGAATTTATAGAATCAGGATATTTAGGTTCCATTTTTGAAGGCAGAAAGTATATTTCACTTCTTGAAAATTATAATAATTGGAAATACAAGGAAGTTGAGCGGTTTGGGAGAGTGCTCTATCAGATTGAAGGTAAGCAGCCGGATAATACTCATTTTCCCAAGAAAGATGCTTTTGCTCTGACAGTAGATAAGGAAACAGGTATTATTTTGTATTTAGCTTTATATGATCAAAATGGCATGAGCAAAGTAATAATAGACACAATTGATATATGGATAAATAAGGAAGTTCCGGATGATATATTCCAACTTTTTTAAATAAGGAGTAATAAAAAGAAAGAGAGATAACCATGAAAAAACATAAGAAAATTACTATAAGTATATTATCTATTATTTTTATTAGCATATGTAGTTTTGTATTTTACTTGTATAAAACGATAGATAATACAGTAGATAAGGTTTACGAACCTATTGATGGAGAAACAAAAACGGAAAGTAAGCTAAGAAGTGAAAATGTCAAAAATAAAAAGCCTATCTCCATTTTATTAATGGGAGTGGATGAGCGGAAGAACGATGTGGGGAGAACTGATGCCTTGATTGTTATGACGTTAAATCCGGTGAAGGAAAAATTACAAATGATAAGTATACCGAGAGATACAAGAGCAGAAATAGTCGGAAACGGGGCGATTACTAGAATTAACTCCGCTTATGCGTTAGGGGGAGTGAAGATGGTATTAGATACAGTAGAGGGATTTACTGGGCAAAAATTGGACTATTATATAAAAATTAATATGGAAGCACTAAGTGGGATGGTCGATGCTTTAGGTGGCATAACCGTAGATAATGAAATTGAATGGCTTGATGAAGGGTACTACAAGAAAGGATATCATTATCAATTAGGAAATATAGATTTAGATGGGGAGCAGGCATTAGGTTATGTGAGAATGAGAAAACTGGACCCTAGAGGAGATTTTGGCAGGAATGAAAGACAAAGAAAGGTGATAGCAGCGATTATTGATAAAGGAACTAGTATCTCCTCAGTTACTAAATTTAAGGATATATTAGAGACTTTAGGTGAAAATGTGAAGACTAACATTCCCTTGAATGAGATGGTATCTATTGAAAGAAGTTATAAGAATACTAGAAATAGTATGGAACAATATGAAGTAAAAGGTGAGGATGCTTATATAGATGGTAAGTATTTCTTCGTGGTAAATGAAGCGGAAAGAAATCATGTTAAGGAAATGCTTGCGAATAATCTTTTAGACTGAGACGAGAAGAATTAAATATGCGTTCGACTGTGAAAATAAAGCAAGTATCCATCTACATTATGATTCTGGTGGAAAAGTAGGAAGGTTGATTCTGCTCTTAACGGACGGTAAGACTCCAACTGCCAGCTAATCCCGAATGAGAGAAAGATAGCAGGTATATCAAGAGCCAGTAAAAGCCAATAGAAAACGACTAGCCATTATTTTTATCAAATCGGTTCTCGTTCTATGCAAACATATTATAATAAGCTATATCTAAATAAAATGGGGAAGAAGGTTATTTTATATGGGTCCAATTAATCTATTAGAGCAATATATTGATGCGACAAATACGCATGACTTCGAAAATGTAGAACGGCTGCTGCACCCACAAGCGATCTATTGGTTCTCAGATCAAACATGCAGAAGTAAAGAGGAGATAAAAAATTATTTTGAGAATGCGTGGGACACTATTAAGGAAGAAAAGTATTCAGCTGCAGACATACAGTGGCTAGGTATGGGAAATGACACAGCAACATGCGTCTATCATTATCATTATGAAGGATATTATAAAGGCGAATTTATAAAAGGCAGTGGACGAGCAACGAATGTGTTCGTAAAAGATACAGATGGAAATTGGAAGATTATTCATGAGCATTTGAGCAGCTTGTAATACTGATTAAAAGGAAGATAAAGGCCAAAGTCCGTTTCCAATTATTCATTGTGAATTAGTGGAAACGGAATAGGCTGCAGTATAATCGAATGAATATTTAAAATTTTATTTTTCTAATGCTAACGTCATAAAAACACTATTCGGATCTTCGGTATAATCCGAAAATGGGCCGCAATACTCAAATCCTAAGCTTTCATATAGTTTTTTGGCTGGTAGAAAAGCATCCATGGAACCTGTCTCTAAACTTAATCGGCTATAGCCACGATTTTTGGCTTCTGCGATAATATGGAGGAGCAATTTTCTTGCTACTCCTTTTCGTAAATGATGAGGGGAGGTTTTCATAGACTTTATTTCTCCATGCTTGTTATCTAGCTCTTTTAATGCACCGCAGCCAGTTAGCTCTCCATCCTCCCATGCACTCCAAAAGGTTACATCTGGTTTTCTTAATCCTTCCACATCTAATGCATGAATGCTCTCAGGAGGGGAGTGGAGGGTCATGCTATGTAAATGATCCTCTAATAAAGCAATGATTTCTTTTGATGTAACAGGGTCGATTATAATGTGCATCCTCATCATCCTTTTCATTGTTTTACCTACTATTCTACTAATTTCCTGATTCAAGTGGAATAGCTTATTTGCATTTTGATTGGAAATATTTAATTAAATATCTTTAATTAAAAATATTTGCCTTTGAACCATTTTTTTTGTTATGATGTTCACATAGATTTAAATTTGTATAAGGGAAAGGAAAATGAAATAAATGAATGTATTAGTAGTAAAAGCAAACAATCGTCCGGCAGCTGAAGCTGTATCAAGCAAAATGTATGAAACATTTATGGAATCTGTTAAGGGTGCTGAAAACCTTAATGTGAATGTATATGATGTCTATGCAGAAGATACTCCTTATTTTGGTCAAGAATTATTTGATGCTTTCGGTAAAGTACAAAGCGGAGAAGAATTAACAGATATAGAGCAACGCTTATTAGCTGCAAAGCAAAAAGCGATGGATGCTTTAACAGCTGCTGATGTAGTAGTGTTCGCATTCCCACTTTGGAACTTAACTATTCCAGCTAAATTACAAACATTTATTGATTATGTATATGCTGCAGGCTTTGCCTTTAAATTTGATGCAGAAGGTAACATGATTCAATTAATGACAGATAAGAAAGCAATCCTTTTAAATGCTCGTGGCGGCGTTTATTCTACTCCAGAAGCTGCTTCTTCTGAAATGGCTGTTAACTATATGCGTGCTGTATTTGGTGGCGTATTTGGTATGGAAATCATTGATGAAGTTATTATCGAAGGTCATAACGCAATGCCTGATAAAGCTGCTTCTATCATTGAAGAAGGATTACAAAAAGTTGCTGCTGCTGGAAAGAAATTAGCAGCACAAACTGTTTAATAAATATTTAACTAGTTAAATAGATAAACTCCGTTTGAAATTAAGTTTTCAGACGGAGTTTTTTTATGGAAAAAAGATTATACTAGGAGAAGGAATGTTTAGGACATATGTCCTTTTCCTATTTTTAGAAATCGATTATCTTTAAAAAGGAAATCAAACAACAAGGGGTCGAACAAATGAGAGGTATTTTATTTGCACTAATGGGTGGGGCATTCATTACCCTTCAAGGAGTGGCAAATGCAAAAATTAGTCAGGATATTGGTTCTTGGCAGGCAGCTACCATTACACAATTTACTGGTTTTGTACTTGCATTTCTAATCTTATTAATCGTAAAGGAAGAAGCATTTTCAAAATATAAACAAGTAAAGCCATTATATTTGGCGGGAGGTTCGTTTGCTTCGGTTGTTATTTTCAGCACGATTACCGCCATGCATTTAGTGGGGGCAACGTTAACAATCTCAACTGCTTTGATTGCCCAGTTATTTATAACCTTTCTAATAGATAGCAATGGCTGGTTTGGACTGGAAAAGCAGCAAATGAGAGCTCCGCAGTTTATTGGAATTGGTATGATGATAATAGGTGTTCTTTTATTAAAAATGTAAGGAGAACCATCCGTGAAAGAAATGGGAAATCTAGAGCAGATAGAAAAATATATTCGCAAGTTTCAATTAGAAGCAATCTTTCCGAAAAAGTTGAAAGACCATTTACATCTTTATGCTTTTAATCAAGGGGAATTTATTTGTACGCAAGGACAGGCAGCGGAATATCTTTACATTTTGGTAGATGGCAAGGTGAAAATATATACGACAACAGCAGAAGGAAAAACGTTAATTCTATCCTTTAAAACACCAATTGAAATGGTTGGGGACGTTGAATATGTAAGGAATACAGATAGTTTGAACACGGTGGAAGCTATCACAGATGGGGTGGTCATTGGTGTACATAAACGATATTTAAAGCAATATGCGAATGATTATGCCCCTTTCTTGCAGTTTCTATTGGATGTTATTACGAAAAAATTCTATATAAAATCTAGTTCGATGCGTTTCAATTTATTTTACCCAGTGGAAGTGAGACTGGCTAGTTATTTAGTATCTGTTTCTTTTGATAAGGAGGATCCTTTATACAATACGGATGGTAATGAAATTAATCTTAAGGATACAGCCAATCTAATTGGCACTAGCTATCGTCATTTAAATAGGGTAATACAGCAATTCTGTCAGGATGGATTGATTGAACGGAAAAAGGGGTTTATTATGGTGAAAAACCGCGATGGTTTATTGAATTTAGCTGGTAAAAGTATTTACGAAGAAGGGGCAGGTGAATAAAAAACATGATATATGGATTACTGATTGCATTTATTAGCGGGAGTCTCGTTGGGGTGCAGAATATATTTAATAATCGAGTAAATCAGAAGGCTGGTCTTTGGGCAACGACGACTCTAGTGTTAGCGTTAGGCTTTATTGCCTCCTTTACTTTGGGTATTATTTCAGAAGGTACAGGCCTTTTTCACTTAGAAAATATGCACACATGGTATTGGTTCAGCGGAATTATTGGTGTCGGTGTTGTTGTATGCATGACAAAGGGGATTAAGCATTTGGGAGCAACATATGCTGTGTCGATTTCTTTGTCTTCTCAGCTTGTTTTTGCCTTGCTATTTGATTCCTTCGGTTTATTGGGATTAGATCAGGTTCCGTTTACTTTCAAGCAATTAATAGGAGTATTAGTTATTATCGGTGGAATTCTCGTGTTCAAAATGGGTGGTGCATCAGAGAAGAAACAGCCAGTGAAAGAACTGCTGAAATAATAGGAGTGAGTTTACATGCAAGGATTACTGAATAATAAGGAAGAAACAATCAGCAAAAACGCTGGGAGCATGAAGTATTATCAAACATTGCTTTTTGATGTGGACGATACTTTACTAGACTTTGCAGCTGCAGAGGATCACGCCTTTCGATTATTGCTGCAAGAGCAAGGAGTTTCCTACAGAGATGAATGGAAAAAGCAATATCAAGAGCTCAATAAAGATCTTTGGAAAGCCTTTGAAGAAGGAAAAATAACGCGCGATGAGGTCGTCAATACAAGATTTACCCTCTTCTTTGACACATTGGGCATAAAAGTAGATGGTGTTGTATTACAGCAAAGCTACCGCAAGTATTTAGGAGAAGGAAATCAGCTGCTAGATGGAGCACTTGATTTAATACAAAGGATTTCCAATCGTTTTGATTTATATATTGTGACCAATGGAATATCAAAAATCCAAGAAAAGCGGTTAAAATCCTCAGGTCTTTACCCATTCTTTAAAGCTATATTTGTCTCAGAAGATACTGGCTATCAAAAGCCGATGAAGGAGTTCTTTGATTATTGCTTTGAACGAATCCCGCAAATCAACAAAGAGACAACTTTAATTATTGGCGATTCGCTAAGCGCCGATATACAAGGCGGCTGCAATGCAGGAATTGATACATGCTGGTTTAATCCATTAAAAAAGAAAAAGGAATTAGAAGTCCAGCCAACATATGAAATAGCCAAACTAGAAGAATTGCTTATTCTTCTAGACCAAGAAGAACAATCGAACCCTTAATGGATCGATTGTTTTTTATCTTCTTTGTCTAATTTTCGGATAAGTCCAATACAAGTTCTGGAAATTAAGAAGGTACAAGTTTCGGTTAGCAATGTATCATACCAATTCCAGCCCTTCTTATAGGAGATTAACTTTGTGTATTTTTCGAACAGAATTTCTACAATCGTCATCGGGATACTAAAACAAAGTGCTTTGAGAATAATTCCCGGTAGTTTGGAATGATAGCTTATTTGATTATAAACAACACAGGTGATTGGAAATAGTAAATAATCAAATAACACATTTATTTTAAAATGCTTTGGTAAAAATCGAACAGGGAAACTAAGGCGTTTTTTCGAAGTAACAATACCGTCAATAAAACTAGACAGATACCCTTTTAAAAAGAAAACAAGAAACCAATCCTTTGCTTGTTTTTTTCTAAAGATAATTGGTAAAAGTCCAATTCCTAAAAATAGGAGGAATCTTAATATTTTCCGTTCCACTAAATAATCACCCGTCTAGTTACGATTATCCTTTCTCTAAGTTATCACAGGATTTTTTTATATTCCCCCAATACGAAGAAAGTATGAAAAAAAAGCATCTGTTTGGATGCTTTTTTTGTGACAATGAAACCCCGTTGCTTTTTTAATCATGTGCTTTTCCGTTTAATTAATTCTGACTGCAGTAAAACAGTTTTTGGAATTTGTCTTTGATCTAGAATTTGCTCGAGAAGTAAAGAAACACCCGTCTTGCATAGTTCCGGTATATCAATATGAAAGGTTGTTAAGGGAGGTGATACATATTTCGCCACACTTATATTATTGACGCTTATAATACTAACTCTATTTGGAATCGAAATATTATATTCATTAAAAGCTTGAAGACTTCCGACTGCAATTGGATCAGAGGCAATAAAGAAGGCAGTCGGCAATTCTTCTTTTAAGCAGTCAATTGCTTTCTTTGTAACGGTATAGCCATCATTTACGGAAAAATGCCTTTCGCCAAATATATATCTTTCATCGAGCAATCCTATATTCTGCATATGTGCACGAAACGTGATTTCGCGAATATCCATTTCATCTTCATTCGTATCTGGATTATGATAGGTTCCACCAATAAACCCAATTTTTTGATGTCCATTTTCAATGAAGTAATCGATTGCCTTTTTGGTGATTCTTATAGTATCCGGTAATACAGCATCATATAGGTCAGGGACAGGATTAGTATCAATGAAAACCCCTTTTTTCGTTTTCTTTCTTAGTTTTTGAATTTCTTCCATCGAAAAGGCACCAACTGCAATAAAGCCAGAAATATCATGGGGGATACTATTTATACCGTCTTCATGTTTGTATAGATGCAATTCAATATTATGGTTAATAGCATTTTTTTCAAGTTCTAATCGCATTTGTTTAAAATAAACATCCTCCAGCTCTTCTTTATCCGTAATCCAGTAAAGAAGTGCAACCTTTTCAATAAGTGGTTGAATACTTTTTCTTTCATATCCTAACTCAAATGCTGTATCTAAAATTCTCTTCTTGGTTTCTGGAGAAATGGAGAGTGTTGAATCATTATTTAATAATCTCGAAACGGTAGATGGTGAAAAACCTGCCTTTTTTGCAATATCTTTTATGGTGACCATGTAAACCTCCTAAAAGCACTGTTCTCAATACATACATTATAAGCGATTTGTTTATAAATTAGTAATGTTTTTTAGTAAATTATTTTCCTGATGTTATTCTTAATAAGTAAATATTTTTATTAGTATTTATTATATTATTAAATTTATTAAGTATTGTATTTTTCTTTTTTAATAAAATATATTACTAAATATATTTACAAAAAATTCTTTGTATAGTATTCTTTTGTTAGAAAACGTTTTCAGACAATAGAAAAAGCAAAGGGTGGAAAAAAGATGAAAAAGAGGCTTACCGCAATACTTTTGAGTAGTTCTTTAGCTTTAGCGTTAGCAGGTTGTGGACCATCAGATGAGGCAAATAGCGATACATCTTCAAAGAAAAATAACAATGGCTATGATCTCCTTGTATGGGAAGATCAAAGCAAGTCGGAAGGAATTGCAGATGCAATTAAAAAATTTGAAGAAGAAAATAACGTGAAAATTAAAGTTGAAGAGAAAGCTTATGCAGATCAATTAGAAGATTTGCGATTAGACGGACCAGCAGGTACAGGAGCTGATGTTATCACAATTCCCGCAGATCAGATTGGAACGGCTGTAACAGAGGGGATTTTAAAGGAAATCACAGTTGATGATACGCAAAAGTCAATGTATACAGAGGCAGCGATGGAATCCCAAATGGTTGATGGCAAAGTATATGGGCTTCCTAAAGCCGTGGAAACGACCATTTTATACTATAACAAGGACTTAGTAAGTGAAGACCAATTGCCGAAAACAACAGAGGAATGGTATGAGTTCTCTAAAGGGGTAACCAAGGATGGAAATTATGGCTTATTGGCTTTATGGGATCAAATATACTATGCAAATGGTGTTCTAAGTGGATATGGAGGTTATGTATTCGGGCAGGACAGTTCTGGAGCATACAATCCAGAGGATATTGGTTTAGCAAATGAAGGAGCCATTGAAGGAGCAGAGTATATTTCTAAATTTTATAAAGATGGATTGTTCCCATCCGGAATTATTGGCGAGCAAGGGATAAATGTTCTGGATTCTCTATTTACAGAAGGGAAAGCCGCTGCGGTTATTTCTGGACCGTGGAATTTAGAGCCGTATGCGAAAGCAGGCGTCAATTATGGAGTAGCAGAGCTCCCGATGTTAGCAAATGGAGAACATATGGGATCCTTCATCGGGGTGAAAAGCTATAACGTAAGCACTTATAGTAAAAATGCAGAACTAGCAGAAAAATTAGTTGGATTTTTAGCAAATGAAGAGAATTCGAAAACACGCTATGAAATTACGAAAGAAGTTCCAGCAGTAAAGGCGTTAGCAGAAGATCCAGCTGTGACAGAAAGTGAAAATGCAAAGGCAGTAGCGAATCAATCTCAATATTCACAATTAACACCAGGCATTACAGCAATGGATGCAGTGTGGCAGCCAATTGACTCAGCACTTCAAACGATTGCAACAGGAAAAGCGAAGCCAAAAGAGGCTCTGTCAACAGCGGTCGAGACAATCAAAGGTTCCATTGCTGCTAATAGTGGAAACTAACTAGGAACAAGGAGGGGGCACAGTATCCAAAAAATACTGGTCCCTTTTAAAAGGAGAGAGGTGAAGTTTAAGTATGAGCTTCCAAGCAAAGGCAGTTGATACAGATACAAAGACAGCGAAAAGGGCTGCATTATTATCAATCATTCCAGGTTTAGGGCAGTTCTATAATAAACAATGGGGAAAGGGAGCATTCTTCCTTATCTTTTCTATCGCATTTATTGTTGTTTTTAAGGATTTATTTAATATGGGACTATGGGGGATTGTTACGCTTGGGGAACAAGTGCCCCGAGATAATTCCATCTTCTTACTTGCAGAGGGCATTATCGCTGTAATTGTTATTTTTTTCGGATTAGCTTTTTATTACTTCAATATAAAAGATGCGTATGCGATTGGAAAGAGAAGAGAAGAAGGATTTGCTATTCCCTCCATAAAAGAGCAGTATCAGGTTCTTTTAGCAGAAGGATATCCATATATCATTACAAGTCCAGCTTTCCTTTTACTTATTTTCTCTGTTATTTTTCCGATCCTATTTTGTTTTGCACTTGCCTTTACTAACTATGACCTGTACCATTCCGCTCCTGCTAATTTAGTGGATTGGGTAGGACTTGAGACATTTAAGAAGATATTTACCGTCGATATATGGCGAGCTACTTTTTTTGATGTATTAGGATGGACTTTAATTTGGACACTGATTGCCTCAACGCTTCAAGTGGCAATAGGGATTTTTTTAGCGGTGGTGGTTCATCAGAAGGAATTACGCTTTAAAAAATTCTTTCGTACTATTTTAGTGTTACCGTGGGCTGTACCTGGATTTGTAACAATTTTAGTATTTGCAGGCATGTTCAATGATAGCTTTGGGGCGATTAATACTTCCATCTTAGCTTTTTTTGGGATAGATAGTATTCCTTGGCTGACAAGCCCAAACTGGACACGATTGGCATTATTGCTTATACAAGGATGGCTTGGGTTTCCGTATATATTCATTGTCACCACCGGGGTACTTCAATCGATTTCCGATGATCTATACGAAGCAGCAACGATTGATGGAGCTTCCCCCATTCAAAAGTTCAAAAATATTACGCTGCCACTTATTTTATACTCAATGGCACCTATTATTATTACGCAATATACGTTTAATTTTAATAACTTTAACATTATCTATCTGTTTAATGCGGGAGGACCAGCTGTGCCAGGATCAACAGCCGGTGGTACAGATATTTTAGTTTCCTGGATTTATAAATTAACTATGCAGAACAGTCAATATGCACTTGCTGCTGCATTGACGATTTTACTTAGTATTTTTGTTATTAGTATTGCTTTATGGCAATTCAGAAGAACGAATTCTTTTAAGGAGGTAAAATAAGATGGCCAAAAAAACGGTCAGTATCAAAAAACAGCGGACTATTCGAATGACACTTACTTACCTCCTTTTGCTTATTGTATGTACCCTTATTATTTATCCGTTAGTATGGACGATTGGTGCTAGCTTCAATCCGGGTAACAGCTTGGTAAGTACGAGTATTATCCCAGATAATCCAACAGTGGGTCATTATAAAGACCTTTTTCAACAGGAAGGTACTCTTTACTATGGAAAATGGTATATGAATTCGATGAAGATTAGTATTCTCACAATGGTGTTTTCGATACTATGTGTCTCTTATACAGCATATGCTTTCTCTCGTTTTCGGTTTAAAGGGAGAAAAAATGGTTTAATGTTATTCTTGCTATTACAAATGATTCCACAGTTTTCTGCTTTAATCGCAATCTTTGTTTTGGCGCAAATGCTTGGGTTAATCAATAGCCATTGGCTCTTAATATTTATTTATGTTGGTGGCCAAATCCCAATGAATACGTATTTAATGAAAGGATATATTGATTCTATACCGCTTGACCTGGATGAAAGTGCGAAAATTGATGGAGCTAGCAACACCAGAATATTTTGGAGAATACTCATGCCCTTATCTAGACCGATGCTTGCGGTAGTTGCAATGAATGGATTCACTGCTCCGCTGGGAGACTTCGCGATATCATCGGTTATATTGAGAAATCCAGAATACTATACACTTCCGATAGGCTTGTATAAATTAGTCAGCGACAAAATGGGAGCAAGCTACACCACCTTTGCAGCTGGAGCTATTCTGATAAGTATTCCGGTTGCGATTGTATTTGTAGCTTTACAGAAGCATTTCGTATCTGGATTAACAGCAGGAGGAACAAAAGGATAAGAATCGGAGGGCATTAAGATGACAGATAAAACAGTAGCAGATAATCGCTTATTGCATGGTGGAGATTATAATCCAGATCAATGGCTCGATTATCCAGAAATATTGAAAGATGATTTACGATTGATGAAATTAGCAAAAGCAAATACGTTCACTTTAGGGGTATTTGCATGGAGTGCACTTGAACCAACAGAAGGGGAATTCCAGTTTGACTGGCTCGATGAAAGAATAGAGGCCATTTATCAAATGGGCGGGAGAGTTATCTTAGCTACTCCAAGTGGCGCTAGACCAGCATGGATGTCTAAGAAGTATCCAGAAGTCTTAAGAACCACCGAAAATCGCATGAAAATGTTACATGGGGGACGCCATAATCATTGTTTTTCTTCCCCTATCTATCGTGAAAAAGTAGCAATTATTAATAGAAAGCTAGCGGAGCGCTATGGAAATCATCCTGCGTTACTAATGTGGCATATTTCCAATGAGTATAGCGGCGATTGTCACTGTGGACTTTGCCAAGATAATTTCCGTAATTGGCTGAAAAAGAAGTATGGGACCTTAGATAAACTAAATCATGCTTGGTGGGGACCATTTTGGAGTCATACGATCACAGATTGGTCAGAAGTTGAATCTCCTTCTTCCATTGGAGAAAGTATGGTTCATGGTTTGAATTTAGATTGGAAACGTTTTGTCACTGACCAAACAATTGATTTTTACAAGCATGAAATAGTGCCATTAAGGGAAATCTCTCCATCTATCCCTATTACAACAAACTTTATGGCAGACACGCATGATTTAATACCCTTTCAAAGTTTGAATTATAGTGAGTTTGCAAAGCATGTGGATATTGTTAGTTGGGATTGCTATCCTGCTTGGCACAATGATTGGGAGGAAACAAAGGACTTAGCTGCAAAAGTTGGTTTTATCAATGATTTGTATCGCTCTTTAAAACAACAGCCTTTTCTCATTATGGAAAGTACACCAAGTGGCGTCAACTGGCATGATGTGAATAAAACGAAGAGACCTGGTATGCATTTGCTATCCTCCATGCAATTTATCGCACATGGTTCAGACAGTGTTCTGTATTTTCAATGGAGAAAATCAAGAGGATCCTCCGAGAAATTTCATGGGGCAGTAGTGGATCATGATAATAGTGAAACGAATCGAGTCTTTCAAGAGGTTTCAGCAGTTGGTGGAGCTCTAGAGAAGATTGCTGAAGTAAAGGGAACACATAAACAAGCAAGAGTAGCAATTGTATATGATTGGGAAAATAACTGGGCGTTAAACGATGCACAAGGATTCTCCGATTCAACAAAGCAATATCCTCAAACGTTGCAAAAGCATTATCAAAGTTTTTGGAAAAAGGATATTAGTGTCGATATAGTTACATTAAATCAAGAGCTTGCTTCCTATGATTTAGTTATTGCTCCAATGCTCTACATGATGTCTCTTGATACAATTTCTAAATTAGAAAACTATGTTGCAAATGGAGGAACACTTGTAAGTTCATATATTAGCGGCCTTGTTAATGAAACGGATCTTGCCCATTTATCAGGTTGGCCGGCAACGCTAAAACGAATATTTGGCATTGATGTAAAAGAAACAGATACTCTTTATCCAAAAGATAGAAATACCCTTACCTATAACGGGAAGCAATATGAAATAAAAGATTATTGCACCATTTTTGAAAGGAAAGAAGCGAATATTTTAGCGACGTATATGGAGGACTTTTATCAAGGGAATCCTGCTGTTGTAGAAAACTGCTACGGGAAAGGAAAAGCCTATTTTATAGGGGCAAGAACGGAACAGGCCTTTTTAGATGATTTTTATGAGGAATTGCAAAAAGAAGGTAATCTTGACAGCGAAAGGGAAATTCTGCATAAAGAAGGTGTTTCCGTCCAAAGAAGGGATTCGGCTGAGTGCTACTATTTATTTGTCATGAATTTTACAGAACAAAAGCAAACAGTAACGTTAAAAGAATCCTTTTTCGATTTACTTACACAAGAAATAAAGCAAGAACAGATAGAACTTTTGCCATATGAAGTAAGGGTGTTAAAAAGAGAAAAATAATGAGGAATAACAAAAGAGGACGACGGATATCGTCCTTTTTTTGCTGTTCTAAGTCGTAACCATAGCACCGCCATTTACATGAATCGTTTGTCCTGTCATATAAGAACCATCATCAGAAGCAAGCAACACATAAACTGGAGCAATTTCATACGGCTGCCCCGCCCGCTTCATTGGTACATCTGAGCCTAATGTAGCAATATTTTCAGCTGATTGTGAAGCAGGCTGGATGGGTGTCCAGAAAGGTCCAGGAGCAACAGCGTTCACACGGATACCTTTTTGCACAAGGTTGTTGGCTAGCGCTCTTATATAACTAACAATCGCACCTTTAGTCGTCGTATAATCAATCAAGTCACTTACCCCAATATAGGCAACCAAAGAGGTCGTATTAACAATACTGGCTCCTTCTTTCAAATAAGGTAGGGCAGCCTTTGTTAAGTGGAAATAGGCATGGATATTTACATCAAATGTTAATTCCCATTGTTCATCTGGTATGGAAGTTAAGTCTTCTCGCAAAAATTGTACAGCTGCATTATTAACCAAAATATCAATTTTCCCAAACGTTTCTAATGTTTTTTGCACAATGAATTCACAATGTTCTCTTCTTCGCAAGTCTCCTGGAATTAGTAAGCAGGAACGACCATAATGCTCGACAACTCGCTTTGTTGTTTCCGCATCTGTATGCTCGTCAAAATAAGAGATAACAATGTTCGCCCCTTCCTTCGCAAAAGCGACGGCAACGGCTCTGCCAATGCCGCTGTCTCCGCCGGTAATAATAGCTGTACGATCCTTTAACTTACCTGTTCCGATATATTTAGGGTTATCAAAAATTGGAAGTGGATCCATCAAATATTCAAACCCCGGCTGCCGTGTTTGCTGCTGAGGAGGAAACGTCCATTCAATTTCTTCACATTTTACTTCAGAACCATAATGTTGTTTCTTTATCGCAGTAATAACCTCCATCCTTTCTTACTTTTCCTGATTAATAAGCGTGGGGAGGAGAGGAAAGATTGAGATAAGGATGTATAGTGGGTGAAGGCTGAGTGGCATGGTATGGATAGTTTAGGACTCCTCCGGTTTGGTCACATCCTGGTGGTGGCCCGAGAATAGTAGACTGGGTAATGGGGGCAATGGCATGTGCGTAGGCGGCTTCGTTTACACAATAAGCTCTGTTAGCAATTTCCTTTGGCAAAAAACGTAGAAAATCAGAACCAAACACGATATCAGGTTGCGGCTGGTCGAAAATAGTAAGAAAATGAGTATTGTTTCGCAATGCTACTATCCAGTGGAACCACCCCTTTGGAAATTGGGAAGCTTGCCCGGGTTTTACATGATAAGTCATGATGCTTTGTGTAAAGGGGTTGAAGACAGAGGTCATAACTTCCCCACTAACGACAAAAACAAGTTCATTCACATTTGTGTGCCAGTGTGGCTGAACAATGAATCCTTGATTAAGATGGACATTGAATAACCCAGTATGTATCGCAGGCAATTGTTCAGAAAATAACTGTGTAATGTAATTATAAGAATCCCTTTTATAATTAACAGACTGGGTAGAATCCCCGAATAGTTGAAAGGAAGGGGAAGCTGGATTAACAGACATGATGTAGCCTCCTATTTTTCATATGGAAATATTTATATGGCTTACAACTTTAAATATATACAAAACTAGGTTGGCCTATGAGTGGGAAAATCAGTTTGTTTGTAGGAAAAGTAGGCAATGGCTTGATATGGATAGGGAAGGGCGGAAATCGAAGTGGGAGAATCGGCAAAATTTTGGGTATAACAGTTAAAATAGTGGGGAAATCAGTAAAAGTATAAGTATTATATTAGTCAAAATAGTAGGGGAATAGGTGAAATTATGAGTGTACCAGCCAAGGTGAAGGGGAAATTGGGCAAAGTGGAGAGGGAATCAGCCAAACTCCGAATATATCAGCCAAAGTGGAGGTAGAATCAGCCAAACTCTGAATATATCAGCCAAAGTAGAGAGGGAATCAGCCAAACTCCGAATATATCAGCCAAAGTGGAGATAGAATCAGCCAAACTCTGAAAATATCAGCCAAAAGGGAGGTAGAATCAGCCAAACTCCAGATAAATCAGCCAAACTCCAGATATATCAGCCAAAGCGGAGAGGGAATCAGCCAAACTCCAGATATATCAGCCAAAGTGGAGATAGAATCAGCCAAACTCCAGATAAATCAGCCAAAGTGGAGGTAGAATCAGCCAAACTCT
>NZ_BCVE01000018.1 GCF_001591585.1 Niallia circulans NBRC 13626 | reverse complement strand
AGTTAGTCACTTAGGAAGCGACTTTCCTAATATAACATCTATCAACCTTTATTGTCAATAGTGTTTTTTAGAAATTCTATTCCGTCGTTTACTTCAACAGTTCGTGTTGTTTCAGCGACGGATATTAATATAACATTATTCTACGATAATGGTCAACACTTTTTCTAAAACTTTTTTATTTTTTTTCTAAAACACGATAGCATCGATGATAAACACCTGGGCTTTTCGTAGAAATGTTGACTACTTCTATTAAATGCTTATCGATTAAGTATTCGATCAACATTCCTAAATCAACTGCGTAGATAAGCAGTTCTTCTTTTTCTAACAGTTCGTTAAATGTCCAAGCGTCTTTTTCTTTTAATATATCGAGTATATAGCTTGTGCTTGTTCTCATTCTTGAATGAATTAAAAATTCACTTGCTAAGAATAATAGCTCGAGTCTCTTTTCAATGGGTTCATCACTATTTACTAATTCTACATATAGTTTATAGATTTCTGGCTCCATTTGTTTTACTTGGCTCCATACGGTTACTTCTGGGTGGAATCCATTTTCGATCACAGCTAATCGAGCTAAATGATGTAAGGAATGAACAATATCATTATAGGCGTCCAGATAATGTTTATTTTCAAAGAACGCTTTCCCATCCATATATCGTTTAATAAGCTTGGCGAATTCTAGCGCCATTTTTTGTTTTCTTTCGTTAACGGGAAATTCTTTCAACTCATTTTTGAGTTGATAAATAAATTCATTGCGATCAAAAACAACTCTCCCATTATATATCCATTCAAAAATTCTTTTGTTATTCCCTAATAAAATCCAGCTTCTTAATTGTTTTTCTGTAACAATATGTAGAGCCGCTTTCTTATCTGCATATGTATAGTGCTTGATAAAAACAGGCTGTTCTGCTTCTTTCACAATAATTAGCATGACTGTATCAAAAGTATCTGTCACAGTCATTTCATTTTGTTTCTTATCAATGATTAATACGCCCAATGTATTTGTCTGGCTAGCTCTTTCTTGATATATAGGACGAAGAATATCTTCCATCGTTATTCCTCCATCTCCATGAATAAATTTTATTCGTTTCGTATTATTTCGACATTTTCTCTTAAAATCCTGCCCTATTTCCAAGGCATACATGAAATCTTACTATAACTTGTTTAAAAATAGAATTACTTTTTGCTATCATTTCTGCCATATAATATTTCAGTCTCGTTTCAACGATTAAACAGAAAAAAGAGGATATCTTTTTAAGATTTCCCCTCGCTACGTTTATACGAAAGTAACTCTTAAAAAGACAGCCTCTTCTATTCTCTACATTAGTGCGCTTCTTTTTGAGCACAATCAGGACAAGTACCGTAAATTTCCAGACGGTGGTGGCTGATTTTGAATCCTGAAACATGGCTGGCAAATTGCTCTACCTCATCAAGTCCTGGATAATGGAAATCAACTATTTTGCCACACTCTTTACAGATAATATGATAATGGTGAGAAGTTATAAAATCAAACCGGCTGGAGGAATCTCCGTATGTCAGTTCCTTTACTAAATTCACTTCACGAAAAACTCTTAAATTATTATAAACAGTGGCTACACTCATATTTGGAAATTTGCCTTCAAGTGCTTTATAAATTTCATCGGCAGTCGGATGTGACATTGAGCTTATTAAATATTCAAGTATCGCATGACGCTGCGGGGTAATGCGCACTCCTGTTTCTTTCAGCTTATCAAGAGCTTCTTGCAACTCATTATGTTCCACGGACATGCACCCCATTTCTAAAAGATATTCTTATTTTATAATGTTTATAAATAGTGTACTAATAATAGGAGGGTTTTGTCAACACAGTTACTGTAAGAGCGCGGTTTTCTAGATGTATGAACAATCTGAATAAACAATAATGATTATTTAACAATAGATACTATTACATAATAGTCGATGCTAAGATGTTATTGATAATACACTTACATTATATGCATGAGACCTTACTTTTTTCACCAGAAGTTTTATCCATTTCCCCTTTTCTCCATAAAAAAAGACCAACGAACGCTTTCGTTGGCCACCGACATATATATGAGGAGGTATATGCTCACTATACAATATGCTCTTCGGCTTTTAATGAATGGACAAAAGTCCCTACCTTAAAAATTAGGCTTCGATTTTTTCTAAAGCTTGTTTGATTTCTTCTACATGACCAGCGACTTTTACTTTGCGCCATTCCTTCACAAGCTTCCCTTCTTTATCGATCAAGAAGGTTGATCTTTCAATTCCCATATACTCTTTTCCGAAATTCTTTTTTAATTTCCAGACATCAAAGCTTTCCGCTACTTCATGATTTTCATCCGATAATAATGGGAATGGCAGCTCGTGCTTTTCAATAAATTTCTGATGTCTTGCAATCGGATCAGGGCTGACTCCTAGTACTACTGCGTTGTAACCTTGGAAATCTTCATGATTATCGCGAAAATCACATGCTTCTGTTGTACATCCTGGTGTCATATCTTTCGGATAAAAATATAAGACAACATTCCTCCCTCGATAATCGGATAATTTTATTTTCTCTCCATCATTTGCTTCTAATTCAAAATCTGGCACTGCTTCTCCAATATGAACAGACATATTATCCCGCCTTTGCTTTTTTATTCAAGCCTACCTAAAATGCTTCCATGAATCAAGAAAAGCAGTTTGCTAGTTGTTCAGATCAAATACTGCTCGTGCTACAAAAGCAGCAGGAATCGTGTATCCGATCAATGCTTCAATAAGGACAACCATTCGTCCCATACCAATTGGCATTAAATCACCAAACCCTACGGAAAATAAGGTCACCCCGCTAAAATAAATACTCGTATGGAGTGTATGAAAGAAGTCATAGTTTAAAGAAGGCGCCTGTCCATCATTATAAACCGGGATGCCATTCATCTGGAATAATGTATAGATTAGACCAAAGCCAATCATAATGGTGATATAGACAAAAATTAAGTACATAAAATTCTCGAATGAGACCCATTTTTCTTTTCTGCGGTAAGGAACAAATAGTGTTTTTAAGCTCATTGCAATAAAAAATAGAATGAGTGCTAATAAGACATAAAACATTTCCTTACCTCCTTACTTCCTTGCAATAAATGTGATTCCTCTATCATTAATATCTATGCTTGTCTTGTTTATTTATTCGTTTATCCATTTCTCCTATTGAAAACGTAGGAAAGGTACTCTTAGGTTAAAAAGCTGTTTCCCTTTAACTTCTTTTAAAAAGTGCTAAAATGGGGGAAGGTATTTTTTATAGAATGATACGATTTATAGGAGGTTTATATGTTACATACAAATTCAGAACGATTGCATGAAGAAGCTTTAGAGATTATTGTCGGAGGTGTCAACAGTCCTTCGCGCTCTTATAAGGCGGTTGGCGGCGGGTCACCGATCGTAATGGAAAGAGGACAAGGTGCTTACTTCTTTGATGTAGACGGAAATCAATATATCGATTATTTAGCTGCATACGGTCCGATTGTTACAGGACATGCTCATCCACATATTACAAAGGCAGTAACACGCGCTGCAGAAACTGGCCTATTATTCGGAACGCCAACTCCGCATGAAGTGAAATTCGCGAAAATGCTGCAGGAAGCAATTCCTTCCATGGAAAAAATCCGTTTTATGAATTCTGGAACAGAAGCAGTAATGACTACCATTCGTGTTGCTCGCGCGTATACTGGCAGAAATAAAGTCATCAAATTCGCTGGATGCTACCATGGTCACTCTGATCCAATGCTTGTCGCAGCTGGTTCAGGTCCTTCTACGCTTGGCACACCAGATTCTGCCGGTGTTCCTGCAGTAATTGCTGCAGACGTTATCACGGTTCCTTTCAATGATTTAGATGCCTATAAAGATGCATTGGATAAATGGGGTGATCAAGTGGCCGCCGTTCTTGTCGAGCCAATCGTTGGGAACTTTGGAATTGTTGAACCAGTGGAAGGATTTTTACAGGGAATTAATGATTTAACACATGCAGCAGGCGCACTTGTTATTTATGATGAGGTAATTACTGCTTTCCGCTTTACTTACGGTGGAGCACAGGATTTATTAGGTGTTTACCCTGACCTGACCGCCTTAGGAAAAGTAATCGGCGGCGGTCTTCCAATCGGCGCTTATGGCGGAAGAAAAGAAATCATGGATCAAGTGGCACCAGTTGGACCAGCATACCAAGCAGGAACTCATGCTGGAAACCCAGCCTCCATCCAAGCTGGAATCGCTTGTCTAGAAGTATTAAAGCAAGAAGGCGTATACGATCATCTCGATAAATTAGGCGCATTATTAGAAAATGGCATTTTAGAAGCAGCTGCCAAATACAATGTTCCAATTACTATTAACCGCCTAAAAGGAGCACTTACTGTCTTCTTTACTACCGAGAAGGTCTACAACTACAAACAAGCAGAAAGCACTGACAGTGAAATGTTTGGCCGCTTCTTCAAGCTATTAGTAGAACAAGGAATCATGCTGGCACCATCCAAATACGAAGCATGGTTCATCACTATCGCGCATACAGAAGAAGATATCGAAGCAACCCTGCACGCGGTTGACCAAGCGTTCGCTGCATTAAAAGAAGAATATAAGTTTTAAGTTTAGAAAAAGGTTCAGAGGAATTCTGGACCTTTTTTATTTTCACAAAAGTGATCTACTATCTCTTCCTCTTTTAAATTAAATAGATATAAGCTCTCTCTAAAATTCCACCACAGATGATTGAAGCGGAATGAACGCCGAGAAGACTCCCCGCCTGCCCCGCGCCCTCAGCGGAAATCAGTCCCCCATTAGAACGTTTTACACCTTCTACTATTATGTAAAACCATTTCAATTTTAACAACAATATGTCCATTTTTTTAAAATCCTTCGAAAAAAGAAAAAATCAGTCATCAGTCTATTGAAGTTCACATCTAATCAATGTATAGTACATTATTGTGTTTACTTTTCGTGTTTTTCGCAAAAAGTAAGGGGTATAAGAAAATAGTTAGAAAGATTAAATGAAAGGAACACTTATTTATGACATTAGGAGCGCGCGTTCTGAAAACAGGAATCGCCATCGTGTTAGCTTTATTTCTAGCGCAACTTTTAAATGCACCAACTCCTGTTTTCGCAGGAATTTCTGCCATTTTTGCTATACAGCCAACTGTCTATCGTTCTTATTTATCGATCATTGAACAAGTACAAGGCAATATCATTGGTGCTATTATCGCAGTCATCTTTGTATTAAGCTTTGGTAACAACGTTTTTATTATTGGACTTGCCGCCATCATTGTTATTACAATCAACTTAAAATTACACTTAGAAAAGACAATTACTTTATCTGTAGTTACCTTGATTGCCATTATGGAATCACCTACAGATGATTTCATTACCTTTGCGATTATTCGCTTCTCGACGGTAATGCTCGGAATTCTTTCTGCTTCGACTGTCAATCTGATTTTTATACCACCTAAGTATGAAAATAAATTGTACAATCAACTTTCCGATTTAAGTGAGGAAATAACAAAATGGATCCGCCTAAACATTAGACATGCATCGGAACATAGTCTGTTAAAGAATGATATCGATAAAATGTCGGAACGTTTAATGCGCATTGATCAGTTATATATCCTGTACAAAGAAGAGCGGAATTATTTTAAAAGAACAACTTTATTAAAAACGAGAAAATTAGTCATTTACCGGCAAATGATTGCCACATTAAAGAAATCTTTTCAAACCTTGAAAAAGATTCATCGATATGAAAATGAGTTATTAAGTTTGCCGGAGGATTTTCAAAATATTATTCAACAGCAGCTTGACTGCCTTATTCACCATCATGAACATGTCATGCTTAAATTTATTGGAAAAGTAAAGCCAAATGTTGTTTTTGAAGAAGGCAGCATTTCTCTTGACCGAAATATGCTTTTCCAAGAGTTAATGCTTTACTATAAAGAGACAGAACCATCCGTACTTGAAAATGAAGAAGAATTAAAGCAATATCATATGATGCAAATTGTTTCTGCCATTATTGAATATGACGAGAATGTAGAGCATCTAGATACATTAATCACTTCCATTCAAGTTCATCATCAGCATGAAGCTGATGTAACGATTGAAGAGTAAAATAAAAAAGGATCCAGTACTTGCTTCTGGATCCTTTTTTATCTCTAATTTCCTAATTGCTGAATTTGAAATAGATCGTGATAATGACCTTGCAATTTCATTAGTTCCTCATGTGTACCATCTTCCATAATTTTTCCATGTTCAATCAAAATGATGCGATCGGCATGAGTAATCGTAGATAAACGATGGGCTACAATTAGGGTCGTTCTGTCTTTGGCCAGTTCTTCTAGTGATTCTTGAATGGACTGTTCACTTTCCAAGTCTAAGGCAGAAGTGGCCTCGTCCAAAATTAAGATTGGCGGGTTTTTCAAGAATACACGTGCAATTGCTACTCTTTGCTTCTGACCGCCGCTTAATTTCACGCCTCTTTCGCCCACTTTTGTTTCATACCCTTCTGGAAGCTGGGTGATAAAGTCATGAGCATTGGCAGCTTTAGCAGCGGCAATTACTTCCTCTTCAGTCGCATTAGGCTTTCCTATCATAATATTTTCCCTAATTGATTCACTGAAGAGAATATTTTCTTGCAGAACCATTCCAATTTGATCACGCAAGGAACGTGCTTGCACATCTCTGATATCTATTCCGTCTAAGAGAATTCTCCCTCCTGTTACATCAAAGAATCTTGGAATAAGACTTATCAAGGAAGACTTACCGCCACCGCTCATCCCAACAAATGCTACTGTCTCTCCTTGTTTAATATGTAAGGAAATATTATCTAATACTTTCGGATCGTTTGTATCGTAAGCAAAGTCCACTTCTTCAAAAGTAATATCTCCTTTTACATTTGTACAAGGAACTGCATTTGGTTTATCTTGAATATCGTATTTTTCATCAATTAAATCAAACACCCTGTCCATTGATGCGATAGACTGTGTTAAGGTCGTAGAGGAATTCACTAATCTTCTCAATGGATTATATAATCTTTCAATATACGCAAAAAATGCCATCATCGCTCCAAGTGATATATCGCCATTCAATACTTGGTAGCCTGAATAGGCAATTACAATCAATGGCGAAATATCGGTAATCGTATTGACGACAGCGAACGCTTTCGCATTCCATTTCGTATGATTGACCGCTTTTTCTAAGAAGGTATTATTATACTTTTGGAAATGCTTTTGTTCATGATTTTCTGTCGCAAAGCTTTTAATAACCGAAATTCCTTGGACTCTTTCATGGAGAAAGCTTTGTACGCCTGCTAAAGCTTGGGATCTTTCTCTTGTTAATTTGCGTAAATTCCCAAAAAAGTAGCTAACGGAAAGCGCGTAAAACGGCAGTAAAATAATAGAGACAAATGTTAGCTTTACGTCCATCGTGAACATGATTCCGATTGTAATCAAAATCGTTACGGCATCTAACCATAAATTCATTAGGCCGGTTAAAATAAAGTTTTTCGTTTGTTCCACATCATTTATGACACGGGAAATAACTTCCCCTGCACGGGTATTGGAATAATATTTCAGGCTCAATTTTTGCAGATGCATAAAAAGCTGATCTCTAATATCATACAGAATTTTATTAGAAGTCCATTGAGCGAAATATTGACGATAGTATTCAATCGGTGGTCTCACCACGATAAAGACAATGGTCATAATAATCATGATTGTCCACAGATTGCTCATTTTAGTTGCCTGATCTAAGGCTGGATTATTGATAATATCATCAATTACATATTTTAATAACAATGGAATTAATAGCGGAATGGCAAATTTCACAATGCCGATAATGATTGTACCTATGATTTGCCAGCGGTATGGCTTTACAAAGGTCATATACCTTTTAATACTGTCCACATATACTCCCCTCTCTATGTTGCATTTGTTCTTTTTCCTTTTTTTGTGTTTGGAAAACTTCATTTTAGCTCATTCTGTTAAAAATACTGTGAAAGATAGCGCGTAAACTGGTGAGCATGGCTGATCTGCTCTGTGCTCTTTTGAAACGGGCACAGAGGGATGGGTCTCTTTTACCTTTTTCCACTCTTTCTTCTCGGTTCGCGCATTTTCTTTTCGCTTCGGACACAGTGAGCCCCTCTCTATTTTCTTCAACTCACTTTCAAAACCAAATCGGGCACAGAATCAATCCCCTCTAAACATCACTCATTCCCCAAACCAAACGGCCCACGAGCCATCAATCTTCAAACTCTTAATCGTTTTAATAACAATGAACCATTTTATCACTATTCGCAGCGAATGCATAAGAAAAAAGCCTGCTGAAATTCAACATGCTTTTTTCAGTCATCCATATTAACTTCTGTACGTTAAGTATCTTTCATACCACAAATCAACAAAATCTGGTGCAAAGGGACCTTTTCTTTGTCTTATCCAATGTATTAATTGCGTTACTTGCGTCTTCAAAATACGATCAATGACCTCTGGATATTTCATTTCTTGGCGGTGACGTTCATACTCATCTTCATCTAGTAAATTGAATGTCATATCCGGAAAGATTTTGATGTCCAAATCATAATCAATATACTTAAGTGCCTCTCCATCGTAAATAAACGGTGAGCTTAGGTTGCAATAATAATGAATGCCATCTTCTCTAAGCATGCCAATGACATTAAACCATTGTTGGGAATGAAAATAACAGATTGCCGGTTCACGTGTTACCCACGTTCTTCCATCTGATTCCGTAACAATTGTACGATCATTGCCACCTATAATTAAGTTCTGCGTCCCTTTAAGTATTGTTGTTTCGTCCCAGATTCGATGGATGTGCCCATTATGCTTATAACTGTGAATTTGTATTGGTTCACCCTCGATAGGTACGCCCATTTTTATTTCTCCCCTACTTTCTATTTACGGACGCTTTGTAACCTGTTACATACTAAAAGCGATTCATTATTTCCTTTAAGGCAACAAAGTACGATTCCTCTTTTTTCTTATTATAACGGTTCTCTAGTAAATTTAAAACAAAAGAACCATTGAAATTACACAATGGTTTTAAATATTCCATATTTTTATGAACTAGATGATAGTTTTAGTTCATTTTCTTGGTAGACTTTAATAACTTTTTCTGTTTGTAATTCAAAGATTTTTTGTATTTTCTTTAGCTCTTCCTTCATATTGCTGATTTCTATTTGCACTTCTTTTAGTTCCGTTTCTTTTTGGAGAATTAGTAGTTGTGCTTCTATCTCTTCACACCTTTCTAATTCTCCTTGTAAATATAGCAGTTTTTCCATAATTCGCATTTGCTCTCCAACTAAACCATTAAATACATCCATGAAAAAACACATCCTACTCTTCATTTTTAGGTACTGTATTGATTTATATGTTTCAACTTATAAAAAGGGAACGGCCCTTTTTCTATTAACTCTACCTTTTACTATTTCTTCGTATGTATGTTAATTCCTTTGACTACTTCTGTAGACAAAGAAGAAGTTTTGTCGAACATAAAAAGTTTCGATAACAAAAGCAAAGGGCACTCTCCCGTAAGTGAAGTGCCCTTTGTTTGCATTATTTGCTTGTGTTTTGAGATTTTCTAGATTCAGCTTGTTGATTTTGCTTTCTTACTTCTGAAGCGTTTGTTTCGCTTGCAAATTCAGTACCAAATTGTTGACCTTGGCCTGCTTGAGCGTTTTGTTGTTTTACTTCTTGAATGTTAGTTCCACTTTGTGTAGCACCAGCTTTTTTAGCCATGAATATCACCTCCACGCCTATTAATTTGTCCCAGACACTTCGTTTCTATCCAAAGTTTTTTATTACCAATAAAATCCATATCGATAGAAAAAAAAAGGAGTTCTCCTTTATAGGAAATCTCCTTTTTTCCACAAACCAAACCGCCCGGCCCGCTTATACTAGCAACGAAATACCGCCATCCACAATAATCGTTTGTCCTCTTATCATGCTTGCATCATCGCTTACTAAGAACATGACGGTATTGACGAGATCTTCCATTTCGACCATTCTGCCAGCCGGTGTTTTTTCCGCTGCCGCTTGAAGCAATTCTTCTCTATTTGGAAAATGTGTTAATGCCTCGGTATCAACTGCTCCACCGGAAACAGCATTTACTACAATATTTTTCGGTGCTAATTCTACCGCTAAATATCTAGTTAAGGCCTCTACAGCAGCTTTACTCACTCCAACTGTTGTATAGTTTTCTAAATAGCGAATCGCTCCCAGCGAGCTGATGCTAACGATTTTTCCGCCTTTATCCATTAGCTTCGCTGCTTCTTGCGCACAGAATAATAAGGCTTTACTATTAATATTCATTGTCCAATTCCAGTGAGATTCTTCTAACTCCATAATTGGTCGTAATACCCCAGATGCTGCGTTGTTAATAAATACATCTAAGCGCCCAAACTCTGCTTTTACTTCTGCAAACATCGCCTTTATTTTGTCTACATCTCCAACATTCGCTTTTACTAGAAGCACTTTTCTGCCAAGCGCCGTAATCTCGTCAGCAGTTTCTTGTGCTGCTTTTTTGCTTCTTGCATAGTTGATAACAATATCATAGCCTTCTTTGGCTAAGCGAATGGCTGTTGCCTTTCCGATTCCTCTACTGCTTCCTGTAATTAATGCTACTTTGTTTGTCATTCTTATTAATTCCTTTCCCATCCATTTACTTCTCATTTTACCTCTATTCATGCATACTTCGCAATCAACATCCACACAATAGAGGAGAATACGGGAAAAGTAAAGGAAGGTATAACACATGTATGTTGGCAGAGATATGACCGAATTAGCCCTTATCGCTAAATCAGATTGGAAAGATAATGAACTTGCCTACTTTCATCACTCCCTGCAGCAAATGACGCCTTATCTCAATAGCGAAGGTGTCAGTATTCACCGCAGCATCATAGAGGAAATGGAAAACAGAGGCGGGTTAAAAAGAAACGAAGCTGATTATACACATGGGACAGAAGTAAGCTATGAGTAATAGGGGATGACCACAAATGGTCACCCTTTCTTCACTTGCTCTGGTAAAAATTTCAGCATCTTCTGATGAGATACTGGGAATGGGAATGGTGCAATTTCATCCGCATTTACTCTTCTGATATCTTCCTTTTCCTCTTTTAATGCTATTAACTTTCCGCTATATACATTGATGTTCCAGATTAAATGTGAAAAAACATGTTCAATCCTAGTAATCATTTCGCCAACTTCTACTTTAGCCTGATAGTCTTCTAACAGTTTCTCCTCAAGCTGTGCTTTCTCGCTCTTTAACACTTGAACAATTTCCATATTAGGAAATTCCCATAAATTTGCCAGCAATCCTGTATTTGGCCGTTTATGGATCAATGTTCGTCCCTCTTCATCTGTTAAAACGACTGCCGCAAGCTGGATTGACTTTTGTTTCTTCGTTTTTGTCTTTACAGGAAGCTCTGTAACAGTCCCATCCTCAAAGGCATGACAATGCTCTCTTACTGGACAAAGCAGGCACGAAGGAGAAGTTGGTGTACAAATTAAGGCACCGAGCTCCATAAGCGCTTGATTGAAAAAGGACGGATTCTCATGCGAGATCAGCACACGTACTGCTTCTTCAAATGTCTTTCTTGTTTTGGGTTTTGCAATATCTTCCCAAATCGAGAGAATCCTCGATAAAACTCTCATTACATTTCCATCAACAGCAGGTTCTGGAACTCCATATGCTATACTTAAAATTGCACCGGCTGTATAAGGTCCTACTCCTTTTAAGGACGCAATTTCTTTCGGAGTATCTGGCACTTTGCCCCCGTACTTTTCATGCACTTCCTTAACAGCAGCATGTAAATTACGCGCTCTTGAATAATAACCTAATCCTTCCCAGGCCTTCAGTACTTTTTCTTCTTCTGCCTCTGACAACGCCTCAATGGTTGGAAATTGAGAAATGAATCGATTAAAATAAGGGATAACCGTATCTACCTTTGTTTGCTGAAGCATGATTTCAGATACCCATACTTTGTAGGGATCTTGATCTTGTCTCCATGGCAGTTCCCTTTGTTCCTCTGTAAACCAATTTAATAAATCTTCTCTAAACCGCTCGACATCTACTTGATTTTTGATTATTTCTTGCCTATCTGTCACGATTAACCTCCAGATGTTAATTATTAATTTTTTTTGGGAATAACAATATATAGATTTCTTTTACTACTATTGGACATGGTGTACATCATAGGATGGAATGGGATAGAATGAAAGTAGCACAAAATGATTCACGTTCTTACCAATAGCCAAGTTTGATAACAATAATAAGTATAAATATGTAAATTTGCCTCATTTTAAATAGAAGAGCTATTTTTTGATAAAATTACGCGTTTGTCCGATTGTTTGCCAACTTTATTTATTATTTAATAACATTATCCGTATTTTTCATTATGCGAATATGTTAACTGTTTGTAGTGTATCTTTTGTTAAGAAAAAAGAAAAGGATATTTTTATTGTAATTATGGTGTTTTCATCCAAATAATTCGGAGAGAAAATCAGGGAGGTTTGGTATTTTGGATACAGGAACACATATTGTTATGGGGATTGCGCTTGGCGGGTTAGCCACGTTAGACCCAGTTGTTGCTTCTGATCCTGCAACAACAACTGGTGTAATAATCGCCACTATCATCGGCTCACAAATACCAGATATCGATACAGTATTAAAATTAAGAAATAATGCTGTTTATATACGCAACCATCGTGGAGTGACACACTCCATCCCAGCAGTACTTTTGTGGCCCCTACTTATACTTGCTGTCATGTACCCGCTTTTCCCAGAAGCAAATTTGTTTCATTTATGGCTTTGGACGTTTATAGCTGTTTTCCTGCATGTATTTGTCGATATATTTAATGCCTATGGAACACAGGCTCTACGTCCTTTTACAAATAAATGGGTCGCATTGGGGATTATTAATACATTTGATCCCATCATTTTCTCCATGCATATTGTAGCAATCTTATTTTGGGTATTTGGATCAGATCCTGGATATACCTTTTTAACTTTATATATCGTACTGATTGGCTATTACCTTCTGCGGGTATTTACACAACGGCAGGTAAAAATAAATGTGAAAAAAAGAATTCCAGATGCAAAGGAAATCATTTTATCGCCAACCATGAGATATAACCATTGGCGTATCGCTGTGATGACCGACGACTCCTTCTATGTCGGCAGGTCCCATCAGCACGAAATTGAAATCTATGATAAGTTCCATCGTATTCCTGTTCCAGATACACCAGTCCTAACCGCAGCTCAAAAAGATAAGAACCTATCTGCTTTCCTATCCTTCTCTCCTGTATTTAGGTGGGAAGTTATCGAGCTGGATGACCAATACCAAGTCCGCTTCATTGATTTACGCTACCGAAGCAACGGGCACTATCCATTTGTCGCCGTTGTTCATCTCGATCTAAACTTGAATATCATCACTTCCTACACAGGCTGGATCTTTAGTGAAGATAAGCTGAAAAAGAAACTCGATATCTTAACCAATTAGCATGAAAAATGGTCGACTTTTAAAGTCGACCTCTTTTTAATGCAATTTCTTTTTATCATCTGCAAGGAATTCTTTATATTTTGGGTTTTCAGCTACAAATTCATGAAGCTTTCCCCCGTAGTTCTCAATCCACTGACTAACAACTCGTTCCGTTACTTCTTCTCCCTGATATTTACGACCCGCTTTAGCATAGGTTGCCTCAAAATCCTCCCATAATAATTCCACCCATGTTTGTGCTTGGCCAACTGAAATAAACGAATTAAGCTCCAATAGCCGCTCCACTAATTTCTTCTGTGCTTCATGCATTATTTCATTCCTTCTTTCTTTTTTGTTTTTACTAATAGATTGCTGGTAATTAACAAATACTATCCATTGTAATAAACAAAGTTGAAGTTTATTACCTTTGACTTAGTTGATTCTTTGGAGGTATGACGATGGGAAATGTAGATAATACAAATGATGTTAAGCTTGAGGGAGAACCGAGAGCAAAAACAGAATACGCTTCGAAAAGAGCCAATGGCACAATCAATACACATCCTCAAGAGAGAATGCATGCTTCCTCACATCGCAAACCAAAAAAATAAGCAGATTTTTATTCTGCAGGAAAGAGGGAG
The DNA here is from genome assembly GCF_001591585.1 of Niallia circulans NBRC 13626. Lineage (GTDB taxonomy): Bacteria > Bacillota > Bacilli > Bacillales > Cytobacillaceae > Niallia > Niallia circulans. The sequence continues at coordinate 77,289 of NZ_BCVE01000018.1, read as the reverse complement.
AGACCATTTTTGGTCCCTCCACTCTTTTCCTTATGCTTTCTTCTTTAATAATGCGATTGGAATCCCCTCTTCTTGGCTTCCATCTACTTGTCGCTTTCCCCACGCAAAAACGCCATTCATATAATCGATTTGAAAAAGAACTCCTGGATCGCCTTCTATTTCATATATTTCATTAGCTTTATAATCTTTAGGATTTAATAAATACGATTTGGCAAGAACTGCTTTTCTTTCTAAAACAGCATATTCATTAACCATACCAAGCTGCTCTGCTTTTTTTGCTTGATCATTTAAAGTGGATATTTCCATACGGAGCTCGTGTTCTGTCATCATGCTATATCTTTTTGTCAGCATTTATATTCCCCTCCACTACCAACTAGTTTAATAAAAATCCTCAGAATCGGCAAAAAATCAGCTTTCATTTCTACTGAAGTTTGTTGTTAACACTACGCCGATAACTAATTAGTCTTCATTTTCTATTTCGTCTAAATACTGTTCGATAAGATCCATAGAGAATCCTTTACGGTATAAGAACTGCTTCATTTTTTGCTTGAATTCATATCCAGTGAACTTGGCAAATTTTCTTCTTGCCTTCTCCCCATGGATACGAACGGTTTCTAATTCATCTGTATCCATTTCCACAATCTCAGGCATCCTTTTTACTTGTTGGATAATATCAGAGGTATATCCCTTTCTAACAAGAGTCTGCTCTAATTTCTGGATGATAATCTTCTTAGAATCCTTTTTCTTGCCAGCCAAAAATTTTGCAACAATTTTCTTCGCTGCTTGCATTTGATCCTCATAGGAAAGCTCCTCCATCGAACGTTCGATTAATTCCCGCTGGATCCCTTTTTCCCTTAATTCTCGTTTAATCGTTTCTGCTCCTTTGGTTGTCGTATTCCGTTGAGTGCGAACATAGGAAAAAGCGTAATCCTCATCATCGATGAATTTCATTTCCTTTAACTTTGTCATTACCTCTGCAACCAATGCATCATTTTCCATTTTAGCGGAGAGATGCTTCCTTACTTCCATTTCCGTTCTTTTTACCTTAGACAAATACCGAACGGCCATATGATATCCTTTTCTTATTTCGTCTGTATATTGGATTTCATTTAATAAGAGCGAATCCAGCTCCATCCCTTTTCGCAGCTTATATTTAATTAGAACTGTTTCATCTACGCTAAATGCATACACATCTTTTCCCTGCTTCAGGGTAAAAATATTATAACGGTCATTCAATTCCTTCTGTCTTGTTATTTTGCTTATAATCATTCCAATCACCACGTTATCTATTTTTCGCCTTCTCTAAATCATCCCATGCGAACTTTATCTATTTCAAATGTAGCACATAAAAGGTGGAAAGGCATACTTTTGCCTCTCAACTAATTTACCTTCGCATTTTGAATCTAATTTATATAACTAGGGAAGAATAAAGAACATAGTAGAAAAAATGGAAAGGATTGTTGTGATATGGAAGGGAAGAAAAAGCAAAAACCAAAGCACACACTATCTAGTATGCAAGCCGTAACCTATCAACATGAATTTAAAATGGCTGATCGAGCAGCTAATAGAAAAGATACTAAATAAACGTTTAGAGGAAGAGATGGCTTACATCATTCTCTTCCTCCCCCTTTTTAAAACCCTTACATTTTTGTGGACAACCAAAACCTAATTCTGTTGATAATGTGGATAACCCTGTGGAATACTTTAATTTCCGCCATTTACCTTGTTAGTAATTAAGTTGATAACCTCTCCATTTTTCCACAATCACTATTGTGATTATTTTCTGAAAAAACCATCAACAAGCTTCCCTCTCTTGTGGCTAATTTGTTTTAACTTTTTCACTAGAAATAATGCTGAAAGAGTATTTTATTTCCCCATTTACCATTCTAAAAACGAAGAACCACTTAATCACTGCAGAAATTAAGTGGTCCATCATGATTTATTCCCCTTTTATGGCCCGTTTTCGTATAACCAAGGATATACTTAAGCCCGCTACCAACAGGAATAATCCTCCGATTATCCAATTATATTCGTTTGTTGCAGTGTTCGGTAATGTTTTCCCTGTGTTGTCAGTCTGCGGATTTTCTGCACTTGGCTTATCTGTTCCCGGTTCTTCTGCTCCCGGCTCTTCTGCTCCTGGCTCTTCTGCTCCCGGTTCTTCTGCTCCCGGTTCTTCTGCTCCCGGTTCTTCCGCTCCCGGTTCTTCTGCTCCTGGCTCTTCTGCTCCTGGATTTTCAAAAAGTGATTGCATTTCGGTTTCTGTAAGAACAATTCCATCATATACGCGTACTTCATCCATTAAACCTTTAAAGGGCATGTCCCAATAGTTTACACCTAAACTAAATTGGGCATTAACGGTTGTAAAGACATCTGGAAAATCCCCATCAGAAAATTTTTCCTCTCCATTAATGTAAACCTTTGCTTCTCCTTCATTTACCGTAAATCCGAAATGTGTCCATTCATTTTTTGGGATTATAGAGTCAGATACCGCATCATACCATTGGTCACTATTATGGGACCATACCTTTGTCACATTCTGTGCATTCGGCACAAGACTAATCCAATTATTCTCTGTTCTCGCGCCGAAGAAAGTCGTTGTAAATTCCGTGATTTCTTCCGGTTTCATCCAAAGTGATATGGAATACTTATTACTTGCAATTAAACCATCTGCCAATTTAAGTCCAGATTCTCCGTTAAATTTAGCAGCATTCCCTGCAATACCCTTTGCAAACGTAACTTCCCCGCCTGTATTGTGAATGCGATCACCTGTTACTATTGCATCGGCCTGATTACCAGATCGATCTGCAAACCCATCATTAAAGTCATAATAGGCAGTTAATCTCCCTTCCTCTTCTGCTAATACATGAACCATTACAGACAATGTTTCTTTCGCATCCCCTAAAGTAATAGTTGCTGTTAATTTTACATCAGCATTTTCAGAACCAAATGGCGGTCTTGTTACAATCCCATCATTGGAAATGATTTCTGGCTGTGAAGATTCCCAGACAATGGCTGTACCTTGCGCTGCTTGAGTTGGCAAGGAGATATCCTTGATTGCCTCGGTCGGAATGGCCTTAATTAGTTCCGCTTTCACACTTGCAACCACTTCTTGGTTTGATTTACTATCCACACGACTTCCCCAAATTACGACTCCCTCACCAGACATAGCACTAAAGGTCATCACCCATTTCGCGGCTGCAGGATCATATTGACGAATAAATACGCCATCATATATTTGTCCTTCTATCTCAACTTCGACTCTGTAATCATCGTATAGCTTCCATGTCCCACTTACAGCACCGGAAACTGTCTTATCTGCATTTAATTTAATCCATTGCGATTCTGTTAATTTCCCCGTAATCTCTTTGCCGTGATTGATATACTTATAATCACCAACAATATCTTTCTCAGACACAGTCTCTATTGTTTCACCCGCATATTGAAATGGAGTTGGCACTGGCCATTTCTCCTTGTTTTTAAAGGTTTGATGGACACGCACTTGATGCAGTTCTCCTTGCTGAGGGAATCGAGCATGTGTCACAATAAACTCTTTACCAAGTTCTTCGTCTATCAAATAAGAATTATGTCCTGGTGACATATATCCTGTTCCTATCCCACTGCCCTCTTCTCCAAGATCTCTTTTAAACAAGAAATTCCCCATCATTTTATTCCCAATTTCTTTATGATCATCATTGCTCGGGAAATTCCCTGTCCCTAAATTAAAGCTTTCTGGAAAAACAGCAGCATTACCAGCGGCGTCTTCATACGGGCCATCAATCTTTTTTGATCTAAACTGCCTCATTTGATAACCACCGTCAGAAGCTAATCCACCGTACGTAATGTAAAGATAGTAATACCCTGTTTCCTTATCGTAAACAGCATATGTTCCTTCCCCAGATCTTCCATATCCCCCAGCAATCTTCGTACCGAAATATCGATCAACTATTCTGCCATCCGAGGTTTTTCCATCCTTTCCAGGATAAATGGGTACACCAGTTTTCTTATCTAGCGGCAAAATAAACGTTCCACCTGACCAGGAACCATATGTCATCCATAAATCTCCATTCTCATCATAGAGAATATTTGCATCAATCGCATTCGTATAAAGGGCGTTATTATAATTTCCCTCACTTGTAAACCAATCTGGATTTACATTATCTAAAGTACCGTCTGCAATCAAATCTGCGATATTCGTATTTTCCCAATGTTTATTAATCACACTCTTATTATCAGTCGTTTCAAAATTGGTAAAACCAGAATATATAATAGTATCCCTATAATCATAAGGCCCCTCTATATTCTTCGATACAGCAATGCCTATCGCTGAACGAATATAGGTAGAAGATACACTATAATACAACATATAAGCTCCCTTTGAACCATCATCCCAAGCATAATCTTTATTCCAAAAAATATCAGGAGCCCATACAGAATAACCCCCAGTGCTATCTGCATCATTTTCCCCTGCCCATTTAAAAGACTCTGCAAGATTTTCAGACAAATTCCCATAGATTGGATTATTTTCTGGCGTTTGATATTCACTTGTCACCAGAGAAGTCCAATTCATTAAGTCCGTTGATTTGGCTGCTGCTATATGTGATCCAAAAACATAATAAGAGCCATTATTCCCTTTAATGATGGACGGGTCGTGAACGGAAACATGCTGAAATTCGATTGAATCAGTTTGAGAGCCTTCTGCCTTTACCTGTTTCTCCTTTTCATAAGGCCATGGAAATAGTACGATTATGACCAACAAAAAAAATAACCCTTTTTTTATAACACACTTCACCGTTTCATTCTCCCCTTCACTGCTTTCGTTTGTAAACGCATACATTTCTATCCATAATAAATCCCATCTTATCTACATTTTTTGATAGGAAGTCTTGTGATGTACAGAACCAAAGTGAACGTTCAGATTTTTTATGTAAAATGGGGTACAATATGGATGCCTTTCGATGATACTAATATTTAATCAATTAATTAAGATTAACTTTTACATTAACTATATTTCCACCCCTTTCTTAACTTCTATCTTACCCTACTCCCCATTAGCTTACTATATTCCCAATCCTTAAACAATAAAAAAACCATATTTCATGGTAATATTCATATAATTATCAAAACTAATCTACTTACTATCCTATGTTTATGTCCCTTAATAAATACTATTTTAGATTACAAAAATAAACAATAAATGTTTTTTATCTTTATTTAATTAATATATTCATTAATTATATATTCGTTTGATTTTATGTAGATAACACCCTCACCGGTAGCAGTACTATATTTCCTCTGCCATTTGGAAAAACAAGGTTGTTTTATTCCTATCATCCCATGAAAGATTCAAAAAACGCATCCATTCTTACAAGCGCTCCCTTTCAAACAGCTGAAAATTCCCTCTTGTTTCAAGTTAGCAATTTCGGGAAAATAGAACTAACTAATACTTTTATTTAAATAGACAGACTCTAATTTGTACGTTTTGATTAGGCTCGTGCTATAATTAATAAATAGTATTAATTTTGTAAAAATGTTAAAGGAGATCTGTTTATGACAAAATTCACTGGCTACATTGGCACATATACAAAAAAGACTAGTAAAGGTATTTATTCATTTGTATTAGACACAGAAGCGAAAAAAATCACAGATGTTTCTCTAGTGGCTGAAATTGAAAACCCTACCTATTTAACGGTTACAAACGATAATCAGCATTTATTCGCTGTCGGTAAAGAAGGCTCTTTAGGTGGTGTTTCTGCTTACTCTATTCATTCAGATGGCAGTCTTGCCCTTATTAACAGCGAATATTCGGAAGGAGCATCTCCTTGCCATGTAAGTGTAAATGCAGACAAAACGCTTGTTCTTTCTGCAAACTATCATAAAGGAACTGCCGAATCCTATCCGGTACATACAGATGGCTCATTAAACAGTGCTGCATCTATCATCGAGCATACAGGGACAGGCCCAAATCCAGCTCGCCAAGAAAAACCTCATATGCATTTTGCTGGATTCAGTCCTAATGATCAATATGCTGTTTCTGTTGATTTAGGAACAGACCGAGTAGATACGTACAAGCTTGTTGATGGAAAGCTAGAAGAAGTTAGCAGTTTATCCGTTAAACCTGGAAGTGGTCCAAGACATATCGCCTTCCATCCTAATGGCAAATTTGCTTATGTCATGACAGAATTAAGCAATGAAGTCATTGCATTATCTTTTAACGCTGAAACTGGAGCATTTGAGGAATTACAATACATTTCTACACTACCGATTGATTTTACGGAAAATAGCCAAGGAAGTGCTATCCATCTTTCTTCAGACGGAAACTATGTTTATGCAGGAAATCGCGGCCATAATTCAATTGCGATTTTCCAAGTAAATGGGGAAACTGGTCAATTAACCTTTATTGACAGAACTTCAACAGAAGGAAACTGGCCAAGAGATTTCGTTCTAGATCCAACAGAACAATTTTTGCTTGCATCCAATGAACAATCGGATACCCTTACTTTATTTGAAAGAGATACAGTTACTGGAAAACTAACTTTATTGCAATCAGAGATAGAAGCACCAGAACCAGTATGTGTAAAATTCTTAAATAATTAATTCAATCATAAAAAAGGAGAATGGTCTCGTAAAAAGCCTTCTCCTTTTTCTCTGTCCTTAAGCTAAGTAAGCTTCCTGCACTTGTTTATTGGTAATCAACTCTGCTCCTGTTCCTTCTAATACAATTTCTCCTGTTTGAATGACATACCCTCTACTGGCAATTTGCAATGCTTGGAAGGCATTCTGTTCTACTAATAAAATTGTCATTCCTTGGTTATTGAGCTCTTTAATAATTTCAAAGATTTGTTCGACAATAATTGGCGCAAGGCCCATGGATGGTTCATCCAACATTAGGACTTCTGGCTGCATCATAAGCGCTCGCCCTATTGCCAGCATTTGCTGCTCGCCACCACTCATTGTTCCTCCTTTTTGCTCGACTCGTTCTTTCAATCTCGGAAAATACTCAAATACTTTTTGCATTCTTGCTTCCGTTAATTGTTTATCCTTTACAGCAAAAGCGCCAATTAATAGATTTTCTCGTACAGATAGCTTAGGAAAAATCCGCCTTCCTTCTGGCACTTGGGAAATCCCTAAAACGGCTGTCTTATGTGCTGCTATATTAGCAATATCTTTTCCATTAAAAAGAATACTGCCTTTTTTGATTGGAACCTGGCCGCTAATAGATTTAAGGGTTGTCGATTTGCCAGCACCATTACTTCCAATGAGGGTAACGATCTCTCCTTTATCAACATGTAAACTAATTCCTTTTAATGCCTGAATTCCTCCATACCAAGCTTCTATATCCGTTAATTCAAGTATCTTTTCCATGCTGATTCCCCCTTTAAGCAAGTGATACTGCTCCTTTTCCTAAATAGGCTTCAATTACTTTCGGATTGGAACGTATCTCTTCCGGACCACCTTCTGCAATTTTTTCTCCATGATCCAATACAATGATATGGTTTGAAATTTCCATCACCAGCTTCATATCATGTTCAATTAAAATAATGGTCAAATCATATTTCTTACACATATCTTGAATTAAACCGGTTAATAGACTTGTTTCCTTCGGGTTCATACCAGCAGCAGGCTCATCTAATAATAAAACGCTAGGCTTTGTAGCTAGAGCCCGAGCAATTTCTAATCTCCGTTGTGCTCCATATGATAAATTTGCCGCTGCTTCATTTAATAGATCAGCAAGCCCAACATATTCTAATAGGCGATATGCCTCTTTCATTGCTTTCTCTTCTTCCTGTTTAGCCTTTGGCAATTGAAGCAATGTCCCAACCAAGCTGCCTTTGATATGGTTATGCATTCCGACCATGACATTTTCCAATACGGTAATATCACTGAAAAGGCGGATATTCTGAAAGGTTCTGGAAATTCCTTGTTTCGCTACGACATGCGGCTTAAGCCCGGCAATTGTTTTTCCGTCAAGGAGAATTTCCCCAGATGTCGGTTTATACACCCCTGTTATCATATTGAAAAAAGTCGTTTTTCCCGCTCCATTCGGTCCTATTACCGCTGTGATAGAATTCCTCTCGACAGACATATCAATATTGGAATTCGCAACAAGTCCACCAAACTTTTTCGTCAATCCTTTCACTTCGAGTATATTCACTTGTGCCCCTCCTTAAGCAATATAGTAGACTCCTGCTTTTCTGTTATGCTCTCTTTTAATTTCTTGACATTAACCTTTTTATTTTTTGCCGGTATTAATCCTTGTGGACGATATAAGGTCATAATAATTAAAAGGGCACCGAAGATAAATCTTTGCATTTTTGCTGGAGATAAGGCATCAGGAATAGTGGTTACTTGGCTTAGCCACCCCGTTAATTCGGTTAGCACCTGTAAGTTTAATATCGTTACAACTGCCGCTCCCAGAATAACACCTGGCACACTTCCCATTCCTCCAAGGATGACCATAACAAGAATGGTCGTAGATTCTAAGTAAGTGAAACTTGTTGGATCCACAAACATTTGCTTTGCGGCAAACACAACTCCCATCATTCCGGAAAACGATGCCCCAATAGCAAATGCCGTCAACTTTGTTTTTACAAGGGGAATTCCCATCGCTTGTGCAGCAATCTCATTTTCTCTGACCGCCTTCCAAGAACGGCCTAATTTTGTATGTTCCATTCTAGTCACAGCATAAATTACAATAATAAACATAACTAGCACAATATAATAGAATTGGTTCGGCTGTGACAAAGTAATACCAAATAGTTCAGGCTGTTGAATACTTGGCAGCCCCATCGCTCCATTCGTGATATTTACTGGCTTATCTAAGTTATTAAATACAATCCGGATTATTTCCCCAAAACCTAATGTAACAATAGCCAAATAATCTCCTTTTACTCTTAATACTGGAATCCCTAATAAAACCCCAAATAGAGCCGCTACAAATAAACCAATGATAATAAAAAACCAAAAGCTATTTCCGGACAATGGATATGTTCCAAAGGGCATGAAGTTATTCGCTTGTGCTGTCGCAAACACGCCATATGTGTAGGCGCCAACAGCAAAGAAAGCAACAAATCCTAAATCAAGCAACCCTGCAAGACCAACAACGATATTCAGCCCTAAAGCCATACAAACATAAATCCCTACCATAGTTGCTACTTCCATATATGCTTGATAGGATGGTCCTTGACTAGCTGAAACCGGGAGAACAATCACTAAGATAAGTAAAGCAATTCCCCACTTCATTTTATTTCCGAGATTCATATAATATAGGAGTAATAGCGATAACAATAATAGTAAAAAAGCAATCACTGATTTTTGCGAGAAAGCCAATGCAGCAGTAGTCACCAATACATACGCAAAGAAAAGAATAATTTGGGCAACTTTATTTGTTTGGATGGTTTTAATCATGTTAGCCATCTTTTCCACCTACACTTTCTCTGCTACGGCTTTGCCAAATAAGCCTTCTGGTTTAAAAATAAGGACGATAATCAATATGGCAAATGCAACAACATCTTTATATTCTGCTCCCATAATCCCGCCTGTGATAACCGACAGATTCGCTGCTGTGAACATTTCAATCAGTCCAATTAACATACCGCCGAGCATTGCTCCGCGTATATTGCCAATTCCGCCTAAAACTGCGGCAGTAAAAGCTTTAAGTCCTAGTATAAATCCAATGTACGGATCGATTGTTCCATATTGAACAGCAAATAATACACCAGTGGCGCCGCCTAAAGCAGATCCTACGAAGAAAGTAACTGAGATAACCTTGTTCACATTAATAGACATTAAAGATGCTGTGTCTCTATCTTGCGCCACGGCTCTCATCGCCATGCCCCACTTTGTTTTGTTAACAAAAAAATCTAATCCTACCATCAAAATAACGGCTACTATAATAACAACTAAAAACGAGCTTTTAAAACTTGCAGCATGAGAACCGAAAACAGATCCGATATTTATTTTGTCAGAAAATAGATTAGGCGAAGTAATTATGTAATTCCCTTTGAATAATTCTGTGATGAAACGAACGATATCCTGTAGTAAAAAGGAGATACCAATGGCTGAGATAAGAGCAATTAGCTTTGGTGCTTTTCGGAGTGGACGATAAGCCACTCTTTCAATTCCCATTCCTAAAAAACCTGTGATGAGACTAGTAATTAGGAGCATGACAATTAAGGAAAGTACAGCAGGCAGCATCGAAGTCCATCCTAGACTTGTTAAAGTAATTAAGATGGCCGTGCCAATGAATGCTCCTGACATAAATATTTCCCCATGAGCAAAATTTATCAATTCTAATATTCCATAAACCATTGTGTACCCCAATGCAATAACGGCATACACTGCTCCTAATGTTAATCCATCAATTAAAACTTGCGGTAATGTTTGTAAAATTTCAGTTAGCATTCTCTTCCCCACACTTTTGATTTAATGGTTTTAGTAGATAGAGTTTAACGGCATAAGATGAAAGATTTCCCGCTACGGTTACTCAACAGATTCTTTCTATTGACGAAATCACCATATATGCTGATTTCTATCTACTAAATAGCTAAGATTAATTTCCGGCATTTAGTTCTTTGCAAATAAAAAGGACGGTTGATATCCATGTCCTTTTTATTTACTCGTTTATTGGCTAATTTCTCCATCTAATGTAGCTGGATATTTGGCTTCATCAAATTTATAAATAAAGATTTTTGCGAATTTATTATCTCCTTTCTCATCAAATCCAACTTCTGTCACTACCCCTTTGTAATCTTGTGTAGCACGCACAGCTTTGGTAACCTCTTCACGAGTTGGTAATTTGTTATCATTCTCTTTAATTGCTTTTTCAATGCCTGCTAATAAAACTGCTGCAGAGTCGTATGCATAGGCAGAATAGGACTCTATGTTTTTGCTGAATGCTGCTTTATAATCTTCAGCAAATTTCGTTCCTTCTTCTGATTGGGTTGTATCACCGGCAACGGAAGTAATGAAGGTATTTTTCACAGCATCTCCTGCGATTTCAACAAAAGTAGATGAGTCTAAACCGTCTCCACCCATGAATGGGATATCTAATCCTTTTTCACGTGCTTGCTTTACCAAAATTCCCCCTTCTGCATAAAGGCCACCGTAATAGATTAGATCAGGTTTTTTAGAGGCTACTTGGTTTAAAACACCGTTAAAGTCTTTTTCACCAACGGTAATTCCCTCATAACCAACAACTTCAGCTCCTAAATCTTCCGCTGCTTCTTTAAAGGCATCTGCTAGACCTGAACCATAAGCTGTTTTATCTTGAACAACAAAAATTTTCTTTGCCCCTAAAGTTTCCACAGCATATTGTGCCCCAGCAGGACCTTGGAAATCATCGCGAGCAACAACACGGCTCACTGTTTTTAAACCGCGATCCGTATAGTCAGTGGCTGTACTTGCCGGAGATACACTTACAAGATTATTTTTTTCATAAACTTCAGATGCTGGAATGGAAACACCTGAGTTTAAGTGACCGACTACCCCTAATACAGATTTATCCGCAACCACTAAGTTAGCATTCGCAACCCCTTTCTTCGGATCTCCCTGATCATCCTGTGCATCTAATTTAAGTTCGAATCCTAATTCAGCAAACTTATCCTTTTGTTGATCAATAGCCAGCTGCGCTCCTAATTTAATTGCTTCCCCTAATGTAGCGCTGCCTCCAGATAGTGGTGATTGTGTAACAATTTTAATTACTTTTTTGTCTCCTGAATCCCCTGAATCCGAGTTTGCGTTTGAAGCACAACCACTCATAAATCCTAAAGCTAATGTTGCAGTCATCGCGAAAGAAAGTACTTTTTTGGATAACATAATATGCCCCCTATCATTGTCTTTTTATCTATGAAACTACAGGATATTTTCCCAATTGCTCCTGTTCCATGTTTGGATTATAATCTTCTTCTAGACAAGTGTCTTTTATATTGTCAGAAAATTTAACAGTATATTTTCTAAAAAGTTAATATATTCTGACGCTTTTCTTCGTACTTCGAAATGATTAGGAATGATTGGTTGTTCAGCATATTGGACATTTGTTGGGGGGAAATTTAATTTAGTTTGAGGATTGGATGAAAGAAAAGATAGCAATTGATTGGGCATTACTTTCTAATATGGGGAGGTTGAGTGGAGCTCATTCGCTTTGTGGGTGTGGTGGAAACGGGGTAGTTTCGTTGTCAAATTGTCTATTTTATCGTTGTTTTAGTGATTTTTTAGTGATTTTTTAGCATTTTTTCTGAGATTAATAGAATTCTACACTCAAATTGAATGTAGAGGGTCTGAGTTTGGCTGATATCAGCCAAACTTTTCGACTTATCAGCCAAACTCTTCGACTTATCAGCCAAACTTACCATTTATCAGCCATACTCTACTACTTATCAGCCAAACTTACCATTTATCAGCCATACTCTACTACTTATCAGCCAAACTTACAACTTATCAGCCAAACTCTACGGCTTATCAGCCAAACTTACGATTTATCAGCCAAACTTACAACTTATCAGCCAAACTCTACGGCTTATCAGCCATACTTACGATTTATCAGCCAAACTCTACGGCTTATCAGCCAAACTTACCATTTATCAGCCAAACTCTTCGACTTATCAGCCAAACTTACCATTTATCAGCCATACTCTACGGCTTATCAGCCACAATAGGGTCAACTTATCCCCAAGGCATATCTGTACTAATAACACTTGCAAATGCTTTACTATGCTCTCTTCTATCTTTACGGATTTTTACGCGTTGTTCTGCTGTGTTATAAAGCATAGTTTCTTCCTCGGACTGGGGGATTACTTTAGGAACCCGTCTTGGCTTGCCGTTCTCATCTAATGCAACAAAGGTTAAAAAAGACGTAGCAGCAAGCTTTCTTTCCCCTGTTTTTAAATTTTCTGCTATTACCTTCACAAAAACTTCCATCGATGATTTTCCTGTATGTGTAACATAGGATTCTAGACATACGGAATCTGTCGGGCGAATAGGAAACAGGAAATCAACGGAGTCCGTTGAGGCTGTGACTACATCGCTTCTTGAATGTCTCGATGCAGAAATAGAGGCCACGTCATCTATATAACTCATCAGTTTCCCACCAAATAAGGAATTATGATTATTTGTATCAATTGGGAATATTCGGCTTGTTTTTACTACTAATGATTCCTTGCAATATTTTTCTTCTTGAACTGTCATTCCGAACAGCCCCCTTTTTTTAAGTAAGTATTGGAAATTGTAATAGAAATATTGTAGATCTACCATCTGAATTTTGTAAAGATAAATGTCCTCCCTGTGCTTTTGCGAGGAGAAGACTATATGGCAATCCTAAGCCGAGACCACGCTCGATATCTTTCTTATTTTTCCCTCGATAAAATCGTTCAAAAATATAAGCCTGTTCTTCTTCTGGTATGCCATAGCCATTATCTTCTACTAAAATTTTGATGTTCTGATTATCATGGGTTAAACGGATTGTTATTTTTCCACCCTGCTTCCCCTTGATTGCATGTATGCTATTATTTAATAAATTTACGATAATTTGTTGAAAACGAACACTATCAAGCATGGTAAAAATCGGCTTTTCTGGATTTATAAAGGTAAGTTTCGCAGAGGACAAAGACTCCATATGGACAATTTCCCATTGATAAATAATTTCTTTTAAAGTCGCCTGTACATTCAGCTTTTCCTTATTCACTTTAATTGAACCAGCACTAAAGCTATTAAAATCTAGTAAATCCTCTACCATGCTTTGCAGTCTGCCAGCTTCCTTTAAACTCATCGATAAAAATTGGCTTTTCTTCTTTTCTGGAATGACATTGTCATTGACAGCTTGAATTAAAGCACTGATAGAGGTGATCGGTGTTTTTAATTCATGGGTAACTCCTGCGAGCAATTGTGTCCGTAAACTTTCCAATGCATAGAGCCGCTTAGTCATTTCGTTAAAAGACAGCATCAATTGGTATAACTCTTTTTCCTGCACTTCTTCATTTAATGTAATGTGATAGTTACCATTCATTAATTGTTGAGCAGCGTTGGCAACCTCTTCAACCGGCTTTGCCATCTTTTTAGATAAAGAATAAATAACGAACCAACCTAGAAGCGCCAAACTAAGAAGCAATAATCCCAGTAATTGATATTCTTCCTTATTTAAATGCTGCAGCTGATTATGCGGCTGAATAATATAGACTGAACCTGTTGGCGTCCCATCCTTACTAATAGGTGCTATGACAACTGATGCTTTTTGATTATTCCAGAGTGTGACCTTTTTAATCGTTAATTCACTGACTAAGGGCAAAGACTCAATTAGCTGCTGTTTTTCGCGAGAGTCTGGTGGGAAGTTCTGATTCATAGAGCGTATATTACCGGCAGCATCTTTTAGAAAAACATCTAATGGCTGCCCTTCATTGATAAACTTCTGTCTATCCTGCAAAAATGGCAGACGAATATCCTTCAATCTGCCTTCTACCATTTCATTAGCATGCTCCGCTATTTCCTGGGCAACTAATTTTGTTAATTCTAAGCGATTTTCCAAAGCATTATGGCGAATCCACAAAATTGAAATAATCCCGATAATCAAAAGACCTCCACATAATGTCAGCAAATATCTTTTTGTCCAATAATATAGAAGAGGCGTTTTTTCTTTATTGTTTTTCCTGAATATAAAATTGATAGCCCAATCCGCGTAATGTTTTAATTTCTCCATCTTTTGGATCCCACCCATTTAATAATTTCCTTATTCTTTTAATCGCTAGATCAACCGCCCGATCACTTCCATCATAGTCATTTCCCCATACATGATCCAGAAGCTGATCCCTTGTAAATGTTTGATTTGGATTGCTTGCTAAAAAGAGAAAGACAGAAAGATCTCGCGGAGTGAAGGGAACCTCAATTCCATTAAGAAAAACTTGATGGGAGACATAATTTATTTTTAAATCGCCATAGTATTTCACTCGCTCATCTTCTTGATAATGGGAGGATCTTCTTAGTACCGCTTGGACACGGGCGATGACTTCCTCCCCTACAAACGGCTTGGTAATATAATCATCCGCTCCATTTTCAAACCCTTTTAGTTTTTGCTCTGTATCTGATAAAGCTGTAAGCATAATAACAGGACATGCCGATTTCTTACGAATAAACGAAAGAACGCTCCAGCCATCTACATATGGCATCATAATATCTAATAGAATAAGGGCAGGAGTTTCTTCCTCTAGCTTCTGTAAAGCCTCTTCTCCATTATAAGCATAATCTACATCATAGCCTGCATTTTCTAAATATGCTCCTAAAACCATAGAAATTGCTAGTTCATCTTCCACAATTAGAATCTTTTTCATCATCTTTTCCTTATGCTTTATTTTTTACTAATGAAATCCATTATACCGATAATTATCAGGAGAAAAAATAGATCAGCCTTCTATCCAGCTGATCTACTCCTCTTATTGATATCTTAATGCTTCAAGGGGACTTAAGTTAGATGCTTTGTTCGCTGGAAAAATCCCAAAGATAATGCCAATTAATACAGAGAAACTAACGGAACCACCGACGATCCACCAAGTAATCTGGGAAGTCATTTCTAATGTGCTCGACAATATGTCTGCACTAGCGATTCCAATAGCTGCTCCTAAAATTCCGCCTAATGCACTAAGTACAATGGCTTCAATTAAAAATTGGAGCATGATATCTTTTTTCCGAGCACCTATCGCTTTTCTAATCCCAATTTCCCTTGTTCTTTCTGTAACCGAAACAAGCATGATATTCATAATTCCGATTCCACCAACGATTAAGGAAATGCTGGCTATGCCGGCTAATAACAATGTCATCGTATTGGAAACCGAATCGAGAGCCTCCGATACAGATGATTGATTTCGCACAGAATAAGAAGTTTCATCTCCATCAAACTGATTGTATAATTCTTGCTTCATTTTTGCCATTCCCATTTCAACTGAATCCTCATCCGTCATAAGCACTGTTGCTGAAGTTACATAGGTTTGACCGATAAAGCGTTGTGCTGTTGTAAATGGAATGAGAACAGAATCATCTACAGATCCAGTTAACTCTTCCCCTTTTTCAGCAAGTACTCCGATTACTTTAAATGTTGTTCCATCAATTTGAACGGTTTTATCGACTGGATTTGTAAATCCAAATAACTCGGATGCTACATTATCCCCCAGCACCACTACTTTATTGCGATTATCCAAGTCAATGTCCATGACATTTCTTCCGGACTGTAAAGTAATATCCTGTACCTCTTCATAAGAAGTAGTAACACCTGTAACAGTAACTCCAGAGCTTGATGTCGTTCCATTTTTAAGCGTACTGGATGTTGTCACTGTTGGTGAAACAGCCTTTACTTCGTCATATTCCGCAAATGCCATTAATTCATCATAATCAACAACCTCTTCCTCACTAGAGTTTCCCGATAAATTCACAGAAACTGTTGTCGTTCCTAAGCTGGCAATGTCATCGGAAACAGAATTGGAGGCTCCCATTCCTAATGAGGTTAAAGCAATAACCGCTGCCACACCAATGATAATACCCAGCATGGTAAGCACTGCTCTTAATTTATTCATTGCTATATTTTTAAAAGCTATCTTGATTGCTTGTCCTAATTTCAAGAGACAACTACCTCCTTTGTCTCTGCTAGGCGACCATCTTGAATGCGAATAACTCGCTTAGCCTGTTTAGCGATTTGTAAATCATGGGTGATTAAAATTATGGTATGTCCTTGTCTATTTAGGTCTTTCATTAAATTCATTACCTCGACTCCTGTCTTACTGTCTAACGCTCCAGTCGGCTCATCAGCAAGCAGGATTGGCGGATTCCCCGCAAGAGCTCGGGCAATGGCCACGCGCTGTTGCTGTCCACCAGATAATTCTGTTGGTTTATGTCCCGCTCTTTCCAGTAATCCTACTTTTTTCAATGCCTGCATGGCAATTTCTTTTCTTTCCTTACTTCCGATTCCTCGATAAACCAAGGGCAGCTCCACATTTTCAAAGGCAGACTGTTTTGTTAGCAGGTTAAAGGATTGAAAAATAAAGCCAATCTTATGATTTCTCACTTCTGCTAACTGTTTGCTTTTTAACGAAAAAACATTTTGACCGTCCAAATAATATTCACCAGAATCAGGGGTATCCAAGCAACCGATCATATTCATTAACGTTGATTTACCTGAACCAGACGGCCCAATGATAGCAATAAAATCCCCTTTATTGACAGTAAAGCTTACATTATCCAATGCCGTAACGGTCTCTCCTCCAAGTGTATATTCCTTTTTGACATTCTTTATTTCGACAATTGCATGCTGTTCTATCATTCATTTCTACCTCCAAACCCACCGGCAGGCATTCCTCCGCCTTGGCCTCCTCCAGGCATTTGCCCTCTACCTTCGCCATTTGGCATTTGGCCTCCACCTGGGAACATTCCTTGTGCTTCACTATCACTTGATGACTCAAATGTTGGCAGTACTACCGTTGTGCCTTCCTCTAAACCACTTTTAATCTCCGCAACTTCAGTATTTTGTAATCCTACTTCCACCGTTTGTTTTGTTGAGGCAGTTTCCTTTGTGTCATCCTCATTCGTGTTTGTGCCATTTGCTACTAGAACATAATATTCATCATTTTCCTTTTGTACAGCTTCTACAGGAACCGTCACGACATCTTCCGCTTTATCCGTTGTGATAGTAGCTTCTGCTGTCATCCCAACCAGCAATCCACTTGGCTTAGTTATTTTCACCGCAACCGCATATTTTGCGACACTAGTACTGTCACTGTTTGCTTCTTTTGCTACACTCGTAACTTTTCCAGTAAACTCTTTATCTTCCAGTGCACTCACTTTTACATTAACAGCTTGTCCAGCCTTTACTTTCGAAATATCTAATTCATCTACGTTTACTACCATTTCTAGATTGTCATAATCTGTAACGGTAACGATTTCTGTTCCCATTGATACATTGCCATCTTCCTCTACATTTAGGGCTGTGATTTCACCAGAAAAAGTTGCAACAATTGGGTCGAGTGTATCATTCTCGAACGTTACTAGCTCATCGCCTTTTTCCACCTTATCCCCTGCTTCGACTAATACCTCGTCTACCGTTGCATTCCCTTCAGCAGTGAAAGTCTCTTTATTGATAGCTGCAATGCTTCCAGTACCACTGACCTCTATTTCAACATCACCAGCTTCTGCTGTTGCTGTCTGCGTTCTAGCCTGTGCTCTTACTTCGGTTTGATTATCATTGCTAAAATAATAATAAGAGCCAATCCCCGTCCCTATTACCAAAACTGTTACTCCACTAATAATCCACTTCTTTATACTTTTCTTCATTTTTTGCTTCAACCTCTTTCTATTCTATTTTAATGAATTTACTTGATTCATTGTCTTGCTGTTTACAAGTAATAGAATAAAAGAGTTATGTGTCAGGAAGAAGTCAGGGAGAAATTTTTTTATAGATTTTACAATTTTGTTTTTGGGGGGCAGGGGATTCGGCTCTGTTGCTTTTCTGCTTGTTTGTGGGAATAGAGGCGGATTCTCTGTTCCTATTAGTCTCTTGCATATAAATATTTTTTCTTCAGCCCCTCTGCTTCATATCTTAGTTGAAAGAAATATTGTACAATGTCTTTTTCCTCATGTATCGAATCTTTTATTTTTTGCAGTGTTCTTTTTCCGACTCTTCTATCTATTAAGGAAAGAATTTTAATTACCATATTATCTGACTTTAAAGCTAGTTCTATTGGCAATCGGAGAAATTCCTCAACAGCATCGAAGAAATCATATTGAGCAAAAATCCCTTCCGCCATAACTAGTTCCGCTGCTTGTCTTTGAATATCTCTATTTTGCTCATAGTTATCAACATCATATCTAATATTTTGGGTATTTCTAATTTCATCTTCTTTTTTAACAACTGCCTTTTCTGCTATGATACTGCACATGTTTAAAACCTCTTTATTATCGACAATTATAAAAGCTCTTCCTGTTTGATCATGAGTTCGACGGTAATTTGTTAAATAAAAATCAACTCTATTTTTTAGACAATGGCAAATATAACTTTCTAATTTCTTCTTTA
This sequence comes from Niallia circulans NBRC 13626, assembly GCF_001591585.1. Taxonomy (GTDB): domain Bacteria; phylum Bacillota; class Bacilli; order Bacillales; family Cytobacillaceae; genus Niallia; species Niallia circulans. The sequence goes on along the minus strand of NZ_BCVE01000018.1, from coordinate 58,250 downwards.
CTTTACTCCACTGTTTGTTATGCAATCTTTATCCCACCTTTGGTCATTAAAAAAGAGCATATCGCATCTTATCTCCAAAATTAAAATTGCTACATTTAGCGGGCTACCATCCGCTATTCTTACGTACCATTTATATAACTATATCAGTCTAATAAAAGGTAACTTAATCTTAATTATACAATAACTTACAATTTCTTCTTTACTTCTTCTTTAACACCTGACCTTATCTCATCACGGGATAAAATTCCATTGACGAACATAGACCTCCTATTATATGATAACTTATTGTGTGAAAGTTATTGGATAACGTGGTTCGAGACCATCCCACGTAAAAAAACTAAGGGAGAGAAAAAATGAAAACAAAAACACTTGCGATGAACGGTTTAGTGGCTGCATTGTATGTCGCTGTTACGATTGCGATTGCGCCGATTGCTTTTGGCAGCATTCAATATCGTGTTTCGGAATTATTTAATCATCTTGTTGTATTTAACAAAAAATATATTTATGGAATTGTAGTAGGAGTATTTTTAGCAAACTTATTCCTTTCAACTATTAAGTTATATGATTTAACTTTCGGAGTTGCTCATTCTATTATTTGCTTGTTAATCACAATTGGTATAAGCAAGTTTGTTAAAAGTCATCTTCTACGAATGATTATTAATACTCTTGTATTTACCTTTAATATGTTTATTATTGCCTATCAATTGCATCTTGCACTTGGGTTCCCTTTCTTAATCACTTGGGGAACAACAGCTATTGGTGAATTTGTTGTCATGGCAATCGGTATACCTATTATGCATTTCTTAAATAAACGTATTTCCTTTGGGAAGTTAATGGATTAAAAAATGGTATTAAAAAAAGGCTGAATTCTTTCAGCCTTTTTTTAATACCTACTGTCAACCGTATCTAACACTTGTTTTAAATTACCTTCTCTTTCCGTAATCTCTTGTTCTGCTTGATTACGTTTCTGTTTTCCTTCTTCTTGGATATGTAGTGTCTCTTCTAATGAGCTCATCAGTTTATGCTGTGTTTCTTTTAGCGAATCGATTTCGACCATTGCGGGACGGTTTTCCTGGGCAATTTGTGCCATCTCTTTTACGTTGGCATCCATTCTGCTTGTATTCAGTTTTGCTTGTGTTTCAATCGCATGACGCTGCCTTAAAAGCGTTAAAGCAATGGAAACTTGGTTTCTCCATAATGGGATTGATGTCATGATCGACGACTGGATTTTATCAATAACTGTACGGTTCGTATGTTGAATCAAACGGATTTGTGGAGCTGTTTGTATGGTAATTTCTCTACTGACTTTTAAATCATAAATACGTTTTTCTAGTAATTCCGCAAAATGAATTAAATCATTTACCTCTTGCAGTTTCATTCGATCACCGGACTCTTCTGCAAGTTTTTTTTGCTCCGGAATAAGCTTTTTCGTCATTTCTTCGTATTTCATTTCTGCTGCAGCAATATATACATTTAAATCTTCAAAATAAGTTTTATTATGTTCATAAAGCTGTTCTAATAAATGAATATCTGCAGTCAATACGTTTTTACTGCGTTCGAGACGCACACTCATCCGATCTATTTGGGCACTTGCCTTTTGATAATTTGATAGAACTTCATGGACACTTTTGGAAGGCTTGCTAAATAATCGGCGGAAAAAGCCCTTCTTTTCTACTCGTAATTCATCAGGATTGATTTCATTTAATTTTTCCATTAAATCACTAACGATATCCCCGACTTCCCCAACATCTTTGCGCTGCACATGCTCAATCATTGTATGGGAAAAAGAAAGTAATTTTTTCTGCGCTGCTGCCCCGTAAGCAATCATCGTACGGTGATTGGTTGGATCTAGTTTATTGGCTAGTTCATATGCTCGTTTTTGATTTTCTGGAGATAAAACATCAATAAGGCGAACAGTTTCAGCTGTTTCGCCTTTTTGCATGAACAAATTATTGCTTTCTCCTAAAGGATCGGAGAAATAATCATCTGTAATGTTTTTCATTTGTCGTTCATCTGTCATTTAGTCCGCCTGCTTTCATCTAACAAATCAGTGTCCTTCTCCTTATTAGAAATATGCTTTACTACATCTAATTCAAAATGCAGATCATCAATATCATCTGATAGGATGCCATGAAGATCGTCTTCCAGCGTTCTAGAAAGCTGCTCTAATGTTCTTCTTGTATCATTTAAAGTTGCCTGCAGTGCTCTGTTTTTCTTCGGCTGGGCAGATAAAAGGGCATACTTTTCTGCGATTTCCACTAATGAATCTAAATGCGAATAATAGAATTTCTCTGCTTTATAGAAACGGCGCGGCTCTTCCTTTGTTAATCGGTAGATTTTCTTTGTTACTCTCATTAAATCGATTCTTTGCTTAAAAGAAGGAAAGTGACGGATAGCAAAAACATGTCGATTTAATCGACTAATTTTCTCATTCGCTTCCTTTAGCTGTGTTTGAATAAATTTATATTCTTTTCTTGATAAACCTTGCCTTACCATTAATTGATGTTTAATTACTCCATCTGTGATGAAATAAGAAACTCCCGTTGCCGCAGCTCCATATAGAACAGATAGGATAAAATATTGGTCAAATGCCACATAACTGATTAGCCATGTTAAAGCACCTACAGGAAAAGAAATGCCTGTTCGTACTAAAAACATTAAAAATGAGTTCACTATAATCGACTCCTGCCTTCGTATTCCTTTATTTTTTATACGTTTCATTTCAGCTTTTGTTTCAAAAATCGATGATTTATTTACTTCTATTTTAACGTAACCAAGTTCTTTCTTGCTATAGACCTTAAATGGAATCTTTTCTACGACTAAAGACGTATTTTGTTATGTGTCCTTACATTATGTGTATGTGGAAAAGCATAAAAAAATGATTTGATGCTTTTATTCTATCAAATCTAGGCTTATGTTTCATGTATTCTCTTTTATTGGATAGATGTGGAAACAACTATTTTACAGCAAAAAACCCGTAAATGGAATTTACCATTTACGGGGTCCTTTTCTTGCTATCTTATCCAAGGCGATTTGCAAGTCTAGGCTGCGGCTGTTTTGGTTCTTTTGGCTGCAGCTTCATATGTGGCGGCTTTATGATTAAAGTAATGATAAAGGAAACGACACATAAAACAGATATGACTGTAAAGGTCGCATGGAATCCTCCGAGTACTGCTGCAATCATAGATCCAGCCAAAGCTCCAAATCCAAAGCCTTGATAGATTACACCATAGTTTTTACTTTGATTTTTCAGTCCAAAGAAATCAGCGATAATAGCCGGATATACGGTGATAACGCCTCCGAAACAAAATGCAATTGCGGCTACACAAGTAAAGAATAATGGATAGCTTAATGGAACTACATTTAATACAGTGACCGCTGCCGCTGTTACGACTAATGTTCCAGATACTACTTTTATACGACCTACTTTGTCAGACAATGCTCCAAGAATAATACGACCGATTGTATTGAATATCGCTACTAAAGCAACGGCATTGGCAGCTGTCGCCACATCTAGATTCGCTAGACTGACACCAATATCTTTTACAATACCGATTAAGTATAATCCACTCATACATGCGGTAAAGAAAATAACAAAGAGTAAATATGCTTGCTTTGTTTTTAGCATTTCTTTCACTGTATAATTCTTTTGCTCTGGTGCTAAAGAAGTTGTAGTTGTTTCTACTTCCTGTGCTTCTTTTAAAAGGAATGATCCGCCGACAACCATTGCTAAAGCAATAATTCCCCAAATTAAGAAGGCTGTTGAAACACCATAAGCTGCGATTAAGCTTGTATTAATATATTTAAAAACTAAGCTGCCGGTTCCATATGCTCCTACAGAGATACCAGAAATTAATCCTTTTTTCTCAGGGAACCATTTAATTAAATTAGATAAAGACGTGATGTACGCAGTTCCGTCTGCAAAACCTACAAAAACACCTGCTACAAGATAAAGCATCCATAAAGAAGATACTTGTGAAGTAACCATTAATCCTCCACCTAGCATGATTCCAGCACAGGCAATTAAGCGGCGGAGTCCCCATTTATCTTGAATTTTCCCGGCAAAAAGGGTTGCGAAGGCAAGCGCAAAACTAGTAATGGAAAAAGTGATAGCCGTTGCGCTCAAATCCCATCCAAATTTATCAACAAGAGGTTGATTGAACAAGCTCCATGTGTATATTGTTCCTAATCCCATTTGCACAATAATGGTACCAATAACTATCAGCAAGCGATTGCCATTTCGTTCTTTCATTCCGATCTCCTCTTTCTACTCGGTTTATAAACAGTATTTTTTACTATAAAAGGTTGTTTATGCTTTCTTTTGATAGTTAAATTATACCGCCTGAAACATTTTTGAAACCGGTATCAGAATGAAATGCCCTTTATTCGGAATGAATGGTATTTATAGATGCATAATTTGTCGAAATGCTTTGGCTTTGCTTCTGCTAACAGGAATTTCCGCCTTAATATCCTTTAATCTCACCAGATACGTATGGTTAAACCATGGGACAATTTCATGGATTTTTGAAAGATTCACGGTGTAGGAGCGATGACAGCGGAAAAAGGTATCCTGCGGCAATTTATCATGAAAATCAGAGATACTCATTGGCATCATATATTCATCTGTCTTCGTATAAACTAATGTTACTTTTTCGCTCGCTTCTGCATAATAAATATCATTGACATCTGTCACAATGATATTTTCATTTTTACGCAAGTTTATCCGACGATTTATTTCTGTCGTAATTTCTTCTTCTCCACCGCTTGCTTTTTGGAAAGCTGCTTCTAATTTTGCCAGCATTGCGGCAATCCGCTTTTCTTCATACGGCTTAAGAATATAATCAAATGCCTCTAATTCAAATGCTTGTGCTGCATGCTCTTTATAAGCAGTTGTAAAAATGATATAAGGCTTTTTCGCAAATTTACTAATATTGCTTGCCAAAAGCATCCCATCTAAAGAAGGTATATTAATATCCAGGAAAATGGCATCCACTTCTTCTGCTTGCAAAAATTTAAGCACATCTAAGCCATCTTCAAAAGTGGCGACAATATCAATTTTGCTATGGGTTTGAATTAAATATTCTAACTCTTCTTTTGCTGGAATTTCATCCTCTACTATTATTGCCTTCATGCTATCTCCTTCGTTATGTCAAAATAAACTTCCGTACCTGGCTCTAATCTACGAATGTTTAAACCGGTTCCATACATTAATTTTACTCGTTGATGGACATTTGTTAAACCGATTTGTTTGGAGGATACCTCTTCTTTCGCTAAACGATCAATTACCTCCTGAGCAATCCCTTCTCCAGTATCTCGCACACTAACCCTTACTGTCTCTCCTAAATCTTTGACTGATATCGTTACAACTCCAGGACCTTTTCGCTTTAAAATTCCATGTACAACCGCATTTTCGACCAATGGCTGGATGAGAAGACTCGGAAGTTTAATATGTATATCATCTATCTCATAGTTCACTTGCAGGCGGTTCCCGAAACGAGCCTTTTCAATTTGAATATAGTCTCTTACTTGCTTAAGTGCGAGCTGGATATCAATAAGTTCTTCTCCAACCTCTAAGTTATAGCGCATATACCCCGATAAATTAATAATTAATTCTCGTGCTTTTTCAGGATCGCGACGGGTTGTGGATGCAATTGCGTTTAGCGCATTAAATAAGAAATGGGGATTAATTTTTGTTTGTAGTGCTTTCAGTTCGGCCTTATTTGCTTCCTCTTTCATTTGCTCCACTCGCGATACTTCCATAAGGGTTGAGATAATTTGCGCCAATCCAATTGCCATTGTTTGCAATGTATTGGTAATTGTATAAGCTTTTCGGTAGTAAATTTTTAGAGTACCGGTTACAATCCCTCTTTCCTCTAACGGAATAATTAATAAACAATGAATTTGCGGAGTATGATGATCGGCAATATTATTCCGAATCGTAATCTTGCCACTTCGAATGGTCTCTTTCGTTAAATCACTGATAATCTCTTGGCCGATCTTATATTTTTCCTCCCCAAACCCTACATATGCAAGAACATCTTTAGTATCCGTAATAGCTACTGCGTCTGCTTGAATATCTTCTTTTATAATGGTACAAATAGTTCGCAAAGAATTCCCATTAATAGAACGAAAATAAGGCAAGGTCTTATTCGCAATATTAAGGGCCAGCTGTGCCTGCTGTGCCGCGATTCTTTCCTTTTCTCCTTCTACGCTGGCAATCATCAAGACAATTAGCCCAATGCTCCCTTGTCCTAAAATCATCGGTAAAGCAATAATCGAAACAATATCTATTCCTAAGTCGAAAGGATCTGCCATAAATAATATCAAAATCATTGTTAGCATTTCACATAGCATTCCAGCAACTATTCCATAAATCCAGCGACTACTCTTTTTCACACGAAGGTGAATATAACCAGATACAATCCCTGCTAAAATACTTGTAATTAAACAAGGAATAGAGGTTACGCCACCAATGTCAATTAAATAACGATGTACGCCGGAAACAATTCCGGTCACAATTCCAACCCATGGGCCAAACAAGATACCACCTGACATAATGGCAATTGTGCGGATGTTGACAATCGAACCTTCTACTTGAATTCCCGAATAGGTTCCAAATAGAGCGAAGGCACAAAATATTAGTGTAATTAACGTCAGCTCTGTTGGCGAGTGATGATCCTTTTGCAAGGTCTCTTTAAACTTCGGTACTCTTGTCATAAAAAATAAAGTAATGAGTAAAAGGGCAGCTCGTTCAAATAATTGAATGAGCATTTGCAATTCTAGGGAAGAGTTCATTTTTCTTCCTCCTTGTGTTCAGCAGTCTTTGGTGTATTTTAATACTAGTAATGTACCATTAATTTAAGAAAAAGAATCCTCGAGATTACTGATTTCTCCACTTTCGACATCGACGCAGTAGTTACAGTCCAACTTCCCGCATAGCACCCATTTCTTATCAGCGGGATCAAACACATAATAAGGGGTTAAGGTGAAATATGGCTTCAGCTTTTTGTAAGCTTCGTCTTTAGTAATTTTTATCTCCTTCTCTTTCTTAATTACTTCCTTTTCCTTTGCATCGAGAATTTCATCCCAAAGTTCTTTTTTATCCATATAATTCACTATCTTTCCCTCTTGATCATGAAAAGTAAGGATTCTTCCTGCAAATATACTTTTAGGGACATTTTCCTCAATCCGTGCAAGCAAATTAAAATTTTCTCTATATAAATATTTAAGCATCCATTTACCTGAATCATTCGGATACTTCATGCGCAAAAAATTGGTTACTTCTTGGATACATTTTTCTGTGTCTTCATCCGTGATTGGCAGCGAATCTGGATGTGGAATCTTTAAATATGCATCTTCCACACTTACTTCATTCGCCCAATCTAAGGGCTTCCTATCAAAATCATCCTCTTTTCCTTCCTGCCATTTTATCTCTTTGTTAATGTTTTTTCGAAAACCAAACTTCTCCTCCATAAATGGAAGGCTTCCTTTCCGATCATTTCTTATATACGTTTCTTCCACTCCATATACGATTAACTTGCCGTCCTCATTAGGAAATTCAGCTAAAACTACTTGATCTCTCGCTATATCCTCGATATCTGCTAGCGATAAAGTATATTTTTCTTCTAACTCTTTCTTATTCGTTAACACACTTATATGTTTCGAATAAAATGTTAGCTCTCCGTCTTCGTTAAACTCTACAGTTATTGAAGAGGATGGAGATAATCGAATACCATTCCACTGTTCCTCAAAGTAATACTCTCTTTTGTCTCTTTGCTTGCAAATAAAATCCTTCTCTATATTTAAGCCTGTGAATTCGGCAAGCCATTTTTTTACCTCTTTTACATCTTTATGTGGAAATACTACCCCATTTTTCGCATAGGTTACTCCTTGGACAAAAATAACAGATTCGAATTCCTCCGTATGTATATTTATATCAATCGAAGCAGTCCCTTCCGGATTCTCCTCCTCATCTGTCCAATCGGCGTATTTATTCGGAAACCATTCCATATTTAAGAAATACACTGTCTCGCCATCCAATGTAAGCTGTCTAAATAAATGATGTCTACCTAAATAATAATCTTCTAACCCCCATTGTCTCCTTGTTAAATTAATTAATTTTTCCATTCTTGTATCCATTCTTAACTCCTCCTTTATATCACTTTCTAATCTATCACATCCCATATATCATCTTCCAGCAATATCCATCCAGCCCTTTTTGGCTATTGCAGTATCACCTGCCAATCCATGAATATAGCCCCTTAGGTGAACATCTTCTTCCTTTAACCCTTGGGCATCCTATGTTCGCTAAATCACATCTTTTCATTTCTTCGCTATTCAGTAAATATTCCACTTCTCTTCACACTCTCTAAAAATTTCTTCTATGATACCAACAGCTTGATATTTTTTGTTACATACTCCTTCTATTCTTTTGACTTTTTCCTGCTCGAAAAAAAGTATCCTCATTTGAAGGATACTTTTCGGAACACTTTATTGTCTTTTTTTCGTCTTTTTATTATTTAATTTCTCCGCTGCTGTTAATGGTTCATTGGCAAATTCATGATCATATTGACGAGCTGTATCATTTTGTACTGCTTGCTTCGCATTTTTATTTTTATTTTTTGTCATGATTATCACCTCCACCCATTATTCTCTCTTGCTCCTTTTTGAAATATGTAAGAACTTAGGTGTATTTTATAATAAAACAGAGACCCCCATTTGGCATTGGAAGTCTCTTAAAATTTATTTCCCATGTGTAACTATTTTAACTTTTTGTTTCATGGTTGGACTAAATATATTCCCTTTTTTATAAGCAATCCCTGTAGCTACAATCAGCAGAATACCTGTTACAATAAACACAGACTGAGCAGGGAGAACTCCTCCAAGGAAACCACCAATCATCGGTCCAAACATTCCTCCTAGTTGATTGGCTGTTTGATTTAAACTAAAGGCTCTGCCACGGAAATCCTCTGCTGTTGATTTCACAACTAACCCATTTAATGCTGGGAATACTGCACAGAAGAAGAGTCCAAAAATGAAACGAGTAATTGAAAAGCCCCAAATATTACTGAAAATGATTTGGGCAAAAGTACCAAGCCCGCCGCCCAGTAATCCGATAAATAAGACGCGGTTAAATCCAACCTTATCCGCCCACTTACCCCAATATGGTGCCATTATGACACTAGCAATACCAGGGAGTGAGAAGATTATACCTGCTAATAAGGAGGCTTTGTCCATGGAACCTCCGACCTCTAATATATAGAGAGGCAATATTGGCTCAATCGTCATGATCGAGCATGAGGTAACAATTGTTAACAAGAGTACAAGCATCAACGGTTTATTGGAAAAAGCAATCCGCAAGTCATTTCTGACAGATCCTTTTTCTTTACTTGGCGAAAAATTATCCTCTTTTACCCAGAAAATAATTAAAAACGTTGCAATAAAAACAAGGAGCCCAGCACTCGCAAAGGAAAGTCGGTTTCCAACTAATTGGGAGATTACGCCTCCAATCAACGGACCCATAATCCCACCCGATGCGGATGCCGTAGAAATCATTGATAATGCATAACCAGTTTTATCTGAAGGAGTATTCGTCCCAATTAAAGCTATCGCCCCAGGAATAAATCCAGACAACAATCCTTGCAGAATACGAAGTACTAATAGCTGATAGGGATTGGTAACAAATGCAGCTAACGTATAAACAACAAATAGCACAAACCCCGCGCGAATAATCATCGGTTTTCTTCCATATTTATCGGCAAGCCTTCCCCAAAACGGTGAAGCAAACGCACCGGCAAAAAACGCTGCACTAAATAGTACTCCAGCCCAAATCTCTGTGTTTTCATGAACATTTAATTCAATAAGAAAAATTGGTAAAAAGGGAATTACCATGTTAAAGGATGCAGAGGTAAAGAAAACCCCTATCCATAAAACAAGCAAATTCCGCTTCCAAATTTCCATTTAGTATCGCTCTCCTAAAACATCAGCAATCAACAACTAAGCCAATGAGATTTATTTCCTCCATCATAGCATACAACCATTTATTTTTATACCCGAAATTTCCATTTCCCGAATAATTTAGGCTGCGGGCGATTACCACAAACCTTCTTTCTTAAAATAAATAAAAAACCCAAACAATTATACGAATTTTTTTAGTGTGTACGTATAATTGTTCGGGATTAAATTTAATTGGAATACTTATGTCCCAACCTTTTTAATGCTTAATTGATTTTAAATTCTTTTACTAATCCATTTAACTCTACTGCTAAGTTAGATAATTCATGTGAGCTATCTGAGAGCTCTTGCATAGAGCTGCTTGTTTGTTGAACGGAAGCGGATGTTTGTTCAATCCCTGCAGCTGCTTCTTCGGAAATTGCAGCGATATCTTCAATCGAACGATTCATCTCTTTACTTGTTTCTAAGATAGATGCTAGATTTTCGGAAACAACTTCAATGCTATTTACCATATCATTAACAGCATCTTTAATACCTTCGAATGTTTCCCCAGTCATCTTAATCTGTTCCGCCCCCTTCATTACTTCTTCATAACCACCTTGCAAGGATTCTGTTACCACGCTTGATTCTTTTTGAATGCTTCCGACAATATCGGTAATATCTGTGACGGAGAATGCAACTTGTTCAGCCAGCTTCCTTACTTCATCTGCAACTACCGCAAATCCTTTTCCATGCTCTCCAGCACGTGCTGCTTCAATAGCTGCATTTAAAGCAAGTAAGTTTGTTTGATCTGCAATCCCCTTAATAACAGAAACTAACTTAGAAATTTCGTGCGATTGGGTATCCAAGCCACGCACTTTATCCACAGCTTCCTTCATAATTTGATTAATTACATTCATTTGTTCAATAGAAGATCCCATTAAGCGACTGCCATCATTTGTCATGCCTAATACCTTATTTGATGATTGATAAATTAGTTCCCCTTGATTATAGGCATCACCGATTGTGCCAGAAAAAGATTCCATTGATGATGCTAAATCAGTAGCTGTATTTGCTTGACTTTCTGCTCCTGACGATAGCTCTTGCATGGTCGTTGCAACTTGCTGACTTCCAGCAGTTACTTCATTAGTAGATTGGGATAGGTTCTCACTCTGCTTGTTTACTGTAATCGATACTTCTGATATTTTTTGAATGACCATTCGTAAATTATTGCTCATTTTATTCATGGACTGAGCTAATTGGCCAATTTCATCTTTACCTTTGTAGTTAACCTCTTCTACCGTTAAATCTCCTTGTGCAATCGTATCACTAACCTCTACTACTTTCTTTAAGTTACGTGTAATTCTGCTGCTGATAATAATAATTAGCACCGTACCAATTAGCAATGCTGTAATCATAGAGATAATTAAAGTCTTGGTTGCAACACTTCCACTAGCGATTGCGTCTACCGCTGCCTCTGTCCGACTAACTTGTACCTGTTCTTGCATTTTATTTAAAGCAGTAATTGTTCTATTGCGAATAGTTGTATTGGTTAAACTTAAGGAATTAACCGCCGATCGATCGTTTGCTTCAATCGCAGGAATAATCTGCTCTAAGAATAAGTCATTCATTTGTTTATTGCGATCTACCACTTCATCGAATAACGCTTTTTCATCTTTATTTCGAAGATCTTTTTTTATTTGTTCTTCATATTCATTAAATTTAGTATTAATCACCTGAAATTCATCCACATATGTAGGGTTTTGATAGTCCAGATAATTTAAAATACTAAGACTTTTCTCTCGGGTAAGTGATCCCATTTCCGTAATAATAAGTGCTTTTTCATCTGTTTTATTTAATTGCTCAATACTATTATTAATATGGATTAAACGCGTCGTTACTAATACTGTAGTAATGGTTAAAAGAGCAAAAACAAATAATAATGTTATTCCATATTTCCAGCCAATTGTAATATTATTAAATTTAGTGAACCGGCTATTAACTCCTCTTAAAGTTCTATTCCCTGATATCTTTCTGATATTTAGTTTGCTAAAAATAGATTTCTGCGATTTTTTTTCTTTCTTTAAACTGGTTATTTTTTGTTTTTTAAATTTCATTTTCGCCATCACAAGTTCTCCCCTTTGATGATTTCAAACCTCCACTACTAAAGAGATTTTTCTCTTCTATTCCAAAATAGCAATTTTTGTTTTTTTGTTTATTCCTCCTTCTCATTAAATATCGATCTTTCTGCTTATCTGCCTCTATTTTTATTGTGGCTATGTATGATTGTAATTAGTAAAATAGAATCAGACCCTTTATAAAGCAAGGTACTTTATTACTTTGTATGTATAATACTAATGTAATTTACAGAATAATTCAATTTTATTTACAAATAATTTATCGGACTTTTTACCCTTTTGTTTATATTTAAATAATTTTTTATTATATTATTTCCCTTTATTTTCAACTCTTTAATTAGTGATTCTGTCCAAAATAAAAACAGTGATAGCTTTATCTCATAAAGCTATCACTGTTTTACATTTTTTATAAATAGAGAACCATTAACTCTTCGTCATAATATTTTCCGTTTATTTTTATCGCCTTTCGATCGATTCCATACGTTTCAAATCCAAATGCTCGATATACTTTTTTTGCAGCTGTATTTTCTGCAACAACTGCTAAGTATACTTGTTCTATTCCCTGTAAATCACGTGATTTTTCTATTGTGGCTTTGAGCAATTGCTTCGCCACACCTTTCCCTCTACGTTTAGGGGTCACATAGACAGCGTAAATATTCGCACGATGGCTCATTTTTATCTTGGTTTCTCTCATTAATGTTACAACGCCTACTAAATCCTTTTCCACAAATGCCCCATATACATAAGACGATGGATCACTTAGCCTGCTTTGTGTTCGACTTAGCGGATAATCCTTTTCTTCCTCATAGCTAGAACCAAATGCTTCGGGATTAATTTGCAATGCTTCTAATCTGAGGGCGAAATAAGCCTCTGCATCATCGGGGCGTAATTGCCTGATTTCCATTTGGATCTCTCCCTATCTGATTTGATTAAAGCTGGATTTTGAAATCGGATAAGTTTCTAATTTGCTAGCATTCGCTTTTTTCTCACCTCGAAGTTTTGGAAGTTTATATGTTACTCCCACTTTAACCTGCTGCATTTCTTTTACTCCTTGAATAATTAGTTGCATCGCAAAAATCGATAACATAAAAGCAACTAAAATATAGAAATACCAAAAGCGTCCTGAGGATATTGTACTTCTTCCTACTTGTCCAATTAATCCAGACCACTCATAGGTACTAGACATTGGCGGATCAGGAAACAATGGATCAAAAGATACTTTAGTACCGCCAAAGAAGTAATTAAAAAGACCTAGATGCATAAATATTAGCAACACTTGAATAAACTGCTGCCCAAATAGAATCGTCAAACGAGCGCTTATATGTGGTAAAACATGTCTTGTAAAAAGCTTAAGCTTATTTCCGCCTAATACTTTTGCACTGATTATAAATTCATTTTCCAAGACATGGTTCATTTCTTTTCCGATAAGAACTGTAGTTAGCGGGAGCACCAGTATTGTTAATATCAGTGTTTCTAATAAAATACGCTCTGTAAAAGTGTTTGTGTATCCTTCTATAGTTGGTACAAGTATAGGCCTTAATAGTATATAAGCAACAAGACTCAACGGCATAAAGTGTATAGAATCAGATAATTTTGCGAAAATACTTTGCAAGCCCTTAGTAAAATAGAAGGAATAAAATATAGCCAATATTAATCCTCCTATCACGCGTAAAAAAGCAATCAAGAGAGCAAAAAACAATGTATACTTTGCACCCACCACAAGTTGATCAAATAAGCTGTATCCTAATTTATCCGATCCAAAAAAGAAAGGTTCAGTTGGTGCATGCGGCATAGCAGAAATTAGCGTAGATCCATCATCCGCATAATACAATCTGATTTGGTCAATATGATTATCTGTTATAAGAGAATACGCTACACTATAGCCGATTACACCAATAAAAAATAAACTACCTAAAGCAAACTTCCAATTTTTCATGTATGAACCAAATACTTGAAGAAACTTTATAAAGGGCCTACCCACGGAAAATGTATGCCATTTTATAAGGCTTATTGAATCCCTAATATTTTTAAAATAAATTTTCACTGATGCAACCAGATTATTTATTCTCCAATGATACTTCCAAGCGTTTTTCTTCACATCTTTCACTGTTTCTTTTTCTTCCCTTACAACCTCCTCCATTAATTGAAAGAATACAAAGAAAGGAGTAAAGATTAATAAGAGCGAAACAGCGATGGTGATAGGAGTAAAATTCTCTACAAGAAAATAGGTAATTCCATGAACATTAAACAAACGTTCCATTATAAATTGACTAGAAAGCATCCCCCAGATAATAATCTTTAAATGGTGATAGGAAATCGGAATAATATTACGCAGTATATGCTTAAGTAAAATGGCAATATTGGCAATCCCTTTGCTTCTGGCAAAAGTAACGTAGACCTTTAAATATTCTTCTTCCATCATTAAAAGCAATATTTTAAATAGCGAAACAGCAGGTATAATAGCTAACGTAATAATTGGGGCTAAGTAGGCTTCATTGGAGTAGCTTGCCACCGCAAATATCTCTACACCCGTTTTCATATAGATAACAACTACTATTGTTTGCAAAAGTGTAGCAATAATAATATCTGGAATTGATTCTATTAAATCCAGAAATCTTTTTAATGGCTGTAACAGAAACTTCGGCAGAAAAAAGAATGATAAGGATAAAATAAAAGCAACGAAGCATCCGAGGAGAATAGCGCAAAGCAAAATTTCCATCGAATAAATAAAAGCTGGCCAGAGTACATCTAATATTGGTTTTTGATCTACACCATTTAATGTGTATACCCAGCCTTCTTTTTGAAAAAATTCCTTCGACAAAAAGGAGAATAGAGTGGAGAAATATCCCTCTCCCTCAGGAAAATCTCTCATTTGAAAGTATTTTGGAAAAACACTTAATGCTAGTATCGCAATAGTTCCTAGTAAATAATAGATAATAATTTTCGCGAATTTTCTCATTGATCCCCTTTTCTCCTATCTAAATATTTATACTATTCAAATTATATGGATATATTAATCAATTATCAACCTATTTTTTCCAAACCATAGGATAAAAAAATGGGGCTTCTAATTTAATTAATAGAAGTGAAGTCTATATATTTATTTGGATAACCGAGGGAATTTCAATCCTATCTTTGCTCTTTTCAGCCAAACAGATCTTCTACTTCTTCTCATCAACCAGCCTTTTCTGCAAGAAATATTGTTTAACACCTTCCGAAAAGTTATCTAATGTCCCAAATACTTCATAGCCATGCTTCTCATAAAAGGCCGGAGCTTGAAAGCTGAACGTATCAAGGTAAATAAATGTACATCCTTTTTCTAATGCAGCTTGTTCCATTTTTGCCAGCAGTTCGCTTCCATATCCTTTTTTTCTGACACTCGTGTCCACCCATAAGAAATCAATATGCATATGCTGCCAAAACATATGACCAGTAATACCTGCCTTGATTATGCCCTCATCATCTTTTACAACAAAACTAATATTTTCATAGGGGCTTTTTAATTTTTCTGGTAGTTGCTCCATATTATAAGCAACCAGTTTTCTTCGAATATAATCACTATCTTCCTGAACCCATTGCTGGATAATTTCCATTATGTCATCCTCTTCTCTTCTTTATTTTTTCAGCAAATAAACTAAACATTTCCCTGACAGCCTCTTTCGGAACTTCTTGATAAGCATCCCCTAAGCTGATTTCAAAGGATGAGTTTTTCTCGTCAATCTCCTTCACATAGCCGCTTATTCCAATTCCTGCTATCTCATGAACAACAGTTAAAATTTGTTCTACTTCTTCTTTTCCCAACTCAAAATGAACGTGGAACATATTAGACACTGGTACAACCGGAAGAGTGCGAACTCCTTCACACCCATTAAATAGTGCGGCCAGCTCTTTAGCAGATTCATAGTATTCAGCCATTTTCGAAGCGCGTTTTTCATAATAATAGTCAGCAGACAAAATATACGGATACAAACTGATTAAATCACCGCCATATCTTCGCTTCCAAACCTTGGATTGACTAGTAAAATCAGCATTCCCCGCAAGTATGGCCCCAGCAATTCCCCCAATTCCTTTATAAAAAGACAGATAGACACTATCAAACAATGCACATACTTCTGCAGCAGTTTTTTGATAGTAAGGGAGCACCTCTAATAATCTTGCACTATCAAGATGGAGTTTAATGCCTTGTTCTTTACAATAGAATGAAATTTGTTCTAATGTTTCAAAGCTTGGTAGTTGTCCCCCAATTTCTCGCTGCGGCAATTCTAACAGCACACAGGCAACTCCGCGCTCCATCTCTTTAATATCATCTAACCCTATGACTCTAGTCTCATCGGCCAAAAGAATCGTTTCTATTTTATGAAGCTTCTTTAATCCATCTTGTTCATGTATTTCTAAATGACTTAATGGGTGATAAGCGACTTTTCCTAAATCTTTTTCATCACACCATATACGGAGTGCGATTTGCTGTGCCATTGTCCCACTGGGAAAAAATACAGCCGTTTCTTTTCCTAATAGATCAGCCATTTTTTGCTGAAAGTCTTCTATTATTTTTCCTTGTCCGTAAATATCACTTTCTGCATTTTCATCTATTTCTTGTAACGCTTCTTTTAATACTTGGACATTTCTTTTGCCATGATTGCCTAGTTTATAGGTTGTTTTGTTATAGGATTCCCTTAATATATTTGTCATTCTTTCCCCTACTCCCACTCAGAATATTTCGACTATAGAATAACTATAGCACTTTTATATTCTGCGATGTATTTTTTATCCGTTTATTCTTTTGTTTCCCTACAAAAAGCGACCGAGCCCACTACTATTTCATAAATGAGTATTTCGACATTTCTCTGTTCCCTTTTCTCCTCCTCCAACCACAAAAAGAACAGTAATCTCTCTCATAAGAAATTACTGTTCCTTGCCTTTAATTATAGCAACTGTGCATTTGTATGATTGACGGTTGCTTCTCCTATATCTGTTTCCCGCTTGAATAAGCGCGTGTATACTCCATTATTATTCTGTAACAGTTCTGTATGGGTGCCTTCTTCGACAATTACTCCATTATCTAATACGATAATACGATCTGCGGCTAATACTGTTGATAAACGGTGAGAAATAATGAATATCGTTTGTTTCTTCGTTGTTTTCAAAACCGCTTCATTAATTTTCGCCTCTGTAATTGGATCTAGTGCCGAACTTGCTTCATCCAAAACAAGAATCGGCGCATCCTTTAGAATGGCCCTTGCTAAGGACAGACGCTGTTTTTGACCGCCAGAGAGAAGGCTTCCTCTTTCGCCAACTTTTGTATTTAGTCCATCTGGAAGGGAGTCTACTAATTCACCTAAACCGCTCGCACGGAGAACCTCATCCAATTCTTCCTCTGTTGCCTCTTTTTTGCCGATTCGTAAATTATCTGCTAATGTCCCACTTCGCATTAATACATCTTGGGTGACAATGGCCATTTGGGAGCGAAGCCAATCTGTATCCCATTCTTTGATTTCTCGACCATCTACTTCAATCGAACCTTCTGTCGTATCATATAATCGAAACAGCAAGTCAATAATCGTTGATTTCCCTGAACCACTTGGTCCAACTAACGCTATCTTTTCTCCCGCCTTAATGGTAAATGAAACACCCTTTAAGACATTCTCCTCTTTATCAGGGTAAACAAAGGAAACATCTTTCAAACGAACGTCACCCTTTGCTCTTGTTCCCTTCAACCCTTGCTTCGTTTCTGCTTCCGATACCGGTTGTGACAGCAAAATATCCGAGCGATCCAACGCTGGTCCTGTTCTTCTGACCGAAAGCCAATTCCGAAGAAGTCGCTGCATTTCATTTGCTGCAATAGTTACTAAGCCACCTGCCGTAAGCATTTGACCACTTGTTAAATCGTTATTCCAAATAAGTAATGTACTAATAAAATATACTAGACCTAATGCAAAACCATTATAACTTGCAATCACTACAACCGATTGCATTCTTGCTTTTAATTCTTTTAGAGAATGTTTCACAAAAGAATCCCTAATGGAAATAACACTTTCCACTTCACTATCGGAAACACCCATTACTCGGGAAAGATGAATACCTGTTACAGATTCTCTTAATCTCTCTAAATATCTAGAGGCTTCTGCCCGAGCGTCCGCTGATGCTGCTCTCGTTCTTGCGCCAACATAGTTCGATGCCCAATAAAAAAGGATTCCAAGCACAACACTTGTAATCATTAAATACGGGTGAATGAAAAGTAGAACGATACTATAAATCACTACCCCTTGTGCACTCGCCATAAAAGTTGACCCTTCCCATGCTAAAAAATTATGAAGGGTATCTGGATCATCCGAAGTTCGTGCTAGCAATTCTCCAGATGAATTGTTTTGATAAAACGAAAAAGGCAGTACTTGCAGATGTCCAAATAATCGTAGTTTTTGCCTATTTGTAACAGACTTTGCTGTAATATGGCAAAAATACTCATCAATTATCATCATTCCTAAATCTAATACAGCAGATAATACCAATAACCACATTAATCCCCATAACCATGTATGATTCTCACTTGGCAGGATGGTATCAATGAGCCAGCTCAATGCTAAAGTTGGTATTAATGCAGAAAAAACTTGGCTAATCGCAATAACGATAGAATCGCCAATTACCCATTTCTTATAAGGCATTAAAAATCGAATAACACGTTTGCCGTCGCCCATTTGCTTTTGGTTGGAGATTTTCTGCTTACTCATCCAATCATCTCCTTTTCTAGCTCGCTATATTGTGCTCGATATAATTGGTAATACTGCCCTTTTAACGCTAGCAGCTCTTCATGAGTTCCTTGTTCGGCAACCATTCCTTGATCAAGCAAGAGGATAGCATCTGCCTTTCTAACGGTTATCAAGCGATGGGCAATCGTAATGGTTGTTCTCCCTGGAATTAACTGTTCCAGCGATTCTTGAACCTTCTCTTCTGTTTCCCCATCTAGGGATGACGTCGCTTCGTCAAAAATCAATACTGGCGGCTGGCGCAATATCGCTCGTGCAAGGGCAACCCTCTGTCTTTGACCTCCAGATAGTTTTAAACCGCGTTCTCCGACAATCGTTTCATATTTATCCTCTAAAGAATCAATCAGCTCTTTTAACCCTGCCGCTTCCACAGCCTGTTCCAGCTCTTCCATCATTGCATCTGGTTTACCATATAAAAGATTGTTGCGAAGCGTACTATTTAATAGGAAGGTTTCTTGTGAGACCACACCTACCTGTCTGCGAAAACTATTGCGATTATAAGCAAAGAGATCTTTTCCATCGATGGTGACAGAACCTTTCTCCGGTTCATATAATCCCAGCAGTATTTGAATAAGTGTACTCTTTCCGCCCCCACTCGTTCCAACAATACCGATATGCTTTCCTTTCTCTACCGATACCGACACACCTTTTAATACTTGCTTCTCACTTCCTGGATAGGAGAACCAAATATTATGTAAATCAATTTCCCCTTGGACTGAACCAAAATTCGGAAGATTTTGTTCATGCTCTTCTGGCAGATCAAAATATTCGTAGATTCGTTGTAAAGCAGGAATCGCCTGCTGAATCGTTAAAGCATTTTCCGCTAAGGAACGAACTGGCTGAAACATAATCGGAATAAAATTCAAGCAGGAAATAAGGGTTCCAACCGTAATATTCCCTTGCCAAATTGCCAATCCGCCAATAAGCATCACCACACCAGGTGTAGCGATATTAAATAAATTTCCAAGACGCCAATTGACTTTTCCGATTAAAGCTGCCCGGATAGAATAATTTTTCCAATTTGTTAGTTTCTGCTCTTGAGTTGCTATTTCGTCTTTTTGTGTTTGATAGGTTCTTACTAGTCGAACACTCTCAATGCTTTCCTGGAGATGCTGATACATATCTGCACTCATGTCTCTTTGTACGGCACTCATCTTCCGCATGGTCTTCCCTAATTTAAAGGATGGAAAAATATAAATAGCAAATACTGCGAACATCACAATCGCTGCTGGCCAATATATTGCAAACACGGTGATAAAAGCCGCTACCGCACTAATCACTTGCTGAAGAATCCGAGGTACCACGGTATTGTTCAAATTCTGAATAGATTCTACATCATGGGTCAGGCGATATAACATGTCTCCACGAGGTGTATTCGAGAAAAAGGACATCGGTGTTCGATGAAGCCTTTTAAAGGCACGAATCTGCATATCTGTAATAACATCAAAGCCAATCTTCACCTGTACAAATTCTTGTAAGGATTCAAATAGCGCTTTTCCTAAAAATGCTGCTAATATTCCGAAAACAATCCATAATATAAAGGCTATCGCTTTATCACCGATTACTTCGTCTACCAATTTCCCGACAAGGATTGGAGGTAGAATCGTAAACGCACCGCCAACTAATGAGAAAAATAAGGCAATCAGTAACTTGCGCCAATATGGTTTAAAATGCTGTAAAGTAGTTCTTAATAAGTTCATTCTTTCTCCTCCCCACAAAGAGTTATTGTATTACAAATAATGAAAATATTCACCATGATTTCTAAAAATTTTTCGGATTATGAAATTTCTTTCTTTTTAAAATAAAAAAGCTACCTTAATAGTAGCTTTTTTCAGCTTATGGTTTTGGATTGATTGTCCAGGCTAAGCCAAACATCATAATGAAGAAAACGAAAATAAAAACACTAAGAGAAATACCTATAACCGCAAACGCCCTTGACCTATTTCTTGTAAATAAACCAATTATCCCTAAAAGCAAACTAATGAATGGGATTTTTGTAAAGACTAATTCAGGAAAAATATCCACCTCAAAAATAAGCCCTAAGTTTATTCCTGTTAATGCAACTAAGCTTAATAAAAATGAAACAAGTCCAGTCCATGTATTTTTTGTTGATCTTATTCTTTGTTTTTTCAATACCAATTCCATAACCTCACTTCCCCTAGCTTCATTCCTTTAACCATATCGTTGTCCTGCAGCTTAACAAGCGATTCTTTTGGACCTGTTACAACAGCTCCATAAATGTGAATACCATTTTTCTGCAGATAGGCGATTCTCTCAGGCAAAGCCAGGGGTCTTTCCGCAATCGTTTCTGCCGTTTCTTGATTTTTGCTTAGAAACGTAAGTATTTCCATGAATTGCTTACTGTTTATTTCATCGCTATTAAAAGGAGACCAATTATCAGGATCTTCTTGTGCCGGATATCCAATAGGGGAAATATAATCGCCATCTGCACTTAAATTTTTCTCTTCTAAACCTGTATCAACTGCGAACCAAATTAAATCTATATCCTTTGGAAATTCACTAAAAAGCTCTTTTTCTGTATATAATTGGTCAAATGAAACAAAAGCCTCTGCAACAGTTCCATCCGGCAATCCTTTTAATACCGTTTCGTCTTGTTTAACTGTATAAGGAATGGCTCTATGGGGGTGAAATAATACTTCCTTATCCTCATCGCGGTATTCAGTAAATGGTTTTTCTGTAATAAAACTTGTATCTGGAAAAGAAGGCGTACTAAAGGTGAAGTGAGCCTTTGAATCTCCAATTCGAACATCCTTTTTTCCTACCCTTTTATATAGATCATAGGATAAATCCATATTGAAGAAGCCTATCTTGCTGTCAATCTCCATTTCTTCTAAGCTTACATTCGGTTTGGTAATATAAATCGTTTTGTCCATGATATCAATTAAATCATTCGCCTTATTTCCTATTCCGTAGTAAAGATAGCTCCCTAGCGTTGCAGCCGGGATGATAAGGAGGAGAATGGTAAGACTATATAAAATGTTGGTAAGTCTTGCCTCCACTTTCCCTCTTCTTACAATCAATTGCTGATCCTTATCTGTAAATGGGGTCTCTGCTTCAAATTCATCTATTGCCTCTTGGATTTTATTTAGATAATCTTTCTCTTCTTCTTCTTTAAATCCATCTTTTTTCATAAGTTACCTGCCTTTCTTTCCCATGCTATTTTCCTCTGCCTTTTGAACCATCCTGTTCAATTTTTTTCTTCCGCGGAAGACATGGCTCTTCACCGTATTTTCTTTTAGATTTAGCACTGCAGCTGCTTCTTTATAAGGAAACTGATGGAAATCACACAAAATAATCGCATTTGCTTCTTTCTCTGAAAGCTGGGATATATAGTATAAGAGCTGGTTAAAGCTTTCTTTATGCACGATTTTACTTTCTGGTGTGGAATTGTTTATTTCCTCCTGAAAGGATTCCTTTAGAACAATTCGTTTTCTTTTTCGGGTGTAATCGATAAATGCATGATAAGCTACTTTGAATAACCATGGCTTGATTTCCAGAATGTCATAAGTATCTAATTGTTTATATGCTCGGTAGAAGGCATCTTGTACCAAGTCCTCTGCAGTATGATGGTCCTTTGAAAGGGAATATAGATAACGATATAATTCATTTACATACATGCGATATGCATCATCTAGCTCCAAACTTTTTCCCCCTTTCACCTAGACCACGTTTCATTCATACATAAAGTTGCACTTTTTGTAAAAAAATTCATTTTACGTTTATCCCAGTGTACCGAACCGTCAAATATAGGCGCAACCTTATGAGAAGAAGGCAAAAAAATCCCCTCCGCAAGCAGAGGGGATTTCGAGGTAGTTATCGAGCACTAGCACTCACCTAAACTATTCTTTTTAATAGCTTGCCTTACTTCCAATCAAAAACAAAATCATCATCTGATATAGGTTCTACTTTTGTCGCTTTGACATAACCATTTCCTTTTACAGAAAAGAAGTCATGGTTCTTTGTATCTGTCTTCATGCCATTTTCAACAATCGGGTTGATTGGTTCGGAAGGATAGACAGGTTCATAGCCAAGATTCATACAAGCTTTATTGGCATTGTAACGGATAAATTTATTTACTTCCTCGACTAATCCGATATGCTGATATAAATCCTGTGTATATTCCAATTCATTCTCATATAGAGAGTCTAGTAATGCTAATCTTTCGCGAGTAGCTTGTTCTTGTTCCTCTGGTGTCAATTGTGCATATAATTCTTGAGCGAGAAGCCCAACATAGACCCCATGAATGCTCTCATCCCGAATGATTAAGTTAATGATCTCACCTGAAGCAGTTAGCTTTCCTTGTCCAGCTAAAAATAGAGGATAAAAGAAACCGGAATAGAAAAGGAATGATTCCAAATAAACGGAAGCAACCATTGCCATATATAGATCATATTTGTTTATTTTCGGGCTAAACAGCTTCTGGTAATATTCAGAGATACGTTTTCCCTTTGCTTGTAGCTGTGGGTGATTATGCACCCAATTAAATACTTCGTCAATTTCTTCCTCAGACGCTAATGTAGTAAAAATAGTGGAATACGATTTAGCATGGATTTGCTCCATCATCCCCATAAAAGAAAGAACGCCCTTACGCTGCAATCCTTCAATGTGCATGCCAATTAGCGGCATTCCCTCGCCACCTTGCTCTGTATCCAGCAGCGTAAGACCACCAAGTACTTTTTTGTAAGTATCTTGCTCCTCTTTCGACAATTCCACCCAAGTATTTTTATCAGAAGAAAGGCTGATTTCTTCTGGCAGCCAAAACTGTCTAGTATTCTGTGTATAGAACATTTGTGTGAAATCATCTTCATGCTGATTCCAGTTAACAGCATACTTTGTCATTTTATTACCCCCAGTAATTCCAGAAAACAGGAGGAGTTTCCTCCTCCTACTTCTTCATTCTTCTCTTAAACGGCACATGCAATGCACTCATCAATAGCTAGATTGCGAGTTCTTGTATAGTAAAGTGATTTTAATCCAATTTCATTTGCATAAATATAATAACGAGCTAATTCTTTCGTAGAAACATCTGAGTTTACGTAAAGAATTGTTGATATCCCTTGGTCAACATGCTCTTGAGCTGCAGCGATTAAGTCCATTACCTTGAATTGGTTCATATCAAACGCTGATTTATAATACCAGAAGTTCGTTTCATCCATATATGGCATCGGATAATAAGTCGTAGAGTTAGCATAAGTGCGAGACTCAATTTGGTTAACAACCGGCATTACCGATGCTGTCGCATTTTGGATATACCCTATTGACTGGGTTGGTGCAACAGCCAAGCGATACGCATTATACATCCCATGTTTTTGCACTTGTGCAGCTAATTCTGCCCAGTCTTCACAAGTTGGAATATAAATACCTGCAAATAATTCTTTTACTTTGTCTGTTTTCGGAGCAAAGCTTACTTGTTTATATTTTTCAAAATAAGTTCCTTTAGCATACTCCGATTTTTCGAACTCTTTAAATGTTTCTTCTCTTTCTTTAGCTATTAACATGCTCTTCTCAATAGAATAGAAGTTCATCATCATAAAGAAAGTAGCAGTAAAATCTTTTGCTTCTTCTGACTCATAGCTAATCTTGTTTTTCGCTAAATAGCCATGAAGGTTCATCGCCCCTAAACCGACTGCATGAAGTTCTTCATTAGCTTTTTTAACAGATGGAGCATTTTGAATGTCTGAAATATTTGATACAGTAGTTAATGCTTCAATACCAACATGAACAGAATCTCTGAATACTTCGCCTGGCTTCATCACATTTGGAATGTTTAAAGAGCCTAAGTTACAGTTAATATCACGGCGAATAATATCTTCTTGTCCATAATCCGTAATTTCTGATGTCTCTTGAAGCTGGAAAATCTCTGTACATAAATTACTCATTTTAATTTGTCCAATATCTTTAAGAGCATGTCCTTTATTGGCATTTGATTTATTCATAAAATATGGATAACCAGACTCCAATTGGATTTGTGCGATTTTTGTCAGCATTTCACGTGCAGACATAATGACACGTTTTTTCACGTTCGGATTAGCTACAAGCTCCTCATACATTTCATCCATTCTCATGTCATCCATATGAATGCCATATTCCTTGTACACACTGAATGGTGCGAATACGTATAGGTCTTTGTTTTCTTTCGCTAATTGGAAGAATTTATTTTCCACAATTAGGCCGATTGAAAGTGTTTGGATCCGCGACTTCTCGTCGGCATTGATTTTCTTTGTATCTAAGTATTCCACAATGTCCCAATGGAAAATATTTAAGTAGACAGCACCTGCGCCTTTTCGCTGCCCCAATTGGTTTGCATAAGAAAAAGTATCTTCTAGAAGCTTCATGACAGGCACTACACCTGATGCAGCATTATCAATTCCTTTTATTTGCTCATTGCGGGCACGAAGCTTCGAAAGGTTAAGGGCTACGCCTCCTCCTATTTTCGATAGCTGTCCAGATGTATTAATATTATGGAAAATCGAATTTAAAGAGTCGTCCATTTCTAATAAGAAGCAAGAAACCATCTCACCACGGCGACTTCTACCTGCATTCAAGAAAGTAGGTGTAGCAGGCTGGTAACGCTGTTCAATCATTGCGATTGCATTTTTCTTTGCTTTTTCGAAATCACCTTGTCCCAAGAATAAAGCAACAATAATAATTCGGTCCTCATATGTTTCAAGGTATTGCTTCTTGTCATTTGTTTTTAAGGCATAATCTTTATAAAATTTGGATATGGCCATATAGGATTGAAACTCAAATTCATATGCATATACAAGCTTTGTAATTTCCTCAATTTCCGAAATCTTGTATTGTTCTAAAACCTGTGGATAATAGAAGTCCTCTTCCACCATATATTTAAATCTTTGTTCAATAGAGTCAAAACGAATCAATTTTGGATTGATTTCAGATTCTAGAAATTCAGCAACAGCTTCTTTATCTTTTTCGAGGCGGAAAAACCCCTTTTCATTAAGCTGTGTCACTTCGTTGTTTAGTTCTATATGTCTCATAGCTAATACTTTGCACCCTTTCTCTAACTATCTCTACATCTTCAGGCATACCACTCATTTCAAATTTATGTAAGATTGGTACTCCGTACATGGTTGATATTTTATTAGCACTTAAAGCAAAATTCTGGCCCCAGTTTTTATTTCCACTGGCAACTACAGCATGAAGGTTTGGATGATTTATTTTAAGGAAGTCTAAAGTTGTTTGAGGAACTTGTCCCATCCCGGTTGTGTAAGTTAATAGTATATATGGTTCATGAACTTTTAACCCAGCGCTTATCTCGATTCCTTTATTTGCTGGAAGTCCTAATTTATTAAAAAATCTTCGTACATTTCCCGTCTTACTGTCATAAACAATAAGCACTAATTCTCCCTCCTTGCAAAGACTTGAATAAAAAAAAGAAAAAAAGCTATATTTTAAGCAATACGCTCCATTTCTTACAAAGTCTACTAAATATAGATAGATGTCGATATTCCGTTTCAATATATTGTGTCTAAGACTATATAATCCTTTTTTGAGGTAAGAGTCAATAACGTACTTTTATATTTTTTTGTCAACAATTATCGCTTAAATTTGATAGATTTTTATATTTCCTTGTCGAATAATTTTGAATGAATTTAACTAACATTTGATACAGACTGTTTTCATTCGACTTTTCATTTAAAAAGAAGGCTCTTACTTTTTTATCACCCTAAAAAATATTTGTCTTTAGATAAACGCTAAAAAATTTTTATTACTTTTTTGCATAAGTTCATCTTATAAAAAAATTTTATTTTTCCATTTAAATTCAAAAGTTTATTATAAGGTTGCAGCCAATTTTTTTCCATACATTTTTTGCTTTTTTCTTTCCCTTCTCTTAAAAAGATTACACCTTTTTCTCTAAAAAATATTTGTTTGTACTTTTATTCATAAAGAAAGAAGGCAGCAATGTGCTGCCTCCCTTTATCTCACTCGATATTTCATTCTTATTAGTCCTACCACTTTTTATCAGGACAGCTTTTTTTGTCTAAGCTAGCACGGAAGCGAACAAAACATCCGCATTTTCCACATGTATGCTGATTTAGGTGTTCGCATTTGGCACATATGCTCAATCGCAGCTCTCTTATTTCCTCTCGCGCTAAATCTACTTCGAAAGAAAGCTGTTCTTGAACAAGTGTATCAACATCTAATTGACTAACTTGTTCCTTTAGCTCGCAGCCTACACAAGCCATCTTAGTTTTCCTTTGTTATGATGCTTGCAACACTCATAGGCGGTAAAGTAACCTTTAATGTTCCTTTCTCTACTATATAGCTAGTAAACTCTTTTTTTGCTACAGCCTCTGGTTCTTCAAATGTATTATGGGCATTCATTGTATCTGCCGTAATATATTCTGCTTCCACTATTTCAAACTCCCCTTTTTCTCTGGAAAGGGTAATTTCTCTCGTTTCCGTTAAATCATAGTTACATAGAGAAACGGTTAATTTTCCATCCTTCTTAGAAGCTGTATATGTTACATGATTACTTTCATCCCCATAAGAATCAACTAACTCTGCATCCTGATGATGTTTATACAAATCAAAAACATGATAAGTAGGGGTTTTGATCATTTTCTCCCCTTCTGTTAATAGCATTGCCTGCAAAACGTTCACCATCTGCGCAATATTCGCCATATGAACTCGGTCTGCATGCTTATGGAAAATATTTAATGTAATTGCAGCAAGCATAGCATCACGAATAGTATTTTGCTGATATAAGAAGCCAGGGTTTGTTCCAGGTTCTACGTTATACCAAGCTCCCCACTCGTCTACAATTAAACCAACACGTTTTTCGGGATCATATTTATCCATTATTGTACTGTGTTTTGTAATCAATTCGTCCATGTACTGAGCATGCTCTAATACAGAATACCACTGTTCTTCTGGAAAATTTACAGCATCGCCTTTATCCTGCCATACTCTGGTTGGAATGGAGTAATGGTGCAGGCTGATTCCATCCATAAATCTTGCTGCATTTTTCATTAATACTTCTGTCCAATTATAGTCATCTACATTTGCCCCACAGGCAATTTTGTAGATATTATGCTCTCCATATTTCCGAACATAGGTCTGATATCTCCGGTAAAGGTCCGCATAATATTCTGGACGCATATTTCCGCCACAGCCCCAAGATTCATTACCTACACCAAAAAATGCTACTTTCCAAGCTTCCTCCTGGCCATTTTGCCGGCGGAGGTTTGCCATTGGAGATTCGCCATTCATGGTCATATACTCCACCCATTCTTGCATTTCTTGGACTGTACCGCTTCCTACATTCCCATTAATATACGCTTCACAATCTAATTGGCGGATCAATTCAAAAAATTCATGTGTACCAAAGTGATTATTTTCGGTTACTCCGCCCCAATGTGTATTCACTATTGTACTTCTATTCTCTATTGGTCCAATCCCGTCTTTCCAATGATATTCATCAGCAAAACAACCACCTGGCCAACGAACTACAGGAATTTGAATCTCTTTTAATGCATTTACCACATCTTTACGAATTCCATTTTCATTTGGAATATCAGAGTCGGTACCAACCCAAACACCTTCATAAATGCACCGTCCTAGATGTTCTGCAAATTGTCCATAAATATATTTACTTATTGTTGGTCCTTGCTTATCAACTAATAAATTCACTTGCATGTTGTGATTCCTCCATTTTCAATTTTTGGAAAAACAATAACAGGATACTAAGTTGTTCACAATACTATGTACGATATCCTCCTTTCTACTATTGCTAGTTACATAGTTAAAAAGATAAACTCATGACTAAAATATAATACAATAAGAAAGCGTTGTCAATAACTAGTTAGTATACTATTATGATAAAAATATTAATATTGATTAACCTATTGGTTATATAAAATATTTGATTTTGCTATTCATTTATTCTTGTAGTAATATAATAGTAATAAAGGGGGTACCAAAGATGCAATTAGATATATCGGAAAATTCTATCCCTGTGTACGAGGTTCTATCCAGCCCTACACGAATAAACATTATTAAATTATTATCCAAGAAAAAAATGAATATTGGCGAACTCGCAAAGGAATTGAATATAAGCAGTGCAATAGTCAGTAGACATATTACAAAAATGAGTGATGCAGGTTTAGTAAAAACTGAAACGATCCCTGGCAAATCTGGTCTGCAAAAAATTGCTATCCTAAAAGTAGATCGAATCGAAATACAATTTCCTCAAAAGATTTACTCTGCTTTTGAAACCTATAAACAAGAAATTCCTGTAGGTCACTATTTTAATTTTAAAGTTTACCCTACCTGCGGCCTGGCGACTATCGCTAAAGCTATCGGCGAATACGATGATCCTAAATACTTTATGGATCCAGAAAAAAACCAAGCAGCTATCCTGTGGTTCACAAAAGGATTTATTGAATATCGTATTCCTTCCATTCTGAAAGAAAAAGATAAACTAGAGATGATTGATATTGTCTTGGAAGCTTCTTCTGAATTTCCTTATTCGAATAATGTCTGGCCTTCTGATATTACGTTTTCTTTAAACGGTAAAGAACTGTGTACATGGACCAGTCCAGGAGACTTCTCTGATACAAGAGGCCGTTTTACCCCCGGCTGGTGGCCAAATGATACCAACCAATACGGTATCTTACTTACTATCCGCATCACTAAGCATGGCGTTTATGCTGATGGCAAAAAATTATCCGATACTACCATTGATCAGTTTCGCGAAGAACAAAGTGGGATGTGGGATTTAAAAGTAGAAGTAAAAGAAGATGCAGAAAATCTTGGCGGCGTTACTTTATTTGGAAAAGGGTTTGGAAATTACGATCAAGATATAAATTTCATTACTTATTATAGTAATCCCGTGTAGTCAATCTGATAAAAGTCGTACAAATTAATAGAATAAAACTTTACGTCTAAAGAAAAGGTGTTTGAAGAAAAGCACCTTTTCTTTTTGTTTTAAATCTTCTTTTAATGAACACCATTTTTTTGTTTAGTCCTGAGATTGTTGGTGTTCATTTGCTTGATGAACACCTCTTTTCCCTCGGTCTTCCTGGATTGTGGTGTTCATTTGCTTGATGAACGCCTCTTTTCCCTCGGTCTTCCTGGATTGTGGCTTTCATCTGCTTGATGAACACCATTTTTTCCTCGGCCTTCTTGGATTGTGGTGTTCATTTGCTTGGTGAACACCATTTTTTTCT
The DNA here is from genome assembly GCF_001591585.1 of Niallia circulans NBRC 13626. Taxonomy (GTDB): domain Bacteria; phylum Bacillota; class Bacilli; order Bacillales; family Cytobacillaceae; genus Niallia; species Niallia circulans. Next base: position 28,205 of record NZ_BCVE01000018.1, on the reverse strand, counting down.
CGGTCTTCCTGAATTGTGGCTTTCATCCCCTTGATGAACACCATTTTTTCCTCGGTCTTCCTGCATTGTGGTGTTCATTTGCTTGATGAACACCACTTTTTCATCTTCCTTGAGAGCGTCTATAATTTTGTGTAAATGGTTATACTTACCAATTAAGGAGATGATCATTTATGCAAGATCTACGGAATATGACAATTAGAGAGTTGGCCAGTCAATGTGAAACAGTTGATGATATCCACATGATGTTAAAAGAACTTTTTAAGGAAACTCTTCAACAAGTATTTGAAGCTGAAATCGAGGAACACTTAGGTTACTCTAAACACAATGTTAGTGGTATTAACTCGGGAAATAGTCGCAATGGCTATAGTAAAAAAACCATTAAATCTAAGTTAGGTGAAACTAAATTAAATATCCCTAGGGATCGTAAAGGAGAATATGAGCCTCAGATTATTAAAAAGTATGAGACCTCCATCAATGGCTTAGAGGATCAAATTATCGCCCTTTATTCCAAGGGAATGTCTACTAGAGATATAGAAAGTCATATGAGAGACATATATGGGATTAGTGTTTCTCCGACTTTAGTTAGTAAGGTAACTGATAAGGTTTTACCACTTGTTTATGAGTGGCAATCCCGTCTACTAGAATCTGTATATCCAATCGTGTTTTTAGATGCTATTCATTTTAAGGTAAAGCATGAAAATAGGATTGTGAGTAAAGCTGCTTATACCGTTCTCGGTATTAATACAGATGGGATAAAAGACATTTTAGGTATTTGGATTGGCGAAGAAGAAAGTGCTAGTTTTTGGTTAAATGTATGTCAAGATTTAAAAAGTCGCGGGGTCGAAGACATCCTAATAGCCTGTAAAGATGGGCTTTCTGGTTTTACTGAAGCTATTAACGCTACTTTTCCTAAGGCTGATGTTCAATCTTGTATTATTCATCAACTACGGAATAATTCCAAGACTGTTCCCAATAAAAATCGTAAAGAATTTATGAACGATTTAAAGAATGTCTATAAGGCCTTTACCATTGAACAAGCGGAAATGGCCTTTGAAGAATTTAAAACAAAATGGGAAAAGAAGCATCCATCTGTTATTAAGTCATGGGAAAATAATTGGTTAGAGCTTACCACTTATTTCTCTTATCCAGTGGAAATTAGAAAATTAATTTATACAACGAATACTATTGAAGCCTTTCACCGACAACTAAGAAAAGTCACCAAAACGAAAACGGCTTATCCTACGGATAACGCTTTAAGAAAAATTGTTTATCTAGCGACTATCGGTGTAACGGATAAATGGACTATTCCTGTGCCTGGATGGTTAGAATGTAGACAACAGTTTGAAATAATGTTTGAGGGTCGATTTGGGAAATAATCATTTTTTATTATTTTCTTACGCTTTAGGGCTATGCCCTAAGGGTTTATCGCTTTGGTTCTCCCAAAAGAAAAAGAGAGGATAACGCCTCTCCACTTTTGTACAGAACCCTACTAGGTGCTCGGGGTGCTCCCCAGCATTGCCCTATCCCCCTAGTAGGTAAGAATCTTATAGTTATAGTATTAACCATATATAGTAATTCAATCATTTACACAAAATAATTTACATTCCCTCTTCCTTCCTGGATTGTGGCTTTCATCTGCTTGATGAACACCATTTTTTCCTCGGTCTCCCTGCATTGTGGTGTTCATTTGCTTGATGAACACCACTTTTTCCTCTTCCTTCCTGGATTGTGGTTTTCATCCCCTTGATGAACACCATTTTTTCCTCGGCCTTCTTGGATTGTGGTGTTCATTTGCTTGATGAACACCACTTTTTCCTCTTCCTTCCTGGATTGTGGTTTTCATCCGCTTGATGAACACCATTTTTTCCTCGGTCTCCAGTATTCGGTTTTCATCCTCTCCATGAACGCCACTTTCCCCTCAGTCTCCCAGGATTGTGGTTTTCATCCCCTCCATGAACACCACTTTTCCTTCTCTCTCACAAATTGTGACTTTCCCCCCCTCCAGCAGCGTCATCTCGCCCGCCCCTTCATCTATCAGCAAATACCATCCACCTTCCTCCCAAATAAAAAAGCTACATCGACTTATTCGATGTAGCCAAACTCCACGTAATTTTTATTTCAATATAAGTACATCAAATTGCTTTAATTCCACAGCTTCCTTCACCACTTCTCCAGTTAGTAGATTAACTTTGCCAACCAGATCTTTCGGTAATAGCTGCTTGTTTACCTGTTGGTTAATGACAAAATAAAACGAAGCTTCGTCTGTATCTCTTTTGGTAATTTCCAAGCCCTCTCCGTGCGAACAAATCGGCTTTGCCTCTGTTCCTTCTATCACTTGGTTCAATAAATGAGTAAGGCCGTCCTCTTCTACCTGTGTACCAACATACCATACAGTCCCTTTTCCATAAGTGTTTTTTGTAATAGCTGGTGTATTTCCGTAAAAATCTTCTTTATAAAAAGCAACGGTCTCTGCTCCTTCTAGATGAATAATGTCACATAGCAGCTGACAGACATAGACATTACCATCCACAAATTCAACCCCGTTCTTTTGTTCTGGGGCTAATGCGTCAATTTCCTCGACCCAGATTCCTGCTATTTCTCTTAATGGCCCTGGGTAACCGCCAAGATAGACATTATCTGATTCGTTAACTATTCCACTCATAAAAGTAGTAACCAAATGTCCGCCATTTTCCACAAATGCGGTGATTCGCTCTGCCAGCCCAGCTTTCATCATATAAAGAACTGGGACAACGACCACGTCATACTTAGAAAGGTCACTATCAACCGATATCATATCAACTGAAATATTCTTTGTATAAAAGTATTGATAGTATTGATGAATTTGATCAACATATTTTAAATCTTTATTTGGTCCACTCGTATACTCAAGTGCCCAATAGTTTTCCCAGTCAAAAATGATACCAACCTTACTATGAATGGTAGAGCCTAAAAATTCATCCCCTAATTTCTGTAATTCATTCCCAAGTTCCCTTACCTCGCGAAACACTCTTGTATTTTCATGGCCGACATGCTCAATAACAGCACCATGAAATTTCTCGCATGCTCCGACTGAACGACGCAGCTGGAAAAATTGAATCGTATCTGCTCCATGTGCTAACGTCTGGTAACTTTGTGCCCGCATTTTTCCAGGTCGCTTTAAGGAATTATAAGGCTGCCAGTTTTGCTGGCTAGGGGTTTGTTCCATTAACATGAACGGCTGCCCATCTTTAAGCCCGCGCATTAAATCATGACACATCGCTGTGTAGCTCAATGGTGTATTATAGCTTGGATAATTATCCCATGAAACGAGATCCATTTCTTTTGCCCATTTAAAGTAATCTAAATTTTTATAAGTGCCCATTAAATTTGTGGTGATGGGCGTATCGGCATCATATTTTCGTATAGCATCCCGTTCCATCTTGTAATTTTCCAGCATACTATCGGAATTAAAGCGGCGGTAATCGATAGATATTCCAGCAAATGCGGTTTTATCACTGCCAATTCCTTCACTTAGTGCATTCGGAAGAACGATTTCATCCCACGCATAGATAGTATGACCCCAAAATTCCAAATTCCATGCTTGGTTCAATGCTTCAATCGTTTGATATCGTTTTTTCAGCCACACTCGAAATGCCTTTTCACAGTTTTCACAGTAACACTCGCCGCCATATTCATTGTTAATATGCCAACAAGTAACATATGGATTATCTCCGTATCTTTCTGCTAATTTCCCCGCTAGTTTACTTGCATACTTTTGGTAAACGAGACTATTTGGGCAGGCATTATGTCTCTGTCCAAATTTATGGTGTCTGCCCTCATAATCTGTTCGAGCTACTTCAGGATATTTTTTTACCATCCATGCTGGTAACGAAGCTGTCGACGTAGCCAGGATGATGTCATATTTATCCTTGCTCAGCATTTCAACTATGTCATCTAGCTCCTCAAAGTAGTATTCATCTTCAGAAGGTTGAATTTTTGCCCATGAAAAAACATTAATCGTCGCTGAATTAATACCCGCCTTTTTAAATATCCGCATATCCTCTTCCCAAATATCTTTTGGCCATTGATTCGGATTATAATCTCCTCCATATAAAATACGGTTAAATACTTTTTTCGCCATCTTCATCCCTCCACCTTTTTTTATACATTCATTATAGATAGGCAAATAAAGAAAAAGTATAATAAGAGTAACTAGTTTATATAAAAATATGAAACTAATGTAAGGGGATACATAAATGGAAGTACATTTTAATTTATTAGATGGTTCTAACCCCTTTTCCATCGAAAGCATCGGCTATCAGTGGGAGCAAGAAATGATTATGCGAGCGGATGGCTATCCGTATTACCATTGGTTACAAACGGAAAAGGGGTTAGGGGAGGTCACTATTGAAAATGAAAAAATCCGCTTAAGACCTTCAGAAGGAATTCTGATTGCACCATTTGTTTCACATTACTATGAGGCTATTTCCGCCAATGGCTGGCAAACAAATTTTTTAACGATTAACGGTAGTTTTTCTCCAAATATAGCAGATATCCTTGGAGCTGCTCCCTACTATCTTGCCAACGATTGCCCAGATTTTTCTTACAGTGATTGGACGAGAAGAATGTTGTCCCGTATAAAAAACGAAAACCAAAATAGCCAGCAGCAGCAGCTTTCCATTGATGTGTATACCTTCTTATTAAATATACGAGACCATGGCTTACATAGAACCGTCCATACCAATGATTTATATCAGCAATATATTTGGCCAAGTATCCAATGGATTGAAACAAACTATGTAGAGAAATGTGATATTGCCGATATCGCAAAGAGACTCTATATCTCCCCACAATATTTGAATAAGCTTTTTCGACGCTTTGTCGGTGTTTCTGTCTATCAATATGTCCTTGCATACAGAATAAAAAAGGCAAAAGAAATCTTAGTTACCAATCGAGATATAAAAATCAAGGACATTACGTTCTTAATTGGCTTCAATGACACCAGTCATTTTGTTGCCACCTTTAAAAAGGAAACGGGGTTTACACCGAAAGAATTTCGTTCGTTTTATTAAAGAAGCTCCTCCCTATCATAGGGAGGAGCTGTACATTGTCAAAAGAACTTCTTTTTCCAAAAGACTAGAGCGGTTATTCCTGATAATAAGAAGGAAATCATAATTGCAATGGTGAAAGAATAGGACATATCCTGAAATGGAATATGCACATTCATTCCGTAAAAGCTCGCAACCATTGTTGGTAAGGATAAAATAATGGTGAAGGATGTGAGAAACTTCATGACCATATTAACATTATTGGAAATAACCGAAGCAAAGGCATCCATCATCCCACTTAAAATCGACATATGGGTTTCAGCCATCTCAATTGCTTGCTGATTCTCTATGATAACATCCTCTAGCAATTCTTGATCATCTTCATACATTTTCAAATAATTACTTTTGAGCATTTTTTGCATAACAATATTATTCGATTTTAAAGAAGTCGTAAAGTACACTAAACTTTTTTCGATGTTAAGCAAAGAGAAAAGCTCTTTATTTTTCATGGACTGCTGTAGTTCTTTTTCAATGCTATCTGTCTTCTTGCTGATTTGCTTTAAATATTTTAAATAAGCTGTCGCCATACTATACAGTATTTGCAAGGAAAAACGAGTTTTTTTGTACGTAAAAAAGCTCTTCATTCTCCCTTCAGAAAATTGTTGAAAAATAGGATTATCCTTTAAGCAGACAGTAATAAAGCAATTCTTGGAAATAATCATTCCTAATGGAATGGTGTCATAAATTTGTGTCTTTTTTTCATCAAACGAAACGAGCGGAAGATTGACAATGATCAATATATTCTCCCCATCTTTTTCAATTCTTGAACGCTCTTCTTCATCCAATGGATCTTTCATAAACGCTAATGGAATATCTAAACCTGTTGCAATTTCTGTTATCTCCTGCTCTGTTGGTGCTATTAAATTGATCCAGCAGCCATTGACTACTTTATCTGTTTCCTGCAACATTCCATCTTCATTTGAAATATAAATTTTTCTCATGCTTTTACCTCCTCTTGTTGTAGAGGAAGTCAACATTCTCTGCCAAATAAAGTTGAATCTTTATCAGTATTCAAACTTCTAAAGGAAGGGCTATATATGACTTCCTCTTTCATGGCCGTGGGTTCTGGTTCAGGTTCCATACACTTTCGAGTACTCATAAAAATTCAACTCCTTGCTTGTAATCTTTAAACCTCTTACATACTACTTTATAATTTATTGATTGTAAACCGAAAAAGACTAAATTTCTCTCGTTCCCCTTATAGCTTACATAAATAGACACTATCTCTGCAATATTGCTGAGACTAGAGGAATTAGTGTTTCTTCTCCTATTACAGCAATATTGCATTTTTGTTTTCCTAAGCAAGAATCCATTATTTTGGCGTATTATTCTCCTTGCAGCAACTCTTCCACAGAAGGACTATTTAATTTATTTCTTAATACATATAATATAGCTGCGGCTACTATGAATGTAATACTATCTGCTATAAACAGGGACCAAACGACACCATGAAAACCAAAAGTGAAATTAGCAAAAAACAAAATAGGAATTAACACCAATCCTTGCACAAAGGCCATAACAAAGGCAGCAGTACCCTGACCAGTCGCCTGAAACATGCCAATAATTAAGAATGTAAAACCAGATAAAAACATAGATAAGAACGTTACTTTTAAGATATAGCTTCCTACTGTAATTAATTCGATATCATTAGTAAATAAACCGATAAGGTTGCTGGATGTAAAAAAGATAATTAATCCAAAAAGAACGGCCATTCCTAGTATAAGCTTACTCGTAAACGCCAAAACTTTTTTCATCCGCTTTCTATCTGCTGTAAAGGAATAAGCTATTAACGGCACTACCCCCTCACAAACTCCCATGATGAAAAACTCAGGAAACTGTTGTAATCTTGAGGAAATTCCATAACCAGCAACTGCTTTATCTCCATATATCATCATAAAGTGATTAAAGAATAGGGCTGTAACTCCCATAAACACATTCATCAAAAATACGGGAACCCCAATCGTTAAAATATGCTTAAAGATAGTTTTTTCGAATGAAAATTCTCGAAAAGATAAGGTAAGGAATTTGCTCTTTTTTCCCATATAATAACTAAAATAAATACAAGCCATAATATTTGAGAGAATGGTTGCTGCTGCGACCCCCATAATTCCTAGCTTTAAAACAAAAATAAACAATAAATCAAGCACAATATTTATGGCAACACTAAGTATCATTCCAATCATAGAAACATTTGCCGCACCTTCTGATCGAACTAATTGTTCCATAGTAAAAAATAAAATGATAAACGGTGAACCAATAATTAACATCAATACGTATTGTTTTGTATAATCGAAGGAATGGAGGCTACTACCCAATAATGAAACAATCGAATCTATAAATGGAACTGTAATTATAATGATTAATAAACCTAATAATATAGAACTGTAAATAGAAATCGAAGATACTTGTTTTACTCTATAATATTTTTTTTCACCAAGAAGCCTTGATATATAGGTACCCCCTCCCATTCCTATTAAATTTCCAAAAGCCATGATTAGAGCAAAGACGGGAAGTGCTAGTGTAATAGCTGTAAGCATCGCAGTGTCCTGTAAAAAGCCAATAAAATAAGCATTTAAAATCGAATAAACTACTGTCATTGACATACCAAGCATCATTGGGATAGCAAAATGGGCAACCGCTTTAGCAATTGGTGCTTTTTCAAAATAATAAAGATTTTCTTTTTCCATATTCCCACTACTTTCTTTTTTATTTAGTTAGAAATCTAACTATTTATTTGTAATAAACAGACCTCATTCGTTGAACCGTACTTAATCTAAATGTATTGAAAAGGAAAAACAATTTAGTTTTTTATTTACTTAGAACTCTAACTATATACGGTGATATCCCCTGTAAGATATCACTTTGCTAAAGTTGTTTGTCTACATTTACATTCATTCGTTCTAAAAAATGAAATAGCTGTTTTTTCTCTTCTTCACTAAAACCCTCTACCAGCATATTCTCAGCATTTGCAAAAAAAGCTTCAAAATCACCTACGATTTTTTTCCCTTTCTCTGAAAGAGACAATAACTTTCTACGCTCATCCTTTGGATCAATTGTACGTTTTATAAAATCTTTTTTTTCCAAATTATGAATGATACTACTGATGGAGGAACCCTTTCGATTAAACCTTGATTCTAAATCCTTATGCGTAATCCCCTGTTCCTCATGCGCATCAATGAAACCCATAGTACGAGCCTGTTCTAATGTAATCCCATGCGCTTCCAACCTTTTATCACCACTTAGCTTAATTTTATGATTAATGGTGCGAATAAGATATTGAAAATTTACTTCAAACTCCCTCTCCTTCATGTTCATTCCTTCCTTTTCAATTACTTAGAATACTAACTAATTTACCTCACCTTCTATATAATGTCAATAAAATGCTTTTTGTGTTTGTAAAATAACAACCTATAAACCCAAAAACAAAACGGTTTCCCTCTATGGAAAACCGTTTTGCGTCTCTTTTATACTAATTTATGGCCACAATTGGAGCAGAAATTGCCTTCCCCTGTTTTCGTTCCACAATTCGGACAAAAATTGGGCCGTTTTTTCTCTTGATTCTGGGATGCTGCTTCTGGTGTTGGTTGTTGAGCCGGCGCTTGCTGCTGATTTTGCCCCTGGCTTTGATTTTGCTTATTCATTTTATCCATCATTTGATTAGCCATATTCATTCCCATCATCATGCCAGCCATATCAGACGCTGCACCCCCGCCTGACATTTTCCCATTAGCCATGCCATCAATCATCGAGATTTGCTGGTACTTATCTATATTGCCAACCATTCCGTGTGAGGCATTTTTATTAATCATTTCCTGTACTTCTTTCGGATAGCTGAAGCTCATAATCTGGAAGCCTGTTATCGCAAGCCCGCTTTCCATCATCTGGCTATTTAAATCTTCTTGAATGCCTTTGGCAATTTCAAAGGAGTTTGCTTGGAGATTGAACATATCCTTACCTGCTGTGACTATCCACTTCATTAATAATTGATCCAGCACAGAGATAATGCGAATTTTTACATCTTCTACTAAATATTGATTTTTAATCCCAGCAATTTTATCGATCAGCGCGATATAGTCCTTTACTTTAAATTGAAAGGTTCCGTTTGCTCTTATTGGCATTCCACCAGGAAGCCCAGCAGCTGGTATATTTATTGCATTTTTCGTGCCCCATTTAACTGTAAATTCCTTAGTATTGACGAATAGTACTTCAACTCGCATTCCACTATTGAATCCGAACTTAAAGCCTTTTAAAGTGGACAGAAATGGAACAATTTGCGATTCAATATCATACTCACCCTCCTCTTGAAAAGCTCCTTCTATATTGCCATTATTTAAGAAGATAGCATCCTGTCCTGGGCGAATAATTAATTTACTTCCCTTTTTAATTTCACGATTTTTCCATTTATAAAAAATCATATCTTCACGAAATTCTTCCCATTCCACTACATTGGCAAATTGATTACGAAAAAATGACATCCTTTTTTAACCCCTTTCAATAAGTAAATATTTGTTTAGAATTTTCCTCTGCTTCCACTATGGGAGTGACCACCGCCAGTGATCCCGCCACCGCCACCTGAGTTGTTTTGTGGCTTTCTTTGTTTTGTTACTGTTTTTCGAATAAAGCGATCATGTCTATTTATAATCTTCGAGTTATCCATATACGTATTGCCATTCACGGTTACTTTTCCTCCAGATTGGAAAACCATTATACTCACGATGATCCCTGCAATCACGAGCGAGGCAATTAGCTGAAAGCCCCAATGGAAGAAAAATGCTGGCATTCCACTTGCATTATTTTCCTCGTTATATTCATTTCGAGCCTCATCTATGCCGCTATAATCATAATCATCTTCTAAATTAGCCGGGTCATCCACTAAATAATAAGCCGATTCATGCATAAAAGTGGAGAAAGCTTCAAAATATTCACCATCTGATAAAGCTGGTGTTATCTCTTCACGGATATAATCAATTGTCGCGTTATCCAATGCATCTTCCGCTCTTTTAAAACCTGCTAAATAGATATCTCTTTCTTCCATATCAATGGCTAAGATGGCTGTATTTCCATGAGGCTGGTCATAGCCTGGTGCTTCTTCATCATAATAATCGTCTACATATTGTTCGATATCTTTTCCATCTGTACCATCTAGCGTAAGAATCAATAAGGCAGTTTCGGTTTCTTCGCCTAATTCCTCTGCTAAGCTTTCCAGTTCTGTTTTTTCAGAATCTGTTAAAAGCTGGGCATCATCAAAGATATATTCCGTTTGATTTTCTGAAGCTGCACTTACAGCACTGCCTGAAAACAGAGTAAATATTGCCAAGGCAATAAATAGTAAACTACTATAGTTCCTTAAAATTTTTCTCAAAAGAAACCACCACCCATTAAGAAGGAGATACCTTTTAATGCAAGGAATGTGCCGCAAGCAATTCCGCTAAACCATAGCGCTACCTTGCCTTTACTAATCGGCGGTTTCCCGACTACTTTTCCTGTCTGCCCATTCATCGCAAAAATATGCTCTTGGCTTTCGTAATCGTAACTGACCATCCATACAGGTAGCAAGACATAATCACTCCGGACCGCTTTTGTATCAATATTTCTATCCCGATAATTTATCGTATGATACCCTATAAAAGTAGAGTGTACAAAGGAATCAATGTAATCACTCACTTTATCTTTGGCTCGCGGCAATAATTCCGCATCCGTATAATTATATTTTTCAGAAATAAAGCCAGCTAGATAAGGTGTTTTAAAATCTTTTAACTGCTCATATGGAAAAGGTTCCAATTTATCCATTAATTCATCTTTCATTTTTTCAGAAGCATCAACTGGAATTTTCGTATAATCTAAATTTATCTTTCGATATGCTTCATAATACTTCGTTTCCGTATAGATATAATCACCGCTTGTATACGTCCGGACCTTTGTGCAAAGGGCAGTTACATCAACATCACTGTTTAAATCATAAAGCCAGAATGGTACATACATACCAGTAATACTTTTTATCCTGTCTGCATTCATAAATCCCTTTGGAGTCAATAGTCCCTTTCTGCACCATTTTTGAAAAGCCGCCATAGCTTCTTCTTTACTGATTGTAAAAGGGATCACTTTCTTAGGAGCAAGCGCTCCTGCCAAGCGGTCAGCAATAACAACGCCTGCACCGCAAAAGCTACAATTTGTTGCCGTTGTGTCTGCTTCTGTTAGTAATACTGCCCCGCAGTTGTCACAATGGTATTCCTTCACCTCATTCTCTTCAAAAGAAGCGGTCATTAAATTTTCTGGATAGCTCTCAATATTCTCTTCATTTCCACAGCTAGGGCAAGATAAACTGCCTGTATCTGCATTAAAGCTCATATCTCCCCCACAATTTGGGCATTTATAATGAAGGATCAAGTAAATCACCTCAATTTTTATCTCTTCTTATACTAATCATACCTTATTTATCCACTCGCTGCTCTGCTGCCGTGAAAAATTTCCGTTATATACATATACTGATTGAACGTTTAAAAAGTTTCATTTTCACACTTTGTTTATAGATGACAGAGATGTAAACATTTACTCGAAAATAATAAAAAAAGTTCCTCGTTTCTAAAAAGAAACAAGGAACCTTCGATTGTTATCTATGCCCTATTAAAATCATCATGTTCCGCAATACGTTTTATAAGCAGGGTTAATCTTCACTGGAGCTATGCCGTACTCCATTTGTGCTTGTGTATATGCATACGGGTTAGATAGCATTTGTAATAATTCCTCCATTACACTTAAATCTCCGCCTTCTGCAGCATCAAGTGCTGCTTCGACACGATGATTGCGAGGGATTACGACCGGATTATGTTTTTTCATTCGTTCACGAGCAGCCACTTCTCCCCCTTCTTGTCCTGCAATTCTTTCCTTCCAAGCTTTATGCCATTCGCTAAATGCTTGATTTTTATTTAGTTCTATTCGTTCTACTTCCCCTATCGTTAAAGCACGGAAAGTATCTGTATAGTCCGCCCGATTATTTTGCATAATGCCAAGGAGCTTCTCTATTAGCTTAGCATCTTTTTCTTCTTCCGCTGCCACTAATCCTAATTTTCCTCTCATTCCATCAAGCCAATGCTGCTGATATAAAGGATTAAATTGATCTAATTGTGCTTGCGCAAGTTCCACTGCTTTTTCCGTATCATCATGGAATAATGGCAACAGGCTTTCTGCAAACCTAGCCAGATTCCATCCCGCTATTTTCGGCTGATTTCCATAGGCATACCGACCTTGAACATCAATCGAGCTAAAAACAGTATCTAAATGGAAGCTATCCATAAACGCACATGGTCCATAGTCAATCGTCTCGCCACTAATCGTCATATTATCTGTGTTCATAACACCATGGATAAAACCAACTAATTGCCATTTAGCAATTAATGCAGCCTGCCGCTTCATTACTTCTCTAAACATTTCAACATACGGATTCCCATCTTTCTTAATTGTTGGGAAATGCCGTTCCATAGCATAATCCGCAAGTGCTTTAAGATCCTGCTTTGACTCAAGAGCAGCTGCATATTGAAATGTTCCTACGCGAAGATGGCTTGCTGCCACTCTTGTTAAAATCGCTCCTGGCAAACTCGTTTCCCGGACAATCTTCTCACCTGTATCAACAACCGCTAAGCTTCTAGTAGTCGGAATCCCTAGTCCATGCATCGCTTCACTAATGATATACTCCCTTAGCATCGGCTTAAGCGCTGCTCTTCCGTCGCCACCGCGCGAATAGGGAGTTCGGCCAGAGCCTTTTAATTGGATATCGAATCGTTCGCCTGATGGGGTAATCTGCTCTCCAATTAACATCGCCCTTCCATCGCCTAGCATGGTCGGGTGGCCAAATTGATGGCCTGCATATGCTTGCGCAAGAGGAAAGCCTCCTTCTGGAACCTCATTCCCGCTTAATACTTGTATTATCTCAGGGCGCTGCAATTGCTCCCCATTTAATCCAAGTGTCTTAGCCAAATCCTCATTAAGCTTCACTAAACTTGGGGAACTGACTGGATTTACTGTCATCTTAGAATAAAATGTTTCGGGAAGACGAGCATAACTATTATCAAAATTCCAGCCAACATCTGTTTTTGTCTCTTTATTACTCATATTAGCTCCCTTCCATTCCTTTTTGATATTTCTATTATACCCTTTTCACCGTGAAGAACATGCAATAACACTTTGCAAAAAACAATTCTATATAAAGAAAACAGCTTCCTTTAGTTGAAAGCTGTCTTCCCTGTGCTGCAAAACAAGTTATTCTGCCAATACTTTATTTTGATTTTTCTTTTTCTTCTGAACTTTATTTTGATACATATGATTATCTGCTTCTGTAAATAAGGCTGTCATTCTTCCAAGAGAGCTTTGACCAAATGCGTAGCCAATCGACATTCTCACCATGTTTTCTTCTACGCATTTTCCCTTATCGCTTAATCCCATCGTCATCCTCTTATATAACTCTTCTATTTCTTCTTGCTGCATTCCTTGAATTAACAAGACAAATTCATCCCCGCCGATTCTCGAGACCGTAATATAAGGAGAAGAAAAAGTATTTAATAATTTTCCAGCTGCTTTAATTAAATCATCGCCTTGTTTATGACCGTACTTATCATTAACTTGTTTTAGTTCATCTAAATCACATAGGATAATGGCAATTACTTCATCTATTTTCGTATCAAATTCTTCCATCTTTTGTTCAAAGTAAAAGCGATTATATACTTCTGTCAATGCATCATGGATCAGCTGATGCTCTAAATTCTCTCGTAGTCTTACTTTCTCGTCGATATTACGAATGATTCCATGAATCGCTACAAGCTCTCCATGCTCATAAATAGGCGTCGCATATTCCTCAAACCATTTATAAGAACCGTCTGAACATCTCATTCGTTGAACCAATGGCTGACTATAATCAATTGCACCATGAAGTTTTTTGTACATAATGTGATAATCATCGGGATAAATCATTTCTAAAGGGGCATACGGATTCCGATAAAATTCCTTGACCATGCCATCTCCTAATACAGCATCGGCGGAAGGACTAATATACGAATGTCTCATTTGCGGTTTCACTTCATATCGATAAACGATGTCCTTTGAGCTTTCCACTAGTCGAAACATAATGTCTTCTTTTTCTACTTTCGCTTTCCACTTATTATATTTACGCTTATCATTTTTTTTCCAAAAGAAAATACCTATCATTACTCCGCAGCAAAAATATAATATCCCCATTTTTCTCCTCACCTTACCATTAGTGAGACTATCATCGACATATTACAGCTATCCAAATAATAGAAAAAAGCTAATCTTCGACCGATTAGCCCTTCTTTATCAAGATAAATCGGTAACTGGCTGACTTAATCTCCACGATCTTAGTCCCTATAGCTTTGCGTCTTCACCTTTCGATGAATTTGCCTTTATCATTTTATTATATTTAAATAATGAAATACTCTATTTCCTTTTTTTAGTTTCTATTACAAATTTTATAGGAAAATAGACAGATACACAAGAGAAAGAAAGGACTTTTCTCACAATTTTTACCAAACTTCTGAAAAATGAAAAAGAAATCGATTAAATAAAAAAAATTCACAAAATCTCCATTTTTCTTTCATAATTTTTTGCTCTTTTTTGTTATCTTTATACATAAGCAGTCAAACTTGAAAGGGAGAATGCGATTAATATGAAAAAAACTAAACTTATCATTCCGATATTTATTACCATACTATTTGCTGTAACGATTCTTTTAATTATTACCCAAAATAACCGCTATGAAAAAATGGACGATAGCGATCTCAAACAACTTGTTCAAGATTTTAGTTCCGGGAAGAAGTCAACAGCTGCCGCTTCCATTACCTCTGATACATTAACAGTGAATACTCTCGACAACGAAGAGCATCTCTATCGCTTGCCCAAGGAGGAATTTTTTGTTTCTGTTGCTCCTTACTTAGTAGATACTCACCCTTGTGCTATCCATAATTTAACAGGGTGCCGCGGGGAATTGGCAAATAAGGAATTCGCGGTACTTATTGAAGATGACGTGGGGAATGTTTATGTAGATGAACTTATAACTTCTCAGCAAAACGGGTTTATCGATTTATGGCTTCCACGCAATAAAGATTTAAAATTAACCATCTCCTATAATGGCAAAACAGCCAAATCGGATCTCGCTACTTTTAAGGATGATAATACATGTATTACTGCTCTTCCTTTGATATAAGGATAGAAGGTATCTTAATGACTACATTTAGATACCTTCTGTCAAAAGAGTTATTTATATTCATAATAGTCCTGAGAATGATAGCTTCGAAATCCACAAGACTCATAAAGTTTAAGCGCTCGAGCATTTTTTGCTTCTACTTCTAAAAAGATAGAAAGGCCTTTTTCCTTTTCCATTTTTACCACTTTGGATAATGCCCTTCTGCCAATTCCTTTTCCGCGAAGCTCTGGAACAACAACGAACCCGTAAATCCATGCTTCTCCATCGGTTTCAGAAACTCTGATTTTCCCCGCTGTTTTTCCATCTACCTCAATAATCATGCGTTTATCACCAGCCTGCTCCGTTATGGTGTTAACGTAATCTCGAGCATCCTCCTCAGCTATACCAAAGCCTAAAACATCAAGCTCTATTTCTATTTCTTTATCCTGATCATAATCATATGGTCTTAAAGAAATCGCAGCATCCTCTATTAAATCTTCCTTATGCCATTTCATTTGATGTTCCGAAAAGGCATAGGAACATGGTAGCTTCTCTAGAAATACTTTTGCACTCTGCGATGCAGCAGGAGCATTCAATAATATACTCGTAGCTTCTCTCTGTCTTGCTGTTTCTAAGCCTTCTTCCAGCAAAGCTGTAAAAATCCCGTTCCGGCGAAAATGTGGATGAACCATACCACACAACTCAACTTTTTTGCCAAAATAGTAGCTCCCTAAAAAGCCAACTAGTTTGCCGTCTACATAATAAAAAAAGTCCTCTTTCTTTTCTCCATTTCGATTTTCGAGCATATCAAAGTTAAGCTTTAACTCAAAACCTTCTTCTTTCTCACAAATATCCTTAAGCTCTCTAATTTCAGCAATTTGTTCTTTTGACAGCATATTGATTTCTCCTCTATTTTAGGATGTCACTGCATTTTTATCTGTATTTCCTGAAAAATTTCTTATTAATGAAAGGGAATGATTTTCCTGAGATTGTTTTCCAAATTACCACATTCTCTATTTCCCTGCCATTCGCCCTCTATGACAACATACTGACAATTGCCGCTGTTTAAATAGTTGTAAATAATATAAGCTTCGTCTATTTCTGCTTTATCTAAAGTGCCAATAAACAGATTCTTTCTTGAAAGATATGTGCAAATCTGCCTCTTCACCACTTGCATATCAAAATGATTTGCTTCATATATTTGCCGGTATAAAATTTGATTTCGTCTAATCAGAAATAGCTTTATCCGGCCATTATCTAAGTACTCGACTGCTAGAAAAAGACGATTATCTACCATAATATTTATTACTGTTTCTGTTTGCAGAATCGTCTTTATTTTGGCAATGGTATCTCTTATTTCCGCTGCTTTCTCAAACTCAAAATTACTAGAAGCTTCATTCATTTCAGCGGACATCTCTTCTAGTATTCTAGTATCCTGTTTTTTAAATAAAGAGATAAGACGATGGATAATTTGTTGATACGTTTCTTCAGCTATTGGATTGAAGCAAATCCCTATACACTTTCCGATTGTATAATTGAGACAGGGACTAGTACTGTTTGTCGTATTGGAACAATCTATTTTATAAAATGATTTGATTCCTTTTATCGCATTTTCTACTGTTCTTTTACTAGTGAAAGGACCAAAATAATAATGAATATCTTCCTTCTCCAATTCATTTACAATCTCCATACGGTAGCTGCCCTTCTGGTATCGGAATATGATGTAGTTGTATGCCTTTGTCGCTTTCATCATCCGATTGTACATGGGCTGGATCTCTTTTATTAACTTACATTCCAGCATTAATGCCTCAAACTCCGTGTCTGTGACAATAAAGTCAAAATCCTTTATATGCTTCACTAATTTTTCTATTTTACCAATCCGATTTTTCGAATGCTGAAAATAAGAAGAAACTCTATTTTTTAATCTTTTGGATTTGCCAACGTAAATGATTTGTCCAGAGGAATCCTTCATCAAATATACCCCTGGAGATGCGGGCAGATTTTTTATCTTTTCTTTAAGCTCCAAGTCTATTCCTCCACTGAACCATTTAAAAAGTAGTCATTTTAATTCCATAGTTCTTTGTATCAATCTCTACTTCTCCCCCAATGGGAAAAGTAAAGAATGGTTGGATATGACCAAAATCCACATCATATAATACAGGGATTTGCTGCAAAAGAGGATGTTTATCTAAAATAAACAAAAGCTGCTCTTCTGTCATTTTCGAAGCTCGCTGAAATCTCCCAATTACTAATGCTTTAATTATTCCTGCTGTCTGCAACAAAGAGGTTAAATCTCTTGCGAATGTTTCTGGAATGGTTAATTCATCATCTTCTACAAATAGAATGCCATCTTTAAGATTAGGCATATATTCTGTTCCCTGCAGTAAATTTAAGGTACATAGATTACCACCAAACAATTGCCCTTTTGCACTTCCCTCTTGGTATACCCTCCAGCCTCCAGGTTCATATTGGCGATTTTCTTGATCCAAATACCACGCATCATCTGTCCACACATCAGAAGGCTCTATGATAAACGCACTAGTTTCCATCAAGCATTTCCGGAAATATTCTGTTTGGTATTCCTGTAGCTTTTCCATTTGGAAGCTAGAAAAGTGTGGACCAGAATAGGTAATAAAATCAGCCTTGGTTGTAATCGCAGTTGCTAAAGCGGTTATATCACTATACCCACAAAGCATCTTAGGGTTAGCTTTTATTAAATCAAAATCTAAATAAGGCAACAGCTCATTGCTGTTAAATCCGCCAATGACCGTTAATATTCCTTTTACATTTTGATCCCGAAAAGCATCATGAATATCCTCCACCCGATGCTCAATCGTGGAGGAGAATTGTAAGTCAGATTCAAAAATATGCTTCCCAAACGTCACAACAAAGCCAAGATTCTCTAATCTTTTCTTTGCTTGCTCTATTCCCTCTTCTGATAAAATTGCTGCACTTCGACTAGGGGCAATTACTCTAATTTCATCGCCCTTTTGTAGCTTAGCAGGTATTCTCATGTCTGTTCCTCCTCTTTCTTCTTATTAAAGCATAAATAATCTTATATTTCTGTAACTTTCAAGTTGGATCAAACGTATATTTTAAACAAGAAAATTACTTCTTGTTTAAAAAGGAGGAATATCTATGTTTGTGTTTTTTTTCATCATCGGTATCATCTCGATCTTCATCGCGGTGACAATGATCGGAGCGTGGCCAGATGGCAGGCAGCACAGAAACCACCATTTCACAGAAACAAAAGAAGATCGCGCATTAAACATAAAAATATCCATGATAGCCTTTCTAATTGGTGTAGTCTCATTAGCAATAGCTGGAATAATTAATTATTTTACAAATTAAAAGGGGAATAACCCCCTATAGCTCCTTCATTTGCTTCGTTAATTCCAGAAACTTTCTATCTAATTCCGCATATTCCTTATCCTTTGGTGTCATAAAGCTTAATTTTCCTAACACTTCTTGTCTTTCTGTCTCCAGCTTTAGCCGTAATTCTTCTTTATTATCTCTATCCCGTTTTGGAGACTCTGTCCATTGCCTTTGAACCGTTCCATTACCTATGATTAGCTTACTTGACGTTGTTTGCTCTAGGAAATAACGGTCATGGGAAACAATAATAAGTGTTCCATTATACTGGGATAGCGTTTTTTCTAATTGCTCTCGGGAAGGTAAATCAAGATGGTTGGTTGGTTCATCGAGTATGAGCACATCTTTTTCTTCTAAAATATAAGCCATTAATTTGCATTTTACCCGTTCTCCCATGCTCATACTTTTTATTGGTTCCTTCCATTGAGACGCCATAAACCCTAAATGTTTCATCAGTGTTTGTACTTTTCCTCTTTCTTTAAATGTTTCTTTAAAGAATAGCTGTTCTGGTGTTTCCTCTAAAGGAAGATCGAATACTTCCTGTGTTAGATAGCCGATAGTGGCTGTCGGTGAAATCCAGACTTCTCCATTGGCCTTTTCTTTTCCTAAAATAATGTTTAATAAGGTTGTTTTCCCACTTCCGTTAGGTCCCATAATCGCAACCTTTTCCCCATGCTGAATCGTTATATTCACCTTTTCAAACAACATTTTAGAGTCAAATGCTTTGGATAAATCTTTAATTTCCAAAAAGCGTTTCCCCTTCTTTTTATTCGCTTCAATCGAAAAAGCTACCGTATACTCTTCGTCTAAACGTTCCACTTTATTTTTTTCCAGCTCTTTTTCTAAACGTTTTTGCTTTGATTTGACTTGAGCATCCATTCGTTTGGCCTTTGTGCGATAATATTCTTTTGGGAATTCTTGTTTTGTTGATTGGGCATGTGCTTTCTGAGACCAAGAGGTGAGCTCCTTCATTTGTCCTTCCACTTGTTTAATCTTCTTCTGCTGTTTATCATACTCCCGCTGCTGGGTTAATCTCTTTTGCTCGCGTGCCTCCATATAGCTTGTATAATTCCCTTTATGTTCGATAAGCTGTTTATTTTCAAGCGACCAGATTTTCGTCGTAACTTTATCCAAGAAATAGCGGTCATGAGAAACGATAATAATGGTTCCTTTATATGCTGTTATTAGTTCATGAAGCAGTGCCATACTTTGTTCATCTAAGTGGTTGGTTGGTTCATCTAATAGCAATAAATCAGCATCATGGGCAAAGCCTTTACCAAGACGTGCTTTTAATTTTTCCCCGCCACTCATTACTCGGAAGTCCTTTGTCGGCACCTGCCATTTCTCTAATAGCTTCGATTCCAAAAAAGTTTCTTTCTCTAAGTCATAATTTTCGGTCTCCTGTTCAACCATTTTAACCGATAAGTCTTCCTTTACCCACTTAATATGTCCATCTGTAGGGACAATTTCTTTATTTATTAACTGCAGTAAAGTCGATTTGCCTGCACCATTTTTGCCAATAATCCCAATAACTTCTCCTTGCTGTACACTTGCATTTATATTTGTAAAAA
The DNA here is from genome assembly GCF_001591585.1 of Niallia circulans NBRC 13626. Classification (GTDB taxonomy): domain Bacteria; phylum Bacillota; class Bacilli; order Bacillales; family Cytobacillaceae; genus Niallia; species Niallia circulans. The sequence goes on along the minus strand of NZ_BCVE01000018.1, from coordinate 7,983 downwards.
TAGTTGTATCGAGCACTTCATATCCGATATTGATTAACTTTAAGAGTTCTTTCATATTATCAATCCCTTTCAGAAGGGAGAAAAAAATCCTCCCAAATTTTCTCTGGAAGGATTAGCCGTACCTAATTATTTGCTCATTCACACCATACATAACCGATATACAAAAAGCGTGCATATCGACCAATCATTGTGCACATACCATTAGAGATATGCTTGAAAAAGCGATTTATGGAAATGGGCAGACTAATCCTATTTTTTGTTCCATTTGAAATGTATTTCATTCAAATTTTAGAAAAATAAGATTAGTTCTTCATCGTTCACCCATCATCCCTTTCGTTATAAGTAACTGTAGTATAACATACTTGCTATTATGTATTCCACCCTCTTAAAAATAATTGGTAAATTTTCTCTTTATATTCCTATCTGTACAAGATCAAAATTGTTTAGTATTATTTTAATTATGTTTTGTTAGGTAATCTAACATGTTATACCAGAACTTTATAACTTTAGAAAAACGAAAAGGAGTTGTACGAATGAAAGAAAAGAAAAGGATGTCTAAATTAGTTTTATTCTTCGTAGTTATCTTAACTATGCTGAATATTATTTCTCCTATATCAAAAGCAGAAGCAAAGGAGAAAGTATATCAGATTGCAACAGATATTACATTTGCGCCATTTGAATTTCAGGATGTAAATGGGGACTTCGTCGGAATCGATATGGATTTAATGGCTGCTATTGCGAAAGATCAAGGTTTCAAATATGAAATGAAGCCACTTGGATTTAACGCAGCTGTTCAAGCACTTGAATCAAAACAAGTGGATGCTGTTATTGCCGGGATGAGCATTACAGATGAACGACAAATGAAATTCGATTTCTCGGAACCCTATTTTGATTCTGGTATCATTATGGCCGTCGACAGCGATAATGATAAAGTCTCCTCCTATAAAGACTTAAAAGGTCAAAAGGTTGCTGTTAAAACAGGAACAGAGGGGGCAAGCTTTGCAGAAAGCATCAAAGACAAATATGGTTTTTCCATCGTAACATTTGATGATTCTGCTAATATGTACGAAGAAGTAAGAACTGGTAATTCCGTAGCTGTATTTGATGATTATCCAGTATTAGCATATGGAATCAAGCAAGGAAATGGCCTTAAAATTGTGACAGATAAAGAAGCAGGAGCCTCTTATGGATTCGCTGTTTCTAAAGGACAAAATACAGAGCTTCTTGAAATGTTTAACACTGGATTAGCCAATTTAAAGGCATCTGGAGAATATCAAGAAATATTAGATAAATACTTAGAAACTGGATCAGATGAAGAAGCTAAGAGTGGCTTTTTTGGTTTATTAAAAGAGAGCTTCCCTAGCTTATTATCTGGTTTAAAAATGACACTTATCTTAACAGTCGTTTCTCTATTAATTGCAACTGTACTAGGAATTATCTTTGGACTATTACGTATTGCCAAAAGTAAAATTTTACGAACAATTGCTGGTATATACATCGATATTTTCCGAGGAACACCATTAATCGTTCAAGCATTCTTTATTTACTTCGGAATTCCAGCAGCTCTTGACTTCCGAATTACAGCTGTGGCTGCCGGTCTTATTACATTAAGTTTAAATGCTGGTGCTTACATGGCTGAAATTGTTCGCGGAGGCATTCAATCGGTTGATAAAGGACAGATGGAGGCTGCCCGCAGTCTAGGACTTCCTTATGGAAAAGCAATGAGAAAGGTAGTGCTTCCACAGGCTATCCAATTAATGATTCCAGCATTTATTAACCAATTTGTTATTACACTAAAAGATACGTCTATTCTTTCCATTATCGGTATTAACGAATTGACACAAAGCGGAAAAATTATTATTGCAAGAAACTTAGAATCATTCCAAATGTGGCTGATCGTCGGTATTATGTACTTTATCGTTATTATGATTCTAACAAAAGTATCAAATCGATTAGAAAGAAGGATTAAAAATGGCCAAGCTTAAAGTGACGAATCTGAAAAAATCATATGGTAATCTTGAAGTTTTAAAATCAATTGATTTACAGGTAACAGAGGGCGAAGTTGTTTGTTTAATTGGTCCTTCTGGCTCCGGAAAAAGTACCCTTCTTCGCTGCTTAAATATGTTAGAAGAAGTTACAAGTGGCGAAGTTGTTGTAAATGACTTTAAATTAACAGATAAGAAAAATGATATTAACAAAATCAGAGAAAATATCGGAATGGTGTTTCAGCATTTCAATCTTTTCCCGCATCTAACGGTTCTGGAAAATATCACTCTTGCTCCAGTTGATTTGAAAAAAGCAACACCACAGCAAGCGAAAGAAAAAGCCTTACAACTATTAGACCGTGTCGGCTTAAAGGATAAAGCTAATGAAAATCCTTCTAAATTATCTGGCGGTCAAAAGCAAAGGGTTGCCATTGCCCGCGCCCTTGCGATGAACCCTGATATTATGCTGTTCGATGAGCCAACAAGTGCACTTGATCCTGAAATGGTCGGAGAAGTATTAAACGTTATTAAGCAATTAGCTCAAGAAGGAATGACGATGGTAATTGTTACACATGAGATGGGCTTTGCTAGAGAAGTAGCAGACCGCGTAATCTTCATGGATAATGGCTATATCGTGGAAGAGGGTACACCACAAGAGATTTTTGGAAACCCACAAAATGAGCGTACAAAAGATTTCTTGAATAAAGTATTGTAAAGCTAATGGGGACAATGATTTGTCCCCATTTTTATTCCTTAAAATGCTTTTTCCCCCACTCTCCCATTAAATCAAGAATAGGAATAAAGCTAACTCCCTTTTCTGTTAAGGAATATTCCACTTTGGGAGGCACTTCTTTATAAACTTCTCTGTGCACCATTTGATCTGCTTCTAATTCTCTTAACTGCCTTGTTAAAATCCCTTTTGATATTCCAGGCAATAGTCTTTGCAATTCATTAAACCGTTTTGTCCCCTGACTTAAATGCCATAAGATAATAATTTTCCATCTTCCCGCCGTTAAATTTTGTGTATAAGTTACAGGACAAAAACCCTCCTCATCGATCGAGACAGATTCATTTTGAACAAAAAAACGTGCCATTTTCTCTCTCCTTCCCATGGTACTATTTATGTGACTATGTTATAAAAAAATAACTACTTTCATTTTTTTAACTATAAATATACTATATACCTATATTGGATATCCAACAACACATCTTGTTAAAGTCGTTGGGGTATAATGAAAGAAAAACATTAATTGGAGGGAATTTCAAATGAAACTATTAGTAACAGGTGCCACTGGTAAACTTGGATCTAAAATCGTAAATGTTTTATTAGCAAAAGTACCTGCTGATCAGCTTGCTGTCAGTGTACGCAATCCAGAAAAAGCAGAGGATTTACGCGCAAAAGGCGTAGATGTTCGCCATGGAGATTTCGATCAGCCAGAAACTTTGGCAGCAGCCTTTAAAGGAATCGATCGCCTATTAATTATTTCAGCAGATGGAGATACGGAAACTAGAATTCGCCAACACAATACTGCTGTCGATGCTGCTAAAAATGCTGGTGTTTCCTTTATCGCATATACAAGTATTGCGAATGCACAGGAAAGCACCAATTTCCTTGCTGAAGTTCATAAAGCAACAGAAATCGCTATTCAAAAAACAGGTATCCCTTATTCCTTCTTACGTAATAACTGGTACCTAGAAAATGAGCTTTCTACTATTCAAGGAGTTCAAGCTGGAGCACCGTGGGTTACCTCTGCTGGCAGCGGAAAGGTCGGCTGGGCTTTACAGCAGGACTATGCAGAAGCTGCAGCAGAAGTGCTAGCCGGTGAAGGACACGAAAATACGATTTATGAACTTTCTGGCAAACCTTTATCACAAGAAGAAATCGCTGCCGCTGTTAGCCAGGTGATTGGAAAAGAAGTGCCTGTCCAACATGTAGATGACAGTAAATATGCAGAAATAATGACACAAGCTGGCATACCTGATTTTGTTGTTCCTATGCTTGTAGCAATTCAAAAGGATATTCGCAAAGGTACATTAGATATTGAAAGCAATGATTTTGAAAAACTACTTGGCCGTTCGGAAACACCTGTAGTGGATGGAGTTAGAAAGCTTATTTCTAATTCTTAATAAATAGAGAAGGGGACACAATAAACGACTGTGTCCCCTCTTTCATTTCATCAAATGCTGAATCTTCTCCTCTGTCCCTGTTCCATCAACAGGCGTATAAATGCTGCATCTTAAATCATTCGCGCCATGGACTTGTAAGGAGGTTAAATTATAAATCATTTTCCCCGCCTTCGAGTGGCGAAATTCAATTAACACCTCAGGAGCAGAACTTACTTCACTTTCATTCCACATTCTATTAAAGTCTGGATAGTTCTTTTTCATGTCTTCGATAAATTCTTGATACCACTCATCTGCCATATATTGTCCTAAATATGTTCGAAAGATGGAAATGAATCCTTTTACAAAGTCCTCCCAATTGACAGCTAATGCTCTTAGTTCTTTTCTGGAAAAAAGCAATTCAATGAGATTTCTCTTTTCCGATGGGATTTTTTCAAAGTCTAGGAATACTTGCTTGGCGGCTTCATTCCACCCAACGATAAAAGAACGGCGATCCGTTATAATAGTTGGACAGTAGCGAAGTTCCTTTAAAATTCTTTCTAAAGCTGGAGTCATCATCTCTTCTTCTGCCTCTTTAGGAAAAAAAGAATTTCCCTCCTCAAACGCTAAACCGTATACATATTTTCGTTCATCAGAATTTAATTGCAGCGCATCTGCTACTGCATCGAGAACAGAGATAGACACTTTAATATCTCTACCTTGCTCTAGCCAGGTATACCAGGTAGTGCTTACTCCCGCTAATTGTGCCACTTCCTCACGGCGGAGTCCTGCTGTTCTTCTTCTCGTTCCAGCTGGGAGTCCAACCATTTGCGGCTGTATCTTAGAGCGCTTTGTTTTCAAAAATTCCGAGAGGGCTTCTAGCCTTATATCTCTATTCATATCCATTCTCCTTTTTAAGCTAGTACTATTTATACTAGTATAAACTACAACTTGTAATAGGATAAGAAAAGGATACAATAAAGAAAAAAGGAATGGGGGAAAAATCGTGAAAAGAGTTGTTGTCACTGGAATGGGAATTATTTCACCGTTAGGAAATAACGTGGATGAATATTGGCAGAACCTCTTAAAAGGGGAATCAGGAATCCGTTCTATCGACCATTTAGATGTATCTAATTCCAAAACAAGAATAGCTGGAGTAGTAACTGACTTTCATCCAGATGAAAGATGGGGAGCAAAGGAAGCAAAAAAACTGGACCGATTTAGCCAGTTTGCTTTAGCTGCAGCAGAAGAAGCCTTAACAAATTCACAATTAGACTTAGATTTAATAGATAAAGAGCGAATGGGTGTTTATGTAGGATCAGGAATCGGCGGTTTGACCACCCTTATCGATAATGTAAATACATTAAATCAAAGAGGTCCTAATCGAGTCAGTCCTAACTTAGTACCGATGATGATTTCCAATGCAGCTGCAGCGCAAATTAGTATTAGATTCGGAGCTCAAGGTCCTTCCCTCTCTCCGGTAACAGCTTGTTCCATTGGAAATACATCGATTGGGGAAGCCTTTCATACCATTCGAAATGGTGATGCAGATGTGATGTTTGCAGGCGGATCGGAAGCTGCTATTACGAATCTTTCCTTAGCAAGCTTCGGGAATGCCAGAGCATTATCGACAAAAAATAACGAACCAGCTTCAGCAAGTAGACCTTTTGATAAAAATCGAGATGGATTCGTGATGAGTGAAGGGGCAGCTATTTTAATAGTGGAAGACTTGGAACATGCTATAAAGCGTAATGCTCCCATTTTAGCTGAAATCATTGGATATGGCGCAAGCTCAGATGCCTATCATATGGTGGCTACCCATCCAGATGGAAGAGGAGCATATCTTGCTATGAAGCGGGCATTAACTAAAGCAAATATTTCTCCTTCTGATGTAGATGTGATTAGCGCACATGCAACCAGTACACCTGTCGGCGATCTCTCGGAAACATTAGCAATTAAGAAATTATTTGAAGAAGACGCCTATAAAATCCCTGTGACAGCTAATAAGTCCATGCTTGGTCATATGCTTGGTGCTGCTGGTGGAGCGGAAGCAATTGCTTTAGTACAGAGCTTGAGAGAAGGGATTATCCCGCCAACTACTAATTTGGAAACTCCAGACCCAGACTGTGATTTAGACTATGTTCCAGAAGGAGCAAGAAAAGCCGGAATATCCATTGGTCTCTCTAATTCCTTTGGCTTTGGCGGTCATAACTCAGCAATTTTGTTAAAGAAATATTAATAGAAAAGACTAGGAAAAAGGAATGAATCCATTTCCTAGTCTTTCTTAATAGATTAAGCAGCCAGCTTGTTTTTATCGGTGCTTTCTTTATCCAAAAAGGCAAAGTAAGGAATCAATAGTCCCACTAAAGATACAGTAGTAATTATTGCTCCAATTAAAACGTATAAAGGCCGGATCCCCCATAATTCACTTAATGCTCCGCCTGCTATTACGCCTAGCGGCATCAGCGCTCGAATGATAAAGGATCGGACCGAAATAATTTTGCCCATTAAATGATTGGGAACGGTTTGCTGACAAATCGTAATATTATGTATGCTGAAAAATGCCATGGTGATGCCAGCAACGATTTCCGTTACGATGGCTGAAATGAGCGAACTTGTTATTCCTAAATTAATGTATGTCACTCCTCCTATTAATAGTGCCCCTAGCATCAAGCGTCTCCGTGATTGGATTTTGATTTTGCCAACAAGTAAGGTTCCAAACATATATCCTAAAGGAAAACCCGCCATAAAATAACCGTACATGGCATTATTTCCATTTAGCACTGTTTTAATATAGGGAATATTAATCACCATTGTGACCCCTACCCCAAATTGAACAAATGCTAAAAAAATCCCTAACCACACAATCGTTTTTTGTTGAAAAAAGTAGCGAACCCCCTCCATAAATTCCACTGCCCATGTTTTTCTTTCCACTTTCGCTTCTCTTACTTCCATAATCCCCAGCAAAAGACATCCACTAAGCATCAGCGCCGTACAAATAAACAATAAAGTACTGCCAATTCCGATATATTCAATGACAATCCCTGCCACAACTGGCGCTGCGAACGTCATTAATCTGGCCATCCCTTCTACATAGGCATTAGCACTACTTAATTGCTCTTTCGAAACAAGATTAGGCAGTATGGCTTGATTAGCAAGAGAATAAATCGGAGTTATTAATCCAATGATGACTTGAACAATATAAACATGCCACGGTACTAATGTGTCTGTTACAAACCCAATGAGAGGAAAAAGAAATATCATGCCTCTACTCCAGAGAGCAAAAATCATCATCCATTTTCTACTCCAACGATCAAGGTATGGCCCAATAAAAAGCTGAAGGATGAGAGAAGGCAGAAAATATAATAGCCACATACTGCCTAATGCCCAAGATGAACCAGTAATTTCATAGATTAATAACGAGTTGCAAAAGGTCCCAAAGGCTCCCGCTAACTCCGATATCCCATTTCCAATCCACATAAACGTGAATGATTTATTGCGAAAAATATTCAAATGAACACCACTTTCTTTGGTTTGGTGAGTTGATTGGTGATTTGGCTTCTCATCTTGGATGCTTTGGCTGATATTTTCCCAGTTTGACTGATTCTCTCCCCGCTTTGGCTGATATTTTCCCAGTTTGGCTGATTTCCCCCTCCCTTTGGCTGATATTTTCCCAGTTTGGCTGATTTCCCCTCGCTTTGGCTGATATTTTCCCAGTTTGGCTGATTCTCTCCTCCCTTTGGCTGATATTTCTCTAGTTTGGCTGATTCTCTTCCCGCTTTGGCTGATATTTCTCTAGTTTGGCTGATTTCCCCCTCCCTTTGGCTGATATTTTCCCAGTTTGGCTGATTCCCTCCTCCCTTTGGCTGATATTTTCCCAGTTTGGCTGATTTCC